>NZ_SMGH01000005.1:0-635814 GCF_004346855.1 Curtobacterium sp. PhB136
TCTCGCGCGCGCTGGAATGTGGATTGGCGCGTCGGCAGGCGGACCTGCCGCCCTCCTCCGCGCGCTTCGACCTCCTCCGCGCGCTGCGGCCCGGGGGCCCCGCCGGCGCCGGCGGCGCCGTCGGCGCCCTCCGGCGGCGCAGCCGGCAGGTGCACCGTGAACACGGTGTCCCCCGGCACGCTCGCCACCGCGACGGACCCGCCGTGCGCCTGCACGACCGCGTCGACGATCGCGAGCCCGAGGCCCGTCGACCCGGCGCTCCGCGACCGCGAGCTGTCCGCCCGCGCGAACCGCTCGAACAGCTTCGGCAGGAACTCGGGGTCGATCCCCTGCCCGGTGTCCCGGACGGTGAGGTCCACGCCCTCACCGACGGGGGTGAGGCCGACCGTGATGCGGGTGCCCTCCGGGGTGTGCGTCCTGGCGTTGGTGACGAGGTTCACGATCACCTGGTGCAGCCGCGCGGCATCCCCCAGCACGACGACCGGCGTGGAGGGCACGTCGACGGAGATCTCGTGGTCCGGCGACGCCGCGTGCGCGTCGTTCACCGCGTCGAACACCAGCCCGGTCAGGTCGACGTCGTCGAACTGGATCTCCCGGCCCTCGTCGAGGCGGGCGAGGAGCAGCAGGTCCTCGACCATCGACGTCATCCGGACGGACTCGGACTCGATGCGGCTCATCGCGTAGACGACGTCCGGCGGCAGGTCGCCGCCCATCCGGCGGGTGAGCTCGGCGTAGCCGCGGACCGAGGCCAGCGGCGTGCGGAGCTCGTGCGAGGCGTCGGCGACGAACTGCCGGACCTTCTGCTCGGAGCGTTCCCTGGCCTGCATGGCGCCGCCGATGTGTCCGAGCATCCGGTTGAACGCGGCGCCGACGCGGCCGACCTCGGTGCGTGGATCGGTGTCGGGGACGCGCACGCCGTCGAGGGCATCGCTGCGTTCCAGCGGCATCCGCGCGACCGTGGACGCGGTCTCCGCGACGCGTTCGAGGGGGCGGAGGGAGCGCCGGACGACGACCGCGGCGACGACGGAGGCGACCACGAGGGCGGCACCGACGACGAAGATGACCACCCAGAGCAGTGACCACACGCTCTGGTAGACCGGCGACATCGGCAGCCCGACCACCAGCACGGCGTCGTCGAGGTACCCGTTGTCCACGCGGACGGCGGCGACACGGTAGGTCCCGGTGCTGCCGAGGTCGATGGTCGCGGGGGCGATGCCGACCTTGACCTGCCCGAGGCGCTGCAGCTGGTCGGCGCTGAGCGACGAGGGCGAGCCGTCGTCCTCGATCACGATGCCACCGGCACGACCGCCGGTGAAGTAGTACGCGGTCAGGGTCCCGGCTGCCTGTCCCGCCGGGCGGAGCACGTCGTCACCCGGGGGCTGGGAGGTCTGCCCCTGCCCGAACTTGTTCGTGGCACGCTTCGTCGCGGTCTGGAGCTGCTGGTCGATCGCGCCCGTCTGGATCGAGGCGAGCGCGATGATGCTGCCCGCGCCGATCACCGCGCTGACGGCGACGACGAGGGCGACGATGCTCAGGACGAGCCGGCGGCGCAGTGTCATGGGACGAAGGGTCTCAGGAGGTGGGCTTGATGACGTACCCGACACCGCGCACGGTGTGGATCATCGGGGTCTCCCCGGCGTCGATCTTCTTGCGCAGGTAGGAGATGTAGATCTCGACGACGGAGGACTTGCCGCCGAAGTCGTACGACCACACGCGGTCGAGGATCTGCGCCTTGGACAGCACGCGGCGCGGGTTCCGCATCAGGAAGCGGAGCAGCTCGAACTCGGTGGCGGTCAGCTCGATCGGGCGGCCGGAACGGGACACCTCGTACGACTCCTCGTCGAGCACCAGGTCGCCGACGACGATGCGGGAGTCACCGGCCTCGGAGACGGAGATCTGCGATCGGCGGATGAGGCCACGGAGACGCGCGACGACCTCTTCGAGGGAGAACGGCTTGGTGACGTAGTCGTCGCCGCCGGCGGTGAGCCCGGTGACGCGGTCCTCGACGGAGTCCTTCGCGGTGAGGAACAGCACCGGGGTGTCGTCGTTGTTCTGCCGCAGCCGGCTGAGGACCTGCAGGCCGTCGAGGTCCGGCATCATCACGTCGAGCACCATCGCGTCCGGCTTGAACTCGCGCGCCTTGGCGAGGGCGTCCTGGCCGCCGTTCGCGCTCGTGACGTCCCAGCCCTCGTAGCGGAGCGCCATCGAGAGGAGGTCGGTGAGGCTGGCCTCGTCGTCGACGACGAGGATGCGCAACGGCGAACCGTCGGCACGCGTGAGGCGCGGAGCTGCTGCAGGCTGGGAGATGGTCACGTCTTCGAGTATCGAGAGTTTCCTATGAGCGGTCTGTGGAGACCCACTCGGCGGTCTGTGGATGAACGGTCAGCCGTCTCGGGGTCGCATCCGTAGGTTGGCAGGATGATCCGATCCACCGCCTGGCCCGCTGACGCACGCGCCGTCGACGTCGGCCGACTGACGGACACCGCCGGGAGGCCCGGCGCGGCCCGGGCGGACCGGCTCGCCGTCGCGCGGGCGGTCGCGTCCATCACCCCACCCCTGTCCGCGGGCACGGCCGGGCGGGCGTTCGTGACGCTCGCAGCCGTCGCCGCGGTCGACGTCGCGCTCGCCAGGACCGTCGAACCGCACCTCGACGCGCTGGGGATCCTGGCCCAGGCCGGGATCGATGTGCCGGACGGGTCGACGTGGGGCGTGTTCGCGGCGGAGGGGCCCGGGACGCGGCTGACGGCCACCCCGGGCAGCGACGGGTCCGTCGTGCTCGACGGGACGAAGCCGTGGTGCTCGCTCGCGTCGACGCTCTCGCACGCACTGGTCACCGCGCACCGCGGCGACGGCCGGCAGCTGTTCGCGGTCGACCTCCGGCAGGACGGCGTCACCACGCACGACGACGCCTGGGTGGCGCGCGGGATGCCGGACGTGCCGAGCGGTCCGGTGGACTTCGACGGGGTCCGCGCGGCCCCGGTCGGCGATCCCGGCTGGTACCTCACGCGCCCGGGCTTCGCCTGGGGCGGGATCGGTGTCGCCGCGTGCTGGTGGGGTGGCGCCGTCGGGCTCGCCCGGGTCCTCCGCGACCACGCCGCCGCACGTCCGGACGCCGAACTGCTCCGGGTGGCGCTCGGGGCGGTCGTCGCGGACCTCGCCGACGCCGAGGACGCGCTGGCGGACGCCGCGGCCAGGATCGACGCCGACTCCGGCGCCTCCGCCGACGACGTCGACTGGGCGCTGCTCGCGCAGGTCGTCCGCTCCCGGGTCCGCCGGGCCGTCGACGCCGTGCGGACACGGGTGATCGGTGCGCTCGGCCCGGCACCGCTGACCTCCGACGCCGCCGTCGCGGCTCGGGCCGCCGACCTCGAGCTCTACGTCCTGCAGGACCACGGCGACCGGGACCTCGCCCGCATCGGCCGGATGGTCCTCGAGCGCGGCGGTGTCGCGTGGTGAGCTTCGACCACCGGGAACCCGGGACGCCCGCGGCGACCTGGACCCCATTCCTCGACGCCGTCACGCCCCGCCCCGTCGACCTCGCCGACGTCGCCGCGGTCGTCGTCGTCGCGCCGCACCCCGACGACGAGACACTCGGCGCCGGCGGACTGATCGCCACGGCAGCCGACGCCGGGGTCCCCGTGCACGTCGTCCTCGTCACGCTCGGCGAGGGGTCGCACCCGGACTCCCCCACCACCACGGCGGACGAACTCGCCGCGGTCCGCGCCGGAGAGTTCCGCGACGCCCTGGTGGCGCTGCACCCGGACGTGACGGCCGGCTCGCTCGGCGTGCCGGACGTCGGACTCCGCGAGCAGCCGGAGACCCTCCGCGACGCCCTCGTCGCACGGCTGGACGCCACGGCCGAGGCCTCCGGAGGCCGAACGCTGCTCGTCGCCCCGTGGCAAGGGGACGGGCACCGCGACCACCGCGTCGCCGGCGAGGTCGCCGAGGCAGTGGCCTCGGGACGGCCGGAGGTCGACCTGGTGTCCTACCCGATCTGGGCGTGGCACTGGGACCGCCCGGACGCCCCCGCGGCACCGTGGGACACGGCGCACGCCCTCGCCCTGTCCGACGACGTCCTCGACCGGAAGCGCGCCGCTCTCGCCGCGTACCGCTCGCAGGTCCTGCCGCTCTCCCCGGCACCGGGTGACGAGGCGATCGTCGACGAGCGGCACGCGGCGCACCACCTCCGCGACGTCGAGTGGTTCTTCGGCACCGCGGTCCGGACACCGGCGAGCTCGCGGTCACGGGAGTCGTTCGACGCGCACTACGCCCGGAAGCCGGAGGGGTGGGACTTCGACGGCTCCTGGTACGAGCGCCGGAAGCGTGCCGTCACGCTCGCCGCGCTCCCCCGCGAGCGCTACCGCTCCGCGCTCGAGATCGGCTGCGCGACCGGTGTCCTGACGGCGGCGCTGACCGAGCGCGCGGACGACGTCCTCGGCACCGACATCGCCGCGGCGCCCCTCGACCGTGCTCGTACACGCGCACCGCTGGCCCGCTTCCTGCAGGCGGCGCTGCCGGATGACTGGCCCGAGGGGACGTGGGACCTCGTCGTGCTGTCCGAGGTCGGCTACTACCTCTCCGACGCGGACCTCGACCGGACCGTCGACCGCGTCCTCGGCTCGCTCGCCGACGACGGTGTCCTCGTGGCGTGCCACTGGCGGCACCCCGACGACGAGGCGGTCTCGAGCGGGGACGCCGTCGACGCCCGCCTCGCCGAACGGTGGCCGCGTCCGGCGCTCGTGCGCCACGTCGAGGAGGACTTCGTGCTGAGCGTCCTGCCCGGCCCGGGGGTCGTCGCGGTCGCCCGCGCCGAGGGGCTCGTCCGGTGAGCGCCCGTCAGCGCATCGACGTCGTCGTCCCCGCGCACGACGAGGAGGACCGGATCGCCGACTGTCTCGACGCCGTCCTCGTGGCCGCCGAGCGCCTCCGTGCCGAACGCCCCGACGTCGCGGTCGGGGTGACCGTGGTCCTCGACGGCTGCACCGACGACACCGCCCGGATCACCCGCGAGTACCCGGTCGAGGTGCTCGAGACGCCGCGCGTCGGCGTCGGACGAGCACGTTCGCTCGGTGTCGCACGGGCGCTCCAGCACGCACCCCAGCAGGACCCGGGCACCCGGTGGCTCGCCCACACCGACGCCGACTCCCGCGTCGCGCCGGGCTGGCTCGTGCAGCAGGCCGACGCCCTGACCGCCGGTGTCCACGTGCTCGTGGGTGCCGTGGTGCCGGACCCGGACGACCTCGACCCGGTCCTCCTCGCACGCTGGACGACGGCGCACCCGCCGGGGGCCGCCCTCGGCCACGTGCACGGCGCCAACCTCGGGGTGCTCGCCACGGCGTACGTCGCCTTGGGCGGGTTCGACCCCGTGCCGGAGCACGAGGACGTCCGGCTCGTCGAACGCGCCCGTGCCCTCGGGCTCCGCGTCGACGCGACGACGGAGCTGCCGGTGGTCACGAGCGGACGCTTCGACGGACGGACCCCCGGTGGCTACGCCGAGCACCTGCGCCGGAGCTACGGCGACGCGTCCTGACCCGGGCCCTTAGGGAGCTCATAGGGACGCGAGGGTGCGCCCATAACAGCGCTGCCTAGCTTCTCCTCAGTCGGCCCCGCCGCGCTCCCGATGCGCGGCCGGTGACCCGTGTGCCGGCCCACCACCGAGGAGAACCATGTTCCTGACCTACCTCAGGCGCGAACTCACGAACCGCAAGAAGCAGACCGTCATCATCGCGATCGGCATGGCACTCGCCATCGCCCTCGTCGTCATCGTGTCCTCGATCTCCAGCGGTGTGAAGTCGGCACAGTCGAGCGTGCTGCAGTCCGTGTACGGCGTCGGCACCGACATCACGGTCTCGAAGACCGAGACGCCGACGTCGTCGAGCACCGGGCGCCCGAGCTTCGACTTCGGCGACCAGAGCGCTTCCGGCTCCTCGGGCAGCACCAACCTGTCGCAGTCGAAGCTCGCCGTCACACGCGGCACGAGCACCCTCACCGCGGCGAACGTGACGACCGTCACGAACACGGCGGGCGTGAAGGCCGCGACCGGGGTCCTCACCCTCGAGAACAGCACGTTCTCCGGCTCGGTGCAGCAGGGCTCGAGCGACAGCGGCAGCGGCAGCTCCACCGACTCCGGGACCTCCACCCAGAACGGTCCGCCGAGCGGCGGCACCGGCGGCGGCGGCTTCGGCGGCGGTTCCTTCAACGTCGACTCGTTCACCGTGACCGGCATCCCGGTCTCCGGCGACGCCGTCGGGCCGCTGACGAGCACCGAGATCACCAAGGGCCGGACGTTCACGGCCTCCGACGCCGGCAAGGACGTCGTCGTGCTCGACTCGTCGTACGCCAAGAGCGAGTCGAAGGCCGTCGGTGACACCCTCTCGATCGGTGGCACCAAGTTCACCGTGATCGGCATCGTCGCCTCGACCGGTTCCGCATCGACCACCGGCTCGAACACCTACGTGCCGCTCGACACCGCCCAGACCCTCGCGGACCTCAAGGGCAAGGTCACCTCGATCTACGTGTCCGCGCAGTCGTCCTCGGACGTCAGCACCATCAAGACCGCGCTGCAGGCGAAGCTCACGAGCGCCACGGTCTCCACCGAGTCGGACCTCGCCTCGAGCGTCTCGGGCTCGCTCTCGACCGCGTCGAGCCTGGTCTCGAACCTCGGGACGTGGCTCTCGATCCTGGTCCTCGCAGCGGCGTTCCTCATCGCGATCCTCTTCACGATCTCCGGGGTCACCCGACGCACCCGTGAGTTCGGCACCCTCAAGGCGATCGGCTGGTCGAACGGCCGCATCACCCGACAGGTCGCCGGGGAGTCCCTCGTCCAGGGCCTCATCGGTGGCGTGATCGGTGCCGCAGCTGGTCTGATCGGCATCCTCGTGGTCAACGTCATCTCCCCGACGATCTCGGCGAGCGCCACCTCGACCACGGGCCGTGGGGCGGGCGGGACCGGCGGCGCCGGCGGGTTCCCGGGTGGTGCCGCGACCGCCGCGGCGGGCTCCGGCACGACCGGCGGCGCTCCGGCCGGCGGCTTCGGCGGCGGCGGCGCGAGCACCGCGTCGACCACGGACGTCGTCCTGCACGCCCCCGTGACCGTCGAGGTCATCCTGCTGGCGATCGGACTGGCGATCCTCGGCGGCCTCATCGCCGGTGCCCTCGGCGGCTGGCGCGCATCGCGGCTCCGTCCGGCCGAGGCCCTGCGGAGCGTGGCCTGATGGCCGACGCGCGAACGAGAACCGATCCATCGGAACCGACGACAGGAGCAACCGTGACCACCACCGAGACCGCACCCGCTGCCGGCGAGGCGAGCCGAGCCTCCGTCCCGATGTACAAGCTGACGAACGTCAGCAAGACGTACAAGCAGAAGAACCGCACCGTCACCGCCCTGACGAACGTGGACCTGACCATCCCCCAGGGGCAGCTCGTCGCGATCCAGGGCCCGACCGGCGGCGGGAAGTCCACGCTGCTGCAGATGCTGGGCGCGCTGGACCGGCCGAGTGCCGGGTCGGTGAACCTCGGCGAGCGCGACGTCGCCAAGCTCGGTGACGGGGCGCTGACGGACCTCCGGGCGACGGAGATCGGCTTCGTCTTCCAGAGCTTCAACCTGATCCCGACGCTGACGGCGCTGGAGAACGTCGAGACGGCGTTCGCGGGGTCGCTGGCGAACCGCTCCCGGTCCGAGATCCGGCAGCGCGCCACCGACGCCCTGCAGGAGGTCGGCCTCGGCGAGCGGCTCGACCACCTCCCCGCGGAGCTCTCCGGTGGGCAGCAGCAGCGCGTGGCGATCGCGCGGGCCCTCGTGAAGAACCCGAGCGTGCTGCTCGCGGACGAACCGACCGGTGCCCTCGACGAGGCCACCCGTGACGAGATCATGGGGCTCATCGAGCGGCAGTGGAAGGACCGCGGCCTGACGGTCGTGATCGTGACGCACGACTCGTGGGTCGCGAAGCGTGCCGAGCGGCGCCTGCACATCAAGCAGGGGCAGGTCCGCGAGGTCTAGTCCCGCGCACCAGGACGACAACTGCGCAGTCGCACGACTGCGCAGTTGTCGTTCCGGCGTTCAACCGGGGTAGTCGCAGTACGCGAACCACGTCGAGTCCGCGGCCCACGGTGGCACGTTGACCGTTCCCTGGCCGCCGTCGAGCGTGACGAGGGTCTCGGGCACGACCGCGATCCGGGCTCCGCGGACCAGGACGCCCGGCAGCAGCCGCAGCTCCACGCGGTGATCGGCCGGGTGGCCCTGCACGCCCGGCGCGTAGGACAGGTACAGCAGGTGCGCACCGTCCGGCGACACGTGCGGGAACCAGTTCACCCGGTCGTCGTTGGTGATCCGGACGGGGTCGGTCGCACCGGGCCACAGCGACACCAGCTGTGCGGTGCCCGGGGTGAACCGCTCCGAGTTCCAGACGAGCTGGTCGCCGGCGAACGAGACTCCGTCGTCCGGCTGCTCGTCGCGGGTCAGGAACGTCGGGTGCCCCGTGGCTGGATCGACGAGCGCGATGTCGGTCGTCCAGACGCCGTCCTCGGTCCGCTCCCCCACGATCGCCGCGAGCGACGAGCCGTCGGCGGCGATCCCGTGCAGGTAGAACTTGCGGAACACCGGCAGCGCTGCCGCGGTGTCCGTGATGCGTTCCCCGGTGCCGCCGGCCGGCAGCGGGACGCGGTACAGCTCGCCGTCGCGGCCGCTCACCACGACGGCCTGGCCGGACGGGTCGAGCACGTGGTCGTTGTTGATCTCGGCCACGCCGTGCAACGGGACGCGCTCGAGCGCGGTCTCGTCCAGGACGGTGTCCGTGCCCCGCTCGGGCAGGCGCAGCAGCCAGAGGTCGCCGTCGGCGTTCAGCACCAGCGTCTGCTCGTCGAGCACGTTCGGCGCCTCGACGAGCACCGTGCCGGACGCGAACACGAGCCGGCTGGACCGGGCCTCGACGTCGTACACGTGCACGCGGCTGCGCTGCCCCGGCCGGAGCTGTCGTCCCCTGGTGTCGCTCATGCGTCCATCCTGTCGTGCGCGGCGCGGCGTCGCGCCCGGCGGCGCGCCCGGCGCGGCACTCGGCCCGGCCGGCCTCGCGCCCGGTTCGGCCCGGCGTCGCACAACGGAAGACGGTCCGCACCACGGGAAACCGTGGTGCGAACCGTCTTGGGTTGTGCGGTGCCGATCAGCGCCGCCGCTGCCGTCGGCGCTTACTTCACCGCACCCGCGGTGAGGCCGGCGACGAACTGGCGCTGCACGACGAGGAACGCGATGACGACCGGGATCGAGACCACGAGCGACGCGGCCATGATCTGGTTCCAGTACACGTTCGTCTGCGTCGAGTACTGCTGCAGACCGACCGCGAGCGTCTGCCCGTTGCCGTTCGTCATCACCGAGGCGAAGAGCACCTCGCCCCATGCCGTCATGAAGGAGTAGATCCCCACGGCGACCAGACCCGGACGGGCCGAGGGCAGGATGATCCGGAACAGCGCACCCATCGGGCCCGAGCCGTCGACCATCGCGGCCTCGTCGAGCTCACGCGGGATGGTCTCGAAGTACCCGGCGAGCATCCAGATCGAGAACGGGAGCGTGAACGTCAGGTAGGTGATGATCAGGCCGAGCCAGCTGCCGACGAGCTGGATGCCGAGGGTCTGCCCGAGGTTCGTGAAGATGAGGAACAGCGGGAGCAGGAACAGCACGCCGGGGAACATCTGCGTCGAGAGCACCGTCGTGGTGAAGGCGCTCTTGCCCTTGAAGTTCCACCGCGACACCGCGTAGGCGGCGAAGGTGGCGATGATCAGCGAGAACACCGTCGCGACCGTGCAGACCACGAGCGAGTTGATGAAGTACCGGCCGAGCGGAACCGTCGACCACATGTCGATGAACGGCTGGAAGGTGATGTTGGTCGGAATCCACGTGAAGTCGTTCTGCACGTCACCGAGCGGCTTGATGGCCGTGGTGATCATCACGTAGAGGGGCACGACCGTGAAGACGGTCAGGAGTGCCAGGACGATGACCTTGAAGGACTTGGCGCCCATTGTTTCACGCACGGACGGACCTCCGGTTGGTGACGGCGAGGTAGATGCCGGTGACGACGAGCAGGAAGAGGAGGAGGAGCACGCTCATCGCGGCACCGGAGCCGAAGTTCCAGGTGATGAACGAGGCGTTGTAGATGTGGAAGCTGAGCAGGTCGGCTGCCGGGGGCTGCGCCGTCGAACCGAAGAGGACGTACGGCGTGTTGAAGTCGTTGAAGGTCCAGAGGAACATCACGAGCACGAGGGTCACGTTCACCGGGCGGACCATCGGCAGCGTGATCGAACGCCACTGGCGGAACGGCTTCGCACCGTCGACCGAAGCGGCCTCGTACACGTCAGCGGGGACCGACTGCAGGCCGGCCATGAGCATCAGGAACGCGAACGGCCAGGTCTTCCAGATCGCGACGACGACGACGGCCACGAAGGCGTTGTTGCCGATGAGCCAGAACGGGGCGACACCGTTGAAGAGGTGCAGCTGGTCGACGAGCAGGTGGTTCAGGGCACCCGAGTCACGCTGGAACATGAACTTCCAGGTGATG
Source organism: Curtobacterium sp. PhB136 (assembly GCF_004346855.1). Classification (NCBI taxonomy): domain Bacteria; kingdom Bacillati; phylum Actinomycetota; class Actinomycetes; order Micrococcales; family Microbacteriaceae; genus Curtobacterium; species Curtobacterium sp. PhB136. Next base: position 10,548 of record NZ_SMGH01000005.1, read on the forward strand.
ACGCCGGCGTACATCGGCAGCGCGTAGGGCACCAGGAACAGGGTGCGGAACAGGCCGCGGCCCTTGAACGGCTTCTGCAGCGCGACGGCCGCCATCATGCCGAAGCCCCACGACAGGCCGACCACCAGGACCGTGAACGCGCAGGTGATGAGGAACGAGTTGAGGAGTCCCTTGCCGATCGCCTGGTTGAAGTCCACGGCGACCGCGTAGTTGTGCAGGCCTGCCCAGGGCGCAGCGCCCCAGTTCGCGATGAAGTACTTGGTGAGCTGCACGAAGCTGATCCAGATGCCGACGAGCATCGGCACGATGTGGATCAGCAGCTCGAAGAGGATGGCGGGACCGACGAGCGCGTACGGCAGCCACTGCAGGCGGCGCTTCCCACGCGGCGGTGGACCCGACAGGGTCGGCGCCTTCGTGTGCGTCAGGTCGATGGCCTCGGAGTCAGGCAGGACCGTCGTGGACATGGGCAGGGCCTTTCGGCTTCAGGTGGTTTTCGGGTGCTGTGCCAGCCGTGGCAGCGGCTGTGGAGCTGAGGGGTGGAGACCCGGGGCGCGCCCTGCGGACGCGCCCCGGGCCTCCAGGCTGGGTGTGGATCAGCCGTTCGCCTGGGACACCTGGTCCTGGGCGGTCTGGAGCGCGGACTTGATGTCAGCAGTGGACACGGTGCCACCGGTTGCCATCTTGGCGAACATGTCGTTCATCGCCTTGCCGACCGTGGACTCGAACTGGTCCTCGGCGGGCACCAGCGGGAGCGGCTTCGCCTTGTTGTTGTAGATGTCGAGGAACGTCTTCGTCTGCTCGTCGGTGACCGAGTCAGCCGCAGCAGCGAGCACCGGCAGCGCCGAGTACGGCTTGTCGAGCGTCGTCTGCGTGGATGCGCTGGTCATGTACTTGACGAACTTGAGGGCGCCGTCCTTGTTCTTCGTGTTCTTGAAGATCGACAGGTTGATGCCGGCGGGGAAGGACGCGATGTCCTTCGCGCCGGTCGGGGCGGGGAGTGCCACGACGCCGTACTCGTCCGACTTCATGCCGAGCGACTCGATCGTCGCGTTCGCGTTGTTCTGGTTGAGGATGAACGCGGCCTTCTTGTTCGCGAAGTCCGTCACCGACTGGGTGGCGTTGTCGTACTGCGCGTTCGACGGGTTCGCGACCTTGGAGACCTGCATGAGGTCGAGGTAGCGCTTGATGCCGTCGACGTTCGCCTTGGACGTGAAGGTCGGCTTGCCGTCCTTGTCGAACCACTCGCCACCGTTCTGGGCCGAGTTGATGAACGCGAAGTGCGAGTTCTCCGTGTACGAACCGCCGGCGAGGCTGAACCCGTAGGTGCTGCCGGTGGTCAGCTTCTTGGCGTCGGTGACCAGGTCCTCCCACGTGGTGGGCGGGGTGATCCCGGCGTCCTTCAGCATCGCCTTGTTGTAGTACAGGCCGTAGGCGAGGCCGTAGAGCGGGACGCTCGTGACGGTCTTGCCGGGGGCGCCACCGGTCGAGAGCGCGACCTTGCCGAACTTGTCGGACCCGCCGATCGCCTTCATCTCCGAGGAACCGAACTCCTGGAAGGCGCCGGTGGCCTGGAGCGAAGTCGCCCACGTGTTGCCGATGTTGACGACGTCCGGGCCCTGGCCCGAGGTGACGGCGGTCTGGATCTTCGTCTGCAGGTCGTTCCACCCGATGACCTGGAGGTTGACCTTGATCCCGGTCTCCTTGGTGAACTTCTTGAGGACGGGGGTCAGCACCTCCTTGTCGTTCTGGAGGGACGTGCCCTGGTTCGACGCCCAGTAGGTGAGCGTCTTGGAGTCGCCGGAGGAACCGGACGACCCGGAGGAGCAGGCTGCGAGGCCGGTCACGGTGAGTGCCGCGGCCGCGGTGATGGCCAGTGCGCGGATGGCAGTGCGCATGACTCTCTACTTTCTCGTCGTTGAGATGGTGCAGTGGGTGGTGCTTCGGGTACTTGCTGTGTGGTGTTGCGGGTCAGACCAGGGTCTGCTCCGCGGATCCGCAGGTCAGACCAGGGTCTGCTCTGCGGGGTCCCAGCCCTCGTCGAGGGTCTGGGAGGGCGACACGGTGCTCGCAACGAGCACCGCCTCGCCACGTTCGGCGCTCTCGGCGATGGAGACCATCACGTCGAGGGCGTGGAAGGCGAGCGCACCGGGAACCCGGTTCGTCTCGCCCGCACGGAGGGAGCGGGCCAGGTCGACCACGCCGGTGCCGCGCGAGTAGGTGGAGCCGACGGCCGCGATGGTCTCGGGCTCGTCGGCACCGAGCGAGTACAGCTCGGTGTCGCCGTCGAAGTTGTTCGGGTCCGGGAACACGACGGTCCCGGTCTCACCGGCGATCTCGACGACACCGGTGCGGCCGCGGTCGGACTCGAACGAGAAGACGCTCTGGGCGCTCCCGCCGTTCTCGAACTCGATGAGGGCCGAGTGGTTCGTCGGGACCTCGACCGGGAACTCGGTGCCGGCCTTCGGACCCGAGCCGATGGTCCGCGTGGCACGCGACTTCGACGAGGTCGCGGTGACCTTGGCGACCGGGCCGAACACCTGCACGAGGGTCGTGATGTAGTACGGGCCGATGTCGAACAGCGGGCCGGCGCCGTAGGCGAAGAGGAACTCGGGGCTCGGGTGCCAGGACTCCGGGCCGGGGCTCTGGAAGAGCGTCAGGCCGTTGAGGGGCGTGCCGATCCGGCCGTCGCGGATCGTGCGGAGCGCGGTCTGCAGGCCGGCGCCGAGGAACGTGTCCGGCGCGACGGAGACCGTGAGGCCGGCGGCAGCTGCGGCGTCGCGGAGCTGCGCGGCGCTCTCGCGGTCGAGTGCGTAGGGCTTCTCGCCCCAGACGTGCTTGCCGGCGGCGATGGCCTGCAGGGCGACCTCGACGTGGGCGGCCGGGATGGTCAGGTTCACGACGATCTCGATGTCGTCGTCGGCGAGGAGCTCCGCCACCGAACCCGAGCGAGCGACGCCCCACTTGGCGGCCTGCTCCGCGGCGCGGGGCTCGTCGATGTCGGCGATGAAGCGGACCTCGACGTCGGGGAAGACGGTGAGGTTGCCGAGGTACTGGTCCGAGATGACCCCGGCGCCGATGACGCCGACGCCGACCGGGCCGGTCTTGGTGGACTTGCTGACCGCGGGGGTCACAGCGGTGTCGGTCATGCGTTGGCTCCCTGCAGGAAGGTGTAGGAGTCGGCGACGGCCTGGAACACGTCACCCTCGTGGTCGTCGAGCTCGATCACGTGCAGCGCGTTCGGCGCCGCCGCGATGATCTCGCGGATCGGCATGATGCCGTTGCCGACCGCGACCTGCTTCTTGTCGTCGTGCGAGCCGTCGCCGTCCTTGACGTGCAGGAACTGGACCTTGTCGCCGAGCTGCTCGATGACGGCCACCGGGTCGTCGCCGCCGACCTTCACCCAGTACGTGTCGAGCTCGAGCACGACGTCGTCGGACAGCGCGCCGGCGAAGACCTCGTAGGCGCTGACGCCGTCGATGCGGTTCGAGAACTCGAACGCGTGGTTGTGGTAGCCGATGGTCAGACCGTGGTCCGCCGCACGCGGGGCCAGTGCGCTGAGTTCGCGGGCGATCGCCTCGACGTCCTCGCGGGTGGTCCAGCGGGCCTCGTCGATGTGCGGGTCGATCAGCGTCTCGGTGCCGATCGTCGCCGTGGCGTGGAAGATGCGCTCGAGGTCCTGCTCGCCCGCGTCCAGCAGCCGGGCGTGGCCGCTCGGCGCGGCGAGGCCGGCGTCCTTCAGTGCGGCTGCGTACTCGTCGGCGCGGTCCACGTAGCCGAAGAGTTCGACGTTCGTGAATCCGATGCCGGCGATGCGCTGCAGGGTGCCGGGCAGATCGGCACTGAGCGCGTCGCGGACCGTGTAGAGCTGGACCGAAAGCGGTTGGGTCACCAGGTTCTCCTCATCGAGTGGTGTGGTCGACGTCGACCGTGCGTCACACTACGAGGACTTCTGTCGGCGGTCAAGCAGAAGTTCGCAAATCTTCGACGGACTTCGTTGCGCGTCTCGTTCGATGTGTGTTTCACTCCCTCCATGGTCGACTTGACACGGACGGCAGCGTCGCCTCCGGTCGGGACGAGCGAGCTCTTCCAGATCCTCCGCGACGGTGTGCCGCGGACCCGGGCAGAGCTCGCCGCACTGACAGGGGCAGCACGCTCGACGATCGGCGTGCGCCTCGACGCCCTCAGCGAGGTCGGACTGGTCGGTCCGGTCCAGACGGCCGCGTCCACCGGTGGCCGCCCGCCGGCGCAGGTCGCCCTGCGCCCGACGTCGCGCCTGGTGATCGCCGCCGACCTCGGCGCCTCCCACGGACGCGTCGCCGTCACGGACCTCGTCGCCGCGCCGCTCGCCACCCGCGAGGCACGCATCGACATCGCCGCCGGCCCGGTCCCCACGCTCACCTGGCTCGTGCAGGCCATCGACGAGCTCCTCGACGAGGTCGGCCGCGCCCGCGACGACGTCATCGCGATCGGCATCGGCGTCCCCGGACCGGTCGAGTTCTCCACGGGCCGACCGGCGAACCCGCCGATCATGCCCGGGTGGGACGGCTTCGACGTCCCCGCGTGGCTCCGACAGCACATCCAGGCGCACGTCCTCCTCGACAACGACGTGAACATCGCCGCGCTCGGCGAGCGGGAGCACGGGTGGCCGGACGTCGACCACCTGCTGTTCGTCAAGGTCGCGACGGGCATCGGCTCCGGGATCGTGTCCGACGGCGCCCTCCAGCGCGGCGCGCAGGGCACGGCGGGCGACATCGGCCACGTCCGGGTCTCGCGCGCCGGCGACATGCCGTGCCACTGCGGCAACACCGGCTGCCTGGAGGCGGTCGCGTCCGGCCCGGCGATCGCCCGTGCACTCCGCGCCAGGGGCCACGACGTGCACACCAGCGCCGACGTCATCGAGCTGGTCAACCGGTCGGACCTCGACGCGATCGGCGCCGTGCGGCAGGCCGGACGGGACATCGGCGAGGTCCTCGCGACGTGCATCTCGCTCATCAACCCGTCGGTCATCGTCCTCGGCGGTTCGATGACGCAGGCCGGGGAGCACCTCCTCGCCGGTGTGCGAGAGGTGGTCTACTCCCGCTCGATGCCGCTCGCGACCGAGCACCTGGTGATCGCGCCGTCCCGGGCGGGTGGCATCGCGGCACTGCAGGGAGCGGCGGCGCTGGCGATCGGCTACGCGCTCTCCCCCGCCGGGGTCGACGAGCTCGTCGCGTTCGCCGAGGGGCGCGAGCTGGTCTCCTGACCACGCGGTCCGGCGCGGCGCGGTGCGCCGGTTTCGTCCTGACGGTGGTCGGGGTGAGAATCGACGGGTGACGATCGTGCAGCCCACCCTGTGGGGCGACAGCCTGGAGGCCGTGCCCGGCCCGGGTGCGTCGGCTGCGGCCGTCCACGACACCTTCACCGCCCTGCGCGGCCACTCGGAACGGATCGTCGCGCACTCGTCCGACCGCGTCGCCTGGCTCCGCGCCCGCGCCGCCGGCATCACCGCCACGGACGTCGCCCGGCTCGCGTCCCTGCGGGCGGTCGAAGCGGTCGTGATGGACAAGCGCTACGGGTCCCGGTTCTCCGGCAACGCGTACACCGAGCACGGCAAGGACCGCGAACCCGTCATCGCCGCGTGGGTCGCCGCCACACACGGCATCCTCCCGTCGGCGCACCTGTTCCACGCGGCCGCGAACCGCGCACACCTCGCCACCCCCGACGGCGTCGGCCACGACCGTGACGGCCGGCTCCTGCTCGCCGAGATCAAGACGACCTCGACCGGCTGGAAACGCGTCCCCCGGCACTACCTCCGGCAGGTCTGGTGGCAGCAGTACGTCCTCGGCGCCGAGCGCACCCTGTTCGTCTGGGAGCACCACGACGACTTCGTGCCGATCGCCGACGAGCCCGAGTGCCGGTGGATCGACCGCGACGACGACCAGATCCGCGGCCTCATCACCCTCGCGGACATGGTGCTCGACCGGCTCCGCAACGCCCGCTCGTAGTCCCCCTGGACCAGCCCGGCCCGTGCGTCGTATGCTGACCTCCACAGCAGCCCCGGACCCCGGCCGCAGTCATCACTCCACGTGTTCCGACGTCGTCGGCGCGCGTGGTTCAAGCTGGCCGAGTGCTCCTGATCCGTCCTCGACCGGTAGACCCGTCGTGTCCCGGAGTGCAACGGAGCGCCCCGTCCATCGGACACCGCGGGAGGGTGCACCCCGCGTCCAGGGGGACGGTGCGGACTGCACCCCGGGTCGGCGGAGTCCCGGACCCGACGGGGCTCCGCCGGTTCCCGGTGACGCCACGGCGTCGGCGGTTCCCGGTGACGCCCCGGCGTCGCTCAGAGCTTGACGAGACGGAGCCGGCTCATGCCGACCACCAGGACGCCCATCAGCGCGATGAAGACCGCCACCCCGAGCGAGTACAGCGCCACGGCGCCGTAGCCCTGCGCCGGGTCGAGGAACGGGTACGGCACCCAGCCGTCGGTCGCGCCGCGGATCAGGATGACGACGAGCCACACCGCCGGGTAGAGCAGGAACCACCAGACGTGCCGGAGCAGGAGCTTCGCACGGTCGGAGAAGAGCAGCCAGTCGAGCACGGCGTACACCGGCAGGATCTTGTGCAGGACGTCGTTCGACCACTGCACGGTGAACGAGTTGTCGAGGGCGGCGTTCACGAGCAGGGTGTTGTAGACGATTCCCGTGGTGGCGATGTACACCGTCGCGGCGCCGCGGAACACCGAGACCCCGAGCCCGTCGCGCTTCCGTCGCGCCGCAGCCACCAGCGTGATCGCGAACGCCGCGGCGATGAACACGTTCGACTGGATCGTGAAGTACCCGAAGAAGTTGAAGAAGGCGTACGTGGGGCTCTCGACGCTCCGGATGAACTGCGCGACGATCGCGGCGACGACGGCGATCACGGCGATGAGCCGCAGGGCGTTGACCAGGGTGCGCACGATGCAACGCTACCGGGCGGTGCCGCGCCGCGCCGTGGACGCAGCAAGGCCCGCACCGAAACCGGTGCGGGCCTTGCTGGAGCAGATCAGATCAGATCGATCAGATGCCGTTGACGCCCAGCGGGATGGGTCCTGTGAACCCTGTGCCGAAGGTCGTCAGATGCTGTTGACGTCGAGCGGGATGCCCGGGCCGAAGGTCGTCGAGACGGCGCCCTTCATGACGTAACGGCCCTTCGAGGCGGACGGCTTGAGGCGGTTGATCTCCTCGAGCGCGGTCGTGATGTTCTCGTCGAGCTGCTCCGGGGTGAACGAGGCCTTGCCGACGACGAAGTGCACGTTGGAGTGCTTGTCGACGCGGAACTCGATCTTGCCGCCCTTGATGTCGTTGACGGCCTGCGCGACGTTCGGGGTCACGGTGCCGGTCTTCGGGTTCGGCATGAGGCCACGCGGGCCGAGCACCTTGCCGAGACGACCGACCTTGCCCATGAGCTCCGGGGTCGAGACCGCGGAGTCGAACGAGGTGTAGCCCTCGGCGACCTTCGCGATGAGCTCGTCGCCACCGACCTCGTCGGCGCCGGCGGCGATGGCGGCCTCAGCCGCGGCACCCGTCGCGAAGACGATGACGCGGGAGGTCTTGCCGGTGCCGTGCGGCAGGATGACGGTGCCACGGACCATCTGGTCCGCCTTGCGGGGGTCGACGCCGAGCTTGAGCGCGACCTCGACCGTGGAGTCGGTCTTCGCAGAGCCGGTCTCCTTGGCCAGGGCGACGGCCTCGGTCGGGGTGTAGAACTTGTCGGCCTCGATCTTCGCGGCCGCGGCCTGGTAGGCCTTGGACTTCTTCGCCATGGTGGTCTCCTTGCGAGATACGTGGTTGGCGAGCCGGCGAGGCTCTCCCACGGAAGTGTTGGGGGTGTGGACCTGAGTGGGGTGAGGCTTACGCCTCGACCGTGATGCCCATCGAGCGAGCAGTGCCGGCGATGATCTTCGCGGCCTGGTCGATGTCGTTGGCGTTCAGGTCGGCCTGCTTGGTCTCGGCGATCTGACGGACCTGGTCCATCGAGATCTTCGCGACCTTGACCGTGTGCGGGGTCGCGGACCCCTTCTGCACACCCGCAGCCTTCTTGATGAGCTCAGCAGCCGGCGGGGTCTTGAGGACGAACGTGAACGAACGGTCCTCGTAGACGGTGATCTCCACCGGGACGACGTTGCCGCGCTGCGACTCGGTCGCGGCGTTGTACGCCTTGCAGAACTCCATGATGTTCACGCCGTGCTGACCGAGCGCCGGACCGATCGGCGGGGCCGGGTTGGCGGCTCCCGCGTTGATCTGCAGCTTGATCAGGCCCGTGACCTTCTTCTTCGGTGCCATGTCTGTTTCCTCCTGGTTGCGAACGCACGGGGATCCGTGCACTCTCCCGCGTGGTCGGCGGATCCGACTCGCGGTGACGAGCCCGACGCACGAGGCGTTCGGACCCAAACTCGATGAGTGTAGTCGATCTTTCGGAGCGCTACAGCTTGGTGACCTGGTCGAAGCTGAGCTCGACCGGGGTCTCGCGCTCGAAGAGCGAGACGAGGACCGTGAGCTTGCCGCTCTCCGGCTTGATCTCCGAGATCGACCCGGGCAGACCCGCGAACGAGCCTTCCTTGATGGTGATCGTCTCGCCGACCTCGAAGTCGACCTCTGCCGCCGGCTGGGCCTGCGTGAGGCCGGAGCCCTTGCCGCCCTTGGTGGGCGCTGCCTCCGCGACCTGGACGAGCGACTTCAGCATGCCGAACGCCTCGTCGAAGCGGAGCGGCGTGGGGTTGTGCGCGTTGCCGACGAAGCCGGTGACACCCGGGGTGTGCCGGACGACGGACCACGAGTCCTCGTTGAGGTCGAGGCGCACGAGCACGTAGCCGGGGATCCGGACGCGCGTGACGAGCTTGCGCTGACCGTTCTTGATCTCGACGACGTCCTCCATCGGGACCTCGACCTGGTAGATGTAGTCCTCCATCGACATCGACACCATGCGGTTCTCGATGTTCGACTTCACGCGGCGCTCGAAGCCCGCGTAGGAGTGGATGACGTACCACTTGCCCGGCTTCATCCGCAGCTCGGCCTTGAATGCCTCGTACGGGTCGACCTCGGCCTCTTCGGCCTCGTCGTCGCCCTCGGCCGCGTCACCCTCGGCGTCGTCCTCGAGCGCGTCCGCGGCTTCCTCGGCGGCGATCGTGGCGTTCGCCTCGTCGGCGGACTCTTCCTCGAGCTCGGACTCTTCTTCGTCCTCGACGGCCTCGACGGCGGCCTCTGCCTCGTCGGCGGTGTCGATCTCGAGCGCGTCGTCGACGACGGCGTCGGCTTCGGCGTCGCGGGACTCGGCGAGGGCGGTCAGCGTCTCGTCGATGCCGTCGACGTCACCGTCGTCGGGCTCGGCGCTGAGGCCGAGGGACTCGTCGTCCTCGTCCTCGACCTCGATCGCACGCTCTTCGGCGGACTCGGCCGAACGGAGCTCGCCCGTCTCGACGTCGCCTTCCTGGTTCTCTTCCACCTCGGAGGACTGCTCTGCAGCGGTCGCGAGGTCGATGTCGTCGCGGGAGTTGTCAGACACTGTCGGTTCTTTCCGTTCGGTGGTGCGGATCGGGTTGGCGTTCGGCCCTGGTGACTGTACGTGCACGGTCCGTCGGCGGGATCTTCGATCTGCGCCGGAGATGAACCGGGCGGCCTGCCAGTGGTGGTCGGGTGGCTGACCCGATCAGGCGGTCGGGCCGTTGCCGAAGACGTAGCCGACGCCGAGGCCGAACACGAAGTCGAGCACCGACACGAGGATCATCATCACGACGACGAACACCAGCACGACGCCGGTGTAGCTGAAGAGCTCCTTGCGGGTCGGCGTCACGACCTTGCGCAGTTCGCCGATCACCTGGCGGATGAACAGGGCGATGGCAGCGAAGGGACCGCGGCGCCCGGCCCGGTCGTGCTTCGCCTTGGCGACGACGTCATCCGCCGTCGTCTCCATGTCTTTGCTCGCCAACTTCTACCCTTCCAGAGTTGCAGGGCGGACAGGACTCGAACCTGCAACCTGCGGTTTTGGAGACCGCTGCTCTACCAATTGAGCCACCGCCCTTCAGAAGGAGAGACCTTCTGTGTGGCACGGTTCCGCTACCAGCGGGCCGTGACCACCGCAGACGAGTGTACGGGAGTGCGTCACACGGTGTCCACTTGAGGGGTGCTCCGGCGTGCCGCGCCGATAGGCTTGGCCCGTGAGCACCGCAGCCGAAGGCCCCGAGTCCACCACCACCCAGCGTCCCCGGATCGCGTCCCGCATCGCCGCGATCGCGGAGTCCGCGACGCTCAAGGTCGACGCCAAGGCGAAGGCCCTCAAGGCCGCCGGACGCCCGGTGATCTCCTTCGCCGCCGGCGAGCCGGACTTCGCGACGCCCGGGCATGTCGTCGACGCCGCCGTCGCCGCCGCCCAGGACCCGAAGAACCACCGCTACACGCCCGCGACGGGCCTCCCCGAGCTCAAGCAGGCCGTCGCGGAGAAGACCGCCCGCGAGTCCGGCATCACCGTCGACCCGTCCCAGGTGATCATCACCAACGGCGGCAAGCAGGCCGTCTACCAGGCGTTCCAGACCATCGTCGACGCCGGCGACGAGGTCATCCTCCCCGCCCCCTTCTGGACCACCTACCCCGAGGCGATCCGGCTCGCGGGTGGCGAACCCGTCGAGGTCTTCGCCGGCAGCGACCAGGACTACCTCGTCACGGTCGAGCAACTCGAGGCAGCGCGCACCCCGAAGACCAAGGCACTGCTGTTCTGCTCCCCCTCGAACCCGACCGGCGCCGTGTACTCCGCCGAGCAGACCCGCGCCATCGGCGAGTGGGCGCTCGAGCACGGCATCTGGGTGATCAGCGACGAGATCTACCAGGACCTGGTCTACGACGGCATCGCGTTCACCGGCATCATCGACGCCGTCCCCGCACTCGCCGACACCACCATCCTGGTGAACGGGGTGGCGAAGACGTACGCGATGACCGGGTGGCGGGTCGGCTGGTTCATCGGCCCGGCCGACGCTGTGAAGGCCGCGTCGAACCTGCAGTCGCACCTGTCGTCGAACGTCTCCAACGTCTCGCAGCGCGCCGCGATCGCCGCACTCACCGGCCCGCAGGAGCCGGTGACCGCCATGCGCGAGGCGTTCGACCGCCGCCGCAAGGCGATCGTCGCGGGGCTGAACGCGATCCCGGGCTTCGTGACGCCGACGCCGGAAGGCGCCTTCTACGTCTACCCCGACGTCACGGCGCTGCTCGGCCGCGAGTGGGCCGGTTCCACGCCCACCACGACGCTCGAGCTCGCGGACCTCATCCTCGAGCACGCCGAGGTCGCGGTCGTCCCCGGAGAGGCGTTCGGTCCCTCCGGCTACCTCCGGCTGTCGTACGCGCTCGGCGACGACGACATCGCCGAGGGCGTCGCACGCCTGGCGGCGTTCTTCGCCTAGCGGTCCTCCCCGAAGACGACAGTCCCCGTCCGACTTCCGGACGGGGACTGTCTCGTTCCGGCACGAGACGGTGCGGACGGCACGGCCGGGAGGCCCGGTGCGGGTCAGGCGAGCAGGTCGCCGACCACGACGGGTTCCGGCACGAGCGTCACTCCGAAGCGGTTGAGGACGCTCACCTGGACGAACCGGGCGAGCTCCGCGACCTGTGCCGCGGTGGCGCCGCCCCGGTTGGTGAGCGCGAGCGTGTGCTTCGACGAGATCCCCGCGCGGGACCCCGCGAGCGCGTACCCGCGGTGCACCCCGGCGCGCTCGATGAGCCAGGCGGCGCTGAGCTTGACGTCGTCGCCGGCGGGCCAGCGCGGCGCGTCGGCAGGCAGGGACTCGGCGAACCCCGCGGACACGATCGGGTTCGTGAAGAAGGACCCCGCGCTCCGGGTGTCCGCGTCGCCGGCGTCGAGGACCATGCCCTTCGAGGCACGGAGCGCCAACACCGTCGATCGGATCTCGGCCGGGGCGACGCGGGCGCCGAGTTCGACCCCGAGCGACCCGGCGAGCTGGGCGTACCGCACCGGGACTCCCCCGTCGGTGTCGGTGCCGAGCGCGAACTCCACGGTGAGGACGACGCCGCGACGCCCGTGCTTCAGCGTCGAGGTGCGGTAGCCGAGCGCCAGCTCGGATGCCGGGACCCACGCGCGCTCCCCCGATTCCGCATCGAGGAACTCGACCCGGGTGAGCACGTCGGAGAGCTCGACCCCGTAGGCGCCGATGTTCTGCACGGGGGACGCACCGATGGTGCCCGGGATGCCGCTGAGGGCCTCCAGGCCGGTCCACCCGTGCTCGACGGTCGACGCGACGAACGCGTCCCAGGGTTCGCCGGCGGCGACCCGGACGGTGACGCCGTCCGCGGTCTCCTCGTGCTCCACACCGCGGGTGCGGACCAGGACGACCGTGCCGTCGAAGCCGGCGTCCGCGACCAGCAGGTTGCTCCCGCCGCCGACGACGAGCCAGTCGTCGTCGGACCAGGCGTCCTGGACGTGCGCGACGAGCTCGTCGGTGGTCTCGGCGACGAGCAGCCGTGACGCCGCCCCGCCGACGCCGAGCGTCGTGAGGTCTGCGAGGACGGTCGATGCCACGGTCAGCGGAACGCCACCGTGACCTGCGCCTTGCCGAGCACGGTCTGCCCGGCGGCGGTCACGGTGAGGTCGATGCGCTGCGGACGGCCCTCGTCGTCGACGGTGCCGATCTTGGCGACGACGCCGACGGTCGCGCCCTGCTCCGGGTCGACGACGACGGGACGGGTGAAGCGGACGCCGTACGAGCGCACCCAGCCGCGGTCGCCGAGCCACTCGGAGACCGGCTGGACCGCGAGGCCCATCGTGAGCATGCCGTGCGCCAGGACGCCCGGGAGCCCGACGGACGCGGCCACGTCGTCGCGGTAGTGGATCGGGTTGAAGTCGCCCGAGGCACCGGCGTAGCGGACGAGCGAGTCACGGGTGATGTGCACGTCGCGCTCGGCGACGATCGTGCCGACCTCGGTCACGGGGGCGGTCTGTGCGCGCTGCGCGGCCTGGGCGGTCATGCGTCATCTCCTCGGACGACGAGGGTGGACGTTGCCGTGACGACGTGCTCGCCGTGCGCGTCCACCACGGCGGACTCGGCGGTGACCATCGCGTTGCCGCCGAGGGTCTTGACGCTCGTGACCGTCAGGGTCGCGGTGAGCTCGTCGCCGGCGACGATCGGGCGGTCGTAGGTGAACTTCTGCTCACCGTGCACCACGCGGGAGAAGTCGATGCCGGCGTCCGGCTCCGCGAGGAGCTGCGCGAGCGTGGCTTCCTGCACGACGACCGCGAAGGTGGCCGGTGCGACGACGTCGTCGTACCCGGCGGCACGGGCGGCGTCGGCTTCGTGGTGGATCGGGTTCGTCGCGAACGTGGCGCGGGCGAACTCGCGCACCTTCTCACGACCGACCAGGTACGGCGGGGCCGGCGGGAACGTCCTGCCGACGAGCTCGGGGTTCACTGACACGACGGGCAGTCTACCGACGCCGGGTCCGCACCCGGGGTGCTCGCCGTCGCCCTTGTGGTTCATGAGTATGCATCGGCTATGCTGTTCATCCGGCGCCGGGGGGCGCGCTCGTCTTCGAGGGGGATGCAAGTGGACAGCACGATCGAGTTCGCCGTGCACACCGGTGACCGGTGCACGGCGATGGAGCTCGCGGGGGCCGCGCTGCGCTCCGCGGGACACCGGGTGGACGCGACGCCGGGGGCCATCGTCGCGGAGTCCGGGAACCGGCTGCTCACCGTGCTCCTCGGCGCACTCGTGCACCCGTCGCGGGAGTACCGCCGCTACGAGCTCGTCGTCTCCACGTTCGGGGGTCGCTCCACGCTGACGCTGCGGCACGCGGCGCCCGGCACGGCCGTGGCGGGCGGGTCGATCGGCGCCGCGCGGCGGCGTGCGGGGTGGCACCACGTCACCGGGCTCGTCGAGGGGGCGCTCCGCGCCGCCGGCGTGCTCGTCGCGCCGTCGCGGTAGCGCTGCCGCGGGCCGCGCGGGCGCTGCCGCGAGCCGCGGCCCGCGCGGGCGCTGCACTCGCGCCGGGCCGCTCGCACCGGGCCGTTCGCACCGCGAGCGACAAGCCACGGCGGAAAGCGCCGCGCATCTGGCTGCGCGGTGTCGCTTTCGTCGCGGGCGGCTCCCCGAGACGGACAGCCCCCCGAGACGGACAGCGCCGAGATGGACAGCCCCCAGAAACGACGAAAGCCCGGCGCGGACGCCGGGCTTGCGGTAGCGAGGGCGGGACTTGAACCCGCGACCCCACGATTATGAGTCGTGTGCTCTAACCAACTGAGCTACCCCGCCACAGATCCGGCGATGAGTTCTCGCCGGGTCGGAGCCCCGAGTCAGGATTGAACTGACGACCCCTTCCTTACCATGGAAGTGCTCTACCACTGAGCTATCGGGGCGTGTACCGCGAGCGGCACCACACGAGGATAGCAGAACCCGGACGGTGGTCTTGAACCGGCCGTGACGCCCGGGCGTGCCGCCTCGCGAGGCTAGTTCGCGTTGGCCTTGAGCCACGCCAGCGGGTCCACCGGGACACCGTCCACGTGGACCTCGAGGTGCAGGTGCGGGCCCGTCGAGTTGCCCGTCGACCCCACGAGACCGAGCTCGTCACCGACCTCGACGTGCTGGCCCTCGACGACCTTGAAGGAGTTGTCCTCCATGTGGCCGTAGACACTCGTGAACTGCTTGCCGTCGACGTCGTGCTCGACCCAGACGTCGTTGCCGAACCCGCCGTCGTCTGCCTGCACCTTGGTGACGGTGCCGGCGGCGATGACGCGGATCGGGGTGCCCTCACCCGGGGCGAAGTCGACGCCCTGGTGGTTCGTCGAGCAGAACGAGCAGCCCTCGACCTGACGGCCGCCGAACCCGGAGGTGATCGGCACGCCCGTGAGGAACGGCCACTGGATGGTGCCGGTGGGGTCGTTCGTGAAGGACGAGGAGTCGACGTTCTTGTACTGCGTCGCGTCGGAGACCGTGTACGCGTCGCGGTTGGTCTCACCCTCGGTGGCGGCGCCGACGCTGAGCGACTGCGTCTCCCCCGCGACGGTGGTGCCGCGGACCGTGGTCGATCCCGGCTCGGGCGTGTAGAGCGCCTGCGCGGGGAGGGAGGTCGAGACGACGAGGCCGGCCACGAAGAGGAGCGCGCCGAGTGCCGTCACGCGGGAGGCGTTCCGGCGGAAGGCCGAACCCCGCTGCGGGGCGGTGGTGGACACGGGCCGTGTCGCGGGACGGCCGGCACCGAGGTGCCGGGTCGCGCGGTCGACTCGCGCTGCCTCGACGCGGGCACCCTGCGGGGTCGAGCGGCGAGCCGCCGGACGGCCGGGAGCGGCGACGGACGGCGCTGCCGCGGGACGGGCCGGGGTGGTCGGACGCGCTGCGACCGGAGCCACGACGGGCGAACTCGGAGCCGGCGGCGTCTCCGGTGCGAGCGTCGACGCCGGCAGGACCGGGGACGCGGGCGCCGGCGGAGTCACGGGCATCGCTGCCTCGTCCGCAACGGCGGCCGTTGCCCGAGCAGACCCGGTGCCGAGCGCGTCGACCCGCTGCACGTCGTGCTTCACTGCCGCGCGTTCCGCTTCGATCCGTGCCCGTCGGGTCAGGTGCACAGCGGGGGCCGGGGCATCGGAACGGTCGGTGGACATGGGCGTGGCGGGAGCTTCGGGCATGCGTTTCGGCGAGGATCCTGATCGAGGCAGTGGCGCTCGTGTGTAACGAGCAGATAACGGGACCCGAGCGACGGTACCAGGGGTCGTAGCGTGACGCCAGTCGTGGTCATGACCACACGGACGCCCCAGAGCGGGGGTCAGCTGCCGAGCGCTTCGGTCTCCGCTGCACGGACCAGCGCCTCGAGCGGGTCGGCGATCGCGGGCGACGCGAACAGGAACGACCGCGTCCCACCGGCGTCCCACGTGCGGACCACGGCACCGGCCGCGGCGGCGACGATCGACCCGGCGGCCATGTCCCACGGGTTGATCCCACGCTCGTAGTAGGCGTCGACGACCCCGGTGCCGACGGCGCAGCAGTCGAGCGCAGCCGATCCCCCGCGGCGGATGTCCCGGACCTCGCCGAGGAGCCCGGCGAGGACGGCGACCTGCTCGCGTCGGCGTTCCACCGTGTAGCCGAAGCCGGTCGCCACGAGGGCCTCGGCCAGCGACGCAGGCTGGGCGACGCTTACCGGGAGGCCGTTCAGGAGCGCCGGTCCCCCGGCGACGGCGCGGTACACGTCGCCCGTGGCCGGCGCGACGACCACGCCCGCGATCGGTTCCCACGACGACGGGTCCGGCTCGCCGCGGACCACGCCGATGCTGACGGCGTAGAGCGGGCTGCCGTAGAGGTAGTTGACGGTGCCGTCGATCGGGTCGACGACCCAGGTGATGCCGGAGGTGCCGGTGCTGGCCTCGGTCTCCTCCCCGAAGAAGCCGTCGTCGGGGCGGGCCTCGGCGAGGCGGGTCCGCACCAGCGCCTCGACCTCCTGGTCGGCGGCCGTGACGACGTCGACGATGCTCGACTTCCGCTCCGCGACCTCGACACCCTCCGCTCGTCGGCGGGCGGCGAGCGCCGCGGCTTCCGTGGCGATCGCTTCGGCGAGGTCGGCGAGCTCGGTCGGGGTCGGCGCAGCAGTCATGCCCCGATCCTCCCAGGACGGCCCTGCGCCTCGCACGGGACCAATCAGACACGGGACCAATCAGACACGGGACCAATCAGACACGGGACCAATGAGAAAGGGCCCCGTCGAAACGGGGCCCTGTTGTATCTCGTCACCATGCGCAGAGAGTTCTTCAGCACATGGACACGTGGCGAGTGAGGGATTCGAACCCCCGAAGGCTACGCCGGCTGATTTACAGTCAGATCCCTTTGGCCGCTTGGGTAACTCGCCATGTGCGCACCCAGCCCGTGTAGTCACCAACCGGAGGCGCCAGAACAGCATACCGGATGGCCGAACGTGCTCGTGACCAACCGAGCCCCGCGCCGCCGGATAGGCTGTCGGGCATGGCAGACAGCTCCTTTGACGTGGTCAGCAAGGTCGACAAGATGGAGGCGGACAACGCCCTCAACCAGGCCGCCAAGGAGATCGAGCAGCGCTACGACTTCAAGGGTGTCGGCGCCTCGATCGCGTTCAGCGGCGAGGACGTCCTCATCAAGGCGAACTCCGCCGAGCGCGCCAAGGCCGTTCTCGACGTCTTCGAGTCCAAGGCCATCAAGCGCGGCATCAGCCTGAAGAGCATCGACGCCGGCGAGCCGTACGCCTCCGGCAAGGAGTTCCGGATCGAGGCGAAGTTCAAGAACGGCATCGAACAGGACGTCGCGAAGAAGATCGGTGCGTTCCTCCGGGCCGAGGCGCCGAAGAGCGTGAAGAGCCAGATCCAGGGCGACGAGCTCCGGGTCTCCTCGAAGAGCCGCGACGACCTGCAGAACACCATCCAGCTGCTCAAGGGCGAAGAGTTCGACGTCCCCTTGCAGTTCATCAACTTCCGCTGACGCGCGCAGCACCGACGACTCGACATCCCCGTGGAGCACTGGCTCACCGTCACCCTGACCGTCCTGCTCGTCCTGCTCGACCTGGCGATCCGCGCGTTCTCGATCATCTACGTGCCGATCAACCGGAAGCCGCAGACGGCGACCGGCTGGTTGCTCGCGATCTTCCTCATCCCCTACATCGGGTTCATCGTCTTCCTGGTCATCGGGTCGACGAAGCTGCCGAAGGCGCGGCGTGAGAAGCAGACCGAGATCAACGCGTACATCCTCGAACAGACCGAGGGCATCGAGCGCGTCCGCCGTGACCATCCCCGTCCGCCGTGGTTCGAGAGCATCACGGAGCTGAACCGCAAGCTCGGCGCGATGCCCCTCGTCGGTGGCAACTCCGCGGAGCTGTACCCGGACTACGAGGAGTCCATCGCCGAGATGACGCGGGCGATCGACGACTCCCGCCGGTTCGTCCACGTCGAGTTCTACATCGCGACGATGGACGCGACGACGCAGGACTTCTTCGACGCCCTCGCCCGTGCGCAGGCCCGTGGCGTGACGGTCCGGTTCCTCATGGACCACTGGGCGAGCCGCGGGTACCCCGGGTACAAGGACACGCTGGCGTTCCTCGACCGGGCCGGCATCGAGTGGCACCTGATGCTCCCCCTGCAGCCGCTGCAGGGGAAGTTCCAGCGCCCCGACCTCCGGAACCACCGCAAGATCATGGTGATCGACGGCTCGGTCGCGTTCACCGGGTCGCAGAACCTCATCGACAAGTCGTACGACCTCAAGGCGCACATCGAGAAGGGCCTGGCGTACAAGGACCTCTTCGCCCGCTTCGAGGGTCCGGTCGTCGCCGGCATCAACGCGCTCTTCGTGACGGACTGGTACAGCGAGACCGACGAGCTGCTGCTCCGCGAGAGCGACCCCGTGCAGCGTGCGGACCGCGGGGACGCCCTGGACTGCCAGGTGGTCCCGTCCGGCCCGGGCTTCGACGGTGAGAACAACCTGCGCCTGTTCAACGCGCTGCTCTACTCGGCGCAGAAGAAGGTGTCGATCACCTCGCCGTACTTCGTCCCGGACGACTCGATGCTCTACGCCATCACGACGACCGCGCAGCGTGGGGTCGAGGTCGAGCTCTTCGTGGGCGAGATCGGCGACCACGCGATGACGTGGCACGCGCAGCGCTCCTACTACGAGGGACTCCTCCGCGCCGGCGTGAAGATCTGGCTGTACAAGGCGCCGACGATCCTGCACGCGAAGCACTTCACGATCGACGACGACGTCGCGGTCATCGGCTCGAGCAACATGGACATGCGCTCGTTCAGCCTGAACCTCGAGATCTCGGTGATGGTGCGCGGGGAGCGCTTCGTGAACGCGCTCCGCAGCGTGCAGAGCTCCTACCGGCAGGAGAGCACCGAACTCGACCTCGACACCTGGCTCGCCCGGACGCGTCGCTCGCAGGTGCTCGACAACGTCGCGCGGCTCACCGCCGCCCTGCAGTAGTCGACCGCCGGGAGGCCCGGCTCGCCGCCGTCCCGCCGGCTGCGGTCAGCGCGCGAGCGTCGTCAGGCGGGTGACCAGGCGCTCGGCGGGGCCGCGGCCGAGGAAGCGGCGCCAGAGCATCGCGAACAGGATCGTCCCGATCGCGAACCACCACCACGTCCTGGCGGAGTCGGGCAGCGGCGGCAGCACGGCGAGCACGACGAGGTGCAGCGCGTAGATCGTCAGCGGCATCGAGCCGACCGCCGCGAGCGGGAACGCGATGCGCTCGAGCAGACGCCCGCGCCCGTCGAACACCAGCGAGCAGAGCCCGATCACCGCGACCGCGATCCCCGCGGTGGCGACGACGTCGACGATCGAGGACGAGTGGTCCCGCGGCGACAGGAACACCTGCGCGAACGCCTGCTCGGACGACGAACCGAGGGGCACGAACGGCACCCCCGGGAACGCACTCGCCGCATCCGGCGGGACCGGCGCCGCGAGCACGCCGAGCACGTACGCCGCGGTGGCGACCAGTGCGCCGATCGCGACGAGCGCGACCTGGGTGATCCGGGCCTCCACACCGGATCTGGCGACCGCGAGCCCGACCAGGACGTACGCCAGGAAGGTGACCACCGGGTACACCAGCCCGAGCTGCGCCCCGAACACCCCGCCGCCCGCGTAGAGCGGGACGATCGCGAGCGCGACCGGAGCCGACAGCAGCGCGCAGACACCGGCCGCGACGAGCAGTGTCCGTCGACGCCACCGGAGCGCCGGGATCACCAGGAGGAACAGTGCGCCGTAGGTCGGCAGGATCACGTAGACGTCGGTGCCGAGTGCCATCAGCAGGATGCCGATGACCACCACGACCACCGCTCGGAGCGCGAGCCGGACGCGGATCCGGGTGATCTCCGGCGGACCGGGCGGTGACGTCCGACCGCTCACCAGGCCGACGGACACTCCGGCGAGCACCGCGAACAGCGTCGAGGAGCGGCCGTTCACGACCGCGTCCCAGGCCGACGGGTCCGACCAGTCCAGCTGCTCGGCGGCCCCGCCGACGTGCGCGACCATCATCCCGAGCAGGGCGATCGCGCGTGCGACGTCGACCCCGGTCAGACGCACGCCCCGCACCTCGGTGGCGAGGGCGGGGCGCACGGTGGTCACGGGCTGGACCCGTCAGACCCGGTCGGAGGTGCGTCCGAGCGACGCGTCGATCATCTCGTCACGCGGGACGACCTTGACGCGGGCGCGACCGTGCGGCTCGCCGAGCGCGATCTCGTGCTCGTCGAGGCGGTGCCAGCCCTCGAGGTCGGTGTACTCCACGCCACGCTCGGCCAGGAGCGCCGGGATCGCCTCGTCGGAGGGGTCCTCGGGCGTCCACCAGCTGGCCTGGTCGTTGACGATGTGCTGCACCGTCTCCATCGCGTCGGACTTCGTGTGCCCGATGAGCCCGACCGGTCCGCGCTTGATCCAGCCGGTGGCGTAGATGCCCGGGATCTGGCGGTTGTCGTCGTCGAGGACCTTGCCCTCGTGGTTCGGGATGACGCCGTGCCGGTCGTCGAAGGGGACCCCCGGCAGCGGCGAGCCGAAGTAGCCGACCGCGCGGTAGGCGGCCTGGATCGGGATCTCGCGGATCTCGCCCGTGCCCTCGACGCCGCCCTGGCCGTTCGGCCGGGTGCGCTCGTACCGGATCGCGGTGAGCTTGCCGTCCTCGCCGACGAACTCGAGGGGCTTCGCGTAGAAGTGCAGGTGCAGACGACGGCTGGCCTGCCCGACCTCACGCTTCCGCCACTGCTCGAGCACGCGGTTGATGACCATGACCTGCTTGTTCGTCTGGATCGCGGTCAGCGAGGCCTCGTCGTGGTCGAAGTCCTCGTCGTACACGACCATGTCGACGTCCCGGACCTCGCCGAGCTCGCGGAGCTCCAGCGGGGTGAACTTCACCTGCGCCGGACCACGACGTCCGAAGACGTGGACGTCGGTGACCGGGGACGCCTTGAGGCCCTGGTAGACGTTGTCCGGGACCTCGGTCGGGAGCAGGTCGTCGGCGTGCTTCGCGAGGATGCGGGACACGTCGAGCGCGACGTTGCCGTTGCCGATGACCGCGACGCTCTCCGCGGTGAGCGGCCAGGTGCGCGGGACGTCCGGGTGGCCGTCGAACCAGCTCACGAACTCCGCGGCGCCGTACGACCCCTCGAGCTCGACGCCGGGGATGTCGAGGTCAGCGTCCTTGATCGCGCCGGTGGAGAAGACGACCGCGTTGTAGTGCTTCTTGAGGTCGTCGAGGGTGATGTCCTTGCCGAACTCGACGTTGCCGAAGATCCGGATGTCACCGCGGTCGAGCACGTCGCGGAGCGCGTTGATGATGCCCTTGATGCGGGGGTGGTCCGGCGCGACGCCGTAGCGGACGAGACCGTACGGGGCCGGGAGCTGCTCGAAGAGGTCGATCGACACGTCGTACGCGTGCGCTTCCCGCAGGAGGATGTCCGCGGCGTAGATGCCGGCGGGGCCGGCGCCGACGATGGCGAGGCGGAGGGTGGGCACTGATCGTCTCCAGTTCGTTCAGGTGGGGTGCTCCCGGTGGCTGTGCTGGTCTGTGGGGTGCGGCGTCAGCGGCTGCGGTCGGCCGCGTCAGCGGCTGCGGTCGACGACGGACTCCGCGAAGCGGGTGAGCGCCCGCTTGACGACACCGTCCGGCAGCGGCGCGAGGGCCACGACGGCCTCCGTCGCCCACTGCGCGGCGAGCGCCCGCGTGGCGGCCGTGGCCTCGTGCTCGCGGAGCGCGGCCACCGCGGAGAGGTACGTGTCGGTCGTGACCGCGTCGTCCGGGGCGCCGGTGACGTCCCGTTCGATGCGTGCCACGAGCTCTGCGGCGCCCGGCTCGGTGGCCGCGCGGCGACGGAGCTGGAGCAACGGCAGGGTGTCGACGCCGGCACGGAGGTCGTTGCCGGCGATCTTCCCGGTCTTGTCCTTGGCGGGAGCGAGGTCGATGACGTCGTCGACGAGCTGGAAGGCGACGCCGACCTTCTCGCCGAAGGTCCCGACCGCTTCGAGGTAAGCACGGTCGGCGCCGGAGAACAGGATCCCCGCGCGGGCGGCGGTCGCGATGAGCGATCCGGTCTTGTCGCTGAGGACCTGGATGTAGTGCTCGACGGGGTCGTCGTCCGGCTGCGGCCCGGTGGTCTCGTGCAGCTGGCCCATGCAGAGGCGCTGGAAGGTCTCGGCCTGCATCCGGATGCCTTCGGGCCCGAGGTCGGCGGTGATCAGGCTGGCACGGGCGAAGAGCAGGTCGCCGGTGAGGATCGCGACGTTGTTGCCGTAGGTCACGTGCGCTGCCGGGACCCCGCGGCGGACGGGCGCTTCGTCCATCACGTCGTCGTGGTACAGCGATGCGAGGTGGGTCGTCTCCACGCTCACCGCAGCCTTCACGACGTGGTCGGTGACGCCGTTGCCGAGCTGTGCGATGAGCAGGGTCAACGTCGGCCGGATGCGCTTGCCACCCGCGGAGAGCAGGTACCGGCTGGTCGTGTCGGCCAGGGTGTCGGCGGAACGCATCGCGTCCTCGAGCCCCTGCTCGACGAGCTCGAGCCCGTCGTCCACGGCGGTGATGAACCGACGCTCGGCCGGGCTGGCGAACAACCGCTCGCCGATGCCGAGCGAGGCTCGGAGACTCGGTGCGCGACGTGCGACCGGGACGCTCGGGTTCAAGTGCTGCTCCGTGGTTCGGGGGTCCGTGTGCGGATGGAGGGGCAGGTCAGCCGTCGGTCGGCTCGACGCGCGGCTGTTCGCCGGTGGCCTGGTGCTCGCGCCGGGCCTTCGCGCGGCGTGCGACCGATTCGCGGACCGTGCCGGCGACCGGCTTCCGGCCGCGGTGCAGCGCGACGATGCCGGCCGTCAGGTTGCGGTAGGCCACCATCGTGAACCCGACGCCGCGGAGCCATTGGCTGAGCACCTGCTGCTCCGGCCATGCCTCGATCGACTCGGCGAGGTAGCGGTACGCAGCCGGGTTGCTGCTCGACAGGCGCGCGATGCCCGGGAGGACGCGCTTGAGGTACGTGCCGTAGCCGAACCGGAGCGCGGCGAGCGGCGGGGTGGAGAACTCGCAGATGACGACGCGGCCGCCGGGCTTCAGGACCCGGAGCATCTCGCCGAGCGCCTGCATCGGGTCGTTCACGTTGCGGAGACCGAACGAGATCGTGACGGCGTCGAAGGTGTCGTCGTCGAACGGGAGGTGTTCCGCGTCCCCCTCGACGAAGGTGATCTCCGGGTGGCGTTCACGGCCGACGGCGATCATCCCGGCCGACAGGTCGAGCGCGCTCACCTCTGCGCCCTTCTTCGCCAGGGCCGCGGCGCTGGTGCCGGTGCCGGCCGCGATGTCGAGCACGCGCTCGCCGGGCTGGGGATCGACGGCGCGCACGGTGGCGACCCGCCACAGCGGGGCGTTGCCGGCGGAGAGGATGTCGTTGGTCAGGTCGTACTTCTCCGCGACGTCGTCGAACATGGCCGCCACCTCGTCCGGCCGCTTGTGCATGTCCGCTCTGCTCACCCGACCAATCCTAGAGGTCCGTCCCGTACGTTGCCGGTACACCCGCCGCGGCGCTGTCCGGCGAATCCGGCGCGGCGCTGTCCGGCGAATCCGACGCGGCGCTGCCCGGCAGGTCCGGCGCGGCGTTGCCCGGCAGATCCGGCGCGTACGATCGGTCCGTGACCCGTACCGCCACGGCGGCTCCGCCGCTCACGGTCTCGACCCGGATCCTCGACGACCCGGGCGCCGTGCTCCGACACACCCTCCCCGACCAGCCGCTCGCCTTCGTGCGCAACGGCGACGGCATCATCGGGATCGGTGAGGCGCTGCGGTTCGAGTTCACCGGCCCGTCCCGGATGCGCGACGCCGCCGAGGTGTGGCGCGACATCGTCGAGCGTGCCGTCGTCGACGACCCGGTGCAGCTCCGCGGTTCCGGGCTCGTGGCCTTCGGCGCCTTCGCGTTCGCCGACGACTCCGCGGCGACGAGCGTGCTCATCGTCCCCCGTGTCGTCGTGGGGCGCCGCCGCGGCAAGGCGTGGCTGACCGCGATCGACACGACGCCGGACCCCGCTCCCCTGACCTTCACGCGTACCTCGGTACCGGTGCCGCACGTCGGCCCGCACCTGTCGGTCGCGCTCGTTCCCGGCCGGATCGACGAGGACGCCTACGCCGCGTCCGTCGCCGAGGCCGTCCGCCGCATCACCGCAGGCGATGCCCGCAAGGTGGTGCTCGCCCGCGACCTGGTCGGCACCCTCCCTGCCGGCGCCGACCGCCGCGCGCTGCTCCTCGACCTCGCCGCGACGTATCCGCAGTGCGTGACGTTCGCGGTGGACGGGCTCGTCGGCGCGACCCCGGAGACCCTCGCCCGCACCGACGGCACCCGACTGACCGCGCGGGTCCTCGCGGGCAGCGCGGCCCGCGGGAGCGACGCCGTCTCGGACCGTGCCGCCGCCGAGGCGCTGGCATCCAGCGCGAAGGACGTCGAGGAGCACACGTTCGCCATCGCGTCCCTCGTCGACGCGCTCCGACCGCTCGCCGCGGACCTCCGCGTCGACCCGGAGCCGTTCCGGCTGCAGCTGCCGAACCTCTGGCACCTCGCCAGCGACGTGCAGGCCACCCTGCCGGAGGACACGACGTCCCTCGACATCGCCGACGCGCTGCACCCGACGGCCGCGGTCGCGGGGACCCCGACCGACGTCGCGGTGCGGCTCGTCGCGGAGCTCGAGGGCATCGACCGCGGACGCTACGCCGGGCCGGTCGGCTGGCTCGGTGCGTCGGGTGACGGCGAGTGGATGCTCGCGCTCCGCAGCGCCCAGATCGACGACGACGGGACGGTCACCGCGTGGGCCGGTGCCGGCATCGTCGGCGGGTCGGACCCGGCGCGCGAGGTCGCCGAGACCGC
Source organism: Curtobacterium sp. PhB136 (assembly GCF_004346855.1). NCBI lineage: Bacteria > Bacillati > Actinomycetota > Actinomycetes > Micrococcales > Microbacteriaceae > Curtobacterium > Curtobacterium sp. PhB136. The sequence goes on from NZ_SMGH01000005.1 coordinate 35,388, forward strand.
GCTGAAGTTCCGCCCGATCCGCGACGCACTGGCGTAGCGGAACGGCGCCGACGAGCACCGCCCGGCCCGCCGCAGCGCCGCTCAGTCGGCCAGCGGCACCTCGATGACGACCCGTTCGGCGGGGTCGGTGAGCACCCGTTCGAGGTCGCCCCAGGTCGCGGCCCGGCGGTACTCCCACCCGAGCCCCGTGACGACCCGCTCGACGTCGACGTGCTGCGGCGTCGTCATCATCCGCCGCATGTCCGCGGCCGGGGTGGTCTCCGCCACCTCGAGCCCGCGGAAGATCGCGCCGCCCTCGTCGTTGCCGAGGACCACCTGGACCCGCTGGGTCCGTTCCTCGGTGCCCGTGACCAGTGCACCGACGTCGTGCAGCAGGGTCAGGTCGCCGAGCAGCACCCGTGTCGTTCCGCCCGCCGCCTGTGTCGTCTCGAGCGCGGCGGCGATGCCGAGTGCCGTCGAGACGGTGCCGTCGATGCCGGCGAGCCCGCGGTTGGCGTGCACCCGGATCTTCTTGCCGGCGACGCGGCCGTCCGCGACGCGGATGATCTGCGAGGCGCCGAGCACGAGCCGGTCGTGCGGCCAGGTCACACCCCACACGGCGTCGGCGAGCATGGCGCGGTCGACGGGTCGACGACGGAGCGCCACCTCGTCCTTGAGGAACCGGTTCCGCTCGGCGCGGTCCTCGGACCGCTTCGCGTCGAGGTCCGGCCCGGCGTCGCCGTCGCCGAGTGCGGCACGGCTGGCAGCGACCCAGCGTCCCACCCACGCACGGTGTCCAGGGCTGGTCCGGCCCGTCACGCGGACGTCGGACACGAGCGTGGTCGGTTCGTCCGGACGGGAGGCTCGGCTCGGCTCGTACGGGTCGGCCCCCGCCCCACGGACGGTCACCACCTCGACGTCGTCGCGCTGCAGGAGCGCCGGGACCTCTCGGCTGAGGGTCGGGTGTCCGAGCACGACGGCGCGGCGGACCCGGCCGCCGAACTCCGGGTCGCGGAGCAGCTCGCGGTAGGTGACGACGAGGTTCCGGCCGTAGCGCGCCCCGCTCGACACCTCCGCCAGCAGGGGCGCTCCGAGCTCCCACGCGACCCGCTCGGCGTCCTCGCCGGCGTCGTGCCCGGCGATCACCACGGTCGCGGGGTCGTCGTCCGGCGTGAGTTCCGCGACGGGCAGGCCGGTGTGCACGCGTCGGGTGGCGTAGGCGGTGTCGATCTCGTCATCGGGGACGCCCGCGACGTCGTGCAGTGTGGCCGACAGGGGTTCACGGAACGCCACGTTCACCTGGGCCGGACCGGGCTGACCGGTGTGTCCGGAGGCGGCGGCCACGGCTTCGCGGGCGATGCCCCGGACGACCTCGCGGGTGCCGTCGTCGACGCCGTGGGCGGTCGGCGCCTCGACTTCCCGGACGAACGACACCGCGTCGGCGAAGATGCCGGGCTGCACGGTGGTCTGGTTGCTGCCGATGCCGCGGAGTTCGCTCGGCCGGTCGGCGGACACGACGATCATGGGCACGCCGGAGTGGTGCGCTTCGAGCACGGCCGGGTGCAGGTTCGCGACGGCGGTGCCCGAAGTCGTGACGACCAGCGCGGGTCGGCCGGTCTCGATCGCCAGGCCGAGCGCGAAGAACCCGGCGGTCCGCTCGTCGAGACGGACGTGCACGGTGATGCCGCCGGCGCGTTCGAGCGCGACGGCGGCGAGGGCCAGCGCCTGGGAGCGTGAGCCCGGGCTGACCACGACCTCGGTCACACCGGCGCGGGCGAACTCCTGCAGCAGCGCGAGGGCGAAGTCCGACGCCGGACTGCCGGACGCGGGGTGTCCGTCGCCGTCAGCGATCGGTGCGGCCGTCGTCGTCCGTGTCGTGGAACTGTTCTTCGAGGTTTCGGAGGGTCGCGTCGTCCTGGTCCTTGTCCGTGCGGGGCCGCTCGGGAGCCTGCTCGCCGAGGAAGTCCGGGTCGTCTTCGGGACCACGGTACCGGGCCGTGCGCTCCGGAGCGGCAGGTGCACGACCGAGGACGAACCACAGCAGGCTGCCGACGACGGGCAGGATCACGATGAGCAGCAGCCAGAGACCGCGACGGAGCGACCGGATGCGCTGCTTCGGCATCGTCGCACAGTCGATGAGCGCGTACACCGTGAACGCCACGGCGGCGACGACGACGACGAGCCACAAGCGGATCATGCGGTGCAGCGTACGTCGTGAGGCTGTGACCGACCTCACGGTCGGGCGTCCGTAGACTTGCCGCGTGAAAGCGTGGCTCGTCTACACCCTCGCCCGTCTCGGCATCTTCGCGGCGGCGCTCGTCGTGCTGTTCGTGATCGGGCTGCCCTGGTACTGGGCCACGATCGGCGCGGCCCTCATCGGGCTGCTCGTGTCGTACATCGCACTGCCCCGGTTGCGCGGCCAGGTGACGACGAACCTCGCGAACCGGCGCGGGCGTCCGGAGCGCGACGCCGACTCGGACTTCGAGGACGACTTCGTCGACGCCGAGGACACCGACGCCCCCACCGCGCGGCCGGTCTCGGACGCCGATCGGCACGCCGAGCGCCGGGACCACCCGACCGCCGACTGAGCCGCTCCCGCGCCCAGGCTCCGGCGTCGACCGCCGCAGGGCTTACGACTGCAGGGCCTACGGCTGCAGGGCTTACGGCTGCAGGGCCAGCGTGATGCCGAGCACCAGGCCGAACGCCAGCGACGCGAACGACGACAGCTGGAGCGCCGTGATGAGCTCGCGCGGCTTCCGCGAGGACACCCCGATCGCGAGTGCCGGCAGCGCCAGCAGCAGCGAGAAGTACGTGAAGCCGGTTCGGAAGTACAGCAGCACGAACCAGAGCAGCGCGACGTACGGCAGCATCAGGAACACGCCGTAGAGCACGCGGGCGACCGGACGGCCGACGACGACCGCCAGGGTCCGCTTGCCGGCGAGCCGGTCCTCGTCGATGTCGCGGATGTTGTTCACCATCAGGACCGCGCAGGCGAAGAACCCGGCCGCGATCGCCGCCGCCCAGCCGCTGTGCGTGATCTCCCGGATCTGCACGTACTGGGTGCCGAGGACCGCGACGAGGCCGAAGAACACGAAGACGAAGACCTCGCCGAGCGCGTTGTAGCCGTAGGGCTTCTTGCCGCCGGTGTAGAACCAGGCGGCGACGATCGCCGCGGCACCGACGAGGAGCAGCCACCACAGCTGGGTGAGCACCACGATGACGATGCCGGCGACGGCCGCGAGGCCGAAGAACGTCAGCGCGACGGTCAGCACCGTGCGGGGCTTCGCCAGGCCGGCGCCGGTGAGCCGGGCGGGGCCGACGCGGAACTCGTCCGTGCCCCGGACCCCGTCGGAGTAGTCGTTGCTGTAGTTCACACCGATCTGCAGGAACAGTGCCACGGCGAGGGCGAGCAGGGCGATCGCGAGGTGGCCGTCCTTCGCGATGTAGTCGCCGAAGTCGCCGGTGATCCCGCTGTCCACGAAGGCCACGGCCGTGCCGAGCACGACCGGGACGACACCGAGCGTCAGGGTGCGGAGCCGTGCGCCGCCGATCCAGTCGCTGGCGGTCGCCCGTCGCTTCGTGCGTGCCGGGGCAGCTGCCTTCGCCGGGTTGCCGGAGCGGCCCTGCTTCTGGGTCTCGTTCTTCGATCGTGCCACGACCGTCAATCCTATTCGGGCTGCGCGGACGCGACGCCCCGCACCGCTATGAAGCCGCTGACGGATCGGCGATCGAGCGGATCGCGCGGCGGTCCGGCTTGCCCGACGCGAGCATCGGCACCTCGTCCACCACCAGCACCTCCGCCGGTCGGGCGGCCCGGCCGAGGGCGGCACCGACGTGGTCCCGGACGCGCTCCAGGTCGAGCGGGCGTGCCGTGACGACGACCGGCACCTCGCCCCACTCCCCCGATGCCCGCCGGGTCACCACCGCGGACTCCTGACCGGGCAGCTCGCGGACGAGGCGCTCGACCAGACCGAGCGGGACCTTCTCGCCGCCGGAGATGACGACGTCGTCGAGGCGTCCGAGCACCCGCACCGTGCCGTCCTCGATCGTCGCGGCGTCCCCCGTGCGGTACCACCGGTGGCCGTCCCGCTCCACGAACGTCGATGTGGTGCGCTCGTCGTCACCGAGGTACCCCTCGGCGAGCATCGGACCGCGGAGCCAGAGCTCCCCGTCGACGAGCTCGGTGCCGACGGTGCCGAACGGGACGCCGTCGTACACGCAGCCCCCGCTCGTCTCGCTCGCGCCGTACGTGGTGACGACGTGCACCCCCGCGTCGACGGCGCGCTGCCGGAGCGGGGCCGGCGTCGCCTGCCCACCGACGAGCACCGCGTCGAACCCGGCGAGGGCGGACGTCGCACGCTCGTCGTCGAGCACCCGGGCGAGCTGCACCGGCACGAGCGAGGTGTACCGACGCGGCGCGGCCGGTCCGGTGACGAGCCGGTCGGCGGCGTCCGCGAACGCCGCCGCGTCGAAGTGCCCCGGTGCCACGATCGACGGGGTGGTCCCCGCGGCGACCGACCGCGTCAGGACGTTGAGGCCCGCGATGTAGTGGGTCGGCAACGCCAGCACCCAGCCACCCGGGCCGCCGAGCGCCGCGTCGGCGGCGGCCGCACCGGCGAGGAGCGACTCGGAGGACAGCGCCACGCGCTTGCCGGTGCCGGTGGACCCACTCGTCTCGACGATCAGGGCGACCCGCCGCGGGACGTCGGCCGGGGCCGCTGTCGGCAGTGCTGGAGCGCCCTCGGCGACGGGCAGCAGCGCGGGGCCGCCGGCGAGGGCAGCCTCCAGGCCGCGGAGCACCGCCGACGGGTCCGACGTGCCCAGCGCGACCAGTGGCCGGACCATCAGTAGTGCCAGGGGAAGGACGTCCACTCGGGCTTGCGCTTCTCGAGGAAGGAGTCGCGGCCCTCGACCGCCTCGTCGGTGCCGTAGGCGAGACGGGTGGCCTCGCCCGCGAAGACCTGCTGGCCGACCATGCCGTCGTCGACCGCGTTGAACGCGTACTTGAGCATCCGGATCGCCGTCGGGGACTTGCCGAGGATGATCTCGCCCCAGCGGATGGCCTCACGCTCCAGGTCCTCGTGCGGGACGACCCGGTTGACGGCACCCATCTCGTAGGCGCGCTGCGCGGAGTACTCCTCGGCGAGGAAGAAGACCTCTCTCGCGAGCTTCTGCCCGATCTGCTTGGCGTAGTAGGCGCTGCCGTACCCGCCGTCGAACGAGCCCACGTCGGCATCGGTCTGCTTGAACTTCCCGTGCTCGGCGCTGGCGATCGTCAGGTCGCAGATCGCGTGCAGCGAGTGCCCACCGCCGGCCGCCCACCCGGGGACCACCGCGATGACGACCTTCGGCATCATCCGGATGAGCCGCTGGACCTCGAGGATGTGCAGCCGGCCCATCGACGCCTGCGCCGCAGCGGGGTCGACGCCCTCCGGCGGCGCGCCCTCGTCGCCGACGTACTGGTAGCCGCTCCGTCCACGGATCCGCTGGTCGCCGCCGGAGCAGAAGGCCCAGCCGCCGTCCTTCGGGCTCGGGCCGTTGCCCGTGAGCAGGACGACACCGACGCGGGGGTCCTGCCGGGCGTCGTCGAGTGCGCGGTAGAGCTCGTCGACGGTGCGGGGACGGAAGGCGTTGCGGACCTCGGGGCGGTCGAACGCGATGCGCACGATGCCCTGCGACACGTGCTTGTGGTACGTGATGTCGGTGAAGGACGCGGCCGCCGGGGCGGTCGTCCAGACGTCGGGGTCGAACAGGTCGGACACGGTGTCGGGCATGCACCCAACCTATCGCCGGTGCCCTAGGCCCCCATGTCGGTGAGGAGTTCGGGAGCCACCATCACGACGAGCACGATGAGGATCACCGGGTTCGCGAAGAACGCCACGACGACGCCGATCGCGCCGTACCAGCGGCCGAATCCGCCGACCGCGGCGATGAACCCGAGGACCGCGGCGATGAGGGTCAGGAACACCACGACGAAGCAGATCCCGAACGCGAACTTCGTGTCGCCGCCCATGAACACCGCGAACGCGCTGGCGTCCACCGCGGCGGAGACGATCGCCAGACCGAAGGCGATCTTGCCGACGACCGGGTTCCGGCGGCGGCGGGTCCGACCCTGCTGCCGGACGTCGACGGTGTTGCTCCGCATGAGCCGGGCGAACTCGTCCGTGCCGGCGCGCGGCTGGCCCGTCCGGGGCGTCCCGCTTCGGGCTCCGGGTGCCCGTGCGCCCGACGCTCCGGCTCCGGATGCGCGTGACGACCGCTGCTGCGGATCAGGCGCCACGGAGCCTCCCTCTGGTCGTCGTGTCGGCCGTCGACCGAGGCCGACCGATGCATGCTAATGCCCCGCCCTGGCGGTCGGCTCCGAGGAACCGTGAGGTCCGCTGCGAGGATGGGAGCGTGCTCCCCGACCTCGCCGAACTCCTCGCCGACGCCCACGTCGTGGCCCTCCCGATGCGGGTCCGGTTCCGCGGCATCACCACGAGGGAAGCCGTCGTCCTCCGCGGCCCGGAAGGCTGGACGGAGTTCTCCCCGTTCGTCGAGTACGACGACGCCGAGGCCGCCGCCTGGCTCCGTGGCACGATCGACTTCGGCTGGACCGCGCATGCTCCGGCGGCGGCGTCCGTCCCGGTGAACGCCACCGTCCCGGCGATCGACCCCGGTGCCGTCGAGGACCTGCTCGCGCGCTACCCCGGCTGCACGACCGCGAAGGTCAAGGTCGCCGAACCGGGCACCACGATCGCGGACGACGTCGCCCGGGTCGCCGAGGTGCGCCGCGTGATGGGACCCACCGCTGCCGTCCGCGTCGACGCGAACGGCCTGTGGAGCGTCGAGCAGGCCACGGCCGCGCTCGAGCAGCTCGCTCCGTTCGACCTGCAGTACGCCGAACAGCCCTGCCGCACCGTTCCCGAGCTCGCGGAGCTCCGGGCCCGGATCGCCGGCCTCGGCGTGCCGATCGCGGCGGACGAGAGCGTCCGGAAGGCCTCCGATCCGCTCGCCGTCGCCCGAGCCGGAGCCGCCGACGTCCTCGTCGTCAAGGCGCAGCCCCTCGGTGGGATCACCGCTGCGCGCTCGGTGATCGCGGCGGCGGGGCTCCCCTGCGTCGTGTCCAGCGCGCTGGACACGTCCGTCGGGCTCGGGATGGGGGCGTTCCTCGCCGCGGCGGCGATGAGCCCGGGCTACGCCGCGGGCCTCGGGACCGCCGTGATGTTCGAGGGTGACGTCACCGCCGACCCGCTGCTGCCCACCGACGGGAGGATCGGGGTGCGCCGCGTCGACGTCGCACCCGAGCTGCTGGCCCGGTTCGGTGCCCCGCCCGAGCGGGACGCGTGGTGGCGCGCCCGCCTCGCGCGCGTGCACGCGGCGCTGCGCGCCGCCGCGTAGCGCGCCGCGCCGCGCAGCGCGCGCCCGCGCGCCCGCGCCGCGCCCGCGCCGCGCCCGCGGCGGCCGCTGAGATCGCAGTTTCTGTCGGTCCCGCGCTGCCGAGGCGACGCGAACTGCGATCTCACCACGGGGGTGAGGCCGGGGGCGTGGGCGCGGGAACGACGGAGGCGCGGCGCGGGACGGACCCGCACCGCGCCTCCAGGCAGGTGCCGACGTGTCGGCGGACCTCAGCTGCTCACAGGCCGGAGTAGCTGTGCAGCCCCTTGAAGAACACGTTGACGACGGAGAAGTTGAACATCACCGCGGCGAACCCGATCAGGGCCAGCCAGGACGACCGCGCCCCACGCCAGCCGCGCGTCGCACGAGCGTGGATGTAGCCCGCGTAGACCACCCAGATGATGAAGGTCCAGACTTCCTTGGTGTCCCAGCCCCAGTAGCGACCCCACGCACGCTCGGCCCAGATGGCGCCCGCGATGAGCGTGAAGGTCCAGAGCACGAAGCCGACGAGCAGCACGCGGTAGGTCAGGACCTCGAGCCGGTCGGCGTCGGGCAGGGTCTCCATGAAGCGGAGCTTCTTGGCGGCGCCGGAGTGCCCGAGGCGGTACGTCTGGACGAGCTGCGACACCGCAAGGCCGGCGCCGAGCGCGAAGAACCCGGTGCCGGAGATGGCGACGAAGACGTGGATCACGAGCCAGTAGGACTGCAGCGCGGGCTGCAGCGGGACGACGGGCACGTAGTAGTTCACCGTGGCGATGCCGAGCAGGATCAGCGTCAGGCCGGTGATGAACACCCCGAGGAACTTGAGGTTCTGCCAGAACTGGACGAGCAGGAAGATCGCGATGATCAGCCCGGTGCCCGTCAGCGAGAACTCGAACATGTTGCCCCACGGCACACGGTCGGCGGCGATGCCCCGGAGGACGATCGAGCCGATGTGCAGCACGAGCGCGAGGATCGTCATCGCCATGCCGACGCGTTCGAACCGCGACCCGCGACGACCGGAACCGGTCTTCGCGGGGGCTTCGACGCGCTCGAGCACGACGGTGCCGCCCTGCACGGTGGCGACGGTCTTCGCCTGGCGTTCCACCGCGGGAGCGGCGGCGTCGGTCGCAGCGACCGTCACTTCGCCCGCGCGCTTGGCCATGTCCAGCGCGAACGCGATGAACGCGACCACGTAGACGGCCATCGCCGAGTACGTGAGCACGACCGAGTAGGTCGCGAGGGTCGTCGTCATGTCGTTCACGAGGGCATCCTAACTCCGAGGTCCGACACGTGCCGCGTGGCGATGTCCGCCACGGCCCGTTCGAGATTGGGGTCCTCGCCGCGGGCCAGCCCCGCGTACTCGAGGTCGTACTCGCCGTGCTCGGCGCCCGTGCGGGGCACGACCTTCACCCACACGCGACGGCGCGGGACGAAGAGCGACGTCAGCAGCCCGAGGACGCTGAGGATCGCGAACCCGCCGACGAACAGCTGCGACGGGTCGTGGTGGACGTCGAGGGAGACGTAGCGCTTGACGCCGTCGAAGGTGATCGACCCGGCGCCCTTCGGCAGCGTCTTGGTCTGCCCCGGCTTCAGCTCGATGCTCTTCGTGTCCGCCTTGGTGCCGGCGATCTGCGTCAGCCCCTTGGTGTCGAGCTGGTACACGCTGCGCGGGACGCCGTCGTCGAGGCCGAGGTCGCCCTCGTACACCTGCAGCGTCAGCAGCGGGTTCTCGGTGTCCGGGTAGGTCGACGCGTACGCACCGGTGGTCTGCTTGACCGCCGTCGGGTAGAAGAACCCGACCATGCCGAGCTGGTCCGGCGACGCGTCCGGCACCTTGATGACGCCGGTGGAGGTGTAGTTCGCGTCGGCGGGCAGGAACGGCACGTCGTCCTTGAACGCCACGTTGCCGTCGCCGTCCCGGATCGTGACCTGCATCGCGTAGCCGTTGCCGAGGAGGTAGACGTTCGTGCCGCCGATCGACAGCGGCTCGTTGACGCCGAGACGGCTGGTCTTCGACTCGCCGCCCTTCTCCTTGCTCGTCACGGTGGCCGAGTAGTCCGTCGCCTGGCCGAGGGCGTTGAGGTTCCGTTCCTCGTACTTCGTGACGAACTTGTCGAGCGTCAGGTTGTAGCCCTTGAGGTCGGTCTGCTGGAACCAGCGGCCCGGGTTGAACGAGTCGTACGAGCCGAGCACGTTCGAGAAGGTCTGGCCCTCGACCAGCAGGCGCTGACCGGTGTAGCCGAAGCCACCGCCGATGCCGACGGCCACGAGGACCCCGACGAGCGCCGCGTGGAACACCAGGTTGCCGGTCTCACGGAGGTAGCCGCGCTCCGCGCTCACCGAGTCGCCGAACCGCTCGACGCGGTACCCGGAACGCTTCAGCAGCGCCATCGCGCGCGTCACGGCGCGTTCGACCGACGGGAGGCCCGTGGCCGGGTCCGTCTCCGCGGCGCCGTCCGCCATCGTGTCCGGCTCCACGGCCACGGTGCGGAACCCGGCGAGTCGCGTCAGGCGGACCGGCGTCTTCGGCGGGCGGGTGCGGAGCGCCTGCCAGTGGTGCCTGGTGCGGGGGATGATGCAGCCGATGAGCGACACGAAGAGCAGCAGGTAGATCGCCGAGAACCACACCGAGGTGTAGGTGTCGAAGACCTGCAGCTTGTCGAGGATCGGGTAGAGCGTCGCGTGGTCCGCCTTGTACTGGACGACACCGTTCGGGTCCGCGGTGCGCTGCGGCACGAGGGACCCCGGGATCGCCGCGAGGGCGAGCATCATCAGCAGGAACAGCGCGGTGCGCATGCTCGTCAGCTGGCGCCAGAAGAAGCGGACGTAGCCGACGAAGCCGAGCTTCGGCTGGTTCACGCCGCCGTCGCCGGGGCCGGCGCCGTCGACGTGGTCGGACGGGCGCATCGGGTCGGACTCGGTGCCGTTCTCGACCCTGCTCGCGTCGGTGTCAGACTGCCGGGACATAGCTCTGGATCACCGCCCCGACGCTCGACATGACGGCCGACCAGATGCCGGTGACCATGAGCAGACCGATGACGATCAGGATCGCTCCTCCGATGATGTTGACGATGCGCATGTGGCGCTTCACGGCGCGGATCGCTCCCGCTGCCCACCCGGCGCCGAGTGCCACGAGCAGGAACGGGATGCCGAGACCGAGGCAGTAGGCCACCCCGAGCCACATCCCCTGCCAGGCGCTGCCGGACTGGACGCTGAGCAGGTTGATCGCGGCGAGGGTCGGGCCGAGGCACGGGGTCCAGCCGAGGCCGAACACGATGCCGAGGAGCGGCGCCCCGACGAGTCCGGTCGCGGGGGTCCACGACGGCTTCAGCGTGCGCTGCAGGAACGTGAACCGCCCGATGAACACGAGGCCCATCAGGATGACCACGACGCCGAGGACCTGGGTGATGAGGTCACGCCAGCGCACCAGCCAGAAGCCGAGTGCGCCGAAGACGGTCGTGTACGCCACGAAGACCGCGGTGAAGCCGAGGACGAAGAGCAGCACCCCGAGGACGACACGTCCGCGTGACCTCGAGCCGCCGTCGGCGACGCCGCTGACGTACCCGAGGTACCCGGGGACGAGCGGCAGCACGCACGGCGAGAGGAACGACACGAGCCCGGCGAGCAGTGCGACGGGCAGCGCCACGTACATCTGACCACTGAGGATCGCGTCGGAGAAGGGGTTGCTGTCCACAGGTCAGGAGGCCTTGCCGCCGTCGAGCTCGTCGCCCACCAGGGTCTCGAGGATGCTCGTGCCGTCGACCGCGCCGAGGACGCGGGCGGCGACCCGGCCCTTCGTGTCGAGGACGATCGTGGCGGGCACGGCGTTCGGTGCGATCTGCCCGGAGAGCGCGAGCTGCATGGTGCCCTTGTCGGCGTCGAGCACCGTCGGGTACTGCACGCCGAACGTCCGCTCGAACGCGGCTGCGGTGGCCTTCTGGTCACGGACGTTCACGCCGATGAACTGGACGTCCTCGTCTGCGTACTCCGCCTGCACCTTGTTGAGGTACTTCGCCTCGGCACGGCAGGGCGGGCAGCTGGCGTACCAGAAGTTCAGGACGACGACCTTGCCGCGCAGGGCCTTCGCCGAGACGGTGTCGCCGTCGGAGGTCGTCGCGGAGAAGTCGACCGCGTCGGTGCGCTTGTCGGCGGCGACCTCGGTCACCGCACCGTCACCGGAGATGTAGTTCTGCGTCGTGCCGCTGCCGTACTGCTTCGACAGCGAGTCGCTGCCACCCGAGCACCCCGTGAGGGCGATCGCGGCGACGACGGCGAGCGCCCCGACCGCGACGAACCGCTTCTTGAGACTGCGGACGATCACACTGCTCCTTCGTCGATGGCGGTCCCCCGGAGTTCCTGTGCGGGGTCGGCGTACCCGACCTCGGTGAACCGGCCGCCCAGGGTGGCGGGCACGCGCTCCAGCGTCGTGATGCTCGACAGGTCGCAGCGGCGCTTCCGGGGGTCGTGCCAGAGCGGCTCCCCCGTCAGGCGCCGGTGCACCATCCAGATCGGGAGCTGGTGGCTGACGAGGACGACATCGCCCTCATCGACGCTCTCCCACGCGGTGGCGACCGCGGCGAGCATGCGGTTGGCGATGGACTCGTAGGCCTCGCCCCAGCTCGGTCGCAGCGGGTTCGCGATCCACGGCCACTCCGACGGCTTCCGGATGGATCGCTTCGTGAAGCCGGGAGGCTGTCCCTCGTACCGGTTCGTCGGCTCGATGAGCCGTTCGTCCAGGGTGACGTCGAGGCCGTACGCGGCGGACCACGGTGCCGCGGACTCCTGCGTGCGCTGGAGCGGCGAGGCCACGATCCGGCGGACGTCGACGCCGGCGTCCTTCCACGCGGTGGCGGACGCAGCGGCCATCCGGTGCCCGAGCTCGCTCAGTCCGAAGCCCGGGAGTCGCCCGTAGAGCACACGGTCCGGGTTGTGTACCTCGCCGTGCCGCACGAGGTGGATTCGGGTCGCGGGCATGGGTTCCAGTCTAGGTCGCGCAGCTGTTCCCACTGCCCACACAGGCGATTGACGGCTTCGGGACCGTTCAGCCGAGGTGTCCGGAGAGCCTGCCGTGCAGCGCGACCGAACCGGTGTTCAGGTTCACCACCTCGACGCTCGAGCCGTGCTTCGCGAACCGCTGCTCGACCCCGTCGAGGGCGGCCACCGTGCTGGCGTCGAACACGTGCGCCTCGGACATGTCGATGACGACGTGCTCCGGGTCCTCGGCGTAGGAGAACCGGGTGACGAGGTCGTTCGACGACGCGAAGAACAGCGCACCGCGGACCCGGTACCGCACGGTCCGCTCGTCCACCGGCTCGCGGACCACCTCGACCACGTGCGCGACCCGGCGGGCGAACACGAGCGCCGCGACGACGACACCCACGAGCACCCCGGTCGCGAGGTTGTTCGTGGCGACCACGACGACCACGGTGATGACCATCACGGCGGTCTCCCCGAGCGGCATCCGCCCGAGGGTCCGCGGACGGATGCTGTGCCAGTCGAAGGTCGCGACGCAGACCATGAGCATCACCGCGGTCAGCGCGGCCATCGGGATCCGGGCGACGACGTCGTGCAGCACGATGGTGAGCACGAGCACCGAGGCACCGGCGACGAAGGTCGAGATCCGGGTGCGGGCCCCCGCGGTCTTCACGTTGATGACGGTCTGGCCGATCATCGCGCAGCCACCGGTCCCACCGAAGAAGGCCGACGCGATGTTCGCGATGCCCTGCCCCCACGACTCGCGCCACTTGCTCGACCCGGTCTCGGTGATCGCGTCGACGAGCTGCGCCGTGAGCAGCGTCTCGATGAGCCCGACGATCGCCATGCCGAACGCGTACGGGGCGATGATCGTGAGCGTCTCGAACGAGATCGGGACCGTGATGCCGTTGAACCCCGGCAGCGCGGTCGGCAGCGCCCCCTCGTCCCCGACGGTCGGCACGGCGACGCTGAACACGATCGTGATGACGGTGATCACGACGACTGCGATGAGCGGCGCCGGGACCGCCTTCGTGAGGAACGGGAACCCGACGATGATCGCGACGCCGAGCGCGGTCAACGGCCAGACCACCAGCGGGACGTCGTGGCCGAACAGGTTCGGGAGCTGCGCCGTGAAGATCAGGATCGCGAGCGCGTTCACGAAGGCGACGTTGACGCTGCGCGGGATGAACCGCATCAGCCGTGCCACCCCGAGGAACCCGAGCACGAGCTGGATCACGCCGCCAAGCACGATCGTCGGGACGAGGTAGGAGATCCCGTGGTCACGGACCAGCGGTGCGATCACCAGGGCGACGGAACCCGCTGCTGCAGACACCATGGCCGGCCGGCCGCCGACGATCGCGATGACCACGGCGATGATGACGCTGGAGAACAGCCCGACCGCCGGGTCGACGCCGGCGACCACCGAGAACGAGATCGCCTCCGGGATGAGGGCGAGCGCGGTGACGATGCCCGCCAACACCTCCCGCGTCAGGAGTCGGGGCGAGCGGAGTGCGGACAGGACGCTCGCGGCGGCCGGCGCGTGGGTGAGGGTCGTCATCGCGCTCAACCCTACCCTCACGTGAGGGTAGAGTTGGGCGCGATGACCGAGTACGACGAACAGCACGACGACCAGCACGACGCCGGGACGATGCACATCGGTGAACTCGCCGACCGCGCCGGGATGTCCCTCCGGACGATCCGGCACTACGACGAGGTCGGGCTGCTCGTGCCGAGCGGCCGCACCACTGGTGGCTTCCGCGTGTACACCGAGCGCGACCTGGAGCGGCTGCTCGTCATCCGTCGGATGAAGCCGCTCGGGTTCTCACTCGACGAGATGGGCGACCTCCTCAGCATCGTCGACGGGCTCCCCGGCAGTGATGCGGACGACACGGCCGCACGCGCAGCGCGCCTCGATGCCTTCCTGGAGGACGCGCGGGCCCGCCACGCGAAGCTCGTCGAGCGGGCGGGCATGGCCGAGGAGTTCATCGGCACGCTGGGCTCCCTCCGCGCTTCGCTCCACTGACGATGCATCCCGCGCAGCTCCGATCTCGCGCTTCCGCTCTTCGATGTGAGAATGCCATTCCGCGGCGCGGACCTTCGCGCGCGCCCACATCGCTTCCAGTTCCTCGTCACTGACGATGGCGGGTTCGCGCCGGTCGAACCACCGCACGACGCCTCTGCACGCCCGCGACACGAACGTCGTCATCCTGTCTCCTTCGCTCTGCTGAGCAGTTCCCGCATGACCTTTGCACCCGCTTCTTCTCCGGGCGGAATCCTCTGCATGTCGCACATCGCCTCGGCGAGTGCGTACCCGAGCTCATGGCGGCCGACGTCGTCACCCGACACGAGTTCGAACACCACGGTCAGCCGAGCCCAGTACCGGTCACGTTCCTCCCGCGCGACGTCCTGGCGCCATCGGAGGACCGCCCACAGACCGCCGATGATCGCCGCGACGAGTGACAGCCCAGCCGCAGCCAGCGCCGCGACCACCGTCGCGACCGCCGCAGGCGGCCAGGCCGCGAGACCGTCGGTCCCAACCGTCAGCACCGTCATGAGGACCTCCTCCCCGCTCGCGACCCGGCCACGTCGAGAACGCTACGGACGCACCGGGGGCGAGCCGGGCCTCCCGGCGGTGTCTGTGGAGAACCGTCGGACGGAACCGGGCTGTGCAGAACCGGCAGCCCGGTAGACTCGACGACCGTGATCGAACGCACCCGCATCAGCGACCTCGCCGCCCTCCCCGACGGTCCCGTCTCCGTGGCCGGATGGGTCGAGACCGTCCGCGATCAGAAGAAGGTGCAGTTCGTCGTCCTCCGCGACGAGACCGGCGCCGTCCAGCTCGTGAACCCCGCCACGCGCGAGGCGACCGAAGGCGACGACGCCTCGGCCGCAGCACTCGCCACGACCGAGACGATCTCGGGTCTGGCGCACGGCTCCTTCATCCACGTCACCGGCACCCTCAAGCACGACGAGCGCGTCAAGCTCGGCGGCCTCGAGGTGAAGGTCGGCGAGCTCACCGTCGTCAGCGCCGCGATCCCGGAGACCCCGATCGCCGACGACTCCTCGCTCGACAAGCGCCTCGACTGGCGCTTCATCGACCTGCGCAACCGCAAGCAGAACCTGATCTTCCGCATCCAGACGACGCTGGAGCACGCGTTCCGCACGTACTGGGTCGAGCGCGACTACATCGAGATCCACACCCCGAAGCTGATGGCGTCGGCGTCGGAGTCCCGCGCCGAGCTCTTCCAGCTCGAGTACTTCGAGACGACCGCCTACCTCGCGCAGTCGCCGCAGAACTTCAAGCAGATGGCACAGCCGGCCGGTTTCGGTGCCGTGTTCGAGATCGCCGACGCCTTCCGCGCCGACCCCTCCTTCACCTCCCGGCACGCGACCGAGTTCACCAGCGTCGACGCCGAGTTCTCGTGGATCGAGTCCCACGAGGACGTCATGGCGATGCACGAAGAGGTCCTCGTGGCCGGCATCACCGCGGTCAAGGAGAAGTACGGCAAGGACATCGAGGAGGTCTTCGGCTTCGAGCTGCAGGTCCCCGCGACCCCGTTCCCCCGCGTGCCCCTGGCCGAGGCCCGGAAGATCGTCGCGGAGAGCGGCCACGACGTCGTCCGTGCCGACGGCGACCTGGACCCCGAGGGCGAGCGTCGCGTGTCCGCCTGGGCGAAGGAGCACCACGGCTCGGAGTTCGTGTTCGTCACCGACTACGACGCGTCGATCCGCCCGTACTACCACATGCGCCACGCCGACGACCCGACGCTCACGAACAGCTACGACCTGCTGTTCAACGGTGCCGAGATCTCCACGGGCGCCCAGCGTGAGCACCGCGTCGACGTCCTCACCGCGCAGGCGGAGGAGAAGGGCCTGGACCCGGCCGAGCTCGGCTGGTACCTGGACTTCTTCCGCTACGGCGTGCCGCCGCACGGCGGCTTCGGCATGGGCCTCGCGCGCGTGCTGATGCTCATGCTCGGCGAGCCGTCCATCCGCGAGGTCACGTACCTGTTCCGCGGCCCGACGCGCCTGACCCCGTAGGGGGCGCGGCGGCGCGGGCTGCGGCGCGCGGCGGCGCGGCGCGAACCGCATCCGCACAACCAAAGCCGGCTCGAACCACGGAATTCCGTGGTTCGAGCCGGCTTTCGTTGTGCGCCGCCGGAGCGCGCCAGCGCAAGCGGGCGGAGCGCGCCAGTCGGGAGGCTCGGCTCAGCTCTCCCAGTCGATGGCGGCCCGCCCCGTGACCAGTCCACGGATCTCGGCCGCCGCAGCCTGGTGGTCCGGGTGCACCTGGTACACGTCGAGACCGGCGAGGTCGTCGAAGGTCGCCACGACGGCGACGTCCTGGTTCTTCCCCGGGTAGGCGACGTTCTCGACGACCTGCAGCGAGCGGATCGACGGGACGACCCCGATCAGCCCGTGCAGCAGTTCGCGGATCCGCCCGATGGACGACGCGCGGTCGAGGTCTTCCCGGAGGGTCCACGAGACGACGTGCTGGATCATGCGGAGGCTCCCGCCTTCTCGAGGGCGCGGACGAGACGGTCCTCGTCGACACGCCAGTTGCTGTGGACGCGGCCGTCGACCAGCACCACGGGGATGTCCTCGGCGTACTCGAGCCGGAGGGCGTCGTCGTCGAGGATCGAGCGCTCCGTGAGCGTCACGCCGGGATGGGCAGCGACCACCCGCTCCACGATCGGTCGTGCATCGTCGCAGAGGTGGCATCCGGGCTTGGTGAGGAGCGTCACGGCTGGCATGGGATCAGCGTAGCCCCGACGGTTCCCGGCCCGGGAACAGCGAAAGCCCCGGCGAACCGGGGCTTCTGCGGCAAGTCTCGCGACTTACTTCTTGTTGCGACGCTGGTGACGCGTCTTGCGAAGGAGCTTGCGGTGCTTCTTCTTCGCCATGCGCTTGCGACGCTTCTTGATGACAGAACCCATGTGGACCTCGCTCGGACTGATGCTGATGTACGGACACCGGGCCGATGAAGCCGCGGAAAATCAACCTGCCCGATCCTACCGGAGGGCCGCTGTGATGTCGAACGCGCTCTCAGGCGGAGGACTCAGCCGACGTCGGCGATGCCGCCGCGCAGGACCTCGGCGACTGCCGACTCCGGGACGCGGAAGGAACGGCCGAACCGGATCGCGGGGAGTTCCCCGGCGTGCACCATGCGGTAGACGGTCATCTTCGAGACGCGCATCATCTCGGCCACCTCAGCGACGGTGAGGAAGCGCACGTCGTCGAAACTGCCGGTCATGATCCGCCTTCGGGGCACGCGCTCGACCGAACGCGGAGGTTGGTGTGACCTGAGTGGTCTCTGGTAACTGTAGAGGCGGGTGATACCCGGTGTCCAGGGCGACGCGTCAGTCCTCGTCGGAGCGTTTCGTGAACCGGCGACGCGAACTCTCGACGACCCGTTCCCAGCCCTGCTGCGCCCCCGAGAACGCCGCCGTGGCGCGGTGCGACGCCTCGGCCATGACGCGCCCGAGTTCGGTCCCCACCTCGACCGTGGCCTTGCCGGCGACGCCGTTCCGACGGACGGAGACCGGCTGCCCGTCGGGCGTCCATGCGGTGGTCGCCGGCGTGCCGTCGGCGTCGACCGCGCCGGTGAACGGCGCCACCCAGTCCTCGATGTGCAGGAGTGGTTCCGGGTCGAGCCGGTAGTAGCGGTGCTGTCCTTCTTCGCGCGAGGTCACGAGGCCGATGTCACGGAGCACGCGGAGGTGCTTCGAGACGGTGGGCTGGCTGACCCCGAGCTTCTCGACGAGCTGGCCGACGCTGAGTTCCCCGCCGGTCGCGTCGGCGCCGTACGCCGTGAGGAGCGCGCCGAGCAGTTCCCGCCGCGTCGGATCGGCGACCACGCTGAAGATGTCGGCCATGGGGAAAGGCTAACCGGCCGGGCACGGATGTACCATGCGATGCGTCCCGCCCATGTCCTCGGAGGCATACGATGCTCGACCGCACGGAGCCGCCGACCGTCTCGACGGGCGCTTCCCGCAGACGCGTGTCACGGATCGCCACCGTGCTGCGCTCCTCGCCGTCGCGCCTGGCGATCCTGGTCTTCGTCGCGCTGATCTTCGTGTTCACGGTGCTCTTCATGACGCCGATGGCCGCGGCCGACGGGCGGTCGACCCACTTCGCGGACTCGCTGTTCACCGCGGCGTCGGTGGTCTGCGTCACCGGGCTCGCGACCGTGGACATGGCGACGCACTGGTCGGTGTTCGGCAAGACCCTCGTCGTGATCGGCACCCAGATCGGCGCCGTCGGCGTGCTGACCTTCGCGTCGATCCTCGGGCTGTTCGTGACCCGGAAGCTCGGGCTGCGCGCGAAGCTGATGGCCGCGGGCGACTCGAACCCGCTCCGCACGCACCACGGCGCCGTGCCGGAGGGACAGGCGGTCCGGCTCGGCGAGGTCGGCACGCTGCTCGCCACCGTCGCGGTGAGCACGCTGTCGATCGAGATCGTGCTCGGCCTGCTGCTCCTGCCGTCGGTGCTCATCGCCGGCATCCCGTTCTGGAGCGCGGTCGGCGACTCCTTCTACTACGCGGCGATGGCCTTCACGAACACCGGGTTCGCACCGAACGCCAGCGGCCTCGACCCGTTCGCGCACGACTACTGGTTCCTCTCGCTGCTCATGGTCGGCGTCGTCGCCGGGTCCATCGGCTTCCCGGTGATCCGGGCGCTCACGAAGCAGCTCCGCACGCCCCGGAAGTGGCCGATCCACGTCAAGCTCACGCTGGCGACCAGTGCCGTCCTGCTCGTCGGCGGTGCGATCGTGTACATCTCGCTCGAGGCGTCGAACCCGTCGACCTTCGGCCAGGAGGGCGCCGGGCGGACCGCCTTCCAGGCGCTCTTCCTCTCGACCATGACCCGGTCGGGCGGCTTCTCGCTCGTCGACTTCGACCAGCTGAACGGGTCGAGCCTGCTGGTCACCGACATGCTCATGTTCATCGGCGGCGGCTCGGCCTCGACCGCCGGCGGCATCAAGGTCACGACGCTCGCGGTGCTGTTCCTCGCCGCCGTCGCCGAGGCTCGCGGCCGCGCGAGCATGGAGGCGTTCGGCCGCCGCATCCCGAGCGACGTGCTCCGCGTCGCCGTGGCCGTCGTCCTCTGGGGCGCCACGATCGTCGCGGTCGCCACGATCGTCCTGCTGCAGATCACCCACGAGTCGCTCGACCGGGTGCTGTTCGAGGTGATCTCCGCCTTCGCCACGTGCGGCCTGTCCTCCGGCATCTCCGGGGAGCTGCCGGAGTCCGGCAAGTACGTCCTCGCCGCGACGATGTTCCTGGGTCGTGTCGGTACAGTGACCATCGCCGCAGCCCTGGCCGCCAGCCAGAGCCGGCAACTGTTCCGCCGTCCCGAGGAGAGGCCGATCGTTGGCTGACCGAACCCGCCCGCAGCACCCGTTCGGTGCCGTCAGCCACGACGCCCCGGTGCTCGTCATCGGCCTCGGCCGCTTCGGCGCCGCCACCGCCGGGCAGCTCGAGCGCCAGGACCGCGAGGTGCTCGTCGTCGACACGGACGCCGGCCTGGTCCAGAAGTGGTCCGACCGGGTCACGCACGCGGTGCAGGCCGACGCCACCGACATCGACGCGCTCCGGCAGATCGGCGCGCAGGACTTCCCGATCGCCGTGGTCGGCACCGGCAGCGACCTCGAGTCGAGCGTGCTCATCACCGCGAACCTCGTCGACCTCGGCATCCCGCAGATCTGGGCGAAGGCGATCAGCCGCTCGCACGGCACGATCCTGTCCCGGATCGGCGCGAACCACGTGGTCTACCCGGAGCGCGAGGCCGGTGAGCGCACGGCGCACCTGGTCTCCGGCCGGATGCTCGACTTCATCGAGTTCGACGACGACTTCGCGGTCGTCAAGATGTTCCCGCCACGGGCGGTCCGCGGCAAGGACCTCGGCACCACCGCGATCCGGACCCGCTTCGGCCTGACCGTGCTGGGCATCAAGCCCCCGGGCGAGGCCTTCGTCCCGGCCACGCCGGACAGCGTGATCGGTGAGCACGACGTGATCATCGTGTCCGGCTCGACGACGGCGCTGGAGCGCTTCGCCGCTCTGGAGTAGACCACAGGCCGCCTGGGCCCACGCCGCCGGTCCCTGGCTGACGCGCCAGCGGCAGACAGGCCGTGCCGGTGGGGAGAGGCCCGGTGCCGGCTGGCACCGAGCCTCCCGTCCGGTCTGTGGTCTGGTCTAGAGCTTCGACAGCTCCTCGGCACGCGCGATCGCCGCGTCGGCGGCACGCCGCAGGGTGTCGGCCAGGTCCGCCTCCCGCAGGACCGCGACCGCGCGCTCGGTCGTGCCCTTCGGGCTGGTCACGGCCCTCCGGAGGTCCGCCGGCTCCTTGCCGGAACGCTCGAGCAGCGCGACCGCACCCCGCACGGTGCCCTGCACCATCGTCTCGGCCTGCTCGTGGGTGAAGCCGAGCGCCTCGGCCGCGCGCTGCCACTCTTCCACGAAGAGGAAGACGTACGCCGGACCGGAGCCGGACACCGCGGAGAGGGCGTCGAGCTTGTCCTCGGGGACCTCGATCACTGCGCCGGACACGTCGAACAGGCTGGACGCGAGCGCGACCGCCTCGGTGTCCGCCGAGGCGCCGCCGCTGATGCCGGTGACGCCGTGGCCGACGCCGATCGGGGTGTTCGGCAGGGCTCGGACGACGCGGACGGAGTCCGGCACGCGGGCTTCCATCGCGGCCGTGGTGACCCCGACGGCGACGCTGACGACGACGGTGCCCGGTGCGAGGTCGCCGGCGATCTCGTCGAGGACGTCACCGATCGCGAACGGCTTCACCCCGAGCACGACGATGCCGGCGCCACGGACCGCAGCGCGGTTCGCATCCGGTTCGGTGTCGCTCGCGTGGGCGTCGAGTCCGCGCTCGCGATGGGCGGCGGCGGACGACTCGGACTTCGTCGTGATGACCACGGTGTCGGGTGCCAGACCGGCGGCGAGGAGGCCGTCGAGGACCGCGCCGGACATGGATCCGACGCCGACGAGGGCGGTGCGGGGCAGTTCGATCGTCATGGCCCGACCCTACCGAGGGACCTGCCCGTAGGATCGGGCAGCAGATCAGGAGACAGGGGTCACAGTGAGCGCTTCCGGAGGCAACCGGGCCATCCTCGCCGCACTCGGCGCGAACGTCGGCATCGCGATCGTGAAGTTCATCGCCGCCGCGATCAGCGGCTCGGCATCGATGCTCGCGGAGGGTGTGCACTCCCTCGCGGACTCGGCGAACCAGCTCCTGCTGCTCCTCGGTGGACGGCGCGCCCGACGTGCCGCCGACGAGGAACACCCCTTCGGCTACGGGCGCGAGCGCTACGTGTACGCCTTCGTCGTCTCCATCGTGCTGTTCTCCGTCGGTGGCGTGTTCTCCCTGTACGAGGGCATCGAGAAGTTCGCGCACCCGCACCCCCTCGAGAACTGGTGGCTGCCGCTGCTCGTGCTCGTCATCGCGATCGGGCTCGAGGGCTTCTCACTCCGCACCGCACTGAAGGAAGCGGCACCGCACAAGGGCTCGCTGTCGTGGGTGCAGTACGTGCGCCGAGCCAAGGCCCCCGAGCTCCCCGTCGTCATGCTCGAGGACACCGCGGCCCTGACCGGCCTGGTCTTCGCGTTCTTCGGGGTCGGCCTCACCGCGCTGACCGGGAACGGGGTGTTCGACGCGATCGGCACCGTGCTCATCGCGGTGCTGCTCATCGCGGTCGCGCTGGTCCTCGGCATCGAGACCAAGAGCCTGCTCGTCGGGGAGGGAGCGACGGCGGCGGACGTGACGAAGATCAAGGCGGCCGTGCTCGACGGTCCCGAGGTCGAGTCGATCATCCGCATCAAGACCCTCTACCTCGGCCCGGAAGAGCTGATGGTCGGCGTGAAGGTCGCCGTCGACGGGGACCGACGACTCGGCGACGTCGCCGCCGGGATCGACACCGTCGAGCAGCGCGTGCGTGCCGCCGTGCCGATCGCCCGGGTCATCTACGTCGAGCCGGACGTGCTCCGCACCGGACCGCGTCCGCCGACCGAGGCGATCGTGATCCGCGCGGCCGACTAGCGCCGTTCCGCGGAGCAGTGCGGAGCGGCGACTAGCGCCGTTCCGCGAAGAAGTCGTCGAGCAGGGCGGCGCACTCCGCCTCGAGCACACCCGCGACCACCTCGGACCGGTGCGGCAGACGACGGTCCCTGGCGATGTCGTAGACGCTGCCGGAGGCTCCCGCCTTCGGGTCCCACGCGCCGAACACGATCCGCGGGACCCGTGCGGCGAGGATCGCCCCCGCGCACATCGGGCACGGCTCGAGCGTGACGACGAGGGTGTGCCGGTCGAGGTGCCAGTCCCCGGTCACGGCGGCCGCGGCACGGAGGGCGAGCACCTCGGCGTGCGCCGTGGGGTCCTGCGTGGCCTCACGCTCGTTCCGGCCGGTGGCGACCACGCGGCCCTGTGCGTCGAGGACGACGGCCCCGACCGGCACGTCCCCGGTCGCGAGGCACGCCCGGGCCTCCTCGAGCGCCAGTGCCATCGCGGACACGTACGGACGCCCGGCCGGGTGCGTCGAGCGTGTCGTGTCCACGGGTCCTCCGGTCTGGTCGGGTACCGCCCGCGACCGCTGGTGGGCACGCGGCACGGTACGCTCGACCCTATGCGAGTCCACGTCGCCGACCACCCGCTCATCACCCACAAGCTCTCGGTGCTCCGCGACCGGACCACACCCTCCCCCACGTTCCGGGCACTGACCGAGGAACTCGTCACGCTCCTCGCGTACGAAGCCACCCGGAACGTCCGCGTCACGGCGACCCCGATCTCCACGCCGGTCGCGCAGACCATGGGCGTCTCGATCGCGAAGCCGCGCCCGCTCGTCGTCCCGATCCTCCGCGCCGGCCTCGGCATGCTCGAGGGCATGGTCAAGCTCGTCCCCACGGCGGAAGTCGGGTTCCTCGGCATGGCGCGCAACGAGGAGACCCTCGAGCCGCAGACCTACGCGGAGCGCCTGCCGGACGACCTCTCGAACCGCCAGTGCTTCGTGCTCGACCCGATGCTCGCGACCGGGGGCACCCTCGCCGCCGCCATCGACTTCCTGTTCGACCGCGGCGCCGAGGACGTCACCTGCGTGTGCATCCTCGGGGCACCCGAGGGCCTCAAGGCCGTCGAGGAAGCCGTGGGCGACCGCGACGTCACGATCGTGCTCGGCGCCCTCGACGAGCGCCTCGACGAGAACGGCTACATCGTGCCGGGCCTCGGCGACGCCGGCGACCGTCTGTACGGACTGGCCGAATAACACTCCTCCGCCCTCGACCGTCCGGGCGGACGGTTGACAGCGACTTGGTATACCGCGGATACTCGTCGTCATGACTGCAACCGTGTCCCGCGTCCTCTCCGAGGCGTGCTCCCTCTCGGGGGCAGTGGGGACCGCCGGCACGATGATGCCGGCGATGGCCGTCATGCGTTGTCGAATGTGTGCCTGATCGGCACCCGTTCCAGCCGGATCCCCCGCGACACCACCCCCGTCGCGAGCGCGTGATCCCCGGGTGACGACCACCGACGACGCGCACTTCACGTCACGAGGTCGTTCCCCGCACCCCCGGGTCAGCCCCGGTCCTCCCCAGCAGGACCGCAGGGCACATCGGCGCACCGCCGATGCGACGTCACCGTACCCGGGCCGACGCATTCGACACCGGCCGCACTGCGAGAGCAGCCGCGACCACATCGCCCGGAGAACCACCATGTCGCTCACCATCGCCCAGCCCCGCACCAGCCTCCGCACCGCTGCTCCCGCCCCGATCGACCTCGGCGCAGTCACCCCGATCCGGCCCCGCCGCGACGCGGCACCGTCGCGGGCCGTGCAGCCCGAGCGCACCGAGATCCCGACGAGCCCGGTCGTCGCACCGCAGCGGAACCGCGCACTGCCGGAAGGCACCGAGGCCCGCGGCTTCGCCCTCTACGTCGGCATCGACGAGGAGAAGGCCGCAGCGGCCGGCACGACCCTCGCCGCGGTGGTCGAGCAGCTGAAGGCGCTCACCGCGCAGCTCGTCCCCGCCGCCGAGACCTACGCCGCGGTCGCCGTGGCCGCCGAGGGCTCCGGTGGCCGTGACGTCGACGTCGTCCGGCTCGCGCTGCAGGACCGCTCCGCCGTCGCCGCACGCAAGCAGGCCGAGAAGCCCGAGCCCGAGGAGACCGGCGTCGTCATCGACATCTCCCGGAAGCGTGTGACGCTCGACGGTGAAGCCGCTCCCCTGACGTACAAGGAGTTCGAGCTCCTGCAGTTCCTCGTCCTCCGCGAGGGCCGCACGGTCGACCGCACCGCCATCATCGACGGTCTCTGGTCCGACGGTGAGGACGAGACCCCGAACGAGCGCACCATCGACGTGCACGTCCGCCGTCTGCGCTCCAAGCTCGGTGCGTTCGAGGAGATCGTCCGCACGGTCCGCGGGGTCGGCTACCGCTTCGACCGGCACGCGGACGTCGCCGTCCGCTACGCGTCGACCCCGTCGCCCGACCTGTTCTGAGCACCGCAGGCCGCGCATACCGGCCTCTTGGTGAACTCGCAGCGAACGTCGGCGGTTCCGGCTAGCGCCCGTTATCCGTTCGTTATACAGTCGGTGGTGCAGACGGTGTTTGCTGTGGCACCGGCTGCGGAATGTGATTGCAGGACACTCTTGGTGCAAGGGAGAGGGCCGGTCGCTCGTTGAGCGGCCGGCCCTCGTCCGTGTCCGGGGTCCGGCAGGCGCGTTGCTCGGTCCGAGTGTCCGACGCCCTCGGTAGGGTGGAAGACCACCGGACCAGAGGGAGCTCCACCGTGAACGACGAGGCGCGCGGCACCGACGGTGCCCGGACCGACGCCCACCGCAGCGAGAAAGCGGTCGCAGTCGGTGCCTGGGAAGCCCTGTTCCGGGCACAGGTCACGGTGATGCGGAACCTCAACACCGAGTTCCCGGGCGGCGAGATCTCGTTCAACGAGTACGACGTCTGCTTCAACCTCTCCACGCAGCCCGGGCGGCGCTGCCGGATGCGTGACCTCACCGGCCACCTCCTGCTCACCCAGCCGAGCGTCAGCCGTCTGGTCGACCGACTGGCCGCACGCGGCATCGTCGAGAAACAGCCGGACCCGACCGACGCCCGCGGCGTGATCGTCGCGCTCACCGCGCACGGGTTCGACGTCTACCGCGCCGTCGCCGTCCAGCACGCCGCGAGCATCGCCGCGCAGGTCAGCGCCGGACTGAGCGACAGCGAGCTCCGGACCCTGACCGAGCTCTGCACGAAGCTCCGTGTCGCCGCTGCCGACATCCCCCCGGTGCGCCGCACCGTCGCCGTCCAGACCGACCCGGCGCCCGTGTGACCGGCGCCCTCGTCTGGCTCCGCGACGACCTCCGGCTCGCGGACAACCCGGCACTCCGCGCGGGGATCGACCACGGCGGCGACCTCACGGTGGTCTACGTCCTCGACGACGACAGCGACGGCATCCGGCCGCTGGGCGCCGCTGCCCGGTGGTGGCTGCACCAGTCGCTGACCTCGCTCGACGCCGACCTGCGGGCCCGCGGGTCCCGGCTCGTCCTGCGCCGGGGCGCGGCCGCCGACGTCATCCCCCGGCTCGTCGCCGACACCGGCGCGGACGGCGTGTTCTGGAACCGCCGGTACGGACCGGTCGAGCGCGACATCGACGCGGGGATCAAGTCCGCGCTGACCGACGCCGGCACCGAGGCGCACAGCTTCGCGGCGACGCTGCTCTGGGAACCGTGGACGGTGCTCAACGGTTCCGGTGAGCCGTACAAGGTGTTCACCCCCTTCTGGCGCGCGGCGCAGGCGATGCCCGAGCCACGGCACCCGCTCCCGAAGCCACGGGAGCTGCCGTCACCCTCGTCCGCCGACAGCGACGACCTGGCCGACTGGGCGCTCCTCCCGACCGCCCCGGACTGGGCCGGCGGACTCCGTGACGCCTGGGATCCCGGCGAGCACGGTGCGGCGAAGCTCCTCGAGGAATTCGTCGAGAACGCCCTCGAGGACTACGACCAGCGCGACGAACCCGCGATGGCCGCCACGAGCGACCTCTCCCCGCACCTC
The DNA here is from genome assembly GCF_004346855.1 of Curtobacterium sp. PhB136. Taxonomy (NCBI): domain Bacteria; kingdom Bacillati; phylum Actinomycetota; class Actinomycetes; order Micrococcales; family Microbacteriaceae; genus Curtobacterium; species Curtobacterium sp. PhB136. The sequence continues at coordinate 61,746 of NZ_SMGH01000005.1, forward strand.
CGCTGGGGCGAGATCAGCCCGTACCAGGTGTGGCACCGGCTGCACGGCAGGCTCGAGCCGCACCAGCGGCAGCAGGCGCCCGCGTTCCTCCGGCAGCTGGCGTGGCGCGAGTTCAACTGGAACGAGTACTTCCACTCGGAGCAGCTCGCCACCGTGAACGTCCGGCGGGAGTTCGACGCATTCCCCTGGCGCACCCCGTCCGACGACGAACTCCAGCGCTGGTACCAGGGGCGCACCGGGTTCGACCTGGTGGACGCCGGCATGCGCGAGCTCTGGAGCTCCGGCGCCATGCACAACCGCGTCCGCCTGGCCGCGGCGAGCTTCCTCGTGAAGAACCTGCTCGTGGACTGGCGCGTCGGGGAGCAGTGGTTCTGGGACACCCTGGTGGACGCCGACGCCGCGAACAACCCGGGCAACTGGCAGTGGGTCGCCGGCTCCGGGTTCGACGCGGCGCCCTACTTCCGCGTGTTCAACCCGGACCGCCAGCTCGAACGCTTCGACAAGCACCGCGAGTACGTCCGCCGCTGGGTGCCCGCCGACGAGGACCGCCCCGAACCGATGGTCGACCTCCGCGAGACCCGCCAACGAGCCCTCGACGCCTACGACAGGATGCGCCGCGCATGACGACCACCAGCCCGGAGACCATCGCGCGGATCGACGAGCTCTTCCGGGAGCGTGTCGAGCGCGGTGTCGCCCCGAGCACCGTGTGGGGCGTCTTCGACGCGGACGGCCTCGTCGCGTCTGGCGGCCACGGCGACCGCGGGGACGGCCGCGCACCAGACGCCGACACCGTCTACCGGATCGCCTCGTGCACGAAGAGCATCACCGCGGCCGCGCTCCTGACGCTCGTCGCGGCAGGCCGGGTCTCCCTCGACGCCCCGATCACCGACTTCGTGCCGGCGTTCGCCGACGTGGCACTGCCGACGCCGGACGCACCGATCCCCACGCTCCGGATGCTCCTGACGATGTCGGCGGGCTTCCCCACCGACGACCCGTGGGGTGACCGCCAGGAGTCGATCTCCGACGACGAACTCGACGCCGTCCTGCGGGCCGGGCTGCTGTTCGACTCCGTCCCGGGCACCGGCTTCGCGTACTCCAACCTCGGCTACGCGCTGCTCGGACGTGCCGTCGCGGTCGTGGCCGGGCGCCCCTTCGTCGAGGTCGCCCACGACGTGGTCCTCGAGCCGCTCGGTCTCGACGACACGGTCTTCGCGGCGGCCGACGCCCGCGGGTACGTCGTGACCGGTGCCCGCCCCTTCGAGGGCACCTGGGAACCACTCCCCTTGAGCAGCCCCGGCGCGTTCTCCCCGATCGGCGGCCTGTTCTCCACCGTCACCGACCTGGCTCGCTGGGCGCGACACCTGTCCTCGGCGTTCGCGCCGCTCCGTGCGCCGGGGTCCGTGGCCGAGGACGGCCCGGTCTCCCCCGCGGACCGCCGCCTCATGCAGCAGGCGATTCGGGTCATCCCGACGACGGTCCCCGGTTCCGGCCGGCCGGTCGGCTACGGCTTCGGGCTCTTCGTCGAGCAGGACGCCATGTACGGGCCGATCGCCTCGCACTCCGGCGGCTACCCGGGCTTCTCGGCGCACATGCGGTGGTCCGTCCGCTCGGGCCTCGGTGTCGTCGCGTTCGAGAACGCCACGCAGGCGAAGGTCTCCGTCGCGACCGAGGCCGCGCACGACCTGCTGCTCGCGGCCGACGTGCGGACCCGGCCGGCGCCCGTGAGCGTCCTCCCCGAGACGCGAGCCGCGCAGGCGGCCGTGTCGCGCCTCCTGGCCGGGTGGAGCGACGACCTGGCGGACGCGATCTGCACACCGAACGTGGCCATGGACGTGCCGTACGACCGGCGACGCGCCGCGATCGCCGCGGCGGCCGCCGCCGTCGGCGCCGACCTCGGTGCCGCGCCCGTCGCGGAGGCGTCGACGACGCCGACGCACCTGCGCTGGTGGCTGCCCGGCACCGCTGGACGGCTCCGGGTCGAGATCCGACTCGCTCCGCTCGCATCCGGGCGCGTCCAGACCCTGATCTGCACCGCGGAGCCCGTCGAAGCCGAAGGCTGACGCGCCGCGGGTCCGCCCCGCGACCGCCGCACGACCGGCACACGACCGCCCCGCGACCGCCGCACGACCGGCGCACGACCTCAGACCGGCGGCCGCCCGCCGACGAACCCGAGCGCGCGAGCGGCGACCCGCGTGCCCTCCCGCGCGGCGGCCCCGACCCGCACCGGGTCGGTGGCCCAGGCACGGATGAAACCCGCCGCGAACGCGTCGCCGGCGCCGATCGTGTCGACGACCGTGGCCGCCGTGGCGGGCACGCGTTGCGGGGTCCGCCCCGGCCGTCCGACGAGGACACCGTCGTGCCCGAGCGTGACGACCACGAGCGGCACGGCCCGGGTCAGGATGCGGGTGGCCTCGACGACGTCGGGCGCTCCCGTGAGTGCGAGCGCCTCGGCCGCGCCGGGGACGAGCAGGTCCACCCCGGCGATCGCGTCGAGGAACGCGGGGCCGCCCACGGCCCGGACCACCGCCGCCGACGACGGGTCGAAGGACACGCGGGCCGGCCCCGAGCGAGCGCGGGCGACGAGGGCCGCCAGGCGTTCCACCCCGCCGGCGCCGAGCATCGCCTCCCCCGTGAGGTGCACGATGTCCGCACGGGCGACGAGCTCGTCCGGCACGTCGTCGGCGGTGATCAGCGAGCTCGCCGCGCCGTCGGACATCGACGTCCGGGCGCGCGCGTTCCGGACCGACACGACGACCCCGGTGGAGGTGCCGGCGTCGTGGTGGATGTGCGGCCGGACGCCCGCGTCCTCGAGCGCGCGGGCGTGCCGGTAGACGTCGTCCACCCCGACGCGCCCGACCAGGTCGACCTCGGCGCCGAGCCAGCCGAGCCAGGTCGCCGTGTTCCCCGCGGCCCCTGCGGGGCGGTGCCGGATGGACGCGGCCGGGTCGTGGTCGCCCGGCCCGGTGGCCCGGGTCTGCACGAGCACGCCGTCCAGCACGTCGCCGATCACCAGGAAGCGCTTCCCGACGCCGCGGCGACGGCCCGCGACCGCCCGTCCGCCGGCCGCCTCCGCGGGACGTGACGGGGGCACGGAACGCTCGGACGGCAGGGACATCCTCGGCAGTCTACGTGAACCCGAGGAAATCTCCACTTTGCGGAGTGAGCCTGCACCCCTCTTCAGATCACGGATGCGATGCGGACTCCCAGCCCGGCGCCGGACTCTGCCGGTAACATTTTTCATGATTGTGTTCTGATCCACCGCACGGCCGGAGACCCCATGCCCCGCAAGCCCGATCCGACCCTGAAGCCGGCGATCGTCGCCAAGGTCGCCCAGCACCTGCAGGACACCAAGCTCGAAGACGTCTCGGTCCGCAGCCTCGGCCGCGTCCTCGGCACCAGCGCGTACCCGATCGTGTACCACTTCGGCACCCGTGAAGCCCTCATCGACGCCGTGGTCGAGCACCTGGCGGAGCGCACCGCGACCGTCGCACTCGACCCTGACGCCGACGACCTCGGCCTCGCCGCCTACCTCGTCGCCGTCTTCGGCGGCCTCGACGACCCGGAGCGCTCCCTCGCGGCGCGGCTCACCTTCGAGCTCGGGTCGGTGGAGTCCCTCGACGGGCGGGACCGCGAACACGTCTTCCACCGCGCGCAGGTGGCCGCCATCGCGGCCTGGTGCACCACCCACGGCTACGGCGCCCGCGACGGGGAACGAGCGGCCCGCGGCGCGGTCCTCGCCGCCCGTGGCGCGCAGTGGGGCACCATCGTCGACCGCGAGCACACGGACATCGACGCCGTCCTGCGGGCGGTGGCCGACCGGCTCGTCTCCGGCGCGCGGTTCGCCACGGCCTGATGCGACGGACCGGGCGCCCGGTTCGCACGGCCTGACGGTGACGGACGTGCGGTGGGCGCGACCACGAACGGACGGGAGGCCCGGTGCCAGCTGGCACCGGGCCTCCCGTCCGTCAGGTCAGAGCGTTCAGAGCGTGACGAACGACTGCGACTTGGCGTTCGCGAAGCGAGCCGCGACGTTCTCCCAATCGACGATGTTCCACACGGCCTTGACGTAGTCCGCCTTGACATTGAGGTAGTCGAGGTAGAAGGCGTGCTCCCACATGTCGAGCATGAAGATCGGCACCAGGCCGAACGGCACGTTCGCCTGCTGGTCGAACAGCTGGAAGGTGGTGAGCTTCTGGCCGACGGTGTCCCAGGCGAGGACGGACCAGCCGGAGCCCTGGATGCCCGTGGCGACGGCGGTGAACTGGGCCTGGAACTTCTCGAACGAACCGAAGAACTCGTCGATCGCAGCGGCGAGCTCGCCCTCCGGGACCTTCGTGTCCGGGCCGAGGTTGGTCCAGAAGATCGAGTGGTTGACGTGACCGCCGAGGTTGAACGCGAGGTCCTTCTCGAGCTTGTTCACGTTCGCCAGGTTGCCCGACTCACGGGCCTCGGCGAGCTGCTGGAGCGCGGTGTTCGCACCCGTCACGTAGGTCTGGTGGTGCTTGTCGTGGTGCAGCTGCATGATCTTGCCGCTGATGTGCGGCTCGAGTGCGGCGTAGTCGTACGGCAGCTCCGGCAGGGTGTACTCAGCCATGTGAGTTCCTTTCGATCAGTGGATTGGCGGATGGTGCTCCGCGGCTCACGAGAGCCGGGAACGATCGGTGAGGGAGTGGAATTCCCGGTTGTGGTAGACCAGCGGCTCGCCCCGTTCGGAGCCGAGCACGATGTCCAGGACCTCGGCGACGACCACGGTCGAACTGCCGATCGGCGTCGTGGAGAGCGGACGGCATCGGAGGGCGGACGCGGCGGACGGCAGGTAGCGGTCACCGGAGGGCAGCGTGCCCCAGATCGGGTCGTCGGCCGCCGGGCTGCCGGTTGACGCGAAGCGCTTGGCCAGGGCGACGCCGTGCGAGTCCATCAGGTGCACGACGAACAGCGGGGCTCCGAGGACGATGCCGGCCGACCCGGACTGGGTGGACAGCGAGAAGACCAGGACGGGCGGGTCGATCGCGACGCTCGCCACGCTCGAGGCGGTGAGCCCCGTCGGGCCGTCGGGCCCCTCGGCGGTGATGACGGCGACGCCGGCGGGGTGACCGCGGAACGCCGACTTGTACGCGTCCGCGATGGTGGCCGGTGCTGCTTCGGGCATGGGAGTCGTGGTCGTTCCTCGTTCGGGAGTGGGTGACCCGCTGTCCTGGCGGGCATCTCCCAACGTAGGACCTCAACCTATGTTGAGGTCAACGATTCCCAGGTTCGCCTCATCCCGGGCGTGCCGGATGACGCCGTGTGACGCGGAGCGGCGGCGTCGCACGGTGCGGGGTGCGGCACTTCAGCGCCGCCGGAGCATCACGACGGCGCCGGCAGCGGCGACGACCATGAGCACCGCGGCGACGCCGGACGTGATCGTCACGCCGGAGTCGAACGCCGCCCGCGCCGAGTCGAGCAGCGCCTGACCGGCCGACCCGCCGAGCGAGGTCGCCGCGGACACCGCACCACCGAGCGTCTCCTGCGCCGCCGTGTGGGCCGAGGACGACAGCCCGCTCGGCACCGACACGTGCGCCCGGTACGCGGTCGCGAGGATCGTCCCGAGCACGGCCGTCCCGAGCACCGCACCGATCTCGTACGCGGTCTCGGACACGGCCGAGGCCGCGCCGGCCTTGTCCGCCGGGGCGGTCGAGATGATGAGGTCGTTCGTGACGGTCTCGGACGCGCCGATCCCGATGCCGAGCAGCACGAACGCGAACGCCAGCGCCACGATCGACGCGTGGTGCCCGAGCACCGCGACCATCCCGTACGCGGCCGCCGAGAACAGCAGCGCGACGGCGACGACCCAGCGCGGTGCGACCCGGGCCACGATCGGCACGACGACGAGTCCGGCGACGATGGTCAGCACCGACCCGGGGACCAGCACGACGCCCGAGGTGAAGGGGTCGAGCCCGGCGACGAGCTGCAGGTGCTGGGCGATGAAGAACAGGAACCCGGTCAGCGAGAACATCGCCGCCATGTTCATCAGGACGCTGCCCGTGAACGCGGTGCTGCGGAACAGCCGGAGGTCGAGCATCGGGGTGCGGGTGCGGAGCTGCCGCCGCACGAAGGCGACGCCGCAGAGCACGCCGACGGCGACCATCGCGATCGCGAGGCCACGCTCCTCCGGGTGCACGATCGACTTGATCGCCCAGGCGATCGGCGCGAGGGTGCCGAGCGAGAGCAGCATGCTCGGGACGTCGACCGGCCCTGGGTTCCGGTCGCGGGACTCCGGCACGCAGAACGGCACGCCGACGAGCATGAGCACGAGGATCGGCACCGCGACGAGGAACACGCTCCCCCAGTGGAAGTGCGCGAGCAGCACGCCGCCGACGAGCGGGCCGAGGGCGTTGCCTGCGGCGAACATGGTCGACCAGACCGCGAGTGCCATCCGACGCTCCCCCGCGTGCGGGAACACGTTCCGGATGATCGACAGCGTCGCGGGCATGAGCATCGCACCGAACACGCCCATGGCGATGCGGGCGGCGACGAGCATCCAGGCGTCGGTGGCGAAGGCCGCGGCGACCGAGAGCAGCGCGAACCCGCTGGCACCGATGACCAGGATCTTCCGGCGCCCGATGCGGTCACCGATGCTGCCCATCACGACGAGGAGCCCGGCGAGCACGAGCGGGTACGCGTCCACGATCCAGAGCTGGGTGGTGGCGTCCGGGTCGAGGGCGCGGGAGATCGAGGGCAGCGCGAAGCTCAGGATCGTGTTGTCGATCGAGATGAGGAGGACGGGCAGCATCAGCACGGCGAGCGCCAGGAACCGTCGCGCCCGACTCGTGGTGACACGGGTGGCGATCGGGCTGGTGAGGAGTGCGGACATGGTGGTGCTCCACGGACTTCGAGGGTGTTGCTCCGGGCGCGGAAGTCGTCACGCCGCCCGGCAGGACCCGTCTACTGTACCGTCTGGACGGGTAACGTTGCAAACGCAACAAGGAGACGGCCGGGAGGCTCGCGACGACGCCGCCACGAGCCTCCAGGCCGTCTCCTGTCCCCCTCCAGGGCCCGCGGTCGCTAGGCGGACTCGCGCAGCAGCAGACGGTGGCGCACCGTGCGCTGCACGGTCGGACCGTTGCGCGGGAGCTCGCCCGCGAGCATGCCGAGGGCGAGGTCGAGCGCCTCGCGGGCGACCTCGTCGAGGTCCACCGCCAGCGTCGTGAGCTGCGGCGAGACGAGCGCGCCGAGCGGCAGCCCGTCGACGCCGACGACCCGCACGTCACCGGGGACGTCGACGCCGGCGCGACGGCAGGCCTGCAGCACGCCGAGCGCCATCACGTCGTTGAAGGCCAGGATCGCGTCGAGCCGACGCTTCCGGCCGAGGATGCGGACCGTCTCCTCGGCCCCGCACTCGGCGGTGCCGTGCGGTGCGTGCACGACGTCGGGCAGGTAGCCACGGCGGCGGAGCGCATCCGTCATGAGGACGCCGCGCACGCTCGTGTGCTCCGGCGAGGAGTTGTCGAGGACGACCGGGTGACGCACGCCGGTGGCGACGAGGTGGTCGGCGAGGACCTCGATCCCGTCGCTCGGGTCGATCCAGACCGCGGCGGTCGGCGGGTCCGAGGAGGGGTCGAGCTCGACCATCGGGACCGTGCCCAGCAGGTCGTTCCAGCGCTCACGGCGGTCCCCGAAGTACCCGATCACGACGTCCGTCTGCGCACCGAGCGCTGCGACCATCCGGTCCGGGTCGCTCGCCAGGTCGACGTCTGCGAGCATCACGTTCCAGCCCTGCTCGGCGGCGAGCTGGAACACCGAGGCCGCGAGCTGCGGGGTGTACGGGTTCCTGAGGTCGTTGACCACGAGCCCGAGCTGGTGATCGCCGCCGGTGACGAGGCCCCGGCCGAACCGCGACGGCCGGTAGCGGAGCTGCTCCGCGACCGCGAGCACCCGTTCCTTCGTCGCGGCGCTGATGCCGGTCATCCCGTTCATCGCACGGGTGACGGTCTGCCGGGACACCCCGGCGGCCGTGGCGACGTCGATGATCGTCGCCCGGCCGCCGGGGGTGTGGTCGCTGACCTGGCCGGCGCTGCCGGCGCCGGTGGCGTCGGTTGCGCCTGTGGCGTCGGTCAGTCGCGGAGGTCCAGCCATGCCACCTGTTCCGGAGTGAGTTCGACGGAGAGCCCCGTCATGGAGGAACGGGCTTCCGCGATCGTACGCGGTCCGAAGAGCGGGAACGTCGGGAACGGCTGGTTGAGGACGTACGCCAGGGCGATCGCCGTCGCCGGGACGCCGAACCGCGCACCGAGCTCGGACGCCCGGCGCAGGCGCTCGAAGTTCTCGTCGGAGTAGTAGCAGCGGACGAGCTCGGCGTCGCTGGTGTCCTCTGGCGTCGCACGGCCGGTGAAGAAGCCGCGGGCCTGCGACGACCACGGCAGCAGCGGCACCTGACGCTCCTCGAGCCACGCCTTCGACGCCGCGTCCGTGACGTGGCGGCAGCCGGCCCACGGCACGTCGTACGCCTCGGCCAGGCCGAAGTGGTTGCTCAGGACCTCGAACTCGTGCTTCCCGTTGGCGCGGGCGTACGCGTTCGCCTCGTCGAACCGGGCGAGGCTCCAGTTCGAGCCACCGTAGACACGGATCCGGCCGGCGCGACGGTGCTCGTCGAGGACGTCGACGAACTCCCCGACGGGGATGTCCTCGTTGTCGCGGTGCATCATGTAGATGTCCGCGTAGTCGGTGCCCTGGCGGTCGAGGCTCTCCAGGAGCTGGCGGCTGAGGGACTCCGGGTCGCAGTACGGGGTGTGTGCGCCCTTGGTGATGACGACCACGTCCTCACGGATGCCGCGGTTCTGGATCCACTTGCCGAGCCGCCCTTCGAGCACCCCGCCGCCGTAGATGTAGCCGGTGTCGAAGACGTTGCCGCCCTGCTCGACGAACAGGTCGAAGATGGCGCTGGCGTGCGCCAGGTCGGGCTGGTTGTCGACGCCCATCACCAGACGGGACATCCGCTTGCCGACGCCGGGGATCTCCCCGAACCGCATCGGGTTGCCGTCCTGCACGGCCAGCGGGCGGCCGCTCACCGTGGGGATGTCCGCGGCCTCGGCCTCGAACGGGTAGCGCAGGTCGATCGCGGCGCGCCACTTGTCGAGCGTGCGGGCGGTGGCGAGCGACTCGTCGACCGTGTACTCGGGCACGTCCACGCGACCCGCAGCGAGGGCCGCGGTCGTGGCGTCGGCTTCGAGCGCGTACGGCTTCGCACCGGCGAAGGACAGCGTGCGCGGGTCCTCGTCGACGGTGCGGATCTCGATCGTCGGGTCGTCGCCGAGGGTCCACGGGTCGGTGAGCGTGATCTTGCCGGTGGTGCCGTGCACCGTGACGGCGTTGTCGTCCTGCACGCGGACGCCGGTGCGGACGTCGGCGGTGATGCCGCCCTTGTACGTCAGCGTCGCGGTGGTCCACTCGTCGACGCCGGTCGGCCCGAGGGTCCCCGCGGCGGTGAGCTCGGTCGGCTCGGCGACGGCGACACCGGTCGCGGCCTGGACGATCGCAGCCGCCATCGTCACCGGGTAGCCGCCGACGTCGAGGATGCCGCCACCCGCGGTGTCGACGTCGAACAGTCGACCGGTCCGGGACCCGGCGCGGAACGCGAACGACGCGTCGATGTGGGTCACGTCGCCGATCGCGCCCTGGCGGACGAGGTCGAGGAGCGCGGCGGTCTGCGGGTGGAAGCGGTACATGTACGCCTCGACGAGCGGGAGCCCCGCCTGCCTGGCGGCGTCCGCGAGCGCCATCGAGGTGCCGTGGTTCGGCGACAGCGGCTTCTCGCAGAGGACGGCCTTGCCCGCGGCGAGCGCGGCGAGCACGAGGTGCGCGTGCCCGGTGTGCACGGTCGAGACGTAGACGGCGTCGACGTCCGGGTCGGCCAGGACCTCGTCGTAGGTGCGGGCGGCGACGTCCGCGAAGCCGTGCTCGACGGCGTCGTCCGCGAAGGCCTGCGCCCGCTCGGTCGAGGAGCTGCCGGCGGCGACGAGGGTGGCCCCGGCAGCGCTCGCGGGCAGCTGGGAGAGGAAGCGGCGGGCGATGCTGCCCGGCCCGAGGACGGCCCATCCCGGGGTGTCGTGGGTGGCCCCGGTCGGGGTGCCTGCGGTGGTCGCGGTCTGCGCTGACATGCGGATCCTGTTCGTCTCGTGAACCTTCACGGTCACGACGACGGTAACGCGCCCGCCCCGGTGCCGCAACGCAATCGTTGCTTGACACGGCGTGTCGGTCAGAGCATGCTCTGATCCACTTCGTGAGCGTTCACGGTCGAGCGTTCACGGCAACCGATCTCAACGACGAGAGCAGGTCCAGAAGTGACAGCAACGCCATCGATCAGTCTCAGCCGGCGGGGGTTCCTCGCCGGCGCAGGTGCCCTCGGCGCCGCCGCCCTCCTTGCCGGGTGTTCGACCGGCACGTCCATCTCGAAGGACCCCGACGAACTCGTCCTCTGGTACTGGAACCGGTCGCTCGACCCGAAGTTCCTCAAGCGGGCCGCTGCCGGGATCGACGGGCACCGGCCGATGCGCCTCCGCCCCGATCTCATCGGCGGGGCGTCGTACGACACGAAGTTCCGGACCGCGCTCGCCGGCAACGCGTTCATCCCCGACGTGCTCATGGTCAACTCGAACTGCTGGCTGTACTTCCCCGACGAGGACCTCTTCACCGACTTCGACGAGCACGGGGGCACCGCGAAGAAGAGCGAGTACTACGACTGGAAGCGCGCCCTCGGCACCACCCCGAGCGGCCGGCAGTGCTTCTGGCCGGTCGACACCGGGCCCACCGGGTTCTTCTACCGGCAGGACGTCCTCGCGAAGGCCGGACTGCCGACCGACCCGGACGAGGTGTCCGCCTCGATCACCACGTGGGACGACTTCCGGAAGCTCGGCGCGACGCTCCGCAAGAAGGCCGACGTCGCGACGGTGATCACCGCGAACCAGCTCTTCAACCAGTACGTCTACGCCAGTCCCACCCGGTACTTCGACCGCGACGACCAGCCCGTGTTCGAGCGGGACGACAGCAGCATCCGCAAGGCGTGGGAGAACGCCGTCGCGTGTGCGAAGTCCGGCGTGACCGGCAACCTGCAGTCCGGCACCGACCAGAACGCCGGGTGGGTGTCGGGCCGCGTGGCGGGGCAGATCGAGGGCGCCTGGTGGACGCAGGTGATCCACGACACCGCGCCGGACTCGTCCGGGCAGTGGCGGATCGCACGCCAGCCGGAGCGTCCGGGCAACAGCGGCGGCTCGTTCCTCGCCGTCCCGAAGACGTCGAAGAACCCCGCGGCCGCCGTGGCCTTCGCGCAGTGGATCACCTCCCCCGAGGTGCAGTCGCACACCTACAACGACATCCAGCTGTTCCCGTCGACGCCGTCGTCGTTCGAGAACGGCCTGATGCAGAACCCGGGGGACTTCTTCGGTGACCAGGACCCGCTCGGGTTCTTCAGCGACACCGCGATGGACGTCCCCGTCACCTACATCTCGAACAACGAACGCTTCATCGGCGCCTTCGCGACCGAGATCACCAACGTCGAGGCCGCCGGCAAGGACCCGGACCGGGCCTGGCAGGACGCCGTCGACCAGACCAACCGTGTCCTCGAGAAGCGCGGGGTCGCCGCATGAGCACCAAGCAGGCCCCGCCCACGACGAGCATCCCCGCCGTCGTCGGGACGCCCACCTCCTCCATCACGACCGCTGCCACCGGGAAGCGGTTCGGTCTCCGTCGGTTCTGGCCGCAGTACGTGGCGATCGCGCCGTTCTACGTCCTGTTCCTCGTCTTCGGGCTCTTCCCGATCGTGTTCTCGATCGTGCTGTCCTTCACCGACTGGGACGGCATCGGCGCGCCCGCGTGGGTCGGGTTCGCGCAGTACGAGTACCTGCTCGGCGACCCGCGCTTCTGGAACGCCGTCGCGAACACGTTCCTCATCTGGATCATGTCGACGATCCCGATGCTCTTCCTGGCGCTCGTGCTGGCGTTCCTGCTGCACGGGAACATCCGCGCGAAGGGCTTCTACCGGGTGGCCTTCTTCATCCCGAACGTCACGAGCATGGTCGCGATGGCGATCGTGTTCGGCTCGGTCTTCTCCGACGGCTTCGGCCTGGTGAACGCCGCGCTCCGGACGCTCGGCGCCGACCCGGTCGGGTGGCTGTCGTCGTACTGGGGCATCAAGGTCACGATCTCGGTGATGGTGATCTGGCGCTGGACCGGCTACAACGCGATCATCTACCTCGCCGGGCTGCAGTCGATCCCGACGGAGCTGTACGACGCCGCGAAGGTCGACGGCGCGAACACCTGGCAGATCTTCTCCCGCATCACCGTCCCGCTCCTCCGGCCGGTGATCCTGTTCACGCTCATCACGTCCACGATCGGCGGGCTGGGGCTCTTCACCGAGCCACAGATCCTGTTCAACGGCGGTTCGGTCGGTGGCCCGGACGAGGCCGGCATGACGATCGTGCTCTACCAGTACGAGCAGGCGTTCAACCAGTTCGACTTCGGCTACGGGTCGGCGATCGCCTGGGTGCTGTTCCTCTTCTCGGTGGTCTTCGCGATCATCAACTGGCGCCTGCTCAGCGAACGCGACGGCCTGAAGACACCGAGGCGTCTGCGGACCGCGCGCACCGTCCGTCCCGTCCGCTCGACCACGAAGGGGGTCGACGCATGACCGCGACGCAGCCCACCACCACGACCACGAACACCGCCGCCGCCCTCGGGCGCCCCGGTGCCGCCGGAGACGACCGGCGCCACGGCTTCCGCCGCGGCTGGGTCGGGACGCTCGTCACCCACGTCTGACTGGTGGTCGGGGTGGTGCTCTCGATCTTCCCGTTCTACTGGCTCCTCGTGATGTCCACGTCGACGAACGCGGAGATCTTCGGGTACCCGCCGTCGATGTGGTTCGGCAGCAACGCGATGGCGAACGTCGCGTCGGTGTTCGCGAACGTGGACATGCTCCGGGCGCTGCTGAACACCGTGATCGTCGCCGGCAGCACCGCGGTCCTCGTGATGGTGTTCGACTCGCTCGCGGCGTTCGCGTTCGCGAAGTACGAGTTCCCGTTCAAGCGGTCGCTCTTCACCGTGATGCTCGCCACGTTCCTCGTCCCCGGCAGCCTGTCCCTGGTGCCGAGCTTCGTGTTGATGTCGCACCTCGGGTGGATCGGCGGGCTGCAGGCGCTCATCGTCCCGGGAGCCGCGAACGCGTTCGGGATCTTCCTCCTCCGGCAGTTCGCGACCGGGTCGATCCCGAACGAGATCATCGACTCCGCCCGGGTCGACGGCGCCGGGTTCTTCCGGACCTGGTGGTCGATCGCGGTGCCGATGCTCCGCGGTGGCCTCGCGTTCCTCGGGATCTTCACGTTCATCACCGCCTGGAACGACTACGTCTGGCCGTTGATCGTGCTGATCGACCCGAAGGGGCAGACGCTCCAGGTGGCCCTCGCCGGGCTGAGCTCGGTGAACGCCACCGACCTCGGCGCGGTGATGGCCGGTGCGGTGATCAGCGTCTTCCCGCTGATCGGGGTGTTCATCATCGGGTCGCGGCACTTCATCGCGAACATCGCGGCCGGTGCGCTGAAGGGCTGACGGTGCGGGCGGCGGGGCAGTGCGTCCCGCCGCCCGGCACTCCCTAGACTCCCCCTATGGCAAGTGCTCGCGACCGCGTCCTCGACAGCTTCGTCGCCATCGTCTGCGAAGAGGGCGAGCGCACCGCCACCCTCGACGCCGTCGCCGCGCGGGCGGGGGTGTCCAAGGGCGGCCTGCTCTACCACTTCGGCTCGAAGGCGGCCCTGGTCGAGGGACTCTGCGACCGGCTCGCCGACCTCTCCGCGATCGACGTCGACCGGATGCGGGACGCCGAGGACGGCCCCGCGCGGTACTTCGTCCGCAACTGCCAGTTCGTCGGCAGCGAGCTCGACCTGGCGCTCCTCGCCGCCAGTCGGCTGCAGCAGGCCGGGTACGAAGAGGCCGGCCGCACCCTCGACGAGACCGAGAACGCCTGGCTCGCGACCCTCGTCGACGCGCTCGGCGACGCCCCGACCGCGCAGGCGATCAAGCTGATGGGCGACGGTCTGTACCACGCCGCCTCGCTCGGAGCGGCGAGCGACGTCCGGCCCGACCGCGCGACCGTCGACATGGAGTCACTCCTGGTCGTGGTGGACCGACTCGTGTCCACGAAGCCCGCTGCGTGAACCAGCACACCCCTGCCTGGGGATAGACTGGGGGCGATCCACCCGCCTGATCTCCGGAGGTACCACTGTGGGCCGCGTCATCGCCGCTGTTTTCTCGATCCTGCTCCTGCTGGTGTCGATGTACCTGTTCGGCGTCGCGTTCCAGGTGAGCTCGGGCCAGGCATTCGTCTTCCTGGGCGGCGTGCTGCTCATGTCGCTCTCGTTCTTCCTGCCGATCCACGTGTTCGGCAAGCGCTGAGTCAGCGCACCTGAACGGGCCCCGCACCTCTCGGTGCGGGGCCCGTTCTGCGTCCGGGCGCCGTCGTCGCCCCTGCGGAACCGCGTTCCGGACATGCGCCCTGGTCGCGGTCGCGCCCCGATACGCACATCGCGCCCCGTTGTGACGGGGCGCGATGTCTGCGCGGGGGCGCGAAGGCCGCGTGCGTGACGACCGGCGCGGAGCGCGGGTGCCCGGCGCGGAGCGCGGGTGTCGCCGCGGAGCGCGGGTGTCGGCGCGGAGCGCGGGTGTCGGCGCGGAGCGCGGGTGTCGGCGCGGGGTGGGTCAGGCCGGGACGGAGGCGCCGCGCAGGGTGCGGAGCGTGACCGCGGTCGCGATGGCGGCGTGCGCGGCCTCGGCGCCCTTGTCCTCCTTCGAGCCGGGCAGGCCGGCGCGGTCGATGCCCTGCTGCTCGTCGTCGAGGGTGAGCACCCCGAAGCCGACGGGCTTCCCGGTCTCGATCGCCACGCGGGTGAGCCCACTCGTCGCCGCGTCGGACACGTACTCGAAGTGCGGGGTGCCCCCGCGGATGATCACGCCGAGGGCGACCGCGGCGTCGAAGCCGTTCTCGAGCGCCGTCTTCGCCACGACCGGCAGTTCGAAGCTGCCGGGGACCGGGAGCACGGTGGCCTCGGCGCCGAGGCGCTCGACCTCTCGCTGGGCTCCGGCGAGGAGCCCCGCCGCGATCGTGTCGTGCCACTGCCCGGCGACGATCGCCACCCGGATGCCGCTGCCGTCGACCTGGTCGCGGTCTGCCGCGCCTGCTCCGCTCATCGTGCTGTTCCTTCCGTGGGGGCGACGTCCGTCGCCGCCCGGTCTGCCGCGTCGAGCCACTCGACGAGTGCGGCGATGGTGATGACGGGCACGCCGGCGCGTGCCCCGAGTTCGACGAGGCGCGGCAGACGCATCATGCTGCCGTCCTCGTCGACGATCTCGCAGATCGCGGCGGCCGGACGGAGCCCGGCGGCCGTGACGAGCTCGATCGCGGCTTCGGTGTGGCCCGCGCGTTCGCGGACGCCGCCGGGGCGCGCCCGCAGCGGGACGACGTGCCCGGGGCGGTGCAGATCGGCGCGGACCGACGTCGGGTCGGCGAGGACCCGGAGCGTTCGGGCACGGTCGTGCGCGCTGATGCCCGTCGTGATCCCGGCGGCGGCGTCGACCGTGACGGTGTAGGCGGTGCCGCGGGGGTCCTCGTTGGTCTCGACCATCGGCGGGAGGTCCAGCGCGTCGGCGATCGCGGCGCTCACCGGGGCGCAGATGAACCCGGACGAGTGCGCGACGGTCCAGGCGATCCACTCCGGGGAGGCGAGCTCGGCCGAGAGGATCACGTCGCCCTCGTTCTCGCGGTCCTCGTCGTCGGCGACGATCACGGGACGCCCGGCAGCGATGGCGGCGACGGCGTCGTCGATGCTCGCCAGACCCTGGACGCGTGCCGGGGCGTACTCGTGGCCGACACCGGGCACCGGAGTCGCCACGTCGTCGACGGGCCGTGTCTCGGCGACCATCACCGGGCCTCCAGACTGTCTTCCAGGACCTGCGCGGCGGCGTCGAGCCGAAGCATCCGCCGGACGTGCCGGGCGAGGACGTCGGTCTCGACGTTGACCCGGTCGCCCGGGACGCGGTCGCCGAGCGTCGTCGCCGCGAGGGTCTCCGGGATCAGGTTGACCTCGAACCAGGCGTCCGACGGGGCGGTCGTCTCGGTGGAGACGGCGCTCACCGTGAGCGAGACGCCGTCGAGCGCGATCGAGCCCTTGTCGACGACGAGGGGGCTGAGCTCCGGCGTGAGCGCGAACCGGACCCGGCGCCACCCGTCGCCGTCCGCGGTCTCGAGCACCGTCGCGGTGCCGTCGACGTGCCCCTGGACGATGTGGCCACCGAGTCGGTCGCCGACGGAGGCCGCGCGCTCGAGGTTGACCGGGTCCCCCACGCGGAGGGAGCCGTGCGCGCTCATGTCGAGCGTCTGCTTCATCACGAACGCCGTGAAGGTGTCCGGGGTCTGCTCGACGACGGTGAGGCAGACGCCGCTCGTCGCGATCGAGTCGCCGTGCTGCGCGTCCGCGACCACGAGCGGGCCACGGATGGTGAGCGCGACGGAGTCGCCGCGCTGGTCGACGGCGGTGACGGTGCCGAGTTCCTCGATGATGCCGGTGAACACTGGTGTCCTCTCAACGGGACTCCGGGTGTGCACGACGGTCGTCGGCAGAGCGGCAGGAACGCCCGGTCCGGGATCCGTGAAGGGTCTCCGGGTTCGGTCGTGCCTTCCGCCAGCGCGCCTCCCATCCGGACTCTCACCGTCGGTCCCGGAGTTTCACCGAGTCAGCACCGGCCGGGAGTTCACCCGTCCGACGCTCGTGGACTGTCACCACCGGTTCGGAATTACACCGACCCCGGAGCGCTTGCGTACCCGGAACGATACCCCAGGCGTGCGACGGCGGCGCTGCCGGGGTCACGAACCGTCATGCGTTCCGGCCGCGCGCCAGGGCCACGGCCTGTCGGAGGGACAGGTCGGGGAGGTACGCGCGGACGACCGCGACGCCGATCGCCGGGAGCGCGACCGGATCCGGGTACGCGAGCACCAGCGGGTGCAGCTCCGGGCCGAACTTCAGCTTGAACCGGAGGAGCGAGCGGAACCCGTAGACCGGCTCGAGCACACCGCCCACGAGGTCGAGGAGGGTCTGCACGCCATCGGTCGCCTGCGCCTGCGCCTGTGACTGGGGCGCCGGCGCGGGGGGTGCCTGCGCGAGGGGTGCCGCGGAGAGGCTGAGCCGTTCGATCCCGTCGGTGCGCATCCGGTCGGCGGCGCTCGCGACGAGGAACTCCATGACGCCGTTCGGTGCCGCGCCCGTCCGCCGCATCACGTCGAGGGTCCAGCCGACCACCCGTCCCTGGCGGTACGAGGGCAGCCAGCTCGTGACGGCGAGGACCGTGCCACCGGAGTCCTGCGCCACGAGCGTGCGGACCGCGGGGTCCCGCATCTCGTCGACCCCGCCGAGGGTGAAGCCCATCTCCGGGAGCTCGCGGTCCGCGACCCACTCCTCCGAGATCGCCTCGATCTGCCGCGTCGTCGCCGCCGGCAGGTCCTGCCAGCTCGCCCACGTCGCGGTGGTCCCCTCGCGCGCGGCGCGGTTCACCGAGGTGCGGACGTCCTGCTTCTTCTTCCCGCTGGTCGTCCAGTTGCGGGGGTCGAAGTCGGCGTCCTCCGCGACGGGCAGCGTTCCCCAGCCGAGTGCGCGCAGCGGCGAGGCGACCGCCTCGTCGACGCCGTAGAACACCGGCGTCCAGCCGTTGTCGTCGCAGTGGCGGGCGAAGGCGGCGAGCGCCGGGACCCGCGCGTCGGCGTAGCCGAAGGGACCACCGAGCGTCACGGCGACGGTGCCGTTCCGTCGGTACGCGACCCCCGCCCGGCCGTCCTCGGCGAACCAGTACGCGTTGCCGCGCCACGTCGTCATCCACCCGAAGGTGTCGCCACCGCCCGCGGTCAGGAGGGCACGGGCGCGGTCGCGCGCCGCGCGGGTGCCGTCGGCGTCCGTGTCCTGCGGCGCCGCTCCGGTGGGCCGGATCGCGGCGATGGCGACGACGAGCCAGAGCAGCGGGCCGGCGATCCCGAGGGTGAACCGCAGGCCGGGGTCGAGCGCCGGCACCTGCTCCCAGAACGTGACCGGTGCGACGGGGCCGAGCGCGGCGACGACGATCCGCCAGGGGTCTTCGACACGGGTCGGCGAGGCGTCCGCGACGACCAGCATCGCGGCGACGAGGACACCGGCCGCGACGAGGACGACCACCGCGAACCCGACGACCCGGCGCCGGGTCGGGAGCACGGTGAACGACCGCCGCAGGACGACCAGCACGATGGCGGTCGCGAGGGGGACGACGACGGACGCGGCGATCGAGAGCGTGACGAGGAACCGGTCCTCGACGCCCTGCAGCCGCCCCTGCACCGCACCGTACGTGACGGCGGCAGCGACGGCCGTGACCGTGTCGACGACCACCACGAGCCAGACGGCGAACCGGCTGCCGCGGAAGAGCCCGAGCCCACCGACGACGAGGACGAGGAGCGGCGGGACCGCGAGGAGCAGCGTCCACGGGTCCGTCGCGCGGTACGCGAGGAGGCCGCGCAGGCACTCCCCCGAGGTCCTCGCCACCGCGCCGGCGGTGTCGGACGTGCAGCCGGAGACCGGCGTCACCGGGCCGGAGCCGACGACCGCCGCGATCGGCGCGAGGATCCCGACCCGGGCCCGGGACACCAGGGCGATCACCGGGCCGATCGCCGACACCAGCACGACGGTGCCGAGGAGCACCCGCGTCTCCCGGTGGGAGCTCCGCGTCCACCCGGTGCGCTTCGGCGTCCGGCGGAGCAGCTCGCCGAGCGCCCACCCGGCCCCCGCCGCGAGCACCGCGTACAGGTCGGACGCGTGCCCGGCGTAGAGGAAGAGCGCTGCGACGACCGCCAGGGTGTTCACCCGGATCCGGCGGCGCCACAGCGGACCGGCGAAGGCGCTCGCGGTGGCGACGGTCCCGACGACCGCCGTCCACGGGTCGAAGCTCGTCGCCCGCCCGAGGAGCAGCGCTCCGACATCCCGGCCGTCCAGGTCGACGAACGCGCTCAGCGCACCGAGCCCGGTGCCGACGACGGTCGTCAGGACGAACGCGACCGCCGTCCGCCACGACCCCATCAGGCGCTCGGACGCACCGACGAGCACGACGACCCCGGCGAGGGTGAGGAGGAGCGCGGCGGCACCCGTCGAGACCGCGAAGACCCGGAGCGGGCCGAAGGACTCCGTGGTGCTCGTCGCGTGCGACACCCGCATCGCGATGCCCACGGCGGATGTGGCGACCACGAGGGCGACGATCACGGCGGTGACGGGGTACCGGCGGAGGGTGCGGGTGACCGTGGCGCCGGCGGAGCTGCGCGTCGCTGCACGGCGCTCGTCGCGGGTCACCGGGGGCCCGCCCTCGCGGGTCATCGGGCGTCCGCCGCCACGGGTCACCGGGGGCCCGCCGTCGCGGGGAGGCCGAGGTGCGCGAGGACCGGCGGCAGCCCGTGCGCGAGCACGTACCGCACCGTGTTCCAGTCGTGCGCCGAACCCGGGGACACGATGAGCTCCGTCTGCATGCCCGCGCGCACGGCTGCCGCGCGGAGCGCGGTCGTCGACGCCCGGTACGGCGCATCGTCCTGCCCGAACCCGAACACGGTGAGGTGGTCGCGGTAGGGGCCGTACCGGTGCATGGTGGCGATCGGTGCCGCCGCACGGTACGCGTCCTCGGATCCGTTGAACCCCACCTGCACAGTGTGCTGCTCCGATCCGTTCCGTGGTGCGAGCTCGCTCGAGATCGCCAGTGCCGTGCCGAAGACCTCGGGGTGTCCGGTCGAGAACTGCATCGCGCAGGTGGCCCCCTCGGAGAACCCGGCGATCCCCCACCCGGCCGTCGTCGACGCCACGTCGAGGTGTGTCCTGATCCAGTGCACCGTGTCGGTCATCACGTAGGTCGCGCTGCGCCCGAGACCCCGTGAGTCCACGCACATCGGGTTCCGCCCCGGTGCGCCGAGCTGGTCGGGTGCGACGACGATCGGCGCGAGACCCCGGTGCGCGCTGGCGTACGCGCCGAGGGTGCGGCCGAGATCGCCCGACTGGAACATGTCCGCAGGCTGCCCGGGCTGCCCGGACAGCGCGATCAGCACCGGGAGCGTCGGCGGGTCCGGGGTCAGCGCCGCGGGCGGCAACCACACCACCGCCTTCCGTGCGCGGAAGTGCGACACCGTGCCGGGGATCCGCACCGACAGGGTCCTGCCGTGACGAGGCATGCCGGCGGGCGCCCTCCACGCTGCGGTGTCCACGGTCTGCGGGGTGGCCGACACGGCGTGTTCGTGTCCGAGGGTGCCTGCCGGGTACGGGTTCGTGGTCACGACCTGCCCGATCGTCCGGTAGGCGCCGAAGTCGACGTTCACGCCCAGCCCGGCGGCGAGCGCGACGACCGCGGTGGCTCCGATCGCGGTGGACAGGCGGCGTCGGACCGCGCGGCGGGGCTCCGGTGCGTCGGACAGGAAGCCGCGGCCACGCGCGGTCCGCGCGCTCTGCGCGCTCCGCGCGCTCTGCGCGGTCTGCGCGGTCTGCGCGCTCCGCAGGGTCTGCACGGCGACGACGGCGCAGAGCCCCAGCGCTCCGCTGGCGAACGTCAGCCACATCCGGGTCACCGGCGTGAAGTCGACGCCGAAATCGTCCCGGACGTCGCCGAACCACCAGATCACGACGAGGCCGAGCGCCGCCCCCGCCAGGAGGCCCGTGGCACGGGCGAGGACGCCGCGACGACGACCGAGGAGCACCCAGAGCACGAGGAGTCCCGCGACCACGTCGACGGGGACCAGCACGGCCGGGGAGACGATCGGCAGGCGGAGGAGCGCGGTGAACACGGTTCATCGTCCTGCTCCGCGGCTCCCGGGCGCCTGCCGGAGCGCTTCCGCTGTTCACAGCATCGCCATCACCGTCCCCCAGACACTGTCCTGCTCCTTCCCAGGCGTGGGTCTGAGGGGCACCGGCGGACCGGTGCCCCTCAGCGTGGACCGTGCTCAGCGGCGGTGTCGGAGGACGAGCGTCCCGGCGCCGGCGAGGAGCAGCAGCAGTGCGAACACCGCGGGCAGGACCGGCGAGGTCGCCCCGGTGTACGCGAGACCGGCGGGCGTGCTGGTCGCTGCGGTCGCCGCTGCACGAGCAGCGAGGGTCGACACCTGTGCGGCGACAGCGGTCGTCGCGGTGACGCCCGTCGTGCCGGCGGTGGTCACGACGTCCGCCGTGACGATCGAGCCGGAGCCGCCGTCACCGACCGGGGTGGTCGTGTCACCGGGGGTCGAGCCACCGTCACCGGGGGTCGTGCCGTCACCAGGCGTCGTGCCGTCACCAGGCGTCGTGCCGTCACCGGGGTCGGTGCCGTCACCAGGGGTCGTACCGTCACCGGGGTCGGTGCCGTCACCGGGGTCGGTGCCGTCACCAGGCGTCGTGCCGTCACCGGGCGTCGTGGTCGTCCCGGTGCTGGTCCCGTCACCGATGATGCCGATGCCGTTCCCACCGATGGTGATCGGCAGCCCGATCACCGGCACGATCTGCGTCCCGGAGAGGAGACGACCGTCACCGGAGGTGCTACCCGCCGTACCCGTGCCCGTTCCCGTACCCGTGCCCGTCACCGGGACCGTCGTGGTCGAGCCCGAGCTGGTCCCGTCACCGACGAGACCGATGCCGTTCCCACCGACCGTCACCGGCAGCGACACCACCGGCGACACCTGCGTGCCAGCAGCGACACCATCCGAACCGTCCGTCGAACCAGCGGTGCCGGCCGACGTGCCCGTGCCCGTGCCGGTGCCCGTCGCCGGGACCGTGGTGGTCGAACCCGAGCTGGACCCGTCACCGACGAGACCGATCCCGTTCCCACCGATCGTCACCGGCAGCGACACCACCGGCGACACCTGCGTGCCAGCAGCGACACCATCCGAACCATCCGTCGAACCAGCGGTGCCGGCCGACGTGCCCGTGCCCGTGCCGGTGCCCGTCGCCGGGACCGTCGTGGTCGAACCCGAGCTGGACCCGTCACCGACGAGACCGATCCCGTTCCCCGAGACCGTCACCGGCAGGGAGACGGCCGGCGTCAGCTGGGTGCCCGAAGCGATCCCGTCCGACCCGGAGGTCGTCGAGGAGTCACCCACGGAGGGAGCGGCAGGAGCGCTGGCGGACGACGAGCCGGTGGAGCTCGCATCGCCGAGGAGGCCGATCCCGTTGCCGGAGATCGTCACCGGGATCGAGACGAGCGGCGACACCTGGGTGCCGGACGCCGTGCCGTCAGCGCCCGACGTGGAACCGCCCGACGTGGATCCGCCCGACGCAGCCGCCGGAGCGGCCGGAGCCGCCGTGGAGGTCCCAGTCGAGGTCCCGTCCCCGAGCAGCGCGATCCCGTTGCCGGCGATCGTCACCGGGACCGACACCGTGGGGACGACCTGCGTCCCCGAGGCGGTGCCGTCCGACCCGGACGTCGTCGGTGCAGCAGCAGCCGGAGCTGCGGGAGCGTCAGCGGCAGGCGCAGTGGCAGCCGGTGCCGGCGACGCCGCGACGGCGTCACCACCGACCGACACCGCGTTGCCGGAGACGTCGACCGGCGCGGCCACATCGCCGGCGACCTGGGTCCCGGAAGCGACCCCGTCCGCACCGGACGTGGCCGGGGCCGCAGGCGCAGCAGCCGGAGCGGCAGGCGCCGCAGCAGCAGGCGCCGCAGCAGCAGGCGCGGCAGCCGCAGGCGCCGACGAGGTCGACGCCGCGTCACCACCCACCGCGACGGCGTTGCCCCCGACGGCCACGGGCGCACTCACGGAAGGGACCGCCTGGGTCCCCGACGCGACACCGTCCGCCCCCGAGGTGGTCGGAGCAGCGGGAGCGGCAGCAGCGGGTGCAGCAGCGGGAGCAGCAGCCGGAGCAGCAGCCGGAGCAGCCGGCGCCGACACCGCCGACGACACCGCGTCGCCGAGCAGGCCGAGCGCGTTCCCGGCGACGGACACGGGTGCGTCGACAGACGGCGCCACCTGGGTCCCGGACACGGTGCCGTCAGCCCCGGAGGTCGTCGCCGCGTTCGCCGCAGCAGCACCTCCGAGCGTCAGGCCACCGACGAAGAGGGCGAACCACAGCCCTCTGGAGACGTACTTGTTCATGGTCATCACTCCTGATCGAGATGTTCCCGACCGCGGTCGCGGCCGGTGGTGCGCTTCCTGCCGTGGGGGCAGGTGCACCGATCTCAGTCAGGAGCGACGTCGTGGTCGCCGGTTGCGGACGCCGGGACGGCGTCGTCGGCGATGGTGCCGCGTGTCCCCGCGGCGAGGGGGTCCTGGTCGGCGCTGGCGCCGACGGTGCCGACGACACCCGCGCCGGCCGAGCCGGAGGTCGAGGTGCTGCCGGTGAGTCCGGAACCGGAGCCGCCACCGAGCGGCGAGTCTCCGGGGGTACGGCCGTCCGGCAGCAGCAGGGCTGCACCGCCGAGCGACGCCGACTCCGGCGCTGCCGACGACGACGTGGCGCGCAGGGCGGACGCCGAGACGACGGTCGCCGGGTGGTTGCCCGCGATCGTCGCCGCAGCGCTCGGACCAGCCGCAGCGGCGGTCGTCGGAGCCTCCGCCACGCCGGACGCCACGGCACCGAGCGTCACGGATGCACTCGGACCGGCCACGGCGGTGGACCCGCCACCGATCGTGGGCAGGGGTGTCTGTGGGAGGGGTGCCGAGCCTCCAGGCAGGGTCACGAGCGGCGGCGGCGACGAGCCGTCGACGATCCCCGGAACCGTCCCCACCACGGTCCCGACGCCGCCGAGGGTGTCGTCGACCAGCCCGGTGACGGGTGCCGTCACGGTGCCGAGGGTGTCGTCCCCGAGCACGGTCCCGACGACCGGCAGCGCCCCGACCACGTGGTCGAGCGTGCTGACGACGGTCGTGACCGGACGTGCGCCGGTGAGCCCCTGGACCGTCCCGGTGACGGGGCGGAGCACGGTTGCGACGGTGCCGAGCAGCGGACTGGAGGCCGTGCTCGCCGCCGTCTCGCCGGAGGCCGTCGCGGGGGTGGTCGGCACCGTCGCCGGGGCCGGTCCCGCCGGCTGGGCGGCGGTCGCGGGGGCCGAGGTGGCCGGGGCTGCGGGAGTCGTGGCCGCCGGGGTCGTCGCGGGCATCGTGCTCGACGGCTGCGGTGCCGGAGCGGGCGATGCCGGGGCTGGGCGCGTGGGCGCGGCAGCCGCTGGCGCAGGTGCTGCCGGAGCGGGCGTGTGTGGAGCCGGCGCAGCGGGAGCCACGGGAGTGGGCACGTGTGCAGCGGGCGCTGCCGGAGCGGGGGCCGCCGGGGCCGGCGCTGCCGGAGCGGGGGCGGGGGCCGCCGGACGGACGGCGTCGCGCACCGGGTCGACGACTCCGCCGACGACCTGTCCGACTCCTCCGGCGACTCCGTGGACGGTGTCCCCGAGACCGCGGGCGATCCCGCCGACGAGGCCGGACGAGTGCGACGACTGCGACGTGGACGATGCCGGCGCCTCGGCTGCGGAGGCGGCGTGCACGCCGAACGTGAGCGAGAGCAGCACACCGGCGGCGCTCACCCCGGTGCCCAGCAAGGCGTACCGGATCGCAGCGCGCCAGGGTGCGCGCAACGGCTTGTCCATGCGCTCACCTCCTGGTCTGGCTGCGCACGTAGAGTGGTTGATCGGCACGGTACGCCCCTCGCGGCGATCGCGCACCAGCTCTCCCACGAAACCGTCAGGAACCAGCGGCATGCCCTCGATCTTCAGCGCCCCAACTCGCAACCTCGACGTCGTCACCCTGCACGAGGTCCTCCGGCTGCGTCAGGACGTCTTCGTCGTCGAGCAGGGGTGCGCGTACCCGGACATCGACGGCCGTGACCTGGAGCCGGGCACCGTCCAGTTCTGGGCCGGCGAGGGCTCGGTCGACGCGACGCTCCGGCTCCTCCGCGAGCCCGACGGCAGCGAGCGCATCGGCCGGGTCGCGACCGCCGCGCACGCCCGCGGCGCCGGACTGGCGGCGAGCCTGATGGAGGCCGCGATCGCCGAGACCCGCTCCCCCGTCGTGCACATCGACGCGCAGGCGCACCTCGAGCAGTGGTACGGCCGGTTCGGGTTCGTGCGTTCGGGCGACGACTTCCTCGAGGACGGGATCCCGCACCTCCCGATGACCCGGACGCGCTGAGCGGCGGGCGCGGGCAGGGGCTCGGGGCTGCGCCGCGGGCGGTGGCTCGGGGCTGCGTGCGGGCGGGGCCGAGCCGAGCGCCGGGCGCGGGCCGCGGGGCGGAGCGGAGCCGAGCCTCCCGTCCGCGCTGCTCGTTCCGAGCCGGCATGCGCGTTCCTTCCCATCACGCTCGCGCTGGGAAGTGGTTTCCCGCGTACCTGCTCGAAAGAAACAGCCGACTACGCACGAAATCACCACCCACGGGCGGGGCTGCGGGCGGCGCTGCGGGCGGGGCTACGGGCGGGGCTGCGGGCGGGGCTGCGGGCGGGGCTCCGCGCGGAGCGTCAGGCGCGCCAGCGCCGGAGTTCGTCGTAGGAGCGCGCCTGCCGCTCCCGGTCCGCCACGAGCCGCTCGAACACGATGTTCGTCTGTGTCGTCGCGACGGACGGGTCCCCGCTGAGCTCGTCGGCGACGAAGTCCCGGAGCTGCTCGGTCGACGTGCACGCGATGTGCACGAGGAAGTCCTTGTCCCCCGCCAGGAACGACACGTCGAGCACGACGGGAACGCGGAGCAGCCGCTTGGCGAACTCCCGGAGCTCGTGCCGGGCGGCGGCGTGCACGCGGACGGACACCATCGCCTCGATCGAGAACCCGAGCCGGGCGACGTCGACGTCCGCGCGGTAGCCCCGGATCACGCCGGCGTCCTCGAGTGCCCGCACCCGCGCCAGGCACGTCGACGGGGCGATCCCGACCGCGGCGGCCAGCCGGTTGTTCGGCATCCGGGCGTCAGCCGCGAGGGTCCAGAGGATCCGCTCGTCGACCTCGTCGAGGCGCGGGGCCGGATCGGGACGGCGGACGGGGCGGTCGGTCACGCGACCACCGTAGCGCGCGGGTCGGGCGCCGGGCCCGCCGGGGCCGCCGGGCCGCCGGGCCGCCGTGGCCCGCCGGGCCCGCCGGGGCCGCCGGGCCGCCGGGCCGCCGTGGCCCGCCGGGCCAGCCGGGGCCGCCGGGGCCGCCGTGGCCCGCCGGGCCAGCCGGGGCCGCCGGGGCCGCCGGGGCCGCCGGGGCCGCCGGGGCCGCCGGGGCCGTCGAGTGCGCAGAAGTGGTGCCGCTCCGTGGAGGAACACCGCCACTACTGCGCACTCGACGCTCAGCGCACGGCGCCCGACCCGCACCGCCGACCCGCGCCGCAGCCCCGCACCTGTCCTACATCGCGAGCGTCATCCCGATCACGGCGACCGTCATCGCGAACACCTCGCCGCTCCGGACCGCCCGCCGGTCCTCGCGCGCCCACTCGTACCGGAGCAGCCACCCGCTGAACGCGCAGTACCCGATCACGCCGCCGCCGAGCACCGCGGTCAACGCGATCCCGTGTCCGGCGTGCCCGTCGGCGAGCCCGGTCGCGTGTCCCATCAGGAGCATCCCGGCCATCACGACCGACGAGAGCGCCCGGTGCACGTCCATCGGCTCGGCACGACGACCGTCGGCGCGACGACGGCGCATCACGGGCAGCGGGGCGAGGAGCAGCAGCACCGTCGCCGCCAGCAGCGTCCACGACGCGCCGGCGTGCACCACCGGCATGACCATCGCGACGAGCATCACCGCGGCGGGGACGATCACCCCGGGGCGCGGGCGGTACCGGTCGCCGAAGATGCAGCACACGGACGCGAACTGCGGCACGACGAGCATGGCGTCGGCGACGGTCTCGTGCACGGGCGGTCCTCGGTGCGTCCGGGGTGGATGGGTCGGGGCGGGTCAGCCCTCGGCGCGGGCAGCGGCCTTCGCGGCGCGTTCCTGCTTCACGCGGGCGTTCTCCGCGTGCACGGCGGCCTGCGTGGCGCGCTCCTGCACGAGCCACTCGGGCTTCTCGACGAGCAGGTCCTTGATCTGGGCCGTGGTCAGGGCTTCTTCGATCCCGGAACGGCTCAGGCCGGAGATGGACACGCCGAGCTTCTGCGCGACGACGGGTCGCGGGTGCGGGCCGTCGCGACGGAGGTCCTCGAGCCATGCCGGCGGCTGGGTCCGCAGTTCCTCGAACGCGGTCCGC
Source organism: Curtobacterium sp. PhB136 (assembly GCF_004346855.1). Classification (NCBI taxonomy): domain Bacteria; kingdom Bacillati; phylum Actinomycetota; class Actinomycetes; order Micrococcales; family Microbacteriaceae; genus Curtobacterium; species Curtobacterium sp. PhB136. The sequence continues at coordinate 88,919 of NZ_SMGH01000005.1, forward strand.
GTGACGGGCGCGTCGCGGAAGGACTCCGGAGCGGCCGACAGGAGGATCCCGAGCTTCTTCGCGGCCGTCTCGGGCTTCATCGTCTGTTCCTGCGCCATGGTGACCAGAGTACGGCCCCTATGCTCGGTTGCATGACCGCGGCACTGACCATCGCCTTCGTGCCCGGGGTGTCCCCGGCCAAGTGGGCTCGGGTGTGGCGTGACCGCTTCCCCTCCGTCGAGCTCCTGCTCCGTCCGATCGGCCAGGATGACGTCGACGATGCCCTCGCCGGCGACGTCGACATGGTCTTCGCGCGGGTCCCCGTCTCCGAGGACCACAACGCGATCCCGCTCTGGACCGAGACCGCGGTCGTGGCGACCCCGAAGGACTCGGCGCTGGCGAAGTCGTCCGAGCTGACCGCGACGGACCTCGCGGACGTGCACGTCATCGACGCGGGCCCCGTCCCGGCAGACGTCGACGGTGCGCTGGACCTCGTCGAGGCGAACGTCGGCGTGGTCGTCCTCCCCCAGTCACTGTTCCGGAAGGCCAGCCGCAAGGACCTGGTGGCCCGTCCGCTCGCCGACTCCCCCGGCACGCGCGTTGCGCTGGTCTGGCGGGACGAGGACGCGTCCGAGCTCACCGAGGAGTTCATCGGCGTGGTGCGTGGCAGGACCGCCAACAGTTCACGGCAGACGGGAGGCCCGGATCGCGACCCCGACGACGGCTCGCCGTCGGCACGTGGCGGGTCCACGGCCGGTGCCGGGTCGAAGGGCGCGTCCGGGTCGAAGGGCGCGTCCGGCTCGAAGGGCACCGGCAAGGGCGATGCCGCCGGGGGCAAGGCCAAGGCGAAGTCCCCCGGGGGCGCGAAGTCCGGTTCGGGCAAGGGCTCCAAGAGCAGCAAGAGCCCCAAGCCCGGGCGCGGGAAGATGCGCGGGAAGCCGAGCCGCGGGTCGAAGGGGAACCGGTGACGGCGACCCGTCTCGTCACGATGCCGGCCGACCGGCTGCCGGCCTGGCTCGACACGACGATGGCCGAGTACGTGGAGTCCCGGATGGTCGCGGGTGAGACCCGCGAGCAGGCCGAGGCCAACAAGCAGCAGTCCCTCGACACGTGGTTCCCGGGCGGTACGCCGCTCGACGGGCACCACGTGTGGGACGTCGTCGACGGCGCGGACACCGTGGTCGGGTACCTCTGGATCGGGCCGTTCACGCCGGGCAGCGCCGACTGGTGGGTGTTCAACGTGGAGATCGACGCGGCACACCGTCGGCAGGGACACGCGCGGCGGGCGCTCGAGGCCGGGCACCGGATCGCGAAGGACGAGGGCGCGACGAGCATCGGGCTGAACGTCTTCGGCTACAACGCCGGTGCGCAGGAGCTCTACGAGCGCCTCGGCTACGGCGTCACGGCCGTGCAGATGAAGCTGCCGCTGGCCTGAGCTCCCCTGCGCGGTGCCGTGCTGCCCGAGCGGTCAGCGCATGATCGCGGCCGCTGCCCGTGCGACCCGGTCGCCCCGGGCGTCCTCGGCGGCTGCACGTGCCTCCGCGACGCCCCTGGCGTCCGCGCGGTCGGCGGACCCGGCGTCGAACGGCGGCTGCGGGTCGTACTCGATGTACAGCTGGATGCGCTCCGCCGCGGGCTGACCGGCGAGCTCGGCAGCGAACCAGAGCGCCATGTCGATGCCGGCGCTCACCCCGGCCGCGGTGACGATCGACCCGTCGTCGACGATCCGCTCGTCCACGGTCGTCGCACCGAAGGCGGCCAGCATCGGCTTCGAGGCCCAGTGCGTCGTCGCACGCTTGCCCGCGAGGAGACCCGCGGCACCGAGCACGAACGCCCCCGTGCACACCGACGTGACCCAGGTCGCACGCTCGGCTTCCCGCCGGACGAAGTCGATCACCACGGGGTCGAGCATCGCGTCGAAGGCCCCGTCCCCACCCGGCACGACGAGGACGTCCGCGGGGTCGGCGTCTGCGAAGGTCGCCGTCGGCACGATCGAGAACCCGCAGTCGGTCGGCACCGGGTCGAGCGTCGCGGCGACGTACTGCACGCGTGCTCCCGGGACGCGGCTGAGCACCTGCGCCGGACCGGTCAGGTCGAGCTGGGTGACGTCCGGGAAGAGCAGGAACGCGATCCGGACCTCGGCCGGGTCGTGCTCCGGGACGGTGGCGTCCTCGGCGAGGGCGTCGGGCGCCGGGACGTCGACGTCGATCGGGACGTCCACGTGCTCGGCGTCGACCGGGGTGACCGGTGTCACACGCGGGTTCGGGGTGGTCCGCGGGTCCTGGTGCTCGTTGGTCATGGGCGCGACGCTACGCCCAGACGCCCGAGGTGCTACGCCCAGACACCCGACGTGCCTCGGCGGTGACTGCCGACCAGGTGGGTGTCGACGATGCCGAGCGCTTCCATCAGCGCGTACATCGTGGTCGGCCCGACGAAGGCGAACCCGCGCTTCCGGAGCGCCTTCGACAGCGCGACCGACTCGTCGCTCTTGGTCGGGACGTCGGCGTACGTGACGGGCTCCGGGGTCGTCGCCGGCCGGAACGACCACACGAACTCCGACAGTCCGCCGTCGTCCCGCAGGGCGACGGTCGCGTTGGCGTTCGTGATCGTCGCGAGGATCTTCGCCCGGTTGCGGACGATGCCGGCGTCGGCCATCAGCCGGGCGACGTCGTCCTCACCGAAGCCGGCGACGGTGTCCGCGTCGAAGTCCGCGAAGGCGAGCCGGAACGCGGGGCGCTTGGCGAGGATCGTCCGCCAGGACAGCCCGGACTGGAACGCCTCGAGCGAGAGCCGTTCGAACACACCACGCTCGTCACGCACCGGCATGCCCCACTCGGTGTCGTAGTACTCGCGGAGCATCGGGTCCGTCGACGCCCACACGGGTCGGGCGAGGCCGTCGTCCCCGGTCACCAATTCACTCACGCCCCCATCCTGCCGCCCCGCACCGACACCGCGCCCCACGCGGCGACGCCGGCCACGGGCACACCTCGGTGAGATCGCATTTCGTGTCGGTTCGTCGTGATCGATCCGACACGAAGTGCGATCTCACGCCCGCCTGGGGCGCGCGCGCCCGCCCGCGCGCCCGCGCGCGCCCGCGTCAGGCGCGGAAGCGGCGGAGCAGCTGGGCGTTCAGGCTGACGATCACCGTCGACAGGCTCATGAGGACCGCGCCGACGGCGGGCGACAGCACGAACCCGACCCCGGCGAGCACCCCGGCCGCGAGGGGCACCGACAGCACGTTGTACCCGGTCGCCCAGACGAGGTTCTGCACCATCTTCCGGTAGGTCGCGCGGGACAGGTCGATCACGGTCAGCACCCGGCGAGGGTCGTTCGACGCGAGCACGACGCCCGCGCTCTGCACCGCGACGTCCGTCCCGGCGCCGATCGCGATGCCGACGTCGGCCCGGGCGAGCGCCGGCGCGTCGTTGACGCCGTCGCCGACCATCGCCACGACGGCACCGGACTCCTGCAGTCGAGCGACCTCGCCCTCCTTGTCCTCGGGGAGCACCTCGGCGCGGACCTCGTCGATGCCGAGTTCCCGGGCGACGGCGTCGGCGACCTGCTGCGCGTCGCCGGTGACCATCGCGACCCGGATCCCGCGGTCGTGCAGGGCACGGACGGCTTCCGCCGACTCCGGGCGCACGGCGTCGCGCACGGCGAACGCTGCACGGACCGTGCCGTCCACCACGGCGACGATCACCGCGGCGCCGTCAGCACGCCAGCCGTCGACCCGCTCGGCGAAGTCGTCCGGCATCACGGCGCCGCTCTCCCGGAGCATCGCGGGCCCGCCGACCTCGATCCGCTGGCCGGCGACGGTCGCGCTGACGCCACGACCGGGCACCGATCCGGTGTCGTCGACGTCGGACGGCACCGCGATCCCACGGTCAGCAGCCGCGGCGACGACCGCCCTGGCGACCGGGTGTTCGCTGTCCCGCTCGGCAGCGGCCGCGAGCCCGAGGACCGCGTCGTCGCGGATCGTGTCCACGACCTCGGGCGAGCCGGTCGTCAGGGTGCCGGTCTTGTCGAACACGACGGTGTCGATGCCGCGCATCCGCTCGAGGGCGAGCCGGTCCTTCACCAGGATGCCGGCCTTCGCGGCACGCTCGGTCGAGATCGCCACGACGAGCGGGATCGCGAGCCCGAGGGCGTGCGGGCAGGCGATGATCAGCACCGTGACCGTGCGGGTGATCGCCTCGGTGGGGCTGCCGAGGAGGATCCACACCACGAACGTGATGATCGCCGCCCCGGTGGCGAAGTAGAAGAGGAGTGCCGCGGCCCGGTCGGCGAGCACCTGCGTCCGCGACGACGATGCCTGCGCCTCGGCCACCATCCGCTGGATCCCGGAGAGCGCGGTGTCGTCCCCGGTCGCGGTGATCCGGACGCGGATCGAGCTGTCGGTCGCGACGGTGCCCGCGACGACGCGGTCGCCCGCGGCTCGCTCGACGGCGACGGACTCCCCCGTGATCATCGACTCGTCGACCTGCGCGCGGCCGTCGACGACCTCGCCGTCAGCGGGGACGCGTCCGCCGGGTCGGATCACGACGGTCTGTCCGACCTGGAGGCTCGACACCGGCACCCGGGACACGTCACCGCCGTCGTCGATCACCTCGGCCTCGTCGGGCAGCAGCGCCGCCAGCGCATCCAGGGCACTCGAGGCGACGCCCATGGCACGCATCTCGATCCAGTGCCCGAGCAGCATGATCACGATGAGGAGTGCGAGCTCCCACCAGAAGTCGAGGTCGAGCCCGAAGAGCCCGAGGCTGGTGATCCACGAGGCGACGAACGCCACGACGATCGCCATCCCGATGAGGAGCATCATCCCGGGGTGCTTCGTGCGGGCCTCGGACCAACCGCCCGTCAGGAACGGCCAGCCGCCGTAGAGGAACAGCACCGTGCCGAGCACCGGCGAGACCCAGCCGGCCCAGGCGGCGTCGGGCAGCGGGTAGTGCAGGATGTCGGCGAACATCGAGCTGAACGCGACGACCGGGACGGCGAGCACGAGGCTCCACCAGAACCGGTCGCGGAACATCGCGGCGTGGTCGCCGTGCCCGCCGTGCCCGTGGTGCATGTGGCCGTGCCCCGCCATGTCGTGCCCGGCGTGGTCGTGCCCAGCCATGTCGTGCCCGGCCATGTCGTGCCCGGCCGCATTGTGCCCGGCGTGATCGTGGTGCGCGTGCTCGCCGCCGTCGACGTGCCCGGGTTGGTCCGACGCGTCCTGGACGATCGTCTTCCGGTCCTCGTGGTCGTCGCGCTGGTCCATGCCACCCACCATACCCCCTAGGGGTACCCAAAGAACGGACGGAACGGTCAGGACACCGCGTGATCGGCCGGAGTGGACGGTGTCGTCGGCGGCGGCGCGAGGTCGCCCCGGCGCCGGATCGCCCCGGTGAGGACGAGCACGAGGACCACGACGGCGAGCACGATCCACCCCGCCACACCGAGGGGACTCCGCAGGACACTCGAGACGTCCACGCCCGAGGCCGCCACCACCGCCCCGACCCCGGCGGCACCGTTCACCCCGGCATGCGCGAACACCGCGGGCCACACCGAGCCCGTCCGGAGCCGCAGCCACCCGAGCACGATCCCGAGCAGCACGCACGCGATCACCATGAACAGCACGCCGAGCCAGTCGGTCCGGCCGAAGTTGTAGCCGAGCAGGATGATCGGCGCGTGCCAGAGCCCCCACACGACACCGGAGCCGACGAGCGCGGGCCAGGTGCCGAACCGTGCCAGCGCCGGGACGAGGAACCCGCGCCAGCCGATCTCCTCCCCGATGGTGACGAACGCGTTGAAGCAGGCGACGAACGGCAGCTGCGCGAGCTGCAGCGTCACGAGCACCCCGATCGGCATCGGGAGGCTCCGGAGACCCTGCGCCTGCAGGACGTCGTGGAAGCCGCCGAACCCGACCAGGTCGACGGGGAACCACCCGGCGAGCGCGGCGACGACCAGCGCCGCCACCGGGAGGAGCAGTCCGCCGAGGTAGGCGGCAACCGTCGTCCAGATCGTCCGGCCCACCGGTCGGAGGGGCCAGACCCCGAGGAAGCGGAGCACCGGGCGGGGTCGACGGTGTCCGAGCAGGAAGAGCACGAGCGCGGCGGACACGAGCGGGGTGAACATCATCCCGACGATGAACAGCGTGGCGAACGGCGTGCCGAGCCCGCGCCCGGAGAGCCAGAGCGGCAACGCGACCGCCCACGCCCCCGCGAGCGCGATCAGGACGAAGGCGACGATCGCCCACGTCGGCACGGACTGCATCCGCGCGGACTGCACCGGCCCGGTCGGCATCGGCCCGGACGGCTGTGGTTCCCCCTGGTGGTTCATGCCGAAATGCTACCGGCCACCACCGTCACTCGGCTGGCGGGCCGTCCTGCGCCGCCTGCATGTCCATCCACACGTGCTCCCAGCGGTGCCCGTCCGGGTCGAGGTAGCTCCGCTGGTACATGAAGCCGAGGTCCATCGCCGGCCGGTCCTCGGTCCCGCCGGCGGCGACAGCCGCGTCGACGATGCGGTGGACGTCGTCCTTCGAGTCCGCCGTGAGGGAGTTGATCACCTCGATCGTCGAGCCGTCCGAGATCGGCTTGTCGGTGAAGTCCGTGAACCGCGCGTGCGTGATCGCCATCACGTACACGGTGTCGCTGATCACCACGCACGCGGCCGTCTCGTCGCTGAACTGCGGGTTGATCGAGTACCCGAGCGCCTCGTAGAACGCGGTCGAGCGCTCCAGGTCGGCGACGGGGAGGTTGATGAAGACCATGGTCGGCATGTGATCAACCTGGCCCGACCGAGAGCGGACCGCAACCGTTTCGCAAGAACGACGAGGTCGCTGTCGTACGACAGCGACCTCGTCGTTCGGGGTCAGGCAGCCAAGCGCAGCCCGCGGCGGGTCAGGCAGCCAAGCGCAGCCCGCGGCGGGTCAGGCAGCCAAGCGCAGCCCGCGGCGGCTCAGGCCAGCTCGCGGCCCTCGCCGGCGGCCTTCTGGTGCTCCTCCGCCTCGGCCTGGCCGATGATGTCCTCCGCCGGGACGGGCGCGAGCCGGTCCCAGAGGAAGAATAGCAGCCCGCCCGCGAGCATCGACAGCCCGACCCAGAGGTTGATGTGGATGCCGCCGGTCTTCACCGGGTCCGAGTCCCAGTTGACGATGCCGACGATGGTGGTGATGACGCCGTAGAGCACGAACAGTCCGCCGAGGATGCGGCGCAGGTCGAGACGGCGGGTGGAACGGACGAGTTCGGCCTTCTGCTCGTCCGTCATGGCGTTGGTGGTGTCACTCATGAGGTGTGGTCTCCTTCGCAGGACAGCGGATCAGAGGAACGGCAGGTAGAGGACGACGCAGAGCACGAGGGCGACCGTGCCGAGGAGCGCCGGGGACCGGTACCAGGCGGTGTCGGTCGCGACGGAGTCACCGTGCAGGTCGATCTTGCCGACGCCGTAGACCAGACCGCTGAGGTCTTTCTCGGCCTTCGGCTTCGTGAACATCGACACGACGAACCCGACGATGAGCACCGTCACGAAGGAGATGATCGCGCCGTAGAGCGTCTCGGCGGTCCCGGTCGCGAACAGCTTCGGGTTCACCAGGTAGGCGATCCACGTGATCGTCGGCGTCACGATGCCGAGGATGTAGCCCCAGAGCGCGCCCTGGGTGGTCATCCGCTTCCAGAGCAGACCGAGGATGAACACGGCGAACAGCGGCGCGTTGAAGAAGGAGAACAGCGTCTGCATGTACGTCATGATGTTCTGCGCCTGGGCGGCGATGAACGCGGTCGCGATGCCGACGACGACCCCGACGACGGTGACCCAGCGGCCGGTCTGCAGGTAGTGCGCGTCGGGCATGTTCGGCTTCACGTAGCGCTGCCAGATGTCGTACGTGAACACGGTGTTGAACGAGGACACGTTGGCGGCCATGCCGGCCATGAACGAGGCGAGGAGCCCGGTGACCGCGACGCCGAGCACGCCGGTCGGCAGGTACATCTGGATGAGCTTCGGGATCGCGTCGTTGTACGTCAGCGTGCCGTCCGCGAACTGGTTGCCGACGACGGCGGCCGCGATGAGGCCCGGGATGACGACGATCGCCGGGATGAAGAGCTTCGGGATCGCGGCGATGAGCGGGGTGCGGCGGGCCGCGGACATGTTCTTCGCGGAGAAGGCGCGCTGCACCTCGGTGAAGTTCGTCGTCCAGTAGCCGAAGCCGAGCACGAAGCCGAGCCCGAGCACGATGGCGAGCCAGTTCGCACCGATCGGGTTCGTGACGTTGCCGAACCCGGTGCCGGCCCACGCCTGCAGGTGCTGCACGCCCTGCGTCTCGACGATCGCGGACTTCAGGCCGCTCCAGCCGCCGACGCGGTGCAGACCCACGATCGTCAGCGGGACGAGGCCGGCGATGATCACGAAGAACTGCATGACCTCGTTGTAGATCGCGCTGGAGAGCCCGCCGAGGGTGATGTAGACGAGGACGAAGCCCGCGGAGACGATGATGGCGAGCCACTCCGGCCAGCCGAGCATGGCCTCGATGACGATCGCCATCGCGTAGAGGTTGATGCCGGCGATGAGGACGTTCGACACCGCGAACGCGATCGAGTTCACCAGGTGCGGCGCCTTGCCGAAGCGGCGCAGCATGAACTCCGGCACGGAACGCACCTTGGAGCCGTAGTAGAAGGGCATCATCACGAGCCCGAGGAACACCATCGCCGGCACCGCGCCGACGAGGTAGTAGTGCAGGGTCGCCATGCCGATCTGGGCACCGTTGGCGGCCATGCCGAGGATCTCGGTCGCGCCGAGGTTCGCGGACACGAACGCCAGGCCCGTGATCCACGCGGGCATGGACCGGCCCGAGAGGAAGAAGTCCATGCTCGTCCGGACCTGCTTCCGGGCGGTGAACCCGATCCCGATGACCACCGCGAAGTACACGATGATCATGAGGTAGTCGACCCAGCCCAGGTTGAGCTGGATCCCGTTGTTCGCTGCAGCGAGAACCATGTAGTGACTCCACGTCGAGGTGATCAGGACCGGCGTCTGCGCCGATCCAACGGGGGACACTACCCGAGTAGTACCGTTTTGTAACTTTTGCTCCGATCCGCGCGGTGGCCTATTGTGACCGTTCACATAGCCATGACATGTGTCATGCGAACCGGGGGACGCCACAAACCCCGCCGGTAGGCTCTGGACATGACCGAGCAGCCGCGCATCCTCGTCCTCAACGGCCCGAACCTCGACATCCTCGGCCGCCGCGACCCGGAGCAGTACGGCACGGTGACGCTCGCCGAGATCGAGGCGGTCGTCCACACCGAGGCGGCGGTGCACGGACTCGACGCGGACTTCCGGCAGACCAACCGCGAGGGCGAGCTCGTCGAGTGGCTGCACGAGGCGCTCGACGACTTCGTCGGCGTGGTGATCAACCCCGCGGCCTACGCGCACACCTCCGTCGCGCTGCACGACGCCGTGGAGGCACTGTCGGTCCCGGTCGTCGAGGTGCACCTCTCGAACACGTGGAAGCGCGAGCCGTTCCGGCACGTCGACCACGTCGCGACGGCGGCGACCGCCGTCATCGCGGGCGCCGGCGCCGACGGCTACCGTCTGGCGGTCGCGCACGTGGCGGCCCTGCAGGGCTGACGCGACCGAGCGGCGGACGGGAGGCTCGTGGCGGTGCCGCCACGGGCCTCCCGTCCGGTTCTGGGCTATGTTCGCATGTATGGACATGGTGCGGATCGGACTCGTCGGCTACGGCATCGGAGGGCGCGCCTTCCACCGGCCCTTCATCCTCGACGCCTCCGGCGTCGAACTGGTGGGCGTCGTCGCCCGCTCCGCGGACAAGCGCGCGCAGCTCGCGACCGACCTGCCGGACGTCCCGGTGTTCGACTCGCTCACCGCGCTCATCGCGGGGGGTGTCGACGCCGTCGTCATCACCACGCCGTCGTCATCACCACGCCGCCGTCCACCCGTCGTGACCTCGTGCTCGAGGCCGTCGCTGCCGGGATCGCCGTCGTCGCGGACAAGCCGTTCGCGCCGGACCCCGCGACCGCGCGCGAGATCCGGGCGGCTGCGCTCGAGGCGGGCGTCCCGGTCGCGCCGTTCCACAACCGGCGGTGGGACACCGACCTCGTGACGCTCCGGGGTGTGCTGGACGGCGGCGCGCTCGGCGAGGTGCTGCGGTTCGAGTCGCGCTTCGACCTGGTCGAGCGAGCGGGCATCGCGACCGGGGTCGGCGGCGGCGTGCTCTCCGACATCGGGTCGCACCTGGTCGACCAGGCGGTGTCGCTGTTCGGGCCGATCGCGTCGGTGTGGGCCTCGCTCGACATGCGCGACGCGCGCTCGCTCGGCCGCGACCAGGACGGGCAGATCGACGCGGGCTTCACGCTCGAGGCGACGCACCGTTCGGGCGTGGTCTCACGGCTCACGTCGAACAAGGCCGGGTTCCTCGCCGCTCGCCGTCTGCGAGTGGACGGGGTCGACGGGACCTACGAGGCATCGAGCACCGACGTGCAGGCGCAGGCAGCCGTCGCCGGGCGCTCCCCCGCTGTCGACCGCGCCGGGTGGGGCGTCGAGCCGGCCGGCGGCACGCTGACCACGGAGTCCGGCACCGCGTCGGTGCCGTCGGCGCAGAGCTCGTACACCGACTACTACGAGCGGTTCGCCCGGGCGGTCCGGGGCGAGGGCACGGTGCCGGTGTCCGTCGACGACGCCGTGCACGTGGTCGAGGTGCTCGATGCGGCACGGCGCGCGGCGGAGTCCGGCCAGGTGGTCGAGGTCCCGGCGGCCTGACGGCTGCGCGTGGCGAGCGCGTGGCTAGAAGTCGGCGGGGCGGGGGACGTCCGTCGTGGCGGCCGTGACGAAACCGCCGCGGATGATCGGCAGCGCGCGCCGGACGGCCTGGTCGATCCGGAGCTCGAGGTCGATGTTCGTGATGTCGTAACCACCCTCGCGCTTGGTGAAGTCGCGCTCGTTGCCGAAGACCCCGATCGGCAGCGTGGTGGACTGGAAGAAGCCGAAGAGCGGGCGCATCTGGTGCTCGACGAGCAGCGCGTGCCGGTCGCTGCCGCCCGTCGCCGTCAGGAGCACCGGGGTGTCGACGAGGTCGTACTGCCCGATCCAGTCGAAGAAGAGCTTGAACGCGCCGGAGTACGCGGCACGGAACGCCGGGCTGCCCACGACGAGCACGTCGGCGGCTTCGACGGCCTCGAGCGCGGCGACCGTGGTCGGCGACATGGTCGAGCGGTCCGACGCCGCGCCGAGGTCGGCCAGCAACGGACCGATCTCCACGGTCAGGGTGCGCGCGTCCTCGATCTCCTCACCGAGTCGCGCAACGGTCGCGGCCACGAGGGTCGAGGTGCGCGACGGGTCCGATGGGCTGCCGCTGACGCCGACGACGAGTTCTCCGCTCATGCGTTCGATGCTCACACGACGCCGGAGCCCCCGCGCGGTTGTGACGACATGTGTCGCCTCAGCCGCGCCCGCGTACCGTTCGCCGCATGCAGACGTTCCTGCCGTACGCCGACTTCCGCGCATCCGCCGAGTCCCTCGACGACCGCCGGCTCGGGAAGCAGCGCGTCGAGACCCTGCAGGTGATGCGCGCGCTGACGCTGCCGGACTACGGGTGGCAGCACCACCCGGTCGTGGCGATGTGGCGCGGGTACCGGCCGGCGCTGATGGCGTACCAGGACGCCACGTGCGGGGTGTGGCTCGAGCGCGGACACGTCGACACGTGCCTGGCGAAGACCCTCGCGGACCTCGGCCGCTCCCCCGAGGACCTTGCGGCGTACGAGCGCGGCGACTACCCGGTCCCGGCGTGGAACGCGGACGAGGCCGTGCACCGGTCGCACCGGTCCAAGCTCGTGCAGAAGGACCGGGAGCACTACCTCCCGCTCTTCCCGGACGTGCCGGACGACCTGGACTACGTCTGGCCGGTGCCGAGCGCTGCGGTCAGGCGATCGGCGTCCACCGCGCCCCGTCGCGCCGGGTGACCCGGTCGGAGCGGACCTCGACGGTGCCGGCGAGGCCGTCGACGGCGTGCCGGGCGACGGCCACGGCGAGCTCGTCCTCCGCGGCTTCGTAGCGGACGACCGCGCACGGCACACCGCGGAGCAGGCGGACGTCCTGCGCCTCGACGACGGCGAGCTCGGCGACGAGCCGGGCGGCGGCGGGCAGGACGGCGTCGGGAGCGACCCCGGGTGCGAGCGCACCGATGGCGAGCGTGACGCGGTAGGAGGGCACGCCCACACGGTACCGGCGCGCGCTGCTCGGCCGCGCGGTACCGGCAGGCAGAAAGGTGCACCCGGACCCGCCGTGGGTTCGAGGGGGAACGGGACGCCGCTCAGGGAAACGGCGTCCTTGACCCACGGCGGGTCACGGGGTGCAGCAGACTGCGACGACAGGGATCGTCGCGGCCCGCTCCGGACGCTGGTTCAGGGGTGCGTCCGGTTCATCGCGCCGACCGGCTCCCGCAGGGGAACGGAGCCGGGCGGCGCGGGTCCTCAGAGGTGTTCGGTGTCCTCTCGGTACCGCTCCGACTCGGTCGGAGCAGGCATGGATCGTCGTGCAGCGGCCGGGCAGATCATCGGGAGCAGGGCACTCCCGATGGTCGCGAGCGCGCCCACCACGGCGATGAGACCGAGGGGCGCCGAGCCGACGTCGTGTCCGGCTGCCACGGCGAGCGCGAGGACGGTCGCGGGTGCCGGCAGGAGCTGTACCGCCCGGAAGCGGTCCTCCCGGGGGACTCGAGTCGTCATCGCGTTTGCCATGTGAACACTCTGACGCAGAACGGGTGTCCGCAAAAGGGGGGACACGTACCCAGAGATGGAGTAGAACGTCTAGTACACCCCTGAATGCGGCTCAGCCCAGCGAGCGGACCGCCGCCACCGCATCGACGACCGCGGCGACGACGAGCGGGACGTCCTCCCCCGTCAGGGTCCCGTCGAACGTCAGCCGGACGGCACTCCGCGCGACCTCGTCGGACAGCCCGAGCGCGGTGAGGACGTGCGACGCCTCGGTGCTGCCGGCGGCACAGGCGCTCCCCGAGGACGACACGACGTCCCGCTGCTCCAGCTCGAGCAGCACGGTCTCCCCGTTGACGGCGGGGACCCGCGCGGCACCGGCGGCACCGGGTACCTCGGGGAAGCAGAACGACGCGTGCCCGGGCAGCCGGTGCACAGCGGACCCGGTGAGCACCGCACCGGGGGCCCCGGCGAGGACCCCGGCGACCACCGCGTCCCGAGTGGCGGTCGCCGTCGCGGCGGCGACAGCGCGCCCGGCCGCCGACAGCGCCACCGCGGTCGACACCGCGACCGCCCCGGCGACGTCCTCGGTGCCCGACCGCCGTCCGCGCTCCTGGCCCCCGCCGTGCACGAGCGGCTCCATCGGCACACCGGACCGGATCGCGAGCACCCCGGTGCCCTTCGGCGCGCCGAGCTTGTGTCCGGAGAACGTCAGCGCGTCGACACCGAGCAGGTCGAGGCCGATCGGCAACCACGGCGCGGACTGCACCGCGTCGGTGTGGAAGCGGGCGCCGACCCCGTGCGCGAGCGCCGCGAGGGCGGGGATGTCCTGCACCGTGCCGATCTCGTTGTCGGCGTGCGCGATCGACACGAGCGTGGTGTCCGGCCGGAGCGCCGCGGCGAGCACCGACGGGTCGACGCGGCCGTCCGGCGACACCGGCAGCACGGTCACCTCGAACCCGTGGAAGCGGTCCAGGTACGCGCAGCTCGCCAGGACCGCCTCGTGCTCGATGGCGCTCGTGACGACGTGGCGGCCCCGCGGTACGGCGAGCGCGATGCCCTTCACCGCCGTGTTCGCGCCCTCGGTGCCGCCCGCGGTGAACACGACCTCGGCCGGACGGCAGCCGAGCACCGACGCCACCTGTCCACGCGCGGCCGCGAGCCCGCGGGACGCCTGGTCCCCGATCCCGTGCGTGGACGACGGGTTGCCGAAGCCGCCCGTCAGCCACGGCCACATCGCCTCGAGCACCTCGCGGCGGACGGGTGTCGTGGCGGCGCGGTCCAGGTAGAACACCGGTCAGGCCGACGGCGCGGACGGGACGGCGACGTCGATGTCGATGTCGAGCCCGAGGTCGAGGGCACGCGCCGAGTGCGTCAGCGCGCCCACCGAGATGACGTCGACCCCGGTGGCGGCGATCGCGGCGACGGTGTCCAGCGAGACCCCGCCGGACGCCTCGACGAGCGCACGGCCGCCGACGATCGCCACGCCCTCGGTCAGCATCGCCGGCGTGAAGTTGTCGAGCATGATCGTGTCGACCCCGGCGCCGACGACCGGCTCGATCTGGTCGATGCGGTCCACCTCGACCTCGAGGTGCACCGTGTGCCCGAGCCGCTCCCGGGCGCCGCGGATCGCCTCGCCGATGCCGATCCCGCTCGCGAGCAGCACCGCGAGGTGGTTGTCCTTCGCCAGGACCGCGTCGGACAGCGACGTCCGGTGGTTGTGCCCGCCGCCGCACCGCACGGCGTAGCGCTCGAGTGCGCGGAGCCCGGGCGTGGTCTTCCGGGTGTCGACGATGCGCGCGCGGGTGCCGGCGACGGCGGCGACGTACCGGGCGGTCGCGGTCGCGATGCCGGACATCCGCTGCACGAGGTTGAGCGCGACCCGCTCGGCGCGGAGCACCGCCCGGGCCGACCCGGTCACGGTCGCGAGGACGTCCCCCGGCGCGAACGGGTCCCCGTCGGCGACGTGCACGACCGCCTCGATGGTGGGGTCCACGGCGTGCATCACGGCCACGAAGACCGCGCCGCCGCTGAGGACACCGGGCTCACGGGCGCCCAGCGTCGCGGTGGCGGTCGCGTCCGCCGGGATGAGCGTCTCGCTGGTGACGTCGCCCCACGGCGCGTCCTCCTCGAGCGCGGTCTCGATGACGCGGCGGAGCGCGTGCGGCGGGATGGAGCCGACCTGGGTGGTGGGCACGGTGATGGTCATGCGAGTGCTTCCTCGGGGACGGGAACGGGTGCGGTCGCCGGTGCGGCGACCCACGCGAGCGACGCGGGGGCGTCCGGGTCGGTGTCGGGGTGGTCGGTGCGGGCGTGTGCGCCGCGGGACTCGGTGCGGGCCTCGGCAGCGCGGGCGACGAGCCGGGCGAGGTCGAGGAGCGCGCGGTCCTCGTGCGCCCGGACGGTCGACGGAGCATCGACGGCCAGCGCGTCGAACTCGCGACGCGCGGTCGCCAGCCCACCCGCGTCGCGGAGCAGGCCGACGCGTTCGGTCATCACCCGCTGGACCGTCTGCCGGACGTCGGCCGACCCGTCGAGGCGAGCCGGGCCTCCCGTCCGGCGGTCCGTACCGATCGTCGGACGGGAGGCAGTGGTCGGCCCCACGACCCCCGGCACCGTGGTGACGGGGAGCGTCGCGGTGCCGCGGAGACGGAGCAGGCCGGGTCGCGGTGCGCCGAGCGCGTCCGCTGCGCGGACCGCGAAGACCAGTCCCTCGAGGAGGGAGTTGGAGGCGAGGCGGTTCGCACCGTGCACACCGGTGCACGCGGCTTCACCGATGGCGGCGAGACCCGGGATGCTCGTGCGCCCTTCGGCGTCGGTGGCGATGCCGCCCATGAAGTAGTGCGCTGCCGGGGCGACCGGGACGCCGTCGCGGGTCCAGTCGAAGCCGGCGGCACGGGTGGCGCGGGTGAGGCCGGGGAAGCGGGCGACGAGGAAGCCGGGGTCGAGTGCCGTGGCGTCGAGGACGACCTCCCCGGAGTCGCGGATCGCGGCGGCGATGCCCCGGGCGACGACGTCACGCGGGGCGAGTTCGGCGTCCGGGTGCACGGCGGTCATGAAGCGGCGACCGCGGGCGTCGCGGAGGACGGCGCCCTCGCCGCGGACGGCCTCGGAGACGAGCCCGCCGCCGGGGACCGCGAGGCGTGTCGGGTGGAACTGCATGAACTCGAGGTCGGCCAGGACGGCTCCGGCACGCCAGGCCGCGGCAGCCCCGTCGCCCGTCGCGACGAGCGGGTTCGTCGTCTCGCGGTACAGGTGCCCGGCGCCGCCCGATGCCAGGACGACCGCGTCGGCGTCGATCCGCCGCGGCTCGCCGAGGAGATCGAGGACGTCGATGCCGACCACCGCCCCGTCACGGAGCACGAGGTCGGTGAGGCAGGTGCGCTCCAGGATCGTCACGTGCTGCCGGTGCAGTGCCGCGATGAGCGTCTGCTCGATCGCCGCGCCGGTGGCGTCGCCAGCCGCGTGCACGACCCGCCAGCGTCCGTGCGCCGCCTCACGCCCGCGGGCGAGGTCGTCGCCGTACCGGTCGAGGCTCGCCGGGTCGGCGGTGCGGTCGAACGGCACGCCGAGCGCCAGGAGGTCGCGGACGCGGGCCGGACCGTCGGTGCAGAGGACCTCGACCGCGCGGGCGTCGGCGCTGCCGGCCGCCGCGACGTGCGTGTCGGCCTGGTGCAGCGCCGCGGTGTCGTCGGCGCCGAGGGCGACGGCGATGCCGCCCTGGGCGTGGCTCGTCGCCGCGTCCGCCAGCGCGCCCTTCGTCACGAGGGTGACGTCGTGGCGGGCGCTCGCGCGGATCGCGGCGGTGAGCCCGGCGATGCCGGAGCCGACGATGACGACGTGCACGCTCAGTCCTTCGGACGGGCCGCGAGCATCCGCTCGAGCGCGACCTTGGCGTCGGCCTTGACGTCGTCCGGGACGACGATCTCGTTGAGGACCTCGCCGTTCACGAGGGCCTCGAGCACCCAGGCGAGGTAGCCGGGGTGGATCCGGTACATCGTCGAACACGGGCAGACGACCGGGTCGAGGCAGAAGATCGTGTGCTGCGGGTACTCCGCGGCGAGCCGGTTCACCATGTTGATCTCGGTGCCGATCGCGAACGTGGTCGGCTCGGTCGCCGCGGCCACGGTCTTCCGGATCAGGTCCGTGCTGCCGGCGGCGTCCGCGGCGTCGACGACGGCCATCGGGCACTCCGGGTGGACGATGACCTGGACGCCGGGGTGGTCCACGCGGGCCTGCTCGATCTGGTCCACCGTGAAGCGACGGTGCACGGAGCAGAAGCCGTGCCAGAGGACGACCTTCGCGGCGAGCAGCTCGGCCGCGGTGTTGCCGCCGCCGGGCAGTCGGGGGTTCCACATCGGCATCAGGTCCGTGCTGATGCCCATCGCCTTCGCGGTGTTCCGACCGAGGTGCTGGTCCGGGAAGAAGAGGACCCGCTGCCCGCGCTCGAACGCCCACTCGAGGACGGTCGCCGCGTTCGAGCTGGTGCACACGATGCCGCCGTGGCGGCCGCAGAAGGCCTTGAGGTCGGCAGCGGAGTTCATGTACGTGACGGGGATGACCGGCACGCGGCCGTCGGCGTCCGGCTCGGTGCCGTAGACCGCTTCGAGCTCGGCCCACGCGGCCTCGACGCTGTCGATGTCGGCCATGTCCGCCATCGAGCAGCCGGCCGCCAGGTTCGGCAGGATCACGCGCTGGTCGTCGCGCGCGAGGATGTCGGCCGTCTCGGCCATGAAGTGCACGCCGCAGAACACGATCGCCTCGGCGTCGGGCTTCGTCAGCGCGGCGTTCGCGAGCTGGAACGAGTCGCCGAGGAAGTCCGCGTGCCGGACCACCTCGTCGCGCTGGTAGAAGTGCCCGAGGACGACGACGCGGTCCCCGAGGGTCGCCTTCGCCCGTTCGATGCGCTCGTGGAGCTCGTCGACGGGGGCGTGCTTGTACTCGTCCGGCAGGACGCCCTGGCGCGGGGCGGTGGTCGGGATGACGTCGGACATCGACGAGCCGGGCCCGTACCCGGGGCGGGCGTCGAAGTCCCAGGTCGGCATCGCGAGGTCCGGCGTGCAGGTGCTGCCGTCGGCCTTGCCGTTGGAGATGAGTTCGATGGTGGTTGCGATGGACACCGGGGGTTCCTATCGGTTCTGCGGTTTCGTGCCCTGCTGCAGCGGGCCGTTGTCCGCGTAGGCCAGGTCGGGGTTCGAGCGGTACAGCCGGGCCGGGCGGTGCCGGTCCCCGCTCGTGGTCTCGTCGGTGGCGATCACCGCGTCGGACTGCGCGACCTGCCGGCGGAAGTTCGCCGGGTCGAGGGTGCGGCCGAGGACGGCTTCGTACACCGCCCGGAGCTCGGCGAGGGTGAACCGCTCGCCGAGGAACGCCTGCGCGATCCGGGAGTACGACATCTTGTTGCGGAGCCGCCAGAGCGCGTACTCGGCGATCCGGTCGTGGTCGAACGCCAGGGGCGGGTGCTCGTCGGCGAGGAACCAGCGGACGTTCCAGTCCTCCGGCACCGAGCTCGCCTCGTCCGGGCGGACGAGAGCCCAGTACACGATCGAGACGACCCGGGTCGGGGAGCGGTCGACGTCGCCGAACGCGTAGAGCTGCTCGAGGTACCGCGGCTGCACGTTCGTGGTCTCGCGGAGGCGCGCCGCCGCGGAGTCCTCGAGCCCTTCGTCCGGACGCACCCAGCCGCCGGGGAGCGCCCATGATCCCTCGTGCGGTTCGGTCGTGCGGCGGACGAGCGGCATCCACAGCGCGGGCGCCCCGGTGTCGGGGTGCGGGCGCAGCGCGACGATCACGGTGGAGACCGCGACGCGGATGTCGTCTGCCATGTTCTGGTCTTTCTGACTGTAAGTGTTCGGGTTGAGCCGACTCTATCACCGGGACCGGCCGACGCTGACACGTTGCCGAAACAAACCGTCTCCACACCGAAAAACTCCGGTGACCGCCCAGAAACCCGCCAGGCATACGGTGGCGACATGACAACGGTGACCAGGGTGCACGCCGTCGTGACGGGGACCGTCCAGGGGGTCGGGTTCCGCTACTGGACGGCACGCAAGGCCGACGGGCTCGAACTCGCGGGCTACGCTCGGAACCTCTTCGACGGAACGGTCGAGGTCGAGGCGGAGGGGCCCTCGCCGGCGGTCGACGCGCTCATCGAGATGCTGCGCAGCGGACCGCCGACGGCGACCGTCACCGAGGTGACGACCAGGGCGGTCGTGCCGCACGGGGACGTGGAGACGTTCGACATCCTGCACTGAGCGTCCATCCGGCGATGTCGGTGCGGCGCGGAATAATCGAGTTCGTTCAGGTGCTGCACCGTTCGTCCTCGCCCACTCCCCTCTCGTTCGGAGCCTCCATGACCGACCACGCCACCGACGCCGCGCCGCGGACGGGCGCCGTCCCGCAGCAGGGCTCGCGCCAGCAGGGCTCGCGCCAGGAGGGCTCGCGCCAGCAGGGCGGTGGGTCGCAGCCGGTGCGGTCCGCAGCTGACGACCGGCTGGTGATCGGCCTGCTGCTGGTCTCCGCCTTCGTCGTGATCCTCAACGAGACGATCATGGGCGTCGCGCTCCCGCGGCTCATGGACGACCTCGACATCAGCGCCGCGACCGGGCAGTGGCTCACCACCGGGTTCCTGCTCACGATGGCCGTCGTCATCCCGATCACCGGGTTCCTGCTGCAGCGCTTCAACACGCGGCCGGTGTTCGTCTGGGCGATGAGCCTGTTCTCCGCCGGCACGCTCATCGCGCTGCTCGCACCCGGGTTCACGATGCTGCTCGTCGGCCGTGTCGTGCAGGCCAGCGGCACCGCGATCATGATGCCGCTCCTCATGACGACGGTCCTCACCCTGATCGAGCCCGCACACCGCGGCCGCGTGATGGGCAACATCTCGATCGTCATCTCGGTCGCGCCCGCCATCGGCCCGACGATCTCGGGGCTGATCCTCAACGCGTTCTCGTGGCGCTGGCTCTTCGGCTTCGTGCTGCCGATCGCGATCGCGGCGCTGATCCTCGGCATGGTGAAGGTCCGAAACGTCGGCACCCCGCGGACGGCTCCGCTCGACGTGTTCTCCGTGGTCCTGTCGGCCTTCGCGTTCGGCGGGGTCGTCTACGGCCTGTCGAGCATCGGCGAGATCGCCACCACCGGCCCGGTCGTCCCGATCACGGCCCTGGTCGTCGGAGCCGTCGCGCTGACGCTGTTCATCCTCCGGCAGACCCGGCTGCAGCGGAGCGACCGCGCACTGCTCGACCTCCGGACGTTCCAGACGAAGGGCTTCACCGTCCCGATCGTGGGGATGGGCCTGAGCTTCCTGGTGATGCTCGGCACGCTGATCCTGCTGCCGATCTACCTGGAGCGCGTTCTCGGGCTCGACGTCCTGAACGTCGGACTGCTGCTGCTCCCCGGTGGCCTGCTGATGGGGCTGCTCTCCCCGATCGTCGGCCGGATCTACGACCGTCGTGGTCCGCGGGTGCTGCTCATCCCGGGCACGATCATCATCAGCCTCGTGATGTGGGCGCTGTCCACCGTCGGCACCGACACCAGCGTGTGGTTCGTCCTCGGCGCACACGTCGTCCTGAGCATCGGCCTGGCGCTGACCTTCACGCCGCTGTTCACCGCGGCGCTCGGCGGCCTGCCCCCGAAGCTCTACTCGCACGGCAGCGCGGTGCTCGGTACGGCGCAGCAGCTCGCCGGTGCTGCGGGCACCGCACTGTTCGTCACGCTGCTGACCATCGGCGCCGCGACGGCCACGGCGGGCTCCGGCGCGGACGGGCTCGCCGCGGCGACGGCGTCCGGCGTGAAGACGGCGTTCCTCGTCGGCGGGATCATCTCCCTGTTCGGGATCCTGACGGCCGTCTTCGTGCGGAAGCCCGTCACGCCCGAGGGCGCGCCGACGCCCCCGGCCGCGCACTAGCGCGGCCGGCGCGCGCCGCGGCGCGGCGCGGCGCGCGCTCCGCTCGGCGGTGTCGCGCTCGCACGACCGAAACCACCGCGAACCACGGACTTCCGTGGTTCGCGGTGGTTTCCGTTGTGCGGACGCACAACGCACCGCATGCGCGGTGCGCGGTGCGCGGTGCGTTTTGCGGTGCGCGGTGCGCGGTGCGCGGTGCGTTTTGCGGTGCGCGGTCGGCGCGGTCGGCGCACGCCCGCCGCGGCGCCGCCGAGGCGGCCGCGGCCGCGGCGCGCGGCCTCGGCGCTCGGCGCTCGGCGCTCGGCGCTCGGCGCTCGGCGCTCGGCGCTCGGCGCTCGGCGCTCGGCGCTCGGCGCTCGCATAACGGAAACCGCGCCGAACCACGGACTTCCGTGGTTCGGCGCGGTTTCCGTTGTGCGGAGGCATTCCGCACCACGGTGCGCGGCGCGGCTGCCGCGCCGCCGCGCGGCAGCCGCCCGCCGCGCCGCGCCGCGCCGCGCCGGCCGCGCCGCCGCGCCGGCCGCGCCGCGCGCACGGGGGCGCGTGGCATCGTGGGCGCATGCGGTCGACGACGAGCGAACTGAACTGGTCCGGCACGGTGACGTACACGGCGGAGCGCGTCGAACGCCCGACCTCCGTCGAGCAGGCCGCCGAGATCGTCGCGCGCGAGCCCCGCGTCCACGGCCTCGGCACCCGGCACTCGTTCAACGACGTCGCGGACACCCCCGGCGTGCTGCTCGACCTCACCGCGATCCCGACCGACCTGGCGATCGAGCACGGAGCCGGCAGGAGCACCGCGACACTCGGCGCCGGCACCCGCTACGGCGTCGTCGCCCCCGACATCGACGCGGCCGGCCTCGCCCTGCACAACCTGGGCTCGCTGCCGCACATCTCGGTCGGCGGCGCGATCGCGACCGGTACGCACGGCTCCGGCACGACGCTCGGCTCGCTGAGCACCGCCGTCCGCGCGCTCGAGTTCCTCGGCCCCGACGGCACGACCCGCACCGTGCACCGCGAGGACCCCGACGGCCCGGGCAGCGTCATGCACCTCGGCCTGCTCGGCATCGTCACCCGCGTCACGCTCGAGGTGCAGCCGACCTACCTGATGCGACAGGACTCGTACGGCCCGTTCCCGTGGCGCACGTTCCTCGACCACGTCGCCGAGATCCACGCCGCCGGGTACTCCGTCTGCTCGTACACCCGGTTCGGCGACGAGATCGGCGAGGTGCTCGTGAAGAGCCGCGCCGAACACGTGCCCGACGACCTGTTCGGCGCACCACGACTCCCCGGCACCCCGGGCGACGCCTCCCGCACCGCCCGGGACGGCTCGATGGGCCCGTGGTGGGACCGGCTGCCGCACTTTCCCATCGACTCCGTCCCCTCACACGGCTCCGAGGTGCAGAGCGAGCACTTCGTCCCGCTCCGCCACGCCGCGGCAGCGCTCGACGCCCTCCGCGGGCTCGCCGATCGCATCCAGCCGCACCTGCACGTCGCCGAGCTCCGGACGATGGCCGCCGACGACCTCTGGCTCAGCCCGTCGCAGGGCGAGGACGTCTTCTGCATCGCCTTCACCTGGAAGAAGCACCCCGAGGAGGTCGCGGCGCTCCTGCCCGACCTCGAGGCCCGCCTCGCACCCCTCGGTGGCCGCCCGCACTGGGGCAAGATGAGCTCGCTCGACGGCGACGCGGTCGCCGCCCTGTACCCGCGCCTCCCCGCGTTCCGCGAGCTGGTCGCCCGGGCCGACCCGGACCGGACGTTCGCGTCCGCCTTCGGCGAGCGGTCCTTGCGGACCTGACCCGAGCCTCCCGTCCGGTGCATCCCGGCCCACCACCGGACGGGAGGCACTGCCCACGTCCGCCCCGCCGCTCACGGCAGGTGGGTGACCACCTTCGCCTGCCCGTCCCAGTGCCGGAGGCCGCCGACGGTGAGCACCTCGGGGAGCGGTCCCGCCGCCGTGAGCGCCCGGAGCGCCGCGGGCAGGTCGACGTCCCGGATGCGGCGGGCCAGGGTGACGTGCGGCGCCCACCGTCCCGGGCGGCGGGGTCGAGCGAGCCGGGAGCCGCGCGGTGAACGGCCTGGTGGAACCGCGCCAGGGGCTTGTCGACGACCACGCCGAGGCCGAGCACGTGCCGACCGGGCCCGGCGGGGAAGAGCAGGACCCCGGCGACGCGGAGCTCGGCGGGCAGGGCCGTGTCGAAGCCGGTGGGGACGGGCAGGGACTCCCCCGCGGCGAGGGTCACGTGTGGGTCGTTCGTGCCGGAGTGCCCGAGACTCGGCAGTTCCGCGGCGACGAGCGTCTGCCAGAGCGTCCGGACCGCAGCGTCCGAGGGGTCGTCGAGGACGAGTTCGATGCTGCGCACCCGTCCGAGTCTGCCCGGCGGCAGCTGCGCGCGTCCCGGTGTGTAACACGGCGGAACGCAAGTCGACCGTGCCCCCGCTGGCCGTCACACTCGTGTCAGTCCACGAGCGTGTGACCCCCACTGCACGGCCCGCGAGGCCCGCCCCACGAGGAGCACCCCATGACCGCACCCGCACTGCCCGACAAGCCGAAGCGCAAGCGCCCGATCGGCTGGATCGTCGCCGCGGCGATCGTCGTCGTCGCCATCATCATCGCCGTCGTCGCGGTCGCCGTCCGCTCCGGGGGCGACGACTCGAGCGCCGCGTCCTCGGGCAACGCGCCGAAGACGGTCACCATCGGTGTCTCGGACAAGTCGCTGCCGTACTGGGACACGTACGTGAAGCTCGCGAAGTCGCAGCTCAACGTCACGGTGAAGCTGCAGAACTTCTCGGACTACTCGCTGCCGAACCCTGCGCTCAAGGACAAGCAGATCGACATCAACCAGTTCCAGCACATCCAGTACCTGGCGAACTACAACGTCACCTCGGACGACGACCTGCAGCCGATCGGTGCGACGGCCGTCTACCCGCTGCCGCTGTACTCCACCAAGGTCTCGGACGTCGCGGACTTCAGCAACGGCGCCAAGGTCGCGATCCCGAACGACGCCATCAACGAGGCGCGGGCGCTCCTGGTCCTGCAGGCCGCTGACCTGGTGACGCTCAAGGACGGCGGCAACGCGTTCTCCACCGTCGCCGACATCACCTCGCACAAGGTCGACGTGCAGACGCTCGACGCCTCGCAGACCGCGAACGCGCTGCAGCAGGGTTCCGTCGAGGGCGCGATCGTCAACGTGAACTACGCCACCTCGGCCGGGCTCGACACCAAGGACGCGATCTTCCAGGACGACCCGAAGAGCGCATCGGCCGCCCCGTACGTGAACGTGTTCGCGGTGCGTGACGCCGACAAGACGAACAAGACCTACCTCGAACTGGCGAAGCTGTTCCAGGACGACGCCGTGCAGAAGGTCTTCGCGAAGGACTACCCGGACGCCGTGCCGAGCGACGAGAGCGCTGCGACCCTGCAGAAGGAACTCGCGGCGGTCGAGAAGGACGCGAAGGCGGCAACGGAGTAGTGGCTGCCCTCGTCGAACTCCGCGGCGTCTCCAAGAGCTACCGCCGCGCCGACACCGGCGAGACCGTGGTCGCCGTCGAGGACGTGTCCCTCGACGTCGAGCAGGGTGAGGTCCTCGGCGTCATCGGCTACTCCGGTGCCGGCAAGTCCACCCTGGTCCGCCTGGTCAACGCCCTCGAACTGCCCACCTCGGGCACCGTCACGGTCGCGGGCCAGGAGCTGACGGCGATCCCCGAGCGGGATCGCCGTCTGGCGCGTCGCCGCATCGGGATGATCTTCCAGCAGTTCAACCTGTTCCGCTCCCGCACCATCGCCGGCAACGTGGCGTACCCGCTCAAGGTCGCCGGTGTCGGGAAGGAAGAACGGGACCGCCGTGTCGCCGAGCTGCTCGACTTCGTCGGACTGCTCGACCGGGCGTACGCGTACCCGGAGCAGCTCTCCGGCGGCCAGAAGCAGCGCGTCGGCATCGCCCGGGCGCTCGCCTCGAACCCCGAACTGCTGCTCGCCGACGAGGCCACGAGCGCCCTCGACCCGGAGACCACGTCCGAGGTGCTCGCGCTCCTCCGCCGCGTGAACCGGGAGCTCGGTGTGACGATCATCGTCATCACGCACGAGATGGACGCCGTCCGGCAGATCGCGGACCGCGTCGCCGTCATGGAGCAGGGCCGCGTGGTCGAGGTCGGGGACGTCTACGACGTGTTCTCCACGCCGGCCAACGCCGCGACGAAGCGCTTCGTCCGCACCGCGCTGCACGACCGGCCCTCCCCCGAGACGCTCGCGCGGCTGCGGGAGCGGCACCCGGGGCGGCTCGTCACCGTGCAGATCACCGACGAGGCCCGGTTGCAGAACCGCATCGACGCGGTGTTCCGGTCCGCCGGGGTCACCGCCGAGCTCGTGTACGGCGGGGTGGGCGAGATCCGGGAGCGCCGGATCGGGTCGCTGACGTACGAGTTGACCGGGCCCGGTGCTGGTGCTGGTTCTGGTTCTGGTTCCGCCATCGACGACGCCGTGGCGGCGCTCCGCTCCGGCGGCGTCACGACCGACGAGGAGGCAGGCGCGTGAACAACTCCTTCCAGAGCGTGATCGACACGTTCGACGTCTTCCTGTCCTCGGTGCGCGACACGATCGTGATGTCGCTGGTGTCCCTGGTCATCGCCGGGCTCATCGGTCTGGCGCTCGGCCTGGCGCTGTACGCGACGCGTCCGGGCAACCTGCTCGGCAGCCGCACCGCGTACACGGTCATCAACCTGCTCGTGAACATCGTCCGCCCGATCCCGTTCGTGATCTTCCTCGCCGCGATCGCCCCGCTCTCGCGCGTGGTGGTGCAGACGACGATCGGCGTCCCCGCGGTGACGTTCGCGATCTCGCTGGCGGCGGCGTTCGCGGTCGCCCGCATCGTGGAGCAGAACCTGCTGGCGGTGGACCCCGGCGTGGTCGAGGCCGCGCGGGCATCGGGAGCGCACCCGGTCTCGATCCTGCTGACGGTGCTCATCCCGGAGGGGCTCGGGCCGCTCATCCTCGGGTACACGTTCATCTTCATCGGCATCGTGGACATGACCGCGCAGGGTGCACTCGTCGGTGGCGGTGGCCTCGGCGAGTACGCCATCACCTACGGGTCGCAGCGCTACGACTGGTGGATCGTGTACGTCTCGGTGGCGGCGATCGTCGTCATCGTGCAGCTCGGGCAGTTCATCGGCAACCGCTTGGCGCGCGCGACGCTCCGCCGCTGACCCCTGCCGAGATCGCACTTCGTGTCGCCCGCCCTCGAGCGAGGCGACACGAAGTGCGATCTCGCGCGTCGGGCGCGGGGCGCGGGCGCGCCCGCGCGGCGCGCGCGGCGCGCGGCGCGGGCGGACGCGCGGCGCGCGGACGCGTCAGGCCGCGCTGTCGGCGGCGACGCTGTCGGCGGCCGCGGCGCCCGGCGCCTCGTAGTGCGCCCGCACCAGGATCGGACGGTGGTCCGAGATGCCCGCCGGCAGGGTCTCCACGCCGGCGATGTGCAGCCCGACGCTCGTCGCGAAGTCGAAGTGCCCGGTGAACTTGCGGTAGCGCAGGTACGTCGGCTGGTCGGAGAGCGAGAGCGCGAAGCCGTGCGACTCGATCTTCCGGCGCAGGTTCGTCTGGAACCACGGGTAGTTGAAGTCGCCGACCATGATCGCCGGAGCCTCGCTCGACAGGTCCCGCACGAACTGGTGCGCCGCCTCGATCTGCTTGCGCCGCAGTGAGTTCGTCGCCGTCAGCGGTGAGGCGTGGAACGACGCCACGATCACGTCGGTCGCGGCCTGCTTGTCGTGCAGGTGCATCGCGATGAGGCGTTCGTGCGCGGGCGCGAGCACACGGTCGTGCAGGGACTTCTGCAGCGAGTGGATGCTGAAGTCCTGCACCTCGAAGCGGTCGTCGCGCTTGTAGATCGCGAGGCCGAGACGGTTCGCCTTGGTCGACGCGGCGAGGGTCAGGCCCCCGACGGCGGGCGCGAGGTCGTTGCTGTCGCACTCCTGGACGCACAGGACGTCGGCGTCCGATGCCTCGGCGAGGGCGGCGAGCTCACCGTTCGCGGCGTGTTCCCGCAGGTTGTAGCTGACGACGCGGATGGTGGTGGGTTGGACGTCGGTGTCCATCGGGATGGTCCCCTGTTGGTCTGGCACGGGCATGCTGCCTTCCTTCCGGAGCCGGGTCCCTGCGTCCCGCTCAGTCTGCCGCGGCAACGGTACTCGGCGTCCGCAAGCAGTTGCTGAGACTGTAGCGCCTGCCGGATTTCCGGCGCGTGACAGGGACACGAACGTTCACGCTCGCACCCGCCGGACCGGGCGGATGGTGTCCCCGGCGGTCCGGCTCATGACGATCCCCTCGACACAGGCGACGACGAGCAGCACCGCGATCACCCAGAACGCGACCGCGTACGGCCCCGAACCTCCGAGCCCAGCGGCTGCGCGGATGACGACCGCGGCGACGGCGACCCCGAACCCGGCGGCGGTCTGCTGCAGCGTCGAGGAAAGGGTGTTCGCCGGGGTCATGTCGGCCTGTTCGACGTCCGCGAACGCGATGGTGTTGTACGCCGTGAAGCCGACCGAGCGCGCGGCACCGCTGACGACGAGCAGCACGGCGAGGACCCAGAACGGCGTCGCCGGGGTGAGGAACGCCATCGCGACGACCGTGGCCGCGGCGACGGCGGACGACACGATGATGACGGGGCGGTACCCGAACCAGCGGAGGAACGGCGTCGTCGCGGGCTTGATGCCGAGGTTGCCGACGAAGACCCAGAGCACGGCGGACCCGGCTTCGAGCGCGGTCCACCCCCAGGCGTCCTGGAAGAGCAGCGGCAGCACGAACGGCACGGCGGAGACGGCGAGCCGGAACAGGCTCCCGCCGGCGTGCGACACCCGGAAGGTCTCGAGGCGGAACGCGTCGAGTCCCATGATCGGGTGCGGCGCCCGCCGGAAGTGCCGGATCGCGAGCCAGGTGCAGACCGCCCCGACGACGCCCGCGACGACCGCGGCGACGACGGGCACGGTGTCGAGTGCGAGGAGCGACGCCATCACCACGAGCGCGCCGAGCCCGAAGCAGGCGAGCAGTGAACCTCGCCAGTCGAACGGCACGCGCTGCGGTGCCCGCTCCTGGGGGACGAGCACGAGCGCCGCGACCAGGGCGATCACGCCGAGCGGGATGTTCACCAGGAAGATCCAGTGCCAGGTCAGCGTGTCGACGAGGACGCCGCCGATGAACGGCGCGATGATCGGCGCGGCGAGTGCCGGCCAGGTCAGGATCGCGATCGCGGTGACGAGCTGGTCCTTCCCGGCGCTCCGGAGCACGACGAGCCGCCCGACGGGGACCATCAGCGCGCCGCCGATGCCCTGCACGATGCGCCAGATCGTCAGGTCCACCAGCCCGTTCGACGCGGCGCAGAGCCCGGACGCGATGGTGAAGACCGCGATCGCGCCGACGAACACCGTCCGCGACCCGATGCGGTCGGTCAGCCACCCGCTCACCGGGATGCACACCGCCAGCGTCACGAGGTACGCGGTGATCGCGATGCCGATCGCCGCGGAGTCGACGCCGAGGTCGCGTCCCATCGCCGGGGCCGCGGTGGCGAGGATGGTGCCGTCGAGCAGCTCCATGAAGAAGGTGCCCGCCACGAGCACGGCCACCGCCGTGCTGCCCGTCCGTCGTCTGGCCGATGTCGTCGTCGTCATGTCACCACAAATGCTATGCCCAGCGGCGCGCGGCCTGTTCTGCAATGTGGAACGGTGGGACGGACAGCGTTGTCCGGACGATCGTCCGTGCAGCAGCGTGGACCCCGTCGAAGGAGGATCGATGCCGACCATCCCCGCCACCGTCAGCACCAAGGGCGCATGGGACCCGGGTGCCAGCACCCCGCACCACGTGCTCGACGCCGCGCACCTGCCCGTGATGACGCTCCGCGACTCCGCGCTCGTCAACAACACCGCGGTGATGCAGGCGTACGTCGAGCGGCACGGGCTCCTGTTCGCCCCGCACATGAAGACGCACATGTCGCCGGACCTCGCCGTGCGGCAGATCGACGCCGGCGCGTGGGGCGTCACGGTCGCGTCGGTCCAGCAGGCGATGGTCGCGTGGGAGCACGGCATCCACCACGTCCTCGTCGCGAACGAGGTCCTCGACCCCGCAGGGCTCGCCTGGCTCGCGTCCCGCCGCTCCGCCGACCCCGCGTCGGACGTGCTCTGCTACGTCGACTCTGCGGCGGGGGTGGCGGCAGCGGCAGCGGCGACCGCGGCGGTCGACGGGCAGCTCCACGTACTCGTCGAGGTCGGGTTCCCCGGCGGGCGCACCGGTGTCCGTGACGCGGCGAACGCTTCGGACATCGCGCAGCGGGCCGTCGACGCGGGCCTGACCCTCCGCGGTGTCTCCGGCTACGAGGGCGGCCTGCCCGGCGTGGACGAGGCCCGTGCGTACGTCGACGGCGTCCTCGCGATCGCCGCGAGCGTCCGACCGCTCGTCACCGGCGACCGGGCACTCCTCAGCATGGGCGGCAGCGCCTGGTTCGACGCCGTCACCGATGCCGTCGCGGCCCGCCCGGACGACCTCGACGTGCTGCTCCGGTCCGGCGCGTACCTCACCCACGACGACGGCTTCTACGAGGCACGTACGCCGTTCCACCGGCACCCGGCAGAGGGCTCGCTCCGCGCGGCGATCGAGGTGTGGGGGCGGGTCACGTCGTGCCCGGAACCCGGCCTGGCACTCGTCGCGGTCGGCAAGCGCGACATCTCCTTCGACGAGGGTCTCCCGGTGGTGCGGCAGATCCGGATCGGAGGCTCGGCTCGCGACGCGCAGCGCGTCCCGGCACCCGGGGCGGTCACCGTGACCCGCCTCGACGACCAGCACTGCTACCTCGCGCTGGCGACGGGGGTCGCGCTGACGCCGGGCGACGTCGTCGTGTTCGGCATCTCGCACCCGTGCACGGTCTTCGACAAGTGGCGCCAGGTGCACGTCGTCGACGACGACGACACCGTGCTCGAGACGATCGCGACGTGGTTCTGATGCAGACAGCCGAAGCACCCGAGCTGCCCGCACGGAACGCCGCGCTCTCCCTCCGGCGTGGCCTCCGGATCCTCGACCTCGTCGCGGACCGGACCCGGAACGGTGACCCGTCGGTGAGCCTGACGACGCTGAGCACCGCGCTCGGCACCTCGAAGTCGACGGTGCTGCGGCTGACGGCCCCGATGCTCGAGAACGACCTGCTCCGCCGCACCGCGGACGCCGGCTTCACGCTCGGCCTCGGGTCGCTGCTGCTCGGGCAGAGCTACCTCGAGGGGATCGACCTCCGCGCCGCCGCCGCGCCCTTCCTCCGCCGCACGGCCGAACAGACCGGGCTGACGTGCCACCTCGTCGTCCCGGACGGCACCGACATCGTCTACGTCGACAAGGTCGAGACCCGGGGCACCGTCCGGATGGGTTCCCGGATCGGGAACCGCCTGCCGATGCGCAACACCGCGTCCGGCAAGGCGATGGTGGCGTTCGGCGAGCCGGACCTGCTCGACCGGGTGCTCGCCCACCCCGCCGCCGCGATGACCGAGCACTCGATCACGGACGACGACCGCTGGCGCCAGGAGATCGGCCGGACGCGGGAACGCGGGTACGGCATCGACGACCGCGAGAACGAGCCGGACATCCGCTGCGTCGCGGCCCCCGTGCTCGACCACGCGAACCAGGTCGTCGGCGCGATGAGCATCTCCGGGCTCGCGTCCCGGTTCAAGGCCTCGGCCGTGCGCGACCTCGGGGGCGGCGTCGTCCGGACCGCGCTCGAGATCTCGGTCGCGCTCGGGTCGTCCTCGGCGCAGCTCGCCCTCGCCCGGGGTGCCCGGTGACCGGCGTCCTGACCTTCGGCGAGACGATGCTCCTGCTCGCCGGGCGCGGCGCCGTCACCGACCTCGACGCGATGGGCGTGGACACCGGCGGCGCGGAGAGCAACGTCGCGATCGGCCTCGCCCGCGCCGGTGTCGACGCGACCTGGATCGGCCGGGTCGGCGCCGACCCCGCCGGGGACCGCGTCCTCGCCGACGTCGCGGCCGAGGGGGTCGAGGTCGTCCCCGTGCGCGACCCGGAGCGCCCGACCGGGATCATGATGAAGGAACGGCTCGACGGGGGCCGCACGCGGGTCACGTACCACCGCCGGGGTTCCGCGGGCGCTGCCCTGACGCCGGCGGACGTGCCCTCCGGCCTCGTCGAACGCGCTGCGCTCCTGCACCTCTCCGGCATCACGCTCGCGCTCTCGGACACCGCGCGGGAGACCGTGCACGCCGCGATCGTCCGCGCCGCCGACGCCGGCGTCCCGGTGTCGTTCGACGTCAACCACCGCCCGAAGCTCGTCGACGACGACACCGGCCGGTCGTACTACCGCGCCGTCGCCGCCCACGCCGCAGTCGTCTTCGCCGGCGACGACGAGGCACGGCTGGTCCTCGGGCGTCCGGAGCGCGACGACGACGAGGAAGCCCTGGCGCACGAGCTCGCCGCGCTGGCGAACGGCCGCGCGGTCGTGAAGCTCGGGTCCCGCGGGGCCGTCGCGTCGATCGACGGGGTGCTGTACCGACGGCACGCCAGCCCGGTCGCGGTGATCGACCCGGTCGGCGCCGGGGACGCGTTCGTCGCCGCCTGGCTCGCCGCGGACCTCGCCGGGGCCTCCCCCACCGCCACGCTCGACCGCGCCGCAGACGCCGGCGCGCTCGCCTGCACGGTCGACGGCGACTGGCGCCGGCCGGACCCCGCCGCGCTCGGTCTGGTCGACGTGACCGGGATCGACCACGCCGTCCACGACCGCGTCGACCGATGAGCACGATGGAGAACGACACGATGACCGACACCACGACCACCACCACCACCACCTCCGGGACCGCGCGGCACCGCCACGAGGCCGGACCGGCCATCGCGATCCTCCGCGGCGGGACGGGCGAGCACGTCGAGGACGTCATCCGCACCCTCGTCGACGCCGGCGTCCGGGCGATCGAGATCACCACGAACACCCCGCGCTGGCGTGAGGGCATCGCGTGGGGCGCGGCGGAGTACGGCACGGCGGCGGCGATCGGCGTCGGCACCGTGCTCGACACGCGGCAGCTCGACGAGGCCGCCGCCGCCGGAGCCACCTTCGCCGTGAGTCCGCACACCGACGCGGCCATCGGGGAACGCGCGCACGAGCGTGGCCTCGGCTGGTACCCGGGCGCGGCGACGCCGACCGAGATCGTCCGCGCCTGGCAGCTCGGCGCCCGCGCCGTGAAGGTCTTCCCGGCAGCCCAGCTCGGCGGCCCCGCATTCCTCAAGCAGGTGCTCGCACCGCTGGACTTCGTCGACGTCATCCCGACCGGCGGCATCGGGGTGGACGACGCCTGCGACTACCTCGACGCCGGTGCCGTCGCCGTGGGGCTCGGGTCGCCGCTGGTCGGGGACGCGCTGACCTCCGGCGACCTCGACGCGCTCCGGGCCCGCGCCGAGCGACTCGTCGCCGCGGTGCACCGATGACCGTGCTGCTCCGCGGCGGTTCCGTCGTCGGCATCGTCGGCACGGCCGCAGACTCGGGCGCCGCGCCCGGCGTCGACGACGTCGAGCGGGCCGATGTCCTCGTCGAGGGCGACCGCATCGTCCGGGTCGCGCCGGACATCACCGCACCGCCGGGCGCCACCGTCGTCGACTGCGGCGAGCGCCTCGTGCTCCCCGGCTTCGTGGACGCGCACTCGCACGCCGGCTCGCTCGTGTTCGAGCCCGAGGTGCAGCTCGCGCTCCTGCGGCAGGGCGTCACCACGATCGTCACCGGGCAGGACGGCGTCGGACCGGCCCCGGGTGGCGGTGCGTTCGCCGACACGTACTTCGCCGCGATCGACGGCCCCCACCCCCACTACGACGGCAGCGGCATCGCCGGACTCCTCGCCACGTACGACGGCACCACGCCGTTGAACGTGGCGACGCTCGTCCCCGCCGGGACCGTCCGGCACGAGGTGCACGGGGACGACCCCGGTCCGGTGACGCCGCAGGAGCGCCGTGCGATGCGGACGATGGTGCGCGACGGTCTCCACGCGGGTGCCGTCGGGCTCGCGACCGGGCTCGACTACGTCCCCGGGCTGTACGCCGACACGGCGGAGCTCACGGCGCTCTGCATCGAGGTCGCCGATGCGGACGCGCTGTACGTCTCGCACATGCGCGGCGGCTACGAGACGAACGCCCGGGCTGGCCTCGACGAGATCGCGGAGATCGTCCGCGCGACGGGGGTCCGCGCGCACGTGTCGCACCTGCACGCGCCCGTCGAGCTCGCGGTCGAGGCCCTCGCCGACCTCGAGCGTTCCGGAGCGCCGATGTCGTTCGACGCGTACCCGTACTCCCGCGGCTGCACGATCCTGTCGATGCTGCTGCTGCCCGCCGACCTCGCCCGTCCGGGCACCACCGACCTCGCGGCGGCCATCGCCGACGAGGACGGCCGTGCCCGGGTCCGCGGCGCCGTGCTCGACCGGGTGCTCGGACGCGCGGACCTCGGCACGGGGTGGGCGGAGCAGATCACGCTCTCGCACGTGCCGGCGCCGGAGTTCCACGCGCTGCAGGGCCGCACCCTCGCCGAAGCGGCCGAGCTGACCGGTACGGACCCGGTCGACCTCGCGCTCGACGTCCTCGTCGACTCGGCGCTCCAGGTCACCGTCGTGATGCGGGTGCCACACCCGCGGACCGCCGACGAGCTCACCCCGCTCTTCCGGCTGCCCGGGCACACGGCGGGCTCGGACGGGATCTTCGTCGGCACGCACCCGCACCCCCGGGCGTACGGCACGTTCGCGCGGTACCTCGAGGAGTACGCGGTCCCGGGCCGCCTGGGCTGGGCCGAGGTGGCCCGGCACCTCGCCACGACGGCGGTCGAGCGCCACCGACTCGGCGCGCGGGGGACGGTGACGGCCGGGGCGGTCGCGGACCTCGTCGTGGTCGATCCGGAGCGCGTGGCCGCACGGTCGACGTACGCCCACCCGATGCAGCTCGCGGAGGGGATCGACGACGTCCTCGTCGCGGGTGTCCCCGTGCTGCGGGACGGCGCCCTGACGCACGAGACCCCCGGCCAGGGGCTCCGCAGAGTGTCCTGACCGGGGGCGCTGAGCCTTCACTCAGCCCAGCGAGTGCGCCGAGGGCAGCTCGGATGGCCGCTCAGGCGGTCGGGAGCACCGCGACGACGTCGATCTCGACGAGGATGTTCGCCAGGTGCGACTGCACGGTGGTGCGCACCGGGTACGGCGCGGTGAAGTGCTTCGCGTACTCCTCGTTGAAGGCCGCGAAGTCACGGTCCGAGTGCTCGAGGTGCACGGTCGACTTCACGACGTCGTCGAGCGTCGCACCGTGTTCGGCGAGGACCGCGGCGACGTTGGCCAGCACCTGGGCCGTCTGCCCGGCGACGTCGTCGGCGATCGCACCGGTGGCCGGGTCCTGCGGGCCGAAGCCGGCGGTGTAGAGGAAGCCGTTCGCGACGATCCCCTGGCTGTAGGGGCCGGCGGGCTTCGGGGCGTTCTCGGTCACGATGGCGGTCTTCGGCACGGTGGCTCCTCACGATGGGGTTGCGGGCGGGTCGTCCCAGGCTAGGGCGAGCGGGGCATTGCGGGCCGACCACGGGACGGCCGTTTTCCGCACTGCACAACGCGTGTCGTGCCTCCCGACCGGCGCGCTGTGTGCGTCACCCAGCCACCGTGACTATCGTCGTGGCGTGCCGCCCGACGGAACCCTCACGCAGTCGATCGCGTCCGGCCGTCGCCGGGCGATCGACTCGGTCACGAGCCTGCCCGCGTGGGCCGCCGTCGTGCTCGTCTGGTTCGGCGGCCGCATGGTCTCCACGCTCTGGCTCGCACTCGTGTACCCGCTGACCGGGCGGGCGCTGCCGGAAAACGCGATCTGGACCAACGACCACGGGTTCCTCCGGTTCCTGACCGCGTGGGACGGCCAGTACTACGAGCAGATCTCCC
Organism: Curtobacterium sp. PhB136; assembly: GCF_004346855.1. Classification (NCBI taxonomy): domain Bacteria; kingdom Bacillati; phylum Actinomycetota; class Actinomycetes; order Micrococcales; family Microbacteriaceae; genus Curtobacterium; species Curtobacterium sp. PhB136. Next base: position 123,422 of record NZ_SMGH01000005.1, read on the forward strand.
TGCACGGGTACCCGACGACGCTGCCCCTCGACACAGCGGGACACGTGGCGCAGAACGCGTGGGCGTTCCTGCCGGCCTTCCCGTTCACGATCCGGTTCGTCACCGTGTGGACCGGCATGACGTTCGAGGTCGCCGCACCCGCGATCGCGCTCGTCGCCGGCCTCGTCGCCGCGTTCCTGCTGCACCGGCTGGTCCGCGAACGCGCCGGCAACACCGCGGCGATGTGGGCCGTCTTCTTCTTCACGTGCGGGCCGCTGTCGTTCCTGCTGCAGGTCGGGTACGCGGAGAGCATGTTCCTGGCGCTCGTGTTCGGGGCGCTCCTGGCGCTCGAGCACCGGCGGTACGGGCTGCTCACCGCGCTCGGGGTCGCCGCGGCGTTCACCCGGCCGGGCGCGCTCGCGCTGCCGCTGACGCTCGGGGTCGTCGCCCTGGTGCGCTGGGTCCAGTTGCGCCGCGGCAACTCGCGGGTGCTCGACGGGTTCCCGCTCCGCGAGCAGGCCCGCGTCGTGGCGTCCGGCGTCGTGATGGTCGTCGCGGGACTCGCGTGGCCCGTGATCGCGTCGCACGTCACCGGGCGCTCCGACGCGTACCTGGCGACGGAGATGTCCTGGTGGGTGAACTTCATCGGCCGCGTGGACTTCGTGCCGCTGACGCCGTGGTTCCTGACCACCGCGAAGTGGCTCGGCGTCGGCGGCGTGCTCATCGTCGTCGGGCTGCTGATCGGGTACCCGATCTGGTTGCTGCGCCGGTCGACCCGGAAGCTCGGGTCCACGACGCTCGTCTTCTCCGGGGCGTACGCGCTCTACGTCTTCGCGGTGTCGCTGCCGATGGCGTCCACCCCGCGGCTGCTGATGCCGCTCGCGCCGCTGTTCGGGTCACCCGAGCTCGTCGCGAAGCCCTGGATGCGCTGGACGCTCGTCACGTGCGCGCTCGCCGGACAGCCGGTGCTCGTCGCCGTGCTCTGGCTGCTCGGCCCGCCCTGACCCGGGCGCCCCGCGCACTCGGGCGCCCCGCGCACTCGGGCGCCCCGCGCACTCGGGCGCCCCGCGCACTCGGGCGCTCCGCGCACTCGGCGAGACGCCGCTCACCGGGCGAGACGCCGCCGCAGACGGCGGCGTCTCGCGGCGCCGGCGGCGTCTCGCGACGCGGGCGGCGACCCGCAACTCGCGACGCGCGTCTCGCTAGAGCTCGACGGTGCCGTGGGAGCCGAGGTCCGGCTGGGACTCCTTGCCGAGCGCGGCCTTCATCGTCTGCACCAGGCTCCCCACGGGGCCGGTGTCCTGGGTCCAGTACTCGACCGACTCCCCCTCGACCGTGAGGAGCCGGATCGACGGGTCGTCGCGGCCGTCCGGGAACCATGCCTCCGCGAACGGCGACCACAGCTCGTCGATCACGGAGTCGTCCTTCGTCACGGTCGCGGTGCCGGCGATGGACAGGTACCCGCCCTGCGACTCGATCGCGACGTTGACGTGCGGGTTCCTGGCGATGTCGTCGACCTTCTCGCTGCCGTCCTGCACGAGGAACCGCAGGGTGCCGTGGAAGGTCTTGTCCTGCACAGCGAGGGGACGTGCGTGCAGGGAGCCGTCCTCGCTGACCGTGGTCAGGAGGGCCGTGTGGGCCCCGTGGACGATGTCGGAGATGGCGGCGCGCTGGTCCGCCTGCGTGTCGGTCATGGTGCTCCTTCGCATCGTGCGCCCCGACCCACCGCGACGTTGCCGGGCGGACCCGGGGCCGTACCGTTCCGGCCAGTCTGCCCCTCGGACCTGGGCGCGTCCGGCGCAGCACGTCTCGTCCGGCGTCCGGTCCTGCGGCCGGCTCGCCGTCTCGTCCCGGAAAGCGACAGTGGTCGGGTGTGCGGACCACGAGGAGTGTCGCTTCGGCGGAGTGGTCCCGCTGCGCGGCGACCGGGAGGCCCGGTGCCGGTCGGGCGCGCGCGCTCGGCACGGCAGGCGCGCGCGTCAAGGGCGGCCGCGCGGGATCCGCGCGGGTCAGGCGGGCTCGTGGATGGTCGTCTCGACGTCGACGACCTGCGGGATGCGCGGCATCGACGCGAAGCCGAACCGCACGGGCGGGTCGAGCGGCGCCAGGGACCCGAGGGACTCCCCCGCCCAGGTGCCCCGCACGCCGGTCACGTCGTGCGCCCCGGTCACGCCGTAGTACTCGCGACGCCCGCCGCCCGCCGAGCCCGCGGTGCCGGCACCGGGCGCGACGAGCCGGGCGATCGGGTCGATCGCGCTGAGCCACCTCGGGTCACGGGCGACGCGCTTCGGGACGATGCGGAGCACCCGGCCGAGCGGCGAGATCGCGCCGACGTCGATCGTCGCGCGGAGCTGGCCGGCGTCGAGCTCGAGCCCGGCCGCGGTGCGGCGGGCGGTGACCGGGACGACGTCGACCGCGTCGAAGCGGTAGGTGCCGGAGACGTAGGCGGCGACGATCTCGTCCGGGGCGAGCAGCACGCTCGAGCCATCGGGCAGCTCCACGAAGACGTCCGTGAACGCGCCGAACGGGGAGCGTTCCCACATCCCGATGACGAGTCGCACACCCGAGGTCGTGCCGACGCCCATGATCCGACCACGGAAACGACGTTCGACGGTGCTGGGGCGCGACGGCATGCGGGAGACGGTACGCGGCGCTCCCGTGAGGCCGCGTGGCGGGCGCGACCCGAGCCTCCCGGCCGCGCGCGACCCGAACCGTGTCGGACCGCCGCCGCGCCGCCCGCCACCGGATTGCCACCTCACCGGACCACCGCACAACGAAAAGCAGTTCGCACCACGGAATCCCGTGGTGCGAACTGCTTTTGGTTGTGCCGCGCCGAACGGCACCAGCCATGCGGCGCCAGCCGAACGGCACCAGCCATGCGGCGCCAGCCGTCTACGGGACGGGGACCGGCTCGGCCAGGAGCTCGCGGACCCGCGGCGCGACCGCGGTACCGTAGAGCTCGATCGAGCGCATCATGTCCTCGTGCGGCAGCCGTCCGGTGGCGTACCGCATGTCGAACCGGGTGACCCCGAGGATCCGCATGTTGCGCGCGATCTTCCGCGCGACGGTCTCGGGCGAGCCGACGTACAGCGACCCGCCGGCGGAGAGCCCGGCCTGGTACTGGGCGAGGTCGAGGGGCGGCCAGCCGCGCTCCCGGCCGAGCCGGTCGGTGACGTCCTTGTGGAACGGCCAGTAGCGCTCCGCCGCTTCCTCGTCGGTGGCGGCGACGAACCCGGGCGAGTGCATCGCGATCGGCTGCTGCGGCAGGTCGAGCTGCGTCAGCGCCTGGCGGTAGAGCCGGGAGAACGGCGCGAACTGGGCGGGCTGCCCGCCGATGATCGCGAGGAACAGCGGCATGCCGTAGGACGCCGCACGGATCACGGACTGGGGCGAGCCGCCGACGCCGATCCACGTCGGGATGGGGCCGTGCTCGAGCTTGGGGAAGACGTCCTGGTCGATCAGCGACGCGCGCTTCGTGCCGCTCCAGGTGACGGGGTCGCCGCCGCGGAGGGCAGCCCAGAGCTGCAGCTTCTCCTCGAACAGGACCTCGTAGTCGGACAGGTCGTAGCCGAACAGCGGGAAGGACTCGGTGAAGGAGCCGCGGCCGAGGATGACCTCCGCGCGGCCGTTCGAGATCGCGTCGACCGTGGCGAAGCGCTCGTAGACGCGGACCGGGTCGTCCGAGGAGAGCACCGTGACGGCGGAGCCCATCCGGATGCGCTCGGTGCGTGCGGCGATCGCGGCGAGGACGACCTCGGGCGCGCTGACGGCGTAGTCGACGCGGTGGTGCTCGCCGATGCCGATGAAGTCGATGCCGACCTGGTCGGCGAGGACGGCTTCGTCGATGACGTTCCGGATGCTCTCCGCGTGGGTGTGTGTCGAGCCGTCGAGCCGGTCGGTGACGTCACCGAAGGTGTCGAGGCCGAGCTGGACCGGCCCGACGCGGTCGGGAGCGGGCGGCGGGACGTCCGACGGACGACCGGTGCCGAATGCGTTGCTCATGGCGACCTCCAAGTGAATGCGTTTGCATGAATCTAGCACAGTCAGGGCCCGCGTGTACGGTCTCGCGCATGCCGAAGATCCCCGACCAGACCGGACGCCGCATCGTCGTCACCGGAGCGAACAGCGGCACCGGCAAGGAGACCGCGACCCGACTCGCCGAAGCCGGAGCATCCGTCGTCATCGCGGTGCGCACGCCGTCGAAGGGCGAGGACGCCGCAGCCGCGATCCGCCAGGCGCACCCGCACGCCGACGTCGAGGTCCGCGAGCTCGACCTCGCCGACCTGTCGAGTGTCCGGCGGTTCGCCGCGGGCATCCTGGCCGACGACCGGCCCCTCGACGTGCTCGTCAACAACGCCGGCGTGATGGCGCCGCCCGAGCGCTTCGAGACCGTCGACGGGTTCGAGCTGCAGTTCGGCACGAACTACCTCGGCCCGTTCGCCCTGACGAACCTGCTGATGCCCGCACTGCTCAAGGCCTCGGCACCGCGGGTGGCGACGATGTCGAGCATCGCGGCCGTCCCCGGACGGATCCGGTTCGACGACCTCCAGTGGACGCGCGGGTACTCCCCGTGGCGGGCGTACGCGCAGTCGAAGCTCGCGGACCTGCTCCTCGCGCTGCACCTGCACACGCTCTCCGTCGAGGTCGACTGGCCGCTCGTCTCCACCGCGGCGCACCCCGGCTACACGCGCACGAACCTGCAGTCGGCGGGGCGCTCGCTCGGCCGGTCGAAGCCCGTCGCGTCGCGCCAGCGGGCGTGGCCCGTCACGCAGGACGTCGCGCAGGGCAGCGAGCCGATCCTGTACGCGGCGGTCGGGCCGAACGCCACCGGCGGCGCCTACTACGGGCCGTCGGGTCCGTTCGGCATCGTCGGGCCGGCGACCACGGCCTCGATCCCGCGGTCGGCACGGAGTGCGGACCTGGCGCGGAGCCTGTGGGCGGTCGCGGAGGACCTCACGGGGACGCACCTGCCCGCCTGACGTGGGCGCGGGGCACGGCGCGGCGCGGGGCACGTGCGGCGGCCGGGCGGCGCGCTGCGGCGTGACTCGGATTGACAACCTCGCTGTCGTACGACATCAGCGGTGTCGTTCGTTCGCGTTGGTGACGGTTGCGCCCGCACGCGACGACACCCTCGCTGTCGTACGACAGCGAGGGTGTCGTACGGGGACCCGCGCGGCGCGCGTCAGGCGCGGTGGAGCTCGACGCTGCCGTCGATGTCGCCCGGGTCCGCGAGCCGCGCGTGCTGCAGGACCGTGCGGCCCGGCCCGACCGCGGCGGCCACGATCGAGAGCGTCGCGAAGTGCCCCTCGGGCTCGACGGCGTCGCGGAGGATCGCGTCCAAGTCGTCCGAGGGCAGCGCCGCGGACTCGGCGAGCAGCCCGAACCAGGGGCTCCAGCCGTCGCCCGGGTCCGTCCCGGCGTCGGCGGCACGGAGTTCGTCGAAGGGGGCGAGCTCCGGCGGGCCGCTCGGCGCCGCCACGGCACGGAAGGGCTCGAGCCAGCGACCGATGCGCGGCGCCGCGGGGTCGTCCGGCTCGCCGTGGGTGATCATGTGCACGCCGGGGCCGAGCTCGACGGTCCGGACCTCGGCGCCGTCCCACGTCACGACCGAGGCGCCGGACGCCGTCGCGCGGACGAGGTTGAACGCACGCGTCGTCGGCAGGGTGCCGTCGTGGCCGGGCAAGCGCTCGTCCGCGACGGCGTCGAGGGGCAGCACGCCCCTGGTGGTCCAGCTGCCGTCGGCGGAGGGGACGTCCTCCCAGCGGTTCAGCACCACGGCGAGCCCGCCCTCGTCGGAGGCGGCGAGCCAGGCGCCGCCGGCCTCGCGGTCGCGGACGCCCCGGAGTGCCGGGTCACGGTCGGGCCACCAGGCGGCGGGCGGGTCCCAGGGGCGGGTCGGTGACTCGTCCCGCATCGCGAGCATGGTGACGGGCCACGCCGAACCGGGTTCGACGCGGACGACGACGGTGCACATGGCGTCGATCCTCGCACGGTGCGCTGACCGCGCGACGAGCGGGTGCGCTGACCGCGCGACCCGAGCCCCCGCCCGGGTAGCGTGGCGGGCGTGAACGGAGCACCCGCAGCGCGCAGGACCATCGTCGTCGGCATCACCGGAGGCATCGCGGCCTACAAGGCCGTGCAGGTCGTCCGCGAGTTCGTGAAGGCCGGCCACGACGTGCACGTCGTCCCGACCGAGGGTGCGTTGCAGTTCGTCGGGCTGCCGACGCTCGAGGCGCTCAGCCGGAACCCCGTCACCACCAGCGTCTTCGAGGAGGTCGCCGAGGTCCGGCACGTGTCACTCGGCCGCCGGGCGGACCTCGTCGTCGTCGCCCCCGCCACCGCCGACTCGCTCGCCCGGATGGCCGCCGGTCTCGCCGGAGACCTGCTCGGCACGACGCTCCTGGCGACCGAGGCCCCGGTCCTCGTCGCGCCGGCCATGCACCCGCAGATGTGGGAGCACCCCGCGACCCGGGCGAACGTCGCGACGCTGCGGTCCCGCGGCGTGGCGTTCGTCGGACCCGAGGTCGGCGCGCTCACCGGCGACGACGCCGGGATCGGGCGGATGTCGGAACCCGACGCGATCGTGGCTGCCGCCCTGTCGGTGCTGGACCGCACGACGGGCGCGGGCCGATCCGCCGGGGTCGAGCCGAGCCTCCAGGCCGGAGCAGCCGGAACCACACGAGAAGCCGGAGCAGCCGGAACCGGCAGCCCTGCCGGCACCGGCGCCCGCGGGGAGCAGGGCGACCTCGACGGCGTCCGCGTCGTCGTCAGCGCCGGCGGCACCCGCGAGCCCTTCGACCCGGTGCGCTTCGTCGGGAACCGCTCGAGCGGCCGCCAGGGCATCGCGATCGCCGCAGCGGCCGCATCCCGCGGCGCCGACGTGACCCTCGTCGCCGCGAACGTGGACGGCGGCCTCACGGCGGACCTCGACGTCCGCGTGGTGCCGGTCGGCTCCGCGCTCGAACTCGCCGAGGCCGTGCACGCCGCAGCAGCCGCGGCCGACGTCGTCGTGATGACCGCCGCGGTGGCCGACTACCGTCCAGCCGAGGTGCTCGGCGAGAAGCTCAAGAAGGACGCGCAGGGCGAGCGGATGACGCTCGAGCTCGTGCGGAACCCGGACGTCCTCGCGGACCTCGTCGCCGCCCGTCGCACGGGGCAGGTCATCGTCGGGTTCGCTGCGGAGACCGAGCCGGACCGGGACGCCCGGATCGAACTCGGCCGCGCCAAGATCGCCCGGAAGCCGGCCGACCTGCTCGTGGTGAACCGCGTCGGCTGGTCCGAGGGGTTCGAGCGCGAGGAGAACGCCATCGAGGTGCTCGTCCCCGGCGGCGAGGTGGTGCGCGAGGCGTCGGGCACCAAGGCCGAGGTGGCGACCGTGCTCCTGGACCTGGTCGCGACCGCCCTGACCTGAGAGCCGCCGGGCCGCGCACCGTCCGCCGACCGGCCGCGCGCCGTCCGCCGACCGGCCGCGCACCTGAGAGCCGCCGTCGTCGCCCGGGCCACGATGGACCGCATGGGACGACGCTCCGAACGCGCCAGACGCGCCACCAGGACGGCCGGCGTGCTCGCCGTCATCCTCGGCGGCGCCGGCGTCACACACTTCCTCCGTCCGCGCGGCTACGACCGCATCGTCCCGGCGGGCCTGCCCCCGCGGGTGACGACCCTGGCGTCCGGCGTCGCCGAGCTCGGCATCGCGACCGGACTGGTCATCCCCGCCACCCGCCGTGCGGCCGGGATGGCAGCGGCGGCCCTGTTCGTCGCGGTGTTCCCGGCGAACCTCAAGATGGCGCGCGACCTGCTCGACAGCCCCCGCTCGAGCCGCGCGATGCGCATCGTCTCGGTGCTGCGCCTCCCCCTGCAGGCGCCGCTCGTCGCGTGGGCCCTGCGCGTCGGTCGGCACGCACCCCGGGGATGACCCCGACCGCGCGGGACCGGGCAGCCGCGCCGCTCCGGCACCGCCCCGTGACCGTGCACGCGTGGGACGACGTGGTCTTCGCGCACTGGCGGCACGACCCGGAGTCGCTCGCGCCGCTCGTGCCGCGGGGCACCCGTCCCGACGTCGTCGACGGCAGTGCGTGGGCCGGGCTGTCCGCCTACGTCTTCCGGGAGACGCGGGTCCCGCCGTTCCCGCCGTCCGGCCGGCTCGGCACGATGACCGAGGTCACGATCGAGATCCTGACCGTCGACGACGCCGGCCGGCACGGGGTCGTGTACCGCACGGTCGACACCGGGAACGTGCCGGCGATCGTCGCGGCGCACGCGCTGCTCGGCGTGCCGTACACGTTCTCGCACGCGCGGGCGAAGCGCCGTGGGGACGTGCTGACGTACCGCTCGGTCCGGCACCGGGGCGGGCTGGGTCCGGCTGCCGTGGTGCGGTCGTCCCGCCGCTCGCGGTCCACCCGGGACGGAGGCCCGGTGCCGCCCCGCCATGCCGCATCCGTCCGTGTCGTTGCCGGCGAGGTCGACGACTCGTCGCTCGCGGTCGAGCTCACGACCCGTGCGGGCATCCACGCGCGGTACCTGACGCAGACGGTGTTCTGGCAGCGGCAGCACGACCCGTTGACGCTCCGGAGCGCCCGGCTCGAGCGGCTCGGCGGGGACCTGCCGGACGCCGTGGGGATGCCGGGGCTGCTCGACCGGCAGCCGGACTCGCTCCTGGTCCTCGACGGCACGACGGTCCGCTACGCGTGGGGCGAGGTCGTGTCGTGAGCGCGGATCCCTTCGACCTCGCGCGGTTCGACCTCGGGCGGTTCGTCCGCGCGCAGGAGGGGGTTCACGAGGTCGCGCTCGCGGAGCTGCGCCGTGGCCGGAAGACCTCGCACTGGATGTGGTTCGTCTTCCCGCAGCGCGCCGGGCTCGGCCGCAGCGCGATGTCCGAGCGGTACGCGATCCGGAGCGACGACGAGGCGCGCGCCTACCTCGCCCACCCGGTGCTCGGGCCGCGCCTGGTCGAGGTCGCGGAGGCCGCTGCGACCGCTCCGGCTCGTTCCGCCGATGCGCTCATGGGCGGCGTCGACGCACTGAAGCTCCGGTCGTCGATGACCCTGTTCGCGGCCGTCGCCGACCGTCCCGAGCCCTTCCGCGCGGTGCTCGACCGGTGGTGGCCCGGAGCGGAACACGACACACGCTGAGCCGACCGGAACGCCGTTCGCATATCAGGTATCGTGACCGATGCGTCCGCACCGACCGTTCCGTCGGACCGTCGGACCCCCTGATCTCGAAGGAAACGACATGCCGGTCCCCAGCAGCGCCCCGACCGAACACCAGCTGCTCCGCGACACCGTCCGCCAGAAGATCCACGAGGCGATCATGGACGGCACCCTGGAACCCGGCGAGCGCCTCAACGACGAGGAACTGATCGCCTGGCTCGGCGTCTCCCGCACCCCCATCCGCGAGGCCCTCAGCCAGCTCGCCCGCGCGGGCCTGATCGAGATGGCGCCGAACCGGTACACCCGGGTCACCACGCCCCAGCCGACCGAGGTGATCGAGGCGCTCCAGACCCTCGGCGTGCTCTTCGGCGGCGTCGTCCGCCTCGCGGTGCCCCGCCTCGGGGCGCCGGCGCGGAAGAAGATCCTGTCGGCGCTCGACAAGACCATCAAGGAGTTCGAGTCGCACGACATCGGCGGCGTGAACAAGGACGCCCTCGGGGTCTTCGCGCTGTACGTCGACGAGTGCGGCAACGACAACCTGCGCCGGGTGTGCGCCGACACGATGGACGGTCTGGCGTTCCGGCTGCGCCTGCCGAACCTCGACGAGCTCGTCGACTGGGACCAGATGACCGCGGACTTCAAGCGGCTCCGGAGCGCGACGGAGCACGGTGACAACGTCGCGGCGGAGCTCGCGACCGAGGCGATCCACCAGCTCCCGGGCGAGAAGCACTGACCCGACGATGAGTTCCTGCCTGTTGCACTGAGCATCGGTACAGGAACCGTCCCGCTACGATCGCCACGACCGCACGAACCCGATCCCGAAAGCAGCAGATGAGCCCTCGGCAGACGGACCGCACCGAGATCGCCGCGCGCCTGGCAGCCGCGGTGGGTCGGATCAACCGGCGCGCCCGCACCGACTCGGCCTCCCTCGGCTACGGGATCGTGTCGGCGCTCGCGACGATCCAGCGCGAAGGGCCCCTGCGACCGGGTGACCTCTCCCGCCTCGAAGTGGTGACGAAACCCACGATGACCCGCATCCTGACGGAGCTCGAGCAGCGCGGCTTCATCGCGCGTGAAGCCGATCCGCGTGACGGGCGGGCCTTCATGGTGAGCGCCACGCCAGAGGGAATCGCGGCCGTCGAGCAGGCACGCTCCCAGCGCACCGGGATCGTCGCCGAGCTCATCGCCGAGCTCCCGACCGAGGACGTCGTGGCCATCGCCGGGGCCCTCGACGCACTCGAACGCGTGGCGCAGGGCCACCCCTCTCAGGAGAACCCCAGCTCGTAGCGCCAGACGAGCCGTTACCGAACCGTTACCGACACTCCGGGAGGGGGTGGACGGACGGTTCTGCCAGTGTTCGTGCACGACCTGTCCAGGGACGGTCGTCATCGTTGCCGCTTCGCCACCGCGGCGGCCGCCCCACACGGCTGCGCACCGGCGACGGACGGGCCCCACACCACCGTCCGGTCTCCCCCGGCTCACCCGTGCCCCCTCGCGATGACGCAGCGCGCCCGAACGAACCGCCCGACAACCGGAATCGATGACAGGACACAACTCCGACCTCCCCACCACCACCAACAGCACGCGCCGCGCGGCCCTGGACACCCCCGGCCGCCGGATGCGCCGTGCACTCCGGAAGCGCGGCGTGCTCATCGCCGGCGGTGCCGCGGTGCTCGCGATCGCCGGGGGCGCACTGACCGTCGGCACGCAGCCCGCGATCGGTGAGGCCATCGGCATGCCGACCGCCACCCCGACCCCCGGGCTCAACGGCACCGCGCTCGACCGGGCGCAGGCAGCCGCGACGATCGAGACCGCGAAGACCATCGTCGCGACCGCGAACGACAAGACCGACACGACGGCCCTCGAGCAGCGGATCACCTCGCTGTCCGACTACACGAAGCTCTCCGGCGGCGCGCTCAGCGCCCGCATCGAGTCGACCGTCGACACCACGCAGGACGTCGCCCAGGCGAGCGCCGACCAGGACAAGCACGACGCCGACGCAGCCGCGGCAGCCGCCGCAGCCGCCAAGGCGAAGGCGGACGCAGCAGCCAAGGCGCAGGCCGAGGCCGCGAAGGCCGCAGCGGCAGCAGCCGCGAAGGCGAAGGCCCAGGCGGCCGCGAACACCCCCGCCGCCGCGAAGGCCACCGCCAGCTCCCTGGCGTCGTCGCAGTACGGCTGGGGCTCCGACCAGTTCCAGTGCCTCGACAGCCTCTGGACCAAGGAGTCCGGCTGGGACTACCAGGCGTACAACGCCTCGGGCGCGACCGGCATCCCGCAGGCACTCCCCGGGTCGAAGATGGCGACGATCGCATCCGACTGGCAGACCAACGCGACCACCCAGGTGACCTGGGGACTCAAGTACATCAAGGACGCGTACGGCACCCCGTGCTCGGCATGGGCGCACTCGCAGGCGACCAACTTCTACTGAGCACGCACCACGACGGGGCTCCTGGGTTTCCCCAGGGGCCCCGTTCTCGTGTAGTCATGCACAGTGACGACGATCGGACTCCGCCGCATGGGACCGCGCGACCCCGCCGAGGGGCACCGCGCCGCGAGTCCCCTCGAGCTGCTCTTCGACCTGGTCTTCGTCGTCGCGGTCGGGTTCGCCGCGACGAACCTGCACGAGATCGAGACCGAGGGGCACGTCAGCTCGGCGATCCTGTCGTTCGCGATGGTGTTCTTCTCGATCTGGTGGGCCTGGCTGAACTTCTCGTGGTTCGCCACGTCGTTCGACATCGACGACTGGCTCTACCGCGTGATGACGTTCGTGCAGATGGCGGGCGTGCTCGTGCTCGCCGCGGGCGTCGGTCCCGCGATGCAGGACGGATCGTTCACCATCGTGGTCGTCGGGTACGTCGTGATGCGGCTGGCGCTCGTCGGCCAGTGGATCCGCGTCGCCGTGTCCTCCGCGCGCTACCGGTCGACCGCGCTGCACTACGTGGTCGGCATCACCGTGGTCCAGGTGTTCTGGGTCGCGATGCTGCTCCTGCCCGCGCACGCGCAGCTGTTCGTCGCGCCGGTGCTCGTGTTCTTCGAGGTCCTCATCCCGATCTGGGCCGAGTCGCGCGCCGAGACGACGCCGTGGCACCGGCACCACATCGCCGAGCGCTACGCCCTGTTCACGCTCATCGTCCTCGGTGAGGGACTCGTCGCGTCCGCGAGCGCCGTCATCGACGGGCTCCGGGACGCCGAGCACCTCGGACCGTTGCTCGTCCTCGCCGCCGGCGGGCTCGTGATCGTCGCCGGGCTGTGGTGGATCTACTTCTCCCGCGAGCAGCACGAGCACATCCGCGGGCTGCGGAGCGCGCTGGTCTTCGGCTACGGCCACTACTTCGTGTTCGCGGCCGCCGCGGCGCTGCCCGCCGGGATCGAGGTCGCCGTCAGCGCCGACGCGGGCGAGGCGGACCTGTCCCACGCGTCCGTCGCCGCCACGATCGCGGTGCCGGTCGCGCTGTTCGTCGCGTCGATCTGGGCGCTCGCGCTCCGGCCGTCGCTGTCGGTCCGCTCGAACGTCGTGGTCGTGGTGCTGACGCTCGCGATCCTCGCGAGCATCGCGGTGCCGGAGGTCTCACTCGTGGCGACCGCCCTGCTGGTCGCGGCGATCGTCGTGGTCCTGGAGGTCGCGGCCCTGCGGCCCACCCGCTGACGGACGGGAGGCTCGTGGCGGCGCCGCCACGAGCCTCCCGTCCGGCGCCGTGGCCGCCGGTCAGCGCTCCCGACGCGGGATCGACGACGTGCGGGCCCGCGGAGCGGCGGTCAGCCGACGCGCGCGATGCGGACGTCGACGCGCGCCAGCGTCACGCCGTGCTCCGCACACTGGGCGAGCACCACGTGGTGCACCGCCCGCGCGACCTGTGGAGCCGGCAGCACGCCGTCGGTCCCGATGACGACGCGGAGGACGTCGCCGTCGAGGACGACTCGCGCCGCTTCCGTGGCGTGCCGGACCGCCGCGACGGTGCTCTGCAGCGTCGGACGGGCCCGGTAGACCTCGGCGACGCCGGGGACCGCGAGGACGGCCGCCTCGACCGCGACGAGTGCTGGTACCTGCTCGACGTCGCTCATGCGCCCGCCTCCCCGGTGGTGTCGGTGCTGTCGGCGCTGTCCGTTCGGGTCCCCGCCGGGTCCTCCGGCGGGTCCGGCATCGCGGTCGCGGCCGACATGGTCGTCGCGGCACTCGGGACGGACACGGGAGGCTCGGTGCGGCTCCCCGCGTCGGTCAACGGCGTCAGCGGGTTGCGTCCCACCATCGGTCGGGTCAGCAACGCCGGTGTCGTCCCACTCGCGTGGACCATGGACACCGTCGGGCCGCTTGCCCGGACTGCTGCGGACACCGCCGTCGTGCACGACGCGATCGCGGGGTGGGACCAGCGCGACCGGACCACGCGACGCGAGCCGGTCCACCCGACCGCGCCGAGCCTCCAGGCCGTCGACCCCGCCACCCACCTGCGCAGCCTCCGGGTCGGTGTGATCGCCGACTACGCGCTCGTCGGCAACCAACCCGATGTCACCGCCAGCGTGCGCGCCGCGCTCGACGCGCTCGACGCGCTCGTCGCCGCTGGCGCGGTGGTCACCGAGATCCACGTGCCCGGTGTGGACGAGCTCGTGGATGCGCAACTCGTGGTCGACGCTGTGGAGCCGAGCGCGATGCACCTCGACCTCCTGCGCACCAGGCCGGACGACTACGGCGACGACGTCCGGACGCATCTGGAGATCGGGCTCCGCTACTCCGGCGTCGAGTACGTGCAGGCGCAGCGTTTCCGAGCGTGGTTCCGCGACGGGCTGCTCGAGGCGATGCGCGACGTTGACGTCCTCGTGACACCGACCCTGCCGTTCACGGCGCTGCCGCACGGCGCGGAGAGCGTCGAACTCGACGGGGGGCCGGCGTCACTCACGGCCGGGAACATGCGGTACACAGCGATCGGCAGTATGGCGGGCCTCCCCGGACTCAGCGTTCCGATCGGGCTCGACCGGGACGGACTCCCGTTCGGGATGCTCCTCTCCTCCCGAGCGTTCGACGAGACGCGAGCACTCGCAGCCGGGAACGGGTATCAGGCGATCACGTCGCATCACCTGCTGCGACCACAGCTTCCTTGACCGCCCGCATGCCAGCCTGTGCTCGCGAGCATCTGCGCACCGCATGCCAGAGGTCGAGTCGCAGCCTCCGCACGCTCAGGCGGGAGCCCATCGACCGCGAGGAAACAGTGTCGTGGCTGACCACTCGTCACCGTGCCGATGACCGCCGAACTCGGCCGGTTCAACGTTGGACGTCAAGTGTCTGTGCTCGGACGGCCGAGGCCACCCGATTGCGTCAGCGCAGCGAACGCAGAGTCTGTCAGCTCATCCAGCGGCGAGATGCCGTTGTCCTCGACCCAACCGTCGTAGGCCACCATCAGGCAGCCGACAGCAGCCATCACTCGCGTGCGCACCGCGATGATCGGCGTCCCGACCCGGGGCTCGCGTTTGAGCAGGAGGTCAACGAGTTCTGGGCGCCAACTTGCCTGCTTCTCGTGAAGGCGTGCCCAGAGCGCGGGGGTGGACCAGACGAGCCGGATCCTGTCGAGGCCGTCCGCCGCATCTTGCAGCAGATCCACTGCCGGAGCAACCGCGGCGCGGAGCGCCGACCAGGCGTCCTCGGTCAACGGCTGGGTATCGAGAACCGCGGCCATCTGGTCGCCAACGGTGTCGAAGACGTGCAAGACCACGTCCTCTTTGCTGCCGAAGTAGCGCAAGAAGGTGCTGCGTGAGACACCTGCTTCTCTCGCGAGGTCGTCGAAGGTGATTGCGTCGAAACCCGACTCGAGGAATTTCCGCAGACCGACGGCACCGAGTTCGTTGCGAACGGCGGCACGCCCGATCGCTCGCGTACTGGTCCCGTGCATCCGACCATCCTACGAGCCTTGACTTCAGTTGCAGGTACGAATTCTTGCGTCTACAGTGACACTCAGTGTCAAACAAGGCGCTGATGTTCACGCGATACGGAGAGAACACCCATGACCTACGACCTGCCCGCCCTGCACATCTCGGTAGCTGATGGGGTCGCCCATGTCACCATCGACAATCCCCCCTTGAACCTCTCTGACGGGACTCTCCTACCATCGCTGCGCCGGTTCGTCTCGCAGGTGCGTGGCGACGAAGCCGTCCGCGTGATCGTCTTCGACAGCGCTGATCCCGACATCTTCGTGGCGCACGGCGACACTCGGTTCATCACAGAACCCGAGGTGATGGCAGCCGCCGGCGCGGCAACGATGGCGGCGAATCCGGATGCGGAGTTTCCTGCGGACATGAACCTCATGCAAGTTGTCCACGAGGAAGTGCGCTCTCTCCCTCAGATCACGATCGGGAAGCTGACCGGCCTCGCCCGCGGCGGTGGCAACGAATTCCTCATGGCGTTGGACATGCGCTTTGCCGCCATCGGTAAAGCCGGTCAAGCCCAGCCCGAGGTGCTCATGGGCATCATGGCCGGTGGCGGAGGGACGCAGTACTTGACCTCGCTCGTCGGCAGGGCTCGTTCCCTCGAGATCCTCCTCGGCGCCCAGCTCGTCGATGCCGAACTCGCCGAGCGCTACGGGCTGGTGAACCGGGCTCTGCCGGCGGACGAGATCGATGAGTACGTCGGTTCACTGGCACGTCGGATCGGTGAGCTGAGGCCCGAAGTCGTCTTCGCCGTCAAGGAGGCGGTGAACACGGTTCCGAGCGGAGTGACGCGAGGAGGCCTCGCAACGGAGAATGCGCTTCTCGGTCCGTTGTTCACCGCCGACGCGGCAGAGCTTGCTCACCGGCTCCTCGACGCCGGCATGCAGACCCGTGCCGGCGAACTCCGCCTCGAGGCACTGATCAGCGAGATCTGACGGCTTGGGCGCCGGCTTCTCCATGCGAGACCGGCGCCCAGCAGTCACCGTTCACAGCTCAATGGCCGGGGATGTCGACCGAGCTGACGTTCACCTCGAGCGGGACGACGTCGGTTCGCACCCATGTCTCGTACACGTCGAAGCGTTCTTCGTTCTTCGTCCAGGACGTGGATTGCACGCAGATGACCGGCTCGCCGCGCACGATTTCCAGAGCTTCAGCGACTTCAGCAGTCGCGGCCCGCGCACGGATCGTGCGGTGCGCGCCGCGGAGTGGGTAGCCGGCACGCGTCAGCAGCTCGGAGAGGGACCCAGTTCCGTTGAGCACGGCTTCCGAATCGCCGACGATCGGGGCGACGCTTGGCGGACTGTAGTTGACGCTGTACACGGCAGGGACACCGTCCAGGTGGCGAAGGCGGACGAGTTCGAATCCCTCGACTCCGACCGCGACTTCGAGCAAGGCGGCGACGAAGTCCGGCAGCTTCGCTCTCCCCGATCGCAGGACGGTGGTGGTCACGGCGCGGTTCTGTCGTCCGACCGCGTTCTCAAGGAACCCTTCGGTGTTCTGGATCATCCATCCACGGTCGGACGACGGCCGCGACGCGAAGACACCTCGATTCGGGACACGCTGGGCTAGTCCTCGACTCTCAAGGAGCTGCAGGGCCTGCCGGACGGTCGCGCGGGCGATTCCGTACTCAGCGGAGAGGTCCAGTTCGCTCGGCAAACGGTCCCCCACAGCGATCGCCCCGTTCTCCACGCGGACCTGGAGCACATCAGCGAGCTGTTCGTAGTACGGCACAGGCGACTGCCGGTCAATGGCCTGTTGCTCGCTCATCCTGGCTCTCCTCGCATCGCACCCGGGGCGGCATGACACCACCACGTAGACGGTATGACCATCTCATACGGACAACCCGTACAGCCACCGCACGGTGCTCCGCTCCCGACCGATCTCAGCTATTGGACTGCAGGTTGCGAGGATCGCGCCGCCGTCTTCTCGAAGTACCCCATCGCCACCTTCGCAGCGTCATGCTGCTGCGAGATCTGCGTTTCGGTTCGCAGCGGGGCGAGTTCGTCGCCGTTCGTCGACCAGACCGGGAACGCCCCTTGCAGCGCAGCAAGCGCCTGCATCGCCGCCCCCTTGGCGACGTACTCCTCGGGATCGGGGACGACAACAGGTACGTCGACCATCTGCGTCAGGATGTGCTGAACCGCCTCACTTTGCGCAGCACCACCGATGAGGACGACGCGTTCCGTGACGATGCCACACCGCTCCAACGCTTCGAGCATCTCGACCTGGCTCGCAAGGGTTCCTTCGATGATGGCCCGCGCGAAGTTCGGACGGTTGAAGTTGGTCAGGGACGCTTGATGCAGTGAGGCTCTCGCGTGGGGCAGATCCGGAGTCCGCTCTCCTTCGAAGTACGGCAACAGGGTTAGACCGTTCGCACCTGCCGGGGCAGAGAGCGCAAGGTCCGAGAGTTCGTCGAACGAGCAGCCGAGCAGTGCGGCGCCGAGTTCGAAGTTCCGGCCGGCGTTCAGTGTCGCAACGAGCGGTTGGAACTTGCCAGTGGCGTCCGCGTAGTTGCAGACGTATCCGGCGTAGTCGTGGATCGGCGTTTCGGACTGCGTGTAGACGACCCCGGAGGTTCCGAGAGAGAGCACGGTGTCGCCGGCGCTGACGTCGAGCGCGAGGGCTGCGGCTCCGTTGTCACCGCTGCCAGCGCCCACGACGATTCCTGCGGGGATGCCGGGGATACCTCCACCGGTCACACCGGCGCGGTCGAGCGGTCCGAGGATCTTCGGAAGGGTCACGGTCTTGCCGAACGCATGCTCGACGAGGTCCATGCAGTACTCACCGGTCTCCGGCGACCAGTACGCGGTTGCCGCGGCGTCCGATCGGTCGGTGACGAGAGCATCCAGGCCGCCGTGCCCGCTTCCGTACCCCAGGAGGCGCCAGGTGAGCCAGTCGGGGACGATCGCCACCGCGGCAGTTCGCTCGGCTGCCGCCGGGTCCGTGTCTCGCAGCCAGCGGAGCTTCACGACGGTGTCCGAGAGCGTGAGCGGTAGGCCCGTTCGGCGGATCCACGTGTCTCGACCGAGTTCCTCGTTCAGGCTGACCATCTGGCCGTGGGAACCGGTGTCGTTCCAGAGCGGTGAATCGCAGACGACCTCGCCGTCCTCGTCGAGGAAGACCGGAGTGTGCTGTTGACCGCTCACCGCGATCGCTTGCACGTCTTCGAGTCCGCCTGCACGCTCAACCGCTGTGAGCAGCGCCTGCCACCACCGATCCGGGTGGACGATCGTGCCGGACGGGTGTGACGCCTTCCCTTCCCGCACACGGTTGCCGGTCGCGGCGTCTCGAACAGTGACCTTGCACATCTGCGTGGATGAGTCGATCCCTGCGATCAGCATCGTCGACCTCCTTTGGGTTACGGAAGTTGTCTCAGACGGTTCGAACAGCCTCATGCGGGGAGACCCTTGAGGTAGTCCCACTGGGGTTGGATCGTTGCTCGCCATTGAGCGAGTGCCTCGCGTCGAGCCGTGTCGACGTCCACATCTTCCGGATCGCTGTCCTGCCAACTGAGCCGCTGGTCGGAGGCGAGGGCTTGCGCGCCGCGGGAGACGACCTCCGGGAATCGGGAGGCTGTGAGCGGTGTGCCGAGGAGGTCCGCCTTCAGCTGCTGCCAGAGCGGGTTCCCGCCTGCGGGCCCGATCACCTTCACGCGGCTCGCCGTGACTGGGAAGAGGTCGAGCACGTCGGAGAACTGCAGTGCCATCCCGAGGAAGCAGCCCAGGATGAGTTCGTTGGCGGTCGTGTCGGTCTGCAGCCCGGCGATCGCGCCGCGTGTTCGAGCGTTCTTCGTCGGCGGGGGGCTCCCGCGGAACTGCGGGAGGATCACGGGCACGCGGTCGAGCGCCACGTCGCCGGCGACGTACTCCTGGTGGATGCCGGAGATGCTGTCAGCGAGTTCCGATGCGGAACGACCGAGCAGTCCCTGCAACGTCGCGAACGCCGAGCCACCAGTCGGGATCGAGGCGAACAGCGTGTAGTCGGACCCGGTGCAAGAGATTCCGTTCGCGAGCTTCGCGCGTCCTGCTGCCGGACCGAGAGTCGGTGCGTCGGTCAGGAACAGCAAGCCCTCGGTCGTCCCGGTCGAATTCAGCAGCTCGTTGTGTTCAAGGTCGGCGCCGACGGCACCGACCATGTGATCGTGGCCGGCGACGTGGACCATGACAGAGGTGTCCAGTCTGAGCTCCGCGGCCCGAACGGGCGAGAGCGTCGTGCCTTCGGAAGCGGTGCGGAGGTCGGGGAACCGGCTGACGTCCAGATCGAAGAAGTCGCACATCTCGGCCGACCACGTCCTGGCCGCGAGATCGAGCGCCATCGTCCTGCTGGCGAGGGAGAACTCCGACCATCGTTCGCCGGTCAGTTCGGCCGCTACGAACTCCGCCACGTTCAACCACTGCGCATCAGCAGCCCCCGAGCCAGCGTCGTCCACGGCCCACGCCACTTTCGAGATGCCGTAGTTCGGGTTCACCGGGAGTCCAGTGATCGCGTACACGCGATCGCGGCTGAAGACATCGAAGTCCTCGAGCCAGTCCGCTCCACGGTGGTCGTGCCAGAGGATCATCGGCGATGCCAACGACCCATCGGGGCGGACCAGCCCGCCGGACTCTCCCACACCGGCGATCGCGATGCGACGCACCGAACGTCGTGCCGCATCGTCGAGGCCGCGGACGAAGTCGGCGATCTGCTGCAGCAGCGCCTCCACCTGGTAGACCTCTCCCCAAGCGTCCCGGGTCGTCGGCGTCGGGTGCTTCGTCGAGACGACGACGCCGCCCACGTCGTCGAACAGGCACAGCTTGATGCTGGTCGTGCCGATGTCGACCGTGATGGTAGGGAGCACGGGGTGAGGTCCTTCGGTTCGGCGCTGAACGCGGTGACAGGTCAGGCGACGGATGGGTTCAGCGTGCGGATACGCTTCTCGACTACGTGGGTGATGGCGGCGACCGCGTCCGTGGAGACTCGGATGAGCGACGCCTCCTTCGGGTTGGCGTTGTAGGCCTCGCCGAACGAGCGGATCATCGCGTTCCGGAGATCGCTGGCAACGTTGACCTTCACGACGTTGTACTCGTGTAGCTGCGCGAGCTGCTCATCGGGCAGTCCGGAACCGCCGTGGATGACGAGCGGGACCGGGCTGGCGTCGCGGACGGCGGCGAGCAGCTCGAAGTCGATCGCGGCGTTCGGGACGTACCCGTGCTGGTTCCCGACCGATACCGCGAGCATGTCGCACCCGGTCGCGGCGACGAACTCGGCGGCCTGCTGGGGGTCGGTGTGTGCCGCGAACTCGGGAGCGACGTCGTCCTCCTTGCCGCCGATGCTGCCGAGCTCTGCTTCGAGAGCGAGCGACGACGGCGTCAGCTCTCGTGCGATCTTCGAGACGCGCACGTTCTCGTCGTAGTCGTACTCGGAGTAGTCGATCATGATCGAGGTGAAGTCCGCCGCAAGCGCATCCCTCACAGCATCGAGCGACTTCCCGTGGTCGAGGTGCAGCGCCACCGGGACGTCGCACTCTGCCAACCGGCGGCTGACCATGTCGTAGATGTACTCGAACCCTGACAGCGCCGCGTTGGTCGGAGCGACCTGGATGAACGTCGGAACGCCGACCTTCTCGATCGCTGCGACGATCCCCATCGTCGTTTCGATGTTCGTGGTGTTGAACGCGCCGGCGACGAGCCCGCGTGAAGTGCACTCGTTGATGACGTCGATACCGCTGACAAGAGGCAAGAGGGTTCCTTTCGGCCTGCACCGACGGCGTCGCGACGTGCAAGTCGCCGTGTTTTCGGAGCGCTTCGGTGGTCTCGGCGGCTTCCAAGGGGCGCACGCGGCGGCGCGGATGATTGCGTCATCGCGTCGCTGCGACGGAGATCCGTCTCGGCCGAACCGCCTGGGTTCCCGTCCATGGTAGGCAGGTTGGTACAGATTGTCTAGTCCATATGTACAGTCCAGCGAATTGTCCACATCGGGCTGTTGCGGTCCCGCTCATGGGACAGAATGACGCTCGTGAAGCGCGCACACCGGGGTCCGATCGTCTGCGGGGTCGACATCGGCAGTACCAACACGAAGGTCGTCGGTCTGGGTGCTGACAGTCGAGTCGTCAGCCGAGCCCAGCGACAGACCCCGCGCGACGACACCGATCTGTCCATCGACGCGCAGCAATTGCTTCGGCTCATCGAGGACATGCTCCTCGAGGTCTGCGGGACAGAGTTCGCCGTTCATGCGGTCTGCGCCGTCGGTGTCGGCGAGGACGGCATCCCCGTCGACGCACAACTGCGCCCAACGGCGTCGGCGCTCGCCTGGTTCGATCCACGACGAGCCAGGCTGTTCACCGCCGTCGCCCCGCAGCTCGCTGCAGCTGACGGAGTCGGCGTCGGCGACGATGCCGCAAGAACGCTCGTCGGTTGGCTCTGGGCCCGTGAGCAAGGACAGCTCGAATCCGCAGCAGGCTGGGTATCACTCACTGACTACGCAGCCAGCGCTTGGTCCGGCACCGCCTTCATGAGCGACTCGATCGCGGCGCGGACCGCAGCCTGGGACGGAAGAACTCGCTCATGGGTGCTGGCGCGAGTGGAGAGCACGCTGCGGGATCCGACGCTCCTGCCGAAGGTCCTCACCGCAGGTGAGGCCGTCGGACCGATCCTGTCGAGGCGCTTGGACGCGGCCGGAGTGCTTGCCCCAGGCGCACTCGCGATCGCTGGCGGCCACGACCATCCGATCGGCGGGTGGGCAGTGGACCGGCTAGACCAAGGAGCAGTACTCGACTCCATGGGAACCGCGGAAGTCGTCGTGGCGCAGGCGCCGGAGCAGGTGAACCGAACCACAGGAGTCGACGTCGCGCCCGGGATCCGGAACACCGGCACCTCACTCCTGTCGGTCGAGGAGTTCACCCGGAACGTCGAATGGGCGTCGCTCGACCCAGAGGTTGCGTCGGAACTGCGACTCATTGCGAGCGGTCGAAGGAAGCCGGACGGGTACGTGGACTCGGACGTGTTCGTCGCGGGCGATCGCGGCGGAGGCCGACCGAAGTACTCCGTCGGAGCTCCCGCGAAGGCGACATCGAGGGCGGCGGCGGTACTCGGCGCCCTCGCGCGGGTCGGCGCCGATGCGATCGACGAAGTCACCGCGCTGATGCCCGCACCAGGGCACGTGTACGTGGCCGGTGGATGGTCACGTGCGCCCGGCTGGCTCGCGATCAAGGAACAGGTCAGCGGACGGCGGATGCAGATCGTGCACGAGCCGGAAGTCGCAGCCGTCGGCGCAGCGATGCTCGCGGCGGCCGCGCTGGACTGGGTAGTCGACGCCGATACCGTGATGCGCGCCGACACCAGCCACGAGAGCGCCCGGTGATGCCCCGTCCCTAGGGCAGGTCACCGTGCCTGTCCGCAGCCGCGATCCGGAGGTTGCGGGGATCTTCCTCGCTTCGGAGCGCGAGACACAGCAGCGCCCCGACGACGTACATCGCCACGAAGGTGCCGATGAGGATGGGAACGTTTGCTGCTCCGCCGAGGACACCGACAAGGACCGGGCCGATGAACGCCGAGAGGCCTGCCGCGAGCGTGTACACAGCGAGCGCGCTCCCGCGATCTTCCGCCGGGACGAACGAGGGGACCAGGGCCGTGAGAGGTACGAAGCCGGCCAGACCAATTCCGAGAATCGCCCAGCACAGGACAGTGAGCCAGAAGTTCGGGCCAACCAGCACCGGCACGATGTACAGCGAGGCGGCCCCGACCGCGCTCATCACACACCCGAACCAAAGCACCGTGCGTTGCCACCCAAACCGGTCGCCGAGGACTCCGAAGAAGAGGTTGGCGAAGATGTTCGCCGTGTAGACGATCGTCACGATCTGCAGGTACTGAGACTGCGTGAAACCGATCTGTTCAGTGAAGAAGAACGGCGCGACGACGAAGAGCGCGAAGTTCGGCGCCGTGTTGATGAGCCGTACGAGTGCTCCGAGACTCACCCGTGGCTGACGCCAGATGATCGTGAGTCCCTTGGCAAGCTCAGCGATCGCGCTGTCGCCGTTGTGCGCGGGTCCGGCGTGCTGTCGGTCTCGGACGCCGAGGATGGCGGTGAGCGCCCCGAGGACCACGAGGCCCGTCGCAAGCCAGAAGGTGCCGACTTCACCGATGACCGGAATCGTCCAACTGGCCAGCAGCGATCCGAGCGTTGGCAGTCCAGCTCCGAATACGAACCAGAACCAGCCCACGGAGCTTCCGCGCTGCTCCGGTCGGGTCGCGGTGTTGATCCACACCAGGAACGCGTAGGCAAAGAACGGGTACCCGATGCCGCGGATCGAGTACGCGACGACGGCCACCCAGTGCACGTCAGCACCGACGCCGACGGTCAGGAACAGCGCCTCGAACACGACCCAAGTCACGGCGCCGATGATCATCACCTTGCGGGGGCCGAGGACCGAGGAGAGGGTGCCAGAAAGCCACGATCCGATGGTGACGAAGATGCCGTATGCGCTGATCGTCACCGCGGCAGCGGACTCGCTGAAGCCTTCTGTGTCCACGAGAAACGGCGACAGGTAGTTCGACTCGACTCCGTCCCCGATCATGAACAGCAGGACGCCGATGAACCCGAGTGCGAGTGGGGCGGGCAGGCCGAGCCGGTCGAGGAGCCCTCGACCCGTCGGCACTGCTGCGCTGGCGGTCATGGACTCGTTGGTCATCGCGCGTTCTCCTTCGAACGGATGTGGGGTGGGGGCCGCGCCGGACACCACGGAGGCGCGGCCCCCGACGAGTCACGGTTGATCGGACTCGCCAGTATTGAGAGCTAGAACCACTTCTCGGCGCGGTGGTCCGCCTGGATCCGGCGGATGGTGTTCGACCGCGACCGCAGCACGAGCGAGTCGGTGTGGATGACGCCGCGCGAGCGACGGACACCGTCGACCAGGACGCCGTCGGTGACGCCGGTGGCGACGAAGAACGTGTTGTCGCCCGTGACCAGGTCGTCCTGGTCGAGGACCTTGTCCAGGTCGTGGCCGGCGGCGATGGCGCGCTCGCGCTCCTCGTCGTCCTTCGGCTGCAGCTTGCCGAGGATCACGCCGCCGAGCGCCTTGATCGCGCACGCCGTAATGATGCCCTCGGGGGTGCCGCCGACCCCGACGCACATGTCGATCGGCGAGCCGGGCAGCGCGGCGGCGATGCCACCGGCGACGTCACCGTCGAGCAGCAGACGCGTGCCGGCACCGGTCGCGCGGATCGCGCGGATCAACTCGTCGTGACGGGGACGGTCGAGCACGGCCACGACCATGTCCTCGAGGTCCTTGCCCTTGGCCTTCGCCAGCGCGCGGATGTTCTCCCCGATCGGCTTCTCGAGGTCGAGGACACCGCGGCCATCGGGCCCGGCGGCGATCTTGTCCATGTAGAACACGGCGGAGGGGTCGTACATCGAGCCGCGGTCGGAGACGGCCATGACGGAGATGGCGTTCTGCCGGCCGGCGGCGGTGAGCGAGGTGCCGTCGATCGGGTCGACCGCGATGTCGCAGGCCGGGCCGTGGCCGTTGCCGACGTGCTCGCCGTTGTAGAGCATCGGGGCGTTGTCCTTCTCGCCCTCACCGATGACGACGACGCCGTCGAAGTTCACCGTGCCGAGGAACTTGCGCATCGCGTCGACCGCGGCGCCGTCGGCGAGGTTCTTCTCACCACGCCCGACCCACGGCTGCGCCCGGATCGCCGCGGCCTCCGTCGCACGCACGAGCTCGAGAGCCAGGTTGCGGTCGGGCTGGAGGAACAGGGAGCCGGTTTCCGTAGAGGGCTCGTCAGCGAGTGAAGGCATGGCTCCCATCATGTGACCTGCAACGAATTTTGTCTAGACAGTCCAACGCGTATAGACACAAGCAGCAATCTCGTCGTACTGTGTGTCAGCGGCTCGCCCAACGACGTAGCAGTCTCCGGGAGAACGCCCTGAAACGGCGGGTGCAACGCATCCGCGACGCGACTCCCGAGAGGATCAACGAAGATGCGCGCAGTAGTGCTCGACGGCACAGGCTCGATAGAAATCGCGGACATCCCCGCGCCGACGCCCGGCCCGAACGATGTCGTCATCGCCCCCGAGGCGGTCGGCATCTGCGGTACCGACATCCACCTTGCCTCCGGCGACTACCCCACCGGCACGTTCCCCGTCGTCCCCGGGCACGAGTTCGCCGGTACCGTCACAGCCACTGGTGCTGAGGTCACGAAGTTCGCCATCGGCGACCGCGTGTCGGTCGACCCGAACGTGAACTGTGGCCACTGCGAAGAGTGCCTCGCCGGCGCGACGAACCTGTGCGAGAACTTGTACCCGATCGGCGTGACCGTCAACGGCGCGTGCGCTGAGTTCGTCGCCGTGCCCGAAAAGGTCGTCTTCAAGCTGCCCGAAGGGGTCGATTGGGCAACTGGCGCCCTCATTGAACCACTCGCATGCGTGCTGCACGCGTTCGGGCGCATCAAGCCGATCGAAGGCCAGCGGGTCCTCATCTACGGAGCCGGCTCCATCGGACTGCTCGCT
The DNA here is from genome assembly GCF_004346855.1 of Curtobacterium sp. PhB136. Taxonomy (NCBI): domain Bacteria; kingdom Bacillati; phylum Actinomycetota; class Actinomycetes; order Micrococcales; family Microbacteriaceae; genus Curtobacterium; species Curtobacterium sp. PhB136. The sequence goes on from NZ_SMGH01000005.1 coordinate 148,948, forward strand.
CTCGCGGTTGCGAAGGCGCGTGGCGCGAAGAGCATCGAGATCATCGAACCGAGCCCCGTCCGTCGCGACGCCGCGATCGATTTCGGTGCGGACTCCGCTGGGGCGCCTGGTACGAACTCCGGCGTGCAGGACATCGACCTCGTGATCGAAGCCTCCGGACACCCGGCGGCGGTCTCCGACGCTCTGACCCGACTGGCGAAGCGCGGAACGCTCCTGCAGATGGGCGTGGTCAGCCCCACCGCCACCATCGATCTCCGCCCGTACGACCTGTTCGACCGCGAACTCTCCATCGTTGGCTCGCAGTCCCTCGCTACCTCCTACCCCGACGCGGTCACCGAGATCGTCACCCTCGACGACCTCGCCCCCCGCACCGTCACCCACACCTTCGGGCTCGACGACTACGCCGCCGCGCTCGAGGCAGCGAAGTCCGAATCTGCCCGCAAGGTGCACCTCCTCCCGCAGCAGTGACGCTGCCCTCACGGAAGAAACCCGCCATGTCCACCACGCACATCCGTACCAGCGGCCCGGCCTCGACCGGCTTCATCGACCGACTCGGACTTCCCCGCCCGCTCGTCTGGGGCTTCGTCGGCCTGCTCCTCTTCATGATCGGCGACGGCGTCGAATCGGGCTACATCGCGCCGTTCCTCGCGAACAACGGCGCGGGCACCGAGACGAACGCCGCCATCATCATCTCCGTGTACGGCGCCGTCGTCACCATCGGCTCTTGGTTGTCCGGAGCCTTGTCCGACGTCTGGGGCCCCCGACGCGTGATGATCATCGGCGCCGTCACCTGGGCCGCACTCGAGGTGCTCTTCCTCGCCGTGGCACTCCCCACCCAGAACTACTGGCTGATGCTGGTCATCTACGGCCTCCGCGGTATCGGCTACCCGTTCTTCGCCTACGGATTCCTCGTCTGGGTCCTCGCGGGCAGTCCCGCACACCGGCTCGGATCGGCAGTGGGCTGGTTCTACTTCGCCTTCACCGGCGGCCTTCCCACGCTCGGATCCCTGCTCGCGAGCGGTACCGAGCCGCTCATCGGCGAGTACCTGACCCTCTGGATCTCGTTGGTCCTGGTGGCGCTCGGGGCCGTCGTCTCGCTCGTCGGACTGCGGGGCGCCAAGGGAGGGAACCGACTCGCCCGACCAGAGGTCACCACGGGACGCAGCATCGTGAACTCCGTCGCCATCGCCTTCACCAGCCCGCGTGTCGGCCTCGGCTGCCTCGTGCGGATCGTGAACACCGCGCCGCAGTTCGGTCTGTTCGTCTTCTTCCCGACGATCTTCGCGAAGGACCTCGGCTTCGGAACCGCCGGCTGGCTGCAGCTGGTCTTCGTCCTCGGGGCGGCGAACATCTTTGCGAACCTGTTCTTCGGAGTGCTCTCCGACCGGCTTGGGTGGCACCGCACGCTGCGGTGGTTCGGCTGCATCGGGTCGGCGGTCGCGGTCCTCGCGTTCTACTTCATCCCACAGGCCACCGACGAGTACTGGGTGTCCGTGCTGTGCGCTGCGTTCTTCGGTGTGACGTTGGCCGGCTTCACACCGATCTCCGTGCTCATGTCCCTCATGGCACCGGGGCAGAAGGGCAACTCCATTGCAGTGCTCAACCTGGGTGCCGGCGCTGCGACGTTCGTCGGACCGCTGATCGTTGCGATCTTCCTCGCACCGCTCGGAGCTGGCGGTGTGACGATCATCTTCGCCGCGCTCTACGTCCTCGCTGGCATCTCCGTTCGTTGGCTGCGCGTCCCTGAGGAGTCCGCGAAGGTCGTTGCCACCGGCGGCACGCTGCAGGACCTCGCCGAAGACCCTGAGATGGTCGCTGGCACGCCGGCTCCGGGAACGCCGGAGCAGCTGAAGTAACGACTTCTCGGCCGCACCGTTCGGCGGCCGGGAGCTACGAGGGTGGACGCGATCGCGTCCACCCTCGTTTCATGTGCGACCGCGCGCGATGCGACAGGCCACGCAACCGGCTCAGAGGTTGATCATGTGGCCGGTCAGTCCGTGGAACGCTTCTTGGAGCGCTTCTCCGAGTGTCGGGTGGGTGTGCACGTTGCGGGCAAGCTCCGCGGCCGTGAGGTCCCACTTCTGCGCGAGCGTGAGTTCGGGCAGCAACTCTGCGACGTCGGCACCGATCATGTGTGCGCCGAGGAGTTCGCCGTGGGCGGCGTCGGCGATGAGTTTCACGAACCCGCTCGGCTCGCCGAGGCCCTGCGCTTTCCCGTTCGCGGTGAAGGGGAGCTTTGCGACGATGATCTCGTGGCCGTCGTCGCGAGCTTGCTGTTCAGTGAGGCCGAAGGATGCGACCTGCGGCTGCGTGAAGGTGGCGCGCGGCATCATCCGGTAATCGCCGAGCGGCAGGGTCTCCGCGCCAGCGATCGTCTCTGCTGCGACGATGCCTTGCGCCTCCGCGACATGGGCGAGTTGCAGTTTTGCGGTCACATCGCCGATCGCGTAGATGTGAGGGACGTTCGTTCGCATGAAGTCGTCGATCGCGATCGCGCCGCGTGTGGTGAGCTGTACGCCGGTGGCCTCGAGGCCGAATCCGAGAACGTTCGGGGCGAAGCCGACGGACATCAGCACGCGGTCTGCTGTGATCACGTCAGTCGCCCCGGCCGCGTCGACGTAGGAGACGTCGACGCTCCTGCCGGAATCGGTGACGGTGTCGACGCGGGAGGAGGTCAGGATGTCGATGCCGAGCTTCTTGTACTGCCGGGTGATCTCCTTCGACACCTCCGGGTCCTCGTTGGGGAGGGCCCGGTCCAGGAACTCGATGATCGTGACGTCGACGCCGTAGTTGCGGAGCACGTACGCGAACTCCATGCCGATGGCACCGGCGCCGATGACGATCAAAGAAGCGGGCAGCTCGCGCTCGAGGATCTGGGTTTCGTAGGTGACGACGTTGCTGCTCAGTTCGACGCCTGGGAGGCTGCGGACGGTGGATCCCGTGGCGATGATCGCATCGTCGAACGTCACCGTTTCCGCGCCGCCGCCGGTGAGTTGGACGTCGATGGTCTGGGCATCGCGGAACACACCGTATCCGTCGATCTCGGCGATGCCGTTCTTCTTCATCAGGTAGTGCACGCCCTTCACGCGGCCGTTGGCTACGCGCCGGCTGCGATCGAACGCGACGCCGTAGTCGAACTGGACGGTGCCGGAGATGCCGAAGACGTCTGCTTGGCGTGTGACGGTGTGCGCCAGCTCGGCGTTGCGCAGCAGCGCCTTCGAGGGGATGCAGCCCACGTTCAGGCACACCCCTCCCCAGTAACGGCTCTCGATGACGCCGACCTGCATACCGAGTTGCGCGGCGCGGATCGCGGCCACGTAGCCCCCTGGTCCAGCTCCGAGGATGACGAGGTCGTAGTGAGTGCTCATGGTGCCCTTCCTTCCGGGTTCGCTTACGCGGCGGTTTTCGCTGCGGTGGTACAAGGCAGGCAGGCGTCGACCTGACTGCGGATGTCGGCAAGGACCTCGTCGAGGGAACGCTGCGCGAACACCGTGGCGGTGGTGCTGACGTGCACGATCGCGGTGACGACGCGAGCAAGCACTTCCGCGTCCTCAGCGGGTACACCACTGCCTTCGAGACGGCGCGCGACGCCCGCCTCCAAACGGCCGGAGAGCATCAGGCCGGTGCGCCGGTGGGGCTCGTCGGGATCTCCGAAGGCAAGCTCGTGGAGGTACGTACGGCCGTTCTCAACCTGCTCGCGGACGCACTGCACAACGGGCATCAGCACCGCCATCACACGACACGTCTGCCCCACAGGCTCGGGCGCAGCGAGGCCCTGCTCTACGGCGTCTGCAAACTTGTCGTTCTGCACCATGATCAACAGTTCCGCCTTCGTCGCCGCGTAGAGGTACAAGGTGCCGATCGCTACGTCGGCGCGATCCGCGACCTGCTGCGTCGTCACACCGCTCACGCCACGCTCCGCGAACATCTCACGCGCCGCCCGCATGATGCGGTCGCGCTTGTCGGTCTTGGCCCGTTCGCGCCGCCCTACTGATTTCTCTTGTAGTGCCACAACATCTCCTTGACAAGATAACTGAGTTGACTCAAACTTGAGTCTACTCGGGGTTTCCGACGTTTCGAAAGGTCGAGAGGACTCATCCATGAGGCTCAGTAAGGGGCCCTGGCGCGATGTACCGACGAGAACCATGGCAGCAGCCGGGACACAGTTCGCGGTTCGTGAGTACGGAGCGCACTCGGAAGTCCCGCTCGTACTCCTGACGCATCTCGGTGCGAATCTGGACAGCTGGGATCCTGCCGTCGTGGATGCTCTGGCGCTGGACCGTCGTCTCATCGCCATCGACTACCGCGGCGTCGGCGCATCCGCCGGAGTGGTAGCGGACACCTTCGACGCTATGGCTGCCGATGTGATCGCTGTGCTCGGGGCACTCGAGTACGAACGGATCGATCTGTTTGGGTTGTCGATGGGCGGCATGGTCGCTCAGGCCCTGCTCGGCCAAGCACCCGAGCTGGTCGAGCGGGTGGTCCTTGCTGGCACGGGACCGCAGCACGGCCCGGGGCTGAAGGCGATGACCGGGGTCGCGATCCGTGGCACCGTACGGGCCGCGTTGACGCGCCGGGACCCGAAGCAGCTGCTGTTCTTCACCCGCAGTGCCGCTGGCCGCGCCGCTGCTTCCGCGTATCTCCGGCGGCTGACCGAGCGGAACAGGAACAGGGACAGTTCCGTCACGCCAGCGGTATTCCGGGCGCAACTTCGCGCCGTGAACCGTTGGGGGGACGCGGCGGCGCCGTCGGCGCCGTTGTGGTCCTCCCCAACACTGCTGATCCACGGCGAAGAAGACCGGATGGTCCCCGTCGTCAACGCACACGCCTTGCTCGCACTCCTGCCGGACAGCTCCTTGGCCACCTTTCCGGACTCTGGACACGGTGTGGTGTTTCAACACTCCACGGCCGTCACCGACGCCATCCGTCAGTTCCTTACCCGCTGACCGCCCGTTCGTATTCATCGCCCCTACCGACAGAGATGGAAGACATCATGCAGGCGTTCGTCCTGACCAAGTACAAGCAGCCCCTTGAACTCCGAGACATCCCCGAGCCCACCGTCGGCGAACGCGACGTCCTCGTCACGGTCGAAGCCGCAGGGCTCAATCAGCTCGACGAGAAGATCCGGGAGGGCGAGTTCAAGCCGATCCTGCCCTACAAGCTACCGACCACTCTCGGCCACGACGTCGCAGGGACTGTGATCCGGGTAGGAGGCAAGGTCAGCCATTTCAAGCCGGGCGATCAGGTGTACTCACGCCCGAGGGACCACCGCATCGGCGCGTTCGCCGAACGTATCGCCATCGACGAAGCCGACCTCGCACTCACGCCGACGACGATCACCACGATCGAGGCCGGATCGTTGCCGCTCGTCGCGCTGACCGCATGGCAGGCACTCGTGGAGCGCGGCAACGTCCAGCCCGGGCAGAAAGTCCTCATCCACGCCGGTTCTGGCGGTGTGGGCACAATTGCCATCCAGCTCGCGAAGCACCTCGGTGCCCACGTCGCCACGACGGCCTCTGCAGCCAACGCCGATTTCGTCCGCCAACTCGGCGCCGATGTGGTCATCGACTACCGCAGCCACGACTTCGAACAGGAACTCTCCGGCTACGACTTCGTCCTCGACAGTCTCGGCGGCGAAAATCTCGCCAAGTCGCTTCGCGTTCTCAAGCCCGGTGGGAAGGCCGTCAGTATCAACGGTGCGCCCGATCCTGCGTTCGCGAAGGAAGCCCACCTGAATCCGGTCGTGAAGCTCGTCGTCGCTGGGCTGAGCCGCAAGGTGCGCGCCCAGGCAGTGAAGCTCGGCGTGACGTACGAGTTCCTGTTCATGCGAGCCGACGGTGCGCAGCTGCAGAAGATGACCGACCTCTTCGAGCGCGGGATCATCCGCCCTGTCGTCGGCGCGACATTCCCGTTCGAACAGATTCCGGCTGCACTGTCGTCGCTCGGGAAGACGAGTATCCGCGGCAAGGCCGTCGTCACACTCTCTTAGCCAGCATCCGACATCGAGACCGCACTCTCTCTTGATCCCAACGAAGAAAGCCCCGTCGTCATGAGCACTCCGACCGAACCCGTGATCACCTCGTACGCGAACGCGCCCGCGAAGACCATCACCACCGGCGGCGACACGTTCGCCTACCGGGAGCTTGGACCCGAGGGCGGCATTCCGGTGGTGTTCTTCACCCACCTTGCTGCGACCCTGGACAACTGGGACCCACGGCTCGTCGACCCGATCGCCAAGCAGCGCCACGTGATCACCTTCGATCAGCTCGGAGTCGGCGCCTCCAGTGGCGCCGTCCCAGCCACCCTCGAACAGGCAGCGGACGACGCCTATGCGTTCATCACCGCCCTCGGCTACGACAAGATCGACGTCTTCTCCTTCTCCATGGGAGGCATGATCGCGCAGGATCTGACTGTCAAGCATCCATCCCTGGTCCGCAAACTCGTTCTCACCGGGACCGGCCCGCGCGGCGGCAAGGACATGGACAAGGTCGTCGGGGCCACCTACTACGACATCCTTCGCGCCGCCCTCACCCGGTCCGATCCGAAGGAGTTCCTGTTCTTCAACCGAGACGTCCCCGGCAAGAAGGCCGGCAAGGCGTTCGTGGAACGGCTCAAGGAGCGCACGGTTGACCGCGACAAGAAGATCAACAACAAGGCGTTCGGCACCCAGTTGAAGGCGATCCAGCGGTTCGGGCGCTCACAGCCGTCGGATCTGTCCGTGATCATGCAGCCGACCCTCATCGCCAACGGTGACCACGACCGCATGGTGCCATCGGTGCTGTCGACTGATCTGCGGAACCGGATCGCAAACAGTGAGCTGATCATCTACCCCAACTCCGGTCACGGCGGCATCTTCCAGTACTGGGAGGAGTTCGCCCCTGTCGCGGTGAAGTTCCTCACTGACTGAGCCCACCTCGGAAGGGCGGCAGTGCCACCCTTCCGTCTCAGGCGAAGGGCGGCAGCTCTGGGTAGAGCGCTTCGATGGGGCCTGCAAGAGCTGCCTTCACCTTCGCGGTCTGCTCGTCACCGATCACCTCGACAGCTCCAGCCTGCAACGCGTCGAACACCTGCCGGACGAGATCGCCGGGTTGCAGCTTCTGCCCCTGCGCCTGCGCCGCCATGGCGGTGTCGACATAGCTCATGTGCACCCCGATGACGTGCACGCCTCGTGGTGCGAGTTCGAGGCGCAAGGCGTTCGTGGCGGCCCAGAGAGCGGCTTTCGCGGCACTGTACGCGCCGCCATATCCAAGCCAGCTGCCGATGGAGTGCACGTCGATCAGGATCGGGTGCGCTGCCTTCAGCAGCGCTGGGGTGAATGCGCGGGCGAGCAGGACCGGGGCGAAGAAGTTGATCTCCATTGTGGTCCGCAGTTCGGACTCGGCAATGTCGATCAAGCTGGCCGTCGAGGGGCTGGCACCGGCGTTGTTGACCAGGACCGTGACGTCGGTGGCGGAATCAGCCGCAGCCTGAATGGAGGTCGGGTCGGTGACATCGAGTTGCAGTGCGACGATGCGCTCATCATCCCAGGCGCGCGGGGTGCGCGCGGTGGCGTACACCTTCGCCGCACCCCGGGCCAGGGCTTCGGCGACGAAGTGGGTGCCGATGCCACCGTTCGCGCCCGTCACGAGGACGACGGCGCCGTTGAGTGAGGTCATGGAGGCTGCTTTCAATAGTGCGCAGGGTCAGCTGCGGGTGAGCGCGGGGTAGTCGGTGTAGCCGTGGGCGCCGCCGGAGTAGATCGTTCCGGGGTCACCCGCTTCGATTGCGGACGGGATGATCGGCTGACGGTGATGCGGGGTGTTTTCCAGGTGCGACGTGCATTCGACGTGCATCAGCTGGGTGAACAGGTGCCCGGCACCGCAGTGCACCCGTTCGGTCACGCGGCGCCACCCTGCGATGCGCTCCGGCGTGAAGATACCGGGGGTGTCGAGATACCCCTGCCCATCTGTAGAGGGTTGTGTTCCCTCGGTGATGAGCAGCTCGAGCGAGGCGCGCTGGCTGTAGTACTCGGCGGCTAGGGCACCCGGGGTCCCATCGGTATTTGCGCGGCTTCTCGTCATCAGGGTGCGAGCGAGCCAGTGCACCAGCTCGATGCGGCCGAGAGTGAAGAGGTGTCAGGGGCGGAGGGTGCGGGCATAAGCGGACTCATCTCGAGGGGTCGACGACGACGGGGAGGGGTCTCCTCGGTGCCTGTGGGAAAGTAGGGCGGTAGGATCTCTTCCCATGCCACTTACTGACTCTGCTCAGCACTGAGCGTAGTCGTCTTTTACTCCCGGAGGATCGCTCGTGACTGTGCCATCGACAGGAGCCGGCCGGCGCGAACGCAACAAGCAGGACAAGCTCGCTCGCATCACCGCGGCCGCGTCGGCTCTGTTTGCCGAGCGCGGCGTCGATGAGGTGACGACGCAGCAGATCGCTGATGCGGCGGACATCGGCACCGGCACGCTCTTCCTTTACGCGAAGACGAAAGGCGAACTGTTGCTGATGGTGCAGAACCACCACTACAAGGCTGCGCTCGAGCGCGGCACGCGACTCGCCGCGGAATCAGACACCGCGCTCGATGCGGTGATGGCAATCACCGCACCCATTATCGAGTGCAACCGTGCCCAGTTCGATAATGGACGGACGTACCTTCGCGAAATGGCATTTGGGGATCACACGGAAGAGAACCACGCCGCGGCGCTCGCAATCGTCGGTGACACGGAGATTGCGGTCAGCAGCCAGCTCAAGCGGTTTGCTGTCACCCCCGAGGCGGAAGCAATGAATCTTGCCCGCGTGGTGTCGGCGGTTCTGTTTCTGACGATGGCTACTTCGCCGAAGACGCAAACGGTGTCCGAGATAGTGGCCGCAACTGAGCAGCAGCTTCGGGCCGCGATACGCCCGCGAAGATAGCGACCCTCCAATGTCGCCGAACTGACGTTAGTCGACCACGATCACAATCTTCTGGTGCGGGCGGTGGTCAAGATTAGTTGCCCACAGTGGAATGACTGCTCGTCGCGTCGGCATGGCTGGTGCCACTGTGAGGTTTCCGTGCGAGATCCGCTGCTGCCTCGTTCTTGACGTAGCCGAGGTATGACATCGCCGCCAGAACTCGATGCCGGGTGACCGGTCGCACGTGCCCAGTTTTGTTGATCACTCGCGATACGGTTTGGTGGGAGACCGATGCCAGGGCGGCGACGTCATAGATGGTCGGAGCTTTTGGCGGCTGATCCTGCTCGGACAGCCAGCGCGGTCGTCGGCTACTCATCTCCGGGCTCAACATCCATGATCGGCTTGTCCTCTCCGAGAAGCGCGAAGCTGAGTTCTCTCCGCTGTTGGGCCAGCAAGCAACGGATCCATGGACCACCGCTCGCTGTATTTCGAGAGCTGAAAGGTCAGGGCTTCGCTTGATGGTGTCCAGGCGACTATTTTGGCGCTCGGATGCTCGTGGTGGAGTCAGTGCTTCGACGACCGACCGAGATGGGGATGATGGCCAGCGCGCCAAGAATCCCGACGATTCCACCGACGATGTACACCGCGGTGTAATCGCCGGTCGCGAGTGCGATGATCCCTCCCGCGACGAGCGGCCCGACGGCCTGCGGCACCTGGTTCGCCAGTTGGATAATGCTCATGAACCGGCCGTTTTCGTTCTCCTCGCGTGGCAGAACGTCCTGCTGAATCGCTTGATCGACTGCGCCGTAGACACCGACGGCGAGCGTGCTGAGCGCGCTGCCTACGAGGAACTGTCCCTCGCTCTGAGTGAAGGCGACCACGACCATTCCGGCGGCCAGAATGAACGCACTTGCGATCAAGAATGGCTTTCGGCTGTGGAATCGGTCCGAGAGGTACCCGCTGGCGATGGCGCCGACGATCGCCGTGACGATGCCGATGAGACCCGACGTTGCAAGGATCGGGGCGGCCTCCGCGAGCGTGATGTCGAGACGCTGCCCGAGGAGGTAGACGCCGTAAGTCGTGGAGAAGGATAGTGCGAGGAAGACCAGAGCTCGGCTGATCCATACCCAGCCGACGTTGGGGAACTTCCGTGGGTTGAAGTAGAACCCTCGCGCGATGGACTTGATGTCGACGGGCTTGCGCTCGCTCACCGATCGCTTGTCCTTCATCAGGCCCGCGAAGATCAAAACGAAGATGAGCGCGAACGCCGCCGGAGCCGCGAACATGATCACGGGGATCTTCACGAACGCACCAGCGAACAGGATTCCGACGATCGGGCCGATCTGCGTAACTGAACCGGTGAGGCCAGAGACCTTCCCTCGCTGTTCCTCGGGGATGAGGTCGCTCTGGTGCGTCAGGAGCATTGCGCCGGCAGTCGAGTATCCGACGTAGGCGATGGACCATCCGACGATGAGGAGCGGGATGGACGGTGCGAACCCGACGATGAGCGATCCGAGCAAGCCCACGATTACCCCGCCGATGATCCAGGGGCGCCGGCGGCCGAAGCGGGATCGAGTGCGATCGCTGAGGAGCCCGGCGAGCGGGGTGGTGAAGAGGACGATGATGCCCGGGATCGCGATGGCGAGTGCGATCGCGCCGTTTTTGCCGACCGGGTCGATCTGCTGTACCCGAATGGAGAGGGAGTAGCCGATCGGGGTCACCCACGCGACGTACAGCGCGAGTGTTGCCACGACCAGGCCAATGATGTAGCGCGCGCTGATCTTCTTCAGGGGGTCGGCGCCGTGGCGGACCGCGTCACCAACTCCCTCCGCAGCGATTTCGAGTCCGCTCGGAATTCCGAGTGGGACCTCGTTTGGCTTTGCTGAGGAGTGCGGCGCGGTGCCGTCGGGTGAGGACATATCAGAACTCCGTTGTTGTGATGAGTGACGCAGGCGGTCAAGTAACGCGCGTTACCGAAGTATCGCCAGTGCAGGGTCTAAAAGCAAGAGGTGGTGCTGATCTGGCGTAACGCGCGGTACCAGCGGCCGTGCACCCGCTGCTGAGGTGGCGGCCACGCTTGCCGAAGGTGAGAAGACGTCGCTTGGTATGACGTCTTCGTTCCGCTCCTAGTGACCGTGTCGGAGATCACACGTCGTGGATCGACAGGGCGGCGACGAGGTCCCGTTCCATCGCCGATGAGTTCGGGTGCTGCTGCGCGAGGGTGCGCACCGGCGCATCGCCGAGGCGGCTACCCGCGGCTTCGACCGGCACACCCGGGAAGTACGAGCGGAGGACGTCGAGAACGGCGGCCCAGACGGCGTCGTCCTTCATGGTCTCTTTGACGCTGGAGTCGAGTGTCAGCTCTGCCTTCTCGCCGAACCCTGCCGGCGCCGCGTATCGCCATGAGTGCCGACCAGGAGCGACATCGACGGCGAGCTGTTCTGGATGCAGCGGGGGGATGACGGTGGCGGTGGCTCCATCGGGTACGACAACCTCCAGCACGAGGTCACCGTCGTCGACGTACCAGTGGCTTTCCACCCGCCCGAGCACCGTGTCGTGTTTGGCGTGGGCGGATGTGAGTCCTCCACCCGGCTGCGGGGCCACCGTGAATGTCCGCCAGCCCGGCGCAGTTCGGGTGAGACCGCCGACGACACGGTGAAGCCAGTCGGCGACGGCCCCGAGGGCGTAATGGTTGAGCGACGTCATGCCAGTGGCGTTGACCGTACCGTCGGCGAGTACAGCGTCCCAGCGTTCCCAGATCGTGGTCGCACCCATGAGGACGGGGTAGAGGAAGGAGGGACTCTTCGTCTGCATCAGCAGGTCGTACGCGACGTCGACGTGTCCGGTGCTGCTGAGCGCGTCCGTAACGAGCGGGGTGCCGGCGAATCCCGTGGCGATCGTGGCGCCCGACTCACTGATGATCGCTGCGAGCCGATCTCCAGCGACGCGCTGCTGGTCGTCGTCAAGCAGTCCGAACATGATGGGAAGGGCGTATCCGGTTGCCGATTCGCTCACCACGCGGCCGACGGGGGTCACGAAGTGACGCCGGAAGGCCGTCCGCACACGTGTGTGTAATTCGTCGAAGTGCTGAGCGTCTGCATGCTCACCGAGAACTGCCGCAGTTTGCGCCATCTCCTTCGTCGTCTTGGCGAGGTACGCCTGGGCGACGAGGTACCGGTCCGTCTTTCCGCCGGCGGGGTTGTCGGACGGAGCGTCGGGGTCGAGCCAGTCACCGAACTGGAATCCGTGGCCCCAGAGCCCGTCGTCGTCGAGTACTGATTCGACTTCGTCGACGAAGGCCGTCATCGATTCGTAACTGCGTCGGAGGATCTCCGACTCCCCATACTCCTGGTACAGGGCCCACGGCAGGCTGACCGCCACGTCACTCCACAGCGCAGTAGCGGTTGACGGTGTCGGGAGGACGTCCGGGATGCTCCACGGGACGGTCCCGGTCTCCTGTTGTTCAACCGCGAGGTCCTTCAGCCAGGAGCCGAGCACCTCGCGGACGTCGTAGAGGAACGTGGCGGTGGGCGTGAATGCGTTCAGATCGCCCGTCCATCCGAGTCGTTCGTCACGCTGCGGGCAGTCCGTCGGTACGCCGACGAAGTTGTCGCGCATCGACCAGACGGTGTTCTCGTGCAGCTTCGTGATGCGGGGGTCTGATGCCTCGAACCAGCCGGTGCGAGTCATGTCCGTGTGCACCACAATGGCGCGCAGATCAGCGACTGTGGGTACCCCGGGCCATCCTGTTACCTCGACGTATCGGAAACCGTGGAAGGTGAAACGTGGCTCCCACGTCTCCGCTGTGCCGCCCCGGAGGATGTACTCGTCGGTCGCGGCCGCGCTGCGAAGGGTCTCGGTTTCAAGGGAGCCGTCTGGCTTCAGCAGTTCGGCGTGACGGAGCGTGACGGTGTCGCCGCTTTGCCCGTTCACCGTCAGTCGCACCCAGCCGGAGATGTTCTGCCCGAAGTCGACGATCCACTGCCCAGCGGACTGCTCGGTCATGGAAACCGGCTCTAGTTCCTCCATGCGCCGGATAGGGGGTGCACCGCCTTCGACGAGCGTCTTGGTGTCCCAGTCGAAGGCTCGCGCGGCGCACCAGTTCGCAGCGTCGAACGCCGCTGTCGACCATCCGATCGGTTCACTGCGCGCGTCGTAGCGTTCGCCAGCGTAGATCCCGCTCGAGCGCACCGCTCCGGTGCTCACGAGGACTTGCTCGTCGCTTCCGATGACGTCGATGTGATCGTCGTACTCGAGTTCGAGGCGCGCCCAGAAGGCAGGCCGGTCCGCGTAGTTGTGTCGCCGGTTCTCCCAGGTGAGAGCACCGACCGCCCACCCTTCACCGACGATCGCGCCGAACGCGTTCTCGCCGTTCGTGAGGAGACCGGTGATGTCGTGGCGTCTTGCGACGAGTCGGTGCCGATACGACGTCCACCCTGGGAAGAGCACTTCATCACCCACGCGGTGTCCGTTGACGTACGTCTCAGCGATGCCCAGCGCAGACACCGTGAGCGTCGCTTGGCGGAGTCCTTCGGCGACCGTGAAGTCACGCCGGAAGTACGGTGCCGGGTCGCCTTCGACGCTTGCAGTGTCGGCGCTGACGAAGACGGGTTCGGTGGACTGTGTCATGGCGTTCCTTCTAGGTTCGCAGAGGAGGAGAACGGTTCCGGCGGACGGTCAGTGCACGGTGAGTTCGACGACTGCGGATGCACAACCGGGTGCAGTGACCGTCACGGTGATGACGCCTGCAGCGGTCGGTCGGACGATTGCGAGGGCGGTTCCGTCGAAGGTGCACCGAGTTGTCTCGGCGAAGAGCGACACCGGTGCCGGATCCCCACTGCCGAACGACTGAAGGGTCCCTGCGCCCTCAACGAGGACAGTCACCTCGCGATCCATCAGCGGTCGAACGACGCCCGCGGTGTCGGTGAGTGAGATGTCGATGTATGCGAGGTCGGTCGTGCCGTTGGTGATCTCCGTCCGGTCCGCCGAAACGGAGAGGATCGTCTCATCGGCGGCGGAGCGGAGCGACGTTCGACCGGTCTCGACACCGCCGGCGTACGCCACGGCGGTCAGTTCACCGGGCTGCCACACCGTCTCGATCGTTGCCCGGAACGCCAACTCGGCTCCGACGGCGGCGCGACCGATGATGTCGCCGTCCAGCAGCAGCTCGACCTCGTCGGCGTCGCTGTAGACCTCGACGGTTACGGGAAGGCCGTCGTAGCCGTCCCAAGCCCAGCTCGACACACTGTCGCTCCACGACCAAGGGGTTCCGAGCACCGTCTGACCGTGACGCGAGGGCCGCTGCACGGCAACGTACGGCTCGCGGCGAAGGCCGAACACGATCTCTCGGTAGTACGAAACGGGCCGACGGCGTCCGATGATGTCGAGGTCGCCGCTGGCGGCGGCGAGCCAGGGCCAAGCCTTCGCTGCGGCAGGACCGGCTGCCTCGTCGTGATAGCTCACGCCGCCGAGGCCCGCTTCGCCGAGGTAGTCCCACCCCACCCACGTGAAGTCGCCGATGACGTGGTCCAGCCGCTTGACGAGGTCCCAGTTCCGGGCGATGTGCGAGGGGAACGTCTCGCTTCCGACGATGACGCGGTGCGGGAAGAGCTCGTGGTCGAGTTCGTACCGCCCGTCGCCGTAGTTCATGCCGGCGACGTCGAGCACGGAGAACGATTCTTCGGTCCGCGCGGTCACGGGCGGCGAGGCCGAGATCTGGTTCATCATGTCGCCGACCTGGCTCATCATCGCATTCACGCCGCCGGCTTGCGGCTCTGCGGATGCCAGCGCCTCCCGCTGCTGCGCCATACCGGCGGTGACCAGGTCGAGGACTGACACGAATCCGTTGATGCCGTTCGTGACGAACCGGTTGGGGTCGAGCGAGCGGAGCTTCTCGGCGAGACGCCTGCTCCAGATGCCGCCACTGATGGAACCCGTTTCTGGGATTTCGTTGCCGATGGAGTACATGATGACGCTCGGGTGGTTGACGTCCTTGGCGACCATTGACTCGACGTCTCGCTCCCACCACTGGGTGAAGTCGGACGCGTAGTCGAAGTCGGACTTGCTCGAGGTCCAGACATCGAACGTCTCGTCCATGACCAGCATGCCCAGCCGGTCGCACGCTTCGAGTAGCGCCGAACTCATGGGATTGTGCGCACTTCGGATCGCGTTGAACCCTGCGTCTTTGAGCAGCTCGATTCGGCGCTCCTCCGCGCGGACGATCGCTGCAGCACCCAGGGGGCCGTTGTCGTGGTGGATGCATGCTCCGCGGAGCAGGACGGCTCGTCCGTTGATCCGAAGTCCGCGTACGGCGTCGAGCTGCAGAGTGCGGATGCCGAAGGTCACCTGTTCGCGGTCGACCTCGTCGTCACCGTCAGTCAGGACGACGGTCGCGCCGTACAGCGTCGGCGAGTCCACGTCCCACAGCGATGGGTTCGTCACAGGCAGTCGGAGTCGGACGGTGGAGCGCTCGCCAGGAAGGAGACTGACCGGAGCGCTGCTCATGACGAGGGAAGCGGACGATTCGGCCTGGGTCACCTGCGTGATGTTGGTCGTGAGACGGAGAGTGCGGGTCGTTGTGCCGCCGTTCTCGACCTCCGCAGCAACCTCGACGACCGCCCTGTCCACATCGACGTCCGGGGTGGTGACCTGCACGCCGTCGACTGCGATCCGCGCGGCACTCTTCACGATGAGACGAACGTCGCGGTAGATTCCGGCTCCGGTGTACCAACGGCTGTCCTGGTGAGTGCGGCAGTCGACCTTGATCGTGTTCGTTGTCCCGGCCTCGAGCCACGGGTCGATCCGCACCACGAATCGGGAGTATCCGAACGCGTGTTGGCCGGCGAGTGCACCGTTGACGTAGACCATCGCATCTCGGTGGACACCGTCGAATTCGAGCGCCCAGAGCTGACCACCGAAATCCGCTGGAACTGAGACCTCGGTGCGGTACTCCCATGCTCCACCCGGGAAGTAGCCAGGCGCGGCGCCGTTCCGGAGATCAGGCGTTCGCGCCGTGGTGATCTGTGCATCGTGCGGCAACGTCACGTCTTCCCAGTCGCCGCCCGCGCCGCCGAGTTCGGCAAACGCGCTGACCTTCGGACGGTAAGACCAACCCTGGTTGAGCAGCTGCACGGTCATTAAGGTCTCCACAACGTCATCGTCTGCGCAGGTATCGCGCGTTACCTAGCCAATCAGCTCGGGTATTGCGTGTCAACCGCCGAGACGGTTCCCCCGCATGCCGATCCCTGGGGGCCACTGATCCAGGACGGACGCGGCCGAGCACCCTCGCCGACGACCCGCCAAGCCCGAGGCTCATTCGGGTCGCCGTTCGGGCGTGTGTAGCGGCATGTCTTCATCGCGACACTCATGGGATGCACACCTCGCGTCCTCCTTTGACTTCCACGAATGAGCGCGCCGCCACTGATGACCGACGAGAACCTGCTCCTCGAAGTTGCGAGCGGCGGCGCCCGGTTCGTTGCGTCGCACCGAAGCACTCGCGGACAACGCGGTGCCGATCGGCATCCTTTTGCACCGGCTGGGAACCTCAACAGCATCCCGCTCGAACCAGATGGCGCGGTTGACGTGGACACGCGACCGCTCTAGCGTCAGTTACGCGCGTTACCAACGAAGGGATGGACACGTGTCCGAGTCGAACAAGCCACTCACTGGCCACACAATGATCGGAGCGTGGCTTGAGCACCCCGCCGGGGGTGCGGTGCTTCGTCAGTTCGGTGAACAGCTCGGCATGCAGGAATCGGCCCTTCGCCTACTCCGCCGTGTGCCACTCGAGACCTTGATCGCTGGGATGGGGGACCGAGGTGAGGGAGTGCTCGATACTTTGACTCGGGAGGCGAACGGGCGGGAAGTGTCTCCGGAAGAAGAAGCCGAAAGTGCGGGCTGGGTGGAGCGCATCTCCGCCGGTCGGTTCGACGGCCGCACCGTCATCGTCACGGGCGCCGCTTCGGGTATCGGCCGTGCCGTCGCGGTGCGTATCGCCCGCGAGGGCGGAACCGTTGTCGCTGTGGACATCGCCGAATCGCGCCTCGCCGACCTGGTGGCAGCGTTCCCGTCCGTGCGGCCCGTCGCAGCGGACATCACCGCCGATGACGGCGTCGCGCGGATCGTTGAGGCTGCCGGAGCCCGTATCGATGGGCTCGCGAACGTCGCGGGCCTCCTCGACGATTTCAGTCCCCTTCACGAGACGGACGACGCGATGCTTCGTCGCGTGTTCGAAGTGAACGTGTTTGGTCTGGTCCGACTGTCTCGAGCGGTCATTCCTGCGATGATCGCCGCTGGCCGCGGATCAATCGTGAACGTGGCGTCCGAGGCTGCCCTGCGCGGCTCCTCTGCGGGGTTGGCGTACACCGCGTCGAAGAGCGCCGTCCTCGGCGTCACGCGCTCGTCTGCGTTCATGTACGAGCCGAACGGGATCCGCGTGAACGCCGTCGCTCCCGGCGGTACCCTCACCGGCATGCGTCCGACAGCGACGAACACCTTCGGTCAAGAGCGATTGAACAGTCACACCGCCGACGTCCCCATCGCCGTTCCGGAGGCGCTTGCAGCATCCATCACGTTCCTGCTGAGCGACGACGGCGTCAACGTCTCGGGCGCCCTTCTGCCGTCTGACGGTGGTGAGTCCGTGTTCTGACGCATGCGGTGAGCGTCGGATCGTTCTCCTCGGGTCAGGTAGTACCACGCACGACGACCCGAAGCGGATTCTCGGCCGGCTTCGGGTCGGTCGTTGTGAGCCCGAGTCCTTGGATGACTCGGCTGATACTTGACCGCGCCGCGCTCTCCAGATCGACGTGCACGGTCGACAGGGGCGGGATGGTCACTGCTGAGAGCGGGGTGTCGTCCATTCCGATCAGCGCGACGTCCTCGGGGATGCGGTACCCGCGTCGCGTTCCCGCGGCGAGCAGAGCAGTTGCGACGTCGTCGTTGTAGCAGGCAATCGCGACACCAGGCGCGGCAAGCGAATCAAGGGCGGCGTCTGCGGAGTCAGCGTTGATCTCGACACTCACGTTCAACGGGTCCGGGAGGCCGGCGGCGCGGCAGGCGTCTCGCACTCCTGCCTCCCGGGCCTGACCGAAGGGGTCGTCACGCGCATCGTGAAGATGAGCGAACGCAAGGCGTTGGTGACCCTTCTCGATGAGGTGCTCAGCCTGCAAGCAGCCGATACTCCTGTTGACGTCGTCATCTGCGGCGCGCGGTCCCGGGTCGACGGCGAGGACCCCGTTCCGTTCGAGTAGCTCTCGCTCGGAGCTGTCGAAGAGCGTGAATGAGATCACGGCACGTGGATGCAGACCGCGGACCATCCGATTGAGTGACTCGGCCGATGCGGTCGGGAATCGCAGCAGGAGCGTCAGGCCACGATCGGCAAGCTCGTCGGTCGCTCGCTCGAACAGGTCCTGCAGGTTGCCGTGGAATGTCGTGTTGGGGATGAGGGCGATGACGATGTCGCTGGAACCAGTCGCGAGGGCCCGTGCCGCGACCGACGGCTGGTACCCGAGGTCGAGAGCGATCCGTTCGACCCGTTCGCGCGTCGCGGGTGAGAAACGTGCACCGCGACCGTTCAGGATTTGGCTGACGGTCGCTCGCGAGACACCAGCGGTACGCGCCACGTCTTCGCTCCTGGTCACCATGCGGTCTCCTCCCGGCCGTGCCCAGCTTAATGGGGCGGTGACGCGCGATACGCGACCGACGAAGATCGTCTAACTACTGGTGGATCCGACGAGTGCTGGATGGAGCACGGTCCTCATTTCCGTCTCACGCCAGCGTCGGAGCAACGAGTGGAACCGCACGGGACCGGGACTGTAGCTCCCGCCGCCGCGGCGGCGAGTCCCCTCGCCGTTGTAGTACCCAGGCGTGCACTCGGCGAGGAACGCCGCATTGTTCGTCTCGACGGCGCTGATTGTCTCGGCCCAAGCATCTTGCGCCTCTTGAGTCGGTTCGACGAAGCGGGCGCCCTCGCTTCTCGCTCGTCCGAGGATGGCGGCGATGTGGGTTGCCTGCTCCTGGAGGACGTGGACGAAGTTCACTGAGTTGGCGTTCTGCAGCGACCCGAGGTGGAAGAGGTTGGGGAAACGATGCGACATGAAGCCGTGGAGCGTCTTCGGCCCCTCCGCCCACGCCTGGAGGAGCTGGTCCCCGCCGCGACCGACTACCGGTAGCGTCCCGGAGACGACTCCGGAGACGCCGGTCTCGAATCCGGTGGCGAAGATGACGCAATCGACTTCCCACTCGTTGTCGCCGACGACGACCGTGTGCTCCGTCATGGCGGTGATGCCGCCGCTGTCGGCCGTGTCGATGAGAGTCACGTTCTGCCGGTTGAAGGTCTGCAGGTACGTGTCGCTGAAGGTGGGCCGCTTGCACATGTACCGGTACCAGGGCTTCAGCTTTGCGGCGGTGCCGGCGTCGTCGATGATCGCGTCGACGCGGGCGCGGATCCGGTCCATCTTCTGCGCGTCTGCAACCTCGACGAGGAGGTCTCGGTCTGGCGTATCGATCGTCTCGTCGCTCTGGCCGGTGAGCATCGTCCGTTGTATGGCAGCGGTGGAGGTCCACCCGTCCTGGACGAGGTCGACGTCTGTCTCCTCGCCGGACACGACCGCGAGGAAGTTCTCCATTCGTTCTTCCTGCCAGCCGGGCGGCAGCGACTGGGTCCAGCCAGGCGGCAGGTCTCGGTTGTCCCGGACATCGACGCTGGACGGGGTGCGCTGGAACACGAAGAGGTGCTCAGCGGAGCGAGCGACCTGAGGAATGACCTGAATCCCGGTGGCGCCGGTGCCGACGACCGCGACCCGCTTGTCACGCAGCCCTCCGAGGTCGCCGTCCTGCGTGCCCCCCGTGTAGCCGTAGTCCCAGCGGCTCGTGTGGAAGGTGTGACCGCGGAACGTCTCGATGCCAGGGATCGCGGGGAGCTTCGGCTGCGAGAGTGTCCCAGACGAGACGACGACGTACCGTGCACGGAAGCTGTCACCACGATCGGTTGCGACCTGCCACTCGGCGTCGTCCTCGTGCCATCGCAGTTCCGTCACGCGGGTGTGGAACAGGACGTCGTCGTACAGGTCGAACTTCCGGGCGATGGCCATCGCGTGCTTTCGGATCTCCTCACCCGGCGCGTAGCGCCTGGAGGGGATGGTGCCGACGTCCTCGAGCAGTGGCATGTAGATCGACGACTCGATGTCGCAGTGGACGCCGGGATATCGGTTCCAGTACCAGGTGCCACCGAAGTCGCCGCCCTCCTCGGACATGCGAATGGACGTGAAGCCGGCCTGCCGCAACTTCGACGCGGTGAGCAACCCACCGAACCCGCCTCCGACGACGAGCACTTGGACTGCACCGTGTTCCACGGTCCGTTCCTTGCGCGGCGTGTAGGGATCGGTCTCCCAGTATCCGAAGGACCCGCGGGTTCGTCGGTACTGCCGGAGCCCATCTGGCCGGATGCGACGGTCGCGCTCCTGCGCGTACCGCGCGCGGAGCGCAGGCATGTCGTTGGCGGTGGGGTCGGTCATGTTCCTCCAGAACGGGACGATTGGTGACGATGCGTGACCGCCTCGGTCGACGGCCGGTTGGTCGACGGTGAGTTCGCTCGTCAGTCTTCAAGCGCGATCGCGAGAGCCGGGCAGACCGCGACGGCGTCGCGGACTTCCTCGACTTCTTCTCCGGTCACGTCGTCCTTGAGGAGAAAGGCGATACCGTCCTCGTCTCGTTGGTCGAAGACGTTCATGGCAGCCATCACGCACTGACCGCTTGCGACGCACTTGTCTTGGTCGAGGATGACCTTCATCGGGCCTGCTCCTTCTCTTCCTTCTGGGGGTGAGCCGGGCACCAAGTGACCGGGAGTTCGTACACCCCGTAGACGGATCCGTCGTGCTTGAAGGGGATCGCGTCGAGGGTGGTGGCGAGTGTCAGCGTGGGGATACGTCGGAGCAGCGTGGCGTAGGCGACCTGCAGCTCCATTCGTGCCAGCGGTTGGCCGAGGCACTGGTGCACGCCGAACCCGAACGCAACGTGCGTTCTGGGGTTCCGTCCCACGTCGAGCCGGTTTGGGTCGCTGAACACGGCGTCGTCCCGGTTGCCGAGGTCGGTCGCCACGATGATCCCGTCGCCAGCGCGGATGGTGACGCCGTCGATTTCGATGTCCTCGACAGCGACTCGCTTACGCCCGTCGTGCGTGATGGTGAGGTAGCGCAGAAGCTCCTCTACCGCGGACGCCACGAGCGCGGGGTCGGGATCGTCGCGGAGTCGCGCCAACTCGTCAGGGTGTTCGATGAGCGCGAGGGTGCCGAGGGCGATCATGTTCGCCGTTGTCTCGTGACCGGCGATGAGGAGCAGGATGCCCATCTGCACAGCGTCAGCCATCTCCAGCTCGCCGTCGGTGACGCGGCGGCCGAGGTCCGAGAGCAGGTCCTCGCCTGGTTCGGCGATCTTTCGGTGCAGGAGCTGCGCGAGGTAGGCGCCGAGCGATTCGAAGGCGCGACGCTGTTCCTCACGAGCGACACCGCGCTTGATGATGGTTCGACTGTGCTCCTGGAAGTCGTCGTGATCGCCATAGGGCACGCCGAGCAGCTCGCAGATCACCAGCGACGGGAGCGGAAGCGCAAATTCTTCGACGAGGTCGACTGGTCCGGTGTGGGAGAGCATCGAGTCGATCAGGTCGTCTGCGATCCGTTGCACTGCCGGTCGCATGACCTCGATGCGCTTCACCGCGAACGGCGCCGTCACCATCCGGCGCAATCGCGCGTGGTCGGGATCGTCCATGAGGATGAAGCTCAGACCGGAACCGCCGCCGTCGACAGGAGCCGGGGATGGGTAGCCGGGTCGGCTGATGTCCGCGCTGATGCGGGCATCAGCAAGGATCGTCCGCGCTTCAGCATGTCGAGTCACGTACCACGGCGTGGAACCGTCCCAGAGGCGAACCCTTCGAATCGGTCCCTGCTGCTGTTCATGGGTTGCCGTTGGAGATGGGTCGAACGGACATGCGCTCGCTCGCCGCATGGGGAATGCTGGCGGTTCAACCTGCTGCGTCGATGCAATGACATCAGTCATCGGGTTTCCTTCCTCTCGGTGTTCAGATGACAGCGGCTTGACCGGCGAAGCGGTCAGTGAGCAGCGCGCTCGCGAGGCGTGCCTGCTTCGGCATCCCCCACCCCAGGACACCGACGGGTTGACCGGCCCGTGTGGCGAGCGCGACAAACCGACCTTCCTCGATCGATCCCTCGATGACTGCGCTGTCATCTGCGTCACCGGGGAAGCCGTACGCCTGGATCTTGGTCCCGTACTGATCAGACCAGAAGTACGGAACTGGCACGTAGGGTGCTGCCGCGTCCGCGTCCAGGATGTTTCGGGTCACTGCCGCCGCTTGTTCCGTTGCGTTGGTACGGTTCTCGAGTCGAAGGTCCCTGCCGAGGCCTTCGTGACGCCAGCGTGCGACATCACCAACTGCCCAGATCCCGGGTGCAGCGCGACAAAGACCATCACACAGGACGCCGTCAGACACATCGAGGCCGCTGTCGCTGAGCCACTCCGTGTTCGGTGTCGACCCGATCGTCACGATCACTCGACCAGCCTGAAGCTGTGTGCCGTCGTCGAGTACGGCGCCGGCCACGCTGCTGCGATCCTGCAGGAGTGATCTGACGCGGGACTCACCACGCAGGACGACGCCCGCGTCTTCATGGCGGCTGCTGAGCAGGGCGGAACCGACGGAGCCGAGCTGGGCGAGCATCGGAGTCGGCTCCGGGCCGACAAGTGTGGTTGCGGACCCAGAAGCGACTGTCGCCGCGGCGATCTCGCTGCCGAGGACCCCGTTCCCGACGACGAGTGTGGGCACCTTCGATCGGAGCGACTCGCGGAGTTCGCGCGCGTCATCGAGCGAGCGAAGGACATGGACGCCGAGGAGGTCGTGCTGGAGAGGAAGCTGACGAGCACGGACACCGGTCGCGATGACGATGTTGTCGGCAGCGATGGCCTCGTTGCCCACCGATACTGTTCGGCGCGCCACGTCAAGTCCGCTGGCGGAGTGCCCGAGACGGAAGACCGCGCCGAGGCCATCCAGCGACCGTTGCGGCCGGAGCATCACCTGCTCGAGGTCCCAGTGGCCGCTCAGGTACTGCTTCGACAGCGGCGGGCGGTCGTACGGGGTGTGCTGTTCGTTGTCGAGCAACGTCAGCGGGCCGCTGTGCCCTCGCCGTCGTAGACCTTCCGCAACAGCGATCCCCGCGGCGGACGCACCGACGATGAGCACGCTGCTGTCGATTGCAGATGTCGTCATGTATGCCTCCGCACGGAAGCCGAATCTGCGAGTCAGAGACGCTCCGTCAGGGGGTAGTCAACTCCGACGAGCAAGATTTTCAAACACGTGATTTAGATTCTCACCGCTTTCTCACCCGTCCTTGCCCCACGGTCCCCTCAACGGAGGACCCACGGCCCAGGTCACGGCAGACGGTCAGTCGTGGGCAGATCGACGAGCCACAGCGCGGAGATCGCGTTGGTGAGTGCTGCTGCGACATCGGACCAGTCGGACCAGATCCTGGGCCCTCCGCGCTCAAGGGACCGTTCGTGCTCCGCGATCATCTGCGTCAACAAGATCCGGCCCATGGCATTGCGTTCCGCCCGCACCTGCCGAGGGAGGTCGGGTAGGCAGCTCCTGATGCCTTCAGCGATGCGAAGGAGGCTCGGAGTCTCGCGCGCCTCGTCCATCGCGATGTCTGCCCACGCCGGGTCGGTGGCGACCTGTGCGCTGAACCGGCCGTACCAGGTAGGTGACCCGAGTGCTGCGAGATGTGTCGTTGTTGCTCGCACGAAGCATCCGATCCAGTCACGAACGTCGGTAGACCCGTCGATGCGCTCAAGTTCCAGGAGGCGCAGCTCGTTGATGCGCCGCTGGTGTCGTCCGAGGATGGCGCGGATGAGTTCATGCTTGCTGCCGAAGTGGTAGCTGACGACTGCGGTGTTTCCTTGGCCCGCAGCCTCTCCGATCTGCCTGTTCGAGATGTGTGCGATGCCGTACTCCGCGTAGAGACGCTCGGCGGCCGTCAGGATCAGTTCTCGCGTTGCTGTGACGCGCTTGCTCCGAGCGCCTTCTTCACCGGTGGTCATCGCGATTCCTCTCCGCGATGAGATCGTAGCGACTGCGCTCGTTGGGCTGTGCCCGAATGGGACCTGCCGGTCAATCGCAGGCAGACGACAGCGGGGGTACCGACGAAAGACTCGTCGATACCCCCGCTGGCGGGAATGTCAGGAGGCCTTGATCGCCTCTCGCTGCGGCTCAGTGTTGGCAGCCGTTTCGTCCTCGGTCAGGCTGTGACCCTCGGTGTCGAGATTCGGCACGATTCGCTCCAGCCACTTCGGCATCCACCATGCGGCGCGTCCGGCCAACGCCAGGAGCGCCGGCATCAGGACCATGCGGACGATGAACGCATCCGCTAGAACGCCGATCAGGAGTCCGAACGCGGTCTCCGACGCGAACGTCATCTCGCTCGACGCGAAGCCGCCGAACACGAAGGCCATGATCAGGGCTGCGGCGACGATCACCGGGCCGGACTTGCTGAAGCCCGCGAGGATGGCTTCCTTGGGCCGGAGCCCGGAGACGTACTCTTCGCGGATCCTGGAGACGAGGAAGACCTGGTAGTCCATGGCGAGTCCGAAGAGGACGCCGACGAGGATGATGGGGAGAATGCTGCCGAGGGGGTCGCCCTGGGGTGCGGCGATGATGAAGTCCAGCCACTTCCACTGGAACACCGCAGTGAGTGCACCGAGTGCGGCACCCAACGACAGCAGGTAGCCGAGGGTCGCGAACAGCGGTACGAGGAGTGACCGGAACATCACGACCAGCAGCAGGAACGACAAGACGACGATCACGACGACGTACTGGATCAGTGCCTTGTTCATCTGTGCGGTCGTGTCGAGACCGATTGCAGTTTCGCCGGTCACTTCGAGGTGCACACCACCGACAGAATCGGCTTGGTCGCGGATGTCGTGGACAAGGTCCTTCGTGCCGTCGTCGATCGGGCTGCCGTTCGGGATGACGGTGAACAGGGCCGTGTCACCGGAGGTGTCGATCTGGGCAGGGGTGACCATCCGAACGTGAGCGAGGTCATCGAGCGCGTTCTGCACGTCAGGAGCCTTGTCCTGAACGTCGTTGCCTTCGGCGAGGACGAGGAGCGGTGACTGCGTGCCACCGAACTTGTCCACGATGAGGTTGTACGCGTGGCGCTGTGTGGAGTCCGGGTTCGAGCCGCCCGGGATGTTTGCGGCGGTCTTCATGCTGAACAGCGGGATCGCAACGATGGCGAGAACTGCAACGCCTCCGATGAGCATGAGCAGGGGGTGCCGGGTGTTCGCCGTTCCCCAGCTGCGCAGGAACGAACGCTTCTTCGGGGCGACGTCGATCGTTCCGCCGGCGCGGAGCGTTTCGCGGTCCTTCTTCGGCAGGGCGCGAAGGCCGAGGCTCCGCAGGATGACGGGCAAGAGGGTGAGGGCTGCGAGCACGGCGATCGCGATTGCGAAGGCTCCTGCGAAGCCCATGTCCTCGATGGTGCTGATCCGAGTGACGACCAAGCCGACGAGCGCGATGATCACGGTGAGGCCAGCGAAGACGACGGCTGTGCCGGCCGTGCCCGTGGCGTGAGCGACGGCGTCCTCGACCTTGCGCCCGGCACGAAGCTCAGCGCGGAAACGTGTGAGGATGAAGAGCGAGTAATCGATGCCGACCGCGAGGCCGAGCATGCCTGGCAAACTGATCACGGTGGTGTCGAGAGGGTGAATTGCCGACCATGCGAGCACGCCGAGGATGCCTGCTCCGACGCCGCTGAGGGCGACAAGCATGTTGGCGCCGGCGGTGATGAGCGATCCGAAGGTCAGGAAGAGGATCAGGAACGCAACCAGGAGGCCGACGATCTCCCCGGCTCCGCCGATCGGGTAGCTGTCCTCGGCGATCTGCCCGCCAACTTCGATGCGAAGATCTGCGTCGTGCGAGTGAACGAAGGAGAGGACCTTGTCATAGGTCTTCTCAGCGTTGCTGTCCGTGATGCCGCTGAACGTCAGCGTGGACACGGCGGTGGTCTGGTCCTTCGACACGTAGGGCTGCTGCTCGTCGAACGGGGAGGTCACAGACTCCACGTGCGGGAGGTCCCCCGCGGCGTCCACGATGCGAGTGACTCGGGACACGGAATCGGCGTCCGTGATGTTGGCGCCGTTGCGGCCTTCCATCACCAGCTGCAGGGTCTTTGCCTCCGAGCCGGAGGATTTCATGCCGGGGAACTTGTCTTGGAGTGTGTCCAGCGCCTTGGACGCGGGGGTGTCAGGGGCAGTGGTCTTTCCGCCGCCGAGGTCAGCTGATGTGGCGGTGATTCCGGTGAAGACGGCGATGATCAGCAGCCAAGCTGCGATCACGATCAAGCGGTGTCTGGCGCTGAATCGCCCGACAGCGGCGAGGAACTTCGGCATGAGTGCTCCTGAAGAATGAGGTGCCGCCCTGGAGGAACTCGGGCCGGCAGTTGATGTCTCAATCCTCGGGTGACGCAGTCGTCGGGGCGTCGTCTGTGCGAAGCGCCGTTTCTACTTCATCTGCAGTAGATGACGCTCCGATGTCCGGAGGGTCAGACGAGTCCAGCGCGGTAGGCGAAGGCGACGAGCTGAGCGCGGTCGCGCGCTGCGACCTTCGCCATCGCGCGGGTGGCGTGAGTCTTGATGGTGAAGGGTGAGACGAACATCGCTGCGGCGATCTGCTCGTTGTCATTGCCCGCGGCGACGGCGATCACGACGTCGAGTTCGCGGGGCGTCAACGCTGCGAACCGCTGCGCGAGTTCGGCGTCGACTGGTCGTCGGGGACCAGTTTGGACGTGTTCCACGACCGCGCTCGACGCAGCTGGGGAGAGCACTGCATCACCCTGCACCGTTTGCCGGAGTCGCTCGAGGAGCGCGGCTGGTCCGACGCCTTTGCCCAGGAACCCGTTGGCACCGGCCTGGAGTGCGTCGAGAACCACGGCGTCCTCCTCGAAGGTGGTTAGGACGATGATTGGGAGTTGCTGCGCTGATCGTGTCGCTCGCACCCGTCGGGTTGTCTCGACTCCGTCGATCCCAGGCATCCGAACGTCCATCACGATCAGGTCTATGGACTCGTGGTCGAGAACCCGTAGGGCCTCGAATCCATCGGATGCTTCGGCCACGACAGCGAAGTCCGGGCTGGAATCGATGATGGCTCGGAGACCGAGACGGATCATCTCCTGGTCGTCGACGAGTAGTACGCGACAGATCATGCTTGCTCCTCGGGGATGGTCACGAACACGGCGAATACGTCATCTTCGACATCAATCCGAACGGTGCCCTCAACAGATTTGACGCGCTCCTGCATGCCCATGATGCCGAACCCCGTTCCATGAACATTCGATGCGTCCGGGCGGGTTGGGTTCGTCACCTCCACGTGCAGCGCACCGGCCGCAGCGTGGAGCGTGAGTGCTGCCTCGCCGGCGCCGTATCGATGAGCGTTCGTGAGCGCCTCTTGCACGACTCGGTAGACGGTCACGCCCACCGCGTCCGAGGTTTTCGGCAAGGGCGTTGGGATCTGTGCGTCGACGTTGAGACCGATCTCGGAGAACGATCGAACAAGCGCGGCCATGTCCTGGAGGGTCGGCAGCGGGCTCGATGCCGCGGCTGCGTGCTCGTCTGCGCGGAGAACCCGCAGGGTGTGCTGGGTTTCTGCGAGGATGCGTTGCGTGGCGGTCTGTGCGGCCTCGACGGATGCGGCAGTCCGTGAGTCAGTCGCCAGCCCGGATACGGCAATCGCCCCGAGATGCATGTTCACGACTGCGGTCTGATGTCCGATGATGTCGTGGAGATCACGAGCGATACGGATGCGCTCCTCAGCGACTCGGCGAGTTGCCTCAATGTCTCGGGTGACGATCGCGTCCTCGGCACGTGCTCGCAGCGCCTCCCAGGACCTGTACTGCTGGAACAACGCCGATCCGATGGCACCTGCCGCGACGACGCTCAGAACTCCCGCAGCTCCGTCCCACTGGACAACCCGACCGTGGTCGAGGTAGCCGCTTGCGGCGACGATCCCCGCAACCACTCCCGCCGACAGCAACGTCGATCGGAACGCCGGGGTGCCGGTAGCCGTGATGGCGAACAACGTGAATGCCACCACCGTGAACTCAGCGAGGGCGTCACGGTGCCCCAGTGTTGCCAGTGCGGTCCCCAGGAGGACTGCCCCGATCCCGACGTAAGGTCGCCGACGTGCCGCTACGGCACCTACCGCGCAGACCACGGCTCCCATGTATCCGAGGAACGACCCCCCGAGAATGATCGCGGTGGCGATCTCGACCAGCATCGCCGTGACGCTGATGTACGGCATGGAGCGAGGTACCGCGCGCTGCGCACGCAGCCATCGGGGCGACTCGATCTCAGGTCGCTGAGGTTCGTCGTTCACGGTCTGATTGTGCCTGGACAAGATCGGCGCGCGGCCTACAGACGTCACATGCCTCGGATGTTCGGGCGACGTCGCCCTCTGAGCCCTATTCACCGCCGCGCGCCGGACCGTTCACCGATCGCCAACGGCAGCCTCGCGTTCGTCGGAGACCGGAGTGGCTGAGGTGGTGTCGCGCGCCGTGGTTTCTCGCTCTGACGCTCGGCGCTCCGCGGGTTCCGCGCGTTCTTCGGGCCTCGAGTACTCGAGCATCACGGCGGTCATGTCGATCGGAACGGTGTCCTGCAAGAAGAGATCGTCCGGGCGGACGGTCTGTCGCAGCAGTACGGATTCCGCATCGGAGCGGCCGAAGCTCATCGTCATCGCGAGATCACCGTCACAGCGAGCTTCTCGACACCCATGGCGACGAGCACAACCATGAATCCGGCAAACCGGACCACCTCGGAGACGGTCATGAGTGTCCCCCAGGCGACCAGCTTGGGAACTCGGGCAGTGCGCGCCACGGCACCCTCAGCGGGACGGATGCGTTGCGCAGTTGGCGCTGCGGCGGACTGAATCACGGTCATGATGACTCCTTTGCGCAGGGGCTCGCCCTGATGAGTTCATCCTCAGTGCCGGCGGACGATCCGTCGTCGTTCAGCAAGACTCGATCGCCTACTCCAGATGGAGTAGACGCCGTAGTGTGATCGTCTTCGGTATCCGAGGCCGCGCCACCTTCCTCGGTGTCCGAGAGTGAGACGTTCAAGGCGGCGCCGAAGGGTCCGTACTCCGGATGGACCACACGGATGGAGTGCTGCGGGAGTACGCGGCTCATCCATGCGCCTGTGAAAGTAGTCGACAAATGATTCGACAGGTGAGCAACGTTGTGGCGCAAGACATGAGTACCGGGATCCTCCGCGATCAAAGCCGGTCTGGATCGTGTTCGACAGCAGCTGGACTCCAGTCCAGACGAACTCGCCGACCAGCTTCTTGCGCTTGGCCCGCTCATCACCGAATTGGGTCGCGGACGATTTGCTCGATGTGTGGGTGACAATCCCAGAAGGAGTCGACGGCGTCGTCCGCCTGCCTGGCACCGCCGATCAACGGATCGGCTCCGGAACCAGCCGCATCGGTGCTGCGGCACGTCGGATGGTCGCGGACCACCTTCGAACGACAGCCAATCCGCAGCCGGGGGTGGATGTGGATCGCGATCGTGGTCGTGCTGCTGTTCAACGTGCTGCGGCTCGCGACCGTCGACTACTCCGCCGCAGGGTTCGACTGGGTCGCTGCGTGGTTACTGGCCGGACTCGTCATCGGCTTCTCCGAAGAACTCCTCGCCCGCGGCTACGTCGTCCGGATCATGCGGTCCTCGGGGCATTCTGAGGTTGCTGTCGGCCGGGTCTCGGCGGCGCTGTTCGCCCTCCTGCACGGGAGCAACCTCTTCACGAGTCAGCCGCTCGGACCCACGCTGCTGCAGATGGTCTACACGTCCTTCTTCGGCTTCTGCATGTACCTCGCGTCGCGGGTGACCCGCATGATCGTCGCGCCGATCCTGCTGCACGCCCGACCGACCCCAGCATCTTCATGCAGGGCACCCACCCGGCGACCGGCGGCATCACCGCCCTCGCCCAGCTCGGCAACATCGCCCTGGTCCTCGTCGGAGCCGTTCTCCTCATCGTCTTCCTCATCACGGAACGACGCGCACTGCACCACGACCGGAGCGTGATGTCGGAGTCCGTCAAAGTCTCCTGACCGGGCGCGCACAGGGCGACGGTTCAGCGCAATACTCCGCCGCAAATCGATGGATCTCGCGTCTGTTCAATGCTCAGTTCCGGGCATCTTCGTGCGGTAGTCGGGCCAGTTTCGCCAGATCGGGTTCATGAAACGCGGCACGAATTGTCCTGTGGCGTCGTCCGTGAGCGGCCCCCAGACGATCCCGTCCTTGGTTCTGCCAAACGGTTGAATCAAGACTCGAGATCGGCCATCGTTTGCGAGCCCGATCACGATCAGTGCTTCTTCCCTCCCTGCCGCAACAGAGACCGTGAAGTACTCATCGTTGCTGTCAAGTAACTCTTCGGGCGGTACACCCAGAAGACTGCCTCTCGGCACTCCAAGCCAGGTCTCAGAGGAATACACCGCGCCGGTGAAGGGCCAGACACCGACCATGTCCACGCTCGCAGCGATCTTCAGTTCGCGAGGCTCATCGTCGTCGAACCAGACACCCAGCAGTCTCACTTCTTCTTCGCGGCTCAACACCAGCATTGGACCGCTGTACCCGTCCGCCAGCAAGAACTGCTTGGAGTACTCCAGGCGCTCCGGTGCGTGCTCAATCGGGTCGGAGGAGTGCTTCTCGGGCAGGGGACCGTAACGCTCCAAGCCGACCTGCATGAGGTCTTCATCCTTCTCGATCGTTCCGTAGCGGAACCCCATGCGTTCGCCCGTCGCGAGGTCATACAAGCCGTCGGGAACAGGAGCACCGGGTCCCACGCACCGCAGCTCAGGCTCGATCAAAGCGGTCACGCAGTCACGCGGGAAGTGCTCGATACCACAAGGCTCAACAGCACCGCTGGCCTTGTGCGCGAGGCTGACCACGTTGGCAACTCCGCGGTACATCTCACTCAACGCGGCGACGAGTTCGTAGTCAGGCAGCTGATCGTCGACCCAGCGCCTCTGTACGCGGATCACACCCTTCCGGGTGCCGGAAGCCTCACGCGCCTGGTGGAACACGGCCAAGATGTCGTCAGGTGTGTACTCCGGTGGCACGACCAAGACGTCTTCTGCCACGCTGAGCCGCTCGCCGTACAGCGTGATGCGGGCCTCACTCAGCGTCTTCAGGTCTTCTTCCTTGACGACTCGGTTCCGAGCGGTGACGCCCCAACTGAGGATCGAGTTCTCTCTGGACTTCGACTGCCAGGATCCCTACCACTGGTCGAAGTCGGGCCACTTTGCCTTGCGCTTCTGAAGGAGGAACGTCACTCCCCTCGAATTCTGGATAGCTGAATTCAGGAAGCGCCTGAACTCGTTGGGCTCCATGTATGCCTCGATGGCGCGATGCACGTCTTCGTGAAGGTCCTGGAGTCGCCGATGCGCGTCGATACACGGGCAGGCGGGAGCTGTTGCGGGCACGTCGAGACCGTAGTCGGCCTCCCTACCGAGCCGCGAGCGCGTTGCCCACTTCGAGGAGAGCAACCTCTCCTGGAGGCATAACCAGGTCGGCCACTACTTCGTGTTCGCGGCCGCCGCGGCGCTGCCCGCCGGGATCGAGGTCGCCGTCAGCGCCGACGCGGGCGAGGCGGACCTGTCCCACGCGTCCGTCGCCGCCACGATCGCGGTGCCGGTCGCGCTGTTCGTCGCGTCGATCTGGGCGCTCGCGCTCCGGCCGTCGCTGTCGGTCCGCTCGAACGTCGTGGTCGTGGTGCTGATGCTCGCGATCCTCGCGAGCATCGCGGTGCCGGAGCTCTCACTCGTGGCGACCGCCCTGTTGGTCGCGGCGATCGTCGTGGTCCTGGAGGTCGCGGCCCTGCGGCCCACCCGCTGACGGACGGGAGGCTCGTGGCGGCGCCGCCACGGGCCTCCCGTCCGGCGTCGTGGCCGCCGGTCAGCGCTCCCGACGCGCGTCTTGCGCTCGTGGGGCGCGTCCTGCGCTCCCGACGTGCGTCCTGCGCTCCCGACGCGGAACGACAACCTCGCTGTCGTACGACAGCGACCTCGTCGTCACCGCGCGCCTGCAACTGTTGCGGACGCGCGATGGCGACGATCTCGTTGTCGTACGACGACGGCTCTGTCGCTCCTTCGCGGCGCAACGACCTCGGTGCCGACGCGGAACGACCCGGTCCCGACGCGGAACGACGACCGGCGGGCCCGCGGAGCGGCGGTCAGCCGACGCGCGCGATGCGGACGTCGACGCGCGCCAGCGTCAGGCCGTGCTCCGCACACTGGGCGAGCACCGCGTGGTGCACCGCCCGCGCGACCTGCGGAGCCGGCAGCACGCCGTCGGTGCCGATGACGACGCGGAGGACGTCGCCGTCGAGGACGACTCGCGCCGCTTCCGTGACGTGCCGGACCGCCGCGACGGTGCTCTGCAGCGTCGGACGGGCCCGGTAGACCTCGGCGACGCCGGGGACCGCGAGGACGGCCGCCTCGACCGCGGCGAGTGCTGGTACCTGCTCGACGTCGCTCATGCGCCCGCCTCCCCGGTGGTGTCGGTGCTGTCGGTGCTGTCGGTCGGTGCCGGGTGCCCGACGATGAGGTCGCGGACCAGCACGTCGATCGCCTCGACGACCAGGTCCGTCTGCTCCCGGAGTGCCGAGTCGACCGCTGCGCGGACCAGGTCGGCGGTAGCCGGGATGGAGGGGCCCGCGACGATCGCGACCTCGACCGTGACCCGGACCGGCGCCGCGAGCTCGGTCACGTCCCCGTCGATCGAGCACCGTGCGACGACGATCCCCGGGACAGCGTCTCCGGCGCGGCGGACCAGGGAGCGGATCGCGCCCTCGGTCATCACCGGGTGCTCGGTGGCGGCCTCCGCACGCAGCGGGACGTCGCGGCCGGAGCGTGCCTCCAGCGAGATGTTCGCCAGGACGCCGCCGATCCACGAGTCGTCGGCGGGCGCTTCGTCCCGGGCGGCCGCCTCGAGCGAGCCGAGCGACGCCTGCCGGAGCCGGATGATCGCGGCGAGGGCGTTCTGGCAGGCGGGCGAGCCGTCGATGCTCGGGTCCACCGGCTGCATCCCGGCGTCCAGGTAGTCGGCGAGCTCGTCGATCGTGTGGCCGTCGAGGTCTTCGGGTTCGAGTGCCGAGAGGACCACGTTCTCGGGTGCGTCGGTCATCGCCATCCCTCCATCAGTCGGATCATGTTCTTCCTGGCGCGGGAGAGCAGTCCGCGGACGGTCGAGAGTGGCACACCGAGCTCCTCGGCGATCTCCTCGTAGCGGTACTCCAGCACTTCCTTCATGAGCCAGCACCGCCGTTGCGCCTCGGGCAGGGCCGCGAGCGCGACCTCGACCGCCTGTTCACGGTCGTGCGCCTCGGCGACGCGCTCGGGCGCGCCGTCGTCGGGCGCCGCGACCTCGAGCTCGGTGACGTCGTCGTGGTCACGGCGGGCACGGATCCGGTCGAGGCACTTCCGGCTGAGGATCCGCATCAGCCACGCCTTGACGTGCGCACGGTCCTCGAGCGAATCGAGGCGGTTCCAGGCCGTGATGAAGGTCTCCTGGACGACGTCGTCGAGCTCGTCGGTCGAGCCGAGGGTCCGCCGAGCGTAGGCACGGAGCAGCGGGGTGTGCCGACGGATCAGGATCTCGAAGGCACGGACGTCGCCGTCGGCGGACCGACCGGCGAGGACGCCGTCGTCGAGTTCCGCCAGTGGCGTCCGGTTCGGTGGGTGTTGCACGGTTTCCTTCTACTGGTCGCAGTTGCGGGATCGCTGGTGTTCCCGTCCTCGCATCTGGGACGGTCCCCGGACGGCATTCGTCACGCCGGTCCACGAAGTGCCAGGTTCCGCTCGGGGTCCCGGATGCGGCAGGCTGGGCGCATGTCGCTCGTCACCGCCGTCTGCCGCGTCGACCGCCTGCTCCCCGACTCGGGCACGATCGGGATCACCGCGATCGACAAGCGCCCCGTCGACGGCCCCGTCCGGGTACGGCCGCTCGGGCTCTACGCGGACGTCCAGGCGGACCGCAAGCACCACGGCGGCGAGGACCAGGCCGTCTACGCGTACGCCGACGAGGACGCCGCGTACTTCGCCGAGGTGCTCGACCGCCCGGTCCCCGCCGGGCTCTTCGGCGAGAACCTCCGGACCACCGGGATCGACGTCACCGGAGCCGTCACCGGGGAGCGCTGGCGGGTCGGGGCGACCCTCGAACTCGAGGTCACCATCCCCCGGATCCCCTGCGGGACCTTCGCCCGCCGGATCGGCGTCGACAAGTGGGTCAAGCGGTTCACCGAGGAAGGACGTCCCGGTGCGTACTTCCGCGTGCTGAAGTCCGGGCCCGTCGCAGCGGGCGACCCGATCGAGGTGCTGTCCCGACCGGAGCACGGCGTGACGATCGGGGACGTGTTCGCCGGACTCACGCCGGCGCAGGCGCAGGCCGTGCTGGACGCGTCGGCGCCGGGCGCCGGGGGCCGTCCGCTCGCGCCGAAGGTGCTCCGCGAGGTCACGAAGGTCCTGGCACGCGTCGACGCGTGAGTCCAGGGGCGCGTCGGCGTCGACGCGTGAGTCCAGGGGCGCGTCAGCGTCGGCGCGTGAGTCCCCGGCTGCGTCAGCGCACGACGCGGAAGCGGGCGACCTCGACCAGGTCGTCGTCCCCGAGCGACGGGTAGTGCGCCAGGAGTCCGGCGCGCAGGTCCGCGACGCTGCCGGCGTGCTCGTCGCGGGCGTCGTCGGCATCGATCTCGTCGACGCGCTTCCGGACGACGGACTCGACCACCGCGCCGGTCGTCGTGAACTCCTCGGCGTGCTCGTCCTCGAACACGAAGGTGGTCGGACCGGTGCCCTGCGGGTCGTCGTGGCGGATCGTCGCGGTCTTCCGGCCGGCCAGCACGTCGTTGCGGTAACGGCCGTTGAACCGGACGATCCTCGGGGCGGGACGGTCCGGCCAGGCGTAGGCGTGCGGCAGGAGCGTCCGGACCGGGACGCCCACCGGCTCGCCGTCGCCTTCCCCGCCCGCGTCGGCGCCGGGCACCAGGACCAGCACGTGCGGGTGCAGGTCGAGCAGCACCTGTCGGCAACGCCCACACGGGGCGAGCACCCCGCGGTCACCGTCCCCGACCGCCACGATCGCCATCACCGGGTCGTCCGAGACCGCCGCGGCCGCGCCGAGCACCGCGAGTTCCGCGCACGGGCCACCCGTGAAGTGGAAGACGTTCGCCGCGGTGTGGACGCGTCCGGACAGGTCGATCGCCGCCGCGGCGACGGTGTGGGTGCCGCCGTGCGTCCCGTCCCCGGGGAGTCGGGCAGCGGCAGCCGTCGCCGCGTCGAGGATCATCCTGTCGGTGCGCCAGAGCATGCCCCCACCCTGCCAGGAGTTCCGGCCCGCGTCAGCGCTCGTCGCGCAGCGCTCGTCGCGTCAGCTTTCGTCGCGTCGCCGCTGCGGGTCGATCGGCCGCTTCGCCCGGGGCAGCCCGGCGACCACGAGCTCGTACGCGTTCGCGACGAGGTCCTCCACGAGGGTCTCGTCGATCCCCGCACCCGGTGACAGCGTGATCCAGTGCCGCTTGTTCATGTGCCACCCCGGCGTGATCTCCTCGTGGTCACGCACCAGCGCCGCGCCGTGGGGTGGCGCGCACTTGAGGTTCACGATCGGCACCCCGCGGAGCTCCGAGGTCATCACGAACATCTTCCCGACGACCTTGTAGACGAGGGCGCCCTCCCCGAACGGCTCTGTCGCTTCGGTCGCCGGCAGCGCGAGCGCCGTGCGGGCCGCGACCTCGTGCAGTGCTTCGCCGTCCATGTCCCCAGCATGCCGCAGGCTCCCCTGGACTGGGGAGGGCACCCGGAACCGAGGGATCGTTACGATCGGCTCTGCCGCGTACCCGACGCGGCAGTGACCACCCGTGGGGGAACCATGCGCATCATCCGGACCATCGGCATCGCGGCGACCGCGATCGTCCTCGCCACCACCGTCTCCGTCGGCACCGCGGTCTCCGCCGAGGCCGCGACGACCACCTACAAGAACTGCGATGCCGTGCACAAGGTGTACTCCGGCGGGATCGCGAAGAAGGCCACGAAGGACAACACCGTCCGTTCTGGCGGCAAGGTCACCCACCGTGCGTTCAAGGGCACCGTGAAGAAGGACGACGCGCTCTACAAGGCGAACAAGAAGCTCGACGCGGACGCCGACGGGATCGCCTGCGAGAAGAGCTGACGCGCGCCGCGCGCAGCCGCCGCCGTTCTACCGAGACGCCGCTGATCTGCCGAGACGCCGCCACTTTCCGCGGCGTCTCGAGCGGACGGCGGCGTTTCGCGCGCCCGGAGACGCGCCACCCGCGCCCGCGCCGCGCGCCGCGCGCCCCGCGCCCTGCGTCAGAGCGTCGGCACGCCCTCGCCGCCGGACCGCGGCCGCGCCGTCCCGGCGACGCCGGTCACGACCGACCCCGCCGGGACGTCCTTCGTGACGACCGTGTTCGCCCCGACGACCGAGTCGTCCCCGACGGTGATCGCACCGATGAGCGACGATCCTGCGCCGAGCACCACGCGGTCCCCCACCGTCGGGTGCCGCTTCGCGCCCGGCCCGTGGGCACCGCCGCGCCCGCCGAGGGTCACCCCGTGGAACACCAGCACGTCGTCGCCGACCACGGCGGTCTCGCCGATGACGACCCCCATGCCGTGGTCGATGAAGAACCGCCGGCCGATGCGGGCGCCCGGGTGGATCTCGATGCCGGTCAGCGCCCGCGCGGTCTGCGCCACGACCCGGGCGGCGAACCGGGACCCGGGCAGGTCACGTGCGATCCAGAGCCGGTGCGCGATCCGGTACGCCCAGATGGCGTGCAGCCCGGAGTAGACGACGGCGTTCTCGAGGTCGCCGCGGGCAGCGGGGTCTCCACGGCGCGCTGCAGCGAGGTCCTCCCGGACGGTCCGCAGCACGCCTCGTCGGCGACGGGTCACGCAGTGAGTCCCTCGAACAGCACGGTGGACAGGTAGCGCTCACCGGTGTCGCACACGATCGCGACGACGCGCTTGCCGGCGTTCTCGGGCCGCGCGGCGATCTCGAGCGCCGCGTGGATGATCGCGCCGGAGGAGATCCCCGCGAGGATGCCCTCGTCCGTCGCGAGCGCCCGGGCCACGCGCAGGGCGTCGTCCAGTTCGACGTCGAAGACCTCGTCGATCACCGACTGGTCGAGCACCTCCGGGATGAAGTTCGCACCGATGCCGGCGATCTTGTGCGGGCCGGCCTTGCCCTCGGTGAGCAGGGGCGAGTCCTTCGGCTCCACCGCGACGATCTGCACGCCGGGCACACGCTCCTTCAGGACCTGGCCGACGCCCGTGATCGTGCCACCCGTGCCGACGCCCGCGACGAACACGTCGACGTGACCTTCGGTGTCGCGGAGGATCTCCTGCGCCGTCGTCTTCCGGTGGATCGCGGCGTTTGCAGCGGTCTCGAACTGGTGGGCGAGGATCGCGCCGGGCGTCTCGTCGACGATGGACGCCGCCTTCGACACGGCGCCCTTCATGCCCTCGGCGCCGGGCGTCAGGACGATCTCCGCCCCGTAGGCGCGCATCACGGCGCGGCGCTCGACGCTCATGGTCTCGGGCATCGTGATGACGACCTTGTACCCTCGGGCAGCGCCGACGAGGGCGAGTGCGATGCCCGTGTTGCCGGACGAGCCCTCGACGATGGTGCCGCCGGGCTCCAGCTCGCCGGACTCCTCTGCCGCGTCGATGATCGCGACGCCGAGCCGGTCCTTCACACTCGCACCCGGGTTGTAGAACTCGAGCTTCGCGAGCACCTCTGCGCCGCCGTCGGCGGGCAGCCGGTTCAGCCGCACCAGCGGGGTGTTGCCGAACGCCTGCGAGATGTTGTCGTAGATGGTGCCGGTCATCGGTTCCGTCCTCACTCGGGTCACGTCCGCGACCCTGTCTGGAGGCGCGGTGTGCGCCCGATCCTAGCCACCGGAACCGACCCGGCCCTGTCCATGACGTGCCCCGCGTCGGCGACGCGGGTCGGGCCTCCAGGCCGCTGGTACCAGCCAGCGGAGAAAGCGACAGCGCGGACACGATCGCGCGCCGCATCTTGCCGCTCGCTGTCGCTTTCGACGCTGTCTCCTTCGTGGACGACGTCCGCCGTCGTGGGTTGCGAGTAGGTTGCGCCGCAACGACGAGGAGGTCGCCATGTACGCACCCGAGCAACCCGAGGCTGCACCACCCGTGGTCGACCGAGCCGCGTTCGACGACGCACTCGCCGCGCAGGTCCGCGACGAGAAGGAACTCACCCGCCACGGCGACCGCGTCTCGGCGGGGCGACGCCGCCTGCCGATGGTCCGGGTCGACGACTACGCGTTCACCGGACCGGACGGCCCCGTCCGGCTGACCGAGCTGTTCGGCGACCGGTACATGCTGCTCGTGCAGAACGTCATGTACGCCCCGTCGTGGGACGAGGCCTGCCCGGCGTGCACGTGGGGCGTCGACAACCTGCCCGCGGACATGGGGCGGCTCGAGGAGGAGGGGATCGCGTTCGCGATGATCGCGCAGGCCCCGATCGAGAAGCTCGACGCGTGGAAGGCGTCGCACGGCTGGCCGCACACCTGGGTGTCCTCCGGCGGGACGAGCTACCACGACGACTGGGGGTGGACGCAGCCGGAGGGCCCGGTGCCCGGGTACTCGTACTACCTGCTCCGCGACGGCGTCCCCTACCTGACGTACTCGACGACCGCCCGCGGCACCGAGGCGATCAGTCCCGTCGCGCACATCATGGACCGCACGGTGTACGGGCGGCAGCAGGAGTGGGAGGACAGCCCGGCGGGCTGGCCGCAGTTCCCCACGTACGGCTGAGCCGGGTTCGGCGCGTCCACTCGGCTGTGCGGCGCTCGGCTGCCCGGCGCTCGGCTGCCCGGGCTGCTTGCTACCGCACCAGTGCGGTCCGGCCGAACCGCTCGTCGGTCGCCTCGAGCACGCGGAGGACGTTCCCGCCCGCCAGCGCCTCGAGGTCCGACGCGCCCCACCCCCGGCGCTCCAGTTCCGCGGCGAGCACCGGGTACCGCGACACGTCCCGGACGTCCGGCGGCAGCACCGGCGTGCCGTCGTAGTCCCCACCGAGGCCGATGTGCTCCGCACCGGCGACCTCCCGCGCGTGTTCGACGTGGTCGGCGACGTCGGACACCGTGACGAGCGGGCCCTCACCCACCGAACCCGCTTCCTCCCAGTCCGCCCACGCGCGGGAGACGAACTTCGGCACGAACGTGATCATCACGACGCCGCCGTTCTCCGCGAGGCGCCCGAGCACGTCGTCCGGCACGTTCCTCGGGTGGTCGTTGACCGCGATGGTCGAGGAGTGGCTGAACACGACGGGCTGCGTGGCGACGTCGAGCGTGTCCCGCATGGTCGCGGGCGCGGTGTGGGACAGGTCGACGAGCATGCCGATCCGCTCCATCTCGGCGACGACTGCACGCCCCCGGTCCGTCAGGCCGCCGTGGGCCCGTGCGCCGGTCGCGGAGTCCGCCCACGGGGTGTCGTCGTTGTGCGTCAGGGTCATGTAGCGGACCCCGAGCCGGGCGAAGTCGCGGAGCACCGCGAGGTCGTCGCCGATCGAGTGCCCGCCCTCGGCGCCGAGGAGCGACGCGATGCGGCCGCTCGCGATCGCCGCACGGACCTCGGGGGCGGTGCGCGCGAGCGCGAGGTCGTCCGGGTACCGCTCGACCAGCCGGTGTGCGACGTCGATCTGCTGCAGGGTCGTCCGGACCGGGTCGGGCTCGTCCGCGGGGACGAACACCGACCAGAACTGCCCCACGACGCCCCCGGCGCGGAGCTTCGGGATGTCGGTGTGCAGCGAGCCGTCCTCGGTGTCCACGCCCTCGACCCCGGAGCCGTGCGACTCGCGGCGCTCCCAGGGCAGGTCGTTGTGGCCGTCGATCACCGGGAAGGGAAACGTCATGCCACCGACGCTACCGGTCCGGGCACAATGGCCCCGTGACCGTGTCGTTCCGCCTCGTGACCCACCTCGACGCGCCCCCGGCGGAGGCCTTCGCGCTGTCACTCGACATCGGTGCGCACGAGCGGTCGCTCGCCGCGACCGGGGAGCGTGCCGTCGCCGGCACCGTGTCGGGACCCATCGGCCTCGGCGAGACGGTCACGTTCCGCGCGCGGCACCTCGGGGTGGTCTGGCGGTTGACGAGCAAGATCACCACGCTGGAGGCTCCGGCCCGCTTCGTCGACGAACAGGTCCGTGGTCCGTTCGCCCACTTCCACCACGAACACCGGTTCGAGCCGTCGGGTCCCGGCACACGGATGGTCGACGACGTCACGTTCCGCGCGCCGCTCGGCCCGCTCGGGCGTCTGGCCGAGGTGCTCGTGCTCGCGCGGTACATGCCCCGCGTGCTCGCGGCGCGGAACCGGGTGCTGGCGGCGGAGCTGCGTCGGCCGGGTGCCGCGTAGGAAGTCGAATCGCGCGTAGGTGGTCGATTCGCGCGTAGGTGGTCGAATCGCGCGTAGGCGGTCCGAAGTTCCGACCCCCTACGCGCGATTCGACTTCCCATCGCACGCGGTGTGGGAAGGAACGCGCGTGGTGAGTGTCCCGGCGCGGGCCTGCCGGGCCGGCGGCCCGCCGGGCCGGCGGCCCGCCGGGCCGGCCAGGGCGGCGCGGGCCCAGCGCGCCCGCCGGTTCCGATCGCCGGCGCACAACCAAGAACACTCCGCACCACGCGATTGCGTGGTGCGGAGTGTTCTTGGTTGGGCGAAGTGCTCGCGCAGCGCGCAGCAGCCGCGCGCTCAGGGGGCGGCGAGCTCGCCGAGGGAGTCGTACGCCGCCGCGACCGCGTCGACCCGGGCACGCCCGGCGGGCCCCGACGCCTCGTACACGTCGTTCGCGATCGCCGCGACGACCGCGAACAGCGCCGCCAGCGAGTCGAAGGCGGACGGCGAGTCCACCGGGCAGAGGATCGTGGTCGCCGCCGGGGCCGCGATCACCGCAGCGGTCGGGTCACCGATCACGACGACGTCGGCACCGGATGCCACGCAGTGCCGCACCAGCCGGTCGATCCCGGCCGCGTGCCGCCGCACGGTCACGACGACGACGAGGTCGCGGCGGTCGAGGTCCGCCACTTCTTCCCCGAGGCGCTGTCCCGGCGCGGGTCCCACCCGGACGTCCGGCCGGACCTGCGCGAGTTGCGCCCGGAGCTGCAGGGCGATCGGGTGCGCACCGCGCTCCCCGAAGACGAGCACCCGCCGCGCCCGCATGATGCGGCGCGCGAGCCGGGGCCGCTCGGCACGCGCGAGCGAGGCGAACGCGGCATCGAGGTTCCGCGACTCCACGGCCCGCTGGTCGACGTGGGCAGCGTCCTCCGCAGCCCACGGCAGCCCGGTGCCCCGGGCGGACATGAGTTCCTGACGGACCTCGGCGGCATCCTGGAACCCGAGGGAACGGACGAGCCGCGAGACCGTGGCCTTCGAGGTGCCCGACTCGGCCGCGAGCTGCGCCGAGGTGCCGACGAGCAGGAGTTCCGGGTCGTGCCGGACCATCGC
This sequence comes from Curtobacterium sp. PhB136, assembly GCF_004346855.1. Taxonomy (NCBI): domain Bacteria; kingdom Bacillati; phylum Actinomycetota; class Actinomycetes; order Micrococcales; family Microbacteriaceae; genus Curtobacterium; species Curtobacterium sp. PhB136. The sequence continues at coordinate 190,397 of NZ_SMGH01000005.1, forward strand.
GGCCACGCGCCGCTCGGCGGGCGAGAGCTGCTCCCACACGGAGTCGATGCGCCCGCGGACGTCGGGCTGCACGGCGGTCACGACGCCGCTCCGGACGAGGGGGCCGCAGCGAGGTGCAGGACGGCGGCCGCGAGCGCGTCGAGCCCGAGGGCGATGTCGTCCTCGGAGACGAACTCGTCCGGGTGGTGGCTGATGCCGTCCGGGTTCCGGAGGAACAGCATCGCGACGTCGGTGACGAGCCCGAGCGACATCGCGTCGTGGCCGGCGCGGGAGAACAGTTCGAGGGGCTGCTGCTCCCCCGTGGCGACGATCCCCGCGCGGACGGCGTCCATCAGGCGTGGGGCGCAGAACACCGCCGGGGCACGGTGCACCTCGGTCGGTTCGACGCTGACACCCCGGCGTTCGCCGATCAGCACGAATGCCTTCGTGATCTCGTCCCACACCCGGTCGCGTCCGTCGTCGAACTCACCGCGGAGGTCCACGGAGAACCGTGCGAGGCCGGGGACGACGTTCACGGCGCCGGGCTCGACCGTCATCGTGCCGACGGTGCCGACGTGCTGCGACGCCCGGCAGATCCGCTCGACGGCGAGTGCCGCTTCGGCCGCGGCGAGGAGCGCGTCGTGCCGTCGTTCGTACGGGGTGCCGCCGGCGTGCCGGGCTTCGCCGACGGCTTCGACCGTGAAGCGCCGCGCGCTCGCGATGCTCGTCACGACGCCGAGAGCCTGCCCGGCCGCTTCGAGGTACGGGCCTTGCTCGATGTGCGCTTCGAGGTACCCGACGAGCCGGGATGGGTCGACCGCGGCGTCGGCGACCCGCGCGGGGTCGAGCCCGAAGTCGGTGAAGGCCTGACGGAGGGTGACGCCGTCGTCGTCGGTGAGGTCCCACCAGGAGTCGTCCCAGACCCCCGCGACCGCGGAGGACCCGAGGAGCGCCTTGCCGAACCGCGTCCCTTCTTCGTCGGAGAACGCGATCACCTGGATGCCGAACGGCAGCGGACCGGTGGCGGCGAGCCGGGCCACGGTGGCGACGCCCATGAGCACGCCGACGATCCCGTCGTACCGGCCGGCGTCCACGACGGTGTCGAGGTGCGACCCGATGAGCAGCACCGGCGCGTCCGGGGTGGCTCCGGGAACGCTGCCGTGCAGGTTCCCGGCGTCGTCCTGCCACGTGGTCAGCCCGGCGTCCTGCATCCACCGCGCGACGATCGTGTTCACGCGGGCGTGCTCCGGCGAGAGGTAGACGCGGGTGAGGTGTCCCGGCGTCGCGGACACGGCGGCGAGGTCGTCGCACCAGCCCACGATCGTCGCGGCCTGCTGCCGGGCGAGTGCCGAGGCGGCGAGCGTCGCGGCACTCACGAGCGCACCAGCGGAGCGGCGGCAGCCGCAGCAGGGGCAGGGGCAGACGCAGCAGAAGCGGGGGCAGCGCCGGCGTAGACGTCGAGTGCCGCGTCCACGCCACCGCCCTGCGGCACCGCGAACCCGCCGCGCCGCAGCGCCTGCTCGAGCGCGGCGAGCGTCGTCACGACGGCGTCCTTGCGGGCGTTGTAGCCCATGGTCCCGATGCGCCAGACCTTGCCGTGCAGCGGTCCGAACGACGTGCCGATCTCGATGCCGTGGTCTTCGAGCAGGGACCCGCGGACGGCGTCCCCGGAGACGGCGGACGGGATCGTGACGGCGACGACGTTGTGCATCTTGTGCGCGACGTCGCCGAAGACCTGGAGCCCGAGGGCCTGCACCCCGGACAGCATCGCCCGACCGGCGAGTTCGTGCCGCGCGATCACGGCGTCACGCCCTTCGTCGAGCAGGATGCGGGCGCACTCGTTCGCGGCGTAGAGCATCGACGCCGCCTCGGTGTGGTGGTTCAACCGCCGCGGTCCCCAGTAGTCCAGGATCATCGCGAGGTCGAGGTAGTTCGAGCGGATCGGGTGCTCGGACACGTCGTCCCCGGGTTCGCGGATACCGGCCTCGACGCTGCGTCGGCCGTCGAGCACCGAGACGGCCCGCGGGGACAGGGTCAACGGCGCGCTCCCGGACGGGCCGCCGAGGCACTTCTGCAGCCCGGCGCTCACCGCGTCGATCCCCCACGCGTCGGTCTCGAGCGGGTTGCCGCCGATCGTCGCCGTAGCATCCGTGTAGAACAGCACGCCGTGCCGTTCGCAGATCGCCCCGAGCTCGTCGAGCGGCTGGTTCATCGTGGTCGAGGTGTCGCCCTGCACGATCGCGAGCAGCTTCGGCCGGACCCGGACGATCGCGTCTTCGATCACGGAGGTCGGGAACACCTGCCCCCAGGTCGTCTCGATGGTGTGCACGTCGGCTCCGGCACGTCCGGCGATCTCGGCGAGCAGGTGCCCGAACCGGCCGAACACCGGGACGAGCACGCGGTCCCCCGGTGCGAGGAGCGACACGAGCGCCGCTTCGATGCCGGCGCGGGAGGTGCCGTCGACGAGCACGGTCGCGTCGTTCTCGGTGCCGAACACCTGCCGGTACAGCGCCTGCGTCTCGGTCATCGCCCCGGTCATCCAGGGGTCGTACTGTCCGACGAGCGGCGTCGAGAGCGCGCGCAGCACGCGGGGGTCGGCGTTGATCGGGCCGGGGCCCATGAGGAGCCGGGCGGGTGGGTTCACCGGGTGCATTGGTCTCTCCGTTCCGTGATCGAGACTACTGGAACGATCGTTACAGCAGTGTTTCGGCGAGCTCGACGATCGCCCGGTCCGAGCCGGCCGGGCCGACGAGGCAGACCCCGACGGGAGCGCCGTCGACGGTGAGGAGCGGCGCACTCACGGCGGGCAGGCCGCCGACGCCGGCCACGGCCGTCATCCGCAGGGTGGCGGCGCGCGTGCGCAGGACGGCGTCCCCGGATGCGGTCCGCAGCGGGGCCGGTCCCGGAACGGACGGGAGGCACAACACGCCACCGCCGATCGCGTCCCGCACCAGGGTGCGCAGCTCCTCGAGCCGCACGCGCGCCGCACCCTCGGCCGCCGCCGTGATCGTGGCGGCCGTGGCGAAGCGCGCTGCCACGTCGTCGCCGAGGGCCCCGGGATGCTCGGCGATCCAGGGTCCGTCGTTCCGCCAGGCTTCTGCTGCCTGCACGACCCGGAGCGTCTCCGCGAGGTCGTCGAGCGCCGGCAGCTCGATGCGCCGCACGGCCCGTCCGTGGCGCTGCAGCCAGGCGTCGAACGCCGCGCGGGTGTCGGGTTCGACGGCGGCGAGCAGGGCGTCGCTGACCAGGAGTTCCTCGTCGTCGACCGCGGTGCAGCGCCCCGGCAGCGAGATCGCGGCGGCAGCGGCGAGCACCGATGACGAGCGGGCGATCCACCCGACCGTGTCGAACGACTGCGCGAGCGGCAGCACCCCGTCGCGCGGGACGGCGTCGTGCGTCGTCCGGAGCCCCCACAGCCCTTGGTACGACGCCGGCACGCGGAGGCTCCCGGCGGTGTCCGTGCCGAGACCGAGGTCCGCCTCCCCCAGCGCGACGGCAGACGCCGAACCCGAGGTCGATCCGCCCCCGATCCGCATCGGGTCGGCCCCGTTCGGCGGCGACCCGAAGTGGGCGTTCCGGCCGGCGAGCGCGTACGCGAACTCGTCGGTGCGGGCGATCCCGGTGACGACCGCGCCGGCGTCGAGGAGCACCTGCACCGCCGATGCCGACCGGGTCGACACCGGTGCCGAGCGCTCCCAGGTCGGGTTGCCCGCGCCGACGACGTGCCCGGCGACGGCGAACAGGTCCTTGACGGCCACCCGGACCCCGGCGAGGGGACCGTCGGCGGCTCCGTGCACGAGGGGGTCCCCGACGACCCGCCAGATCGACCGGTCGAACGCCTTCGGCCGACCGGTGACGTGGGCCGTGCGGATCCGCCAGCGCCCCTCGGTCCGGCACCAGAGCTGGGTCTGCAGGCCACGACCGCCGCCGACGAACTCGGACTCCCCCACGACGAGCGCGGCGTCCGGGGCGAGCTGGTGGACGTCCACGGCCGTGATCACCCGCCGCGCGACGCCGCCCCGACCACCCCGGAACGCGCTGATCCGGTCGTGCCCGCGGAGGAGTCCGGTGTCGTCGCCGCGGAGCGTCTCCGGGCCGGGCGCGAACAGCGCGTCGAGCGCTGCGGTGTCGTCCGCCATCAGGGCGTCCTCGTAGGCGGTGAACGCCGGCTCGAGGCCGTCCGGCCACACGCCGGTCAGCATCATGCGCCGACCGCCGCGAAGTCGCGCTTGCGCACGGTGGCGTGGGCACCGCACACCAGGTCGACGACCTGCGAGATCCGGAAGTCGGTCGCCGCGCTGAGGTACGCGTACGCGATGTGCTCGTCGACACCCCACCGCGCCCGGAGCAGTGCGATCGCGGCACGCACGCAGCGGCGGACTGCTTCGTCGAGGTCCTCGTGCATGCCGGTCGGGACGAGGTACTCGGTCGTCTCCGCGATCGGGCCGACGAGCGCGCCGAATCGTCGGAGCGCTTCGGTTCTGGGAACGAGGTCCAGGCGCAGGGTCAGGCGGAGCGAGGCTTCCATGGCCGTGAGTGCCACCTCTCCGTCGCCCTGCGCGAAGTGCGGGTCGCCGACGTACACGCCGGCGCCCGGGACGAACACGGGCAGGTGCAGCGTGGCGCCGGCGGTGAGCAGGGCGATGTCGACGTTCCCGCCGTGCGGCCCCGGCGGCACCGAGTGCGCCCGCACGTCGGAGTCGGGTGTGACCCCGACGATCCCTGGGAAGGGGGCGAGCGGGAACGTGATCGTCCGGGGTCCGCCCTCGACGACGGGGAGCCGGCCGTGGTCGACCCCGTCACGCGAGACGACGTCGGCGAACACCGACACCGGTTCCTCGGCACGGGGCAGCTCGCCGGGCAGGGCGCCACGACCGTGCCGGTTCGAGATGACCCCGTACGGCACCCGCGGCTCGGCCCGGAGGATCGTGACCGAGACCACGTCCCCGGGCTCCGCACCCGTGACCGCGATCGGCCGGGACACCACGTGTGGGCCGTCGGCGGGGTCACGGGTGAGCGTCCGCGCGATGTCGACGGCGTCGGTGAGCACCTCCGAGGCGGCGACACCGTGCCGGCCGAAGTACCCGACCGGGTCCGATCCCTGGTCGGCGAGGATGCCCTCGTGCGAGACGGTGTCGATCGTCACGACGGTCCCCGGCGCGACGGACAGCACCGGCGCGTCCGTCCGGGACGGCAGCCGTCCCCACAGCACGTCGTCGGGCGTGGACCCCAGGAACTCACCCACGTGGCACCAGCGCTCCGGCGATCACCGAGACGGACGTGACGCCGTCGGTGGTGGTCGTGATCCGCTCCCCGCGCAACCAGGTCTCGGTGACGCGCCCCAGTGCATCCAGCCCGGCGAACGCGGAGACCGCGTTCCGGTGCGCGAGCCCGGCCGCCTCGATGACCGCGGTGGCGGCGGGGTCGAACACGGCGAGGTGGGCGAGGGCTCCGGGGGCGATCCGGCCGCGGTCGGTGAAGCCGGCGAGCGACGCCGGGCCGGTCGTGAACCAGGGCAGGACGCGCTCGAGCGGGATGCTGCGTCGTGACGCTTCGGTCCAGACGGCGCGGAAGCCGACCTGGAGCCCGGCGATCCCGCCCCATGCGAGCCCCCAGTCGTCGACCTTGAGGTCGGCGGTGGACGGGGAGTGGTCCGAGACGACCATGTCGATCGTGCCGTCGAGCAGGCCCTGCCAGAGCGCGTCGCGGTTGGCGTCGTCACGGATGGGCGGGCAGCACTTGAACTCGGTGGCGCCGTCCGGGATCGTGGCGGCGTCGAACGCGAGGTAGTGCGGGCAGGTCTCGACCGTGATCCGCACGCCGTCGTCCTTCGCGGCGCGGATCATCCCCAGGGCGCCCGCGTCCGAGAGGTGCAGGACGTGCACGCGCGCGCCGGTCGCCCGCGCTCCGTCGATGACCTGCGCGATCGCCGACCGCTCGGCGCGGGCCGGCCGGGTCGCCAGGAAGTCCGCGTAGTGAGCGCCGAGCTCGTCGTGGTCGATGAGGTGCTCCGGGTCCTCGGCGTGCACGATGAGGAGCGCGTCGATCGCGGCGACCTCTTCGATCGCGCCCTGCAGCTGCGCGGCGTCGAGGTGCGGGAACTCGTCGACGCCGGACGGTGCGGTGAAGCACTTGAACCCGAAGACGCCGCGGTCGTGCAGGGCGTCGAGCGACCCGAGGACCTCGGGGACCGCACCGCCCCAGAAGCCGACGTCGACCGCGACGCGTCCCTCGGCGCTGGCCTGCTTGACGGCCAGCGCCCCGGGCGTCGTCGTCGCGGGGATCGAGTTGAGCGGCATGTCGATGATCGTGGTCACGCCGCCGAGCGCCGCGGCCCGGGTGGCGGAGGCGAAGCCCTCCCACTCGGTGCGACCCGGCTCGTTGACGTGCACGTGCGTGTCGACGAGCCCGGGGAGCAGCATGTGGCCGTCCGGGACGACCTGCACGTCCGGGTCGGGGACGGTCGCGTCGAGCGGCAAGATCTCAGCGACCCGCCCGTCCCGCACCACGACGGTGGCCGGCCGGAACGCCCCGTCGATCCACGCGCGCTCGGCGCGGAAGACGGTCATGCGTCCACCCGCGCGGCGCGCTCGAACGGGGCCAGCAGCCCGGACATCGCCTTGGACGGCGGGGCCGCGTACTCGCCGCGCTTGCCCGTCGTGAGTCCCAGCCGCACCAGGGACTCCGCGAGCACCGTCGCGGCGGCGACCCCGTCGACGACCGGCGCACCGATCGCCCGCGAGACCTCGGCACAGAAGTCCGCCATCCCCGCGCACCCGAGCACCACGGCGTCGGCGCCACCGGCGACGACGGCACGGCACTCCGCGGTGACGAGGTCGCGCGCGCCGGACGCGGGGTCGTCGAGTTCGAGCACCGGGACCTCGCACGCACGGATCTCGGTGACGAGCGGGGCGAAGCCGTAGCGCTCCGCGAGCTCGTGCGCCCGGCCCGTCGTGCGGGCGAGCGTGGTGACGACCCCGAACCGGCGACCGAGCATCGCCGCAGCGTGGAACCCGGCTTCCGCGATCCCGATGACCGGGCCGCTCGCGAGTTCCCGAGCGGCGTCGAGCCCCGGATCGCCGAAGCAGGCGACGACGTAGGCGTCCACGCCGTCCTGCTCCCCCAGGGCGATCTGCTCGAGGAGCCCCGGGACCGCCAGGGCTTCTTCGTAGTGGCTCTCGATCGAGGCGGGCCCCATCGTCGGGTTCACCGCTTCGACCACGGTGCCGACGCCGGCGACCGCCGATGCGGCGGCGCCGATCGACCGGGTCATCGAGGCGGTGGTGTTGGGGTTGACGACGCGGATGCGCATCGGGGTCCTTCCGGTGGAGCGGTGGAACAGGTGGTCGTGACCATCGTTGCGGGGCCGAGCCGAGCCTCCAGGTCGGAGTGCCCGGACTGTGGACGGACGGACGCCGCGACCCGTCTGTGGAGGACGGGTCGCGGCGTCGGCGCTCAGGCGCGACCGATGGCGGCGCCGTCGTCGACGGTCGGGTCGTCGGCGTCGAGGACCGGCATGCTCGGGCGGACCCGCTCGAGGCCCCAGAACACCAGGAGTCCGAGGCCGCAGCCGATGAACCAGCTGTAGTTGCTGAGGCCGGGCAGGATGCCGAGGGCCGGCGGCAGCACCGCACTCGCCACGGAGACCAGCCCGGTCCCGACCAGCGTCCACACCGCGTTCGGGTTGAACCCACGGCGGTACCAGTACCGGGCGCCGGTGTTCTTCGTGTACATGTCGTCGACCGCGACGCGCTGCTTGGCGACCAGGTAGTAGCCGGCGATGAGGATCCCGAACAGCGGGCCGATCAGCGCACCGAGGATGCCGAGCGTGTACAGGATCGCCTGGTCGTTGCCGTACCAGTTCCACGGGGTGAGGAGCACGGAGCCGACGGCGGCGATCATGCCGCCCATCCGCCAGCTGATCTTCCGCGGGGCGACGTTGGAGAAGTCGAACGCGGGGCTGATGAAGTTCGCGACGATGTTGATGCCGACGGTCGCCGTGACGAAGGTCAGGCCGCCGAGCAGGATCGCGAACGGTGCGTCGATCGCCTGCACCGTCTGGATCGGGTCGGTGATGAGCTTGCCGAAGACCGGCACCGTGGCGCTCGCGCAGAGGACGGTGAGGATCGAGAAGAACAGGAAGTTGACCGGCAGACCCCACATGTTGCCGCGCTTGACCGCCTGGAACGACTTGCCGTAGCGCGAGAAATCACCGAAGTTCAGCATCGGGCCGGAGAAGTAGCTGACCACGATGGCGACCGCGGACAGCATCACCGGGATGCTCGCGCCGAACGACAGGGGCTTGCCGGCGGAGAGGTTGAACGAGATGTTCCCGATGCCGGCCTTGCTCACCAGGTAGATCGCCAGCGCGATCATCACGACGTAGACGGCGGGACCGGCCCAGTCGATGAACTTCTTGATCGCCTCCATCCCCATCGAGAAGAGGGCGGCCTGCGCCACCCACAGGATCGCGTAGGAGATCCACCCGAGTGCGGACAGCCCGAGGAACGAGTGGTCCAGCAGGCCGGCCGAGGCGGGGATGAACTTGAGGAAGATGATGTTGAGCGACTGCGCGGCGAGGAACGTCTGCACGCCGTACCAGGCCATCGCGATGAGGCCGCGGATGATCGCGGGGACGTTCGCGCCGAGGACGCCGAACACCGCCCGGTTGATCACCGGGTACGGGACCCCGGTGCGCTGCGACGGCTTCGCGACGAGGTTCGCGAACACCTGCACGATGAGGATGCCGACCACCAGGGCGATGAGCACCTGCCAGCTCGCGATGCCGAGGGCGAAGAGCGACCCGGCGGTCACGTACCCACCGACCGAGTGCACGTCGGACATCCAGAACGCGAAGATGTTGTAGCTCGTCCAGGACTGCTTGCGGAGCGGGGCGAGGTCCTCGTTGGTGAGGGCCGGGTCGTACCCGGGCTTGATGACGCCGGCGCCCGCGGGGGCGTCCGGCGTGACGGGGGCGTGGGGCGCTGCGACGGGTGTCGCGATCTCTGTAGCCATGGCGTCCTCCGATGGGAGTGGGAAGCGGGGCGGTGCTTGCTTGTCGAGAAAGCTACGGACCCCGTTCGCCCCGGCCGTTTCCCCCTTGTAACGACCGTGTGTCACGCCACCCACCCTGAAACGCTCGTTCCAGGGCAGGCCAGCGCGCCCGGGCCGCACGCCCGGGCCAGCACGTCAGGGCTGCACGTGCTCCAGGTCTGCCAGCAGGCTCGGGTGCACCGGCTCCCATCCGAGCGTCCGGCGCGTGATCTCGCTCGACGACGGCTGGTCGGTGGCGAAGATCGGGGCGAACGCGCCGAACGTCTCGTCCGCGACGCGCTCGACCGGCAGGCCGAGGCGCCGTCCGATCACCGCGGCGATGTCCCGGACGCGGTCCCCCTCGTCCGCCACGGCGTGCCAGGCCGTCCCCGCCGGCGCGCCCTCGAGCGCGAGCCGGAACAGGACCGCGGCGTCGCGGGCGTGCACCGCCGGCCACCGCTGCTCGCCGTCGCCCGGGTACCCCGCGACCCCGCTCTGCCTGGCGGTCTCGGTGAGGATCCCCGCGAAGCCACCGGCACCGTCGGCGTGCACGGTCCGCGGCAGCCGGATCGCCGACGTCCGGACGCCGCGAGCGGCCAGTGCGAGCGCGGCGCCGACGGAACGGGCACGCCCGGCCACCGGGCCCTCCAGCGGCAGAGGGTCCGTCTCGACCGACCGACGTCCGGTGATCCAGGGCGTGCCGGACACGACGACGAACGGACGGTCGGTGCCGACGAGCTCCCCGCCGAGGGCGGCCATCGCCGCGGACTCCTCCTCGATGGCGCGGGTCAGGGCCTCCGGGGAGCTGAAGTCGTTCGAGAACGCCAGGCTGACGACACCGTCGGCGTCGCGGGCGCCGGCCCGCAGCACGTCGAGGTCCGTGATCGCGCCGGGGACGGGCGTTGCGCCGGCCGCGGCGAGCGCCGCTGCCGCGCGGTCGGAGCGGGCGAGCGCAGAGACGCTGTGGCCAGCCGTGATGAGCTCGGCGACGACCGCCGTGCCGATGGTGCCGGTGCCGCCGGTGACGAAGACGTGCATGGGGACTCCTCAAGTGATGGGACTGTTGTGCCATCACCATACGCCCGTGATGGCACTCTTGTCCCATCGCTTAGGATGGGCCCATGGCGCGATGGGAACCCGGTGCACGTGAGCGGCTCGTCCTGGCCGCCGTCGCCCTGTTCTCCGAACAGGGCTACGACGAGACGACGGTCACCCAGATCGCCGAACGCGCCGGGGTCACCAAGAGCACCTTCTTCCGGCACTTCCCCGACAAGCGCGAACTCCTCGCCGCCGGCCAGGAGACCCTCAGCCGCCTCCTCGCCGAGGGCATCGCCGACGCACCCGCTGGCAGCAGCCCGCTCGACGCCGTCGCCGCCGGGCTCGACCGCGCCTCCGGCGAGATGGGCCCGATGAACCGGGAACTCGGACCACGACTGAAGGCCGCCGTGGCCGCCAGCGCCGAGCTGCAGGAACGTGACGCCCTGAAGAGCGTCGGGATGGCCGCCGCCATGACGACGGCACTCGTCGCCCGCGGTGTCGCCGAGGCCCCCGCACGACTCGCCAGCGAGATCGGCGTCCTGGCCTTCAAGCAGGGCTTCGACCGGTGGTCGGGCACCGCGCGGAACGACGACGACGGGCTCGCGCGGCACACGCTCGCGGCGCTCGCCGAGCTGCGCGCCGCCACCGCGGCCCTGGGCTGACCCCGTGACGGACGGGAGGCCCGGTGCCAGCTGGCACCGGGCCTCCCGTCCGTCACGTGGTGACGATCACATCACCAGCAGGCGCGTGAACTGCGCTGCCGACACCTGCTGCGCAGGGCCACCGGCCGCGGGCACCCGCCAGAGCCCGGCAGTCGGGGCCTGGTCGATGTCGATGTACACGTCACCGGACTCGGTCGCCGCACCGATGTTCGCACCACGGGAACCCGCCGTGATCCCGGAGACCGGCACGGTCTTCGAGGACCCGGTCGAGCCGAGGACGAGCATGTTCGGGATGCTCCGGTCGATCGCGCAGCCGCCGGGGGTGCCGTACTCCGCCGGGCTCGTGCACCACTCGGCGGACTGCAGGAGCGAGAACGTCCCGGAGTTCGTCGCGGCGTACTCGAAGGCGATGTGCGTGCCGATGTGCTGCTGCACCGTCGCACCGGGCTTCAGGAGGTACCAGCCCCAGTAGCCGGCACCGCCGGGCGAGCGCTCGTTGAGGTACAGGTTCCCGTGGCCGTCGACGACGACCGCCGTCGCGTAGCCGAGCGTGTCGTTGCCGCCCGCGTAGGTGAGTGTGCGGGAGGTCGTCGTCCCGGACGGGGACGCCGTGTTCACGACGAGCGAGTCGCCGTTGCCGGCCTGGGTCGCGACGGTTCCGTCCCGTCCGACGCCCCAGGCGCGCTGGATCGAGGCACTCGGGGCGCCGAACCCGAGCAGCGTCTTCGGAGCACCACCAGTGACGGGCAGCTTCACGATCGAGCCGGACACCGAGTCGACCCAGTAGAGGTTCCCGGGGACGTCCGAGCGGAGGTCAGCGGTCAGGTGCAGGCCCGTCGCGACGGTCTTCGCCGCGCCGCCGCCCGCCGGGTACATCACGATGGACGTGAGGTCCGCAGACGGCACGAACACGTCACCCCGGTCGTCAGCGGTGAAGCCGGCGCCCTTCGCCGCGATCGTCGTCGGAGCGCCCGTGCCGCTCACCGGGAAGCGCACCACGGCACCGGCCGCGTTGAGTGCGAAGAGGGACTGCACGGTCGGGTCGGTCGTGGCGCCGGTCGCGGTGTGCTTCACCGTGACCGCCGGGCCGAGGCCCTTCGCACCGACCGCGCGCACCGCGAACGAATACGTCGTCCGAGCCGTGAGGGCGCCGAAGTGGTCCGTCCGCGCCGACGCCTTGAGCTTGTCGACACCGTGGGTAGGCTGGTTCTCGGCCGGCGAGATCGTCACGCGCCAGCCGGTGATCTTCGGGCCGGTGCGCGGTGCGCTCCAGCTGACGTCGGCATCGCCGCCGACGCCCGTGACCTTGACGGCGGTCGGAGCGCCGGGCGTCGCGGCCGCTGGTGCGGCCTGCGCGGGCAGTGCTCCTCCCACGATGAGCGCGACCGCTGCGACAGCGGTCAGTGCGGCTCTGTACATGTCGGACCCCTTCTCGTGCCTCGGCTCCCTGTGCCGGGGCTGCGCACATGCTGACACCGGGTGGTGTCCCGCCGGAACGCGTTGTCCGGAACGTGCGGCATCGCGCAACCGCACGATCCGGGGGCGGGGTGGGGTCGTCCCGCGCTCGGTCGTTTCGCGCGTAGGGGGTCGTCCCGCGCTCGGTCGTTTCGCGCGTAGGGAGTCGTTTCGCGCGTAGGAGGTCGAAAGTTCCGACCCCCTACGCGCGATTCCACTTTCCATCGCGGGCAGTGTGGGAAGGATCGCGCGTGGTCGCCGAGGCGCATCGGCACCCGCTGCACCCGGCCTGGAGGCTCGGCGCACGCCCGCAACGCGCCCGCCGGTCCGGCAGGCGGCCCGGCAGGCGGTCCGGGTCAGGGCCGCGCGACGTACGTCCGCGTCGCCACGCCCGTGATCACGTGGGGGAACTCCTCGCCGGTGGGGACGAACCCGCCGGCCTCGTACAGCCGCACCGCGCGGTCGTTGTCCGCCAGGACGTGCAGTGCGACGGCGGGGTGCCCCTCCGCTCGTGCTGCGTCCTGGGCACCCGTGAGCAGGGCACGACCGACCCCGCGCGCCTCGAGCCCCGGACGTACGGCGAGCAGCGACAGGTACGCAGCATCGACGGGGTCCGTCGGCCGCCCGGTCCCCGGCGCCGTGACGAGCGCGAACCCGTCCACGACACCGTCCGGCCCCGCGGCCACCAGGCACGCCACCCGGGGCGCGGCGAACTTCTCCTGCGCCCGGGCCCGCGTCGCCGGGTGCTCCGGGATCTCGTCACGCGCAGCGACCGCGGCAGCCCACAGGTCGATGCACGCGGGGACCTCGTCCGGGGCGGCGGCACGCACGACCACGGACGACTCGATCACCCGATCAGCCTACGACCGCGTCGCTGCCGATCCGGTACCCGGCCCCGCGGTGCTCCGCGGGCAGCCGGTCCCCGCGTCCGTGCAGCTTGTGCCGGAGCGACCCCGCCTCGTACGCCTCCGGGTACACGCCCCGAGCGCGGAGCTCCGGGACCACGAACTCGATGACGTCCTCCCACGTGCCCGGCGTCACGGCGTACGCCAGGTTGAACCCGTCCACGTCCGTCTGCTCCTGGATCTCCTGCAGCTGTGAGGCGATCGTCGCTCCCCCACCCACCGCGACCGGCCCGAGCCCGCCGATCGCCGTGTGCCGCGCGAGGTCCCGGATCGTCCAGGCGCTCCCGTCCTCCCCCGTCGCTGCCGAGATGTTCGCCGCCGCCGACTGGATCGCGTTCGACTCGACGTCCCCGAGCGGCTCGTCGAGGTCCCACTGCGACAGGTCGACGCCCATCCACCCGGAGTTGAGCACGAGCGCGCCGAGCTCCGACGCATAGGAGAGGTAGTCCTCGTACTTCGCCTGCGCCAGCTCGTCCGTCGCATCCGTGATGATCGTGAGCAGCGTGTAGATCTTCGCCGCGTACCGGTCCCGCCCGGCCGCCTCGAGTGCATCGCGGATCTTCGTCACCGTCGACGCGAGCTGCGGCAGCGTCGGCGCACCGACGAAGATCGCCTCCGCGTTCTCCGCGGCGAAGGCGATCCCCCGCGGCGACGCCCCCGCCTGGTAGATCACCGGCGTGCGCTGCACCGACGGTTCGGAGAGGTGGATCCCCGGCACGTCGAAGTGCTTGCCGTGGTGCTCGATCGGGTGCACCTTCGCCGGGTCAGTGAAGACGCCGTTCTCCTTGTCGAGCACGACGGCGTCGTCCTCCCACGAGCCCTCCCACAGCTTGTAGAGGACCTCGAGGTACTCGTCGGCGACGTCGTACCGGTCGTCGTGGCTCAGCTGGTCCGTCTGCCCCATGTTCCGCGCCGCGCTCGGCAGGTACCCCGTCACCACGTTCCAGCCGACGCGGCCCTTCGTGAGGTGGTCGAGCGTGGACACCCGCCGCGCGAACGGGTACGGGTGCTCGTAGGCCGTGCCCGCCGTGATCCCGAACCCGAGGTGCTCCGTCACCGACGCCATCGCCGACACGAGCAGGATCGGGTCGTTCACCGGGACCTGCGACCCCGTGCGCAGGGCGGCTTCGTTCGAGTCCCCGTACACGTCGTACGTGCCGAGGACGTCCGCGATGAAGATGCCGTCGAACGCCCCGCCCTCGAGCGTCTTCGCGAGGTCGGTCCAGTACGTCAGGTCGCGGTAGTTGCGGGAGCGGTCCCTCGGGTGCCGCCACAGGCCCGAGGACTGGTGCGCCACGCAGTTCATGTCGAACGCGTTGAAGCGGATCTGCCGCGGGGTCGTCGGGGTCGGGTTCGTCGAGTCCGTCACGGTCGCGACGCTACGGATGGTTGCTCCGCGGGTCACGCAAGGTGACGAACCGTGACGAGACGGATCCCGACGTCTGCACTGCTACGGCCGGTAGTCCCGGTTCTCGTCGGGCTGGTCGAGCGGGAGCTGTCGTGGCCACTGGCGACCGTCGGTCCCTGCGCCGACGCCGGTGATCGCCCGGACGACAGCGATGAGCACAGTGGTCGCCCACCCGTGCTTCTTCGGGTTCGTGAACCCGTCGTCACCGAACGGGCGATCGCGATCAGGTCCGGACACTTCGCCTCCGAGCAGCAGCTGACGGTGCACAGACTACGTGCGTGCGGCGAATCAGCAACGAGGTCGAGACGGGAGGATCCTCGGACCAGACACGGCCGCCGTCACCGTCGATGACGAATGTCAGAAGTTCAATATCTCTTGTATCAGCGTATGCATGCCGACATCCTTGTCATGGGCTGGGCCGCACAGCGCGGCCAGCACGACGGTTCCGACGAAGGAGATGCAATGTTCGACGCACCACGGCGAGTGGCCGCCGCCACGTTCGCAACGGGGATCATGACTGCGGCTCTCGGTTTGGGGGCACCTGCGGTCGCCACGACGGCCACCTTGGCGAGTGACGCCAACCACGTCACCACTGTCGGAGACACGATCGTTTCGTCCAGGACCGAGATCACCACTGAGGCTCAGCTCAGTGCGCTCGAGCAGAGCGAAACGCCGAAGGTCATCACGATCGACCCATCGACGAACACTGTCGTGTCTGTGGTCGAGCAGACGGATGCCGCAGCGCCGACGGCAGTCACCAACGGATGCGCGTCGGGTGCGCTGTGCTGGCAGGCAGCGAAGGTCCCGTACGCGAACTTCGGCTTTTCCGGTGTCGGGAACCACAACGGCGGATGGGAGTGGCGAAGCACGATGAAGTCGAACAACTGGGGTGGGCAGCTCACCTATACGGTCAACAACAGCGGAGCATCCTCGAGCACGCCGGTCTTCGGCCACAACTCGGAGATCAAGTTCACCAAGCCGACGGTGAACAACATCAAGGGCTTGAAGGTGGCTGTCCGGAAGTAACAGGGAGGATCCTCGGATCAGGCACGGTCGCCGTCACCGTCGCCGCGCACCGAGGAGAGGACCAGCCCATGGCCGAGGAACCGATCACCACGATGACCGCGGTGCGAGCGCACCGCCGCGGCGGACCCGAGCAACTCGTCGTCGAACAGGCTCCCGTGCCGGAACTCGCCGCGGGCGAGGTCCTCGTGCGGGTCGAAGCCGCCGCGATCACCGTCGCCGAGCTGACCTGGCCGGAGACGTGGGAATCGGGAGGCGTCGACCGCACCCCGATCATCCCGTCGCACGAGTTCGCCGGCCGGGTCGCCCGCGTCGGCGGCGCCGTGGAGGACTTCCACGTCGACGACCGGGTGTTCGGGCTCGTGCCGTTCGACCGCGACGGCGCGGCAGCAGAGTTCGTCGCGGTCCCGGCGACCTCGGTGGCGCACCGGAGCGCATCGGTCGCTCCCACCGTCGCGGCAGCAGCCGTGCTCCCCGCACTGACGGCCTGGGAGGCGCTGGTCGACCGGGCGGCGATCGGCCAGGGGACCCGGCTGCTCGTCCGCGGCGGGACCGGAGCCGTCGGGTCGTTCCTCGTCCAGATCGGCGCGAGCAGCGGCGCGGAGGTGACGGCCACGGTCTCGTCGGAGGCGGCTGCATCGCGAGCCCGTGCGCTCGGCGCCGCCCACGTCGTCGTGGTGCCACGCGGCACCGCTCCGGCACACATCGGGGACTTCGACGTCGCGATCGATGCGGTCGGTGACGACCTGCCGGAGTGGGTGTACGCCGCCGTCCGTCCGGGAGGCGACCTGGTCGTCCTGCAGCAGCCACCGGCGCAGGACGTCGCCGAGCGGTACGGCATCCGCGCGACGTTCTTCGTGGTCGACACGAACCAGGACCGACTCCGTGAGCTCGACACCCTGCTCGCGACCGGACGACTCCACGTCGCGGTCGCAGCGACGTTGCCGCTCAGCGCCGGCGGCGAGGCGTTCGTCGCGGCGACCGCTGCGGGTCGGCCATCGGGCAAGACGCTCTACGTGCTGCCCTGACCGCTCCGGCTGAGCCGCGTTCCGGTCGGCTACCCGACGACTTGCCGGATCCGCTCGAGGCCCGTTCGGCAGCGATCCCGGTACTCGTCGTACAGGTCCGGCCGCTTGTCGAGCGCCCAACGGGTCACGTCCAGCAGGTGCAGTTCCGTCATCGTGGCGAGGCGCCGGTGATCGGCGGCCGACGCCAGCCCCGCAGCGGCAGCGAACTCGGCATGGTCCTGGAGGGTGATCGACCCGTCGACGAACGCCCATTCGAAGACCCGTCTGGCGTCGGTCCAGGGTGACGGTCCGGTCTCGGCGGCGCCCCAGTCGATGAGCACGGGCGGCTGGTCGGGACCTCGGGAGAGCAGGTTGCGCGGCGCGAGGTCGCCGTGCGCGAGTCCGAAGTCGTGCGCATCGTCCTGCAACGAGCCGAGGCGATCGCGCAGGCGCTCGGGCTCCGTGTACGCGCCGTCGCGGAGGAGCCGGTCGTCGTCCCCGAGGGCGCGGATGTTGTAGTCGAGGTGTGCCGACCAGGCACGCGGCACGTCGGCGCCGAACCGCGAGTAGAGGGACGGCGGCGCATCGCGGAGCGGGATCCCGGCGACCGCGCGGGCGTAGGTGCCGAGCCACGTCCAGGGGTGGTCGATCGCCCGTGCGTCCGGCGGCACGTACTCGGACACGGCGAACGGCACCCCGCGTTCGACACCGTGCGCGAGCGGCATCGCGACCGGGATGCCGCTGCGACCCGCCTCTGCCGCGGCCCACGACTCGACGGGGTACTCGTCCGCGCGGAGCGGGTCGACCGGGAACCGGAGGACCACGGGGTCGGCGTCGACGCGTTCCACCAGGTACGTGTGGTTCACCGCGCCGCCGCGCAACGGCACGATGCGGTCGACGGTTCCGCCGACACCCCGCACGACGACCCGCAACCATTCCTGGTCGATCCCCTCGTGCGGCACGGCTCCATCATGGTCCCCCGGCTCGGACACCGGCTCTTGCGCAACCGGTACTCAGTGTTACTATCTACCGGTAGTCAGCAACGCTGAGTACCACTTCGACCAGGAGGTACGCATGGCCAAGCAGGAGACGGAGATGCTCAAGGGCATCCTCGAGGGGATCGTCCTCGCCGTGCTCGTCGGCCGTCCGGCCCACGGGTACGAGATCACCGCCTCGCTCCGGGAGCAGGGCTTCACCGACATCGCCGAGGGCACCGTCTACGCCCTGCTCGTCCGCATCGAGCAGCGCGGCCTCGTCGACGTCGAGAAGGTCCCCTCCGAGAAGGGGCCGCCGCGGAAGGTGTTCACCCTGAACGCCCGCGGCCGGGAACAGCTCGACGACTTCTGGTCGGCGTGGACCTTCCTCGCCGACCGCCTCGAGCACCTGCACAACGCGACCAGCACGAACGGACAGGACTGACCATGGCCATCTCGATCTCCGACATCACCACCAAGCTCATCGGCGACAAGAAGCGCTGGCGGGCGTACAAGGCCCGGACGGCGACCCTGCCGGCGAGCCACCGCACCGCCGTCGACGGCATCGAGCGGTACCTCATGTACACGGGCCCGAGCGACGGCGACCAGCTCATGCGCATGCTCGACGACCTCGCGGACCTGTTCGAACAGAGCGCCGCGGACGGCACGAGCGTCCGCACCGTCGTCGGCGAGGACCCGATCGCGTTCGCCGAGGACTTCAAGGCGAACTACGGGCTCGGCTCGTGGCTGAGCAAGGAGCAGCAGCGCCTGGTCACCGCGATCGACGAGGCAGACCAGGCGGACGCTCATCGAGGAGGTGAACCGTCGTGACCAACGCCATCCGGGTCCGGGGCCTCACGAAGTCCTTCGGCGACCTGCACGTCCTCCGCGGCGTCGACCTCGACGTCGAGGCCGGCACCGTCTCGGCCCTGCTCGGCTCGAACGGTGCCGGCAAGACCACCGCGATCCGCATCCTCGCGACCCTCGCCGCGGCCACGGGTGGCACGGCCACCGTCGCGGGGCACGACGTCGCTGCCGAACCGGGCGCGGTCCGCGAGGCGATCAGCCTCACCGGACAGTTCGCGGCCGTGGACGAGGTGCTCACGGGCCGCGAGAACCTCGTCCTCGTCGCCCGGCTCCGGCACCTCCCGCACTCCGGCCGCATCGCCGACGAGCTCCTGGGACGGTTCTCGTTGACCGAGGCCGGTTCGCGTCGGGCGGGGACCTACTCGGGCGGCATGCGCCGTCGACTCGACATCGCGATGAGCCTCATCGGCGATCCGCAGGTGGTGTTCCTCGACGAGCCGACCACCGGACTCGATCCCGAGGCCCGGCTCGAGGTCTGGGATGCCGTCCGCGCACTCGTAGCGAGCGGCACGACGGTCCTGCTCACCACGCAGTACCTCGACGAGGCCGAGCACCTCGCGGACCGCATCGCGATCCTGCACGAGGGACGGATCATCGCCGACGGCACCCTCGCCGAGCTGCGACGCCTGCTCCCGCCCGCGCGGGTCGAGTACGTCGAGAAGCGTCCGACGCTCGAGGACGTCTTCCTCGCCGTCATCGGTCACGGCCCAGCCACGGCTGCGCCACACGAAGAAGCCACCACCGCGCCGCACCAGGAGGAGGTCGCCTGATGTCCACCCACCCGATCCACGACACCGCCGTCCTGACCGGCCGCTCCCTCAAGCACGTCTGGCGGAGCCCGGACACGATCATCACGACCGCCGTGATGCCCATCGCCTTCCTGCTCCTGTTCGTGTACGTCTTCGGCGGCGCGATCGACACGGGCAGCACCTCGTACGTCGACTACCTGCTGCCCGGGATCCTGCTCATCACGGTCGCGTCCGGCGTCGCGTACACCTCGTACCGGCTGTTCCTCGACCTGCAGTCGGGCATCGACGAGCGCTTCCGGTCCATGCCGATCGTCCGCGCGGCGTCGCTCTGGGCGCACGTCCTGACCTCGCTCGTCGCCAACCTGGTCTCGGTGACCGTGGTGGTCGGGGTCGCCCTGCTCATGGGCTTCCGGAGCAGCGCCGGCATCGGCGCGTGGCTCGGGGTGCTCGGCATCCTGGTGCTCTTCACGCTCGCACTCACCTGGATCGCGGTCGTGGCGGGCCTGTCGGCGAGGTCGGTCGACGGGGCGAGCGCGTTCTCGTACCCGCTGATCTTCCTGCCGTTCATCAGCTCGGCCTTCGTCCCGACGGACACGATGCCGGGTCCGGTCCGCTGGTTCGCGGAGCACCAACCGGTGACGTCCATCGTGGACTCGATCCGAGCCCTGTTCGCCGGGCAGTCCCCGCAAGCGGACCTCTGGATCGCGCTTGCCTGGTGCGCCGGCATCCTGCTCGTCGCGCTCGGCGCCGCGGTCCTGGTCCAGCGTCGCCGGGTCGGCTGACCCTCGAGCGCAGGCCCGGGGGTGCGGACCACCGCACCCCCGGACCACCGCACCCCGCGGACCACCGCCCTCCCGGGGCGCCCCCGTCACCGCCCCGTCGGCTCCTCCAGGTCGTCGACGTCCCGCCAGTTCCCGATCACCGGGAACTCCGTGACCCGCAACCGCGCGGACCCGTACGGCACCAACCGCAGGTCGTCGTCCGGCCCGTGGTCGAGCACCGGGCTCGCCGGCGGCACCGACGCCTGTGCGCCGTCCTTCCGCCACTCGGTCGCCCGCGCCCCCGGTGCGTGCAGCACAACGGCCGCGCTCCGGCGGTCTCGCAACGACCACGGCGCGCTCGGTACCGTGCCACGCGTGACGCGCCACTCCCCCGCGTCCCGGACCTCGGCGAGCGCCCAGTTCCACGACCCGCGCGGGTGCAGTTCCCACTCCCCGATACCGGGTGCCCCGTCGTGGGACACCCACCGCTCGCCGGGCGAGTAGACCATCGTCAGCGGGCCGAGCCGGACGGCTGCGGCCTGACGCTCCCGCCGGACGACCCGGGCACGCATCGGCAGGACGAGCACGACGTCCCCCGCGGCGGACCAGTCCCGCACCAGCGTCACGTACCCGTCGACGACGGAGACGCCGAGCGGCACCACCACCCCGCCCACCGTCAACGACGCCTCAGTCGCCCACTCCGGGATCCGGAGTCGCAGCGCGAACGGCGTCGTGCGCGCGGTCGACACCCGGATCGTCACCGTCTCGTCGAACGGGTACTCGGTGTCGACCGTGATCGCCACCGGGTCCTCGTCGACGGTGGTCGCGACCTCGGACGGCGCGTACGCGACGGCCCGCAGCCCGTCGTCGTCGCGCAGCCACAGGTGCGACACGAACTTCGGCCATCCCTGGTGCAGGTTCGCCGTGCAGCACCCGAAGTGCGGTTCGAGCCCGAAGATGCCGGCGTCGTCGGAGGAGAAGCTCCACTCCCGCCGGGCGACGGACACCTCGACCTGGTTCGTCTGCTGGTGGTACTGGTGCCCGCGCATCTCGGGGTCGCTCGACGCCGGCAGCAGGTTGTAGGCGAGGGACTCCAGCCGGTCGCCGTCGACCCCGCGCCCGTACACCTGGGCGTGCACCGCCGCGGTGAACATCATCTCGACGACCTGGCAGGTCTCGATGCCGGCGGTGGCTTCGCGGCCACCGAGCCACTCGTCACCGGAGAACCACCCGTTCGCCTGTCCGTGCCACCGGTCGAGCGCATCGAAGGACGTCTCGGTCCGGTCCGCGTGCCCGGCGAGGTCGTGGTCGCGGAGTGCGGCGACGGCTCCGGTCTTCAGGCCCATCGCGACGTTCGGTCCGTGGGTGCGGTGCGAGAACGTCCGCGCGGGCCCGGTGATGAGCTCGTCCGCCAGGTAGTCGTCCCACCGCGTGGTCTGCGCCGCGAGCAGGTCGACCAGGTCGAGGAGCCAGGCGTCGCCGGTCCGCTCGTACAGCCACCAGACCGACAGCGCGTTGTCGGCACCACGGGCACGCCCCCACGACGTCAGCGGCCGGCCGGGCAGGTGGTCGAGCTGGTGGCGGAAGTACCGGGACAGGAACGGCGCGACCCGCTCGTCCCCGGTCGCCTCGGCGTGCTGGGTGAGGACCTTGAGGGCGACCATCCGCGGCCACCAGTCGTCGTTCCCGGTCGGACCGAAGAAGCCGTCGTCGCGCTGCGACCCGAGGATCCACTCGATCCACGGTTCGGCCAGCGCGGTCAGCCGCGCGTCCTGCAGCACGTGCGCGAGCGGGACCAGCCCGTCCAGGTAGTACGGCCCGCGTTCCCAGTTCTCGCCGGGCCCGCCACGCCAGCCGCTGTCGGGGCCGACGTCGGGCCAGATCGCCTCGAGCTGCCCGGTGATGTTGTCGGCCTGCAGCCGGAGCTGGTCGAGCAGCCAGCCGCGCGGGGTGATGCTCCCGAGCGGGAGCGGACGGTGCGGCCGACCGGCGGTGCCGGCGGAGACGCCGGTCGAGCTGCCGGCGGTGCTGCCGGTGGGGGTCGACGTGTAGGACATGGTCATTTGATGGATCCTCCGATGAGACCTCGGGTGTAGTACCGCTGCAGGGCGAGGAACAGCACGACCACCGGCACGGTCGCGACGCACGCGACGGCGGTGAGGAGTCCCGGGTCGATCACCGGGACGCCGGGGATCTTGAAGGACGTGCTGATGCTCGAGAGCGCGAGCGGAAGGGTGTACTTGCTGTCGGTCGACAGGAACGTGACCGAGCTGAGCAGGTCGTTCCAGCCGGCCATGAAGCCGAACAGTGCGGTGGTGACGAGCCCGGGCCACGCGAGCGGGAGCATCACGGAGCGCAGGATCCGCCCCGTTCCGGCGCCGTCGATGGCCGCAGCATCCTCGAGCTCGGACGGGATCCCGTCGAACGTGTTCCGCATCACGAACACCGAGAACGGCAGCTGCAGCGTCACGAGGACGAGCACCACGCCGACCAGGGAGTCGAGCAGCCCGAGCTTGCCGAGCACGATCGACAGCGGCGTGAGCAGCCCCTGGAACGGCACGACGAGCGGCGCGAGCAACAGCACGAACACGATCGACGACCCGCGGAACCGGATCTTCGACAGCGCGTAGGCGGCGAGCGTCGACACGAGGGCGACGAGCACGGCGACCGCGATGGCGACGACGAACGAGTTGACGATGTTCTGCCGCAGGTCCACCGACGGGTCGAACACCTTCGCGTAGTTCCGGAGCGTCAGCGTCGCGATCGACTCCAGCCCGATCCCCCGGGCGTCGGCGTCGGCCGGCAGGAACGACCGGAACAGGATGTAGACGATCGGCGCGATGAACAGGAAGGCGAGCACCGTGCCGACGGCGACGTACGCGACGCCACTCGCGTGCACACGACGGCGCCGTGGCCCGGGACGGGTCACGTCCGGTGCGTCGGTCCGGTCCACCGCATCCGGTCCGGAGGCTCGACCCGCCCCGCGTCGAGACGCTGCGGTCGTGCGCTTGGTCACGTCCGTCGCGCTCATCGGTCGTCCTCCGCTCCGGTCGAGCGCAGCGCCCGCAGCTGGACGACCGCGATGGCGAGGATGATCACCGTGAGGATCATCGACAGGGCGGCGCCGTAGCCGAGGTCGTACCGGACGAACGACTGCTGGTACGTGTACATGACCGTCGTCGTGGTGGATCCGCTGGGGCCGCCCTTGGTCAGCACGTAGAACTGGTCGAAGACCAGGATCGAGCCGGAGACCGCGAGCAGCAGGCAGAGCGCGAACTGTCGTCGGACGAGCGGGAAGATCACGGATCCCTCGCGTCGCCACCAGCCGGCGCCGTCGATCTTGGAGGCCTCGATCACCTCGGTCGGCACCGCCTGCATGCCGGCCATCAGCAGGATCATCGCAACGCCCATCGACTTCCACACGGTCAGGACGATGACCGCCCAGAACGCGGAACCGGGCGCCGTGAACCAGGCGGTGTCCCCGTCGGTGAGCCCGACCGACTTCAGGAGCACGTTGATCACCCCGGTGCCGGGGACGAGCAGCACGTTCGCCATGTACGCGGCGGCGGTGAAGCCGATGACGACCGGCATGAAGAACGCCGTCCGGACGAAGGAGACGAACCGGCCCTCACCGCGGACCATCGTCGCCGCACCGTAGCTCACGGCCATCCCTAGCGGCACGGCGACCACGGTGAACAGCAGCGAGAAGACGAGTGAACGCCAGAACGCCGCGTCCTGGAACGCCTGCGCGTAGTTCCCGAAGCCGGCCAGGCTGACCTTGCCGAGCAGCGGCCAGTTCGAGAACGACATCCCGACGAGCAGTACCATCGGGACGACGAAGAACACGAGCGCGAGGACCAGCGCGGGGGCGACGAGCACCCACGCCAGCGTCTGGCGGCGCCGGCTCCCGGGCCGGGGACGGGAGCGTGTGCTCCCGTCCGCGACCCCGGCGAGCGCCGTGGAGGTGACGGCTGTCACTGCCCGACCTGGCTGTACGCCTGCTCGATGAGCGAGTTCGCCTGCTTCTCCGCGCTCGCGAGGGCGGTCGTCGCGTCCGCGCCCTGGAAGATGACCTTCTGGGACTGCTGCGCCCACGGGCCGTTCGGGTCGTTGATGACGGCGTTGTAGGCGATGCTCTTCGGGAGCTTGCCGATCGCGAGCGTGTCGACGATGTCCTTCGACCACTCGTCGGTCGCCAGGCTCTTCGCCACGGTGAGGTCCGGCGCGATCCAGCCCTGCGACAGGTCGATCTTCGCCGCTTCCTTCGAGCTGACCAGCCACTTCATGAGCGACCAGGCGCCGTCGGTGTTCTTCGCACCGGCGGTCATGCCGATCTCGTCACCACCGAGGAACGAGCCGGAGCCGCCGTCCACGCCGGGGATCCCGACCGCGCTGCCGAAGTCGGCCTTCTTCGCGGTGAGCGTGTTCGCACCGCCGAAGAGGATGCCGACCTTGCCGTTCAGCGCGTTCTCCTGCCCGACGTTGCCCGGGTCCTGGTTGGGCTGGTCGGTCTTCTGCATGAGCCCGGACTTCCACATGTCCTGGTACCAGTCGACCATCCCGACGAGTTCCGGGCTGGTGAACTCGGCCTTCTGGTCCTTCCCAGCGGCGGTCAGGACGCTGCCGCTCTTGGCCCACGAGCTCGGGAAGCCGGTCCAGGCCTGGCCGACGCCGCCGAGGGTCGAGAACCCGGTGACCCCGCCGCCGAGCGCCTGGATCTTCTGCGCGTCCGCCTTGACCTCGGCGAGGGACGTCGGCGGCTTCGTCGGGTCGAGTCCTGCCTCCTTGAACAGCGACTTGTTCCAGAACATCTGCGAACCGGTGAGCGCGACCGGGAGCGCGAAGTTCTTGCCGTCGAGCGTGCCGATCTCGACACCGGCCGGCGCGAGGTCGCCCTTGTCCGAGAGCCCCTTCACCTTGTCGGTGACGTCGGCGAGCAGGCCCTGCGTTGCGAGGAGCGGGGTGTTGACGATGTCGTAGCTGACGAGGTCCGGCACCGACCCGGCACGGGCGGAGTTGGCGAGCTTGGTGAGGTACTGGTCGGCCTGGATCGTGGAGAGCTTCACGGTGACGCCGGGGTGGGACTTCTCGTACGCCTTGACCTGCGCCGTCAGGTCGACGCCGCCGTCGCGCTGCCAGAGCGTGACCGTGCCCTTCGCCGCGCCGCCGGTGTCGGCCGTCCCGCTCGAGGAGCACCCGGCCAGCCCGATCGCCGCGACGGTCAGAGCGGCTGCCGCGATCGCGGTCCGCCGGATCGTGGATGTCTTCATCGTCATCTCCGCATCTCTGCTTGCCGCGTCGTTGCGGCAAGATTTGCTGTGTTTGCCGAAGGTAGAACCTGGCGATGGCCGTGTCAATGCTTGACGTCGCAATCGTGATACGGCAAGGTTTGCCGAGTGCCGTACGATGCATCGCAAGGAGGACGCCGTGGTCAATCGACGTGAGGTGACGCTCGCCGACGTCGCCGCGCAGACCGGTGTCTCGGTCGGGACGGTCTCCAAGGTCCTCAACGGCCGCGGACAGATCGCCGAGGCGACGCGGCAACGTGTGGCCCTGGTGGCGAGCGAGCTGGGACTGGTCGTGCGCGCCGAGACGCGAGCACAGCCTCCCGGCCGCTCCTTCCTGGTCGGCGTGCTCTCGACGGATGCCTACGGGCGCTTCACCATCCCGATCCTCACCGGGGCGGAGGACACCTTCGGCCCCGGCGAGGTGTCCATGCTGCTCGCCGAGAGCCGCGGCGACCCCATCCGTGAAGCGCACTACGTGCAGACGTTCCTGAACCAGCGGGTCGACGGCATCGTGGTGACCGGTCGCTCCAGCGACCCCCGACCGTCGATCACCGGACTCCTCGGGGTGCCGGCCGTGTACGCGCTCGCGCCGTCCCTCGACCCGGACGACGTCTCCATCGTGCCGGACGACGAAGCCGGCGCCGCCCGCGCGATCGACCACCTGATCGGGTCCGGACGCCGCTCCATCGCGGTCGTCTCGGGTGCCCGGCGGCACACCGCGAGTTCGCACCGCGTCGAGAGCGCGAAACGGGCCATCGCCGCTGCCGGAGCGACGCTCGCCGGTGGCGACGCCCTCTACGGCGAGTGGAGCGAGCGCTGGGGGTACGAGGCGGCGACCCGGCTGCTCGGGAGCGAGTTCGACGGCGTCTTCTGCACGAGCGACCAGATCGCGCGCGGCGTCGTGGACTGCCTGCGCGAAGCCGGGATCGTGGTGCCCACCCAGGTCGGCGTCGTCGGCGTGGACAACTGGAGCGTCATCACCGACGCGGCGCGGCCGAGCATCACGTCCGTGGACCTCAACCTGCGCGAGGTCGGCCGCCGCGCGGCAGCCCTGCTCATGCGGATGATCCAGGGCGACCAGGTCGCGGGCGGCGTCCGCACCGCGGAGTGCTTCCTCGTGCCCCGGCAGTCGACGTGAACCCCACGGCGGATCCGCGCCTGGCGCGCGCACTGGCGGCCGCCGGTCTGCCGACGACGGGTCACTTCGTCGAGAAGGGCGGCTGGGTCAGCCACGCCTGGATCGGCGACGACGTCGTCGTCCGGGCGAGCAACGGCGCGATCCGCGACGCCTACCGCCACGAAGCCGAGGTCGTCGACCTGCTCGCCGGCAGCGACGTCCCGCACGCTCGACGCATCGCGCACGGCGACGAACCGGACGGCGCCTGGTCCGTGTCGACGCGACTGCCCGGTCGCACGCTGCAGGACGCCTGGCCGACCGCCTCGCCGGAGGCCCGCCGGACCATGATCGAGAGCCTCGGATCAGCGCTCCGCGAGCTCCACCGCGTCCCGGCACCCGCGGACCTGATGCCGCCCTGGCTGGCCGATGCCCTCGCCGGCGGATCGTGGCCCGCGTACCACCCGCCCGTCGTCGGCGCGGCCGAGCAGCTGGTCGACGAGGCCCGTCACGCCGGCGGCGACGCCGGGCTGTTCGAGCACGTCGCGCGCTGGGTCGACGCGCGACTGCCCCTCTTCGCCGACGACCGGCTCGTCCTCGTCCACGGTGATCTGCACGGGTCGAACGTGATGGTCGACCAGGGGCGCGTCACCGGGCTCATCGACTTCGCCGAGGCGGTGGCCCAGCCGGCCGACGTCGAACTCGACACCATCCTGCGCTGGTGTGCTCGACCGCTGGAGTTCCCGGCCACACCCGACGGCCGAGGGCTCGACGCATCGACCCTGACAGAGGTCCCCGGGTGGCTGCGCGGCGCGTACCCGGAGCTGTTCGCGCGCGAGCACCTGCGCGAGCGACTGCGGTTCTTCGACATGGAGGTCGAGCTCGCGATCCTCGCGCACCACCCCGACCCCACGGTGCGTGAGGTGGCGCGAGGACGCGTCACGCGACTGCTCGAGGGGCACGACCACCTCGACGGGCTCGTCTGGTAGGTCAGCGCGCCGCCGCTTCCACCGCGGCGACCGCAGCAGCGACCCCACCGTGGAACGGTGCCCCGTGCCCCGGCAGCACCCACGTTGCCCCGGTGGGCAGCAGGGCGCCGAGCGACGCGATCGCCTGGGCCGGCTCGTCGGTGAACGGCGCGGGCGCGGGGCCGACGGCTCCGGTCAGCACGTGCCGGGTGGTGAGCCCGTCGCCGACGAACACCGCGTCGACCGCCGGTACCCACACCGCGATGCTCCCCGGCGAGTGTCCCGGCATGCCGATGACCTGCGGCGCACCCGGCAGGTCGAGGACGTCGCCGTCGTGCACCTCGACCACCTCCTGCAGCCACACCGGCCGTGCGCCGCCCTTGCGCAGCGAGTAAGCCACGAAGCCGAGGAGTGCCCCGATCCGCATCCGCTGCTTCCCACCCTTGGGCTTCGGACCGCCCTTGGCGCGCTCGGCGTCGGCGGCGTGCACGTACACCGGCACGCCGTGTTCGCGACGCAGCCGTTCGGCGAAGCCGACGTGGTCGGAGTCGCCGTGGGTGAGCACCACGCCCCGGACGTCATCGAGCGAGCGCCCCATCGACGCCAGCTCGGCGACGAGGTCACGCCAGTGGCCGGGGAGGGCGGCGTCGATCACGGTGATGCCCTCGGGCGTCTCGACGAGGTAGGCGGAGACCACGTCGCTGCCGATGCGGCGGAGGTTGGGTGCGAGTTCCATGATGGCTACGCTACATAGCCATCATGGCTACTGTCAATAGCTATACTCGGGTCCATGCCCACTCCGGACCGGACCACCCTCGACGCCATCGTCGCCGCCGCGCGCGACCTGCTCGAGGAGGACGGGCTCGCCGGCGTGACGATGCAGGGCGTCGCCGTCCGCGTCGGCGTGCGCGCACCGTCGCTGTACAAGCGGGTGGAGAACCGCGACCGGCTGATCCAGCTCGTGGCCGAGGAGACCCTCCTCGAGCTGACAGCACGCCTGGACGCCGCCGCGGATGCTCGCACGCTGCTCGACACGTACCGCGCGTTCGGGAAGGAACGACCAGCGGCCTTCCGACTGGTCATGACGCCCGGTGCAGGAACGCCCGTCGCCGACACCGCGGTGCAGGCGGCAGCGAGCACCGCGATCCTCCGTATCTCCGCCGGGCTGGCGGGCGAGACCGATGCGCTCGAGGCAGCGCGCCTGCTCACCGCGTGGGCCACGGGCTTCATCAGCATGGAGCTGAACGGCGCGTTCCGCCTCGGCGGGGACATCGACCGCGCGTGGGACTACGGCATCGCCCACCTGGTGGACGCGATCACCCGGTAGTCGCCGGCGGACGCGGTCAGCAGCACCGGCGCGCCTCTGAGCGTCATCCCAGCCCCAGACAGGTCGCCATCACGGCCTGCTGCACCGGCAGCAGCGACGCCTTGAACGCGTGCCCCACGAACGCCGGGTGCTCCAGGGCATCCGCGCTGACCTCGCGCCCACGCAGGAACGGCGGGCACGGGTTCAGCCGGACGCCCGACGGCGCCGCATCGAGGAGCGCCGCGGTGATCCGGTACGGCGCCAGGAGTTCGGCGTGCGGGCCCGGACCGTCGGTGAGCACCACGTCGGCGGAGCGGATCGCCACGTCGAGGTCGTCCGTCCACCGCGCACCCGGGGTCGCGACCTGCGCCGGGCAGCACTGGACGAGGTCGAGCTCCATCGCCCGTGCCGCTTCCTGCCAGGCACGCGCGATGTTGCCGTCGGCGCCGACGAACAGGAACCGCAGCGACCGGAGTTCCGCACCGAGCCGCAGGGCGTACAGGTCCGACAGCACCTCGCACGGGTGGTTGCCGTCCGTCATGGCGTTCACGACGGGGAGGGACGGCACCGAGTCCAACCCGTCGAGGACCGCGAGATCGGGGTGCCGGGCGACCACGATGTCGGCCCAGGCGTCGAGGTACCCGGCGACGTCGGCGAGTGCCTCGGGCTTGTCGAGCGTCGTCTCGGGGAACACGATCGGCTGCAGGCCCATCAGCGCCGCCCCCCGCTCGAACGTCACCCGCGTCCGCAGGCTGGAGGCGGGGAAGAACAGCACCGCGCACCCGGAGGTGACGGGACCGCGGCCGTCGCGGTAGGCGTCGGCGAGGTCGAAGACCCCCGCGATGTCCGAGTCGGACCAGTCGTCGAGGCGGATGAGCGAGCGCATCAGATCACCGTAGCGACACGTCGGCGAAACACCGGATGTCGTCTCCTGGTCCTGCACGGCGTCACCGAGGCGTCGACGAAACGAAGGAGAACACCATGCCCGTCACGAAGAAGCTCCTCGCGAGCGGCATCGTCCTCACGGCCGTCGGAGCGAGTGTGCTCGGCGGAACGGCGGTCGCCTCCGCCGCGTCCGTCGGTCAGGAGGCAGGGACACTCGCCCGTCCGACCGAGGACGCGCTCATGCTGACGCCGCACTCCGGTGATGGCGATGCCACGTTCACGGTCGACCAGGACGCGGTGGGGGATCCTTCCGTGGTCCTCGAGCCGGGTTCCGGCGACACGGTCATCGGTCAGCCTGTCGGGTCGTAGACGCGGACGATGACGGACGGGAGGCCCGTGGCGGCGCCGCCACGGGCCTCCCGTCCGGTTCCGGGTCGTGTCAGCGGGCCGCGCTCGCCTCGCGCACGGCGGCTTCCGCCGCGACCCACGCGAGCATCCCGCACTTCACGCGCATGACGAACTTCGAGACCCCGTGGAAGGCGATCAGGTCCTCGAGGACGTCCTCGTCCGGTTCGCCGACACCTCTGGACCGCATCATCGCGCGGAACTCCTCGGTGAGGGCGAGCAGCTCCGGGGTGGTCCGGCCGACGGCCATGTCGGTGAGCACCGACGCGGAGGCCATCGAGATCGAGCACCCGTCACCCTGCCAGGCGAGCCCGGCGATGCGGTCCGAACCGGGCTCGAGCCGCACGCTGACGGTGATCTCGTCGCCGCACGTGGGGTTCCGCTCGAAGTGCGACGCGTCGGCATCGGCGAGCGCACCGTCGCCGTGCCGGGCCTTCGCGTGGTCGAGGATGACCTGCTGGTACAGGGAGTCGAGGGAGTTCACGAGGCCGCTCCGTCCGCACCGAAGTAGCCGCGGATCTCGCTGACGGCCTGCACGAAGCGGTCCACGTCCGACTCGGTCGTGTACACGTACGTGCTCGCGCGGCTGGTGGCGGTGAGACCGAGGCGGCGGTGCAGCGGCTGGGCGCAGTGGTGCCCGGAGCGGACGGCGATGCCCTGCGCGTCGAGGTACTGCGCGACGTCGTGCGCGTGCACCCCGTCGACGTCGAACGACACCAGACCCGAGCGCGGGATGCCCGCTGCCGGACCGACGACGGCGATGCCCGGGACGGCGGCGAGCCCGTCGAGCATCCGCTGGGCGAGGTGCTCCTCGTGCATGCGGACCCGCTCCATGCCGATGGCCTGCAGGTAGCGGACCGCCTCGGCGAGCGCCACGGCCTGGGAGACGGGCTGCGTGCCGGCCTCGAAGCGCTCCGGCGCCGGCATGAAGTCGGTGTGCTCCATCGTCACGGTGGTGATCATCGAGCCGCCGGTGCGGAACGGGGGCAGCGCGTTCAGGAGTGCGCTGTGTCCCCAGAGCACGCCGATGCCGTTCGGGCCGAGCATCTTGTGCCCGGAGAACGCGGCGAAGTCGACGCCGAGGGCCTGCACGTCGAGGGGGCGGTGCGGTGCGGACTGGCAGGCGTCGAGGACCACCAGGGCACCGTGCGCGTGTGCCGCCGCGACGATCTCGGCGACGGGGGCGATCATCCCGGTGACGTTGGAGACGTGCGCGAAGGCGACGACCTTCGTGCGGTCGGTGATGAGCGCGATGGCGTCGGCAGCGCTCCAGCAGCCGTCGTCGTCGACGGGCACCCAGCGGAGCGTCGCGCCGGTTGCGATGGCGAGCTCCTGCCAGGGCACGAGGTTCGCGTGGTGCTCGGCCTCGGTCACCAGGACCTCGTCACCCGGGCCGATCCGGAAGCGTTCGGCGTCCGCTCCCCCGCGGCCGCGGCTGGCGTTCGCGATGCCGTACGCGACGAGGTTGAGGGCGTCGGTGGCGTTGCTCGTCCACACGACCTCGCTCGGGTTCGCGGCACCGATGAAGCCGGCGACGGTGGCGCGGGCGTCCTCGTAGGCGTCGGTGGCCAGGGCGGCGAGGGTGTGCGCGCCACGGTGGACGGCCGCGTTGTCGTGCTCGAGGAAGCGGCGTTCGGCGTCGAGCACCTGGCGGGGCCGTTCGGCGGTGGCGCCGGAGTCGAGGTACGCCAGCGGCTCGCCGTTCACCTGCTGCTGCAGGATCGGGAAGTCGGCCTTGATCCGCTCGACCTGGTCGTCGGTGAGCGGCTGGTTCGGTGCCACGATCGTCACTGCGCTTGATCCTCCTGGTCGTCGGGGACGACTCACTGTCGTCGGGGACAACTCACTGTCGTCGGGGACAACCGCTCCATGGTCCCGGTTGTTCCGCCAGGAGTCCACCCGGTCCCCCGACAGCGAACGACCCCGGCCCCGTTGCCGGGGCGGGGCCGTTCGGTGTGCGCACGCTACTCGTTGCCGACGTGCTTGTCGGCGGAGTCGCGGGCGCCGTCGATCTTGTCGTCGAACTTGCCGCCGGTGGCCTTCTTCACGGCGTCGGCGACGCCGTCGAGCACCTTGTCGCTGATGCCCTCGGCCTTCTCGCTCTTCAGGGCGTCCTGGACCTTGCCGTCCTTGAGGAAGTCCTGCGCCTTCTTCGTGATGTCGTCGAACCCCGCCATGTCCGTGCCTCTCGTTCGGCGCGGAGCCGGTCGCCCCGCCGCGTGCCGCCGATGGTAGGCCGGTCGGGTCGCGCGCGTGTGGGTCGGGTGCGGCGGTCAGGCCATCTGGGCGCTGCGTCGGCGCGCGAGCACGTAGCCGACCGCGACGGACCCGGAGACCGCCAGGAGCGACGGGATGAGGATGTCGGTGCCCTGCTCGGTGAACTCGACGACGAGCACGAGCGCGGTGAACGGCGCACGCATGGTCGTCGCGAGGAACGCCGCGGCGCCGATGAACGCGAAGGACGCCAGACCGGGGCCGTCCGCCGGCCAGAGCAGGATCCACGCACCGCCGAGGAACCCGCCGAACGCCGCGCCGATCGCGATCGAGGGCGTCAGGGTGCCGCCGACCGCACCGGCACCGATCGTGGCCGAGGTGGTGATGGTCCGGATCAGACCGAGCACGAGGAGCAGCACGATCGGCGCGAAGCCGAGCATCGAGCCGTCGTCGACGGAGGTGTTCATCGCCAGGATGCCGAGCGCCCGGCCGTTGCCGAGGATCTCCGGGAACGGCACGGCGATGAGCCCGACCATCGCGAACACGACCGGCAGCACGACGAGCAGGTGCCAGCCCTTCGGCGCGATGCCTTGCAGCCGGTTGGTCAGCTTCACGAAGCCGACGCCGGCGAAGCCCAGCACCGGTCCGACGACGACGGCCCAGACGAGCAGCGACGGCGACATGTGCATCGCGGGCACGTGGTAGAGCACCTCGTCCGGGATCACGAGTCGCGCGACGAAGGCCGCGACGGCGCTCGTGGCGAACGCCGGCAGCGCGGTGGCGAAGGTGAGCTCGCCGAGCAGGACCTCGACCGCGAAGAGCGCACCGCCGAGCGGCACGTCGTACACGGCGGCGAGGCCGGCGGCGGCGCCGCACGCGACGAGGATCTTCGTCTCGCGCTTCGACAGTCCCGCGCGGGCGGTGACGAGCTGGGCGAGCCAGGCGCCGATCTCCCGCGGCGCCACCTCTTTGCCGATGGACGCACCGAGGCCGACCGCGAGGATCTGGACACCGGCGTTCGCCAGGGTCGCGAGCGCCGGCATCCGCTTGCCGTTGACCGCACCGGGCACGGAGACGATCGGTCGGCCCCACCGTCGGAGCGCCCACCAGGCGAACCCGGTCAGGATGCCCGCGGCGACGAGGGCGAGGAACCGGTTCAGCGCGGACGGGGCGTCGGCTGCCTCGAGGTGGCCGGCGAACGGGAACCCGAACGCGACGAACTGGATGAGCTGCAGCGCGAGCCACACCGAGACCCCGGCGATGCCACCCGCGACCCCGACGAGTCCGGTGACGACGACGAGCTTCAGCACCCAGCCCGGGGTCGTGTGTGCGGTGTGCGGCATATCGGAAACCCTATCGGCCGCGGGCCCGCCGCTCCGGCCCCGTCACCGCCGGGCGTCGTCAGTCGAAGAGCTCGCTGAGCCAGTTCCCGCGGCGCTTCTTCCCGTACGGCTGCTGGCCGTACTGCTGGCTGGACTGCTGGCCGTACTGCTGCTGGCCGTACTGCTGCTGGCCGTACCCGCGGCGGCCCTTGTCCCACGACCCGGGCGAGCCCGGGGATCCCGGGGACGCGTACCCGTTCCGCGGGACCGCCATGCCGGACGTGTACCCGGGCACGTAGCCGGGCGCAGGCGCGGCCGGCACCGCGTGCGGACCGGGTGCCGGAGCCGGCGCGGGGGCCGCGGTCGCGGTGGGCGCTGACGGCGCTGCTCGCTCGATGATCTTGTCGAGCTCGCCGCGGTCGAGCCACACACCGCGGCACTCGGGGCAGTAGTCGATCTCGATGCCGGATCGCTCCGACATCACGAGGGTCGCCTGGTCGTTGGGGCACTGCATGAGGAGGTCCTTCCGATCGGCGCGAGGTGCGCACTGCGATCGATCCTGTCGACCGCGTGTGTGCCGCCCGTGCGGAACCCCTGGACAGCCCCTGTGGATCACCGGAGTGTCCACCGCCCGGCACCGGCAGGACCCGGCACCAGCGCCTGCGCCCTAGGCTGACGACGTGCCCGAGATGCCCGACGCAGGACCCCAGCACGGCTGGGAGCCGCTGGTCGGCAGCGCGCAGTCCGTCGTCCTCGAAGTGCTCCGTGCCGGGCCGCGTCCGCGCACCGAGCTCGCCGCCCGCCTGGGCCTCTCCGGCCCGAGCCTGTCCCGGATCACGAAGCCGCTGCTCGAAGCGGGGATCCTGATCGAGCGCGACGGCGTGCAGCAGACGGTGACCGGCCGCCCCTCGATCCCGCTCGACATCGACCAGGACGCACACCACTTCATCGGGGTGAAGCTCACCGGCGACAGCCTCTTCGCCGTCTCGACGGACCACCGCGGCGAGGTCCTCACCGAGCGTGAGGAACCACTCGCCGACCGGGACGTCAGCGCCGTCGTCGCCCGGGTCGCCGAGGTGATCGCCGCCATCACCGCAGCGGACGACCGGGTCCGGGGCGTGTGCGTCGCGCTCGGCGGCGCGACCGAGGACCGCCGGACCGTCCGTCGGGCGCCGTTCCTCGGCTGGGAAGACGTCCCGCTCGCAGCGCTGCTCGCCGACGCGACCGGACTGCCGTGCTCGGTGGAGAACGACGTCCGGGCGCTCACCCACGCTGAGCACTGGTTCGGGGAAGGGCGTGACCACCGGTCCTTCGCGCTCCTGACGATCGGTGCCGGCATCGGTCTCGGTCTGGTCGTCGGCGGCACGGTCGTGGCAGGCGCCCACGGAGCCGCCGGCAGCATCGGGCACCAGCGGCTCGGTGGGACCGCGGGGACGTCGGACCTCCGCTGCGAGTTCGGGCACCGCGGGTGTGCACGGGCGGTCATCAGCGCCCGGGCGATCGCCCTCGCGGGCAGTGCGTCGCTCGGCCGTCAGGTGTCGGCCGCCGAGCTCCTCGACGTGGCGCGTGGCGACGGCACTGGTGCCGACGCTCGCGCTGCCCGCACCGTGGTCGACACCGCGGCCGAAGCGCTCGGGCTCCTCGTCGCGGACGTCGTCAACGTCGTCGACCCCGAGGTCGTCCTGCTCTCCGGGGAGCTCGTCGGCGTCGCCGAGGTCGGCCGGACAGCGCTCGACCGCTCGGTCGAGGCCGCCCGGCACTGGTCGACGCCGGCGCCCACCGTCATCGCGCAGCCGTTCCGCTTCAACGAGTGGGCCCGGGGCGCGGCCGCGGTCGCCATCCAGATGCACGCCCTCGGCGCCTGACCCCCACGCGCCCGCGCCCGCGCAAGCCCCGCCTACGTCAGCTTCAGGAGCGTGTTCACCTGGTCGTTGACCCCGGTCAGCGTGCTGACCGGCTTGCCGTTGGCGTAGATGTCGTCGAACGCCGGCTGGACGAGCGCCTGGATGTCGCCCGGGTTCCGCGTGACCGGGAACAGGAACGTGGTCTTGTCGGCCACCTGCTGGGTGAACGCGGACACGTCGAAGCCCTTCTTCCCGAACGCCGCGACGGCCGCAGCGGTGCCCTCGGGCCGCGCCGGGAAGACGATCCCGGCCTTCCCGACGATCTGCTGCGCGGTGGACCCGCCGAGGAACGCGACCCACTTCGCCGCGGCCTCCGGGTTCCGCGCCTGCTTCGTGATCGAGTCCCCCAGGCCGTTGAACATCGACGCGCGGTGCCCCACCGGCCCGGACGGGGTCGGTGCGATGGCGACGTCGATGCCGGCGAGGTTGCCGTACGCGCCGATCATCCACGAGCCGTTGAACGAGAGCGCGACCTTCTTCGCCCCGAGCTGCACGTCCGGCCCGGTCGTGGTGGAGAACACCCCGTACTTCGGCATGAAGCCCTTCTCGGCGAGCCCGAAGTACCAGGAGATCGTCTTCTGGAACCCGGCGTCGTCGTAGCGGAACTTGTTCCCCCACGGGTTGCTGTTCGTGTAGAACCAGTCGGTCGACCCGGTGAACGGCGACCACTGCGTCTGCCCGAAGCCGTCGCCGCCGCTGCCGTTCGCGCTCATCCCGTAGACGGCGATGTCGGTCTTGTCGAAGCCGGGCTCGTCGCCGCGACGCCCCTTGCCGTCGATGGTCAGGTGGGCGAGCATCTGCTCGAACGTGCCGCCGTCGTCGGGGTTCCACTCGAGTGCGGCGAGCTGGTCGGCGGTCACACCGGCCTTCGCCATCACCTTGGTGTCGTAGAACATCGCGATGGTGTCCCAGTCCTTCGGGGACCCGTAGCGGTGGCCGTCCTGTCCCTTCCAGAGCTCGGCGAGCCCGGACTGGTAGTCGGCGTCCTGGATCGATGCGGTGGCCTCGAGTTCGTCCAGCTTGTAGAGCACGTCGAGGTCGGCGTACTGCGGGAACTTCGTCAGGTGGTCGGTGAAGACGTCGGGCGCGGTGCCGGCGATGAACCCGGCGGTGAGCTTCGTCCAGTAGTCGTTCCAGCCGAGCTGGGTGATCTTGATCGTGATGCCGGGGTTCTCGCGCTCGAAGGCCTTCGCGACCGCCTGGTAGGCGGGGAGCTGGTTCGAGTCCCACAACCAGTACGACACGGTACCGGTCGCACCGCCGGTGGAGGACGCGCGGCCGGGCGACGAGCACGCGGCGAGCGCACCGAGGGCGAGGGCGGATGCACCGCCGGCGAAGAGCGCGCGGCGGGTGATGGAGTTCGTCATGGGGAGCGTCCCTACTTGATGCCGGAGAAGCCGATGGAGTTGACGATGCGCTTGGCGAAGACGCCGAACAGCACGATCATCGGGAGCGCTGCGACGAGCGTGGCCGCCATCAGCCCGGACCAGTCGGTGCCGGACTGCGGGGCCTGCGACTTGAAGACGCCGAGCGCGACGGTGAGCACCCGCGAGCTGTCGGTGTACGACACCATCAGCGGCCAGAAGTAGTCGTTCCACGCGGTGATGTACGTCAGCACGGCGAGCGTCGCGATCGGTGCGGAGGCCATCGGCAGGATGAGCCGGAAGAACACCCGGACCTTCCCCGCGCCGTCGATGAGGGCCGCTTCCTCGACCTCCTTCGAGATGCCGAGGAAGAACTGCCGGAGGAAGAACACGGCGAACGGCGTCATCAGCATCGAGGGCAGCGAGATCCCGAGCAGGGTGTCGACGAGGCCGAGCGACTTGATGAGCGCGAAGTTCGGCAGGAGCGTGAAGATCGTCGGGACCATGAGCCCGGCGAGGAACACCGCGAACACCTTGTCGCGTCCCGGCCACCGCAGCCGGGCGAAGGCGTAGGCGGCGCCGGCGGAGAAGAACACCTGCCCGACGGTGATCATCGTCGCGGTGATCACGGAGTTGAGCAGGTACTGCCAGAAGTTGATCGCCGCGCCGGAGCCGCCCTGGGCGAGCGCCTCCTTCGTGGACTGCAGGCCGAAGACGCGCTCGAACCCGCCGAGGCTGAACCCGGTCGGCAGGAGCGAGGTCGGGTCGGCGGAGATCGCACCGTTCGACGACAGCGCCGTGCGGAGGATCCAGTAGAAGGGGAAGAGGGTCACGACGATCACGGCGATCATCGCGATCCAGGCGAACACCCGGCCGACGGACGGCTTCGGACGTGGGGGCTTCGCACCGCGGGTGGTGAGGGCGCGGGTGGTCGTGGGGTCGGCCACGGGGGGCAGTGTGCTGGTCATCTTCGACTCGCTTTCGGGGTCCGTGGCCGGTCAGTCCAGATCGCTCTCGCCGGAACGCGAGAGTCGGTACTGGATGAACGTGATGACGCTGAGGACGATGAGGAGGGCCACCGAGACGGCGGACGCGTAGCCGAACTGGAACCGGCCGAAGGCCAGGTTGTAGATGTAGTTCTGCACGACGTTCGTGGCGTTGGCGGGTCCGCCCTGGGTGGTCACCGCGACGGTGTCGAACACCTGGAACGACCCGATGATCGTGATGATGAGCACGAGCGACAGGATCGGGCGGAGGAGCGGCACCGTGATGCGCCAGAACATCTTCCACTCGCTCGCACCGTCGATGCGGGCGGCCTCGTAGACCTGCTCCGGCAGGGCCTGCAGTCCCGCGAAGATGAGGAGCGCGGTGTAGCCGACGTTCCGCCAGACGTTGATGAACGCGATGGTCGGGATGCCCCACACGTCGCTCTGCAGGAACGGGATGCGTCCGATGCCGAGCGCGGAGAGCACCTCGTTGCCGATGCCGAGCTGCGTGTCGAGGATCCAGAGCCAGATCAGCGCCGCGACGACGTTCGACACCAGGTACGGCGCGAGGACGATCCCCCGGACGAACGTGGACTTCGTGAGCCGGTGCATCATCACCGCGATGAACAGGGCGAGGACCGTCTGGAACCCGATGTTCAGCAGCACGTACTCGACCGTCACCGCCATCGAGTGCCAGAAGATCGAGTCCTGCACGAGGCGCTCGTAGTTCTGCAGCCCGGTGAACACCGGCGGGGTGAGCAGGTTGTAGGACGTGAAGCTCAGGTAGATGCCGCGGATCGTCGGCCAGAGCAGGAACAGCGCGAACCCGATCGCGGCCGGTGCGATGAAGGCGAGCGCCAGCCACAGGTCGTTGCGTGGTCGTCGCTTCCGCGGAGCGGCGGTCCTGGCCGCTGTCTCGGTGTCGGCGCTCGGTCGGCTGCGCCGGACCGGCACCGTCAAGGGTGTTTCGGTGGCCATCGTGACTCCTTCGTCAACGTGGTTGCCGTCCGGGTGGCAGCCCCGGACGGGTTTAGTGTCGCCACAAAAGAAAGCGGTGTCAAGAGGTCGCCACGACGAGGTGGTGACCAGCTGACGGCCTGGAGGCTCGTGGCGGCGCCGCCACGAGCCTCCAGGCCGTCACGGGGTCCGGATCAGATCGCGGTGAGCCGGAACGGGACCACGCGCTCGGTGTACGTGGCCGGGGCCTCGAGGCCCACCGACGCGAGGACGCGACCGGTGAAGACCCGCGCACCGGACCACCATTCCGGGGCACGGACGCCGTCGGCACCGCTGCCGATGAGCACCGGGTCGACGCGGTACCGCGCGTCCGGGTCGAGGTCGCGGAACGTGATCCGACCGCGGAGACTCACCTCGGGGGCGGCGAGGGACGCCAGGAAGAACATCGCCTCCCGGCGGTCCGGCGCGACCACGCCGTAGACGTTCAGCGTGTCGTCGACCTGGTCGACGCGTACTAGGTCACCACCGTGCAGCAGCGCCCGGGTGTCCTTGTAGAGCGCGATCCACTCGGCGAGGTCCCGCTCCTCGGCCGCGGTGGCCTTGGACAGGTCCCACTCGATGCCGAGGTGCCCGAACAGCGCGGTGCCCGCCCGGAACGACAGGTCGTGCCAGCGCCCCGTCGTGTGGTTCACGCCGCTGGCGATGTGCGAGCCGAGGAGCTCCGCCGGCAGCAGCTGCATCGTCCAGCGGTTCATCTGCTGCCGCTCGAGCGGGTCGATGCAGTCCGAGACCCAGACGCGGTCGGTGTGCTCGATCACGCCGAGGTCCACGCGGGAACCACCCGACGAGCACGACTCGATCTCGAACCCCGGGAAACGGTCCTTGAGCGCCGCCATCAGCCGGTACGCCGCCAGGGTCTGCTCGTGGACGGCCGCCCCGCCGTCCCGGTACCCGGCCTCGACCAGGTCCCGGTTGTGGTCCCACTTCACGTAGTCGATCCGGTACTCGTCGATGATCGCGGTCATCCGGTCGAGCACGTACTCGTACGCCTCCGGGATCGCGAGGTTGAGGACCTGCTGGTGCCTGGACCGGACCGGCAGGCGTCCGTCGGCCTGCATGATCCACTCCGGGTGCGCCCGGGCGAGGTCGCTGTCCTCGTTGATCATCTCCGGCTCGAACCACAGGCCGAACTGCATGCCGGCGGCACGGACGTGGTCGACGAGCGGCGACAACCCGTCGGGCCAGACGTCCTCGTCGACGAACCAGTCGCCGAGGCCCGCGAAGTCGTTGCGACGGTGGCGGAACCACCCGTCGTCGAGGACGAAGCGCTCCACGCCGAGGCGGGCGGACCGGTCGGCGAGGTCCTCCAGCCGGGCCAGGTCGTGGTCGAAGTAGACCGCCTCCCAGACGTTGATCGTCATCGGGCGGACGCTCCGGGGGTGCTGCGGACGGCTGCGGAGGTACCGGTGGAAGCGGCGGGCCTGCTCGTCGAGGCCGTTCGCGTACGCGCCGTGGAGCCAGGGGCCCTCGTAGGTCTCCCCCGTGCCGAGGCGCACCTCGCCCGGCAGCAGGAGCTCGCCGCCGCCGATGACCTGCTTGCCGTTGAACAGGCGCTCCGCGAAGTGCCGGTGGTTGCCGCTCCACGCGGCGTGGACACCCCAGAGCTCGCCGTCGGCGAAGCCGAACCCGGGGACGCCGACGCTCAGGACCGTGGCCGCGTCGGCCCCGGTGCGGCCCTTCCGTCCCTCGCGCTCGTGGATGCCGACCACGAGCTCGCGGCGCTGCGGGGTGCGCTCCTTGCCCCAGCGGCCGGCGAAGTCCAGGATCTCTCGGGCCCTGGTCGGGATCGGGAGCGCGACCGTGAGGTCGTCGACCGTGTACGTGCCGGTGCCGGTGTTCGTGAGGGCGGCGCGGGTGCGGACGAGGCCGGAGGGCAGCAGCTCGATCTCCAGGCGGACGGCGAGCTGGGCGTGGGCATCGGCGGCCTCGACGACGACGGTCGCGGGGCCGGCGTCGATGCGGGTGGGGGCGGCTGCACTGTCTGCCGTCTCGTGGGCCTGCGCCTCGTGGGCCCGTGTCTCGTGGGCCCGCGTCTCGTGGGCCCGTGTCTCGTGGGCTTCTCCGATCACGTCGATGCTCGTCGTCGTGAACCGCGGTGACCAGTCCTCCCCGTCCCGGTGCCCGCTCACGCCCGGCTTCCCGGACCAGCCGGCGTGCGGCTCGGGCAGGATCGCCACGCGGATCGGTTCGTCGACGGCGTTCGACACGATGGGCTCACGGCCCGCGGTGACGATCGCCTGCAGGTCCTCGGTGGACAACTCCCCGAGGGCGGCACCCCAGTGCACCACCGAGGGCAAGCGACCCCCGGTGCAGTCGAGCACGAGGGAGACCCCGGCGGTGGTCAGGTGGACGAGGGAGTGCGTCATCGGAGCTCCTGGTCGGCTTACTTTTGTTGCGTAAGTATGTCAGGTCGTCAGAACCAGCGCTTCACCTTGAAGACCACGAACAGCGCAGCGGCGAACGCGACCATCGCGATCACCGCCAGCGGGTAGCCCCACGTCCACGTCAACTCCGGCATGTGCGTGAAGTTCATGCCGTAGATCGCCGCGATGAGGGTCGGCGCGAAGAGGATCGCCGCCCAGCCGGAGATCTTCTTCGTGTCGTCGTTCTGCTTCTGCGCCGCCAGGGTCGCGTCGACCGTCAGCGCGTTCTGCAGCAGCTGCCGAAACGTGTCGATGCGCTCGACCGTCCGGATCGCGTGGTCGAGGACGTCACGGAAGCGGCGCTGCATCTCGACCGGCAGGTGGTACTTCTCGGCGCCGCGGTGGATGTTCTCGATCATGTGGATGAGGGGCCGGGCGGCGCGCTGGAAGTCGACGACCTCCCCGAACAGCTCGTAGATGCGACGGGACACCCCGGCGACCCCGGCGAAGAGCTGGTCCTCGATCTGGTTGATGTCCTCCTCGAGGCCCTCGATCACCGGGATGTAGTCGTCCACGATCGAGTCCATCAGCGCCCACAGCTGCGCTTGCGGCCCCGCGGTCACGAGCCCCGGCTTGCCACTCATCCGCTGCAGTGCTCGCGGTACGACGTGCTTCCCGCGGGGGTCGGCCTGCACGACGGCCAGGAAGAAGTCCTCCCCGACGAAGGCGTGTACCTCGCCGAACTCGACCTCTTCACGCTGGTCGTTGTAGAGCGCCGGCTTCAGCACCGCGAACAGCGTCGAGCCGTAGCGCTCGAGCTTCGGTCGCTGGTGGCCCTCGGCGGAGTCCTCCACCGCGAGCTCGTGCAGTCCGAGGGCGACCGCGACGTCCCCGAGCTCCACGGCGTCGGGCTGGTAGAGGACCACGCAGGCGCTGGCGTCCTGCTCGTGCATCATCCGGAAGGTGTCGTCGAGCGTCGGACTCGCGATCGGTGCGATGCGGTCGATGTACGCGGTGTTGAGCTCGACGGTCACGACCCCAACCTACGCAGGTCCCGGGGCCGCATGTCCCCCGCTCGCTGGACCCCGCCTGCACGCGCGGGTGGATGATCCGTCTACCGTGCAGGTCATCAGCATGCTGACGAAGGCGTGTCGACGAAGGGAGTGGCCATGCGATGGTTCCGGAAGATCGTGATCGCGGCGAGCGCCGTCGTCGCCGTGGTGGGCTCGTTCATCGGGTCCGGCGCCGCCGGTGGCACGCCGATCCAGGACGCAGCGGGCGGGGCACTGTCGGCGTCGTCCACGGCGATCGCCCCCGACGGGCCGGCCTTCGGCATCTGGAGCGTCATCTACGTCGGCCTGATCGCCTTCGCCGTGTGGCAGTTCCTCCCCCGCCGCGGTGACGAGGCCCGCCACGACCGGCTCGCCGTCCCCGCGACGCTGTCCCTGCTGCTCAACGCCGCGTGGATCCTGTCCGTACAGTTCGGCTTCCTCTGGCTGAGCGAACCGATCATCGTCGCGCTGCTGGCCGTCCTCGCGTGGACGTTCGTCATCCTCCGACGCACCCGCCCCTCCGGCATCGTCGAGGCCATCGTCACCGACGGCACCTTCGGGCTCTACCTCGGGTGGGTGTGCGTCGCGACGGCGGCGAACACGGCCGCGGTGCTGACGGCCGCCGGCTTCCGGGGCTTCGGGCTGTCGCAGGACGTCTGGGGTGTCGTCGTGGCCCTCGTCGCCGGGCTCGTCGGGGTGCTCATCGCCGTGGCCGGTCGTGGGCGCCTGGCTCCGACGGCGTCGCTCGCGTGGGGGTTGGCGTGGGTCGCGGTCGCGCGGCTCGACGGCCCCCTGGTGTCCGTGCCGACCGCGGTCGCGGCACTCGTGGCCGCTGCGCTCGCCGTCGTGGTGACGCTCGTCGTGCGGGCGCGCGCTGGCTTCCGCGCTCCGGCCGCGCACGCGCCCCGCGCGGTCCGGTAGCGCCCCGCGCTGCGGCGGCCGAGCACGCGACGAAAGCGACACCACGCGGCCGGATGCGCCACGCAATCGTGTACCCGATGTCGCCCGATGCGCGTACATCATCCCCGCAGCGACGAAAGCGACACCACGTACACGATCGCGCGGCGCAATCGTGTACGCGGTGTCGCTTCCCTCGCCCCGCCGCGTGCCCCGACGGCCTGCGCGGGTGCGCCGGTGCGGGTGCGCCGGCGCGGGTGCCGCCGCCGCCGGCCAGCAGAGCCCCGCGGCTCAGCGCGCGGCGGCCGTCAGCCCGTGCGCGGCAGCGACGGCCTCGTTCGTCACGTGGCCGTCGTGCACGTTGAGCCCGCGGGCGAGCGCCGGGTCGGACTCGAGCGCCGCTTCCCAGCCCTGGTTCGCGATCGCCACGGCGTAGGGCAGCGTCGCGTTCGTCAGCGCGATCGTCGAGGTGCGCGGGACGGCACCGGGCATGTTCGCAACGCAGTAGTACACGGCGTCGTGCACCCGGAACGTCGGGTCGTCGTGCGTGGTCGGCCGCGAGCCCTCGAAGCACCCGCCCTGGTCGATCGCGATGTCCACGAGCACCGACCCCGGACGCATGTCCGCGACCATCGCGTCGGTGACGAGCTTCGGCGCCGACGCCCCGGGGATGAGCACGGAACCGATCACCAGGTCCGCGTCCTGCAGCGCCGAGGCGATCGCGTGCGACGAGGACCGGAGGGTCGTGATGCGCCCGTCGAACCGGGCGTCGAGTGCCCGCAGGCGCGGCAGGCTGATGTCGAACACGGTGACCTCGGCACCGAGCCCGAGCGCCATCGCCGCGGCGTGCTCACCGGCGACACCGCCGCCGATGACGACCACGCGGCCCTTCGGCGTGCCGGGGACGCCGCCGAGCAGCAGCCCGCGGCCACCGTTCGCGCGCATCAGGTGGTTCGCGCCGACCTGGGCCGAGAGCCGACCGGCGATCTCGGACATCGGCGACAGCAGGGGCAGCGAGCGGTCGGGAAGCTGGACGGTCTCGTACGCGATCGCGGTCGCGCCGGAGTCCATCAGCGCGGAGGTCAGCGGGCGGTCGGCTGCGAGGTGCAGGTAGGTGAAGAGGACCTGCCCGGGTCGGATCGACGCGTACTCGGACGCGACCGGCTCCTTCACCTTGAGGACGAGCTCGGCACGGCT
The DNA here is from genome assembly GCF_004346855.1 of Curtobacterium sp. PhB136. Classification (NCBI taxonomy): domain Bacteria; kingdom Bacillati; phylum Actinomycetota; class Actinomycetes; order Micrococcales; family Microbacteriaceae; genus Curtobacterium; species Curtobacterium sp. PhB136. Next base: position 234,540 of record NZ_SMGH01000005.1, read on the forward strand.
CCACACGTCGGCGGCCGACGGGACGATCGTCGCACCAGCGGCGGCGTACTCGGCGTCCGGGAAGGACGAACCGTCACCGGCCCCGGCCTGCACGAGCACGTCGTGCCCGTGCATCGTCAACTCGGCGACACCGGCAGGGGTGGCGGCGACGCGGAACTCGTTGTTCTTGATCTCGGTGGGGACGCCGATGAGCATGGCGGACTCCTTCGTGGGCTGCGAGCGGCGGGCGACCACCATCCAGCCACTCGTGCGTGTCCGGCGCGTTACGGCCGAACATCCCGCTGATCGGATCGGGATCCGTGCGATGGGATTCGGCCGCTCAGCTCCGGGCGCGGAGCGATTCACTCGGCAGTTCGCCGAACCGCGACCGGTACGCGGCGGAGAAGCGGCCGAGGTGACCGAACCCCCACGACCGGGCGATCTCGGCGACCGAGACCTCGTCACGGTCGGCATGACGGAGGTCCGCGTGCGCGCCGTCGAGCCGGACCTGCCGCAACAGGTCCCCCGGCGTCTGGTCGAGGTGCCGGCGGAGCGACTGCTGCAGCCCGCGGGGGCTGAGCCCCGCGGCCGCGGCGATCTCCGGCGTGCCGATCGGCTCGTTCGCGTGGGCGTGCACGAACTCCAGCGCCCGGCGCAGTCGCGCGTGCTCCGGCCCGGTGCCGGGCACCGAGGCGCGCCAGAGGGTCCGGCGCGGGAACGCACGGAGCGCTGCCGTGCCGAACGACTCGGCGACGACCCGGCGCTCGACGTCACCGAGGACGTGGTCCATGTCGAGCCACGTCGCCGAGTGTGACCGGACGGCGTGCTGCCACGCTCGCAGTCCGTCGCCGGACGCCCGCTGCATCGGCTCGAAGGCGAAGTCGTCCTCACCGGCGAGCGAGCTCAGGAAGGAGCGGTCGAGCTGCACCATGTTCAGCGAGATGTCCCGGTGGTGCAGGTCCCAGGTGTCGTCGATGGGCAGCACCAGGGGGACGCCAGCCTGCAGGTCGACGGACTGGCCGCCGTAGGTCAGGGTGCTCGTGCCCGAGCGCAGCCAGATGACCATGAACTCGGCGTCCGCGCGACTCTCGCTCCGGATGTCGACGTCGAAGCGTGCGGTCCGCAGGGACATCCGCTCGTCGCCGACCCCGGCGAAGCTCCACGCGCTGCGCGGCGAGGTCCGCCGGACGTTCGGGGAGCGGAGCTCGTAACCAGCCGAGAAGAAGGCCAGTGCCTGGTCGACGTCGGTGCCGGCGAGCCGCTTGGACCAGCGACGATCGGGTCGGTCGGCGGCGTCGATCGGGGACACAGGTGTGGCGCTCACCGCCGTGGCCGGCGGACGGGAGTCCGTGGGAAGCACCATGGCCGAGAAGGTACGCGCGACCACCGACAGCGACCCGTGATCCGCGTCCCCCGGCTCAGTTCTGCAGGATCGCCTGCCCGATGCTCTCGTCGAGGATGAGGTCGGTGATCAGTCCCGCGGCCAGTGCCCCCTTGAGCGACGCCGCCTTCCCCCGCCCGGCCACGACGCAGATCCGCCGCGGAGCCCGCTTGATCGTGTCCAGGTCCGGCCCACCGGCGCGGGCGTTCACCCCGATGTCCCGCCAGGACCCGTCCGCCCGGTAGAACACGGTGGAGACGTCACCGACGACCTTGGCCTTCGTGAGTTCCTCGCGGTCGGCGGGGTCGAGGTACCCGCCGGAGTACACGTGCGAGGGGACCGGGGCCTGCGGGGCGCCGACGCCGAACACGACGACGTCCATCCGCTCGTGCAGGTCGAGCACGCGGCGGATCGAGCGTTCGCGGAACAGCGCCTCCTTCGTGGTGGGGTCGTCGAAGAACGCCGGGACCGGGAACTGCTGCACGAGCGCGCCGTACGCCTCGCCGAAGCGCCGGAGGATCTCGGACGCGTAGACGATGCCCGTGGTGCGGGTGTTCGCGGCGCCGTTCACCTGCACGACCGTCGACCCGTGGGTGGTCTTCGGCACGAGGTACCGGCTGACCGCACTGACCGTCGAGCCCCAGGAGATCCCGATCACCATGTTCGACTCGATGTACTGGGTCAGGATCCGAGCGGCGGAGAGCGCGACCCGCTCGAGCCGGTCGACGTCGCTCGTGTGGTCCGGCACGGGGACGACGTGCGCGTGCACGCCGAACCGTGCACGGATGTTCCGGCTGAGCGCTGCGGCCTGGTCGAGGGGGGACCGGATCTGGATGTCGACGAGTCCGGTGTCCCTGGCGTGCTTGAGCAGGCGGGACACCGAGGAGCGGGACGTGCCGAGCTCGTCGGCGATCGCGTCCATCGTCAGGTCCTGCAGGTAGTAGAGGTGCGCGGCCCGCAGGGCCTGCTGCGTGCGCATCGGTTGGGCGGCATCGCTCATGGAGCAACCATGCACGGACGTGCATGGCGCTTGCAAGCCCGACCGCCCGTGCCGAACCGGAATCGGACACGTCGACACGTGTGCTGCACGTTCGTGCACGCGAGTTGCCCGGCCTCTCACCGGAGGAGCACGATCGTTCTCGAACCCAGCGAACCGACCCACAGAAAGCGACGCGTACGCACATGTCGAAGACGACGCAGCCCCGACGCACAGTGACGAACCTCACCGAGCGTCCGAACGCACAGGTCCTCATCGTCGGTGGCGGCATCAACGGCATCGCCACCTTCCGCGACCTGGCCCTCCAGGGCGTCGACGTCGCGCTCGTCGAGCGTGGCGACTACGCCTCCGGCGCCTCCGCGGCGTCGAGCCACATGATCCACGGCGGCATCCGCTACCTCGAGAACGGCGAGTTCCGCCTGGTGCGCGAGAGCGTGCAGGAGCGCAACGGCCTGATCCGCATCGCCCCGCACTACGTCAAGCCGCTGCAGACGACGATGCCGATCTTCTCGACCTTCTCCGGCATCATGAACGCCCCCTTGCGGATGCTCACGCACAAGCAGCGCTCCACGAAGGAGCGCGGCGCGATGCTCATCAAGATCGGCATGACGATCTACGACTCCTTCTCCCGTGACGGCGGTTCGGTCCCGAAGCACGTCTTCCGCACCAAGAAGGCCGCGCTCGCGGACATGCCGGCCCTGAACAAGGACCTCAAGTACACGGGCACCTACTACGACGCCTCCGTGCACGAGCCGGAGCGCCTGGCGCTCGACGTCCTCAAGGACGGCCTCACGGCCGGCACGAGCGCCGACGGGACCACCACCAGCGCGGCCACCGCCCGCGCCACGAACTACGTCGAGGCAGCCGGCACCCGCGACGGCGGCGTCCTGCTCCGCGACCGCGAGACCGGCGACGAGTTCGTCTTCACCGCCGACGTCGTGATCAACGCCTCCGGCCCCTGGACCGACCTCACCAACGGCGCGTTCGGCGGCGAGACCAAGTTCATGGGCGGCACGAAGGGCTCGCACATCGTCGTGCACAACGACGAGCTGCTCGAGGCCACCAAGGGCCGCGAGCTGTTCTTCGAGAACGACGACGGCCGCATCGTGCTGATCTACCCGCTCAAGGGCCGGGTCCTCATCGGCACGACGGACATCGACGCCGACCCCGCGAAGCCGGTCACCACGACGGACGAGGAGATCGACTACTTCTTCGGCCTCGTGAAGCACGTCTTCCCGCAGATCGACGTCACCCGCGAGCACATCGTCTACAGCTACTCCGGCATCCGTCCGCTCCCCCGCCACGAGGACACCGCCCCCGGCTTCGTCTCCCGTGACTACCGGATCGTGGACACCCCCATCGCCGGTCTGCCGAACAGCACCGTGCTGTCGCTCGTCGGCGGCAAGTGGACGACGTTCCGTGCCCTCGCCGCGCACCTCTCGACCGAGGCCACGACGAAGCTCGGTGTCGCCCGCAAGGTCGACACGACGGGCATGGCCATCGGCGGCGGCAAGGAGTACCCGACCACGGACGCCCAGCGCGCCCTGTGGATCAAGTCGCACCGCGACGGGCTCGACGCGAAGCTGGTCGAGGGTCTGCTCGAGCGCTATGGCACCCGCGCGGCCGAGGTCGTGGACGTCCTCACCGACGGCCCGGTCGAGGCACTCGAGTCCGACCCTGCGCTGACCCGCGCCGAGGTCGCGTACTTCGCCGAGCACGAGCACGCCGTGCACCTGGTCGACGTGGTGCTCCGCCGCACGAACCTCGCGTTCGTCGGTGGCGTCACCATCGACCTGCTCGACGAGCTCGCCGACGTGCTCGCCGGCGTCCTCGGCTGGTCGCCGGAAGAGCGCTCGGACGAGGTCCAGCGCACCCTCGACGTGCTGCGCGAGTCGCACGGCGTGATCGTGCCGTTGACGGCAGCCGCCGCCCGCGCGTAGTCGCGGCCAGGTGGGTGGTCGTCACCACTGACGGACGGGAGGCCCGGTGCCAGCTGGCACTGGGCCTCCCTTCCGTCTGTGTCCGGGTCTAGAACCGCTCGCCGGTCGGGTCCTGCGCGGTCCGGTCGATGAGGTCGTCGCCGCCCATCGGCTCGCCCTCCCAGTCCACGAGGCGCCACCCGTCGGCACTCGACCCCTCGAGCTCGACGACGCCGGTGTTCTCCAGGTGCCGGTCCGCGCCGAGGTCGTTCGGCACGTTCTGCGCGGTCGTGGCGGCCCAGATCCGGATCGCCGCACCGTGGCTGAACGCCGCGGCGACCGCGACGCCGGTGTCCTCGATCTGCCGGACGGCCTCGTCGTAGCGGTCGAAGAAGTCCTCGCCGGTCTCCGCGCCGGGCATCCGGGCCTCGCGCTCCCCCGACGCCCACGCGTAGCAGGCGGCCAGGTACCGCTGCACGGAGGTCTGGTCCCGCGCTCCCTGCAGGTCCCCGGCCTCGATCTCGCGGAGGCCCGGGAGCACCACGGGGTCGATGCCGAGCGCGGCGGAGAGCGGAGCCGCGGTGTGGTGCGTCCGGACCATCGAGGAGACGAAGAGCCGCTCGATGCCGCGGTCCGCGAGCGCCGCCGGCAGTGCTGCTGCCTGCTGCTGCCCGAGCTCCGTCAGGCTCGGACCGGGCACCTCGGCGTCGAGGACGCCGTTCACGTTCGCGGGGGTCTGGCCGTGTCGGATGAGCAGCAGTCGCATGCTCCCACCCTACGGCGGCCTCGGAGCCCGGCCCGGGCCCCGACGCCACCGTCGGTGCGCGGCGCGTCAGCGTGCCGCGGACAGCTCCCGCTCCCGGGCCGCCCGGACCGCGTCCTCAGCGGCGAAGGGCAGGTCCCCGAGGTCGAGGTTCGGGTTCGTGTCCTGCGTGAGGACGAGCTCGCGGGCCTCCTCGGCCGTCTCCACCGCGGGCATCGACCCGGGGAGCGGTCGCTGCGAGGACTCCTTCATGCAGAACACCCCGATCGCACCGACGACGCTCATCGCCATCAGGAAGTACGCCGGCGCGAGCTCGTCGCCCGTCGCCGTGAGCAGCGCCTGCACGATGAGCGGCGTCGTCCCGCCGAACACCGCGATCGCGATGTTGTACGCGAAGCCCATCCCGCCGTACCGGGTGGAGGTCGGGAACAGCGCCGGCAGCGACGCCGCCTGGTTCGACACCCACAGCGCGGTCATCAGCGCCAGGAGCGCGAGGCCGGACAGCGTCGACCACTGCTCGCCGTGCCCGATGAGCAGGAACGCGGGGACGACGAGCACCACGGTCGTGGCGGCTCCGATCCACATCACGACGCGGCGGCCGAGCTTGTCGGACAGCTTGCCGGTCAGGGGCAGCATCACGGCGAGGAGCACCAGCACCGGGATGGTGAGGAGCGTGCCGTCGAGCGCGGAGTACCCGAGCGAGTCGGTGAGGTACGTCGGCATGTACGAGGTCAGCGCGTAGCCGACGGTGTTCGACGCGGCGACGAGCATGATCGCGATGACGATCGGACGCCAGTGCTCGCGGATCATCGCGAACACGTTCGCGGGGCGGTCCCCGGACGCGTCGGCGAGCACCTCGGAGGACGCGGCCTGCGCGGCCTGGGTCGCGGCGAACACCGGGGACTCCTCGATGCGCAGACGGAACCAGATCGCCACGGCGCCGATCACACCGGCGGCCAGGAACGGCAGCCGCCAGCCCCACGCGGTCATCGCGTCGTCGCCGAGGGTGATCTGCAGCACCGACACCACCGTGGCGCCGAGCGCGAAGCCCATGTAGCTGCCGAAGTCGAGGATGCTCGCGAAGAACCCGCGACGACGGTCGGGGGCGTACTCGGTCACGAACGTGGTCGCGCCGGCGTACTCACCGCCGGTCGAGAAGCCCTGCAGGAGCTTGAGCACGACGAGGACGATCGGTGCGAAGACCCCGATCGTCGCGTACGCCGGCAGCGCCCCGATGAGGAAGGTCGACGACGCCATCAGGATGAGTGTCGTGGCGAGCACCTTCTGGCGACCGATCCGGTCCCCGAGGCGCCCGAACACGATCCCGCCGAGCGGCCGCGCGACGTACGTCGCCGCGAACACCCCGAGGCTGAACAGGATCTGCACCGCGGGCTCGGCGGTCGGCAGGAACACCCGCCCCATGGTCACGGCGAGGTAGCCGTACACGCCGACGTCGTACCACTCCATCGTGTTGCCGACGACCATGCCGCTGACGGCCTTGCGCATCATGCTCTTGTCGACGACGGTGACGTCGCTCTCGCGGAGCCGACGGGCCGGCTGTTCGGCTGGCCGTCGGCGCTCGGTACTGCTGGGATCGGAACCCACGTGTTTCTCCTCGGGTCGGGACTCGGGACGGACCCGGATCGGCCGGGTCGGTGAACGGGCCACGACGTTACCGAGCAACCGAAATGTCATTGGCCGGTGATTCCCAGGCAACGGCGTGTCACCCGAACGAGGGGCACGCCCGATCCGCAGCGGGACACGGAAGCGTGAACCTGAGTAACGACGTCATAACATCGGCCCATGGCGATCGAACCGGACACGAAGAACTGGACCTGGGTCATCGAGGGCGCGTGCCCCGAGTGCGGCTACGACGGCAGCACGGTGACGATCCGCGACGTCCCGGGCATCATCGAGGCGAACGCGACCGGCTGGCCCGGCGAGCTCGCGCGGGCCGGTGTCCGCGACCGTCCGGACGAGGACACCTGGTCAGCGCTCGAGTACGGCGCGCACGTCCGCGACGTGCACCGGAAGATGACCGAACGCCTCGCGCTCATGCTCGCCGAGGACGCCCCGACGTTCCCGAACTGGGACCAGGACGCCACCGCGATCGAGGACCACTACGGCGAGCAGGACCCGGCCACCGTCGCGCGTGAGCTCGGCGAGGCCGCCCACCGCGCGGCCCGGGCGTTCGACGACGTCCGGGACGACCAGCTCGAGCGCACCGGCCTCCGCTCCGACGGCAGCGCGTTCACCGTCGCGACGCTCGCCACCTACTACGCACACGACCCGGTGCACCACCTCTGGGACGTGCGGCGGGATCGCGCGTAGCCAGTCCCAACGCGCGTCGGCAGTCGAAATGCGCGTTGGCGGTCCTAACGCGCGTAGGCAGTCCCAACGCGCGGAGGCAGTCGAAACGCGCGTTGGCGGTCGTTCCTTTCGACCCGGTACGCGCGTTCCCACCTCCTGACGAGCGCGCGGTGGGTGGGAACGCGCCGACCAGCGGACGGGAGGCGCGGGTCGGACCCGCACCGCGCCTCCAGACCGTCTCGTCCCACGTCCGGAGCCGCAGCCGCGTCACCCGTGTGGTGTCGGGTCAGGCGAGCGCGTCCAGCAGGGCCCGTCCCGTCGCGGCGTCCGTCACCAGCTCGTTGACCAGGCCGCCACGGACCGCCCCGATGATGCTCGGCACCTTCGACTCCCCGACCGCCAGGCCGACGACGTGCGGGACGGCGGAGAGGACCTCGCGCGCGGTGCGCACCATCCGGTCGCTGCCCGCGAACTCGATCGCCCGCCCGTCGGCGTCGTAGAAGTTCAGACAGACGTCGCCGGCCGCACGGTCGAGCGCCTCGTCCTCCACCGGGATGCCCCGGGTCATCGCGTCGCGGGTCGGGATCGGCGCACCGATGCCGAGGATCGCGCCCTTCGCCCGACCCCAGAGCCCGATGACGTGCTGGAACGCCGGGTCCTCGTCGAGGGAGGCGCGCATCGCCTCCGACGGCAGCGCCTGCGCGAAGAGGAAGGCCGGGATCGCACCGGAGCGCTCCGCGGCCGTCCGGGTGATCTCGTTCGTCTGGAACCACGGCATCGGGTCCGCCTGCCCGCCCACCGTCGGGACGAGCTGCACGCCGTGGAGCTGCGGCATCCCGGAGCGTGCGACGTCGTACACCGTGCGACCGGAGGACATCAGGACCGCGTCGCCGGGCTGGAGCGCCATGCCCTCGACGGCTGCGGCGACCGGCGCGGCGAGGTCGGCGCCGAGCGTCGCCGCGTGCGTGACCGCTGTGAGGTGCACAGCCCGGAGGCCGAGCACCACCTGCAGCCGTTCGGCGAGCGCGACCGTCTCGTCCTGGAACGGGTCGACGACCTCGATGCGGACGAGCCCGGCGCGCCGGGCCTCGGAGACCAGGCGCGACACCGTCGGCCGGGAGACGCCGAGCCGGGCGGCGATCTCCACCTGCGTGGCGTCCTCGAGGTAGTACATCCGCGCCGCCTGGTAGACGGTGTCGAGCGGGAAACGGCTGCGGGCGCCGTCCGGGGTGGGGGTCTCGGCCGACATGGGGTGATCGTAGCGCGCCACGCGCAGCAGAAATTGTGTGCTGGACAAATGTCCTGAGCCCGCGCAGACTGGGCTGCATGACGTACCGACTGGTGATCGGCTCGGATGATGCCGGGTTCGACTACAAGGAGATCATCAAGCGCGACCTGCTCGCGGACGACCGGGTGTCGAGTGTCGTGGACGTCGGTGTCGACGCCGACGGGCACACGGCGTACCCGCACGTGGCGGTCGACGCCGCTCGACTCGTGGCCTCGGGCGAGGCCGACCGGGCGATCCTGATCTGCGGGACCGGGCTCGGGGTGGCGATCAGCGCGAACAAGGTGCCGGGCATCCGGGCCGTCACCGCGCACGACTCGTACAGCGTCGAGCGTTCGGTGCTCTCGAACGACGCGCAGGTGCTCTGCATGGGGCAGCGTGTGATCGGGGTCGAGCTGGCGCGGCGCCTGGCGAAGGAGTGGCTCGGGTACTCGTTCGACACGTCCTCGGCGTCGGCCGAGAAGGTCGCCGCGATCTGCACCTACGACGGCAGCGCCCCCACCGGGGTCGACGCGGTCTGACGTCGGCGGCCCGGGCCCGGGCCCGGGCCCGGACCGTCGCGGGGCCCCGCGTGCTTCGCGTGCTTCGCACAACCAAAAGCAGTCCGCGCCACGGAAGTCCGTGGTGCGGACTGTTCTCGGTTGTGCGGCGGGCCTACGCTCGCACCGTGCAGTGGACGGACGATGTCGAGCGAGGGGCGTGGCTGCTCGACCGAGTGGGGCGATGGGCGACACCGGGCGGCGTCGCCGGCATCGGGTTCGCGGCGTACGCCAGGATCCTGCACCCGCCGAGAGGCGGCCACCGGCGTCCCCGCGGTCGACGGCCGTGCTCTGCGGTGGGCGGACGTCGCAGCGCGGACCGGGCGTGTGGTGCACCCGCTCGTGCAGTGGTCCCGCCTCGTCGGTCGGGAGGACGAGTTGCCGCGGTCGTTCGACGACGGCTGGACGATCTGCCCGCCGCCGCGGGGCTGGTGCGCACCGGAACAGTTCGCGGTGCTCGCCCGGCACCTGGCCGTCGCGACGCACACACCGTCGGACCTCACCGCGGGTGTCTGGACCGGGTGGGGTGATCTCAACGGGTCGGCCACGGCAGGTGTGTTGTGGCGAGGCGACCAGGAACCGACCCCGGGCGAGATCGCCGAGATGCAAGCTGAGGCCGTCCGAGCGATGCACGCACAGGTGGCCGAGGACCTCCGGCGTGGAGTCGTCGCTGGGCCGGTCCTCGAGTGGCCCGGTCGTGACTTCGCCCTCCTGCGGACCTCCGTGGCAGAACTCGGCGGATCGTCGTGGCTCGACGTCGGCCACACGCCGCAGATGCTGTGGCCGGAGAGCCACGAGTGGGTCGTGGCATCGGAGATCGACTGGGACTCCACCATCGTCGCCGGTCCACGCGGCCTCGTCGATGCGGTGCTCGCCGACGGTCGTCTCGAGGTGTTCGAGGTCGACGTGGATGCCGACCTCACGCAGTCAGGGGACGAGGTCGACGTTCGCCGGCGGTGACACCCTTCCGGTCGTCGGCGGCTCGGGCCACTGCGGCGCGGGACGGGTGCACAGCGGACTGTCGGTTGCCCGACCTAGTGTGCTGAGCACTCGAACGCTGTACCGAGGGGAACCCGATGAAGAAGTCCGCATGGCTGCCCGCCGTCATCGCGCCGGTGGTCGTCGCCGGGGCCATCGCGGCGCCGGCACTCGCCAACGCCGCCAGCACGCCGCTCGCGGGGGCGAACCCGACCGCGGCGGACGTCATCGCCAGCGTCGCGAAGTCCTCCGGCGCGCAGTACTCGGGCAAGCTCTCGCAGACCAGCGACCTCGGCCTCCCGGAACTCCCCACCGGGTCCGGCGGGTCCTCGCTCGAGGGCAACGCCTCCGACGCGCTGAGCCTCCTCACCGCGTCGCACACCGCGCGCGTGTACGTCGACGGTGCGACGAAGCAGCGCGTGCAGGTGACGGAGCAGCTCGCCGAGCAGGACCTCATCCGCAACGGCAGTGACGTCTGGACGTGGGACTCGAAGGAGCGCCAGGCCACGCACGTGACCCTGCCGGCGGACACCGCGAAGTCGATGCAGGACGGCACCACGACCCCCGCCGACATCGCGAAGCAGGCGATCGACGCGATCCGCCCGAGCACCACCGTCTCGAAGCCGACGACCACGAAGGTCGCCGGGCAGAGCGCCTGGCAGATCACGCTCACCCCGAAGTCGTCCGGCACCCTCGTCGGCAGCGTCCAGCTCGCCGTGGACAAGCAGACCGGTCTCCCGCTCCGCGCTGCGATCGAGGCGAAGGGGCAGTCCGACCCGGCGTTCCAGGTCCGCTTCACCAGCCTGTCCTACGGCGCACCGGCGTCCCGGCTGTTCGACTTCACGCCCCCGTCCGGCGCGGAGGTCACGACGAAGGACCTGTCCGACGCCGCTGACCACGCGGGCGCCGGCAAGGGCGACCGATCCACGAGCCACGACGGCGCTCCGACGCTGACCGGCAAGGACTGGTCCACGATCGCCGAGCTCCCGGCCGGCACCGCAGACCAGAGCGGCCTCGGTGACGATGCCTCGACGCTGCTGAACCAGCTCACGAAGGCCGTCGACGGCGGCCGTGCGATCCAGACCTCGCTCGTGTCCGTGTACCTGACCGACGACGGCCGTGTGCTCGCGGGCGCCGTGCCGGTGTCGAGCCTGGTCGCCGCCGCGAAGTGAGCCCGACCGACCCGGCACCCGACACCACCGACGCGGCACCCGCCACGACCGACGCGGGCGCCCCGACGACCGCAGCCGACTTCGCGATCCGCACCACGGGCCTCCAGAAGGTCTTCCGCAAGCAACGCGCGGTCGACGGCATCGACCTCGCCGTCCCCCGGGGTGCCGTCTTCGGGTTCCTCGGGCCGAACGGCTCGGGGAAGACGACCACCATCCGGATGCTGCTCGGCCTGTCGTCCGCGACGGGCGGCACCATCGAGGTGCTCGGCGAGTCGATGCCCTCGGCGCTGCACTCGGTGCTCCCCCGCGTCGGTGCGCTCGTCGAGGGCCCGGCGTTCTACCCGTACCTCTCCGGCCGCGCGAACCTCAGTCGCTTCGACGCTGCCGATCCGACCTCGGACCCGCGCAGCCGGAAGGCCCGCGTCGCGGCGGCACTCGACCGTGTCGGGCTCTCGCATGCCGCGGACAAGAAGGCGCACGCGTACTCGCTCGGCATGAAGCAGCGACTGGGCCTCGCGAACGCGCTGCTCTCGCCGCGCGACCTGCTCGTGCTCGACGAGCCGACGAACGGCCTCGACCCGCAGGGCACCCGGGAGGTCCGCAACCTCATCCGGTCGCTGGCGGACGACGGCACGACGGTGTTCGTGTCGAGCCACCTGCTCGCCGAGATCGAACAGGTCTGCACGCACGCCGGGGTCATGCGCACGGGCAAGCTCGTCGCGCAGGGTACCCTCGACGACCTCCGGTCCGCCGGCGCACGCACGGTGACCGTCCACACGCCGGACCTCGGTCAGGCCGGGTCGGTGCTGATGCGGCTCGGGCTCACCCCGCGGCACGACGGCGGCGCCGATGCGCTGGTGGCCGACCTGCCCGCCGAGCTCCTCCCCGAGACGATCGTGGCGGAACTCGTGCGCGCGGACGTCCGGGTCCGCGGCGTCGCCGTCGGTGGTGGCACCCTCGAAGACCTGTTCGTCGCGCTCACCGGGGAGGGCTTCGATGTCGCAGCCTGAGCGCACGGCGACCCCGGCGCACACGGCCCGCACGGCTCCCCTGACGCGGTCCCGGCCCTTCGCGCTGCTCGGCTCCGAGCTCGCGCTCGTGTTCCGCCGTCGCCGCACGTGGGCGATGCTCGGCGCGCTGGCGCTCGTCCCGATCCTCATCGCGGTCGCGGTCCGACTGACCACCGGGGACGACTCCGGCGGCCCCGCGTTCCTCGGCGACATCACGAACAACGGCCTGTTCGTCTCGTTCACGGCGCTCACGGTGTCGATCCCGCTGTTCCTGCCCCTCACCGTCGGGGTCGTCGCGGGTGACACGGTCGCGGGCGAGGCAAGTCACGGCACGATCCGCTACCTGCTCGTCGCGCCGACCGGGCGCCTCCGGTTCATCCTCGTCAAGTACGCGGGCGCGGTCGCGTTCTGCCTCGCCGCGACGCTCCTCATCGTGCTGGTCGGTGCCGCGATCGGCGCCGCGCTGTTCCCGATCGGGCCGGTGACGCTGCTCTCCGGGACGCAGGTCGACGGCTGGTCGTACGCCGGTCGTGCCCTGCTGCTGGCGCTCTACGTGACGCTGTCGATGCTCGGGTTGTCCGCGATCGGGCTGTTCGCGTCGTCCCTGACGAACGTGCCGGTCGGTGCGATGGCCGCGACGGTGGTGCTGGCCGGGGCATCCCAGGTGCTCGACCAGCTCCCGCAGCTGGACTGGCTGCACCCCTTCCTGTTCTCGCACCAGTGGCTCGGGTTCGGGGACCTGCTCCGTGACCCGATCGCGTTCGACTCCTTCGGCAGCAACGCGCTGCTGCAGCTCGGCTACGTCGCGGTCTTCGGCACGCTGGCGTACGGCCGGTTCGCGACGAAGGACGTCCTCAGCTAGCGCTCACTGCGCCTCGGGCCGTGCCGGCGTGCCGCTCGACACCGGGTCCCTGAGGTCGCGGGACTTCTCGGACTTGTACCAGTGCAGTCGCGCGCCGGTCTCGACCGGCTGCATGCCGACCACGACCTTGCCGCGCGAGTGCATCTCCGCCAGGTCCTCGTACGCGTCGACGATGTACTCGAACGGGTAGTATCCCGAGATGATGAACTGCACCTTGTGCCGCTGCACCAGGTCACCGAGGGTGGTGAGCATCTCGATCGCCTCCTGGTCGTCGCCGGGGGCCCGCAGGAACCGGATCTCGAGGTCGCGCCGGTCCTCGCTGGAGACGAACCGCTTCTCCGGGACACCGAGCGACTCCGCGAGGGCAGCGTTCTCGCCCTCGTCCCGGTTGTCGATGAAGGCCGTGATCGGGCGGCCGTCGGCGATCTCCCGGATACGGTCTGCCTCCCCGTCGCCGTAGGCGACCGGCAGCGTGCCGATCTGCCGGAGGGCGTCGTGGTTGCGCGGGCTGCCGAGCCCGATCACGGTCGCGCCGGCCTCGTGCGCGAGCTGGCACTCGATGTGTCCGACGCCACCCGCCGCGGCGCTGATCACAACCGTGTCCTGGGGCCCGAGCTTCAGCGACCGCACGACCGAGAGCGCCGTGCACCCGGCGAGGTACAGGCTGCCCGCGACCTCGAACGTCATCGTGGAGGGCTTCTTCACGACCGCGCCGCGCGGGACGGTCACCCACGTCGCATGCGCGCCGCCGTGGGGTGCGTGCCCCATGACCTCGTCGCCGACGTGCAGGTCGCGCACCTCGGTACCGCGGGCGCGGACGACGCCGGCGAAGTCGACGCCCTGGTGTGCTGGGAACTCGAGGTCGATGTGGTCCTGCAGCCGGCCTTCGCGGAGGAACCGCTCGATGTGGTTCAACCCGGCGACCGACACCTCGACGACGACCTCGCCCGGTCCGGGCTTCGGCTGTTCCTGGGTGACGAGCTCGACGACGTCGAATCCGCCGTAGCGGTCGTACTGCACTGCACTGCCGGTTCGCATGGCGCACTCCTTCGGACGTTGTTGCACCGGCCTACTCGCGCTGCCGAGGAACTGCCTGCGCGTCCGGGGTACCGGCAGCTCCGCTGCACCGGACGGGAGGTACGGCGTGCGTCCGACCCGTCGGCCGCGGCGATTCGACGGCCGGCTTCAGTGCGCGCCGGCTTCGGCGATGATCGCCGCGACCGCGTCCGTGTCGTGGTGCACGGCCACGGTGTCTGCTCCCGCGACGGGGACCCGGACCGGGGTGGACCAGAGCGAGCCGTCCTCGGCGACGTCCACGACCAGCGCGCCCGTGCCGACGTACGCCGTCTCGGAGCCGTACGCACCGATCACGTCGGTGTCGTTCGCGACGCCCGGGGCGACGAGGACCGGCACCCCGCCGATGCTGCCGGCGAAGTGGTGGTGGTAGTGCCCGGCCAGCACGACCCGCACGTCCGAGCCCCGGAGCACGTCGGCCAGGTCGCCCGGGTTCTGCAGTCGCAGCGCTTCGTGCAGGGCGGTCGGTGCGGGCAGCGGCGGGTGGTGCAGCGCGACGATCGACCCGTGCGGCGCACCCGCGTCCTCGGCGAGTGCCGTCCGGAGGCGGTGGAGGGTCTCCTCGCTCAGGGCGCCGTAGCCGGCACCGGGGACGCTCGTGTCGACGGTGAGCACCCGACGCCCGGCGACGAGCGACTGGCCCCAGACGGGGACGGTCGGCGGGTGGTACTCCATCGTGTGCATCACGGGGCGGCCGCCCTCGCCGAGGACGTGCCCGTTCGCGAGGACCTGCCGGAACCCCTCGCGCTGGTCGTGGTTGCCCGGCACCGTGACGAGGGCCGCGCCGTGTCGGGTCGCCCAGCCCCCGACGCGCTCGAGGAGCACCGCGTAGGACTCGGGCGAACCGTCCTCGGAGACGTCCCCGGAGACGACGACGAGGCCGACCCCCTCGACCGCGTCGAGTCGTTCGAGCAACGTGTCGAGCACCGCCGTGGTGTCGACCGTCCCCTGGTGCAGGGCACCGTCGCCGGTCAGGTGGGTGTCGGACAGGTGCAGGACGCGGAGCGTGCCGGGAGCGGGGGTCTGCATGGCGCCACGCTAGCGACCGGAGCGCTCAGCCCGCGACCGTCGCGAGGATCGCCGGGCGTTCCTGGGTGTCACCCTGGTCGATCCAGGAGAGCACCTGGGCCGTGATCTGGTCCGTGGACGGGTCGGTGTCGGTCGCGAACGCGATCGCGGAGCTCCACCGCTCCCCTGCTCCCAAGTGCTTCGTGACGGTCCTCGTGTCGACCACCTGGTGGTCGTCGGCGTCGCCGTGCCAGGCGGTCGCGTCGACCACGACGTCGCGGGGTTCGTCGCAGCGCAGGTCGAACACGACGACGCCGTGGACGTGGTCCGCCTCCGCCGAGGTGACGGCACAGCCGGGCGCGTCCGGGTCCGCCTGGGCCGGTGCGGCGCCGAGCAGCAGCGCTCCGGCGACGGCGAGCGCTACTGCCGTCGCGGTGGTGCTGGTCTTCGTCGTCGTGAACATCATCGTCCTCTCGATCAGCCAGTGTGCAACATGTTGCATTCTGGTCTGCCTTCGCCGAGTGCGCAACAGTGGCGCTCTGCAGCATGCGAGACGCCACTTGCTGCGCTCTCGACGAAGCCCCCTCCCGGACCGGCAGCCGGCAGGCGGGCCGTCAAGCGAGCGCGCTCGACACGGTGTGCGACCCGGGGCCGAACTCCGTCGATGAACCGTCGGGCAGTCGGACCTCGGCCGTCGTCCCCGGCGGCACGTCGACCGTCAGGGTGACGACCCCACCCGCAGCGGACCACCGCACCCCCGCCGTCCCGTACGGCGTCCGGACCGAGCACGACGCTGCCCCGACGGCCCCGCACACGGCCGGCGCGACGAGGAACCGCAGCCACCCGGGCGACACCGGCCGCAGCCCGGCGACGTACCCGGTGAGCCAGTCGTCGACCGTGCCGAGGAAGTAGTGCCCGTGCGACCGCGCGGCGAGGTCCCAGTGCTCGAAGGTCGACGTCGCGCCGGCCGCCCACCACGCACCCCACGACGGGACCGTCGTCTGCCGGGCGACCGCGAGCGCGACGTCCGCGTACCCGGCGTCGGTCAGCACCGGGAGCAGCCACTTCGTCCCGATCGCCCCGGTGTCCAGGTGGTCTCCTCGGGCCCGGACGTCCGCGGCGAGCGCCGCCGCGACGGACGCCCGGTCGGCGGGCGAGCGCACCACGTCGAACGCCAGCGCGAGCACCTGGTGCGACTGCCGGAACCCCTCGTCGCGCGGACCTCGCACGACACCGTCGACGACGAACGCGTCCACGAACGCGCGTCGCACGTCGTCGGCTGCGGTGGCCGCCCACGAGCCGTCCCGGCCGAGCACGTCGTCGATCCGGGCGACGGTGTCGAGGATCCGGACCAGGAACGCCGTCGCCGGGACGCGGGAGTCCTCGGGTGGGTTGCCGCCGCCGGGGTCCGTGCCCGGTGCGACCCAGTCGCCGAGGATCGTGTCCGCGATCCCGCCGGGCGAGCGGGACAGCTCGAAGCGGGCGTACTCCTCGATGGTCTCGACGTGCGCCCGGAGCACGGCCGGGTCCCCCGTGTGCCGGTACAGGTCCCACGGGACCGTCGCGAGTGCGGCGTGCCAGACGGGTGCCCGTTCGTCGACGCCGAAGACCCCGGCGTTCGGGGCGATGAGCGCCGGCGGGTGACCCGGCGTGGTCGTCTCGGCGAGGTCGCCGACCCACTTCGTGAGGACGGCCGCGGCGTCGAGGTCGGTCAGGAACATGTCCGCCCCGACGGCGGCGTCCCCGGTCCACCCGTTCTTCTCGTACTTCGGGGTGTCCGTCGGGTACCCGTGCAGGTTGTTCTCCATGGTCCGCACGGTGGCGTCGTGGATCCACTGCAGCAGGTCGTCGTCGACCGTGAACGTGCTCGTGACGGCGGCGTCGGTGCGGACGACGCACGCCACGACGTCCGACAGGGCGGGTCCGGCGTCCGAGGGCCATCCGGACACCTGCACGTACCGGAACCCCTTGTAGGAGAACCGCGGTTCCCAGGTCACGGCGTCGTCGTCGAGCGTGACCTCGTCCGTCTGGAAGCCGTCCGCGAAGTAGTGCTTCTCGTCGTCGGCGTTCGGCAGTCCGTCGGCGCGGAGCCGCTCGCCGTACCGGATCCGCACGGTGCTGTCGGCAGCACCACCGGGCAGGCGGAGGCGCACCCACCCCGCGATGACGCGGGGGAACGCGACGACCCACTCCCCCGGTGCCGTCTCGACCACCGAGTCCGGGACGAGTTCCTCGACGACGCGGATCGGCTGCTCGAGCCGCGCTTCGAGCCGGCCGCCGGGTCCGGGCACGACGACGGCGGGGCGCACGGCCCCGGCGGACGGTCGGCCGGGTCGACGGCGGAGATCGTGGATCTCGCCGCCGTACAGGTCGTCCAGGAGGATCGTCCCGCGTCGGGCGGTCCAGTCGGGCCCGGTGCCGATCACCTCCACTGCCCCGTCCTCGCGTTCCAGCCGCAGCAGCGCCCGGACGCGCGGCTCGGCGTGCCACGGCGCGCGCTCCCACGCCCAGACGTTCGCGTTCGTCATGCCGAAGAACCCACGGCCGAGTTCGAGCCCGAGGTCGTGCCCGCCGCCCTCGGCGAACGCGGGCGTCAGGTCGTGCAGGACGACCTGGACCCGCTGGTCCCAGTGCGTGGTCGTCGGCGAGAGGACCTCGTCCGTGGCCAGGCGTCCGTCGACGCGGACGTCGACGTGCCCGCCGGCGGTGACGGCGAGGAGCGCACGGGTGACGGGAGCCCCCGCAGCGATCGTCCGGGCGAGCACCGGTGCCGCGAGGCTGCCGTCCCGCGACCGCTCCCGCGCGTGGTCGGTCTCTGGCGCACCGTCGGTCGCCGCGACCCAGTCGGCGTCGTGCCAGGCGCGCTCGTCGGTGGGGGCGGGTGTGAACGCACCGCGTGCGGTGGTGACGGACGCGCCGGAGTCGATCCGGGCCTCCCAATCGTGTCGTCGCCACGGTGCGAACCGGACGCCGCTCGGCGATCGCAGCCACGGTTCGGACGTCGCGACGGGGCCGGAGTCCCAGACGACCGCGTCGCCGTCCCGGACCACGACGCGCACCGCGGTCTGCGGTCCGGTCGGCGTCCAGGCGAACCGCACCCCCTGGTCAGCGGTGCCGACCGCGTCGATCCGACCGTCCGTGGTGCCCAGGGGCTCCATCGCTCCTCCATGCCGCGGTGCACCGGCACACCGACCGCGTGAAACGATTCACTGCTCGGGCGCCTCCTGTCAAGGACGGATCTGCCCGAGCCCGTAGCGGCTCGGCGGTTCCCCGAACGTCGCACGGAAGACGCGCGAGAAGTACAGCGGGTCGGTGAAGCCGACGGCCCGGGCGACCTCGCCGACGCGGAGTCCGCTCGTGCGGAGGAGTTCAGCGGCCTCCCGCATCCGGGCGTTCCGGATCGACGCGGCGACCGACGTGCCGAGGTGCGCGGCGAACAGGCGACCGGCGGTGGAGACGCTGCACCCGCCCGCAGCGGCCACGTCGCCGACCGTGAGCGGCGTCTCGAGTCGCTCCGTCACGAAGGCGGTCATGCGTTCGAGTGCGGCGGGGATCCCGTCACCCTGGCCGGCGGTGTGCACCGACTCGGCACGGAAGAGCGCACCGAGTGCGCGGCTGGCGGACTCGTCCCACGCCTCCTCCCCGAAGCGCTCGACCGTGTACCGGCCGAGCGAGGCGATCCGGCGCGCCAGTGCCGTCGACGCCACGGAGTGCACCGGGTGACCGGCGTCGCCGTCGCGGGCCGCGGAGGCGTACAGCGGGTCGCCCGGTTGGTGCGCGACGGCGGGGACGACCGGGACGCCGCGTGCGTGCCGCGGCACCACGTGCACGGTGCCGAGGCGGAAGGGCGAGCGGGCGTCGGCGCGGTACTCGACGTCGTGGTCCCACGGCAGGCGGAGGACCGCGCCCGCCGACAGCGTGAACCACTCGTCGCGCGAGCGCACCCGGCCGGTGCCGCCGAGCACCCACAGGAAGCACTCGCTCCGCACGCGCTCGTGCCGGATCCGCTCCCCGGCGCGGAAGCGGTACCAGTTCGCCGCGACCACCACGGGGCCGACGCCTTCGTCCATGCAGCGAGGGTAGCTGCTGCCCGTGGTGACCGGAACATCCATGTTGTGGTCGCTCACCCCATGGGCTGCGCGCGATCGTCGACCTAGCGTCGACGGGACCGGTCGACACACGGCCGGCGGAGCCACGGGAGGCACCATGCAGATCATCGCCGACACCAGTGCGTGCGTCGGGGCGGGCCAGTGCGCCCTCGTCGCCGGCGAGCTGTTCGACCAGGACGACGACGGGATCGTCGAACTCCTGGTCGAGCGGCCGGACGGGCCCGACCAGCCCGACGCCCGACGTGCCGCGGCGCTCTGCCCGGCGCGCGCGATCACGATCGAGGAGTGAGCGTGCACGTCGTCGTGGTCGGCGCCTCGGTCGCGGGCGTCACCTGCGCCGAGGGGCTGCGGGCCGCCGGGCACACCGGGCCGATCACGCTGGTCGGCGCCGAACCACACGATCCGTACGCCCGGCCGCCGCTGTCGAAGCAGGTGCTCGACGGGTCGTGGGAGCCGGCACGCGCCACGCTCCGGACGGCCGCCGCGCTGCGGGAGCTCGACGTGACGCTGCGGAGCGGTGCCGCCGCCACGGCACTCGACCCGCTCGCACACCGCGTCGAGGTCGGGGACGAGCTGCTGCCGTACGACGTGCTCGTCGTCGCGACCGGGGTCGAGGCGGTCCGTCCGTCGTTCCCCGGTGCCGACGGCGTCCGGCAGCTCCGGACCCTCGACGACGCCCTCGCGCTGCGGACGGCGTGGGCCACGGCCCGGCACGTCACCGTGATCGGGACGGGGGTCCTCGGGTCGGAGATCGCCTCGGCGGCCCGTCGGGACGACCGCGAGGTCGTGGTGGTCGGGCGGAGCGGACGGCTGTCCGCGGGCACCGTCGGGCCGCTGTTGTCCGATCGGCTGCTGGCGCTGCACCGCGGGAACGGGGTGGACGTGCGGGCGGGCGTGGGAGTGCGCGGTGTCGCACACGCCGGTGCCGGCGCGGCGACCGGCGCCGGTGTGCGGACCGGCGCGGCGACGGTGTTCCTCGGCGACGGGGACTCCGTCGCCACCGACCTCGTGGTCGCGGCGACCGGCGGGCGACCGCGGACCTCGTGGCTCGCCGGGTCCGGGCTCGACGTGTCCGACGGCGTCGGCTGCGACGAACTCGGCCGTGCCGCCCCGGACATGTACGCGATCGGCGACGTCGCCCGATGGCGGGACCCGCGCTCCGGTCGGGCCGTCCGCGTCGAGCACCAGACGAACGCGGTCGAACAGGCGCTCTCGGTCGCGGCGACGATCACCGGCAGCGCCGCGACGCCCGCGCCGACGCCGTTCTTCTGGTCCGAGGTGCACGGGCTCCGGATCCAGGCCGCCGGCACCTTCGACGCCGCGCTGCCGCTGTCTCCGTGGCCCGACGACCCCGACGTGCTCGTGCAGCGGGACCGCGTCGGCACCACCACCGGCGTCGTCGGATGGGGTGCACCGCGGGCGTTCCGGCGCGCCCGAACCGAACTCGACCGATCCGTGCCCGTGCCCGTCCCCGTGCCCGTGCCCGCGCCCGTGCGGGCATGAACCCCCAGGAGGCCCCCGTGTCCGGATGCCCGTTCCACCAGCTGCCCGCCGACAGTACCCCGCTCACACCGTCCCCGCGGTTCGCCGCGTGGCGGGACGCCGGCCCGGCCACCCCGCTCGAGTACCAGGACGGCCACGTCGGCCTGGTCGTGACGCGGTACGACGCCGCGCGGGCGGTGCTCGGGGACCCGCGCTTCAGCCAGGTGCCGCACCGGATGCCCCGCGGTCCCGCGCCGGACCCGGCGGAGGGTGGGACGCCGGACCACGACCCGGACCCGGCGCCACCGCTCGACGACGCCGCCCGGCGCTCGATCGACGCGGCGAACCTGCTCGCGCTCGACGGCGACGTCCACCAGCGGATGCGCCGCGGCGTGACCGGACGGTTCTCGGTGAAGCAGGTGCGCGGCCGCGAGCCCGAGGTGCACGCGTCCGTCGAGCGACAGCTCGAGCACCTCCGGAGCACCGGCGGCCCGGTCGACCTCTTCGCGGAGTACGCCCAGCCGATCGCCGCGCGGACCCACTGCAGCGTGATCGGCGTGCACGAGGACCTGGTCCCCGAGTTCTCCCGGCACTTCGTCCGGGGCACCACGACGCAGGAGCGGTTCGACTTCATCCGCCGGGTGGTCGACCGGCGGGCGGCGGACCCGGGCGACGACGTCATCACGGACCTGCTCGCCTCGGACTTCTCGCGCGAGGAGCTCGAGGGGCTCGTCTTCCAGCTGATGAGCGCCGGCCACGACTCGGTGGCGTACCTGATCGCGACGGCGACGGTGGCGCTCCTGACCCATCCCGACCAGCTCGAGCGACTCCGGGCGGACCCGGCGCGGGTCGCCCCCGCGATCGAGGAGTTCATGCGCACCGGGGCGATGTTCCTGACGCTGTTCCCGCGGACGGCGACCGAGGACCTGGAGATCGAGGGCGTCGCCGTCCGTGCGGGGCAGACCGTGTCGGTCTCCCCCGTCGGGGCGAACCGGGACTCCCGGCGCTTCGAGGACCCCGAGCGGTTCGACGTGGACCGGGACGCCTTCGGGCACCTCGGCTTCGGGCACGGTCCGCACGGGTGCATCGGCCAGCAGCTCGCCCGGCTGGAGATCCGCCTGGCGATCACCCGGCTGCTGACCGGCCTGCCCGGGCTCCGCCTGGTCGACGCCGAGCAACTCCGGCCGCTGCCGTTCGCGAACCCGGTGGCGACCTACGAGGCGGGCGCCGTCGTCGTCGCGTGGGACTGAGCACGGGACACGGAAGGGCCCAACACCGACCGCCAGTCAGTTTCATCCATCATTGTGAATTAACACTGGCGCCCATGACCACGGATGCGTATATTCATCGCCACACCGCTGAAACGATTCATCGCGAACGATGAACGCCACCCACGGCGCCCGATCATCAACGACGACGACCGGAGGTACTCGATGACGAGACCACCATTCCCGCCCACCAGGCCCGCGGCACGCGACGTGTCCCGACGGGCGTTCCTCGCCGCACTCGCTGCCGGCACGGCCACCATCGGACTCGCCGGCTGCACCGTGATCTCCGGCGGCGCCGTCGCCGCCGACCAGCAGGGCATCCGCCTCAGCAAGGACCCGGCATCGGGTCGCGAGCACGTCGTCGAGATGTACAACATCTGGGGCGGCACGCTCGGCAACGCCTGGGTCATGCTCGCCGAGCTGTACGAGCGGTCCCAGTCCCACACCGGCGTCCGCGTGACCTACGCACCGCTGTCCGGCAACACCCAGATCCGCCTGCAGACCGCGATCGCCGCCGGCACTCCGCCGGACCTCGCCTTCTGCACCCCGGAGGAGTACCCGCAGTTCGCGGGCTACGGCGTCGTGACCCGCCTGGACGGCTACATGGCGAAGGCCGGGCTGGGCGAAGCGGACTACGCTCCCGCCGTCTGGAAGCAGATGACCGCGACCGACGGCATCTGGGCGCACCCGATCCTCGTCGACGTGAACTTCCCGCTGTTCTGGAACAAGAAGGTGTTCGCCGCCGCCGGGCTCGACCCGGAGACACCCCCGAAGACGATCGACGAGCTCGACCGCTTCTCGGACGCGATCCTCACGAAGGACGGCCGTCGGGTCACCCGCATCGGCACCATCCCGTGGGACTACTACGGCTTCAGCAACTCGATGTTCACGATGGGCTTCGCCTTCGGCGGCAAGTTCATGAGCGACGACAACCAGGTCGCGACGCCCGACGACGACAACATCGTGCAGGCGCTGCAGTGGATGTGCGACTACGCGAAGAAGGTCGGCGGCGCGAGCCAGCTGGCCGTCACCGCGCCGTCACAGACCCTGCCGACGATCGCCAGCGGCAACGTCGGCATGGCGCCGATGACCACGACCGACAGCTCGAACGTCTACAAGCAGGGCGACAAGGCGAAGGTCGAGCTCGGCGCGGCGCTCTTCCCCTACGCGGAGGGACTCGGCCAGCCCGGCGGCGCCACCTGGCTCGGCGGCTACGACCTCTTCATCCCGAAGGAGTCCAAGGAGCACGACGCCGCCTGGGACTTCCTGCAGTTCGCGACGGTGTCGGACAAGGGAACCGAGTCGAACTACGAGTACGGCACGCTCCTGCCCGGCTACACGAAGTCCCCGGTGCTCGAGGAGTTCCGCAAGGACCCGAACGTCGCGATCTACCGCGAGGGGCTCCTCGCCGCCCGCAACATCCGCCCGACCATCCCGGTCGCGAGCACCTACGCGACCGCGCTCGACGTCGCCGTCAGCAGCGCGATCTACGGCAAGACGACCCCGGAGCGCGCGCTGCAGAGCGTCGCCTCGCAGGTCAACTCGGCCCTCGACGAGTTCCGGAAGGAGCACCCGTGAGCGTCACACGGAGCATCACGACGCGCGGTGCGAAGCCGCGCGGGACGTCCTGGTTCACCCACTGGATCCCGCGCACGCGCGCGCAACGCCAGACGTTCCTGTGGGGCCTCTTCTTCACCGCACCCGCCATCATCGGGCTCATCGCCTTCACCGGCGGCCCGATCATCACCAGCGCCGTGAACAGCTTCACGAACGCGAACCTGCTCGGCGGCACCCGGCAGTGGGTCGGGTGGGACAACTACCGCCAGCTGTTCGGTGACGGGCAGTGGTGGCTCTCCCTCGGCAACACGCTGTTCATCACCGTGATCTCGGTGCCGCTCGGCATCGCGGTCGCCCTCGGCCTGGCGCTGCTGCTCAACTGGCGCGTGAAGGGCCTCGGGTTCTACCGCGTGGTCTTCTTCGTGCCGTCGATCGTGCCGATCGTCGCGAGCGCCGTGATCTGGGCGTACGTCCTCAACCCGCAGTACGGCGTGATCAACAACGTCCTCGGACTGTTCGGCATCCAGGGGCCCGGGTGGCTCTCCGACCCGGACTGGTCCAAGCCCGCGCTGATCCTCTTCGGGCTCTGGGGCGTCGGGAACCTCATGGTGATCCTGCTCGCGGGACTCCAGGGCGTGCCGCAGGACCTCCTCGAACAAGCCTCCCTCGACGGGGCCGGCTCCTGGCAGCAGTTCCGGAACGTGACGCTGCCCTTCATCAGCCCGCAGCTGCTCTTCGCGACGATCACGGGCCTCATCGCCGGCTTCCAGTACTTCACGCAGGCGTTCGTGATGACGGGCGGGTACGGCGATCCAGCCGGCTCGACCCTGGTGTCCGGCGTCTACCTGTACCAGTCGGCGTTCTACCACTACCAACTCGGGTTCTCGAGCGCGGTCGGGTGGGTGCTGTTCATCATCATCGCCGCCGTCTCGATCCTCGCGTACCGGATCATCGGCCGGCGCGTCTACTACGGAGGTGAGGCGCGATGACCGCCATCCAGAACCCGACCGCCGCCGCGGCGGCCGCTCGCGAACCCGGGCGGAACACCGCACCGAGCAAGCCGGTCCCCCGGCACCGCCGCCGGACCTGGCCGCAGATCGCCGAGTCGATCGCGAAGCACTCCGTCCTCATCGTGCTCAGCGTCGTGTTCCTGATGCCGCTGTTCTGGATGGTGACGGGTGCGTTCAAGACGCAGGCGGACATCGGGGCGTTCCCGGTGAAGTGGTTCCCGGAGACCATCACGACGGGCAACTTCTCCTACGGGCTCGCCACGTTCCCGCTGCTGCAGTACTTCTGGAACACCCTCGTGATCTGCGTCCCGTCGATGATCGGCGCCGCGCTCTCCAGCGCGATGGTCGGCTACGGCGTCTCGAAGATCCGGTGGCCGTGGCGGAACGGCGTCTTCACGATCCTCATCGCGACGATGATGGTGCCGTTCTACGTGACGATGGTCCGGCTGTTCGTGGCCTACCGCGACATCGGATGGACGGGCACGTACCTGCCGCTGATCGTCCCGACGTTCTTCGGCATCCCGTTCTTCATCTTCCTGATGCGGCAGTTCTTCCTCGGCATCCCGGAGGCACTGTCCGACGCAGCCCGGATCGACGGCGCCGGCGAGCTGCGGATCTTCATCCAGGTGATCCTGCCGCTCTGCAAGCCGGCGCTGGCAGCGGTGATGCTGTTCCAGTTCCTGGCATCGTGGAGCGACCTGCTCGGACCGCTCCTCTACCTCACGAAGTCGAGCCAGTACACGCTGTCGCTCGGCCTGACGTTCTTCCAGGGGGCCCAGGGCGACACCGCCGTCGGCCCGCTGATGGCCGTCTCGACCATCATCCTCATCCCCATCGTGGTGCTGTTCTTCTTCGCCCAGAAGACGTTCATCCAAGGAATCACGATGTCCGGGATCAAGGACTGAGCGCAGAAGACGTTCATGCAATCCAACCCGGGCGCATCACGATGTCCGGGATCAAGGACTGACGAAAGGACCACGCATGACCGACACGACAGACATCCTGACGGCCCGGCGGGTGGCCGGTTCCGCATCGACCGACGGGAGGCCCGGCTCGGCTCCCAGCGCAGCGCTCGCCCCGACGGGACTCGCCGTCGAACACGTCCGCGAACCGCTCGGGATCGGCGCGGCCGAGCCGCGGCTCTCCTGGCACGTCGCGGAGGCCGACTCCGGCTGGGAGCCCGGCCTCGCCGAGGTCGAACTCCTGCACCGCTCCGCGGGGACCGACACCGGCACCGTGGCCGAGGTCGACGTCTCCGGGGTCCTCGTCCCGTGGCCGTTCGCCCCGCTGGCATCCCGGGAACGCGCCACGTGGCGGGTCCGCACCCTCGGGGTCGACGGCACCGCGACCGACTGGAGCGAGCCCCTGGAGGTCGAGGCGGGCCTCCTGTCCGACACCGACTGGACCGCCTCGTTCGTCGCGGCGCCCTGGCGGGAGAACACCCGCGTCGACCAGGCGCCCCCGATCCTCCGGCGCGAGGTCACACTGACGGGCGACGTCGTCCGCGCACGGCTCGCCGTGGCGAGCCTCGGGCTGCACGAGGTCACGATCGACGGCGTCCGCGTCGGCGACGCCGAACTCGCACCCGGGTGGACCTCGTACGGCCACCGCGTCCGCTACCTCGTGCACGACGCCACTCCGATGCTCACGGGCGGCCCGCGGACCGTCACGCTCGGTGCGCGCCTCGGCGACGGCTGGTACCGCGGCCGGATCACCTGGGACGACCGCGTCCGCGACGTGTACGGCGACCGGCTGGCGCTCATCGCCCAGCTCGAGGTCGAGTACGCCGACGGCTCCACCGAGACGTTCGGCACCGATGACTCCTGGCGCGCGGCGCGCGGCGGGATCCTGCTCTCCGGACTCTACGACGGAGAGAAGTGGGACGGCAGGGTCGAACCCGACGGTTGGCAGGCCGTCGGGTTCGACGACGCCGCGTGGGACGCGGTCGAGGTCGTCGACCGTCCCGACGCGGCACTCGTCCCCTTCGACGGGCCGGTGGTCCGCGTGACCGAGGAACGCGAACCGGTGTGGTCGCGCCGCTGGGACGCCGGCGCGATCCAGCTCGACTTCGGTCAGAACCTGCCCGGGCGCCTGCGCATCCGGAACAAGGAGGTCGGGCCGTTCGGCGTCACGATGCGGCACGCCGAGGTGATGCAGGACGACGAGCTCGCGACCCGGCCCCTGCGCACCGCGAAGGCCACCGACGTCTACTACTCCGGGCCCGGCGACGACGGCAGCGGGACGTGGCAGCCGCGCTTCACGGTGCACGGCTTCCGCTACGCCGAGGTCGAGGGCTGGCCGGCCGCCGAGCTGGAGCCGGGCGACGTCGTCGCCGAGGTGATCCACTCGGACATGCGCCGCACCGGCTGGTTCCGCTGCTCGGACCCGCGGCTCGAACAACTGCACGAGAACGTGGTGTGGTCGATGCGTGGCAACTTCGTCGACGTGCCGACCGACTGCCCGCAGCGCGACGAGCGCCTCGGGTGGACCGGGGACCTGCAGGTGTTCACGCCGACCGCCGCGTTCCTCTACGACTGCGCCGGCGTGGTGCGGTCGTGGCTCCGCGACCTCGCGCTCGAACAGCGCCCGGACGGCGGCGTGCCGTTCTTCGTGCCGACGCTGCCCGATTCCGACCCAGCCGGACACCACGCCGCGGTGTGGGGCGACGCGGCGACGCTGACGCCGTGGGGGCTGTACCAGGCGTTCGGCGACCAGGGGCTCCTCGAGGACCAGTGGGCGTCCGCGAAGGCCTGGGTGGACGGGGTGCTCGCCACCTCGGACGAGGCACTCGTGCGTGTGGACGGCTTCGAGTTCGGCGACTGGCTCGACCCGCTCGCGCCGCCGGAGGACGCCGCCGCGGCGAAGGCGGACAAGTACTGCCTCGCGACCGCGTACTCGTACCGGTCGACGTCGGTGCTCGCACAGTGGGCAGCGGTGCTCGGACACACGGACGAGGCCGCGCACTACGCGGACGTCGCGTCCCGGATCCGCGTCGCGTGGCAGGACCGCTTCCTGCGCTCGGACGGCACCGTGATCGACGACTCCCAGGCATCGTCGGCGATCGCCATCGTGTTCGGGCTCGTCGACGCTGCCGGGCCGGTCGGTGCGCGACTCTCCGAGCTCGTGCGGGAGAACGGGCACCGCATCGGGACCGGCTTCGCCGGCACCCCGGTGGTCTGCGACGCGCTGCTGCTCGCCGGGCACCTCGACGACGCCTACGGGATGCTCCTGGAGGACTCCTGCCCCTCGTGGCTGTACCCGCTGACGCAGGGCGCGACGACGATCTGGGAGCGCTGGGACTCCCTGCTGCCCGACGGCCGGGTGAACTCCGGCGGGATGACCTCGTTCAACCACTACGCACTGGGGTCGGTCGCCGACTTCATGCACCGCGTGGTCGCCGGCATCGCGCCTGCCTCCCCCGGGTACCGGACCATCCGGTTCGCACCGCGGCCGGGCGGCGGGCTGACCTCGGCGGGAGCGACGCTCGACACCCCGTACGGTCGCGCCTCGATCGACTGGTCGGTGGCCGACGGCACGCTGTCCGTCAGCGCGCGGGTCCCGGTCGGGGCGACCGCGGTGCTCGACCTGCCGGGTGCCGCGCCGATCGACCTGGCGCACGGCACGTGGGAGGCGTCCGTCCCGGTGTGACCTTCGGTCCTGCCCGGCGTCAGTCGGGCAGGACCGCGTCGGGCACGTCGCGCAGGAAGATCTCGATCGTCTTCGGCCCGACACCCTTGAGCTCGCCCAGTCGGTCGCGCAGTTCCTGCCGCGAACTCGCCGTCTTCACCAGATGTGACACCGAGCCCTCGTCGGCGTCGAGCGTGTGCATGGTCTCGTGCAGCGCATCGGTCATCTGGTAGTCGAAGCGCCCGTAGCCGCCCTCGTCCAGGACCTTCCGCAGCCCCTCACGACCGGCCTCGGCGAACTTCCCCGGACTCGTGAACCCGTGGTCGATGAGCGCGCGGTACGTGTCGGCCGCCTGCTGCTGCCGGATCGGCCTGCCGAAGAGCATGCTCGCGAGGAACCACCGGTAGAGCTGCTGGGGCTTGCCGTCGGACAGGTCGATCCCGAGGTCCTCGGCGTGTGTGACGTCAGCCATGCCGCGGACGCTACCCGCCGCGTCCCGAGCGCCAGGGCAGCAGTGTGCGAGGTCAGTCGGGAGCGTCGGCGGCGGCGAGCTGGTCCTCGAGGTTGAAGACCTCCGGCAGGATCCGGGCGGTCTGGTCGGCCCGGCCCGTCGCGCCGTCGAAGAGGTCCTGCATGTGCGACTCCCACGCCGCCGCGACCTCGCTCGACGCGAGCGCCGCATCGGCATCGGCCACCGAGTCCGTCTCGTAGTAGCCGATCAGGAGCCCGTCGTCGTCGAGGAACAGGGAGTAGTTCCGTCGGCCGGCGCCGGCGATCGCGCGGAGCATCGCCGGCCAGACGGTGGCGTGGCGCTCCCGGTAGGCGTCCATGTGCTGCTCGGCCACCTGCAGACGGAAGCAGACGCGGGTGACGTGATCCGGGCCTCCCGTCGGGTGCTGACCCGTGGACTCGATCACCGGGACGCTTCCGCGCGCTCGTCGACCGTGCGGACCGTGCCCGTGCCGCTGGTGACCGTGCCGTAGCGTTCGACCTCGATCTCCTCGAGGGACTTGCCCCGCGTCTCCGGTGCCCAGATCGTCCCGACCAGGAACGACACCGCCAGCAGGCCGATGATCAGGCCACCGAGCGGGCGGAGGCCGATGTCGGTGAGGAGCACGGGGAACCACATGCTCAGCAGGCCGACCGTGACCCGGGCGGCGAGGAACAGCACGCCCTGGGCGCTCGCGCGGTAGCGGGTGGCGAAGAGCTCGCTCGTCCACAGGCCGTAGAACGCCTGCGCGCCGATGCCTGACGAGATCCCCCAGCCGATCGCGAAGAAGAGCAGGGTCCCGAGGTTCGCGGGGCCGTAGATCAGGACCGCCCAGGTGAGGATCGCGAGCGCGGCCCCGACGGCGAACAGGAGGCGTCGGCTGATCCGGTCGCCGAACCGCATGAACACGAAGTACGTCGTCAGCACCGTGCAGAACCACACGAGGACCTGCAGGGAGTCCTGTTCGATCACACTCGTGACCCCGGTGGCGGCGTAGATGCGCGGCTGGAAGATGCCGGCCTGCCCCGCGACGGTGTTCCACATCGCGTAGACGCCGAACAGGAACAGCATCGCGACGAGGTTGATCCGCTTGCTGAAGAGCTGGCCGACACCGTGGAAGAAGCTGACCTGGCCGGTGGCGGCACGCTCGTCCTTCCAGATGTTCGACTCCGGGAGCCCGCGGCGGAGCCACCACACCACGGCCGCGACGACGAACAGGTGCGCGAAGATGAGCCGGCTGCCGAGCAGACCGAGCGGTGCCGCGGCGATTGCGAGCGCGAAGCCGACCATCGGGCCGATCGACCACGCGAGCTGCGCCGTGCCGACGTGGGCGGCACGCTTGCCGGCGGGGGCCTGCTCGGCGATGTACGTCCAGCTCGCGGGGACACCGGCGCCGACGGCGATGCCGCAGAGGATGAAGCCGGTGAGGAGCATGCCGTAGTTGCCGGCGAACACCGCGAGCACGACGCCGAGCATGTAGAGGAGCAGGTCGTAGGTGTAGATGAACTTGCGGCCGTAGCGGTCGCAGAGCGGGCCACCGATGGCCGCGCCGATCGCGGCGCCGAACGCGTTCGAGGACAGGCTCGCGAGGAGCCCGACGCCGAGGTCGCCGATGTGGAACTGCGCCTGCCAGAACGCCAGGCTCGTGGCGATCGCGATGATCGACCCGGACTCGATGTAGTTCGACATGGCCACCGAGATGGTGGCCTTCCAGCCGGTGGTGTTGCTCGCTCCGATGCGGACCGCCATTGGTCCTCCGTTCGTCCGTTTCGTCAGTGAATCGTTTCAACGCTGCGCGAGGACGATATCCGGTCCCGCTCCCTCGCCGCAAGTGCAGGGCGGGGTGGCGGGTGTCGCGGGTGTGGCGGGGGTCGGGGCCGGGGGGGGGGGGGGACGGATCGCGCGTGGGAGGTGGAATCGCGCGTAGGAAGTCAGTTCTTTCGACCACCCACGCGCGATTCCACCTCCCATCGCGGACGTGATGGGAAGGAACGAGCGTGGACCCGGGGGCGCGCCTCGCACGGTGCGGGGCCACCGGGATGCCAGGATGACCGCATGACGGTGAGCGTTCGTGAAGTGGCAGCGCTCGCGGGCGTGTCGCTCGGCACGGTGTCGAACGTCCTGAACCGCCCCGAGAAGGTCGCCCCCGCGACGGTCGAACGTGTGCAGAACGCCATCGCCGAGCTCGGCTTCGTGCGGAACGACTCAGCACGCCAGCTCCGGGCTGGCCGGAGCTCCACCGTCGGACTCATCGTCCTCGACGGCGGCAACCCCTTCTTCACCGACGTCGCACGCGGCGCCGAGGACGCCGCGATGTCGAAGGGCCTCGCGGTCCTGATCGGCAACTCCGACGAGTCCACCGAGCGGGAGGCCACCTACGTCGACCTGTTCGAGGAGCGCCGCGTCGCCGGACTCCTGATCTCCCCCGCCGGCGACGACCTCGCGCGGCTCGCACGACTCCGGGACCAGGGCACTGCGGTGGTCCTCGTGGACCGGCGTGCCGACGACGAGCACTTCGCGTCGGTCTCGGTGGACGACGTCGCCGGGGGCCGGATCGCGGTGTCGCACCTGCTCGCGATCGGCCGCCAGCGCATCGCCTTCGTCGGAGGGCCCTTCGGGATCCGGCAGGTGGCGGACCGGCACGCCGGAGCACTGGCCGCGGCGACCGCAGCGGGCGCGTCGCTCGAGGTGCTGCGGACGACGTCGCTCTCCGTGCTCGAGGGACGGCGCATCGGCGAGGAGCTCCAGCGCCGCCCCGCCGGTTCGCGCCCGGACGCCGTGTTCGCGGCGAACGACCTCATCGCCGTCGGACTCGAGCAGGCGTTCATCATGCGCGGGTCCGTCGTCGTGCCCGACGAGATCGCGATCGTGGGCTACGACGACATCGCGTTCGCCGAGGCCGCCGTGGTCCCGCTGACGTCGATCCGGCAGCCGGCGCAGGACCTCGGTCGTCAGGCGATCGAGCTGCTCGTGCGCCAGGTCGAGCACGGGCAGGACGTCGACCTGGAGCACGTGGAGTTCACGCCGGAGCTCGTGGTGCGCCAGTCCACGGTCCGCGAACGCTGACACGTCTACGATCAAGGGATGGTGCAGCCCCCTCGTCGTGACGGGCCGCCGAGCGTGCACCACGTCGCTGCTCGGGCGGGCGTGTCACTGGCGACGGTGTCGAACGTCCTGAACCACCCGGAGCGCGTGCGCGAGACCACCGCCGCACGCGTGCACGCGGCGATCGCCGACCTCGGGTACACGCCGAACGGCAACGCCCGCGCGCTGGTCTCCGGCAGCACGCGCTCCATCGGCCTCGTGGTCTCCTCGCTGCAGAACTCCCTGTTCAGCGACATGCTGAACGGCGCACAACTGGCCGCGCGCGCCCGGGGTTTCACGCTGCTCATCGCCAGCAGCGAGAACGACCTCCGTGCGCAGGCCGACCACCTCGCGTTCCTCGAGAGCACCAGGACCTCGGGCATCCTGCTCGCCACGATGAGCGAGTCGCGCGAGCAGGTCGAACTCACCCGCCGACACGGACACCCGGTCGTCTACGTGAACTTCGAGCCGTCCGAGGTGGACGCCTGCTCGGTCGTCGTCGACAACGAACAGGCCGGGTTCATCGCAGCCGAGCACCTCATCGCGCTCGGCTGCCGTCGGATCGGGTTCGTCAGCGCACGTCAGGAACTCCAGCCGGTGCACCGACGACGCTCCGGGGTCCTCCGCGCGATCGCCGCCCACGCCGGCGTCTCGCTGGTCGACGTCGACGCCGGGGACATCGACCCACCCGGTGGGACTGATGCCGGCGCGCGGATCGCCCGGATGGCCGATTCCGAGCGACCCGACGGCGTGCTCGGCGTGACGGACCTGCTCGCGATGGCGGTTGTGACGGAGCTCCGCGCTGCTGGGATCCGCGTTCCGGAGGACATCCCGGTGTCCGGCTGCGACCACAACTCGATCGCCTGGGGTGGCGCCGTGCCGCTGACATCGGTGACGATGCACGGTGCCGAGATGGGATCGGCCGCGGTCGAGCTGCTGCTCGGCGAACTCACGGACGCTCCGGACAGACACGTGCACCGCAGCGTCGTCATCGGCAGTGAACTCGTCCCCCGCGAGAGCACGCTCGGCCGCGAGGGGGCGGCCGCCGCCCGCGCCGCCGCTGCCTCACCGACGGATCCGCGCCGCACCGAGCCCTGACGCACCCCTCGCCCGTCGAGACACCGCCGGGCTTCGGGCGTCTCACGATCAGGCCGACGTCTCGACGGGTCTGGGCACCTCGGGTGTTCCGGGAACGGACACCCGCGCACCCCGTGCATGACGCCTCGGGCTTGGAGCGCGCCAGTTCGTCACGAATCGGAATCAGTTATTGACACGCTTCAATCGACGTGATTCGATTCCGATTGAAACGTTCTAAACAGCACGACCGGAGCCGCGACGACGCGGTTCCGGGTCCGTTTCACCCCGGGCACCCCGCACGCTCGGGCCTTACGAGGAGGTAAGGATGTCAGCTCGTTCCCTGACCACAAGGCTGCTCGCCATCGGCGGCGCCACGGTCCTCATCGGCGGTCTCGCCGCGTGTTCGTCGGGCGGCTCCGCCGACACCGGCAGCGGCGGCAAGCTCCAGATCAGCTACCTGGTCGACAACTCCACGGCGACCGCCGTCACGACGAAGGCCCTCGTCGCGGCGTTCGAGAAGTCGAACCCGGACATCACCGTCAAGGTCGACACGAAGCCGCAGGGCACCGACGGCGACAACCTGGTCAAGACCCGGCTGTCCACCGGCGAGATGGACGACGTCTTCAACTACAACTCCGGCTCGCTCCTGCAGGCACTCAACCCGGACAACACCCTGGTGGATCTGTCGGACCAGAGCTGGGCGAAGGACGTCGACAAGCAGTTCACGAGCGTCGTCAGCACCGACAAGGGCATGTACGGCGCACCGATCGGCACGAGCTTCGGTGGCGGCGTGATGTACAACAAGAAGGTCTACGCCGACCTCGGCCTGAAGATCCCCACCACGTGGGACGAGTTCATCAGCAACAGCGAGAAGATCAAGGCCGCGGGCAAGGCCGCGCCGATCATCCAGACGTACGGCGACACGTGGACGAGCCAGCTCTTCGTGCTCGCCGACTTCGCCAACATCGCGGCCCAGCAGAGCGACTGGGCATCGCAGTACACCGCGCACGAGGAGTCCTACGCGAAGCAGCCGGCATTCGCCGGGTTCCAGCATCTCGCGGCAGTGCAGGACAAGAGTCTGCTCAACGAGGACTACGCATCGGCCACCCAAGCCAACGGCCTGAAGATGCTCGCCGACGGGACGGGTGCGCAGTACCCGATGCTGACCAACTCGATCTCCACGCTGCAGCAGGACAGCCCGGACGCGGTCGACGACATCGGCGTCTTCGCGCTCCCGGCGGACGACGCGGCGGACACGCGGATGACGATCTGGGAGCCGAACGGTCTCTACGTCCCGAAGACCACGACGGGCGACAAGCTGGCAGCGGCGAAGAAGTTCATCGCCTTCGCCAACTCGTCCGACGGCTGCAAGGTGCAGAACGACACCGGCATCGCCGGGGGCCCCTACGTGATCAGCTCCTGCACGCTGCCGGACTCGGTGGCTCCGATCGTCGATGACCTGCAGAAGTACATCGACGACGGCAAGTCGTCGTCGGCCCTCGAGTTCCACTCCCCGATCAAGGGACCGAACCTCGAGAAGATCTGCGTCCAGGTCGGCTCCGGCATCTCCACCGCTGCGGTGGGCGCGAAGCAGTACGACCAGGACGTCGTGCAGCAGGCCCAGCAGCTCGGCATCAAGGGCTGGTGACGACGGTGACCGCGACCCTCACGACGGCGGCGGCCCCGCCGCGGACCACGAAGGCCGGACCGGGTCCCGCCCGGAAGCGCATGCGCTCGTTCTACCCGGCCTGGTTCTTCATCCCGGCGATCGCGCTCTACGTCGTGTTCTTCGCGGTCCCGACCTTCGCCGGGTTCTACTTCTCGCTCACCCGCTGGACGCTGTTCGACCAGACCTTCATCGGCTTCGACAACTTCGTCCGGTTCTTCCAGGACCCGCAGCTCGTCTCGGGATTCGTCCACACGTTCGAGTACGGGTTCGTGACGAGCGCGGCGAAGGTGGTCCTCGGACTCGCCCTCGCCCTGCTCCTCACGTCCCCCGTGCTCGGGCGTGGCTACCTCCGGGCGGTCGTGTTCTTCCCGGTGCTCGTATCGACGATCGGCATCGGCATCACCTTCAAGGCACTGATGGACCCGTTCCACGGGATCATCAACGGCGTGCTCGGCTCGGTCGGCCTCCCCACCCCGGGTTGGCTGACCGACCCGGCGCTCGCACTGTGGAGCGTCGCGGCGGTGGACATCTGGAAGGGCGTCGGCATCGCGACCCTCATCTTCATCGCGGGCATCGTGGCGATCCCGCAGGAGTACTTCGAGGCTGCTCGTGTCGACGGCGCGAGCGCGTGGACGATCTTCCGGAACATCACGCTGCCGCTGTCCCGCCCGGCGATGGGGACGGTGATCATCCTGTCGCTCATCGGGGGCCTACGGTCCTTCGACCTGATCTGGGCGATGACCGGCGGCGGACCCGGGTTCACCAGCGATGTCATCGCGAGTGTGATCTACAAGCAGTACCAGGCGGGCTTCTACGGCCTGTCGACGGCCGGCAACGTGGTCCTGTTCGTCGTCGTCACGGCGATCATGGTCCCGGTGTCATGGCTGCTGAACCGGAAGGAGCCGGAACTGTGACCGCCATCAGCACGCCCACGCCGCGCAGGAGACGCCCGGCGGCCGTCCGCAAGTGGATCATCGGCATCGTCGCCATCGTCGTCTCGTTCGTGGTCTTCCTCGTGCCGTTCGTCTTCGTCCTGCTGCAGGCCGCGAAGTCACCGGCCGAGGCGAACCAACTCGGTTTCACCCTGCCGACCGACTGGCAGCTGTGGCAGAACCTGCAGGCAGTGTTCCAGACGGGCGAGTCCGGCATCGTCCGGGCGTTCCTGAACAGCGCCGTGCTCACCGTGGGCAGCGTCGTCATCATGGTGGTCTTCTCCGCCATGGTCGGCTACGTCCTGCAGCGTCGCCCAGGGCGGTGGAACGGTGTGATCAACTTCTTCGTCCTCGCTGGCCTGATCGTGCCACCAGCGATCGTCCCGACGATCTGGGTCCTGCAGGGGCTGAGCCTGTTCAAGACGATGGGCGGGATGATCCTCATCGAGGCCACCTTCGGCCTGTCGTTCTGCATCCTGTTGTTCCGCGCGTTCGTGGCGACCATCCCGAAGGAGCTCGACGAGGCAGCCGTGCTGGACGGCGCCGGCCCGATCCGGCTGTTCTTCGGCGTCATCCTGCCGCTGCTCAAGCCGGTCATCATCACGGTCGTGCTCGTGCAGGCGGTCGTCGTCTTCAACGACTTCGCGAACCCCCTGTACTTCCTGCCCGGGTCCGAGAACGCCACCGTCCAACAGACGCTGTACGCGTTCCAGAGTCAGTCCGTCAGCCAGCTCAACCTGCTGTTCACCGACGTGCTGCTCATCACGATCCCGCCCCTGATCCTCTACGTCTTCTTCCAACGCCAGATCGTCGCCGGCATGACCAGCGGCGCCGTCAAGGGCTGACGCCCGCCCCGGACGGGAGGCCCGACCCACCACCACGGGTCGGTCTCGTCCGGCATTCCCCACCCACCAACGACGCGGCCGTCGACGACGACGGCCGCCGGAAGGACACCATGACCAGCTGGACCGCACCGTTCATCGCGAGCGACACCGACCTGGGCAGCGCTCCGATCCTGCGCCGGGAGTTCACCATCGACGACGGCCACGGCGCCGTCCGCAGAGCGACCCTCGACGTCAGCGCCCTCGGCGTCGTCGAGGCGTGGCTCGGCGGGACCCGGGTCTCCGACCACCTGCTCGAGCCCGGGTGGACGAGCTACGAGTGGCGCATCCGCGTCGCCTCGCACGAGGTGCTCTCGCAGCTGCGCTCGACAGCCCCGGGTGCGGCGGTCGTGCTCGCACTCGTCATCGGCAACGGCTGGGCGGCCGGACGGCTCGCATGGGGCGGCGGTGGCGGCTGGTACACGGACGAACGCGCCGGGTTCGCCGAGCTCCGCATCGAGTTCGAGGACGGCCACGTACAGACCGTCGCCACGGACACCGACTGGCAAGCGCTGTCGAGCGCGATCACCGCCGACCAGCTCTACGACGGTGAGGACATCGACGGCCGCCTCCGCGACGGCAGCTTCCTGACGCCCGGCACGGTGACGACGCCGAGCACCGACGGACACACCGGCACGACGACGACGGTCCACACGGTCGACATCGGCGACCGCGAGCTCGTCGCCGACACGGTCCCGCCGGTCCGACCGCTCGCCGAGATCACCCCGGTCGAGGTCTGGACGAGCCCGTCCGGCGCGACACTGGTCGACTTCGGCGTGAACCTGGTCGGCTGGCTCCGCGTCGTCGCCTCCGGTCCGGCCGG
Organism: Curtobacterium sp. PhB136; assembly: GCF_004346855.1. NCBI lineage: Bacteria > Bacillati > Actinomycetota > Actinomycetes > Micrococcales > Microbacteriaceae > Curtobacterium > Curtobacterium sp. PhB136. The sequence goes on from NZ_SMGH01000005.1 coordinate 271,826, forward strand.
CACCGTCCTGACGATCAAGCACGCCGAGGTGCTCGAGCACGAAGAGCTCGGCACGCGCCCGCTGCGCACGGCGAAGGCGACGGACCACTTCACCCTGAGCGGCGCTGCGGAGGACCGCTTCGAGCCCCGCTTCACGTTCCACGGCTTCCGGTACGCGTCCGTCGAGGGCTGGCCAGGCACCCTCGACGAGCTCCGGACGGCACTGGTCGCGGTGCAGGTGGGCTCCGACCTCACCAGGACCGGCACGTTCGAATCGAGCCACGACCTGCTCAACACCTTCCACGACAACGTCGTCCGGGGCATGCAGGGCAACTTCCTGAGCGTCCCGACCGACTGCCCACAGCGCGACGAACGCCTCGGCTGGACGGGCGACATCGCGGCGTTCGCTCCGACGGCGTCGTACCTGTTCGACACCAGGGCGTTCCTCGGCGACTGGCTTCGCGACGTGTGGCTCGAGCAGCAGCACGCCGACGGGGTCATACCGTTCGTGGTGCCGGACGTGCTGAAGTACTCCCCCGCCGAGGACTTCGGCAAGCCAGACGCCACCGCGATCTGGTCCGACGCCGGGGTCTGGGTGCCGTGGACGCTCTACCAGGCCTACGGTGACACCGCCGTACTCGAAGAACAGCTCGACTCGATGGTCGCGCACCTGCGTCGGATCAAGGACCACCTGTCGCCCCAGGGCCTCTGGGACACGGTGTTCCAGTTCGGCGACTGGCTCGACCCCGACGCCCCGCCGGAGGACGCGGCGAAGGCGAAGGCCGAACCGGGCGTCGTCGCGACGGCGTGCGCGTACCGCAGCGCGACTCTGGTGGCGCAGGCGGCGCGCTTGACCGGCCACGAGGCGGAGGCGAGCGAGGCCCAGGAGCTGGCCACGAGCCTCCAGGCCGCGTTCCGGGAGCACTACGTGACGGGCGGACGGATCACGTCCGACTGCACCACCGTCTACGCGCTCGCCATCGTGTTCCGGATCCTGTCGGACGAGGAAACCGCGGCGGCCGGTGACCGACTCGCGGAGCTTGCGGCCGCGTCGGGGTACCGGATCTCGACGGGCTTCGCCGGCACGCCGTTCATCACGGACGCGCTGACGCAGACGGGTCACATCGACGACGCATACCGGCTGCTGCTGCAGACGGAGTGCCCGTCGTGGCTGTACCCGGTGACCATGGGGGCGACGACGGTCTGGGAGCGCTGGGACTCGATGCTCCCCGACGGCACGATCAACCCGGGCGAGATGACCTCCTTCAACCACTACGCACTCGGTGCCGTGGCGGACTGGATGCACCGCGTGGTGGGTGGCCTCGCGCCGCTGGAGCCCGGGTACGCGTCGGTGCTGATCGCGCCGCAGCCCGGCGGGGGCCTGACGTGGGCATCCACCTCACTCGAGAGCGTACGCGGGCGGATCGCGGTGCGGTGGGAGGTGATCGACGGCGAGCTCCAGGTGCAGGCGACGATCCCGGACGGCGTGACCGCCGTCGTGCGGCTGCCCGGCCTCGACGAGCAACGGCTCGGCGGCGGTACGCACGAGCTGCGTGCGCCGGCCGCGGTCCCCGCGGGGTAGGCCGGGCGGACCCGCCGGGTAGGCCGGGCGGACCCGCCGGGCGGCCCGGCCCGGCCCGGCCGCCCGGCCGCCCGGCCCGGCCGCCCGGCCCGGCCGCCCGGCCCGGCCGCCCGGCCCGGCCCGGCCCGGCCCGGCCCGCGGCCCGCGGCCGTTCGCACAACCGAAACCACCTCGCACCACGGGATCTCGCGGTGCGGAACGCTTTTGGTTGTGCGGAAGCGATCCGCACCGCTTGCGCGACGGGCGCGCACGCCGCACCGCTTGCGCCGCGCTCCGCCGACGACTACCGTATGAAACGATTCAATCGCACACGAGGAAGTGACACGATGACATCAGCGAGCTTCAGCTCCGTCGCCGAACAACTGGCGCGCCAGCAGATCGAACTCCCGTCCTGGGCCTTCGGCAACTCCGGCACCCGCTTCAAGGTGTTCAGCACACCCGGCACCCCGCGCGACCCCTACGAGAAGATCGCGGACGCCGCGCAGGTGCACCGGTACACCGGGCTCGCCCCCACCGTCGCGCTCCACATCCCGTGGGACGTCGTCGACGACTTCGCGGACCTGAAGCGTCACGCCCAGGAGCACGGGGTCTCCCTCGGCACCGTCAACTCGAACACGTTCCAGGACGACGACTACAAGTTCGGCGCACTGACCCACGTCGACGAGTCGACCCGGCAGAAGGCGATCGACCACCACCTCCGCTGCATCGACGTGATGGACGCCACCGGCAGCCGTGACCTGAAGATCTGGCTCGCCGAGGGCTCGAACTACCCGGGGCAGGAGGACATGCGGAGCCGCCAGGACCGCCTGCACGACTCCCTGTCGACGATCTACGACCGGCTCGGGGACGACCAGCGCCTGGTGCTCGAGTACAAGTTCTTCGAGCCGGCGTTCTACCACACGGACGTCCCGGACTGGGGCACCAGCTACGTCCAGACGAGCGCGCTCGGGGACAAGGCGATGGTCTGCCTCGACACCGGCCACCACGCCCCCGGCACGAACATCGAGTTCATCGTGATGCAGCTCCTGCGTCTCGGGAAGCTCGGTTCCTTCGACTTCAACTCGCGCTTCTACGCGGACGACGACCTGATCGTCGGCGCCGCGGACCCGTACCAGCTGTTCCGCATCCTGGTCGAGGTCGTCCGCGGCGGCGGCTACGACAACCCCGACGTGGCGTTCATGCTCGACCAGTGCCACAACGTCGAGGACAAGATCCCCGGCCAGATCCGCTCGGTGCTGAACGTGCAGGAGATGACCGCCCGTGCGCTGCTGCTCGACCGCGTGGCGTTGACCGCCGCGCAGGAAGCCCACGACGTCCTCGGCGCGAACGAGATCTTCATGGACGCGTTCCAGACGGACGTCCGGCAGGACCTCGCCGCCTGGCGCGAGTCCCGCGGACTCCCCGCGAACCCGATGCGCGCCTACCTCGACTCCGGCTACCAGCGCACGATCGCCGACGAGCGTGTCGGCGGCGTCCAGGCCGGTTGGGGCGCGTGACCATGAGCAACAGCCTGGAGGCCCGGGTGGACCCCGCAACGCGCGACACCGACGCAGACACCACGATCAGTGCCCTCATCGCGCGGTCGAACGCGCTCGGCTCCGATCCCCGCATCACGAACTACGCCGGCGGGAACACCTCCGCGAAGGGCACCGCCACCGACCCGGTGACCGGCGAACCGGTGGAGCTGCTGTGGGTGAAGGGCTCCGGGGGCGACCTCGGGACGCTGACCCCCGCTGGCCTCGCGGTGCTGCGGGTCGACCGGGTCCGCGCGCTCCAGGACGTCTATCCAGGCGTCGAGCGCGAGGACGAGATGGTCGCCGCGTTCGACTTCTGCCTGCACGGCAAGGGCGGCGCCGCGCCGTCGATCGACACGGCGATGCACGCACTGGTCGACGCCCCGCACGTGGACCACCTGCACCCGGACGCCGGCATCGCCATCGCCACCGCGGCCGACGGCCCGGCCCTGACCGAGACGATCTTCGGCCAGAAGGTGGTGTGGGTCCCGTGGCGCCGTCCGGGGTTCCAGCTCGGGCTCGACATCGCCGCGATCAAGCGCGACCACCCGGAGGCGATCGGCACGATCCTCGGCGGGCACGGCATCACGGCGTGGGGTGACACCAGCGACGAGGCCGAGCGCAACTCCCGCTGGATCATCGACACCGCGGAGCAGTACATCGCACAGCACGGCGCAGCGGACCCGTTCGGCCCGGTCCGCCGGGGCTTCGAGGCGTTGCCCGTCGACGAACGACGTACCCGTGCGGCCGCGCTCGCGCCGACCATCCGCGGCATCGCCGGCCACGACAAGCCGGTCGTGGGGAGCTTCACCGACAGCGACGTCGTCCTCGACTTCCTGGCGTCCGCACGCGCCGAGGAACTCGCGGCCCTGGGCACGAGCTGCCCGGACCACTTCCTCCGCACCAAGGTGAAGCCGCTCATCCTCGACCTGCCCGCGACGGCCACCGCCGAGGAGCAGATCGAACGCCTGCACGAGCTGCACACGACCTACCGCGAGGACTACCAGGCGTACTACGACCGGCACGCCGACGAGCAGTCCCCCGCGATCCGCGGCGCCGACCCGCTCATCGTGCTGGTCCCGGGCGTCGGGATGTTCTCCTACGGCAAGGACGCCCAGACCGCCCGCGTCGCCGGCGAGTTCTACGGCAACGCGATCAACGTCATGCGCGGCGCGGAGTCCCTCAGCACCTACGCCCCGATCGACGAGGCCGAGAAGTTCCGCATCGAGTACTGGGCCCTCGAAGAGGCGAAGCTCCAGCGGATGCCCGCACCGGCGAAGCTCGCCACCCGCATCGCCCTGGTCACCGGCGCGGCGAGCGGCATCGGCAAGGCGATCGCGAAGCGTCTCGCGGCCGAGGGGGCGGCGGTGGTCATCGCGGACCTCGACCTCGAGAAGGCACAGGCGACCGCGACGGAGATCGGGAACACCGACAGGGCGATCGGCGTCAGCGCGAACGTCACGAGCGCCGCCGACATCGAGCGTGCGGTCCAGGAGACCCTGCTGCACTTCGGCGGCCTCGACCTCGTCGTCAACAACGCCGGGCTGAGCCTGTCGAAGTCCCTGCTGGAGACCACCGAGCAGGACTGGGACCTGCAGCACGACGTGATGGCGAAGGGCTCGTTCCTGGTGTCCAAGGCCGCCGCGAAGGTCCTCATCGAGCAGGGGCTCGGCGGCGACATCGTCTACATCTCGAGCAAGAACTCGGTGTTCGCCGGCCCGAACAACATCGCCTACTCCGCCACGAAGGCCGACCAGGCCCACCAGGTGCGACTCCTGGCGGCCGAGCTCGGCGAGCACGGCGTCCGCGTCAACGGCATCAACCCCGACGGGGTGGTCCGCGGCTCGGGAATCTTCGCGTCCGGCTGGGGTGCGAACCGCGCGAAGACCTACGGCATCGAGGAACAGGACCTCGGGAAGTTCTACGCCCAGCGGACGATCCTCAAGCGCGAGGTCGTGCCGGAGAACGTCGCGAACGCCGTCTACGCGATCTGCACGGACGACTTCTCGCACACCACGGGGCTGCACGTGCCCGTGGACGCGGGCGTCGCCGCGGCGTTCCTGCGCTAGCGCCATGGCCAGCAGCAGCGGCAGCGTGGCCGCGGTCGACCTCGGCGCCACGAGCGGCCGGGTGATCGTCGGGCACGTCGACACGGACGGCGTGCGGATGGAGCACGTCGCCCGGTTCCCGAACGGTCCCGTGACGCTCCACGAGCACGACCGGGACGCCCTGCACTGGGACGTCGTCGAGCTCTACCGGCAGGTGACCGTCGGGCTGCGTGACGCCGTCGCCCGGCATCCGGACATCGCCAGCATCGGCATCGACTCCTGGGCGGTGGACTACGGCCTGCTCCGTGACGGCCGGCTGCTCGGGCTGCCGTACGCCTACCGCGACGAGCGGCACGAGCGCGGGGTCGCCGAGGTGCACGCGCGCATGGACGCCGCCGAGCTGTACCGCCGGAACGGCCTGCAGCACCTGCCGTTCAACACGCTGTTCCAGTGGGCCGCGGACCCGGCGGTCGGCGGAGCCGACCGTGCCCTGCTCGTCCCGGACCTCCTCGGGTACTGGCTCACCGGCGTCGAGGCGGCCGAGCGCACGAACGCATCGACGACCGGGGCCCTGAACGCCACCACGCGTGGGTGGGACCCGGCGTTGCGGGCTGCCGCGGGCCTCCCGGCCGGGTTGCTGCCCACCCTGCGCGATCCCGGAGACCGACTCGGTCCCCTGCTGCCGGCCGTCGCCGACCTGGTCGGTGCCAGGACCGGTCGGCGCAGCGCGCCCGTCACGCTCGTCGGGTCGCACGACACGGCCTCCGCCGTCGTCGCGGTCCCCGCGACCGAACCGGACTTCGCATACATCTCCTCCGGCACCTGGTCCCTGGTCGGCGTCGAGCTCGACGCGCCCGTCCTGTCGGACGCGGCGCGCGACGCGAACTGCACGAACGAGGGCGGCGTCGACGGCCGGGTCCGGTTCCTCAAGAACGTGTCCGGGCTCTGGCTGCTCTCCGAGAGCGTCCGGACCTGGGAGCGTGGTGGCGCGAGCATCGACCTGGAGGCCCTCATCGCCTCCGCCGCGGCCGTCACCACCCCGGTCACCGTCTTCGACCCCGCGGACGAGTCGTTCACGCCGCCCGGCGACATGCCGACCAGGATCGCGGCGTGGTGCTCGGCGCACGGTCTCCCCGCACCGACGACCCGCGCGGAGTTCGTGCGGTCGATCCTCGAGTCGCTCGCCGCGGCCTACGCGTCCACGCTGCGGACGATCACCGAGGTGACGGGCAAGGACATCCGCGTCGTGCACGTCGTCGGCGGCGGATCGCAGAACCGGCTGCTCTGCCAACTCACCGCGGACCGCACCGGGCTGCCCGTCCTGGCGGGCCCCGTCGAGGCCACGGCGCTCGGCAACGTGCTCGTCCAGGCGCGCGCCGCTGGACTCGCAGGCCTCGGAGGGGCTTCACTGGAGGCACTCCGGAGCATCGTCGCGCGGACCGTCGAGCCCGTGCGCTACTCCCCCACGGCGCCGTCGCGCGCCGAACCCGACCGGACCAACGTCAGGAGCCACGCATGACCACCACCGACGACGGCACGCGCATCGACCCCGCGACCGGAGCACCGTTCCCCGGGCCGGGGAGCGCGTCGACCGCACGGCCGAAGGTCAAGCGGCAGCTGCCGACGGTGCGCGACCTCGCGCCGCTGATGCAGTTCAAGAAGCCGGACCTGAACGCCCGGCGTCGGCGGCTCGACCAGGCGCTGACGATCTGGGACCTCCGGGACATCGCCGAGCGCCGCACCCCGCGTGCCGCGTTCGACTACACCGAGGGCGCCGCCGAGGCGGAGATCTCGCTCGCCCGTGCGCGCCAGGCGTTCGAGGACATCGAGTTCACGCCCGCGATCCTGCGCGACGTGTCCTCGGTCGACACCTCCTGGGACGTGCTCGGGTCGCCGGTCGCGTACCCGTTCGGCATCGCGCCGACCGGGTTCACGCGGATGATGCAGACCGAGGGCGAGCGGGCCGGAGCCCGCGCCGCCGGACGCGCGGGCATCCCGTTCGCGCTCTCCACGATGGGCACCACCGCGATCGAGGACGTCCGCGATGCCAACCCGCACGGCCGCAACTGGTTCCAGCTCTACATGTGGAAGGACCGCGAGAAGTCGATGGCGCTCGTGTCCCGCGCCGAGAAGGCCGGGTTCGACACGCTCCTGGTCACCGTCGACGTGCCCGTCGCGGGAGCGCGGCTCCGCGACAAGCGCAACGGGTTCTCGATCCCGCCGCAGCTCGGCGTGAAGACCATCGTGAACGCGATCCCGCGGCCGTGGTGGTGGTTCGACTTCCTCACCACCGAGCCGCTGGCGTTCGCCTCGCTCGACCGCTGGTCCGGCACCGTCGGGGAGCTCCTCGACCACATGTTCGACCCGACCGTCACCTACGAGGACCTCGCCTGGATCCGCTCGCAGTGGAAGGGCAAGGTCGTCGTCAAGGGCGTCCAGTCCCTGGCGGATGCGAAGCGTCTGGCCGACATGGGCGTCGACGGCATCACGCTCTCGAACCACGGCGGCCGGCAGCTCGACCGCGCCCCGGTCCCGTTCCACCTGCTGCCGCAGGTCGTGAAGGAGGTGGGGAACGACACCGAGGTGCACCTGGACACGGGCATCATGTCCGGCGCGGACATCGTCGCCGCCGTCGCCCTCGGTGCGCGGTACACGATGGTCGGCCGGGCGTACCTCTACGGGCTGATGGCGGGTGGCGAGGCCGGGGTGGACCGGATGATCCAGATCCTCTCCGAACAGATCGAGCGCACCATGCGCCTGCTCGGTGTCGCGTCGCTCGAGGAGCTCGAGCCCGGTCACGTCACCCAGTTGGCGCGCCTGGTGCCCCTCGGCCGGTAGTCAGCGTCGATCCGGACCGTCCCCGGAGGGGGCGGTTCAGCGGCGGCCGGTAGGGTCGGCGGAGCGAGAAGGGGGCTCCATGGCCGGGGCGAGCATCAGCGTGCAGGACTTCGTGATGCGGTTCGGGGACCGTGCGGTGGTGGACGGGCTCTCGTTCGACATCGCCCCCGGTGAGACCTTCGGGCTGCTCGGCAGCAACGGCTCCGGCAAGACGACGACGATCCGCGCGCTGCTCGGCATCACGTCGCCGACCTCGGGCACGCTCACGATCGACGGGCACCCGTACCGGCCGGCCACCGGTGGGATCGGGTACCTCCCCGAGGAGCGCGGGCTGTACCGCAAGGAGTCCGTCCTCGACGTGATGACGTACTTCGCGGCGCTCCGCGGCATGAAGCGCCCCGCGGCGACGGCCTGGTCGATGGACTACCTGGCGCGGGTCGGGCTCGCGGACCGGGCGAAGGCCCGCGTCGACAAGCTCTCCGGCGGGCAGCAGCAGAAGGTCCAGCTCGGGATCACGATCATGGACCGGCCGCGCCTGCTCATCCTCGACGAGCCGACGAAGGGCCTCGACCCGGTGAACCGCCGGCTGCTGCTCGACCTGGTCGACGAGCGGAAGGCCGACGGTGCGACGGTGATCCTCGTGACGCACCACATGGACGAGGTCGAGCGGCTCTGCGACCGGATCCTCCTGCTCAAGGACGGCACCGCGGCCGCGTACGGCTCCATCCCCGAGGTGCAGGACACCTTCGGCGGCGCCGTCGCGAAGGTCGCCCTCGACGGTCCGGTCCCGCCGTCCCCGCGCTACAAGCTCGCCCGGCACGAGGGGCACGTTGCCTACCTCGTGCCCTCGACGTCGGCAGCAGCGGACGGGTCGGACATCCTGGCGTCGCTGGTCGCCGCGGGCGTGCACGTCACCGGCTTCGAGATGCGCCGGATCCCGCTCGACGAGATCTTCGTGCAGGTCTACGGCCACGACGCGGGCGCCGACGAGCGCATGGCGGGAGGAGCACGATGAGCCGCATCGGCACCGTCATCCGGTTCGAGTTCGTCCGCGCGGTCAAGAAGCCCGCGTTCTGGATCGGCACCCTCGCGCTCCCGTTCGTCATCATCGTGGTGTCCCTGCTCGTCGGGGTCGGGCAGGCCGCCGGCACGGACTCCGCGGTCTCGAGCTCGTCGGCGACGAAGACCCCGTTCCACTACGTCGACCACTCAGGCCTGGTCTCGGAGTCCGTCGCGGCACGCTGGGGCGGGACCCCGTCCACCGATCCGTCCGGGGACCGGGCCGACGTGGTCGCCGGCCGGCTCGACGCGCTCGTCGTGTTCCCCGAGTCCCCGTCGACGGACTCGATCACGGTGACCGCGAAGGACCGCGGGCTGTTCGAGAACGGCGGGTACTCATCGCTCGCGCAGCGCGTGCTGGAGCAGAGCGTGGCCGCGGAGGTCGACGACCCCGAGGCGGTCAGCATCCTCCGCTCCCCACCGACCGCGGACGTGACGGCCTACGCGAACGGGAAGGTCGCGCCCGGGTGGCTGTCGATCGTGCCGCCGTTGGTCTACGTCGCCGCGTTCTTCGGCCTGGTGATCCTGCTCGCCGCCCGCATGGTGACGGTGGTCGTGGAGGAGAAGGAGAACCGAATCTCCGAGATGATCCTCACCACGGTGACCGCCGGGGACCTCATCCGCGGCAAGGTCGTCGCGATGCTGCTGGTCTGTCTGGTCCAGATCGGGGTGTTCCTGGTGCCCGGCCTGCTCTCGCTCGTGGTCGTCGTCCCGCTCGTCGCCGGCCGGGTCGGGGACGTCGTCATCGACCCGTGGCGGATGCTCGTCGGCGCCCTGCTGCTGCTCGGCGGGGTGCTGCTCGCCTCGGCGCTCTTCGTGACCGTCGGCGCCGCGGTCCCCTCGATCAAGGACGCCTCGACGCTGCAGTCGGCGGCGATCTTCTCGCTGATCATCCCGGTCTACGCGGCGTTCTTCGTGATGACGAGCCCGTCGTCGCCGGTCGCCACCTTCTTCACGTACTTCCCGACGTTCACCCCGGTCACCGCGATGGTGCGGAACGCGGTCGGTGCGCTGTCCCCGGTGGAGTCGGTGATCTGCATCGTCGAGGTGTTCGCCGTCGCGTTCGTGCTGCTCTGGTTCGCGCAGTACCTGTTCCGGCACTCGGTCGCCCAGTACGGGTCGAAGGTCACCGTCCGGCAGGTGCTCTCCTGGCGGCGGCGCTGACCCGCACGCGCGTGGCCGCAGGCACCGTGACGGTCACCGTCACCGTCACCGTCACCGTCACGCGACGATCGCGGTCCGCCCGGGCAGACTGAGCGCGAGCGGTGCCTCGCGCACCACGTCGAGTGCCAGCGCGATCGCACCGCGGACGACGACGTCCGCGCCGAGCGTGGACGCGACGATCGTCGGCACGGGGTCGTAGTGCCACGTGTCGAGCAGCCGGCGGGCGTGGGCGATGACGACCTCCGCCGGCTCGGCGATGGCGCCGGCGACCACGACGCGGTCGATGTCGAGCAGGCTCGCGAGCACCACGCAGACCCGGGCGAGCCGGTCGCCGAGCCGTTCGACGAGCTCGACCGCGACGGCGTCGCCGGCCTCGGCGGCGGCGAACAGCGCCGCTGCGTCGATGCCGTCCGGGGCCGCGGCGAGCGGGGTGCCGGGGAGCACGCGACCGTCCGCGACCGCCTCGGCGGCGAGCACCCGAGCCGTGCTCCCGAGTCCCTCGGGCGAGCCGACGCCGGCCACCAGGTCGAGCACGCGCATCTCGCCCGCGCCGCCGTGTGCGCCGCGGAGCAGGGTGCCGTCGACCACGAGCCCGGTGCCGAACCGTTCGCCGGCGAGCAGTGCGGCGAACGAACCGTCGCCACCGGCACCGCGTTCGGCGACGGCCGCGAGGTTCGCGTCGTTCTCGACCACGACCGTGCCCTGCCGGAGCACCGCCCCGAAGCCGGGGTTCATCGCCGCCCAGTAGCCGCCGTCGTCGGCCGGCGAGGCACCGACGGCATCGACGGGCGCGGGGACCCCGACGGTGGTGACCAGGACGTCGTCGCCGGGGACCGCGGCCGCCGCAAGTGCCCGTGCGACCGTGTCCCGGATGACCCCGAGCCGGACGGGCACGTCGAGGCCGGCCTCCCCGAGGTCGCCGGAGGCACGCCCGAGCACGGTCCCGCGCAGGTCGGCGACGAGCACGGCGATCCGGTGCTGCCCGGCGTCGATGCCGACGACCACGCCCGCGCGCTCGTCGAGCCCGTACCGCCGGGCCGGACGTCCCATCCGGTACTCCCCCGCCGCGCGGGCGTCGTCGAGCTCGCGGATCCAGCCGAGCCGGACGAGTTCGTCGCAGGCCGCGAGCACGGTGGAGCGGGTCAGGCCCGTGGCGTCCATCGCCTCTGTTGCGGTGAAGGCGCGCGCGGCGAACGCATGGTCGAGCACGATCTCGGCACTCGACCCGCGTGCGGTTCCACGGCGCTGCGGCATGTCGTGACACTACCGCGACGCGAGTTCCTTGCGCTATTAGATTTTCTCGCTACATTTAGTCCTGCGGGCGGCACCGGAGCCGGTCCGCGATTCTGGAACGGCAGGGACGCCGGGTCCGGACGGACGGAGACGACGTGAAGCAACACGCCACGACTCGGAACACCGCGGGGGTCAGCCGACGGTCGTTCCTGCTGGGGGCCGGCGGCATCGCCAGCGGTTTCGCACTCGCCGGGTGCGCCCCGATCGGATCGTCATCGAAGCGACCCGAGACGATCACGTTCTACGTGTCGAAGCCCGAGGTCATCGGGTACTTCGACGACCTGATCGCCCAGTTCCACGACAGCCAGTCGAGCGTGCGGGTGATCCGCGACTCGACGTCGAACATGTCCGCGAACTTCGTGCGGAACGCGCCGCCGGACCTCGGGTGCTGGAACTACAACTTCTCGGTCGTGCCGTTCGTCGAGCACGGGGCCCTCACCGACCTGTCCGACCTCGAGCAGGCGGACACGATCAACCCCGACCTGTGGCCGCTCATGGAGCAGACCGCGGACTACCCGGGCCGCAAGAGCGCACTCCCCTACTCGGTGATGTCCGCCAGCGTGATCTACAACAAGCAGCTGTTCGCCGACAACGGCGTCGACGTCCCAACCACCTGGACCGAGCTCGCCGCCGTCTGCGACAAGCTCACCGCCGCCGGGGTCACGCCGTTCTACAACACCTACAAGGACACGTGGACGATCGCCCAGGGGATGTTCGACTACAGCATCGGCGGTGCACTCGACGTGCCGGCGACCTTCACGTCCCTGCAGCGTGAGGGCACGAGCGTCGGCAAGGACTCGAAGGTGTCGTTCGAGAAGGACTTCGCGATGCCGATGCAGCGCATGACGCAGCTCGCGAAGTGGTCGAACAAGGACGCCGCCAGCCGTGGGTACGGCGACGGCAACCTGGCGTTCGCCCAGGGCAAGGCCGCGATGTACATGCAGGGACCGTGGGCACTCGGCGAGATCGCGAAGACCACGAAGAACATGGACCTCGGCACGTTCCCGCTGCCCGTCACCGACGACCCCGACGACCGGAAGGTCCGGGTCAACGTCGACCTCGCACTCTGGATCCCGGAGCAGTCGAAGAAGCAGGAAGCCGCCCGCGACTTCCTGACCTTCCTGATGCAGCCGAAGGTCAACGACAAGTACAACGCGGACAACAACGGCTTCGGCGTCCGGAAGGACGCCCCGCCGGCCTCGAACCCCGCGCTCGCCGGCATGCAGTCGTTCTACGACTCCGCCGCGTTCTCCCTCGGCGCCTCGCAGCTCATCCCCGCCGAGATCCCCGTCGCGAACTACGCCCAGGCGATCGCCCTGGGCGGCGACCCCGCGCGGCAGCTCCGCACCCTCGACGCCGACTGGGCGCGGCTCGCGCTCCGGTCCGCCTAAGGAGTCGACGAATGGCAACCACGACCACTGAATCGATCACGACGGCGGACCGCAGCCGCCGTGGCGGAGCCGCACCGGGCCTCCCGGCCGGCATGCGCCGTCCACGGCGGCGACTCGACCCGGTCTTCCTCGCGTTCCTCCTGCCGACGCTCGTCATCTTCACGCTGGCGATCACGCTGCCGGCCGTGATGGGCATCGTCCTGAGCTTCACCGACTCCGTCGGGTTCGGCGAGTTCGGGTTCATCGGGCTGACGAACTACCGCGCCGTGTTCTCCGACCCCGCGATCCTGCAGGCGTACCTCTTCACGATGGGCTTCGCGCTCGTCACGGTCCTGCTGGTGAACGCGATCGCGTTCCTGCTCGCCATCGGCCTGACGTCGAAGATCCGCGGGAAGATCGCACTCCGCGCGGTGTTCGTCCTGCCGATGGTGATCTCCGGCATCGTCATCGCCTACGTGTTCTCGTTCCTGTTCTCGAACAGCCTGCCGGCCGCGGCGACCGCGCTCGGCTTCGGCCCGCTCGAGCAGAGCATCCTCGCGAACCCGGACCTGGCGTGGATCGCGATCGTCATCGTCACCGCGTGGCAGGCGATCCCGTCGACGCTCCTCATCTACATCGCCGGCGTGCTCTCGATCCCCGGCGACGTGTACGAGGCGGCATCGCTCGACGGCGCGTCGTCATGGCGGCAGCTGCTCTCGATCACGGTGCCGCTCACCGCGGGCTACATCGTCATCAACCTCGTCATCGGGTTCAAGAACTTCCTGAACGCGTACGACGTCATCGTCGGTCTCACGAACGGCGGCCCCGGCACCTCGACGACCAGCGTCGCGATGTCGATCTTCAACGGGTTCTCCAACGGCGACTACTCGTACCAGATGGCGAACGCGACGATCTTCTTCGTGATCGCCGTCGTCATCGCCATCGTCCAGCTGCGGGCCACCCGCGGGAAGGCCTCGTTCTGATGACCGTCCAAGCACCGCTCAACACCCGCACCACGCTCACCGGCAGCGTCCGCTCCGTGGACGCCGACAAGACCCACGGCCGCCGCGGTCGGGGCAACTGGACCCTGACGATCGTCCTGGTCGTCTGCACGTTCTCCGTCCTGATCCCGCTCTACGTCACGCTGAGCATGGCGTTCAAGACCACCGGCCAGGCGGTCGACGGCAACGCGTTCTCGCTGCCGGCGCCGTTCAGTGTGCAGGGCTTCGTCGAGGCCTGGCAGCTGACCGACTTCCCGCGGGCGTTCGGCGTCTCGGTGATGGTCGCCGCGATCACCGTCGTCGGGACGATCCTGCTGGCGTCGTTCGCGGCGTACGCGATCGCCCGGAACTGGGAGCGCCGACTGTTCCGCTGGTCGTTCTTCTACCTGCTCGCCGCGATGTTCCTGCCGTTCCCGGTGCTCGCGCTGTCGCAGGTGAAGCTGACCGGCATGGTCGGGCTCGACAACCCGTTCGGCGTCGCGATCCTGCACGTCATGTTCCAGCTGTCGTTCAGCGTGATGCTCTTCACCGCGTTCCTCCGGTCGATCCCCGGGGAGCTCGAGGAGAGCGCCCGCATCGACGGGGCGAGCACGTGGCAGGTGTTCTGGCAGCTGGTGTTCCCGCTGCTCGCACCGATGAGCGCGACGGTCGGCATCTTCGCCTTCCTCGCCTCGTGGAACGACTACATGATGCCGGCGCTCATCACCGCGGACCCGGCGCTCCAGACGCTGCCGGTGCTCCAGCAGATCTTCCAGACCCAGTTCAGCAACAACTACAACGTGTCGTTCGCCTCGTACCTGATGGCCATGGCCCCCGCGATCATCGTCTACCTCGTCACCCAGCGATGGGTGATGGCGGGCGTGACGCAGGGTGCCATCAAGTGATCGACCGGACCCCCGAGAGGACCCCATGACCGACATCCTGGCCCAGCCGGCCACCGCGACCACCGCCACCGACGAGACCTGGTGGCGACAGGCGAGCGTCTACCAGATCTACCCCCGCTCCTTCGCGGACGCGAACGGTGACGGGATCGGTGACCTGCGCGGCATCACCGAGCGCCTGCCGTACCTGGCGTCGCTCGGCGTCGAGGCGGTGTGGCTCAGCCCGTTCTACCCGTCCGCCCTCGCCGACGGCGGCTACGACGTGGACGACTACCGCGACGTGGACCCGAAGCTCGGGACCCTCGACGACTTCGACGCGATGGTCGAGGCCCTGCACGGCGCCGGCATCCGGGTGATCGTCGACATCGTCCCGAACCACACGAGCGACCGGCACGCGTGGTTCCGCGAGGCCCTCGCCAGCCCGGCCGGGTCCCCCGCCCGCGACCGGTACGTCTTCCGCGACGGCACCGGTCCGGACAAGAGCGAGGCGCCCGCCGACTGGATCTCGATCTTCGGCGGCCCGGCCTGGACCGCCGCGGGCGACGGCCAGTGGTACCTGCACTCCTTCGCGAAGGAGCAGCCCGACCTGAACTGGGCGAACCGCGAGGTCCGCGACGACTTCCTGCACACGTTGCGCTTCTGGTCCGACCGCGGGGTCGACGGCTTCCGCATCGACGTCGCGCACGGGCTCGCGAAGGACCTCGGCGAGGTGCTGCCGACCTGGGCGGAGCTCGCCGAACTGCCGAAGGACGGCACGCACCCGCTCTGGGACCGGGACGACGTCCACGAGATCTACGCCGAGTGGCGGAAGGTGTTCGACGAGTACACGCCGGCACGCACCGCCGTCGCCGAGGCGTGGGTCGCCGCGGACCGCCGCGCCCGCTACGCGAGCGCCGACGGGCTCGGGCAGGCGTTCAACTTCGACCTCCTCGAGGCCGACTTCGACGCCGGGTCGTTCCGCAGCATCATCGAGTTCAACCTCGGCCTCGCCGAGCAGTCCGGCTCGTCGACGACGTGGGTGTTCTCCAACCACGACGTCGTCCGGCACGCCACCCGCTACGCGCTCCCCGCTCGGAACGGCGCGACCGAGAAGCAGGGCGGCGCCTGGCTCCTCGCCGGCGGGTCGCAGGACGACCTCGACCAGGACCTCGGGCTCCGTCGGGCGAAGGCCGCGACGCTGCTCGAACTCGCCCTGCCCGGTTCCGCGTACCTGTACCAGGGCGAGGAGCTCGGCCTGCAGGAGGTCGGCGACATCCCCGACGCCGACCGTCAGGACCCGGCGTTCTTCCGGAACCCGGGCGTCGACGTCGGCCGCGACGGCTGCCGCGTCCCGATCCCGTGGACCCGCACCGGTTCCTCGTTCGGCTTCGGCCCCGGCGGCTCGCACCTGCCGCAGCCGGCCTGGTTCGGCGCGTCCTCCGTCGAGGCCGAGGACACCGACCCGGACTCGACGCTGAACCTGTACCGGAAGGCACTCGGTCTCCGCGGGCAGCTGCAGTCCGAGGAGCACCTCGAGTGGCTCGAGACGGGTCGCGACGACGTCCTCGCGTTCCGCCGGCCGAACGGC
Organism: Curtobacterium sp. PhB136; assembly: GCF_004346855.1. Classification (NCBI taxonomy): domain Bacteria; kingdom Bacillati; phylum Actinomycetota; class Actinomycetes; order Micrococcales; family Microbacteriaceae; genus Curtobacterium; species Curtobacterium sp. PhB136. Next base: position 288,122 of record NZ_SMGH01000005.1, read on the forward strand.
TGGACGAGCGTGACGGTGTTCGGCGACGAGCCCTACGACCTCCCCGCCGGTGAGCTGTTGCTCGCCTCGGCTCCGGTGGCAGACGGCGCCCTGGCGGGCGTGGGGACGGCCTGGTTGCGCGCGTAGGAACGCGACCGGGGATCGGACGGGAGGCACGGTGCGGGCAGGCGCCGTGCCTCCCGTCCGTCACGGGGTGGCCCCGTGGCGGCCGTCACGTCCGGCGGGTCAGTCCGCCAGGACCGGTGACCTCGGGGCCGACGACGCCGGGATCAGGTCGAGGTCCCACGCGGGGACCTCGCGGCGGCGCCAACCCTCGCGGAGGGCGTGCACCGCGTGGTCGTACTCGGCCAGCACGTCGAGGTGCGGGCGCACGAGCAGCTGGATCTGCAGGCCCTCGTAGAGCGCGAGGAGCTGCGTCGCAGCGCGGTCGGCGGGGACGACGAAGTCCTCCGCACCGCGGTCGAAGTCGCGCTGGAGCCCGGCCGTCAGCGTGGCGACGTACTCCTCGTAGCGCTTCCGGAACAGTCCCGCGAAGGTCGTGTCCGCACCGGCGATGTTGATCACGCCCGCGAGGACCCGGACCAGGCCCGGGTCGGCGACGTCCTCGGCGAGGGTCATCCGCACGTGGTCGATGGTGCACGTCGGCTTCCGGAGCCGGGTCGACCCGCGGAGGGTCGTCCAGTGGTCGTAGGTCACGAGCAGCAGGGCGTCCCACGTGGGGAACGCCCGCGCGACGGCGTCGAGCGGCAGGCCGGCGACGTCCGCGATCACGGCGGCGTCGACCTGGTTGAAGGGGTGCAGGCGGTACGCACGGATGGCGGCCCTGATGAGGCGCTCCGCGGTCGTCTGTTCGTCGACGATCGTGTCGTCAGTGAGGGTCTCCACGGGACCATCCCACCCCATCGGCGGGCGGGTGTCTCGACCCAGACCGGGGGCCGTCCAGCCGGTGTAGTCGCGCCCGTTCCGGTGCGCGCTGGTGCGTGCGAGACGCCCTCGTGTGCACGAGACGCCGCCGTCCTGCCGAGACGCCTCGCTCTTCGGCGGCGTCTCGCGCGGCGTGCGGCGTCTCGCGCGGCGCCTTGCCGCTCACGCGTCGGGGAGGGCGAGCTTCGAGCCGCGCGGCTCCGTGTTCCGCGCGCCGTTCGGGGGCGGGGGCGTGTACGGCGGGGTGGCCTCGACCCGGCGGCGGGTCAGTTCCGCACGACCGAGCCACACCACGGCAGCGATCCACACCCCGCCCTGCAGCAGCATGGACGCGGGTGGGAACAGCAGCGCGATCACGGACTGCCATGCCAGGCCGCTGACGAGCGCTCCGATCCACACCGCCAGCCATCCGAGCGGCACCCACCGCAACCGGTCGATGCTCCCGATCGCCGGTCCGATCGTCTCGGCCGCCTTCGCGAGGACCTCGTCCCGGTCCTCGGGCAACAGCTCGGGCGGCCGGGCCGCGAACTGACGACCGATGCGCTCGGAGCGCCGCCACCCGACCAGGCGGGGCCCGGACGGCACGGGGACACGGCCGGCGGACCGCGTGAACGCCGCCGAGAAACAGCCGACCGCCGCGGCCCAGGCGACCGCCATCACCAGCGACGCAGCCAGGGTGCTGCCGGTCCAGGGCGTCGGCAGGTCCGTGACGACGAGGACCGCGCCCGCGACGAACGCGACGGCCGCGCCGACGATGGTGCGACAACGGAGCCGGACCGGGTCCAGGAACTCCCGTCGGTGTGCGCGGTACACGCGCCACCCGGTGCCGAAGGCGCCTTCGCTCATGCGCCCATCATGCTCGGCGGCGCTGAGGCATGCTCAGCCGACGGTGACCGGTGCTGCCGGGGGCTTCGTGCGCTGCTTCGCCCAGACGAAGAAGCCGGTCAGGGTGAAGACGCCGTAGAAAACGTACATCAGTCCGGACGCGTAGTACCCGGCGGAGAAGAGCAGCGGGACGCCGACCAGGTCGACGGCCACCCAGATGAGCCAGAACTCCACCCAACCCTTCGCCATCCCGTAGGTGGCGAGGAGCGAGCCGACGAAGATCCAGGCGTCGGACCAGACCGGCTCGTACGAGCCGAGCGCGCGGAAGATCGGCGTCAGCACCGCGGTGCCGCCCACCAGGGCGACGACGAGCAGGAGACGGGTCCGCCAGGAGGCCCAGCGCGGGTCGATCACGCTCGTCGCCTCCGCGGGACGGTGCGTCCACCGGTACCAGCCGTAGATGCTCACGATGACGAACATGACCTGGCGACCGGCCTGACCGAGCAGGTTGACCGGGTTCGGGGTGTCGAAGAGCGCCCCCATGAAGACCGTGAAGAGCAGGGCGTTCCCGATGATGCCGACCGGCCACGCCCAGACCTTCCGGCGCATGCCACCGAGCGCACTGAGCAGACCGAAGACGTTGCCGATCACCTCGCGCCAGAGCACCGTCTGGTCACCGATGACGATCTGCGCGTCGAACAGCCAGTGCACGATGCCCATGGGTCCCTCCTCGTTTCCGGTCGATGCAACCGTATGGGTCGGTCCGGCATTCCGCCGCACCCGTACTCGAATCGGGGTACAAACCATGTCCGCACTGTCGGGGACGAAAATCACCCCCGGACTGGGTCCATGCAAGTGCATGTTCCCTCTTGTCGGCACTTTGGGGGACCGGCTAGATTCGATACCGGAGCGGATCCAGCCCGCCCGAGTCGCTCAGAGCCTCGGAGCCCGGCGATCCACTCCCGGCACAGGTCAGCCGCGACCCCTCGAACCACTGGGTCGATGACAACGTCCCACCGGCACGACAACCCGAACCACCGTGCCCGTGGCCTTCAGCGCTCCCCCCTGCGCAGAAACGGACACCCCCATGCACAAGATCGTCACCGGTGCCATCGCCGGCGCCGCCGGCGTCGCCCTCCTCCTCGGCGGAGCGGGCACCTTCGCACTCTGGAACGCCAGCGCCTCGAGCGCCGCGTCCTCGATCAGCTCGGGCACCCTGACCCTGAGCGCCAACAACGACGGCGCTTGGACCGACATCACCAACGGCCGTTCCGCCGCGATCAACCCGACGACCGCGCTCATGGTCCCGGGCAACACGTACCAGTTCACGCAGACGCTGAACATCGGCGCGACCGGTCAGGACCTCAAGGCGAACCTGACCTACGCCAGCCAGAGCATCACCGGCGACGCCGCCCTCCTCGCGGCCACGACGAAGACCCTCGCGGTCACGTCGTCCAGCGCCTCCGTCGTGCAGTCGACCTCGAACGCGAACACCTTCGTGGTGTCGCCCTCGACGTCCACCTCCACCGTCAAGGTCGTCTTCACGATCTCCCTGCCGAGCTCCGCGACGAACGGCCAGGGCGGCACCCTCAACGTCGGCGCCCTCGCCTTCACGCTGACGCAGACCGCGATCGCGTCCTGAGCCTCGGCGTGGTGGGTCGGTGATCCGCTCACCACGCCGAGTCCACCCACACGACCACGACGACCAGGGGAACGAGCATGACCGGGACAGCGACGAGGACGGGGCGCCACCGCGCACCCCGCCGCGCGCGCTGGGTCTGGCCGACGGTGCTCGCCCTGGTCGTCGCGGTCGTCGTCGCGCTGGTCGGCACCGGCGGCACGTACGCCCTCTGGAACGGCGCGGCGAGCACCACGGCGTCGACCGTGAAGTCCGGGACGGCCACCATCCGCGTCGGTGCGCTGACGGCGATGAACACCGCGGTCCTCGCACCCGGGACCGGCGTGACCGGGACCTTCACCGTCGCGAACACGGGCACTGTCCCGCTCTCGATGCGGGTCGCGACCACCGCGACGACCGTGGCGTACGCGACCAGCGCCTCCAGTGCGACCGTGCTGGGTGAGGAGACCCTGAAGCTGTCCGTCGTCGCGACCGCCGCGGACTGCCGGACCGGACTCTCCGGTGCCAGCGCCCGCGTGGCGACGTTCGACACGGGCAGCGGCTACTACACCCTCCCCGTCGGCGCCAGCGGGATCGGCTGCGTCGAGCTCGACCTGGACGCCGACGCCCCCCAGTCCGTCGCCGGCGCCGTCACCGACTTCACGCTCACCGTCACCGGGACGCAGGTGGCCTCGTGAGCCGCCGGTTCCGCGTGCTCCTCGCCGCACTCCTCACCGCGGTGTTCGTCGCCGGCGGGTCGAGCGCGGCGTGGGCGCTGTGGACTGCCACCGCCACGACGGCGTCCAGCGTCACGATCGGCAAGGTCTCCGCGTCGATCAGCGGCACGAGTGCGATCACGACGACGTTCTCGTCCACCGTGACCTCCGTGACGAAGCCGGTCACGTTCACCAACTCCGGGTCGATCGCCGGGACCACCTCGACCACGGTCTCCGTCGTGTCCGGCAGCTCGATCGCTCTGGCACAGGCGGTCACGGTCGTCGCGTGGCCGGTCGCATCGGCTGCGGCCTGCACCGACTCGACGGCCGTCGGCAGCGGTTCCGTCACGGGCACCTGGGCATCGCTCCCGAGCATGTCGTCGAAGCTCGCCGCCGGTGCCAGCGCCGTCTGGTGCACGCGCAGCACGCCGACCTCGTCCGCGCCGGCCTCCACCACCACGAACGTCAACGTCAACCTCACGCTCACCGCGGGCACGTGGACCTCGGGCGTCCTGCAGGGCGGCTTCTACCTCAACACGCCCGCCGCGGCGGCAGCGCTCACGTGCACCGACCACAGCGGGAACTACGTCGACGTCACCTGGCCGGCGTCGTCCCGTCCGACGGACACCTGGTACGCGGCGTTCGTCGGCACCACGATGGTCGGGCAGAAGGCGCAGGACTACTCCGCGCGGATCACCCTCGCGCCGCAGGACATCCCCAAGAGCGTCGCGTCGAGCGGCACCGTCACGGTGACCGTGAAGGTCATCGACAGCGCGGGCACCGCGACGACCACCGTCGCCGGCAGCGGCCCCGTGACGCTCTTCACCCAGAACGACGGGGCGGCGATCCGATGCGGCGCCTGACGTCCTCCGCCGCCGCCCCGGCCCGGCGTACCGGCTGGCGTGCCGTCGTGCACGCGGTCGTCCTCGGCGCGAGCACGGGGCTCCTCCTGCTCGTCGCCGGACTGGCGGTCGTGCTCATCGTCATCCCGAAGGCCTCGGGGTCGACGCCGCTGACCGTGCTCACGCAGTCGATGGAGCCGACGCTGCCCCCGGGCACGCTGATCGTCGTGCGCCCCACGCCGATCGCGGACATCCACGTCGGGGACGTCGTCACCTACCAGATCGTGTCCGGACAGCCGGCCGTGATCAGCCACCGGGTCGTCTCGATCGCGTCCTCGTCCGACGGCTCCCGCACGTTCGTCCTCAAGGGCGACAACAACGCCGCCCCCGATGCGCAGCCGGTGACGGCAGCGCAGGTGCGCGGCGTCGTCTGGTACAGCGTCCCCGAGGTCGGGTACGTCAACCAGCTCGTCAACGGCTCGCGGAGCTGGCTCATCCCCGCCGTCGCGGGCGTGCTGCTCGCGTACAGCGCGGTCATGGTGACGGTCGGTGTCGTCTCCTCGGTCCGGCGCCGGCGTGCGCGGGCCCGGGACCGTGACCGTGGCCGGGACCGGGACCGGCGTCGTGGCCGGCGTCGTGGAGCGCACTCGGTCTAGGCTCGGGCGTCGTGACGGACGGTGTGACGCGGACCCGCGAGCTGCTCGACGACGCGGCACGACGGCTCCGGGCCGCCGGCGCCCCGGACGAGGCGCTCGGCGAGTACGTGCAGCCGAAGGCCGTGCTCGGCATCCACCGCGAACCGACGATCCGGTCCCTCGGCCGCGTCTGGCGGGTCGGCGCGCTGCTCATCGGTTCCTCGATCGAGACCGGCGGGCGGGTGTGGGCGACGGGCACCATCACGCGGGTCACCGACCCGGGCCGCGCGCAGTTCCAGTCGGTGTCCGCCGAGACCCGACGGGCGTACCGGGCTGCCGCCGTCCGTGGACACTTCGACGCCGGGGACACGGTGAACCACGGCGCGACGCCGATCCCGCTCGACGACACGCTCGTCGACGGCGGCGGGGTGCTCCTCGTCCAGGACGACGTGCCGCTCGTCCGCTGGTCCCCCACGGCGGGTTCGACGGTGCCGCTCGCGGACTACCTGGTCGACCGGGTCGGCCTGCTCGTCGATCCGCCGGCGGGCGCGACCGACTGAGTGCCGGGCCTGCCGCCGACGGACCGTCGGCCGAGCGGCGGCGGCGAGCCGGGCCTCCCGTCCGCGCGTACGGTGAGGCCATGTCCCACAGCCGCTCCGTCGCGTCCACCGACTCGGTCGGCGCGATGGCGTCGTCCCGCAGCATCGCGTCGATCGCGTCCTGGTGCGCCGTCGGCGCGCTGTTCAGCAGCATCGCGGTGCTGAGCATCGGGTCGTTCGCGTCGGTGCTGTCCGTCGGGTCGTTCCTGTCGGTCGGCTCCGTCGGCTCGGCACTGTCGATCGGATCCGTCGGCCGGTTCGGCGCGGTCTTCGGCCGGCAGGTGCTCGGCCGCCGCTGAACGAGTGTCGGCTCAGTGGCCGTCCAGCGCGTGGCAGCCGCCGTCGAGCACGAAGCCGTCGGGCTCCGCGGTGACCGTGCCGTCCTCGTCGACGCCGCCGACCAGGCAGCCGTGCTGGTCGACCTGCGCCTCGAACCGGACGGCACCGGTGGTGGCGTCCACGACGAGCCAAGGGTCGGGTGCGCCGGCGTCGGCGAGTGCCCGGCGCGCTGCCGCCTCGGTGACCGGACGGGGCGCATCCGCGAGGGCACGGCGGACCGTGCCCGCGGCGCTCTGGAGTGCCGGGCGGTCGACGTCACGGACCTCGGTGCGTTCATGGTGGCGCTTGTTCAGCGAGTACTGCGGCGGCCCGTCCCCGGCGCCGCCCGGTGTCGTGCCCGGTGTGGCACCCGGTGTGCTGACCGGTGTGGCGCTGCCCGGCGTCTCGAGCGCGGCCGGGCCGCCCTGGACCGCACACCCGGAGAGCGTCATCGCGGTCAGCGCGGCGAGCACCAGGCCCGCGCGTCTCGTTCGTTCCCCCATGTGGGCATCCTGACAGGGCAGCGCGTCACACGCCACCGATAGGGTCGGCACGTGGCCCAGATCAACGACGACTTCACCGACCGCTTCGACCTGCGCGAGTTCACCCCCGGCACCGATGCCGACGGGGCACCGGACGAGCGCACCGCCGCCTGGCTGGAAGCCGTCGCGATGGGCTTCCACGAGAGCACCGGCTCACCGGAGAACGCTGCGCGGATGGCGTCGTACTTCGTCGCCGACCATGAGACCTTCCTCGGCGTGTACGTCCGGCAGCCCCTCCCCGGTTCCGTGGACGAGACCTGGCCCGCCGGCACGTTCACCTGGTTCCGCAAGCCGCTCAGCTGGGGCGACGGGTCCTCCGTCGACACGCAGGCCATTTCCGCGGTCACCGTCCGGCCGACCGAACGGCGCCGGGGCATCCTCCGCGCGATGATGATGCACGCGCTCACCCGCGGGGTCGAAGAGGGCTACGCGATGGCGTCCCTCACCGCGTCGGAGGGCACGATCTACCGCCGCTTCGGGTTCGGCAGCGCGATCCGCGAGCGCGCCGTCAGCGTCCGCCGGAACCGTGCGCTCCCGTTCCTCGCGCCGACGACGGGCACCGTGACCGTCGTGCCGCTCGCCTGGCTCGCCGACGGCGTCGGGAAGGACGTCTTCGCGCGGTTCCACGAGCGCACCCCGGGGTCGATGGTGCGGAACACCGGCACCTGGCCGGTGGTCTTCGGCGAGTTCACCGGCAACGGCGAGAAGGCCAAGGACGTCCGGGCCGCCGTGCACCGGGCCGACGGGTCCGACGTCGTCGACGGGTACGTCACGTGGCGGGTCAAGCAGGACGGGAAGGACACCGCCGTCGAAGTCGTCGACCTCGTCTACGCGACCGATGCCGCCTACCTCTCGCTCTGGGAGTTCCTGCTCTCGATCGACCTCAACGACGTCGTGAAGTACAACCGCTCGCGGCTCGACGACCCGATCGTGACGGCGCTCGGGGACAACCGGGCGTACGACGTCGACCACGAGGAGGACCACGTGTGGCTCCGGGTGCTCGACGTCCCGGCGACGCTGCGCTCGCGGCCGTACGCCGTCGACGGGTCGATCGTGCTCGAGGTGTCGGACTCGCTCGGGTTCGCCGCGGGGACGTACCGGCTCGACGTGGCGTCCGGCGTGGGGACGGTCACGCGGGTGTCCGACGCGCCGGACGTCTCGCTCGACGTGGCGGACCTCGGTGCGCTGCTGCTCGGGTCGGTGTCCCCGGTGACGCTCGCGGCGGCGGGGCTGCTGCGTGCGGCGGAACCGGCGGTCGCGGTGCGGCTCCGCGCGATGCTCCTGCCGGCCCGGACCCCGCACGGCATCACGTACTTCTGAGGCGCGGGGCGGCGGGCGGCTGCGCCGCCGCGGCCTCGGCGCAGCTGCGCCGCGCCTTTGCACAACAGAAAGCACCCCGAACCACGGATTCCCGTGGTTCGGGGTGTTTTCGGTTGTGCGGCGCCGATCGGCGCCGCGCGCGCCTACGCCCGGCGCCGCACCCGCGGGTCGACGAACGCGTAGACCACGTCGACGATGACGTTCGCCGTCACCACGAGGAACGCCGAGAACAGCGTGAACCCCACGACGACCTGCAGGTCGAGCGTGTGCACCGCGTCGATCAGCAGTGCCCCGAGGCCCTGCATCGAGAACACCTTCTCGGTGATGACCGCCCCGCCGAGCAGTGACCCGAGGTCGAGCCCGAACAGCGTCACCACGGGCAGGATCGCCGTCCGGAGGCCGTGCCGCATGACCACCTGGCGTTCGCGGATGCCCTTCGCGCGGGCGGTCCGGACGAAGTCCTGCGACATCGCCTCGAGCATCTCGCCGCGGGTCAGCCTGGCGTAGATCGCCGCGCTGATGAACGCGAGCACGCACCACGGCAGGATCAGGTGCGTCAGCCATCCGACGGGGTCCTCGGTGAACGGCACGTACCCGCTCGTCGGCAGGATCCCGAGGACGAACCCGAACAGCAGGATGCCGAGGAGCCCGACCAGGTAGGACGGTGCGGAGACGCCCGCGACGGCGATGCCCATCACGGTGCGGTCGAGCGCGGAACCACGGCGGAGTGCCGAGGCCGCTCCCCCGGCGACGCCCGCGACGAGCCACAGCACGGCCGCCCCGATCGCGATCGAGGCGGTGACGGGCAGGCGCGTGACGATGAGGGAGGTCACGCTCTCGTGCAGCTGGAAGGAGTACCCGAAGCACGGTGCCGCGCACTGGATCGCGGAGACGCCGCTGCCGAAGCTCCGCCCGGTGAAGATGCCGCCGAGGTACGCCAGGAACTGCGCGATCCACGGCTTGTCGGTACCGAGGAACGCCTGCACCTCGCGCAACCGGTCGGGCGTGCAGGGCTTGTCACAGATCGCCCGCGCGGGGTTCGTCGGCAGCAGCATGAACAGGGCGTACGTCACCGCGGCGACGACGAGCAGCACGACGACGGCTCCGAGCACGCGGACGAGCAGGAATCGGAGCGTGCTCACCGGGAGCCTCCTCGGGGGTCGAGCGCGTCGCGGAGGGCGTCGCCGAGGACGTTGAACGCCAGGGTGATCAGGAACAGCGCGGCGCCGGGGAAGACGAGGTACATCGGGTCGGTCTGCACCCAGCCGATCGCGTCGCCGATGCTCCGGCCCCAGGACGGCGTCGGCGGTGTGACGCCGACGGCCAGGAACGACAGGGCGGCCTCGGCACCGATCATCGACGGGATCGAGATCGTCGCGTAGACGGTGATCGTCGCCGCCAGGTTCGGCAGCAGCTGCGTCCGGATCACGTGCCAGCGTCCGGCGCCGAGCGCGGTGGACGCGACGACGTAGTTCCGGGTGCGCAGCGACAGCGTCTGGCCGCGGATCACGCGCGCGACGGACGGCCAGCCGAAGAACCCGATGACCAGGACGACGAGCAGCGGCTTCGGGAACGACGTCGGCACGATCGCGGTGAGCGCGATCATGAAGACCAGCGACGGGAAGCCGAACATCACGTCCACCACTCGCGAGAGCACGCGGTCGTACCAGCCGCCGAAGAACCCGGTCGTGACGCCGACGAGCACGCCGATCACGATCGACATCGCGGTGGCCGCGAGCCCGATCCCGAGCGAGGTCCGCGCGCCGTACGTCACGATCGCGAACAGGTCGCGGCCGGTCAGCGGCTCGACCCCGAACCAGTGCGTCCCGCTCACCCCGCCGAGCGCACCCTTGGGCGCTCCGAACGAGTTGAGCGCGTTGATGTTGTACCCGTACGGGTCCTGTCCGCTGATCGCGGCGATCACCGGCGCGAACACGGCGACGACGAGGAAGACCACGATGACGATCGCCGAGACGACGGCCCAGCGGTCCTGGCGGACGCGCCGGACGACGGCGCGGAAGCCGGTCGAGCGTCCCGCCGACGCGGCGACGGGCCGGTCGACGACGTTCGCGGTCACGAGGCACCTCCGACGAGCTCGCGCCACGCATCCCGGCGTTCGGCCTGGCGGGCGGGGTCGGCCACGGGAGCGGCGGCGAGCAGCATGCGCGTGTAGTCCTCCTGCGGGTCGTCCAACACGGTCGACGTGACGCCCCGTTCGACGACGCGGCCGTCGTGCAGGACGACGACCTCGTCGGCGAGCTGGCGGACCACCGCCAGGTCGTGGCTGATGAGCAGCATGCCGAACCCGAACTCGTCCTGCAGCGCCGAGAGCAGGTCGAGCACGGCGGCCTGCACGGTCACGTCGAGCGCGGACGTCGGCTCGTCGGCGATGACGAGTGCGGGCCGCAGGGCCAGTGCCCGCGCGACGGCAACGCGCTGGCGCTGTCCGCCGGAGAGCTCGTGCGGGAAGCGTTCGACCCAGGTCGGGTCGAGCTGCACGGCCTCGAGCAGGTCGCGCACCCGCACGCCGCGGTCGGCCGACGACGAGCCGTGCACGAGCAGCGGCTCCGCGATGCTCCACCCGATGGTCTGCCGCGGGTTGAGCGAGGACGCCGGGTCCTGGAACACGATGCCGACGCGGCTTCGGATCTCGCGCAGCCGTCGTCCGCGGGCGGTCCGGAGGTCGCTGCCGTCCACCTCGACCGAGCCGCCGACGACCGGCACCAGGCCGGCGAGCGCCCGCCCGATCGTGGACTTGCCGGAGCCGGACTCCCCCACGAGCCCGAGGGTCTCGCCGGCGCGGAGCTCGAAGTCGATCCCGGAGACGGTGGGTGCTCCCCGACGGTCGTAGCGGACGCTCACGTCGCGCAGACGGGCGACCACCGGACGGGAGGCTGGGCTGGCGTCCGCAACGGAGGCGGGGCCCTGCGGACCGGCCGCATCGAGCGCCGTCACCGACCCTGCGGACGCATGCCGAGCCTCCAGGCTGGGAACGGCCGCCAGCAGTGCGCGCGTGTACGCGGCCTGCGGCGCCGCGAACAGCGCGTCCACCGCACCGTGCTCGACGGGCTCGCCCCGACGCATCACCAGGACCTCGTCCGCGACGTCCGCGACCACGCCCATGTCGTGCGTGATGAGGAGGACGGCGAGGTCACGCTCCCGGCAGAGCGTCCGCAACAGGTCGAGGATGCCGGCCTGCACGGTCACGTCGAGTGCCGTCGTCGGCTCGTCCGCGATCAGCGCGACCGGGTCACCGGCGAGCGCCATCGCGATCATCGCGCGCTGGAGCTGCCCACCGGAAAGCTCGTGCGGGTACGCCTTCCGGATCCGCGCCGGGTCGGCGAGGCCGGCGGAACGCAACAGCTCGTCGATGCGAGCGGACACCCCGGCGCGGTCGAGCCCCCTGGGGTGCGCCCGGACCGCCTCGGCGATCTGCGTGCCGATCGACAGGACCGGCGTGAACGAGTTCATCGGCTCCTGGAAGACCACGCCGATGCCCGCCCCGCGGACCGCTCGGAGCTCGTCCACCGACGCTCCGACGAGCTCGGCGCCGCGGAACCGCACACTGCCGGAGACCCGGGCCTGCGGCGGCAGCAGCCCGAGCACGCTCATGGCGCTGACGGACTTGCCCGAGCCGGACTCCCCCACCAGGGCGAGCACCCGACCGGGCGTCAGGTCGAAGGAGACGTCACGGACGACGGGCTCCGCGTCGCCGAACGCGACGCGGAGCCCCTCGACCTGCAGGATCGGATCCGTCACTTGCCGAGCGAGACCTTGAGGTAGTTCGGGTACGCCGGGAAGTCCGCGATCTGGAAGTCCTGCACGTTCGACCCGGCGAGGAACGACTGCTTCGCGTAGATCAGCGGGACGACCGGAGCGTCCTCCATGATCTTCTTGTCCGCCTGCGCCCAGAGCTTCTGCGCGGCGTCCTGGTCGACCGTTCCGGTGGCCTCGTCGATCAGCTTGTCGACGTCCGGGTTGCTGTACTGCGAGACGTTGTAGCCGCCGTCACCGACCTGCGACGAGGCGTAGAGCGGCTGGATGTTGGCGTTCGCGCTCGGGAAGTCCGGCTGCCAGCCGAACAGTGCGAGGTCGTAGTCGCTGCCGTTCGTCGCGTCGGTGTAGAACGAGTCGGAGTCCTCCGGCTTCAGCGTGACCGTGATGCCGGCGCGCTTCAGGCCGGACTGCAGCGCCTGGGACTCGGCGAGCGACGAGGGGTCGTTCGGCGTCAGGAGCGTCAGCTTCAGGTCGGTCGCGCCGGCCTGCTGCAGGAGCGACTTCGCCTTGGCGACGTCGCCGGTGGCCTTCGTCTCGTAGAGGTCGTAGTCCTGCCGCCCGGCGATGCCCGGCGTGATCAGCGTCGACGCGTAGGTGCCGGCGAGCGCACCGCCCGCGGCGATCCGGTACGACTTCTTGTCCACGGCGTACTGCAGGGCCTGGCGCACCTTGAGGTCCTTGAGTGACCCCTTCTGCGTGTTGATGGCCATGTACTGGATCGGGCCGGCCTTCGACGTGGCGAGGCGGTCCTGCGCGGACGGGTTCGAGCGCACCTGGTTCAGTTCGGCCGCGCCGAGGTAGGTGGCGCCGAAGGAGTCCTTCGCGTCGCCGTTGTCGGCGATGAGCGTCTGGGTCACCGTCGAGGGGTCCTGCGACTCCTTGAACACGACCTTCGAGGGACCGGCGGTGCGGACCGAATCGGTCTTCGCGCTCCACGACTTGTTCCGGACCAGGGTGATCTGCGAGCCCTGCTGGTTCGACTGCACCTGGTACGGGCCGCTCGCGACGGGCTTGGCGTCGTAGGCGCCGGTGTCCGTGCCGTCGCCCTCGGGGACCGGGGCGAACGCGGGCATCGACACGAGCCACGGCCAGTCGCCGTACGCCGCGTTCAGCTTGAAGACGATGGTCGAGTCGTCCGGGGTCTCGATGCTGTCGAGCGTCTTGCCGTCGAACGGGCCCTTGTAGGTGTCACCGCCGACGAGGAGCGACTTGTGGTAGCTCAGGCCACCGGTGAGGGTCGGCGCGAACGAGCGCTCGATGCCCCACTTGATGTCCTTCGTGGTGATCGCCGAGCCGTCCTGGAACTTCAGCCCCTTCTTGAGGTGGTAGGTCCAGGTCTTGCCGCCGTCGCTCGAGTCGCCGGTGTTCGTCGCGAGGTCCGGGACCACCTTGGCGGTCTTGCCGGGCTCGACGTCCCAGGCTGTCAGGCGGCGGAGCACCAGGCCGAGCGTCGTGATGTTGAGGTTCTGGCTGGTCGCCGGGTCGAGGTGCACCGCGGTGGCCGTCGTCAGGATGTTGAGCGTCCCACCCTTGGACGTCGCGCTCGTGGCGTCGTCCGAGGCTCCGCCGCCCGAGCAGCCCGTCAGGACCAGGGCTGCTGCTGCGGCCACGGCCGCGGTGATGGTCAGGCGCTTCGGGCGTCTCATGACGGGGGTGCTCCTCGTGGGGTTGGTGCTGCGGTGCTGTGCTGCGGTGCTGTGCTGCGGTGCTGTGCTGCAGTGCTGTGCCGTGCTGCTCGGTTCGCGTGCTCGGCCGTGCTGCTCTGGCGGCGTCCATCCTGGCACCGGGCCCGGACACCGGGCACACCGGCGGGACGCACGACGAAACAATCCAAGTCGTCTGTTACGGCTGGGCATTCCCGATCGGCACGCTGTGTTCCGGCGCGGCGCGTCGCGCGATGGCCGCAGTCCCCAGTGCCGCACCCAGGAACACCACCGCGAGCACCGCCCATCCGAGCGTCCCGAGGTCGATCGCGGTGAGCGTGACGACCGCCGGCGCCACCATCGCGCCCATCGCGTACCCGGTGCCGTACACGCCCTGGTAGGCCCCGACCCGGTCGGCCGGCGCCATCTCGAAACTGAGACTCCATCCGGCGGCACTCGACGTGATCTCCGCGAGCGAGTGCACCAGCGCAGCGACCACCAGCACTGCTCCGGCGACCGCAGCCGCCGTCCAGTCGTCTCCTCGAACCCAGCCGGCGGCCGCCCAGAGCAGGCACGCCAGCGCCATCAACCACCCGGCGTGCCGCATCGCCCGACCGGCGCCCGCGATCGTCCCGGTGCCGCGCGCCATCCGGACCTGCAGCGCGATGACCACCGCGGTGTTCACGAGGAGCAGCGGCGAGACGAGGACGTCGGGAGCAACGGTGTGCCCGACGACCCAGAGCGGGACGGCGACCTCGAACAGGCCGAACTGGATGCCGAACACCCCGGTCAGCGCCGTGACGCCGAGGAAGCGGATGTCCCGGTACGGCGACCGCCCGCCGAGGTCCGGCCGGACGATCGAGCCCGTCTCGGTGCGCTCGGTCGGTGCGGCGTCCACCCGGACCGCCGGCAGCCCGAGCAGCAGGAACGCCGACGCGACGAAGAGCACGCCGGCGGCCACCATCGTCACCCGGTACGCCTCCCCCGTCCCGACCGCGAGCGGGATCGCTGCGAACGCCGTCCCCGCAGCGATCCCGATGTTCGTCACGGTCCGCATCGTCGCGCGGACCCGGACGCGCTCGCCGCCCGGGAACGCCCGGCCGATCGCGGCCGACCGGACCGACGAACCGCCCTGCTGTGCAAGGGTCACGACGGACGCCGTGAGCACCAGCGTCGGCAGGTCGTGGACGAGCACGTACCCGACGAGCGCGAGGCCCTGGACGAGGTGCAGCCCGACGAGCATCCGGCGGGAGCTCCACCGGTCCGCGAGGTGCCCGAACCCGAGCGAGCTGATCACCCCGACCGCGCCGGCGACCGTCAGTCCGAGCCCCACCGCCACCGCGGGGATGCCGACGATCGTCGTGAGGTAGAGCGAGGTCAGCGTGAAGAACGCGCCACGTCCGACCGTGTCCACGAGCGTGACGGCCAACAGACGTCGGAGCGTGGCGTCCTGCTGGACGAGACGGCGGATCGGGACGGCGGTGGTGCTCATGGTCCATTTCTGCCCTGCCGCGTGGCCGGCCCCAATGGATGTAGCCTCGGGCTTCATGATCCGCTACCAGCTCGAGGCGTCGGACGTGTCGACGATCCGGTTCGGCATCTCGCCGCTCTCCGAGCTCGGCCTCGGACTCCGGGCGTTCCGCGCACCCGACCGCTACCCGCTGCAACGTCGGTGGCTCGACGGCATCGCCGCGGTCCGCCCGCTCCTCGACGACGAGGTCCTGCTCGGGCTGGTCGACGAACGACGCTGGGTCGCCGACTTCGTGAACCCCCGGCCGGCGTCTCCCCTGACCTCGTTCGACGACGAACTGGTCACGCTCGGCCGGATCTCCCGCACCCGGCTGCACGCCGACCTCGAACGGGTGCACGGCACCGTGCCCGCCGTGTTCGCCGGGCGACACGAGGCGGTCGTCGAACGGCTCCAGCGCGCGCTCGCCACCGCGTGGGAGCTCTGCTTCGCCCCGTCCTGGCTCCGGATGCGCGCCGTCATGCAGTCCGACATCACCCACCGCGGCCGCCTCGCAGCGCACGAGGGCATCGGAGCCGTGCTCCGCGGACTGTCCGACGCCGTCCGGTTCGACGGCCGGCACCTCGACGTCCGCCTGTCGAGCCCGATCGCCCGCGACCGTCCGGTGCAGGGCGAGGGCGTCACCCTGGTGCCGTCGATGTTCGTCGTCCGGGCCTCCACGCCGATCGACGACGACCTCCCGCCGACGATCATGTACCCGGCACGCGGGCAGGGCGCGATGTGGTCGACCACGGGGCACCCCGACCAGGGCGCCGTGCGGGACCTGCTCGGCGGCACACGGTCAGCGCTCCTGCACGCGCTCGGCGAGCCGGCGTCCTCGACGGACCTCGCGATGCGGTTCGGCGTGTCGACGTCGGCGGTGAACCAGCACCTGCGCGTGCTCGAGCGCAGCGCCCTGCTCAACCGGACGCGGTACGGCCGAGCGGTCCTGTACTACCGGAGCGACATCGGCGACGCCCTCGTCCGCACCGGCTGACCAGTCCGCTCGCCCGCTGGTGACGGCAGCGGGAGCGCGCCGCGCGGGCACCGGACGGGAGGCCCGGGTCGGCGCCGTCAGGACACGACGCGGTCCAGGAAGGGGTTGCGGAAGCGGCCCTCCGGGTCCAGCTCCCGCGCCAGGGCCGCGAACGCCGCCAGGTGCGGGTACGCCTCGTGCAGGCGCGCCGGCGTGGCCGCCGACACCTTCCCCCAGTGCGGCCGCGGGTCGAAGGGCTCGAGCGCCTCCTCGATCCGCAGGACCGCGGCGGCGACGGCCGGAGCGTCCCGCCGGAAGGTGAAGTGGATCCCCACCGACTGCCGCTCCGACGACGGTGCGAGCCACGCGGTGTCCGGCGCGACGGTCCGGACCTCGGCCGCGATGAGCAGCGGCGCGAAGAGCCCGGCGAGCGGCCGCAGGGCACGGAGCGCCGGCACCGCGAACTCCGCGGGGACCAGGTACTCCGCCTGGATCTCCGCGCCGGTGGACGGTGAGAAGGTCGACCGGAAGTGCGGCAGCCGCTCGGACCACGGCCCGGGGACGCCGCCCTGTTCGGTGACGCTGGCGGCGTCGTTCTCGCCCGGGTGCACGGCCTCGGTGGCGCGGCGGGCGCCGAGGGCTTCGAGGTCGACCGACGGTGCGGGTTCGTCCACGCGGTGCTTCGTCCACACCTGGCGCGCGCCACGGTCGTCGAAGGACGTGAACATCGACACCGAGTACGCGTCCGACATCACGGCGTCGAAGTGCTCCTCGACGGCGTCCCACGGCAGGTCCAGGTGCACGGTGGTCGCGACCTGGAACGTCGGCACGATCGCGAGCTCCACCGCGGTGACGATCCCGAGCGCCCCGAGTGCCACCCGGTGGGCGTCGAGCTGTCCCGCGGCGGAGTCCGACCCGACGGACGAGACGGCACCGGACGCGCGGACCACGTCCAGCCCGACCACCGCCTGCGCCAGCGAGGGGTTCCGTGTGCCGGAGCCGTGTGTGCCCGTGGCGACGGCCCCGGCCGTGGAGATGTGCGGCAGGGACGCGAGGTTCCCGAGTGCCCAGCCACGAGCCTCCAGACCGGCCGCGACCTGCGCGTGCGTCATGCCGGCGGCGACCCGCACCACGCGTCGGGCCGTGTCGATCTCGAGCACCGGGGGCATGTCGATGAGCGACACCTGGAGCGCGTCGGTGTCGGCGATCTCGTTGAACGAGTGCGTCGACCCGAGCGCCGTCAGGCGCGGCGTCGTGCGGACCAGCTCCTGCAGCTCGGACACGCTCGTCGGCCGCGCCAGTCCGGCCGCCCGGTAGGTGACGTTGCCGGCCCAGTTGGTGCGCTCCGCTGCGATCACGTCGCTCATCGTACGGACCCTCAGAACCCGCGGTCGAGACGGTGCCAGGTCTGCTGCAGCCGCACCTCGTCGCGGAACCCGCGGGACGTGGTGTGCTCGTCGATGACCAGGAACTCGGTGCCGACCATGGTCGCGAGGTCCTCGATCACCTGCAGCCCGACGGCCGTCGTCATCACGGTGTGGTGGGCGGCGCCGGCGGTGAGCCAGGCCTCCGCGGCGACGGGGAACGACGGGCGGGGCTCCCAGACGGCACGGCCGACCGGCAGCTTCGGCAGCGCCTCCGTCGGGGGCACGACGTCGACGACGTTCGCGGTGAGGCGGAAGCCGTCGCGGGTGTCGGAGAGCGCCACGACGACGGCCTCCCCGGCGTCGGCCGTGAAGACCAGGCGCACCGGGTCGTCCTTGCCGCCGATGCCGAGCGGGTGGATCTCCAGCGTCGGCCTGGTGCTGGTGAGCGTGGGCGACACCTCGAGCATGTGCGCGCCGAGGATCTTCTCCGCACCGGGCGTGAGGTCGTACGTGTAGTCCTCCATGAGCGACGCCCCACCGGGCAGGCCGGCGCCGGCGACGTTCATCGCGCGGACCAGGACCGCGGTCTTCCAGTCTCCCTCGGCGCCGAAGCCGTAGCCGTCGGCCATCAGGCGCTGCACGGCGAGGCCGGGGAGCTGCTTGAGCGCGCCGAGGTCCTCGAAGTTCGTGGTGAACGCGGCGCTGTCGTTCTGCTGCAGCAGCGCGCGGAGGCCGACCTCGATCGCGGCGCCGTCGCGGAGGGCACCGTGCCGGTCGCCGCCGTCGCGACGCAGGGACGGGTCCACGTGGTAGTCGCGTTCGTACGTGGCGACGAGCTCGTCGACCTGCTCGTCGGTGGCCGCTGCCACGGCCGCCGCCAGCTCGTTCACCGCCCAGGTGTTCACCTGCACGCCGAGCTCGATCTCGGCCTCGGTCTTGTCGCCCTCGGTGACGGCGACGTAGCGCATGTTGTCGCCGAAGCGGGTCAACTTGAGCGACCGGATCGCCGCGGCACCGGCGGCGGCGCGCGACCAGTTCGCGACACGCTGCTGCACGCGCTCGTCGGACACGTGCCCGATGGCAGTGGCGTGCCGGACACCCATCCGGGCCAGGGCGTACCCGAACTCGCGGTCGCCGTGCGCCGCCTGGTTGAGGTTCATGAAGTCGAAGTCGATGTCCGCCCACGGCAGCGCGACGTTCGCCTGCGTGTGCAGGTGCAGCAGCGGCTTGGTCAGGGCGTTCAGGCCGCCGATCCACATCTTCGCGGGGCTGAACGTGTGCATCCAGGCGGTGACGCCGATCACCTTGTCGTCCGCGCTGGCCTCGATGAGCGCCCGGCGGATGCCGTCGGCGTCCTTGAGCACGGGCTTCCAGACGAGCTTCACCGGCACGTGCTCGGCGAGTTCCGCGTGCACCGCGCGGCTCTGCTCCTCCACCTGACGCAGGGTCTCCTCGCCGTACAGGCCCTGGGACCCGGTCAGGAACCAGATCTCGTAGCTGTCCAGGGTCGCCTGGGGGTCGACGGGGTTGTCCTGCGTCATTGCATGGCTCCTTCGGGGTTCTGTCCGGCTGTGTCTTCTGACGGCCGTTGGCCGTACACGTTCTGGTAGCGATCGAAGAGTCGATCGATGTCTGCTTCGGCGATCGGGACGACCTCGCCGCCCTGCTTCGCGATGTGGACGGTGCGTGCCACGTCCTCGCACATCACGGCGGCCTTCACGGCGTCCTTCGCGTCCTTGCCGATCGTGAACACGCCGTGGTTCTGCATGAGGACCGCGCGGGAGCGGTGGCCGGTGAGCGTCTCGACGATGCCGTGGCCGATCGAGTCGTCACCGATGATCGCGAAGGGGCCGACCGGGATCGGTCCGCCGAACTCGTCCGCCATCGCGGTGATCACGCACGGGATCGGTTCGGCCCGGGCCGCCCAGGCGGTCGCGTACGTCGAGTGCGTGTGCACGACGCCGCCGACCTCGGGCATGTTCCGGTAGACGTGGGCGTGGGCCGCGGTGTCGGAGCTCGGGCCGTGGGCGTTGCCCCAGCCGTCCGCGGGGACGCCGTCGAGGGTGCAGACGACCTGGTTCTCCGGCGTGAGGTCCTCGCTCGCGACCCCGCTCGGCTTGATCACGAAGAGGTCCGTGCCGGGGACGCGCTCGGAGACGTTGCCGCCGGTCCAGATCACCAAGCCGTAGCGGACCAACTCGCCGTGCAGGCGGGCGACGCGTTCGCGGGTGGCGGCCACGGCCTCCTGGGTGGTGGGGTCCTGGTGGCCCGCGTCGGCGGGCTGGCTTGCGTCGGTCATCGGGTCGGCTCCTTCTCGGTCTGGAGGCTCGGTTCGGCTTCCGTCGTCGGCTCGCCGTCCGTGGGCGGTTGCTTCTGTTCGTCCTGCTGGGTCGGCCGGGTGGCGGCGACCGCCGCGGCCTGCAGCGGGAGGCCGGCACGGAAGCGCTCGAGGTACGCGCGGAACCCGGCGACGTCGCGCTCGTCCGGCTCGGCCACGTGCACAGCGTCCCCGCCGAACACCCGCGTCGCGAGGTACTCGGTCAGGTCGGTGTCGCCGGCGTGCTCGAGGTACGCCGCGAGCACCGCGATCCCCCACGCCCCGCCCTCACCGGCGGTCTCCTCGAGGGCGACCGGGACGCGGAGTGCGGCGGCGAGCAGGCGCTGCGGGGTGCCCGGCGTCCGGAACAGGCCGCCGTGCGCGGTCATCCGGTCGACCCGGACGTCCTCGGTCGCCAGGACGTCCATGCCGATCGCGAGCGTCGCGAACGCGCCCTGGACCTCGGCGCGGACCAGGTTGCCGAGCGTGAAGTCGCTGCCGGCGCCGCGGACCAGGAGCGGGCGGCCGTCCTCGACGTGCGTGACCGGCTCACCGGCGAGGTAGTTGTACGACAGCAGGCCGCCGGCGTCCGGGTCGGCCCGCTCGGCTTCGGCGAGCAGGGTGGCGTACACATGGTCGATCTCGATCGGTGTCCCGGCAGCCTCGGCGAACCTGCCGAACACCCGGGCCCACGCGGCGATCTCGCTCGCACCGTTGTTGCAGTGCACCATCGCCACGGCGTCCCCGGCGGGGGTCGTCACGACGTCGAGCTCCTCGTGCGGGGTCGCCATCGCACGTTCGAGGACGACCATCGCGAAGATGCTCGTGCCGACGCTGACGTTGCCGGTGCGGGGCGCGACGGCGTTCGTCGCGACCATGCCGGTGCCCGCGTCGCCCTCGGGCGGGCAGAGCGGGACGCCGGGCTCCAGCGTGCCGGTCGGGTCGAGCCACGCGGCACCGTCGGGGGTCAGCGCGCCGGCGTCCTGGCCGGCGACGAGCACCTCGGGCAGGAGCGGGCGGACCGGCTGCCCGAGCAGTGCGTCCGCGGTGTGGAGCATCGCGGCGTCGTGGTCCCGGGTCGCCGGGTCGATGGGGAACGCCCCGGATGCGTCGCCGATCCCGAGGACGTTCCGCCCGGTCAGGCGCCGGTGCACGTACCCGGCGAGCGTGGTGATGCCGGCGACCTCGGCGACGTGGGGCTCCTCGTCGAGGACCGCCTGGTAGAGGTGCGCGATCGACCAGCGCAGGGGGACGTTGAAGCCGAACGCTTCGGAGAGCCGTTCCGCGGCGGGGCCGGTCGAGGTGTTGCGCCACGTGCGGAACGGGACGAGCAGCTCCCCGGCGGCGTCGAAGGCCAGGTACCCGTGCATCATCGCGGACACCCCGAGCGCCCGGAACGTCGTCGGACGGACGCCGTGCTGTGCTTCCGCGTCGGCCACGAGGTCGGCGTACGCGGCGCGGAGCCCGGTCTCGACGGCGTCGAGGGAGTACGTCCAGCGCCCGTCGACGAACTCGTTCTCCCACTCGTGCGAGCCGGAGGCGACGGGCACCAGGTCCTCGTCCACCAGGACGGCCTTGATGCGGGTCGACCCGAGCTCGATCCCGAGGGTCGTCCAGCCCTCCGCGATCCCCTGTCGGCGGTCCACGCCCATGCTGTCCTCCCGAGACTCCGTCGTCCGTGCACCCGGCGTCGGGTGAGCGCTCACATCCTGCCACGTGAGCGCTCACTCTCGCAATGCCGCCCCGCCGCCCGCGCCGCGCGCTCCGCGCTCCGCGCTCCGCGCCCCGCGCTCCGCGCTCCGCGCCCCGCGCCCCGCGCTCCCGTCCCGTCCCGTCCCGTCCCGTCCCGTCCCGTCCCGTCCCGTCCCGTCGAGGTCGCACTTCGTGTCGCGTCCCCGCGACGCATGCGACACGAAGTGCGATCTCACCGGCCGAGAGGCGCGCGCGTGCCCGCGGCGGCGGCCCGACGCACTCCATGCTCCGAACGTCCCCACACCCCCACCTCCACACCCCCACACCCCGCACCCCGGCACCCCGGAACGCCCCCGAACCCCGTCGAGATCGCACTTCGTGTCGCGTCCCCGCGACGCATGCGACACGAAGTGCGATCTCACCCGGGGGGGGTGCCACGCCGCGAGGGCGCGGCGCCGCGCGGCGCGGCGCGGCGCGGCGCGGCGCGGCGCGCATCAGGCGCCGATGGTGCTCTCGCGGATGACGAGGGACGGGGTCACGACGGCGGACTCGGCGGGCGAGCCGTCGATGCGGTCGAGCAGCGCCCGGCCTGCGACCCGCCCGAGCTCCTCGAGCCGCAGGTCCACCGTGGTCAGCGGCGGCCGGCTCGCGAGCGCCATCACGGCCCAGTCGTCGAACCCGGTGACGGCGACGTCCTCGGGTACCGAGCGGCCGGCCTCCCGCAGCCGGTCGCACACGCCCCGCGCGATCTGGTCCGACCCGCACACGATCGCGTCGACCGGCTCGTCGCCGCGCAGCAGGACGTCGGCGGCCTGACGCCCCCAGCGCTCCGACCACTCGCCGTACATCGGCGGCACCACGAGCCGCGACCCCAGGACCGCGGACGCTCCCGTCACACGGCCGGACGCGGAGTGGTGCCGTGCGGGCCCGGTCACGATCGCGACCCGCTGCCGCCCGAGCGTCACGAGGTGCGACGCGACGAGCCCCGCCCCGTGCTCGTCGTCGACGGTGATCGACACGTCGGCGGGGTCGGTCGAGGGCGTGAACGCGTAGACGACGGGGATCGCGACGTCGATCGGGGGCCGGGCATCGGCGGAGCGCCCGGTGACGATGATGCCGTCGACCCCGCGGGCGACGAGCGAGCGGAGGTAGTGGGCTTCGCGGACGTGGTCGTCCCGGGTGTCGCAGAGGAGCACCGCCATCTGCCCCGCGGAGAGCACGTCCTCGGCGCCGAGCAGCACCGGGATCGAGAACCGTCCGAACGAGTCGGTGGTGATCATGCCGACCGTGTAGGTCCGGCCCGAGGAGAGCGCGCGGGCCCGGGCGTCCCCGACGAACCCGAGCTTCTCGGCGGCTTCCTTGACCCGCATCCGCGTCGCGTCGCGGAGCTGCCCGGTGCCGTTCAGCGCCTTCGACGCGGTGCCGATCGACACCCCGGCGAGCGCTGCCACGTCGGTGATCCGAACGGGTCGTTCCAGGGTCACGGCAATCCCCTTTCCGGATCGTCGGCGAGAGCACGATCATACGATCATCTCAGGAACCGCCCCTTGCGCACCGCCGGGACCTGTCGTAGCGTCACGCCCCAGAAACCGTTTTCCGCAACGACGCGACAACGCAGCACGCAGCGGCGCAGCACGCAGCACCGCAGCGCCGCAGCACCGCGTCGAGCGGCCTCGTCAACGACGACACCAGGAGCCGACATGACCACCACGCTCGCGACCGAGCACCGGGCGCGCACCGCGACCCCGGTCCTCCCGACCGCGGACGCGCACCTCGCGTTCCGCCCGCTCCCCGAGGGGACGGCCCGGATCACCGGCGGCTTCTGGCACCTCCGCCAGGAGCGCAACGGCCGCGACGCGATCCGCGACGGCTACCGCCAGCTCGAGACCGCCGGGAACTTCCGGAACCTCCGCATCGCTGCGGGGACCGAGGAGGGCGAGGTCGTCGGGCCGATCTTCATGGACTCGGACGTCTACAAGTGGCTCGAGGCGGTCGCCTGGGAGCTCGGACGCGAACCGGCCGACGACCTCCGTGCCCTCCAGCGCGAGGTCACCGAGCTCGTCGCGGCCGCGCAGGCGGACGACGGCTACATCGACTCCGTGCAGCAGGTCCGAGGGGTCGGGACGCGGTACTCGGACCTCAAGTGGAGCCACGAGATGTACTGCGCCGGGCACCTCATGCAGGCGGCGGTGGCGCAGTCCCGGGCGACGGGCGACACAGCGCTGCTCGACGTCGCCGTGAAGAACGCCGACCACCTGGTCAGGACGTTCGGCGACGGCGACGACAAGACCCGTGACATCGACGGCCACCCGGTCGTCGAGATGGGCCTCGTCGAGCTGTACCGGGAGACAGGGACCCGCGCCTACCTCGACCTGGCGCACTGGTTCGTCGACGCCCGCGGCACCGGCATCATCGAGCGCGCGGGCGGCGAGCCGACGTACTTCTCGGACCGGGTCCCGAGCCGCCAGGCCACGACCGTCGAGGGCCACGCCGTCCGCGCCGTGTACCTGGCTGCGGGCGCGGTGGACGTCGCGATCGAGACCGGCGACACCGAGCTCCTCGCCGCGAGCGAGCGGCAGTTCGCCGACATGATGGCGACGAAGGCGTTCATCACCGGCGGCCTCGGTGCGCGCTGGGACTGGGAGGCGTTCGGCGACCCGTACGAGCTCCCGACGGACCGCGGCTACGCCGAGACCTGCGCCGCGATCGGTGGTGTGCAGTGGGCGTGGCGCCTGCTGCTGGCCACCGGGAAGCCGGAGTACGCGGACGCCGTCGAGCGTCTGCTGTACAACGCGTTCCTGCCCGGCGTCAGCCTCGCGGGCACCGAGTACTTCTACGTCAACCCGCTCCAGCACCGCGACCACGCGCACGCCGACGAGAACCGCTCCCCCGCCCACGGGCGCCGCGGCTGGTTCGACTGCGCCTGCTGCCCGCCGAACATCATGCGGACCTTCGCGAGCCTCGACGGCTACCTCGCCACGGCGACCGAGGGCGGCCTGCAGCTCCACCAGTACGCGACCGCCGACCTCGGTCCGGTGTCCGTGGAGACCGGGTACCCGCACGACGGCCACGTCCGGATCACGCTCACCCAGGACGGCCCGCTCGCGCTGGGCATCCGGGTCCCGGCGTGGTCGGACACGACGACGATCACGTTCGACGGCGACACGCAGCACCCGGGTGCCGGCGCCCTGCACACGATCGACCGCGAGTGGCACGTCGGCGACACCGTCGAGGTCGTCTTCGACACCACCCCGCACCGCTTCGTCGCCGATGCCCGCATCGACGCCGCCCGCGGGCAGGTCGCCATCGAGCGTGGTCCGCTCGTGTACGCGGTGGAGCAGCCCGACCAGGACGGCTTCACGGTCGACGACCTGACGATCGACGCGGACGCGCCGATCACCGAGGAGTCCCGCGACGACCTCCTCGACGGGATCGTCACGCTGCGGGTCCCGGCACACGCGCCGGCGGACCACGCGCAGCCGGCCTGGCCGTACCGCCGTCTGGACACGACCCGGCCGGGAGGCGCGGCTGCGGCCCGCACCGCGACCAGCGTCGACGACGCGACGACCGGCGGCGGGGCCGACCCCGGCCTCCCGTCCGACACGAACGGAACGGGCGGAACCACCGGAACCACCGATGGGTCCGTGACGGCCGTCGCGATCCCCTACTACGCCTGGGCCAACCGCGGCGCCGTCCCGATGCGGGTGTGGCTCCCGCTGAGCGCGGACTGACACCGTGGACCGCAGAGCGTTCCTCGTCGGCGGTCTCGCCGGCGGCGCGGCCCTCGCCCTGGCAGGGTGCTCCGGCACCCTGCCCAAGGTGGACGCGCAGGTGGCGGGCTTCGGCACCACGGCGACCGGCACCGTGCACGTCTGGTGCCGGTCGGCCACCCAGGCCGGCCTGACCAGCGCGGTCGCCGGCTTCAACAAGAGCCACCCGCACCTGCAGGTCGAGCTGACCCCGGTGCCGGACGGCCAGTACGTGACGAAGCTCGCGACCGCGATCCGTGGTGGTGAGCCGCCGGACGTGGTGGACCTCGACGACATCAACTCGCAGCTGTTCATCTTCCGCGAGGCGTTCGCCGACCTGACCGACGTCGTGAAGGGCCTGGACTACTACGACGAGCTGTCCACCGGGCACCTGCGCCTGCTCGAGTACCGGGACCGGCTGTACGGGCTGCCGTACCTGGCCGACAACTCGCAGCTGTTCGTGAACACCGACCTGTTCGAGCGGGCGGGGCTCGACGTCGACGACTCGACGAAGGACCTGGACTCCCTGCTCGTGGCCGCGAAGGTCCTGCGGAAGCTCGGCGACGACGTGTACGGGTGGACGATCTCCGGCAACGCGGCCGGCATCATCGGGTTCGTCACGCAGCCGCACGTCTGGGCCACCGGCGTCGACATGATGTCCGGCGAGGTGGGCAAGCAGCAGGCGAACATCACCGGCAACGACGCCCTGCAGCAGATGCTCGAGTTCTACCGGCAGCTCTGGAAGGACGGCGTGCTCAGCCGTGCGACGTACTCGGACGCCGGGACCACGTGGGGTGCGGACTTCCGCGCCGGGAAGGTCGGGATCATGCCGACCTCGTACGGGGCGGCCGTGCCGGCGGCGACGAAGGCGATGCGCGCGAAGATGCGGACGGTGCTCATCCCGAGCGCCGACGGTCGGCGGTCGTTCTTCGACGGCGGTGACAACATGTGCATCCCGAACGGAGCCGCGAACCCCTCGGGTGGCTGGGCGTTCATGCAGTACGCGAACTCGCTCGAGCAGCAGCAGCTCCTGCCGAACGGCGGCTACTTCCCGACCAGGGCCGACGCCGCGACGCCCGCGTACCGGAAGCAGTTCCCGCTGGCGTTCGGGCCGCTCGACGCCATCGACAAGGGCTACGCGCCGCAGACCCTGGCGTACAACCTGCTCGTGAACCAGCCCTCCTCGCCGTACTTCGCGATGTTCCGCGAGGCCGTGTTCGGCGCCGGCGTCTCCAGTGCGATGCGGACCGCCCAGTCCGACTACCAGCGCATCCTCGACCAGGTCCAGGCCTGATCGCGTCCGGCTCCGCCCTGCTCCTGCTCCGTCCTGCTCCGCTCTGCACAGTGAGGTGCACGTCATGTCGACCATCTCCGCCCGACGATCCGCCGTCGGCCGCCGTCCACTCGGACGCGGCCGCGGACCGTCCCGCAACTCGCTCACCCACCCGCCACGCGCCGGCGCACTGCTCGTCACCCCGGCCATCGCGTTCGTCGCGGTCTTCGTGCTCGCACCGCTGCTGTTCGCGCTCTACATCTCGTTCACGAACTGGCCGCTGATCGGGCCGTACCGGTTCATCGGCCTGCAGAACTACGCGACGCTGTTCCAGGACCCGACGTTCGTGCACGCGATCGGGTACACGCTGCTGTACACCGCGATCGTCACCGTGCCGATCCTGGTGCTCGGGTACTTCCTGGCGGTCCTCGTCCGTGCTCGACGACGCGGGTCGACGCTCCTGCGGACGGTGTTCTTCCTGCCGTACGTGGTCGGCCTCACGACGCTGAGCTTCATGCTCGTGCTCGAGGCGCAGCCGGGGTCCGGTGCCGTCAACATCGTGCTGCAGGCGCTGCACATCACCGACGGCTCGACCGCGTGGCTGGTGAACGGCCCGCTCGCGACGCTGCTCATCTGCGTGCTCGTCGTCTGGGCGGTGTCCGGGCTGACCATGGTGCTGCTGATGTCGGCGATGCAGGGCGTCCCCGACGAGGTGTACGAGTCCGCGCAGCTCGAGGGCGCCTCGTGGTGGCAGACCGAGCGGCTGATCACGCTGCCGATGATCCGCCCGACGATCGCGCTGAGCGTGATCATCTCGGTGATCGGCTCCCTGCTCGCCTTCAACCAGTTCTACATCCTGACGCAGGGCGGCCCCGGCACCGAGACCACCACGATCGTCAACGCCATCTACAACCGCGGGTTCGTGAACCTGCAGCTCGGTGCCGCCACCGCGGAGTCGATCGCCCTGGTGGTCGTCATCGCGGCCGTCACCCTGTTCCAGTTCTGGGCACTGCGAGAGAAGGACTGACGCCATGAGCACCACCACCACCCGTGCGGTCGCGCCCGGTCCGGACACCTCGACCAGGACCCTGACGACCGACCCCGGCCGACGCCGCCGCCACCAGCAGGGCAGCGTGCAGCACCCGCGCGACACGACCGTCAAGCGGACCCTCTACGCCATCGCCGGCATCGGCTCCGCGCTGGTCTTCGGCGTCCCGCTGATCTGGTCGATCCTCCGGGCGTTCCAGTCCGAGGCGACGATCACCTCGGCGCCGGACGCGTCGACGTTCTTCCAGCTCGGCTGGCAGAACTTCGCAGCCGTCTTCGGGGCGTCGTCGCACCTGCTCACCGGTGTCCTCAACTCGGTCATCGTCTCGGTCTGCACCGCCGTGCTGACCGCGATCCTGGCGACGATGGCCGGGTACGGGTTCGCCCGTTTCCGGTTCGGCGGCTCCGGGCTCGTCTTCGGGCTCGTGCTGCTGACGATGATGGTGCCGTTCCAGGCGATCCTGACCCCGCTGTACCTGGAGATGAACGCGCTCGGGCTGACGAACTCGCTGCTCGGGCTGGTGCTCTTCTACACGACGGTGAACCTGCCGTTCGGGGTGTTCGTGATGCGGAACGCGTTCGAGTCGATCCCGACCGAGCTCGAGGACTCCGCGTTCGTCGACGGGGCCTCCCGCTTCCGGGTCGTCGTGTCGGTGCTCCGCCCGCTGCTGCTCCCCGGGGCGGCGACGGCGGCGCTGTACGCGTTCCTGGCGTCGTGGACGGAGTTCCTCGGGGCGCTGACGTTCCTCACGAAGGACTCGCTGTACACGCTGCCGGTCGCGCTGCTCAACCTGCAGACGGGAGCGTACGGGCAGGTGTCGTACGGCAACCTCGTGGCGGGCTCGGTCGTGGCGATGATCCCGTGCATCGCGCTCTACGTCGGCCTGCAGCGGTTCTACGTCGCCGGCTTGTCGTCCGGCGCCCTGAAGGGCTGAGCGCCCGCGCCGGGCCGGGCCGGGCCGGGCCGCGCCGGGCCGCCGCCCCGCTGAGATCGCACTTCGTGTCGGTTGTCCTGGCGGGCACCCGACACGAAGTGCGATCTCAGCGCCGACGGCGCGCCGCGCCGCGCCGACGGCGCGCGCGGCGCCGCCCCGCCCCGCGCGCCCGGCTACGCGCTGCGCCGCACCACCAGCGAGGGCTGCAGGAGCGTCTCGTCGACGGGGCCGCCCTCGATGAGGGACCGCGCCGCCGCGAGCACGCCCTCCCCCATCGCCATGAAGTCCTGCCGCACGGTGGTCAGCGGCGGCGTGAAGTGCTCGGCCTCGGGGATGTCGTCGAACCCCACCACGGCGATGTCGTCCGGGACCCGGAGCCCGTCGTCCGCGAAGGCGTGCAGTGCCCCGAGCGCCATCTGGTCGTTCCCGCAGAACACCGCGTCCACCGCCGTGACGTCGATCGACCGGCCGGCCGCGAAGCCGCTCCCCGGGGTCCAGTCGCCGTCGAGCACGACCGGTTCCAGACCGGCGGACTGCATCAGGCGGATGTACGTCGCCCGGCGGACCTCGGACTCCTGCGACACGGTCGGCCCGGAGATGTGCACGATCCGGCGGTGACCCCGGTCGAACAGGTGCTGCATCGCCAGGGTGGTCCCCGCGACCTGGTCGATCGCGACCGCGGCCACCGAGGGCAGCAGCCGTCCGGCGGAGGACCCGGCGGGCACCGCGTCCCGCTGCACCGCGTTCGACACGACGACCGGCACGGTGATCGGCACGGTCAACGAGGCGAGCGCGTCGAGCACCCGGTTGTCGGCGGCGACGAGCACGACCGCGGCGACGTCCTGGGCGAGGAGCGTGGTGAGGGCGCTGGAGAGGTCGGCGGGGCGGGGGTCCTCCGGCAGGGTGGAGAGCAGTACGTGGTACCCGGCGTGCCGGGCGGCGCGTTCGAACCCGATCGCGGTGCTCGACGGGCCGTAGAGCGCATCACCCGCGGTGACGAGTCCGATGGCCTTGCTGCGGCCTCCGGCGAGCGCCCGGGCAGCGGCGCGCGGGCGGTACCCGAGCTCCCCGATCGCCGTGGTGACGCGGGACCGGAAGTGGTCACGGACCGTCGGGTCGCCGTTGATCACGCGGGAGACGGTCTGGTGGGAGACCCCGGCGCGTTCGGCGACGTCGAAGATCGTCGGGGCCTTGCGCCCCTTGCCGTTCGCGGCCGCGGTGGTCGTCACGGGGCAACCGTACCGCGCGGCACGGAAACCGCACTCCCCGGACGATTCGACCTGACGGAGTTGACAGGGCGGTACACAAAGCCCAGTATGTGAGCGCTCACTCAGAGCAATCACATCTCCGACACCGGCAGAGCAGCCGGGTCACCCGAGCGCGTCGACGTCGACGCGAGAGGAAACAGAGGTACTTCGATGATGAAGCGCAGGATCGTCGCGGGCGTCGCCGCCCTCGGCATCGCCATCTCCCTGGCCGCGTGCTCGGCCGGCGGACGCGCCGCCACCGATGACGGGGGCAGCAGCAGCAGCGACAACAAGGGCGCACTCGTCGGCGTCGCGATGCCCACCAAGGTCTCCGAACGGTGGATCAAGGACGGCAACGCGGTCAAGTCCGACCTGGAGAAGGCCGGCTACAAGGTCGACCTCGAGTACGCGGACAACAAGATCCCGCAGCAGGTCCAGCAGGTCAGCAACATGATCACCAAGGGCGCGAAGGTCCTCATCGTCGCCTCGATCGACGGCGGGTCGCTCTCCGACCAGCTCGACGCCGCCGCCAAGGCCGGCATCAAGGTGATCTCCTACGACCGCCTGCTCACCGGCAACAAGAACGTCGACTACTACGTGTCGTTCGACAACGAGAAGGTCGGCGTCGACCAGGCGAACTCCCTGCTCACCGGCCTCGGCATCCTCGACGCCGACGGCAAGAAGACCGGCAAGAAGGGCCCCTTCAACATCGAGGTCTTCGCCGGCTCGCCCGACGACAACAACGCCACGTTCTTCTTCAACGGCGCGAT
Organism: Curtobacterium sp. PhB136; assembly: GCF_004346855.1. NCBI lineage: Bacteria > Bacillati > Actinomycetota > Actinomycetes > Micrococcales > Microbacteriaceae > Curtobacterium > Curtobacterium sp. PhB136. The sequence goes on from NZ_SMGH01000005.1 coordinate 318,761, forward strand.
GAAGACCCTCAAGCCGTACCTCGACGACGGCACGCTGAAGATCGGCTCCGGCCAGGACGGCTTCACGCAGGCCGCCACCCTGCAGTGGGACCCGGCGACCGCCAAGGCCCGCATGCAGAACCTCATCGCGAAGTCGTACTCCGGCGGCACCACGCTGAACGGCGTGCTCTCGCCGTACGACGGCATGTCGATCGGCATCATCTCCGCACTGCAGGGCGCCGGCTACGGCACGTCCAGCCGTCCGCTCCCGACCATCACCGGTCAGGACGCCGAGCAGGCATCGGTGAAGTCGATCATCGCCGGCCAGCAGTACTCGACGATCTACAAGGACACGCGTCAGCTGGCGGAGAAGTCCGCGAGCATGGCCGAGGACATGCTCTCCGGCAAGAAGCCGAAGGTCAACGACACGACGAGCTACGACAACAAGGTGAAGGTCGTCCCGACCTTCCTCTTCCAGCCGACGGTCGTGACCAAGGAGAACTACGAGAAGGTCCTCGTCGACTCCGGCTACTACACCGAAGCCGACCTCAAGTAGGACCCGACCATCTGTCGGACGGGAGGCGCGGTGCCAGACCGCACCGTGCCTCCCGTCCGTCTCCACTCGCGCGCAACGCGCACAACGGAAGGCGGTCCACGTGACGGACACCATCCTCGAGATGCGGGACATCACGAAGACGTTCCCCGGCGTCAAGGCCCTGCAGGGCGTCTCCATCGAGGTCGAACGCGGGCAGGTCCACGCGATCTGCGGTGAGAACGGTGCCGGCAAGAGCACCCTCATGAAGGTGCTGTCCGGGGTCTACCCGGCCGGGACGTTCGACGGCGAGATCCTGCTCGACGGCGAAGCCGTGTCGTTCTCGAACATCAACGACTCCGAAGCAGCCGGCGTCGTGATCATCCACCAGGAGCTCGCACTGAGCCCCTACCTGTCGATCGCCGAGAACATCTTCCTCGGCAACGAGCGCTCCAAGGCCGGCTTCATCGACTGGAACAAGACGAACCTCGCCGCCGCGGAGCTCCTGACGCGCGTCGGCCTCAAGGACAACCCGATCACGAAGATCGTCGACATCGGCGTCGGCAAGCAGCAGCTCGTCGAGATCGCGAAGGCGCTGTCGAAGCGGGTGAAGCTCCTCATCCTCGACGAGCCCACCGCCGCGCTCAACGACGACGACTCCGCGCACCTGCTCGACCTCATCCGGTCGCTGCAGGCCGAGGGCATGACGGCGATCATCATCAGCCACAAGCTCAACGAGATCAAGGCGATCGCGGACAAGGTCACGATCATCCGCGACGGCCAGACGATCGAGACGCTCGACATGCACGCGGACGACGTCTCCGAGGACCGGATCATCCGGGGCATGGTCGGCCGCGACCTGTCGAACCGCTACCCGGAGCACGAGTCGAACGTCGGCGAGGAACTCCTGCGGATCGAGGACTGGACCGTCCACCACCCGCTCGACGCGTCCCGCGAGATCATCCACCAGGCGAACCTCACCGTCCGCGCCGGCGAGATCGTCGGCATCGCGGGGCTGATGGGTGCCGGGCGCACCGAGCTGGCGATGAGCGTCTTCGGACACTCGTACGGCACGGGCATCTCCGGCACCGTCTACAAGCGCGGTGAGCCGATCAAGACGCACACGGTGTCCCAGGCGATCGACCACGGCATCGCCTACGCGACCGAGGACCGGAAGCGCTACGGGCTCAACCTGCTCGACGACATCAAGCGGAACATCTCCGGCTCGGCGCTCGGGAAGCTCGCCGAGTGGGGCTTCGTGAACGGGTCCGAGGAGACGACCGTCGCGCGGAAGTTCCTCAAGGACCTGAACATCAAGGCGCCGAACGTCGACGTCGTCACCGGGAAGCTCTCCGGCGGCAACCAGCAGAAGGTCGTCCTGTCGAAGTGGATGTACGCGGACCCCGAGGTCCTCATCCTCGACGAACCGACCCGAGGCATCGACGTCGGCGCGAAGTACGAGATCTACACGATCATCAACGCGCTCGCGGACCAGGGGAAGGGGATCATCGTGATCTCCTCCGAACTCCCCGAACTCCTCGGCATCTGCGACCGCATCTACACGCTCTCCGAGGGCCGCATCACGGCGGACGTCCCGCGCTCCGAGGCGACGCCCGAGGTCCTCATGCAGTACATGACCCAGGAACGGGAGACCCCTGTCAATGAACGCGCTTAAGTCCGCCGCCGGCTACCTCACCGGGCAGCTCCGACAGATCGGCCTGTTCATCGCGCTGATCGTCATCGTCATCTTCTTCCAGGTGACGACCGGCGGGATCACCCTCGCCCCGATCAACGTCTCGAACCTGATCGTCCAGAACAGCTACATCCTGATCCTCGCCATCGGCATGGTGATGGTCATCATCGCCGGCCACATCGACCTGTCCGTCGGGTCGGTCGTCGCCTTCACCGGCGCGATGGCGGGCGTCATGATCACGCAGTGGCACGTGCCGTGGCCCGTCGCCGTCGTCCTCTGCCTGGTCATCGGTGCACTCGTCGGTGCGTGGCAGGGCTTCTGGATCGCGTACTTCGGGATCCCGGCGTTCATCGTCACCCTGGCCGGCATGCTCGCGTTCCGCGGTGCCGCGCAGATCGCCCTGCAGAACCAGCAGATCTCGCCGTTCCCGGAGGGCTTCCGCTCGCTCGGCTCCGGCTTCCTGCCCGCGTTCGGTTCGTCCGGCTACGAGCCGCTGACGATGATCCTCGGCTTCGCGGCCGCCGCGATCCTCGTCGTCACCGCGTTCCGCGGCCGTGCAACCCGTCGGAAGTACCAGCTCGAGAGCGAACCCGTCGCCTGGTTCATCACCAAGCTCGCGTTCACCGTCGCGCTCGTCATCTACGTCGCGCTGCTCCTCGCCAGCTACAACGGCACACCGATCGTGCTCGTCATCCTCGGCGTGCTCGTGGTCGTGTACTCGCTCGTGATGCGGAGCGCCGTGTTCGGCCGGCACATCTACGCCATCGGCGGCAACGCACTGGCGGCGCAGCTCTCCGGCGTGAAGACGAAGCGCGTCACGTTCCTGCTCTTCGTCAACATGGGCGTCATCTCGGCGCTGGCGGGCGTGGTCTTCACGGGCCAGCTCAACCTCGCGTCGCCGAGTGCGGGCAACGGGTTCGAGCTCGACGCGATCGCCGCGGTGTTCATCGGCGGCGCGGCCGTCACCGGTGGCATCGGGACCGTGCCGGGAGCCATCGTCGGTGGTCTCATCATCGGCATCCTGAACAACGGCATGTCGATCCTCGGTGTCGGCACCGAGTTCCAGTCCCTGATCAAGGGCCTGGTGCTGCTCGCCGCCGTCGCGTTCGACGTGTTCAACAAGCGTCGGGCGGCGTCCGCGCGCAAGTAGCGGTCGCGGTCTGCGGTTCGCCGGAGTCGAGTGCGCAGCAACGGGTGGGTTCCGGTCCGGGACCCACCCGTTGGTGCGCGCTCACCTGGTCAGGACGGCCCAACCCCCGGACGGGAGGCTGACGGTCCCGTCCCGCAGGTCGCCCCCGCCCGCCTCCACCCGCGTGGCGTCTGCGACGGGCAGGTCGACGGGGTCGTCGGACAGGTTCAGGGCGGTCACCACCGCGGCGTCCGCGGTCGCGGTGCGCAGCACGATCGCGGTGTTGGTCAGGTGGGTCACGTCGGTGTGCGCCCGGTGCAGCCACGGTTCGCGGCGGCGCAGCGCGACGAGCGCCTCGTACGCGTGCGTCAGGGACGTCGGTGCCGGCGGCGCGTCCGGGAACTCCGGCCGGACGGCGTCGTCCCCACCGATGCGTTCCTCCTTGACCCCGGTCCAGCCGTACTCGTCGCCAGCCCAGACGCTCGGGGTCCCCGCGACCGTGAAGAGCACGGCGGCCGCGTGCCCGGCGAACCGCTCCCCCACGGCGCTCGCGATCCGCGTGACGTCGTGGTTGCCGACGAAGGTGCTCGGGACGAACGTCGCCAGCAATGCGTCGTGCCGCTCGATCGCGTGCGCCAGCTCGTGGCAGTTCCGGTCCGCGATGCCGTGCCAGACGCCCTGCCACAGCTCGTACTGCGTCGTCGAGTCCATCGTCGACTCCCGGACGATCGCCGCCGCGTCGCCGTGGATCACCTCGCCGGTGAACCAGGCGTCCGGGAACCGCTCCCGCACCCGGGGCAGCACCCGCGCCCAGAACGCCGGCGGCACCGCGTAGGCCGCGTCGAGCCGCCACCCGTCGATCCCGCGCTCGAGCCAGTGCGTCATCACGTCGACCACCAGGTCCTCGGTCGCCGCACTGCCGTGGTCGAGCGCCACCAGGATGTCGTGCCCCTCGAACAGCCCGACCGGCACCGGGTCACCCGGTGCCCAGCCGGTCCAGTCGATGTCGAACAGCGCGGCGGACTCCGCAGCCGGGCCGTCGGACTCGAGCGCCCGGAACGCCGGGTGCTCCCGACCGACGTGGTTGAACACCCCGTCGAGCAGTACCCGGACGCCCTTGTCGTGCGCCGCGGCCACGAGCGCGTCGAAGTCACCGTCGTCCCCGAGCCGCGGGTCGATCCGCAGGTGGTCGACGGTGTCGTAGCCGTGGGTGGAGCTGGCGGAGACCGGGCCGAGGAGCAGCCCGTTCAGCCCGAGGTCGACGACGTGGTCGAGCCAGTCCGCGATCCGCCCGAGCCGGTGCTCGACGGGCCGATCCGCCACGGGCGTCTCCGGCCGGATCTCCGCTCCCACGAAGCCGAGCGGGTACACGTGCCACCACATGACGTGCCGGACCCAGTCGGGCTCGGGCGGACGGGTGGCTGCGTCGTCGGTGGTCACCGCTCCGATGCTGCCAGGCGCCGCGCTCGCTGGGTACGCCGGTGCGCTTCCGGACGAAGATGGGCGCATGGGACGAGCGATCCGCACCGAGGACGATGCCGCGCGCAACGCCGCGGCGCACGCCGAGCGGACCTGTGCGTCGTGCGGACGCCGGATGCCGACGAACGCCGCGCCCGATGCCAGGTGGTGTTCGGACGCCTGCCGCCGGCACAAGCTCGACGACACCGACCGGCACCTCGAGCGGACCATCGACGAGCTCCTCGACGCCCGGGCGCTCACGTCGAGCATCTGTCCCTCGGACGCCGCGCGGGCGATCGGCGGGGACGACTGGCGCGACCTGATGGAGCCGGCCCGCCGGGCCGCGCGGCGGATGGTCGCGCGGGGCGAGGTCGAGATCACGCAGGGCGGGAACGTCGTCGACCCGTCCACGGCGAAGGGCCCGATCCGCATCCGTCGCCCGCGGTGAGGCTCAGTCCGACCAGCTGCACGCGATCATGCCGACCCGTCACGTCGATCACGAGATCGAGAACACCTCGATCGGACTCACGCGGCGAGGATCTGCTCCATCCGCCCGACCAGGCGTTCGAGCGCCGTGACCAGCTGCCGGGTCTGGTCGCGAGTCACGCGCGATGAGGAGTACTGGAAGTGCGCTTTCTCGTCCGTCAGGCGCTTGAGGTTGTTGCCCGGCTGGCGATCGGGCGAACAGGCCCTGTCGAGAAGCCGTCCCGCTTCGCCGTGATCATCACCCTTGAAGTGGTACCCGAGCGTGCTTCCGCAGATCGCGTCGGCCGCCGCGATGCCGCCGAGAACGGCGTTGGCACCAGCCGCCTTCCAATCAGCGTTCAGCTCGGACTCGACGCACAACCGCGCTACCTCGAGATAGGACTTCGCTTCGTCCCGGCGCCGCTGGACTTCGTTCGGTGCCATCGACCTGGTTCGCGCGGCCATCAGATCAGGTCGCGGATCTCGCGGCCGTACACCGTCTTCGCGTCATCGCGCCAGGAGCCGAGCAGCGGGTCGTTCTCCATCGCGAATCGCCGGAGGTCCGGTCTCGTCACGTCGAACACCTGGCAGTCATTGCCACTCCAGATCCGCACCATCGACCCGAGCTCCACGATGAGCTCGGTGTCGACGTGGTCGTCGAACACGACGACGAGATCGACGTCCGAGGCAGCCGTCGAGTCCCCGCGGGCGACCGAGCCGAAAACGGAGACCGAGATCACGCCCACGTCACTCCGGTCGACGAGATGAACGATCCGGCGCTCCAGTTCCTGACGCGCCTCGAGCGCGAGCTCGATCGCCGGCCACAGGACGTGCGAACGGTTGGCACGGTAGGAAGAGTGCTGCAATCCCCGTTCCACGACGACGAGGCCCGCCAGCTCGAGCTTGTCCAACGCGCGTTTGATGCCGGTGTGGCTCGCGACGCCTGCGACCCGAGCGACCTGCCGCCCTGTCATGCCGCTGTCCGTTCGCGCCAGGACCCGGATGGCCCTGGCGGCCGTCCGTCCTACGAGCGTCGCCAAGGGCTCGGCTACTTCCATCAGCCGTCCTCCATCCGTGTACACAAAAGTGTTACACATGTTTCGCTTTTGTGTACACCTCGGCGGTCCACCGCGTGAGGGAAGGATCACGGGGCGACAGGTGTTGGGGAACGCGATGACTCCTGACGAGACCACCAGCACGCAACCCTCCGACCGTCGCGGCGCCCTCGTCGTGGGCGCCAGCGGCATCACCGGCTCCGCCCTCGTGCGGCACCTGATCGGCGACGGGTGGGACGTCGCTGCGCTGTCCCGCCGTGCCGGCAGCCGCGATGGTGTCCGCGGTGTCGCCGCCGACCTGCGCGACCCCGACGCGCTCCGGGCCGCGCTGGCCGGGGAACGCCCGACCCACGTCTTCTTCACCGCATGGCAGCGACAGGCGACCGAGGCCGAGAACATCGCCGTCAACGGGGCGATGGTCCGCGACCTCCTCTGCGCGCTCGAGCACGCACCACTCGAACACGTCGCACTGGTGACCGGGCTGAAGCACTACCTCGGCCCGTTCGAGGCGTACGCCGCCGGCGAGATGCCGGACACGCCCTTCCACGAGGAGGAACCGCGTCTCGACACCCCGAACTTCTACTACGCGCAGGAGGACGAACTCTTCGCCGCAGCCGAGCGGCAGGGCTTCACCTGGTCGGTGCACCGCTCACACACGGTCATCGGCCACGCGGTCGGCAACGCGATGAACATGGGGCTGACGCTCGCGGTGCAGGCGACGATCGCGAAGGAGCTCGACCTCGACTTCGTGTTCCCGGGCAGCGAGGCGCAGTGGAACGGGCTGACCGACATGACCGACGCCAGACTCCTCGCCGAGCACATGGTCTGGGCATCCACCACGCCTGAGGGCGCGAACGAACCGTTCAACATCGTCAACGGGGACGTCTTCCGGTGGCGCTGGATGTGGCCGCGGCTCGCCGCACACCTCGGGGTGGACCCGGCTCGTGTCGTCGGGTACAAGGACGAACCGCGCCCGCTCGAGGAGCAGATGGCACCGTACGAGTCGTCGTGGGCATCCATCGCCGAACGGCACGGGCTCGCCGAGCCGGACATCACCCGGGTCGCGTCGTGGTGGCACACCGACGCGGACCTCGGTCGGGCGATGGAGGTCGTCACCGACATGGGCAAGAGCCGCGACGCCGGGTTCACCGGGTACCGCCGCACCGAGCAGGCGTTCGCGGACCTGTTCGCCCGCTACCGCGAGGGCCGGTTGATCCCCTGACGCCGCCCCCGGGACCCGGGCAGACTCGGGTCATGAGCGAGCCCGACGACCACTTCTTCGTCGTCGACGGCCGTCGCTGGCGGCGCACGGACCCGGCGATCCCCGAGGACCTCGCCGCGCGGCTCCGGTCCCACCTCGGTCGCGGGCGGAACGCGGTCAAGCAGGCGAAGCGCGCCGGCGACGACGAGGCCCTCGCCGCCGCACGGCACCGCAACGGCATCGCGAAGCACGGGCTGGGCGAGCGGGGTCCGGCGTGGTGGGAGCGCCCGGAGGCCGACCGTGTCGCCGATGCCGAGCGAGCCGCGGCGGACCTCGACGCTCTCGACCCGCGCGATCCCTGACGCGCGTTCCTTCCCATCGCGCCCGCACTGGGAAGCGGAATCGCGCGTAGGGGGTCGGAAGAACCGACCCCCTACGCGCGATTCGACTCACCACGCGGGATTCGACCTACCGCGGGCAGGGCACCGGGCAGCGCGCGGGATTCGACCAGCGCGGGGATCGGGAGCGCGCGAGGACCGGGAGCGCGGGCGCCGGGAGCACCGGGAGCGACCGTCAGGACTCGGTGTGGCCGAGCGACGGCTCCGTGCGCAGGCACACCGTGCGCGACGCCGCGGCGTGCAGCTCCAGCACGACGACCTCGTTCGTGCCCGCGCGGAGCACCGGCCCGGGCACCGCGAGCGTCCGCTGCGGCCCTCGCGACCAGTACCGCCCGAGGCAGAACCCGTTCACCCAGGCGACGCCCTTCCGGAACCCGTCGAGCGACAGGTAGCGGTCCCCCGGCGCGGCGAGGTGGAACGACCCGAGCGCCAGGACCGGCCCGGCGAGCACGTCCCCGTCGGTCGGGGCCACGGAGCGCAGGGCATCGAGCGCGGCGGCGGGCAGCGGGTCGAACGCCAGCGGCGACGCCGTCCACCGTTCGAGCGGCGCACCGTCGACGGACACCCCGCCGATGAGGCCCTTCGGCTCGCCGATCCGGGGCCCGTAGTCGACGCGGCCCTGGTCCTCGACGAGGAGCTCCAGCGTGCCGGTGACCGGTGGGAGCGCTATCGCGCGGTCGTGGTGCTCGCGTTCGAGGACCCCGACGGGCCGCCCGTCGACGCTGACGATCGCACGGTCGCGGACCTCTTCGCCGACGGTGAGCACACCGCCGGCAGGCAGGTCGACCTCGGTGCGGTAGAGCACGAAGCCCGACGCGGCACCGAGTGCGTCGAAGGTGGGGACCCCGTCGTGCGCGGTCCACGACGTGAGCTGCGGGAGCAGCGCGTGCAGGGCACCGGCCCGCTCGAGTCGGACGGCGACGTCCGTGGCGGGGGTGGGCCGAGCCTCCAGACCGGCTGCCGACGACCCGTCGAGGTGACCCGATCCACCTGGTTCCATCGATGCGGGCAGGGCCGGGACCGGCGCGTACCGTTCGATCACGGCGCGGAACGCGTGGAACTTGGCGGTGGGCCGACCGGCCTCGTCGAGGGGTGCGTCGTAGTCGTACGACGTCGCGATCGGCCGGTACACGCCCTTGTCGTTCGCCCCGTTGGTGAAGCCGAAGTTCGTGCCCCCGTGGAACATGTAGATGTTGACCGAGCCGCCGGCGCCGAGCAGGTCCTCGAGGTCGGAAGCCGAGGCAGCGGCCGGGGTGGTGTGGTGGTGCTCGCCCCAGCTGTCGAACCAGCCGTCCCAGAACTCCGAGCACATCAGCGGACCGGTCGGCTGCGCCTGGCGCAGCCGGGCGAGCCTGGACGTGACGCGGGAGCCGAACGAACCCGTGCGGTGCAGGGACGGGAGCGAGCCGTCCTCGAGCATCGAGTCCATCGGCTGGTCGACGCTCGTGAACGGGACGGTGAGGCCGATCGTGCGGTGCATCGCCTCGAGCTTGGTGAGGTAGACCGGGTCGGAGCCGTAGGCGCCGTACTCGTTCTCCACCTGGACGAGGACGATGGGGCCGCCCTCGTCGATCTGCCGCGGGACGAGGATCGGGGCGAGGGCGTCGAGGTACCGCGACACGGCCGCGAGGAACTGCGGCTCGTCGCGGCGGATGCCCACGGTGCCGTCGGCGAAGAGCCAGTACGGCAGCCCGCCGTTGGTCCACTCGGCGCAGATGTAGGGGCCGGGGCGGACGATGGCGTGCATGCCCTCGGCCGCGACGAGGTCGAGGAACCGGCCGAGGTCGAGCCCGTCGGTGAAGTCGAAGGTGCCGGGGGTCGCCTCGTGGGCGTTCCACGCGACGTACGTCTCGATGGTGTTGAGGCCCATCAGCCGGGCCTTGCGGATCCGGTCGGCCCAGAGGTCCGGGTGGACCCGGAAGTAGTGGATCGCGCCGGACAGGATCCGGTGCGGCTCGCCGTCGAGCAGGAAGTCGGTGTCGCCGATGGCGAAGCGCATCGCGCGCCCTTTCTGGAGGGAGGGGCCGCACGGTCGTCCGTGCGGCCCCTCGGGGTGAGCGGGTGCTACTTGGTCGAGACCGTGAAGCCCTGCTGCTTGCCGTACTTCACGAGCGCAGCCTGCCAGGCCTCGAGGCCGGAGTCGAGCGAGGTGCCCTTCTCGTAGGACTGCCCGACCGTGTCCGCGTAGACGCTGTTCGCGTACACCTGGTACGGCAGGTAGGTGAAGTCGTTGTCAGCGCTCTTGGACGCGTCGACGAGGACCTCGTTGATCTTCTGCCCACCGAAGTAGGACGGCTCCTCGTTGAGGAACGACGACGACTCCAGGTCCGCGGTGGTCGACGGGAACCCGCCGGACTCCATGAACACCTTCGTGGACGCCTTCGACGAGTTCAGCCACTTCAGGAATCCCGCGGCGAGTGCCGGGTTCTTCGTCTGCTTCATGACGACCTCGGCGCTGCCGCCGTTGTTCGCCGTGGTGGCGGTGGTGCCGTCGTAGGTCGGCATCGGGGCCACACGCCAGTCACCGGACGCGTCGGCGACGCTCGCCTCGAGGTTGCCCGGCATCCACGCGCCCGTGATGAGCGTCGCGATCTGGCCGTTGCCGAGCTGCTTGTACCAGTCGTCGGTCCAGCCGACGGTCTTGGAGAGCAGGCCCTTCTCGACCAGCTCGTTCCAGGTCGCGGTCCACTTCTTCGTCCCCGCGTCGGCGAGGTTCACCGTGACCTTGTCGCCCTTCGTGGTGAAGGGGGTGCCACCGGCCTGGGCGATCATGCTCGTCGTGAAGCCGGCGTCGCCGGAGTCCGCGGTGATGTAGGCGTCCGGGTCGGCGGCGTGCAGCTTCGCGGCAGCGGCGACGTACTCGTCCCACGTCTTCGGCACGGCGATGCCGTACTCGTCGAAGACCTTCTTGTTGTAGAACAGCGCCATGGGGCCGGAGTCCTGCGGCAGGCCGTAGATCTTCGAGCCGTCGGTGACGGAGCTCCAGGTGCTGGCCGCGAACTTGCTCTTCAGGTCGCCGAACCCGTAGCTCGACAGGTCGAGGAGCGACTCGGAGAGCGAGAACTGCGGGAGCGCGTAGTACTCGACCTGGGCGACGTCGGGGGCACCCGAGCCGGCCTTGATCGTGTTCTGCAGCTTCGTGTACTGGTCGGCGCCGGTGCCGGCGTTGACCAGCTTGACGGTGACCTTCGGGTACGCCTTCTCGAACGCGGCGACCTGGGCCTTCGCGGACGGGGTCCACGACCAGTACGTCAGCGTGCCGCCCTTCTCGAGGGCCTTGTCGATGTCGGAGGCGGAACCGCTGGCGGACGAGCCGCCGGAGGCGCAGGCCGCCAGGGCGATGGCGGCGGTGACGCCGATGGCGAGGGCGCTCAGCCCGCGCCGGAGACGCTTGTTCATTCGGGTGCCTTTCACTTCTTCGTGTTGGGAGTGGTGCTGCTGTGGTGGTCGGCGGGCGCGCGTGGCGGGATCGCCACGAGCCTCCCGTCCGGGGCTCAGGCCTTGACGGACCCGGCCGCGAGGCCGGACTGCCAGAAGCGCTGCAGGAAGAGGAACGCGACCACGATCGGGATGATCGTGAGGAGCGATCCCGTGACGACGAGGTTGTAGATCGGCTGGGCACCGGAGCCGGTGGCCTGCGCGTTCCACTGGTTGAGGCCGACGGTGAGCGGGTACCACTTCGGGTCGCTCAGCATGATCAGCGGCAGGAAGTAGTTGTTCCAGGTGGCGACGACCGCGAAGAGCAGCACCGTGACCACGCCGGGCGCGAGCAGCCGGAGCGCGATGGTGAAGAAGATCCGGAACTCGCCGGCGCCGTCCATCCGGGCGGCCTCGATGAGCTCCGTCGGGATCGCGTCGACCGCGTAGGTCCAGATCAGGTACATGCCGAACGGGCTGATCAGGGACGGCAGGATGATCGCCCACGGGGTGTTCGTCAGGCCGACCTGCGAGAAGAGCAGGAAGGTCGGGACGGCCAGCGCCGTGCCGGGCACCGCGATCGCACCGAGGACCACGGCGAACACCGCGCGGCGGCCGGGGAACGCGAACTTCGCCATGCCGTAGCCCGCGACCGTCGCCAGCAGGGTCGCCCCGCCGGCACCGACGACGACGTACAGCAGCGTGTTGCCGAACCACTGCAGGAAGATGCCGTCGTTGTACGTCAGCGTGTCGACGATGTTCTGCCAGAGGTTGAAGTTCCCGCCGAACCAGAGGCCGAACGTGGACAGCAGCGACGACTGCGTCTTCGTGCTGTTCACGAGCAGGTAGAACAGCGGCGCGAACGAGTAGACGACGAAGACGACCATCACGGCGGTCAGCAGACCGGACCGCTTCGGCTTGCGTCCGTCGACGGGCTGCTTCGCCTTCCGGGAGGCTCGTCCCGCTCCGGCGCGGCCGTCGCGGAGCGTCGTGGTCGCCTCGGTCACCGTGGCCGGGGGGCTCTGGAGGGTGCTCATCGGTTCTCCTGTCGGGTACCGCGGACCTGCACGACGTAGGCGATCACGGCGGTGATGACGCCCATCACGATGGCGACGGTGGCGGAGTAGTTGAACTGCTGGCCGCTGAAGGACAGCGAGTAGGCGTACATGTTCGGCGTGAAGGCACTGCCGATGACGTTCGGGGCCAGGGTCTTCAGCAGGTTCGGCTCGTTGAAGAGCTGGAAGCTGCCGATGATCGAGAAGATCGTGGCGATGACCATCGGACCGCGGAGCGCCGGGAGCTTGATCGAGAACACCGTGCGCAGGGGGCCGGCACCGTCGAGCTCGGCGGCCTCGTACAGCTCGCCGGGCACGGTGCGGAGGGCCGCGTAGAAGATCAGCATGTTGTAGCCGAGGAACTCCCACGTGACCACGTTGCCGATGGACGTCAGGACCCAGGTCGGGCTGAACGGCTGCAGGAGGTCGATGCCGAGCGCGTGGTTCGCGGCACCGGTCAGGCCGAACTGGTTGCCGTAGATGAAGCCCCAGATGAGCGCCGCGACGACGCCGGGGACCGCGTAGGGCAGGAACACCGCGATGCGGAAGAAGCTCGTTCCCCACAGGCGGGCGCTGTCGAGCGCCAGCGCGGCGACGAGCGCCAGGCCGAGCATGATCGGCACCTGGATCACGAGGAAGATCGCGACGCGGCCGAACCCGGTCCAGAACTGCGAGTCCTGGAAGAGCTGGATGTAGTTCGCGAACCAGACGAACTGGTTGCCGCCGACGAGCTGGTCGCGGAACAGGCTGAGCCAGAGCGCGTACCCGATCGGGACGATGAGCATCAGGACCAGGACGGCCACGAACGGGCCGACGAACAGCCATCCGGTGAACCGTCCGCGGGGCTTCGGCCGACGTCGCGGGGGCGTGGCGGGAGCGGTGGCCGCTGCCGGGCGCGCTGCGAGCGTGCTCATGTGACTCCTTCGTCTGCTGCGTTCGGGTGCGTTCGGGCGGCGTGCTGCTCGCGGTTTCGCCGCGACCATGTTGACGTCAACATCGAACGGCGCGACGATAGCATGGCAACGTCAACATGCGCTAGCGTTCGGGGCAGCCGTCGGGTGTTCCTGCGGCATTCCGAACGAGAGGGGGCGATGTGAGCACCGATCTGTCGTCCGCCCGTCGAGCCCCCTCGCTCGCCGCCGTCGCCGAGGCCGCCGGCGTCTCGATGCAGACCGTGTCCCGCGTGGCGCGCGGCTTCGACAACGTCAGCCCGGACACCCGGCTCCGCGTGCAGGCGGCGATGACCTCGCTCGGCTACCGCCCGAACCGTGCCGCCAGGGCCCTGCGCTCCGGGCGTTTCCGCACGATCGGCGTGATCATGTTCACGCTCGCGTCCTTCGGCAACATGCGCACCCTCGAGGCGATCGCCGACGCCGCCGGGGCCGCGGACTTCACGATCACGCTGCTGCCGATGGCATCCCGCACCGAAGAGGGGGTGCGCTCGGCGTTCTCACGCCTGCACGAACAGGCGGTCGACGGCGTCGTGATCATCATCGAGTCGCACGTCATCGACACCGCCGAGGTCGCGCTCCCCGACGGCGTCCCCGTCGTGGTCGTCGACTCCACCGGCACGACCGAGCACCCGGCGATCGACACCGACCAGGCCGAGGGTGCACGGCTCGCCACGCAGCACCTGCTCGACCTCGGGCACGAGACGGTGTGGCACGTCGCCGGGCCGTCCTCCTCGTACTCCTCGAGCCGGCGACTCGCGGCGTGGCGCTCGACCCTCACCGCCGCCGGCCGCCCGGTCCCGCCGGTGTTCCACGGCGACTGGGGCACGTCGTCCGGCTACCGGGTCGGCCTCGAGATCGCCCGCCGCCCGGAGATCACCGCCGTCTTCGCCGCGAACGACCAGACCGCGCTCGGCATCCTCCGCGCCTGCCACGAGCTCGGGCGCCCCGTGCCGGAGTCCCTCAGCATCGTGGGCTTCGACGACATGCCGGAGTCCGACTCGTTTTGGCCGCCGCTCACCACCGTGCACCAGTCCTTCGACGAGGTCGGGCGCCGCGCAGTCTCGACGCTCCTCACCCAGATCGAGGGCGCGCCGGTCACCGCCGCGACGGACTTCGTCCCGGTGCGCCTGGTCGTGCGCGCGAGCACGGCGGCGCCGCCGGCGCGCTGACGCGCCGCGCCGGCGCGCTGACGCGGCGCGCGCCCGTCCGCCCGCAGTGTGCGCGGTTCCGTACACCGTGCCCGGCGCGGCAGGCCGCACCATGTCCGCAAGCTCCCACACTGCGGACGGGAGGCTCGTGCCGGCCCCGCACCGAGCCTCCCGCCCGGTGGTCCGCACGTTCCTTCCCATCGCGCGCGCACTGGAAAGAGGAAACGCGCGTAGGAGGTCGGAAGAACCGACCACCTACGCGCGTTTCGACCACCTACGCGCGAAACGACCGACCGACCGACCGGCCGGCCGGCCGCTCCGCGCCCGGCCGCGCCCGGCCGCTCCGCGGACGCGCAGCACCTACCCGATCGACAGCGCCGTCCAGCTCACCGGGGGGAGCTCGATCGTGACGGTGTCACCCTCGCGGCGGACCGTGTCGTTCGTGCGGAGCCCGACGCGCGCGGTGTTCGCGAGGTCGTTCACCGCGTGCAGGTCGTCGTCCCAGACACCCTCGGCGTGCACGTCACCCGACACGGCGAGGCCACCGAGGTCGATCGTGACCGTGGTGCTCTCGGACGGGTGGCGGTTGACGAGGAAGACGGCTGCCGTGCCGTCCTCGGTGACCGTGGCGGCGGAGTCGACGACCGGCACGTCCCCGTACTTGCCACCGTCGACGGTGTCACCCGACGCGACGACCCGCAGCGACGTGCCGTGCGCCAGGCGCGACGTCAGCGAGAACGGGAAGAACGTGGTCTGACGCCAGGCCTCGCCACCGGGCTCGGTCATGATCGGGCCGATCACGTTGACGAGCTGCGCGATGGAGGCCGACGCGACCCGGTCCGCGTGCCGGAGGAGCGAGATGAGCAGGCCGCCCACGACGACGGCGTCCGCCACGGTGTACACGTCCTCGAGCAGACGCGGTGCGACCGGCCACTCGTCGAGCGTGAAGGACTGCTGCTGCTCGTTCCACTTCGTGATCGACCAGACGTTCCACTCGTCGAACGAGATGTCGATGCGCTTGTCGGACTTCTTGTGCGCCTGCACGTGGTCCGCCGCCGTGGTGACGGTGTCGATGAACTTGTCCATGTTCACGCCGGAGGCGAGGAACGACGCGAGGTCGTCGCCCTCCTCGTAGTACGCGTGCGCGGAGATGTAGTCGACGTCGTCGTAGGCGTGCTCGAGGACGGTGCGCTCCCACTCGCCGAACGTCGGCATCGACGCTCCGGAGGAACCGCAGATGACGAGCTCCAGGTCCGGCTGGATCTGGCGCATGCCCTTCGCGGTCATCGCGGCGAGCTTGCCGTAGTCGTCGGCGTTCTTGTGGCCGAGCTGCCAGGGCCCGTCCATCTCGTTGCCGAGGCACCACATCGTGACGCCGAAGGGCTCCTCGCGGCCGTTGCGCTTGCGCTCGTCGGAACGGGCGGTGCCGCCGGGGATGTTCGCGTACTCGAGCAGTTCGATGGCGGCGTCGGTGCCGCGGGTGCCGAGGTTGACGGCGAGCATCATCTCGGAGCCGACGGAGTCGAGCCACTGCTGGAACTCGTGGAGGCCGACCTCGTTCGTCTCGGTGGAGTGCCACGCGAGGTCGAGGCGGCGGGGACGCTGGTCGACCGGGCCGACGCCGTCCTCCCACTTGTAGCCGGAGACGAAGTTGCCGCCGGGGTAGCGGATGGTGGTGACGCCGAGCTCCTTGACGAGCTCGATGACGTCCTTGCGGAAGCCGTGCTCGTCGGCGGTCTCGTGGGCGGGTTCGTGGATGCCGTCGTAGACGTGGCGGCCGAGGTGCTCGACGAAGCCACCGAACAGACGGCGGCGCACCGGCCCCACGGTGAACGCGGCGTCCAGGACGAGGTGTGTGCGGGGCATGGATCTCCTTCGATCGTGCGTGCAACGTATGAGTCCGGGCGGACCCGGTCCGGGCGGACCCGGGTCCGGGCGAACCCGGGTCCCGGCGAACCGGGGTCCCGGCGAACCGGGCATGGGCGAATCCGGATGGGTGGCACCCCGTCACGAAAGTGAGCGCTCACCTGATTGCAACGCTACCGGTATCCGCCCCGACACGAAAGGGGTGGCGCGCCGACGGACTGCGGGCTAATGTGAGCGCTCACGGAGCACCGGCCCAGGTGTTCCCAGCCCGGCCCATCCCGATGGAGTGATGCCATGCCGAATCGACCGACCCCACCCGTGTCGCGACTCACGCGACGCGGCTTCCTGGCAGCAGGTGCTGCTGCCGCGACCGTCCTGCCACTGGCGGCCTGCTCCAGCCCGCTGTCGGCCGGACTCGCGGGGAGCGCCCTCAACCCCGAGACCCTCGTCTTCTGGAACCTGTTCGGTGGTGGTGACGGCGCCCGCATGCAGGCGATGGAGGCCGGCTACGCCAAGCAGCACGGCGGATCCTCGTCGCTGCAGGCGACGACGTTCGCCTGGGGCAACCCGTACTACTCGAAGCTGACACTGGCCACCGTCGGGAACAAGCCGCCGGACGTCGCGGTCGCCCACCTGACCCGGGCGAAGCCGCTGTGGGACGGGGACCTCCTCGACCCGATCACGTCCGAGGACCTGGCGAGCGTCGGCCTCAGCGCCAGCGACTTCAACCAGAAGGCGTGGACGGCGCAGAAGACCGACGGCAAGAACATCGCCATCCCGCTCGACACCCACCCGTTCGTGCTCTTCTACAACGTTGACATCTGCAAGAAGGCGGGCCTGCTCGACTCGGACGGCAACCTCAAGGACCTGTCCGGCATGGACACGTTCGAGGCAGCGATGGCCGCCGCCGCCAAGGTCACCGGCGGCACGGCGCTGAACGTCGCGAACGTGGTCCCCGAGACCGCGACCCCGTGGCGCTTCTTCTGGACGCTCTACAACCAGATCAACGGCGCGACCCCGTTCCTCAGCGACGGTGGCGCGAAGCTCACCGTGAACGAGGACGCCTACAACGAGGTCACCAGCCGCACGCAGAAGTGGGTGCAGCAGGGCTGGCTCAACAAGGCCCTCGACTACGCCACGGCGGAATCGCAGATGTTCACCGGCAAGTCCGCGTTCTTCATGCAGGGCGAGTGGGAGATCAGCACCGCGCAGTCGATCAAGGGGCTGAAGTTCGGCATGGCGCCGATCCCGCAGCTCTACGACAAGCCGGCCACCCAGGCCGACTCGCACACGTTCGTGCTCCCCCGCAAGGACCGGACCCCCGAACAGCGCAAGCAGGCGATGCTCTTCATCAAGCAGATGCTCGAGCAGAGCATGACCTGGGCCGAAGGTGGCCACGTCCCCGCCTACATGCCCACGTTCGACAGCACCGCGTACAAGAAGCTCACGCCGCAGTCCAACTACGCAGCGGCCGCCGAGACCGCCGTGTTCGACGACGCCGCCTGGTACGGCGGTTCCGGTTCGACCTTCGAGGGCACCGTCGGCGCCCAGCTCGCCCTCGTGCAACAGGGCAGCTCCTCCCCCGCGCAGGCGCTGAAGGCGATCAAGTCCCAGCTCGCGACCTACCTCAACACCCCGAGCCCGCTGTGAGCGGGGACGTGAACACCGCGCGAAAGGCACGATGACGTGACCACAGCACCAGTCCTCGACCGCCCGACGGACGCCGCGACCGCTCCACGCCGCATCCGCACTTACCGGACCAGCCTCACCCGCGGCCAGGGCCGCAGCGGATGGCTGTTCCTCGCCCCCTTCGGCCTGTTCTACCTGGCCTTCCTCCTCGGTCCGACCGTGTGGATGCTCGTCTCGAGCTTCTTCAACACCTCGACCGTCCGCACCGGGCTCGGCAGCTTCGCCGGGTTCGCCAACTACGCCGAGATGCTCGGGCGCTCCGACTTCTGGTCGGCCCTCTGGCACACCCTGCAGTTCACGCTCTACACGACGCCGCCGCTCGTCATCCTGGCGTTCGTGTTCGCCGTGCTGACGAACCGGATGAACCGCGGCCAGTGGTTCTTCCGCCTGGCGTTCTTCCTGCCGTTCATCCTGCCGTCGGCGACGATCTCCCTGATCTGGGTGTTCATCTTCACGCCGGCGACCGGCCTGTGGGCGAGCATGCAGTCCGCGCTCGGCATGACCCCCGGCTCCGGCATCCTGTCCAGCCCGAACACGGCGATGATCGGTGTCGCGATCGCCACCGTGTGGTGGACGCTCGGCTTCAACTTCGTGCTCTACCTGGCGGGTCTCCAGGAGATCCCCCGCGAGCTGTACGAAGCGGCCGCCGTCGACGGTGCGTCGAACTGGCAGCAGATCAAGTCGATCACCCTGCCGCTCCTCGGCCGCACGACGACGCTCGTCATCCTGCTGCAGATCATCGCCAGCCTGAAGATCTTCGACCAGGTGTACCTGATGACGAACGGCGGGCCGGGCATCTCGACCCAGGTCTCGCTGCAGCTCATCACGGGTGTCGGCTTCACCGACAACCGCCTCGGTGCGGCGTCGGCCGCGTCGGTGCTCCTGTTCATCGTGATCGTCGCGATCGCAGTCATCCGGCAGCTCGTCGAGCGCGCTGCCGCCAAGCGAGAGATCGGTGCCTGAGATGTCCACCACCGAGAGCATCACCACGGGTCGCACCAAGCTCCGCACCGGCGTCTCGTCGGCTGCACCGACGAGCGCCGCGAAGATCGGCGTCAGCGGCAGGGGCTTCACGATCGCGTCGGGCATCATCCTGACGGTCTTCGCGATCATCTGGCTCATCCCGAGCCTGTTCGCGCTGAAGACGTCGCTGTCCGACAACGGCGTCGCCGCACTGGGCGCGAACTCGATCCTGTCGAACTGGAACCCGACGCTGCACTCCTACGCGGCACTGTTCCAGGCCGGTGACATCTGGAACTGGTACCTCGCCAGCGCGATCACCAGCGTGATCACCGCGCTGCTGACGGTGCTGTTCGCGTCGATGGCGGCGTTCGCGCTGTCCCGGCTCGTGTTCCGCGGCCGGAACGTCGCGTTCCTGCTGATCATCCTCGGGATCATGATCCCGACCCAGGTGCTGATCATCCCGATCTTCCAGGAGCTCAACGCGGTCGGCCTCCTGAACACCTACTGGTCGGTGATCTTCCCGCAGGTGCCCGCCGTGATCGCGGTGTTCATCTTCAAGCAGTTCTTCGACGGCATCCCGCGTGAACTGGAGGAAGCGGCACGCATCGACGGTGCGGGCATCTGGAAGGTCTACTGGTCGGTGATCCTGCCGCTGTCGCGTCCGGTCATCGCCGCGGTGACGATCCTGACGTTCGTCGGGGTCTGGAACAACCTGCTCCTGCCCCTGTTCGTGCTGTCGAACCCGGACCTCATGACGATCCCGGTCGGGCTCGCCACGGTCCAGGGCAGCTTCGGCCAGCGGTACGCCGACATCCAGGCCGGTGCGCTCCTCGCGGCGCTGCCGCTGATCATCCTCTACCTGATCTTCCAGCGGCAGATCGTGGAGGGCGTGACGGGTTCCGGCCTCAAGGGCTGACGCCACCACAGATCGGACGGGAGGCCCGGTGCCAGCTGGCACCGGGCCTCCCGTCCGTCGCGTTTGCCGGCCCCGATGCGGCCGTGACCCGCGTGGTCAGGCGTCGACGGTCTCGCGGGCCTCGTGCTTCCAGAAGCCGCTGAAGGTGATGCGGCTCTTCGGGAGTCCGGCGCGGTGCAGGTGACGGCGCCCCTCGGTCGCCAGGCGCGACTCCCCCACCACGAACGCGTACCCGCGGTCGTCGGCCGGGGTGTGCCGGCGGAGCTCCTCGAGCGCGGCGGCACCGGGGACGGCGTGCCCGTCGTGGGCACCACGTGCGTCGTCGCGGACGATCCAGGTGACCGTGACACCGGCCGGGGCGTCGAGCTCGCGGACGTCCGCCGCCGTGGGGACCTCTTGGATGATGCGTCCGACGGCGTCGCGGGGCAGGGACGCGGCGATCCCGACGACGCCCGGCAGACCGGTCTCCTCGGCGACGACCAGGACCTCGGTCGCGTCGTCGGGGCAGTCGAAGATGCAGCCCTGGTCGAGGATCGCGAGCCGGTCGCCCGGTCGTGCGGCGCAGGCCCAGAGCGCGGCGCGGCCGTCGAGCTCGCCGTCGGCGTTCGTGTGCACCACGAAGTCGATGTCCATCTCCGCCGCGGTCGCGGGGGTCGCGGGGCGGAACGCGGCGACCGTGTAGTTGGCGCAGTGCGGGCGGACGTCCTCGGGGATCGCGAGGAACGGCGGCCACCACTTCGTGCCGTCGAGCTCCGGAAGCCGGAACTCGTCCTGGTGCGGGAGCGGCAGGAACAGGCGGAACCAGTGGTCGAACCCCATGTAGGCGAACTCGTGGAGATCGTCCCCGGTGATCGTCACGCGGTGCATCGAGGGCGTCGCGCGTTCGGAGCGGAGCACCCGTGCACGGAAGAGCCGGGGGTTCGTGGGCAGGAGCCGCGGGGTCTTCGCCATGAGGCAAGGCTAACCTAAGATGTTCTCCGTGCCAGCCCCCTCCACTGCCCTGGCCGACCCCGTCTCCCGGTCCGTCGGTGCCGCCGGCGTCCACCGGGTGACCTTCCGTCGTCGCATGCTCTTCGTGGTGCTGATGATCGTGGTCCTCGCGGTCACGGCGGCGCTGAGCATGCTCTTCGGCAGCAACAGGATCGGCGTCGACCGGGTGATCGCCGGCCTGCTCCACACCGGATCGAGCACCGACGACGCGATCGTCTGGGGCTCCCGGATCCCGCGGACGTTCATCGGCGCTGCCGTCGGAGCAGCGCTCGGCATCGCCGGGCTCCTCATGCAGGGGCACACCCGGAACCCGCTCGCCGACCCCGGCCTCTTCGGCGTCTCGGCCGGTGCCGGACTCGCCGTGGTGCTCGGTGTGTACGTCTTCGGGATCACGAACACCGGCGTGACGGTGTGGTTCGCCCTCGCGGGTGCCGTCGTGGCCAGCGTCGTCGTGTTCTCCGTCACGATCGCCGGCAGCGGGACGGCCAGCCCGGTGCCGCTCGCCCTCGCCGGCGCCGCGGTGTCCGCGCTGCTCGGCGCCGTGACCTCCTTCATCGTGCTGACCGACCGGGACTCCCTCGACGCGTACCGGCTCTGGGTCGTCGGGTCGCTCTCCGGTCGCCAGCTCGACGTCCTCGGCGCGGTCTGGCCGTTCCTCGTCGTCGGGCTCGTGCTCGCGGTCCTGAACGTCCGCGCGCTCGACGCCCTCGGGCTCGGTGCGGAGCTCGCGAAGGGCCTCGGCGAGAACGTCGTCGTCGCCCGGCTCGTCGGGCTCGGCGGGATCACGCTCCTCGCTGCCGGGGCCACGGCGGCCGCGGGCCCGATCGGTTTCGTCGGGCTCACCGTCCCGCACGTCGCCCGTGCCCTCGTCGGCACCGGACACCGCTGGGCGCTCCCGGCGTCGGCCCTGATCGGCGCAGCGCTGGTGCTGCTCGCCGACGTGGTCGGGCGGCTCGTCGGCGGGTTCGCCGAGGTCGAGGTCGGGATCATCCTCGCCGTCATCGGCGGTCCGGTGTTCGTCGCCGTCGCCCGTCGCCGTTCGCTGGTGGCACTGTGAGCGCGGCGGACGGGACCGGCGACGGTGGCGCGCCGGTGCTCCGCGGTGTGCGGTTCGGGCCGGTCGGGCTCGCCTGGCGCCCCCGTGTCTTCGGGATGACGATCGCGGCCGTCGTGGCGGCCCTGCTCCTGGTGGTGCTCGGCGTCGCGATCGGCTCGACCTGGATCGCCCCGGCGACGGTCGTCCGCTCGCTGTTCGGTCTGGAGACCGGGCCGGACGCGTTCATCATCACCGTGCTGCGGCTCCCCCGGGTGCTGACCGGCGCGCTCGTCGGCCTGACCCTCGCGGTCGCCGGCGCCCTCACGCAGACGTTCACCCGGAACCCGCTCGGGACGCCGGACATCATCGGCGTCACCTCGGGTGCGAGCGTCGGCGCCGTCGCCGCGGTCGTCCTCGGCGGCGGGTCGTACGCGATCGGCGCCGTCGTCCTCGGCAGCGGGATCCCGGTCGCGGCGACCATCGGCGCCCTCGTCGCGGCGATCGTCGTCTACGGACTCGGCTGGCGTGGCGGGGTGCAGAGCTACCGGCTCGTGCTCGTCGGCATCGGCGTGAGCGCGACGCTCGACGCGGTCACCAGCTACCTGCTCGTCCGGGCGCAGATCACCCAGGCGGCCGCGGCGTCGCAGTGGCTCGTCGGCAGCCTGTCGAGCACCTCGTGGGCGAGCGTCTGGCCGCTGCTCGTCGTCGCCGCGGTCGCGGTCCCGATCGCCCTCGCGACCAGTGCGGCGCTCGGGATCGGGCAGCTCGGCGACGAGGTGGCGGTCGGCGTCGGGCTGGGCATCCAGCGGCACCGGCTGCTCGTCATCGCCCTCGCCGTCGTGCTGACCGCCGCCGCCGTCGCCGCAGCGGGCCCGGTCGGCTTCGTGGCCTTCGTCGTCCCGCAGATCGCCCTGCGCCTCGCCGGGACGAACCGGCCGCCGCTGCTGCTCTCCGCCGCCCTCGGTGCGGTCCTCGTCCTCGCCGCCGACCTGCTCGCACGCTCGGCGTTCCCGTGGCAGGTGCCCGTCGGCATCGTCACGACCGTGATCGGTGCGCCGTACCTGATCTGGCTCCTCATCCGCCACCGCAAGGAGATGTCCCGATGACGACGACCCCGGTCCTCGAAGCGCGCGGGCTCTCCGTCGGCTACGAGCGGCACGCCGTGCTCCACGGCCTCGACCTCCGCATCGAGCGCGGCACCGTGACGACGTTCCTCGGCGCGAACGGCTGCGGCAAGTCGACCCTCCTCAAGGCCTTCGGCCGCGTGCTCAAGCCGATCGCGGGCGAGGTCCACCTCGACGGCGTCCCGATCCGCAAGGAGCCGAACCGCGCGGTCGCCCGGAAGCTCGCGATCCTCCCGCAGTCCCCGGTGGCCCCGGCCGGCACGAGCGTGCTCGACCTCGTGATGCGCGGACGCAACCCGCACCAGTCGTGGGCGAAGCCGTGGACCGCCGAGGACGCCGGCGTCGCCGAGGAGGCGATCGCCGCCACCGGGCTCACGCACGTCGCGCACCGGGACGTCGCGAGCCTCTCCGGCGGGCAGCGGCAGCGGGCGTGGATCGCGCTCGTGCTCGCCCAGCGCGCCGACACCCTGCTGCTGGACGAGCCGACGACGTACCTCGACCTCGCGCACCAGCTCGAGGTCCTCCGGCTCGTCCGGCGGATCAACCGCGACCAGGGTGCGACGGTCGTGATGGTCCTGCACGACCTCTCGCTCGCCGCCCGCTACTCGGACCGGCTCGTCGTGCTGCACGACGGCGGTGTGGTCGCCGACGGCACCCCCGCCGAGGTCCTGACGCCCGCGGTGCTCCAGCACGCGTTCGGACTGCACGCGCGGGTCGTGCCGGACCCGGTCACCGGGGCGCCGATGGTCGTGCCGGAGGCCGACGAGCACGATCTCGACCACCTCCCCGTCCCGGAGGAGGACGCCGGACTCGCCAGCCGCGCTTTCTTAGGTTAGCCTCTCCTAACGTGAAGCTCCGTTCCGTACTCCTCACCGCAGTGGCCGTGTCGGCCCTCCTCCTCACCGGCTGCTCGTCGACCGGGTCCTCGGACGCCGCCGGCTCGGACAGCACGTCCGCGTCGAACGGCGCCTGGTCCTACAAGGACGCCACCGGCACCACGGTGAAGGTCGACCACACGCCGAAGAAGGTCGTCGTCCTCAACGACATCGCCATCTCCTTCGTCCAGTACGGCCTGCACCCCGTCGGCACCTTCGGGCAGCTCACGATGGCCGACGACGCCCGGTTCACGGGCCTCGACACGGACGGCATCACGCAGCTCGGCACGGGCTACGGCGACATCGACCTCGAGAAGCTCGCCGCGCTGCAGCCCGACCTCGTCGTCACCTCGGTCTACCCGACCGACGAGAAGGGCACGCTCGACACGTCCCAGCCGGGCTACGGCTTCAAGGACATGGCGCAGCAGAAGCAGATCGCCGCCATCGCCCCGGTCGCCCAGGTGCGGTGGGGCGGCAAGGGCCTCGACGTGATCAAGGACATCACCGGGCTCGCCGAGTCGCTCGGCGCGAAGCAGTCGAAGGTGGACGCCGCCGAGAAGCGGTTCGACACCGCGAAGGGCAAGCTCGAGACCGCGGCGAAGGACAGCGACCTGACGGTCGTGTCGATGTACGCGGACGGTGACGGCGCCTACGTCACCCGCCCGGCAGACGAGCCGACGCTGCAGATGTACACCGACTTCGGCGTCGACCTGGTGAACCCGAAGCCGAAGGGCTTCTACTGGGGCATCTACAGCTGGGAGAACGCGGGTCAGATCACCGGCGACGTGCTCCTGCTCTCGCAGCAGGGCTACCAGGTCGCGGACCTTGAGAAGCAGCCGACCTTCGCGGACAACGCCGCCCTGCAGGCCGGTCAGGTCCACAGCTGGACGTTCCCGGCCCTCGACTACGCGTCGCAGGCCGACTACATGACGAAGCTCGCGGGCTGGCTCGACGACAGCAAGAAGCTGTCCTAGCCGTCAGTCCAGCGGGAGCAGCGGCGCCCAGAACGCATCGGGGCCGTCGGCGACGACGGCGTCGGCCTCGAAGCGGAAGCCGTAGTCGCGGACGAACTCGGCGGCGCCCGCGACCTCGTCCTGGGCGTCGTCCCGTTCCGGCTCGAAGAGGTACACGCCGTGTCCCATCTTCACGCCGCTGTCACTGATGACCGTGAGGTCCCAGCGCCCTTCCTCTGCCCGTTCGATCCGCACGACGGCGGCCTGCGCCTCGGTGAAGTCAGCCATGCCGCCGAGCGTACGTGTCCGCCGCTGGGCGCGCTCCGGCGGATCACGGTAGGAACGAGGGATGACACGCACCGAGTGGACGGAGGACGTCCTCGGTGCGCCGTACGAGCGGCTCGAACTCCCACTCGGTGAGGACTCCGAGGGTGCGGTCGTCGCGACCCTCGTCCGCCGACGTCGCTCCGCCGCCGACCTCCTGCACGCGGGCGGTCCCCTGCACGGCACCGACGTGCTCTACGTGCACGGGTGGTCGGACTACTTCTTCCAGACCGAGCTCGCCGAGCGCATCGAGCGGCTCGGGGCACGGTTCCACGCGCTGGACCTGCGGAAGTACGGCCGGAGCCTCCGACCACGGCAGACACCGGGGTTCATCGACTCGCTCGAGACGTACGACGAGGACATCGGCGCCGCACTCGACGTCATCCGGGCCGAGCACCACGGCGAGCGCCGTCGCCTCGTGCCGATGGGGCACTCGACGGGCGGGCTCACGCTGTCCCTCTGGGCCGCACGGCACCCGGGGGCCGTCGACGGCCTCATCCTGAACAGCCCGTGGCTGGAGTTCCAGGCGTCGGCGGTCGGCCGGGCGCTCGTCGCTCCGATGATCAAGCTCGGAGCGCGACGGAACCCGCTCGCGCCGCTGCCTGCCGTCGACCCGGGGTTCTACACGCGCACCGTCTCGGCCACCGGCGAGGGCCGCTGGACCTACGACCAGGAGTGGCGACCGGAGCGGGGGTTCCCGCTGCACCCGGGGTGGCTCGCCGCGGTGTTCGACGGGCAGGGGACCGTGGAACACGGGCTCGGGATCGCGGTGCCCGTGCTCACGATGCTGAGCGACAAGAGCATGCTCCAGCCCCGCTGGGACGAGGGCATGGCGCACGCGGACGTCGCCCTGAACGTCGACGCGGTCGCGCACCGGGCGCTGTCCCTCGGGGACGAGGTGACCGTGCGACGGCTCCACGGCGCCCTGCACGACGTGGTGCTCTCCGCCGGCCCCGTCCGCGAGCAGGCATACGAGGCCATCGGCCGCTGGGCGCACACCCTGCCGCGCTGACCCGCTGACCTGCTGACCCGCCGACCCGCAGATCCGCTCAGCGCAGGGCTGCGACGGCTGCCTTCGTGGCCGCGGCGACCAGGGCATCGTCGGCCGTGGCGTCCGACTGCTTGCCGGAGGTCATCACGACGACGACGAGGGGCGCGCGACCCGACGGGTACACCACCGCGATGTCGTTCCGGACGCCGTACTCCCCCGTACCGGTCTTGTCGGCGACCGGCCACGCCGGGTCGACGCCGGCGCGGACCGTCCCCGCACCCGTGGTGTTGTCGAGCATGGTGTCGCGGAGGAACGTCCGGTCAGTCGGCTCGAGCGTCGTCCCGAGCACGACCTTCCGCAGGTCCGTCGCGAACTGCGCCGGGGTCGTGGTGTCCCGCGCATCGCCCGGGGTGGCCTCGTTCAGCTCCGGCTCGACCCGGTCCACGTTCGTGACGCGGTCCCCGATGCCGCGCAGGTACCGCTCGACGGCGTCCGGGCCGCCGAGCCGTTCGACGAGCAGGTTCGCCGCGGTGTTGTCGCTGAACCGGAGTGACGCGTCGATGAGCTCCCGGACGGTCATGCCCGTGTCCACGAACCGGCTCGTGATCGGCGCGTAGTCGAGCAGGTCGCTGCGGTCGTAGTGCACGACGGTCTCGAGGTCGGTGTCGGATGCCCCGGCGAGGACCGCCGCGGCGATGAAGGTCTTGTTGGTGGAGGCGAACGCGAACCGCTCCCCCTGCCGGTACTCGACCCGGTGTCCCGAGCCCGTGTCGACGGCCACGACGCCGAGCCGGGCGTCGTGCTGCTGCTCGAGCCGCCGGAACGACGCGTCTGCGGACCGCTGCGCCATCGACGCGGTCGCGGTCGGCGTGGTGGTCTGGGTCGCGGTGTCGGTGTCGGCGGCCGGTGCCGCACCCCCGCTGCACCCGGCCACCGCCATCACGACCGCCAGGCCGATCGCTGCCGAGGACACCGTCGTCGAAGCACGCATGCGTCCAGTATCCGATCCCGACCTGCGTCATCGGCGAACGCTGTCGCCCAGGCGCGCGCACGTCCCGCGGAAGGCCTCGTCGAGCGTCGGGTCGACCTCCGCTGCCCAGGTCTCGAGCGCCACTCGCAGCGCCAGGAGCGTCAACGGCACGGCGAACGGATCCGCACCCCGCCAGCGCTGCTGCAGCTGCGGGGACTGCGCCGCGTCCCGAGCGGCCATCGCGGCGAACAGTGCGGGGTCCGCTCCGACGATGCGCCAGATCGCCAGGAGCCGCTCGCGTGCACCAGCCCGGTCGTGCTCGAGCCGCGCGAGGAACTCGGCGATCCACTCGGTCAGGTCCGTGAAGCCGACCGGCCCGCCCGTCTCCGGCACCGCGAACCGGTGCACGATGTGGAGCGTGGCCCGGAAGGCGTCCACCTTCTCGGGGCAGTACCGGAAGAACGTCCGCTCGGTCAGGCCGACCTCGGCCGCGATGTCGCGCGCCGTGACGTCCTCGAAGCCACGCTCCGTGACGAGTGCGACCGCGGCTGTCTCGATCGCACGCACCGTCGCCAGACGGTGTCGGGCACGCACCCCGGAGTCGAACGCGATTGGCCTGCGAGGCCGCACGGCGCCCCGAGGACCAGTTCCGTTCGTCACCCTACGGATCGTGACAGTGGCTGACGGAATCCAGAGGCGCCCGAGAGCATCTGTGGACAGCCGTCGGTAGCCTCGCCGCGTGACCGATCGATCGACCACAGCTGCCATCCGCCTCGTCCGGCTTGACCCGACCGGGTCTGACCGCGGAGCACTGCTCCTCTTCCTCACCGCCGACGACTTCGACCTGTCCGACCCCGTGCCCCTGTTCGACCTCCGCATCGCCGGTTCCCACCGCGGTCACGGCCTCGGCGTTCCGGCACTCCGGGCGCTCACCGACCACGTCTTCCGAACGCTGCCCGAGGTCACGCGCTTCGAGGGACAGACCCGCGACGACAACACCGCCATGCGCCGCGTCTTCGGCCGCGCCGGCTGGGTCAAGGAGGCGCACTACCGCGAGGGCTGGCCGGTCGCAGGCGGCAGCCCGCGCGCATCGGTGGGCTACGGCATCCTGCGCCGGGGCTGGGAGACCGGCACGACGACGCCCGCGCCGTGGGACGACTCCCCCTGAGGCGCACGCGGGGCTAGCCTCACCGCATGACCGCATCGTTCAACCACACGATCATCGCGGCGAAGGACGCCGCGGTCTCCGCGGCGTTCCACCGCGACCTGCTCGAAGCCGCCGAGGCCCCGTCCTGGGGTCCCTTCACCAACCTGCAGCTGCCGGACGGCGTCCTGCTCCAGTTCGCCGCGCCACCGATCGACTTCCCGCCGCAGCACTACGCGTTCCTGCTCGACGACGACCACTTCGACCGCGCCTACGCCCGGATCACCGCCGAGGGTCGAGAGCACTGGGCCGACCCGCAGCGGCAGCGCCCGGGAGAGACGAACACCGAGCACGACGGCCGTGGCGTCTACCTGCTCGACCCCGCCGGCCACTACATCGAGCTCCTCACCCGCCCGTACCTGTGAGCACCGGGCGGGTGAAGAGGTTGACGAGGTTGCCGTCCGGGTCGCGGAACAGCGCGGAGCGGTTGCCCCACGGCATCGTCGTGGGCGGGAGCACCACGTCGTCGAGGTCCGGGCGCAGGCGCTCGAACGAAGCATCCACGTCGCCGACGAGGAACTCGACGATGACGCTGCCGTTCGCCCCGGCCGTCGGCGCGCCCGCCCCGAGCATCGCCACGGTCGCCGGCGTCCCGAGCGCCAGCACGGCTCCGCCGGTCACGATCTCCGCGAACACCGGCGCCGGCCGCCGTGCCGTGGTGCCGGTGACCCGCTCGTAGAACGTCACCATCCCGTCGAGGTCCTCGGTGATGATCCGGATCGATGCGAACTCCATGGCTGCCTTCCCGTCGACCACCGTGGCCGACGAGGAGAGCATCCTCCGGGGAGGCGACAGCGTCCTGTCGGAGTTTCACGAATCCGGAGACGAGCCCGGCAGCACCGGGCGCAGCACACCGTGCGGGATGTCGAGGTCCTCGAGCCGCACCACCCGGGCCGGCACCCGCTCGCCCGTCTCCGCCACCGCGAGCACCCGGTCACCCCGGAACGCACGCACCCCCTCCCGGAGGCGGCACCAGGCGACGAGGTACCAGTCCTCGCCCTTGCCGATGTACCCGAGCGGCTCGACGGTCCGCTCGGACTCCTGCCCGGCGGCGTCCCGGTAGGTCATCCGGACCACCCGTCCACCGGTCAGCGCCCGCGCGAGACCGGTCGGCGCGGGCGCGCGTTCACCGGACTCGAGCAGGTGCACCCGCCCGGCGAGCCGAGCCGTCCGACGGGCGTCGTCCTCCGCCAGCACGGCCGTCACCTTCCTCGCAGCACGCAGCGCGGCATCCCGGAAGGGGCTCGTCGCCAGCGTCCCGAGACCGATCGCGACCGCCAGGGCCTCGTCGACGGTCAGCCCGAGCGGCCCCAGGGTCGCGCGGGCATCGATCGTGTAGCCGCCGGTCCGGCCCGGTTCGGCCCAGATCGGCACGCCCGCCTCCTGCAGCGCGACGAGGTCCCGCTCGACGGTCCGCGCGCTGACCGCGAACCGGTCGGCCAGCCACCGTGCGCTCCGTCGCCCGGGTGCGACGGCCCGGAGTTCCTCGACCAGCGCGTAGAGGCGATCAGTCCGGTTCACCGATCGACGACAGGACGCGACAGCCGTTCGACGGTCGCGTGCGCGCCGTCGTCGATCAGCCCGTCGAGGGCGTCCCGGTACGCGGCGACGAACCGCTCGTCGTCGGCGAGGTCGCCGAACACGGACCGGTTCTGGATGAAGGCGAGCCGGTCCTCGCGCTGCGTGAGCGCGATGCGGTGGAGCGAGTCGGCCAGCCGGTCGACGATCTCGATCGGCTCGCCGGACTCGTCCGTCCCCTCGTCGTAGCGCGCCCAGGACGCGACGATGGCGGCGGACATCGTCACGGGACCGCCGGACGCGAGGTTCTCCCGCACCACGGGGAGCAGCCACTTCGGGATGCGGTCGCTCGACTCGGCGCAGAGCCGGGCGAGGGTGTCGCGCACCTCGGGGTTCTGGAACCGCTCGATGAGCGTGGACTTGTAGTCCTCGAGGTCGATGCCGGGGACGGGCTGCAGCGTCGGCGTTCCCTCTTCGTCCATGTAGCGGCGGAGGAACGTGGCGATCGCCGGGTCCTGCGTGGCCTCGTGCGCGTAGCGGTACCCGGACAGGTACCCGAAGTAGCACAGCCCCTGGTGGCTCGCGTTGAGGAGCCGCAGCTTCATCAGCTCGTAGGGCTCGACGTCCTCGACGAGCTGGACGTCGGCTTCCTCGTAGGGCGGGCGTCCGGCGGGGTGCGCGTCCTCGAGCACCCACTGGAAGAAGGGCTCGGCGACGACGGGCCAGGCGTCCTCGATGCCGAGGTCGTCACGGACGGACGCCCGGTCCTCGTCGGTCGTGACCGGCGTGATCCGGTCGACCATCGAGTTCGGGAAGCTGACGTGCTCGTCCATCCAGTCCGCGAACGCCGGGTCCTGCAGCCGCGCGTAGGCGGTGAACATGTCCCGGGCGACGTGCCCGTTGCCCTGGATGTTGTCGCACGACATCACCGTGAACGGGGCGATTCCCCGGTCGCGGCGACGCCGGAGTGCCTCGACGACGAGGCCGAACACGGTGTGCGGCGGCTGGTCACCACGGAGGTCCGCGACGACGCCGGGCTCCTCGGCCACGAACGCACCGGTCACGTGGTCGAAGTTGTAGCCGCCCTCGGTGATGGTCAGGCTGACGATCCTGGTCTCCGGCGAGGCCATCTTCTCGACCACGGCGTCCGGGTCGTCCACGGCGAGCATGTAGTCGACGATGCTGCCGATCACGCGCGCTTCGCGGGTGCCGTCGGCGTGCTTGAGGACGAGCGTGTAGAGCCCGCCCTGCTCGGCCATCGCGGTGGCCATGCGGCGGTCCTGCTCGAGGACGCCGACGCCGCAGATGCCGTACTCCCGGGCCTCTCCGCGCTGCAGGAGCCGGTCGATGACCATCGCCTGGTGCGCCCGGTGGAAGCCGCCGACGCCGAAGTGGACGATGCCGGCGGTGATGCCGGCGCGGTCGTAGGTCGGGACGGCGACGCCGTTCGCGGCGATCTCGTCGAGGGTCTCCGGGGACAGGCGGACGGGCATCGGTACTCCTTCGTACGGGCGGGCGGTCCCGCCAGTCTTCCACTCGGCGGGGGACAACCCTGAAGGTCTGCTCGGACAAGTTGCACCGAGTGCATCGATGCACTTAGTGTGCTCTTCCGTGACCCTGTCGATCGACCGCCGTGCTGCCCTCAAGGCGAAGCACCGCGCCGCGATCGTGCAGGCCGCTCGCGACCTGGTCGAGGAACGCGGCGGACGCGGCTTCAGCGTCGACGAGCTCGCCGCGCGGGCCGACGTCGCCCGTCGGACCGTCTTCAACCACTTCTCCTCACTCGACGAGGTCCTGCTCACCGTCTGCGAAGAGGTGCTCTCGGTGATCATCGACCGGTTCCTCGCCGACATGGCGAACACCCCGGTCGGCGACGGCACCCGCTCCTCGATGTTCGACGAGATCGAGTCGGCCGCGCGTGGGGCCGACCTCGCGCGGGCGATCGTGCGGATGAAGTCGATCATCGGCGAGCCGGACGACGTCGCCGACGCCCGCGCCGCGATCCTCACCCAGACGGCGTTCTCGCGCGTGACCGAGCGACTCCGGGTCGAGGTCCGCCGACGGCACCCCGCCGCGGACGCCCTCGACGCCGCACTGCTCGTCGAGTCCCTGATGAGCGGGATCGTCGTCATCGCGGAACACTGGCTCCAGACCACCGGCCCGCGCCTCGATCAAGAGGCGCTCGACGACTGGGACGCCCTGCTCGCACGACTCGTGCACAGCGTCCGCAGCGGGTACATGCCCGCGCACTGAGACCGCACCACCGGGGGTCCACCGGCGTGCCCCGCTCATCCAGCACCAACCACGACGAAAGGAACGGGGCACCGCATGGCCGGTCTGCTCTACCGCCTCGGACGATTCTCCGCACGGCGACACTGGCTCGTGATCATCTCGTGGATCGTGATCATGGGGATCGCGGGCGGCACCTTCGCCCTGTTCTCCGGCACGATCTCGTCCTCGATCACCATCCCCGGCACCAAGACCAGCCAGGTGCAGGACGAGCTCGCGGACAAGTTCCCGAGCGCGAACGGCGGGACCGGCACGCTGGTGTTCGCGACGAAGGACGGCAAGGCCTTCTCGGACACCCAGAAGACCGAGGTCGCCGACTTCCTGAAGGACCTCGAGGACCTGAAGGGCGTCAAGGGCGCCACCTCCGGATTCGACACGCAGAAGCAGCTCGACGACCAGCGCCAGAAGCTCGTCGACGGCAAGCAGCAGATCGCCGACGGCCGGACCAAGATCGCGGACGGCCAGAAGCAGCTCGACGCGCAGAAGGCCCAGCTCGAGGACGGCAAGGCCAAGATCGCGGCCGCGCAGCAGCAGCTCGACGCGCAGAAGACCCAGGCCGCCGCGGCCACCGGAGCCGCAGCCGAGGC
Organism: Curtobacterium sp. PhB136; assembly: GCF_004346855.1. Classification (NCBI taxonomy): domain Bacteria; kingdom Bacillati; phylum Actinomycetota; class Actinomycetes; order Micrococcales; family Microbacteriaceae; genus Curtobacterium; species Curtobacterium sp. PhB136. Next base: position 351,539 of record NZ_SMGH01000005.1, read on the forward strand.
CGCGCAGGCCCAGCTCACCCAGGCGCAGGCGCAGATCACGGCGCAGCAGGCCCAGATCACCGCCGGCGAGCAGCAGATCGCCGACGCGCAGAAGACGATCGACCAGAACACCCAGAAGCTCGACGACAGCGAGCAGGAGCTCCAGCAGGGCACGAAGCTCCTCGACCTGTCGAAGGACATCCGCTTCGTCTCCTCGAACGACAGCTCGGCCATCGGCACCGTGCAGTTCACGAAGTCCACCTACGAGGTGCCGCAGAGCACCAAGACCGCGATCTCCGACAAGGCCGACTCCGCGAAGATCGACGGCGTCGACGTCTTCGTGTCGAACGACATCGCGCAGGGCGTCCCGTCGATCCTCGGCCCCGGTGAGATCGCCGGCGTCATCATCGCCGCCCTCGTGCTGTTCTTCATGCTCCGCACGGTGATCGGCGCCGCGGTGCCGCTCGTCAGCGCACTGCTCGGCGTCGGCGTCGCGTCCCTCGCGGCACTCTCGTTCTCCAGCCTCGTCGAGTTCATCTCGGTCACGCCGGTGCTGGGGGTGATGCTGGGCCTGGCGGTCGGCATCGACTACTCGCTGTTCATCCTGAACCGGCACCGGACCCAGCTGAAGCAGGGCATGCAGGTACACGAGTCGATCGGGCTCGCGAACGGCACCTCGGGCAACGCCGTGGTCTTCGCTGGTGCGACCGTCATCGTCGCCCTGCTCGCGCTGAACATCACTGGGATCCCGTTCCTCGGCCTGATGGGGACCGTCGGCGCCGTCGCGGTGTTCTTCGCCATCCTCATCGCCACGTCCTTCACCCCGGCACTGCTGTCGCTCATCGGCATGCGGATCCTCCGCCGCAAGGAGCGGGAGCGGATCGGCAACACGGGCTCCACCCGGGTGCCGAACAAGCCGATGTCGACCTGGCGCGCGATCATCACGCTCGTCGCCGGCGTCCTGGTGCTCGGCACGATCGCCCTCCCCGCGACGCAGATGCGCCTCGGCCTGCCGACCGGTGCGTCCGAGTCCGTCGACTCCAGCCAGTACAAGGCGTACAAGACGCTCGACAAGGAGTTCGGCGCCGGGCAGAACGGCCCGCTCCTCGTCGTCGCCACGCTGCCGAAGGCGATCAGCGAGGACGACGTCACGGCGACCGAGGTCACCATCGGCCAGGCGATCGCGAAGAACTCCGACGTCGACGCCGTGCTCCCCATCGGCGCGTCGAAGGACCGCTCGATCATCGCCTTCCAGGTGAAGCCGAACGGCGGCCCGGACAGCGTCTCCACCGAGGAGCTCGTCAAGGACCTCCGGACGCAGAACGTGACCGTGGACGGCGGCAAGGCCACCCTCGGGGTCGCCGGCAACGCGTCCGCGAACATCGACGTGTCCGAGAAGCTCTCGAACGTGCTGCCGCTCTACCTCGCGGTGGTCGTCGGCCTGTCGCTGATCATCCTCATCATCGTGTTCCGGTCGTTCCTCGTGCCGATCACGGCGACGGCGGGCTTCATCCTGTCGGTCCTCGCGGCCTTCGGTGGTCTGACCGCGATCTACCAGTGGGGCTGGCTCGGCAGTGTGTTCGGGGTGCACGACCCCGCACCGATCCTGAGCTTCCTGCCCATCATCGAGATCGGCATCCTGTTCGGGCTCGCGATGGACTACCAGCTCTTCCTGGTGTCCGGCATGCGCGAGGCGTACGCCCACGGGGCCAGCGCGAAGGTGGCCGTCCAGCGTGGTCTGCACGCCGGACGCGCGGTGGTCACGGCAGCGGCGATCATCATGATCTCGGTGTTCGCGGGCTTCATCTTCTCGGACTCCTCCACCATCAAGCCGATCGGCTTCGGCCTGGCGTTCGGCGTGCTCGTCGACGCGTTCGTGGTCCGCATGCTGCTGATCCCGGCGGCGATGCACCTGCTCGGCAAGAGCGCGTGGTGGTTCCCGAAGTGGCTCGACCGCATCGTGCCGGACGTCGACGTGGAGGGCGCGAAGCTGGAGCGCTCGCACCCGGTCGCCGGGCACGAGTCCGAGGGCACGCACACGGAGACGCAGGGCGCGCACACGGGGACGCACGCGCTCCCCGTGGAGCCGGACGCCAACGCGCACGAGTCGGGGCACCCGCCGGCGCACCGCGCCTAGCCAGCGCACCGCGCACAGTCAGCGCACAGCGCACCGCCAGCGCACCGCGCGTCACCAGCGCACCAGCCGGGAGGCCCGGTGCCGGTCCACGAGGCCGGCACCGGGCCTCCCGTCGTTGCGATCCAGACCATGCACCCACCGCACGATCGTTCGTGCGCGAACGGTACGCTGGGACGCATGGCCCAGACCGAGATCGACCCGCTCGCCCTCGACCGGCAGCTCTGCTTCGCACTCGCCGCCACCAGCCGGAGTGTGATCGCGCTCTACCGCGACCTGCTCGAGCCGATGGGCCTGACGCACCCGCAGTACCTCGTGATGCTCGCCCTGTGGGAGCACGACCCGCGCTCGGTGCGCGAGATCGCCGGGGAGCTCCGCCTCGAGTCCGCGACGCTGAGCCCGCTGCTCAAGCGCCTCGAAGCCTCCGGCTACCTGCGCCGAACCCGCAGCACCGCCGACGAACGCCAGCTCGAGGTGTCCCTGACGACCGCGGGCCGAGCGCTCCGCGACCGTGCGCGCGAGGTCCCCCTCGCCGTTGCCGAGCGCCTCGGCTGGCCGCTCGCCCGACTCGAGGCACTCAAGGACGAACTGACCGAGCTCCTGACGCTCGTCGACGGGATCTGATCGCCGGACGACCTGACGCGCGACACTCGTTCGTGCAACAATAGTAAGTGCACGAACGAAAGGACGACCGTGGGACGATTCGGCAGCTGGTACGAGCGGTGGAACACCACCCTCATCCGCAAGATGGGCCCGTCGCAGATCGGCGCCGGACACCCGGAGGGCGTGGACGACCGCAGCGTCGACCGACCGTGCCCGATGTGCGGCAAGGCGCTCTCCCGGCACCAGGTGATCCGACCGGAGGGCCAGATCCGCTCCTCCACGCTGGTCTGCCCTCGCGACTGAGAATCCGCAGCAAACCACCCCGACTCGGAATTGCACCGAGCAACACGTCGTTCCCCTCGGCGTGAAGCTCTTCGAACCCGCCACCTTCGGCGCTCTCCCCCTCGCGAACCGCATCGTCATGGCCCCGCTCACCCGCGTGCGCGCCGGCGAGCACGGCATCCCCAACGACCTGCTGGTCGAGCACTACCGCCAGCGTGCCGGTCTCGGCATGATCGTCACCGAGGGCACCTGGCCCGTGCAGGAGGGCCGCTCCTACCCCGGCCAGCCCGGCATCGCGACCGACGAGCAGATCGCCGGCTGGCGCCGCGTCGCCGACGCCGTGCACGCCGAGGGCGGCACCATCGTGATGCAGCTCATGCACGGCGGCCGCGTCTCGCACCCCGAGATCTCCGGGACCCCGCGCATCGTCGCCCCGAGCGCCGTCGCCGCTCCCGGTCAGACGCACACCGCGACCGGCAAGGTCGACATGCCGGTCCCCCACGAGCTGACCACCGCCGAGGTCCAGGACGCCGTCCAGGGCTTCGTCCAGGCTGCCCGCAACGCGATCGCCGCCGGGCTCGACGGCGTCGAGGTGCACGGCGCGAACGGCTACCTCGTGCACGAGTTCATGTCCGCCGCCTCGAACACCCGCACCGACCAGTACGGCGGCTCCCCGGAGAACCGCGCCCGCTTCGCGATCGAGGTCACCACCGCCGTCGCGGAGGCCATCGGCGCCGACCGCACCGGCATCCGGCTCTCCCCCGAGCACGGCATCCAGGGCGTCATCGAGGACGACGCAGCGGACGTCCACGCGACGTACACCGCGGTCGCCGAGGGCCTGGCGCCGCTCGGCCTGGCGTTCCTCGACGTCCTGCACGCCGAGCCGACCGGCGAGCTCGTGCAGCACGTCCGCCGCACCGTCGGGGCCCCGTTCATCGCGAACTCCGGCTTCAGCGCGCTGACCACCCGCGACGAGGCGCTCGCCCTCGTCGACGGCGGCCACGCCGACGGCGTCGGTGTCGGCCGTGCCGCGATCGCGAACCCGGACCTCGCCCACCGCTGGGAGCAGGACGCCGAGCTCAACGAGCCGCGTCCGGAGCTCTTCTACGGCCAGGGCGCCGAGGGCTACACCGACTACCCGACGCTGGCCGACGTGCGCGGCGCGACCGTCGCGTAGATCCCGGCTCCAGGCCGGACGGGAGGCCCGTGGCGGTGTCGCCACGGGCCTCCCGTCATCCTGCGGCCGGTTCCTCGAGCACCGGGCCGTCGTCGAGGAACACCGTCGGGTGGCCGGGCTCCGGCACGTCCGGACGGGTGTCCAGGTCGGCGTCGAGGGTCGGCATGTCGTCGCCTTCGGCGACGGACGGGATCGATGGGTTCATCGCTGGTGCTCCGATCACGACCGGGGGTTCGGGTGAGGTGATCGTAGCGCTTGCCGACGACCAACGAGAACGGCCCCGATGCGATGCATCGGGGCCGTTCTCTGTTCGGTGACCTGTGCGCTCGAAGGGACTCGAACCCCCAACCTTCTGATCCGTAGTCAGATGCTCTATCCATTGAGCTACGAGCGCGTGGCTGCCGTAGCGGCCGTGGAAGACTCTACAACAGGTGCGGCGCGCGCGCCAATCGAGGGGGTCCTCCCCGGACGCTCGGCGTGTCGCCGGGTCAGAGCGCCGCGAGCTCCTCGTCGAAGACCTCGGCGAGGAACACCTCGAGCGCCTGCCACGAGCGACGATCGGCGCGCTCCTGGTACTGCGCGCCGTGGTCCGGCGCGTCGGTCCCCGGCACCGCGAAGGCGTGCATCGCCCCGGCGTAGGTCACGACCTGCCAGTCGACCTCGGGTGCCCCGCGCATCTCCTCCTGCCACGCGGCGACCTTGGCGTCGGGGACGACCGGGTCGGCGGCGCCGGTCAGCACCAGCAGTGCCGCGCGGATCTCCCCCGCGTCGGACGGGTCGTGGGTGAGCAGGTTGCCGTGGAAGGAGACGGCCCCGGCGAGGTCGGCTCCGGTGCGGGCGAGCTCGAGCGCCGCGGACCCGCCGAAGCAGTAGCCCATCACGACGACGCGGGAGTGGTCGACGTCGGGGTCCTCGCGCAGGCGGTCGAGGCCGGCCTGCACGCGGGCGCGCATCAGCGGGAGGTCCTGGTAGAACGACCCGGCCACCTGTCCGGCGGTGTCGTCGCCGGGACGGACCCCCTCGCCGTAGACGTCGGCGCCGAACGCGACGTAGCCGAGGCGCGCGAGCATCGTGACCCGGGCCTCGACGTGCTCGTTCACCCCGTGCCAGTCGTGCACGACGAGGACCGCCGGCCGCGGACCCGAGACGGCGACGTCCTTCGCGAGGACACCGAGGAGCGCGGTCCCCCCGTGGTCGTAGCGGACGGGTTCGACACGGATGTCGGCACCGGCGGGTTCGGGAACGGTCTGCAGGACGTCGTCGATCGTGGTCATGCGCTCGACGCTACGCGTCGATGTTGTCCCAGCCATCGGGGCCGGACGACCCGGCCGCGTAGTCGTCGAGGTCGACCTTGCCGGCACGCCACGCGGTGCGGAACGGCTCGACGACCTTCCACCCCTGCACGGCGCTGTCCCCGCGGACGGACAGGGTCGCGTCGCCCTCGAGCACCCCGGCGAGCACCTCGCCGTAGGCGCTCAGTCGACCGGGGTTGAAGCTGACCTCGAGCTTCGTGTGGTCGATCGTGTACGGGTCGCCCGGGCCGTTCACGTTGAGTTCGAGCTGCATCTGGTCGGGGGCGATCCAGATGCGGAGGCGGTCGGGTCGCTGCACGCCGGTCAGCCCGTCGGGCACGTGCGGCGAGTCCTTGAACGTGATGATGATCTCGCGGCGCTGCGCCCCGAGCGCCTTCCCGGACCGGAGTGTGAACGGCACGCCGGCCCAGCGCCAGTTCGCGATCTCCAGGGTGATCTGGGCGAGGGTCTCGGTACCGATCGACGGGTCGACGCCGTCCTCGTCCACGTAGGACGGCAGGGTCCGGTCCCCCACCGTGCCCGCGGTGTACCGGGCGCGCTTGCCGGCGGTCAACGGGTCGCCGCCCCACGGGCGGACCGCTCGGAGGACGAGTTCCTTCTGGGTACGGAGGTCGTCGGCGTCGATCGACGCCGGTGCCTCCATCGCGACGACGGCGAGCACCTGCAGCAGGTGGCTCTGGATCATGTCGACGAGTGCGCCGGCCTTGTCGTAGTAGCGCGCACGCCCTTCGAGACCGAGGGTCTCGTCGTAGACGATGTCGACGCGCTCGACGTGGACGGATGAGAGCAGCGGCTCGACGATCCGGTTGGCGAAGCGCAGGCCGAGGAGGTTCAGGACGGTGGACCGGCCGAGGAAGTGGTCGACGCGGTGGATGCGCTCCTCGGGGAGGAACGAGTGCAGCACGTCGTTGAGGTGCTCGGCGCTGGCGGCGTCGGTGCCGAAGGGCTTCTCGAGCGCGAGCCGGGTCCCCGCGGGCAGGTCGAGGTCCGCGAGCACCTCACAGCTCTTCTCCGTCACGGCCGGCGGCAGGGCGAAGTACACGGCCGGGTCGTGGTCGCAGTCCGCGAGCAGGGTCGTCAGGTCGTCGGCACTGGTGACGTCCGCCTTGTGGTACCGCGACGCGTCCACGACACCCTGCAGCCGCTCCGACAGCGGAGCCGACCCGGAGGCACCCTCGTCCTCTTCGTTCTTCGACGCCTGTGCGTCCTCGAACGCGTCGTGCACGAGCTGCTTCCAGGCGGCGTCGTCGATGTCCTCGACACCGGCGCCGATGAGCTGGACGTCCCAGTCCTCCTTCACCTCCAGCAGGGTCGCGAGCCCGGGCAGGAGGAGCCGCTTCGAGAGGTCCCCGCTGGCACCGAGGATGAGGAGTGTGGTCTGGAGGGTCGCCATGTCCCAGAACGTAGTGGTCACGACTCCACGTCGTTCCAATACTGTGGGAACCGGAACGGCGCGAGGGAGCACCATGACGACTGAGGACACCGGACGACGACTGCGCGTGGTCGTGGTCGGGACGGGGATGATCGCGGCGGTGCACGTGCGCGCCGCGAAGGCCGCAGGAGCGGAGGTCCTCGGGATCCTCGGGCGCAACGCGGCCCGTTCCGCCCAGGTCGCCGGGCAGCTCGACGTGCCGCGCGGCTACGCCGACCTCGACGAGGTGATCGCGGACGCCCCGGACGTCGTCCACGTCTGCACCCCGAACGACCAGCACCACCCGCAGGCCCTCGCCGTGATCCGCGCGGGCATCAACGTGGTGTGCGAGAAGCCGCTCGCGGTGTCGAGCGCCCAGGCCCTCGAACTCGAACGCGCCGCTGCCGAAGCCGGCGTCGTGGCGACGGTCCCCTTCGTCTACCGGTTCCACCCGATGGTGCGTGAGGTCCGCGCGAAGATCGCGGACGGCGACCTCGGCCGGGTGCTCGCCGTGCACGGGCACTACCTGCAGGACTGGATGCTCGACGAGGACTCGTCCTCGTGGCGGGTGGATGCCGGAGCCGGCGGGCTGTCCCGGGCGTTCGCGGACATCGGTTCGCACTGGTGCGACCTGGTCGAGTTCGTCACCGGCGAGCGCTTCGCGACCGTGAGCGCCGTCACCGACATCGTCTACCCGACCCGGCCGGCGGCGTCGGGCCCGTCCTTCTCCGGGTCGCCGGACCCGGACCCGCTCGCCGATGCCGGCACCCGGGCGGAGGTCACCACCGAGGACACCGCCGTCGCGACGTTCCGCACGGCCTCCGGGCGGATCGGCAACGTGGTGATCTCCCAGGTCGCAGCCGGGCGGAAGAACCGGCTCTGGTTCGAGGTGGACGGCACCCGGGGTTCCGCCGCGTTCGACCAGGAACGCCCGGAGTCGGCGTGGTTCGGCAACGAGCGCGGGGCGCAGATCCTGGTCAGGGACCCCGCACAGGGTTCACCCGACCAGCGCCGCCTGGCCACCGTGCCGTCCGGTCATCCGCAGGGCTACCTCGACGCCTTCGCGGCCTTCGTCGCCGACACGTACACCGCCGTCCGGACCGGGGTCGCGCCCGACGGCCTCCCGACCTTCGCCGACGGGGCCAGGTCGGCGCAGATCATCGACGCCGTCGTCGCCAGTGCGGGTGACGACGCCTGGAAGGAGATCGCATGAAGCTCGGGATGCTCACCGCCTGCCTGCCCGGGTGGTCGCTCGACCGGATCGCGGACTTCGCCGTCGAGCAGGGCTACGAGCGGCTCGAGGTCGGTGTCTGGCCCGGCACCGGCGGCCGCGACTTCGAGGCAGCGCACCTGCCGGTCGCCAGCTTCACCGAGGCCGACGCGGAAGCCACCCGGGCGCTGCTCGACCGCACGGGCCTGGAGATCTCGGCGTTCGCGTACTACGAGAACAACCTGCACCAGGACCTCGGGCGCCGTGCGGAGATCAAGGAGCACCTGTTCCACGCGATCGATGCCGCGCAGCTGCTCGGAGTGCCCTACGTCGGCACGTTCATCGGTCGCGACAACGCGAAGTCCGTCCGCGAGAACATGCGCCTCGGCGATCGGGTCCTGCCGGAACTGGTCGACTACGCCGGCGAACACGGCGTCAAGCTCATCATCGAGAACTGCGTGATGGAGGGGTGGCACCCGGACGGCTACCCCGGCAACATCGCGTACTCCCCCGAGCTCTGGGGCTGGGTCACCGGCCTCGGCTTCGGCCTGAACTGGGACCCCTCGCACCTGACGTGGATCGGCATCGACCCGGTCGAGACGATCCTGCCGTTCGCGGAGCACATCGTGCACGCGCAGGCGAAGGACCTCGAGCTCTTCCCGCGCAAGCGTGACGAGTACGGCTTCTTCGGCAAGGTCGACAAGGGCGACGACCCGTGGGACATGGGCTGGTGGCGGTTCCGGGTGCCCGGCCGCGGGGTCGTCGACTGGCCGCACGTCGTCGACCGGCTCTACGAGGCCGGGTTCGACGGCACCCTGTCCGTCGAGCACGAGGACCCGCTCTGGGGCGGGACCGACGAGAAGGTCCTCGAGGGCCTCCGGATCGCACACCGGACGCTGCGCCCCCTCATCGCGATGGAGTGACAGCGCGATGGAGTGACAGCGCAGTGGAGTGACAACGCGCTCAGGCCCTTCCGAGCACGCTGGGGACATGAGCACGACCGTGAGCGACTTCGTCATCGACCGCATCAAGGCGTGGGGGGTCTCCCGTGTCTTCGGGTACCCCGGGGACGGCATCGGCGCCTTCGACGGTGCCCTCGGCAAGGCGGCGGGCAAGGGCGAGGGCCTGGAGTACGTCCGCCCGACGCACGAGGAGATCGCCGCGTTGATGGCGACCGCGCACGCCAAGTTCACCGGCGAGGTCGGGGTCTGCATCGCGACGTCGAGTCCCGGCGCGTTCCACCTGCTGAACGGGCTGTACGACGCGCAGATGGACAACCAGCCGGTCGTGGCGATCGTCGGCCAGCAGGGGCTCGCGTCGATCGGCTCGTTCACCCAGCAGGAGTCGAACCTCGAGCGCGTCTTCGCCGACGTCGCCTGCTACGTCCAGACGGTCACGACCCCGGAGGCCGTCGGTGTCGTCGTCGACACCGCGTTCCGCACGGCGGCGCTCCGGAAGCAGCCGGCCGTCGTCATCCTCCCCCACGACGTCCAGGCGATGGCGTACGAGGCACCGCCGCTCGAGCACTGGGCGTCGCGGTCGAGCGACGTCCCGGCCTCGACCCGGATCACCCCGCCGGCCGACGAGATCCAGAAGATGGCGGAGATCATCAACGCCGGCGCGAAGGTGACGTTCCTCGTCGGTGCCGGTGCCCGCGGTGCGACCGAGCAGGTCCTCGCCGCCGCCGAGAAGGCCGGGGCCGGCATCATCACGGCGCTCCGCGGCAAGGACGTCGTCCCCGCGGACGTGCCGTACCACTCGCAGCAGCTCGGCCTCCTCGGGTCGCTGCCCTCGCTCCACCAGATCCGCGACTGCGACACCATCGTGCTCCTCGGCACGAACTACCCCTACGGCGAGTACATGCCGGAGACCGGGCAGGCGCGCGGCATCCAGGTCGACATCAAGCCGGAGCAGCTGGGCCTGCGCTACCCGACGGAGCTCAACCTCTGGGGCGACGTCGGAGCCACCCTCGACGCCGTGCTGCCGCTGCTCGTCGACAAGGAGGACAAGTCCTTCCAGGAGACCGTCGCGAGCGAGATGCGCGAGTGGGAGTCCGAGATGCGCGCCCAGGCCGAGGTGGCGTACGACGACGGCGTGAACCCGCGTCGTGTCATCCAGGCGGTGAACGACCGGCTCCCCGACGGTGTGACCGTGACGGCGGACGCGGGCACCACCGCCGACTGGTACGGCCACCACATCCGGCTCCGCAAGGGCATGCGCGGGGACATGTCCGGCCGCCTGGCGACGATGCTCGCGGCGATGCCGTACGCCGTCACCGCGAAGTTCGCGTTCCCGGACCGCCCGGCCGTGTGCACGATCGGCGACGGCGCCTTCCAGATGCTCGGGATGAACGAGCTCATCACCGTGAAGAAGTACATGGCGGCGTGGCCGAACCAGCAGCTCGTCATCGTCGTCATGCACAACGACGACCTCGGCCAGGTGTCCTGGGAGATGCGCACCGAGGACGGCAACCCGATGTGGCCGGGCTCGCAGGACGTCGAGTCCGTCGACTACGCCGGGTACGCGACGCTGCTCGGGTTCCAGGGCATCGCGGTGCACGACGACGCCGAGGTGGACGCCACCGTCGAGCGGGCGTTCGCGCACCAGGGCGTCACCCTGATCGACGCGTACGTCAGCCGGAACGTCCCGCCGCTCCCGCCGCACATCACGAAGGAGTACGCGATCAACACCGCGAAGAGCCTGCTGAAGGGCGACCCGGTGGAGCTCGGCGTCGTGAAGGACTCCGCCAAGGCGATGGCGGCCGAGGCCGTCGAGCGGGTGAAGGGCGCCCTGGGCCGCGACTGACGACAGCTGTTGCGTGTGTGAACTTCGTGTGACGAGATCGCGGCATCCCTGGCGCGCCCGCTGTACGTCCTCATAGGTTCGTCGGCGATGAACACGAAACCGACCCCCCGCAGGCGCGGCGTCGTCAGCGGTGCCGCTCTGGCCACCGCCGGCGTCCTCGTCGCCCTCTCCGTCCCGTCCGCGGCCCTGGCCGCCGAGGGTGACACCACGATCGACATCTACGACGTCAACGACTTCCACGGGCGCATCGCCCAGTCGCTGAGCACACCGGCACCGCGGGACGGCGACGCCGCCGGTGCAGCGGTGCTCGCCGGCGCGCTCGAGCAGCTGCGTGGCGAGGACACCTCGACCTCGGCGTTCGTCAGCGCCGGCGACAACATCGGCGCTTCGACGTTCGAGTCCTTCATCCAGCAGGACCAGCCGACGATCGACGTGCTGAACGCGATGGACCTCTCGGTCAGCGCGATCGGCAACCACGAGCTCGACAAGGGCCGGACGGACCTCGAGGACCGCGTGATCGGGCCCGACGACGCCCGCAACGCGACGTGGGACTACGTGTCCGCGAACATCCTCGACGCGGCGACGGGCGAGCCCGCGTTCGACCCGTTCTCGATCCAGGAGATCAGCGGCAAGCGCGTCGGGTTCATCGGCGCGACGGTCGACCTCGAGGGGCTCGTCAGCCCGTCCGGCATCGAATCGCTCGAGATGGCCGACATCACCGACTCGGTGAACGCCGTGGCCGACGACCTCACCGACGGCGTCGCGGACAACGGCGAGGCCGACGTCCTCGTACTGCTCGTCCACGACGGTGCCGAGACCGCCGCCGCGTCCGACCTCGACGGCGACAGCGCCTTCGCGCACGCCGTCCACGCGGTCTCGCCGAAGGTCGCCGCGATCCTGTCCGGCCACACCCACCAGACGTACGTCCACAGCGTCGTCCCGGACGGCGGCACCGTCGCCCGCCCGGTGGTCCAGACCGGGTCGTACGGCTTCAACCTGGGACACCTGCAGCTGACGGTCGCGGCCGACGGTTCGGTCGCGGCCACCGCGGCGGAGAACATCCGCCTGGTCGACGGCACGTTCACCCCGGACGCCGGCGTCGCCGCGACGGTCAGCGCCGCGGTCACGGAAGCGGACGTGCTCGGCGCGGTCGAGCTCGGCACGACCGACGTCGACATGCGCCGCGCCCTGCAGTCGGACGGCAGCGAGAACCGCGGTGGCGAGTCCACCCTCGGCAACTTCGTCGCCGAGGTCCAGCGGAGCGCCACCGAGGAGCGCCAGGGCTCCGAGATCGCCTTCATGAACCCGGGTGGGCTCCGCGCGGACCTCGCCGGCGGTGCGGTGACCTACAAGGAAGCCGCGGTCGTCCAGCCGTTCGCGAACACGCTGGTCGTCCTCGACCTCACGGGAGCGCAGGTCAAGCAGGCGCTCGAGCAGCAGTGGCAGCCGTCGACGGCGAGCCGCCCGTTCCTGAAGCTCGGCGTCTCCGAGGGCTTCGCGTACACCTACGACCCGGCGGCCACCAGCGGTTCCCGGATCACCGCGATGACGCTCGACGGCGCCCCGATCGATGCGAGCACCACCTACAAGGTCACGGTGAACTCGTTCCTCGCCAGCGGCGGGGACAACTTCACCGCGTTCGCCGGCGCGGCCGCGAAGCAGGACAGCGGCAAGGTGGACCTCGAGGCGCAGGTCGAGTACTTCGAGGCGAACCCGGAGGTCACGGTCGCCGCGGACCAGCGTTCCGTCGGGGTCACGATGACCGCGACGCCGGCAGGCGGCTTCCAGCCCGGCGACGACGTCTCGATGGACCTGTCCTCGCTGGTGTTCAGCAACGCCGGGGACCAGCCGACGTCGGTGCGGGTGAGCGCCGGTGACCAGGTCCTCGCGACCAGCGCCGTCGACCCGACGATCGTCGACACCACCGACGAGCAGGGCACCGCGACGCTCGCGTTCACGGTCCCGACCGCCGGAACGGACGCAGCGACCCCGGCGGCTCCGGGCAGCGCGACGCGTGCCGCAGCCGTCACCGCGGCGGCCACCACCGACGAGCCCCTCGTCATCACCGTCGGCGCGACCCGGATCGTCCTGCCCGTCACGATCCCCCTCGCGGCGGCCGTCGACCCGGGCACCGACCCCGACGAGCCGGGCCAGCCGGGCCAGCCGGGCCAGCCGGGCGAGCCGGGATCGGAGCCGATCGACGGTGACGACGACGGCGCGGACCCCGGTGCGGACAGCGGCACCGGCGCCGGCACCGACCTGGCAGCCGATCCCGCAGCGGACGGCACGGCGAACGGCGCGCTCGCGTACACGGGTGCCGAACTGACGGCCCCCGCGGTCGTCGCCGGGCTCCTGCTCCTCGCGGGCATCACCGCCATGGTGGCCGCCCGCCGGAAGCGCACCCGACGTGCGGAGACGGCACTGGACTGACACCGGCGGGCTCGGTGCGGGTCCTGACGGGCCCGCACCGAGCCTCCGGGCCGATGCCCTGTGGTGCGACGACGGGCGGGCGACCCGCGTCGTCCGCCCTCGGCGTATCCGGTCACGACGGATCCCTGTGTTTTCGGGGTGGCGGCGGGTAATCTCAGCGCTGTCGCACCGCGACGCGCCGCGCAGGGTCGCCTCTCATCGCGAGCGGTGGTTCCGATCGCGAGACTCCGCGGCGCGGGTGTCCTCCGTCTCCAGGGAAACGGCGGAGGGCACCCACCACACACCGCGTCTAGCGGAACAGCCGCTCGCCGATGTAGGAGCCCTTCCGCGGCGCCGGCGGGATCGCGAACACCCCGGACCCGATGTGCGCGATGTACTCGTTGAGCCGGTCCACGGCGCCGAGCCGGCGCTGGATGCGGGTGAAGTGCTCAGGGTCGTTGACGTAGGCGGCGAAGAGCAGGCCGGCGTCGAGCTGCCCGTACTGGTTCAGCCCGTCCGTGTAGTTGTACGGCCGCCGCAGGATCTTCACGCCACCGTTGTTCTCGTGCGCGGCGAGCGCGATGTGCGACGTCGGGTCGATCGCCGTGCCGTCCGACGACCCGTCGCCGGTCGACTTCGCCGTGAAGTCCGGCGTCGTGTGCTCGGTGCCACCGGAGAGCGGCGCGCCCTCGATCTTCGTCCGCCCGAACACCCGCTGCTGGTCGCTGACGACGTCGGCGTCCCAGATCTCGATGTTCATCTGGACCTTCCGGACGACCTGGTAGGTCCCCCCGGCCATCCACCCGGCGTCGTCGCCGAGCCAGACGAACCGGTCGTACTCCTCGTCCGTGGTGACGTTCCTGGTGCCGTCCTTGAAGCCCATCAGGTTCCGCGGCGTGGTCTGCGACGGCCCGGCGGACGCGCGGCCGAAGCCGAGCACCGTCCACCGCACGGTCGCGGTGCCGCGGGCGATCCGCGCGAGGTCGCGGACCGCGTGGTACGCCACCTGCGGGTCGTCGGCGCAGGCCTGCAGCGACAGGTCGCCGCCGCTCAGCTCGTCCTGCAGCCGGTCGCTCGGGAGCGTCGGGATGGCTGCGAGCGACGCGGGGCGCTTGTCGGCGAGACCGAACCGCTCGTCGAAGATCCCCGGGCCGAGTCCGACCGTCACGGTGAGCGACGCGGGCCCGAGGTCGAGCGCCTCCCCCGTGTCGGCACCGACGCCGTCGCCGTGCGCTGGCTCGACGGAGCCGACGGTCTTGCCCGCCTGCAGCTGCGCGATCGACGCGGACCACCGGGCCAGCAGGACCTGCAGGTCCGTGGCGACGGACGACGACATGTCGAACGTCATGAAGACGCAGTACCGCTGCGGAGTGGTGCGGATCCCGCCCTGCGGATGCCCGGCGGCGGTCGCGTAGAACGGGTGGCTCTGCGACAGGTCGATCGACTCGTCGCCGTTGGTCGCCGCCGCGAGCGGGTTGACGCCGGTCGCGGCGGTCGCCCCCGCGATGCCGGCCGCCGCGCCGACGCCGGCACCCGCCGCGACGAGCCCCGCGCCAGCGCCGAGGCCGGCGCCGAACAGCCCGCGCCGGGAGACGGCGCGGGCTGCCTGGTCACGATCGTCCGTCACGCGGTGGCGACCTTCTCGGCCAGACGGGACAGCGGGTCCTGCAGCGCCTGGACCTGCTGCGAGATCTCGTTGGCGTGCGCCGACTTCGTCGCATCCGTCCAGCTGTCGAACCCGCCGAGGTCGTCGGCGTTCCGGAAGCCGTCCATCAGCGTGTTCGTCGCGTCGAACTGCGCGGCGATCTGCTTCGTCAGCGTCGGGTCGAGCTTGGTCAGGCCCGGCTTGAGGTACGCGAAGGCCTGGCGGGCACCCTCGACGTTCGCGGCGAGGTCGACGAGGTCGATGTGGCTGTACGCCTCTTCCTCACCGGTGATCTTGTTCGACTGGACCTCCTCGAGGAGCCCGGCTGCACCGTTCGCCAGGTCCTCGGGCTTGTAGTCCAGGGTCGGCACGAGCTTCGCGAGGAGCTCGACGTTCGCCGTCAGGTCCTTCGCGTACTGCTTCGTGCCGTCGCTGATCGCACCGGTCTGGAACAGGTCGCGCTCGACGGCGTGGAAACCGCTCCAGCCGACGGCGTCGTCGAGGTTCGACGCGCGCATGTCGATCAGGTAGTCGAGGTTGCCGGCGTTGTCGGTGGCCTTGTAGCCCTCCTTGACGAAGCCGTCGACGTCGCTCTCGACGTGCTCGTAGTACGGCCGGGCGTCGGCGTAGTCCTTCTTCGCGGCGTCGAGGTCGCCCGCGTCGATGTCCGTGTGCAGCTGCTTGACCGCGGTCACCATGTCGCTGACCTGCGCGTCGACGTACTTCGAGTACCCGGTCGCGCCGGACTTCAGGAGCGTCGCAGCGCTGCTGTTCGCGGTCGAGGCGACCTTGCCGGTGACGGTGAAGTCGGTCAGTTCCGTCTCGGCACCGGGGCAGTACACCTGGTACTTGCCGCCGCCGAGGGTGCTCGTGAAGGAGACCGCGTCGAGCCCCGGCGCGAGGTTCTCCTTCTCACCGAAGATCCGCTGGTCCTGCAGCAGCTCGACCTCGGTGATCGCGGTCGACGACTCGTTCTTCACCGTGAAGGTGACGGGACCGGCCGGCACCTTCGTGGTGGACACGGCGCACTTGTCGGAGCCGTCGTTCGTCAGCGTGATCGAGACGCGGGACACCTTGCCCGAGTCGGTCGCGTCGTCCGTCGCGGACGACGAGGTCGCGGCGCAGCCGGTGAGGGCGAGCGCGGTCACGACGCCGAGCGCGCCGAGGGTGATGAGGGGTCGTGCGGTCTGCTTACCGAACGGCATGGGCGGAACTCCTTGTCGGGTTCCCGGCGGGCGGGCCGCGGGAGGGGACGGGTGCGGGGTCGTGGGACGCGGGTGCCGCCAGGCGGCGACGGTCGCGGAGGGCGAGTGCGAGCTGTGCGAGGGCGGCGCCGGCGAGCGCGATCGGCAGCCAGGCCTTCCAGAGCGCGAGTTCGGCGGAGCGGGTCCGGTCGGCCGCGACGGCCGTGGCGGTCGCCTGCACGCGGGTGGCCGGCACCGCGAAGACGCTGCGGTCGATCGTCGTGGTCCGAGCGGACGGGAGGCCCCCACCGCTCAGCGTCAGTACGGAACGTTGCGAGCTGGTCGCGTCCAGGACACCCCCGGCGACGCTCCAGAGGGTGGTCGTCTCCGAGACGGCCCACTTCGCCTCGAACGGGCCGGGGTTCGTCGACGGGGAGATGCCGACGGGGATGCGACCGAACAACCCGACGAGGTCGTCGAGCGTCAGGCTCGCCGGTTCGCCGTCGGTGGTCGGGTCGGTGCGGGACCGCCAGCGGTCGGCCGTCACGCCGGCGCGGGTCACGGTGCGGTGCGACGACGCCGGGAAGTCCACCCGGGTCTGTCGGCCGTTGCCCGTGCTGCGGAGGATCGCCGTGTCGCCGTGGACCTCGGCGGACACGCGTGTCTGGTCACCGGTCGTGGTGACCGTGCCCGGAACGTGCACGCCACCGCCCGGGACCGCGATCGCGAGCGCGACGGCGGCGACCGCGAGGGTGGCCGCGACCGCGGTGCGGACCGCGGGGACGCGTGCCGTCGTCGGGCGCCATGCCCGCGGCCAGAGCGAGAGCGCCAGGACCGGCACGACGTAGAGCAGCCAGCCGAGGACCTCGATGACGCGGGGGTCCGGCGGGATGCCGAGGACGCCCGTGATCAGGGCCCCCTGCACCGAACCGTTCGGGGCGAGCCAGCTCAGGTCCACCGTGCGCTGCTGGCCGATGACGATCCAGCCGGCCTCGTGCGCGCGTCGGAGCACCGTGAGGACGAGCCCCGCGGCGACGAACACCAGGAAGACGCCGGTGCCGGTGAAGAACTTCGACAGGTTCAGCCGGACACCGCCGGTGTAGATGCCGTACCCGATCACCACGGCGCCCGCGATGCCGATCACGGCGCCGAGCGCGGCGAGACCGGTGTCGCTCGACGCCTGGAACGTGGCGAGGAGGAAGACCGCGGTCTCGAAGCCCTCCTTGAGCACGGCGAGGAAGGCCATGCCGGCGAGCGCCCAGGCGGTACCGCGGCCGAGCGCCTCGGTCGCGCTCGCCTCGAGCTCGGTGCTGAGGGTGCGCGCGTGCGTGCGCATCCAGATGATCATGCCGGTCACGAAGACGACGGCCACGATGCCGATGACCGCCTCCATGCCCTCCTGCTGCGCCTGCGGCAGGGCCTGCTCGACGAGCTGCAGGCCGAAGCCGACGCCGACGCTGAGCAGGACCGCGACGCCGACCCCGAACCACATCGGTGCCAGGGGCACGCGGTTGCGTCGGAGGAACGCCGCGATGATGCCGACGATGAGCGTGGCTTCGAGACCTTCGCGGAGGCCGATGACGAGGGTGGCAAGCATGACGAAGGCAAGGCTAGCCTTACCTTGGTCTCGCCGTCGACCCGGTGGGCGTGGGGTTTGATGGTTCTCATGAACCTGCTCTCGGTCGACGGACTCGCCGCCGTCACGAACGTGCTCGACCTCGCCGGGGTCTTCGCGTCCGCGCTCCTCGGCGGCGCCGTCGCCCGAGCGATGGACTTCGACCTGTTCGGGTTCCTCGTCGTCGGGTTCGTCTCCGGGCTCGGCGGCGGGATGCTCCGCGACGTGCTGCTGCAGAACGGGCCGCCCGTCGCCCTCACCGATCCCCTCTACGTGCCCGTCGCCGTCGCCGGTGCGCTCATCGCCTTCTTCGTGTCGTTCTCCGAACGCGGGTGGGACCGGCTGTTCACGTTCCTCGACGCCGCCGTCATCGGGTTCTGGGCGGTGGTCGGCGTGCAGCGGACCTTCGACGCCGGACTCGAGTGGCCGGCAGCGGTCATCATGGGGACGATCACGGCCGTCGGCGGCGGTGTGGGCCGTGACCTCCTGCTCCGCCGCGTCCCCGCCGTGTTCGGCGGCAACGCGCTCTACGCGTCCGTGGCCGTCGCCGCCTCCGTGGTGATGGTCGTCGCGTCGGCGCTCGGCTCCCCGACGATCGGGATCGTCGCCGCGGTCGTGCTGTCGCTCCTGCTCCGCTGGGGTGCGGTCCGCTGGGGCTGGGGGCTGCCGAACGGGCGCGACTGGCAGCCGCAGTCGACGCTCGCCTCGCTGCTCCGCCGGGGTCGGCGGCGCGGGCGTCCGCGGAACCGTGCGCTGCGGCCGGGTGCGGTGCGGCTGCTCCGGCGGCCGGGTCGGCGTCAGGGAGCCGGGAGCGTGCACACGGACGACGAAGACCGGTGAGCACCGTGTCCGCACCGCGATCCGGGCTGTCCTCGCCACGCTGCCCGGCGTAGCATCGACACCGCCGGGTATCGGAGCCCGGCACCCTCATCCCGGGATCCGCCCGTCCGGCGGGGACCATCGTCAGGAACCGACGCGACCCGAACGCGGCGGTCCCGACCCGGTCACCATCGTGACGGCGTCGAACGGGATGTGCAGCCATGGGGGCTCGACCGCACCGCGCGTGATCAGACGCACGGCGCGGCAGGTCCGCCGTGTCCGCGCGGAGTGACCAGAATGACCCCATGAGCGACGCCGCCGACCACGACGACCGCCCGAGCACCGGTACCAGCAGCTCCGCCAGGACCCCTCGGGCGGAGGTCCGCGAGCGCCTGCTGATCGCCGGCGCCGAGGTGTTCGCCGAGCACGGCGTGCACGAGGCCCGGCTCGACGACGTCGCAGCGCGCGCCGGGTTCAGCAAGGGCGCCGTCTACTCGAACTTCTCCTCCAAGGAGGACCTCGTCGCGCAGGTGATGCAGCGCGGGACGAACCTGGTGCTCGGATCGCTGCAGGACCTCGTCAGCGCGGACGTCACGACGCACGACATCGCCGAGATCGTCCGTACCGCGTTCGGGATGCACGACCAGCGCGCCCAGTTCGCGCTGCTGTCGGAGTTCCGCGGGTTCGCGATCCGGCACCCCGACTTCATGCCCGAGTTCATCCGGCAGCGCCGCGTGCTGCAGGACGGCGTCGAGCGACTCGTCCGGCTCTGGTTCGGCGCGCACCCCGAGGTCGACGCCGGGATGCCGCTCGACCTCTTCGCGACCGCGCTGATCGGGGCGAACGTCGGCATCGTGTTCGACTCCCCCGCGCTCGACGGCGTGGACCCCGGCGAGGTCATCGCTGCCCTCGTCGAGGCCGTCATCCGCCGCCGCTGACGCGGGCATGGGCGGGCGCCTCACGCCGGGCGGCGCCGCCGTCCCTCGTGGGACCACGCGGAGGACGGCGTCAGGCTCGGCGGGAGGAGCCGTGCACGCACCCGCCCCGCGAACGAGACGGACGCGTCGAGGGTGACCCGGGCCTCCCGGAGGACCGTGACGAGCCGAGCGCCGTCGACGGAACCGACCGGTGCGTAGCGTTCCCGGTCGACCGCGTCCACGACCTCGTCGAGTGCCCCGACCACCGACGGCGGCACGACGTCGCGGAGCCGCCCGAGCACCGCCCGCGCGGTGCGCGCGACGGCGGCCGCGTCGCCCGGCGGGGCGAGCCCCGGCGCGTACCCGTGGTCGGCGACGTCGTCGAGGAGCTCCCGCCACGCGGTGACCGCCGGCGAGCGTCCCGCGCCGATCGCGGTGAGCCGGGAGCGGCGGCGGACCCCCCGGACGAACGCGGGTGCGACCAGCACGGCGGCCGCGATGAGGATGCCGAGGGCGAGCCCCAGCGGCCCGCTCCCACCGCCGTTGCCACCACCGGCGGCACCGGCCTCGGCCGATGCGCTCGGGGTGGGGCTGGCCGACGAGGACGGGTCGGTGGTCTCGTTCGGCGCCGGCAGCGGCGTCTCGGGTGCGGCCGCCGACGGCGACGCGGACGGCTCGGTGCTGGGGACCGCCGCCGAGTCGGAGTCGGGCGTCGGCTCGAAGGCGACCCAGCCGGCGCCCTTGATGTACAGCTCCGGCCAGGAGTGCAGCTGTCGGTTCGAGACCGAGTACTCGCCGTCCTCCGCGGTGCCGCCGGCGCGGTAGCCGACGGCGATGCGGGAGGGGATGCCGAGGGTCCTGGCCATCACGGCCATGGCGGAGGAGAAGTGCACGCAGTAGCCCTCGCGGACCTGCAGGAACTTCGCGACGACGTCCATGCTGTCGCCGTCGTAGCCCTGTTCGACGGGCGCGGTCTCGGAGTAGGTGAAGAGGTCGCTCCGGAACCACTGCTCGAGTGCACGCGCTTCCTCGTAGTCGCTCGAGGCGCTGCCCGCGACCCGGGCGGCGGTGTTCCTGATGCTCTTCGGGAGGTCCTTCGGCAGTGCGGTGTCGGTGCGGAGCTCGGCGCTGGACGGTGTCGGGTAGCCCTGCCCGTCGAAGCGTGCGAGCCGACCGGAGGCGTCCACGGCGTCGAGGTAGGCGTTCGCGAAGGTCGAGGCGCCGTAGACCTCGTACGTGGCACCACGTCGCGTCGCCGGACCCGTGGAGCGCACGGTGTTCGAGTTGCCCATCCAGCGCCACCGGTCGAGCTCGAGGTTCGTCGACTTCGACTCGATCGACACCGCACCGGAGGGCACCGGCAGGTAGTTGCTGGAGAGCCCGGTGATCCGCACGGTCACGTCGCCGCGGCTGGCGAGCCGCGGGTTCACGCCGACCGCCCACTGCTGCTGGTCGGCCGTCGGGGCGTCGCTGACGTCGGTGACGGTCGGTACCCAGTCGCCCGTGCCGAAGTCGTCGAGGTCGGCGAGCTTGAGGTACTCCGGCTGCCCGTCGGACGTGCGGTACCGGAAGACCTCGAGCTCGTTGGGCCGGCGGAGGTCCTGCCCGAGGTTGAGGAGCGTGCCGGGGCGGCCGGGCAGGATCGGCGACTGGATCGCTCCCGTCACACCCGACAGCCAGCTCGCGTTCAACGGCACGACGGAGGGCAGCCCGACCGCGACGACCAGTGCGATCGCGCCGACGACGGTCGCCGGCAGGGCGCGCTGCACCGGCCGCACCGAGAGCCACAGGATCGCGAGGAAGGCCAGGCCGGTCGCGATCACCAGCCCGGTGCCGGCCGGGGTGCCGGTGACGACGCCGGGGACGATGAGGATCACGAGCGCCGGCGCTGCCGCGAGCGCGGCGGCCGGCGCGACGGTGGCCAGGAAGAGCGACGCCGCGGCGACCCAGGCGATCGCGACCGTCACGACGAGGCGGATCGGGTCGGTCTGCGGCAGCGGAGCGGGGTTCAGCCGGATCGCGGCGATGGTCTGCCCGAGCGCACCGTCGCCGTCGATCCACCCGAGCGGCTGGATGTCGTTGACGAGCGCGGCGGCGCACGAGCAGGCGATCAGCGCAGCCACGAGGGCGATGAACCGGACGCCGGGTGCACGGCGGCGGACGCTGAGCACGACCGCGACGAGGACCACGGTGATGACGAGGGCGGAGGTCCACCAGGCGATGCCCTGGACGAGTGGTCGGAACGCGAGCGCCGCGATCAGCACCGGGACCGGCGCGAGTGCGACGACCCAGGTCGAGGGTGCCGGGCGGTCGTCCTCGCGCTCGAGGATCGCGCGGACGTCGGCCCGCTGGCCGGAGGGCCGGGTGTCCTGCGGACGTGCCGTGGTCATCGGGTCGTCCCCGATCCGGCGACCGGGATCACGAGTGTGCGCCACCCGCCGCGGTCCAGGATCCCCCGGACCACCGGGTCCGGCGGCACGATCGTCGCCAGGATCCCGCGGCTCGACCCGCTCGTCGCGGAGACGAGCTCGGCGGCCTGTTCGGCGGTGCAGTGCCCGGTGACCACCGCGGTCATGCCGTGCACGTCACGGCCGCGGACGTCGGGCAGCACGTCGGTCACCGCGCGGGCGTCGCTCCGGACGTGCACGTCGGCGAGCCCGACCAGCACGTCGGTGAGCCCGCCGGCGTCGCCGGTGTGCCGGGAGTCGCCACCCCGGTCGTCGGTGACGAGCACGACGCGGGACGTCCGGGCGGCCAGCGCCCGGGCGATGCTCGCGGCGACGACCACGGCGTGCTCGAAGGCCGCGTCGCCGCCGAGGTCGGACAGCTCCGCGAGGTCGTCGCGCCCGAGCTGCTGGTACGACTCGCGGCGGAGGTCGAGCGCGATCACGGCCTCCGGCGGCTGGGCCTGGGTGGTCTGGCGGACGTGGAGCTCCCCGCGGCGGGCGCTCTGCGCCCAGTGCACGCGGCGGATCGGGTCACCCGGTCGGTACGGGCGGAGTTCGCTGTCGTCGGCGGAGCCGCCCTGGCCGACACGGCCCTCGTCCGCGGAGACGGCTCCGGCGAGTGCGCCGGTGTCCATCGCGGACAGCGCGGTCGACGCCGGGACGACCACCACCTCTTCCGGGGCGACCACCGGGCGGTCGATGCGGAGCAGGCCGAAGGGGTCCTCCACGCGGATCGTCACCGGGCCGACCGTCGTCCGGCCGCGGTGCATCGCGAGCGCCTCGACCTCGAAGGTCGCCGGCGGCACGTTCGGGCCGACCTGCACGTACGCCTCGGCGTCGGACACGCTGGCGAAGGCGTCCTCGAGCTGCTCACGGACGAGCAGCGTCGAGCGCGGACCGATGGCCACCGTCGATCCGCGCAGTGTGATCCGCTCTCGGTACACCTCCCCCACCTGGACCATCGCCCGCGGCGCCACCCGGGTGCCCCGGAGCGGCGCCGCGACGAGGAACGCCATCGCGATCCCGAGCACGACGAGCACCAGGAGGAGCAGCCCGGCGGACACCGCGACGCTCGTGGTCGCGACGAGCCCGCCGCCGACCAGGCCGATCCCCACCGCGATGACGGTCCACCCGCGGGCGGTCGGCAGCGGGAACGGGGTGCGCCGGAGCATCGCCGCGCCGCGTCGGGTCCACCGCGCGACCACCGACCGTGCGGCACCGGCACGACGGAGGAGCGGAGCGGACACCGGCGACTGCGACATCAGGACCGGGACATCAGGAGCGGACGGGCGCCGCGGTGAACGGCACGGAGGTCTCCGCGACGACCCGCACGACGATCTCCCGCGCGGTGTCCTCGGTGGAGCCGCCGAGGCCGCGCGCCACGGGGACGAGTCGGTGGGCGAGGACGATCGGCGCGAGCTCCGCGACGTCGTCCGGGGTGACGAACGGCCGGCCCTGCAGTGCGGCGTGGGCGCGGGCGGCCTGCGCGAGGTGCAGGGTCGCGCGCGGGCTGGCACCGAGCACCAGGTCCGGGTGGGTCCGGGTGGCCCGGACGATGGCGATGACGTACGCCTCGACGTCGGGCGCGATGTGGACCTGGTGGACCGCGTCGACCATCGCGCGGAGCGTCGCCACGTCGACGATGGGGCGCACCGACTCCAGCGGGTCGCGGCCGCCGCGGGCCGTGAGCATCCGACGCTCGGCCTCGACGCTGGGGTACCCCATCGCGATGCGGGCCATGAAGCGGTCCCGCTGGGCTTCGGGCAGCGGGTACGTGCCCTCCATGTCCACCGGGTTCTGCGTCGCGACGATCATGAACGGCGACTCGAGCGGCCGGGTCACGCCGTCGACCGTGACCTGCGACTCGGCCATCGCCTCGAGCAGCGCCGACTGCGTCTTCGGGCTGGTGCGGTTGATCTCGTCGCCGATGACGACGTTCGCGAACACCGGGCCGGGCGAGAAGCGGAAGGTCCCGGAGGACTGGTCGAAGATGTTCACCCCGGTGACGTCGGACGGCAGCATGTCCGAGGTGAACTGGATCCGGTTCACCGACCCGCCGACCGAGGCACCGAGCGCCTTGGCGAGCACGGTCTTGCCGACGCCGGGGACGTCCTCGACGAGCAGGTGCCCCTCGGCGAGCATCACCGTCAGGGCCGTGCGGATGGCGTCGGTCTTGCCGTCCACCACCGTCGCGACGGCGGACATGATCGCCGCGCCGGCGTCACGCACCCGGTCGATGGGGAAGGCGAGGTCGGGGGCTTCCGGCACGCAGGTCTCCTCGTGTTGGGATGTCCGCGCATGCTACATCGGGCCGGTGACAGCGAGCGGAGGATGTGTCACCGACCAGCGGCAGGCGGATGGCCGGTCGGGGCGACGGGCGCCGAGTGCGCAGCAGTGGTGCCGGAGCGGGCGCTGAGCCACATCGTCTGCGCACTCGACAGCGCGCCCGCGCCCGCACCCCACACCCCGGGTCAGACCCGCTCGTACTCCAGCCGCTCGACCGCGGTCGCCAGCTCGCCGAGCTCCGGGACACCGTGCGCCTCGGCGAGCGCCGCCTCGAGCGCGCGGGCGTGGATCGGCGCGGCCTCGTCGAAGAGCACCGAGCCGGCGTGGGTCAGCTCCGTGTAGAGCCCGCGACGGTCGTCGGCGCAGAGCACCCGGGTCAGCAGCGCCCGCTCCTCGAGCCGGTTCACGAGCCGCGTCGTCGCGCTCGGGCTGAGTGCCGCCGCGCGGGCGAGCTGCTGCATCCGCATGTGGAAGCCGTCCTGGCGCCGGAGGGCATCGAGCACGGTGAACTCGACGACCGACAGGTCGACCGCACGCAGTGCCCGCTCGAGGTGCGCCTCGATCAGGCCGTGCAGCGCCCCGAGGGTGCGCCAGCCGTGTGCTCGGACGGCGACGGAGGTGTCGTCGACGCTCATGGTTCCTCCCGAAAGTAGTTGCAGGCGCACACTGTCCGCTTGCGCACACATCTAGCGTGTGCAACTATTTGTCCCGCGTCTGCAACTACCAGCGTACGCGGCACACCCGCCGCGGACAACAGGCGCCGGCAACGGAGAGGGACCACGCATGCCAGCGGGACTCATCGCACTCGCCCTCGGCGGGTTCGGCATCGGACTCACCGAGTTCGTCATCACCGGGCTGCTGCCCGAGGTCGCGGCGGACTTCGGCGTCAGCGAGACCACCGCGGGATGGCTCGTCACCGGGTACGCCCTCGCGGTGGTGGTCGGCGCACTCGGACTCACCGCCGCCACCACGCGACTCCCCCGGAAGCCCGTGCTCGTCGGGCTCCTCGTGCTCTTCATCGTCGGCAACACCCTCTCCGCGCTCGCCCCCGAGTACGGCGTCATGATGCTCGGCCGCGTGATCGCCGCCCTCTGCCACGGCGCGTTCTTCGGCATCGGCTCCGTGGTCGCGTCGAACATGGTCGCGCGGGAGAAGCGTGCGTCCGCCGTCGCCCTGATGTTCACCGGCCTGACCGCGTCCAACGTCCTCGGTGTCCCCTTCGGCACGTTCCTCGGCCAGGCGCTCGGCTGGCGTGCGACGTTCTGGGCCATCGCCGCCATCGGCGTCGTCGCCCTCGTCGGGGTCGCACTGCTCGTCCCCGCCGTCCGGCAGGACACCGCTCCGTCCCTGGTCCGGGAGCTCGGCGCGTTCCGCTCCGGGCAGGTGTGGCTCTCGCTCGGCGTCACGGTGCTCGGCTACGGCGGCATGTTCGGCGCGTTCACCTACATCGCGTACACCCTGACCGCCGTGTCCGGCTTCGCCTCGGCCGCCGTCCCGTGGCTCCTCGTCGTGTTCGGCCTCGGCCTCTTCGTCGGCAACTGGGCCGGCGGACGCCTCGCCGCGAGGTCCATCGACCGCACCCTCGTCGTCGTCCTCGCCGCACTCACCGTGGTGCTCGGCCTCTTCGCCGTCGTCGCGTCGAACCCCGTGCTCACCGTGATCGCCCTCGTCCTCATGGGTGCGTTCGGCTTCGCCACCGTGCCCGCGCTCCAGACCCGCGTGATGCACTACGCCGACCACGCACCGACCCTCGCGAGCGGCGCCAACATCGCCGCCTTCAACCTCGGCAACGCGTTCGGCGCGTGGATCGGCGGCCTCACGATCGCCGCCGGCCTCGGCTACACGTCGCCGATCTGGGCCGGAGCCGCGATCACGCTCGCCGGGCTCGTGCTGGTGACGATCGCGGCGACGGCTGCGCGCCGCAGCCGCGCCCACCGGCCGGCGGCCACGGCGACGACCGGGAGCATCGCGACCGCCGGGTGAGTGGCGACCAGGCGACGGACTGGAGGCTCGGTGCGGTTCCCGCACCGAGCCTCCAGTCCGTCTTCTGCCCACCTGCAGCCGATCGGACTACTGTCCACGTCAGGTGACCCCAGACCCCTGGCCGCTGGTACGAACGCTCGTCCGAAGCCGACCGGAAGCAGTCATGCAATCACCACGCACCGCACCGCGTGCCGTCACGGGGTCCAGCCGATGAGTCTCCACGACGGGATCCTCTGGACCGAGGTCGACGACAGCCACTGGCAGGGCTCCTCCGGGCTCGACCTGGTCGGTGAGGTCTCCTGGGACGACGGGTACGCCGTGCGGTCCTCCGACGGCGAGGTGAGCGGGCAGCACCGGACGCTCGACAGCGCGAAGGCGCAGCTCGAGGGCTGGATGCGGTGGCTCGACTCCACCGGCGCCGCCTGACTCGCTTCCGGGGTCAACTCCGCTCCCGGGAACGACGAAGCCCCTCGGTCGTTGACCAGAGGGGCTTCGTACTTGGCTTCGTGCGGAGACGGAGGGATTTGAACCCTCGGTCCCCTCAAAGGGGACTCCACCTTAGCAGGGTGGTGCACTCGGCCGGACTATGCGACGTCTCCATGCGCCCTTGCGGACGCTCACACAACCATACAGGAGGACGACGGTCCTCTCGACCCGCTCGGCGTTTCGGCGGCGAGCGGCACGGTCCCCCGAAGTGGGGACGCGGAGGGGTTGTCGGGACGTACCCCGGTCACTAGTCTCATCGGGACGCGGCATCACATTCCGGGGTTCGTCCCCGTCGTCGCGACACAGCACCCAGCGTCGCTCCTCTGGCCTGGGCCCGGCTCGCCCGATGACCGGGTCCGCCGGGGAGCGGCTCCGCGGGGACGTGGCTCCGGCCGCGTCCCCGCTTGTGCGTCCGGGGCGGGCGGTCCGGGCGCGGGGGGCGGGCGGTCCGGGCGCGGGGGGCGGGCGGTCCGGGCGCGGGGCGCGGGGTGTGCGCGACGAAAGCGACACCGCGTACACCTCTGCGCCGCGCATCTGTCCGCGCGGTGTCGCTTTCGTCGCAGAGCCCGGGCTGCAACCCGCGCAGCGCCCCGCGACGGGCCCCCGCCCACCCGGGCCGCAGGCTACGAGCCGAACGCCTTCGAGCAGGTCTGCTCATCGGCGGACTGCCCCTGCAGCCCGTCGATCGTGGACGACGTCGCGGGAGCGGACGGCGCGCTCGTGGACGGCGCCGCAGCCTGCGACGACGCGGCAGCCGGCGCGGACGCCGGAGCTGCCGGAGCCGACGCGGCGGAGGACGGCGACGCGGACGCACTCGGCGCGGTCTCCGACCCGATGCCCGTGCTGTCCGCCCCGAGCGAGAACGACTGGTCGGACTTGATCTTCGCGAAGAGCTCGTCTGCGAGGTACGTGGTCGGCTCCACCTTGCCGGCGTACACGCCCGTGCCACCGGTCGAACCCGGGTACTGCACGAAGTTCACCTGCGCGAGCGGCAGGTCCTGCAGCGCCCGCCCCATCTGCACCATCGTCCCGATGTCGTTGAGACTCTGGGACAGCTGCATGTTCGAGGCGGCCGCCCGAGCGAGCTTGTAGAGCGTCGTCGGCGAGGTCAGCGTGGAGTTCGACTTGACCGTGCGGAGCAGCGAGGACAGGAACACCTGCTGGCTCGAGATGCGCCCGAGGTCCGAGCCGTCGCCGACGCCGTGCCGGGTGCGGAGGAACTCCAGCGCCTGCGACCCCTGCAGCGTCGTGGTCCCCGCGGGCAGGTCGAGTCCCGTGTACTGGTCGTGGATCGGCGACGCGACGCAGACCGGCACCCCGCCGATCGCGTTCGACATCTCGATCACGCCGTTGAACGACACCGCCGCCGAGTACTGGATGTCCAGGCCGGTCAGCCCCTGCACCGTCTGCACGACGCAGTTCAGGCCGCCGTCGCCCCATGCGGTGTTGATCGGCTGCGCGGCCATCGCCGACGTGGTGCCGGAGCCGTCGGTCTTCTGACAGGCGGGGATGGGCGTGACGAGGTCGCGCGGGATGCTCACCGCGGTGGCGTTCGTGTGGTCGGCGGACACGTGCAGCAGGATGTTGACGTCGTTGAGGGTCGCATCGCGCTTGCCGTACTCGGTGCCCTGCGCCGGGTCGTTGTCCGTGCCGACGACGAGGATGTTGAAGCCGCCCTTGTACGCGCTCAGTGCGGTGCCGCCGCTCTTCGCCTTCGTGACGGGCTGCCCCTGGATCGCCACACCGTCGCCGAGGTCGTCGGAGACCTGCTTCGCCGCGATCGCCGCGACGGAGAACGAGCTGACGAGTGCGACCGCGACGACCCCGGAGAGCACCTTCGCGATGGTCCCGAAGGGGCGGTGCCGGTGGAGGCGTCCGTGGCGGGCGATCCCGGTCGCTCGGTTGAGGCGGTGGGATCGATCACGGACGTCGTTCACGGGCACTCCTGTCGTCGGCGGACACGATGGCGGACGCCCTGATCGACGCCGCCGAGGGACCCTCGCGACGACCGGCGGGCCGCACCGCGGGGACGGCAACCGGACAAGGCTGCCACAGGCGCGGCTTGCGATTCAGTGTGGAACCGGCGTGGATCTCCGGTGAGCGGCGCTAGCCGGCGGCCACCGCGCAGGTCTTCTGCTTGGCGGTCTGCCCGGTCACTCCGGACATCTCCTGGGGCTTCGTGGTCGCCGTCGGGTCGGCCTTCGGAGCCGCCGCGGCACCCGCCGCATCCTGCCTGGAGGCCCGGCTCGCGTCGTCCGCGCCGCCGGCGTCCGCCGTCTGGTCGGCGCCAGAGCCGGAGCCGGAGCCAGAGCCGGCGTTCGTGGCCGCATCGGTCGCGCCCCGTCCGGTCGCCCCGGCGTCGAGCCTGAACGGACGGTCAGTCCGGACCGCGCGCATCAGGCGGTCCGCGGTCGTCTGGTCCGGAACGACCTTGCCCGGGAAGGCCGGGTCGTCGACGCTCCCCGGGTACTGCACGAAGGTGATGTCCCCGAGGCCGATGCCCTCGAACGCGCCGGCCATGTCGACCATCGTCGAGGGCTTGGCGAGCGAGGTGGAGAGCGTCACGTTCTTCGACGCCGACTTCGCGAGGCCGTAGAGCTTCGTCGGGTTGCTCAGGGTGCCGTCGCCCTTCACCTTCCGGAGCAGCGAGGACAAGAACTGCTGCAGGCTCGAGATCCGGGAGAGGTCACTGCCGTCCCCGACGCCGTGCCGGTCGCGGAGGAACGCCAACGCCGTCTTGCCCGACACCGTGTGCTCGCCCGCGGAGAGCTGGAGCCCGGTGTAGGGATCGTCCACGGCGTCGGTGACGCACACCGGCACGCCACCGACGGCATCGGACATCCGGATGACGCCCTGGAAGCTGACCTGTGCCGCGTAGGGGATGTCCATCCCCGTCACGTGCTCCACGGTCTTCACGACACAGTCCATGCCGCCCCGTCCGTAGGCGAGGTTGATCGGGGCGTCGGTGACCGCGGGTTCCCCGCCGCAAGCCGGCTGGTCGACCACGAGGTCACGGGGGAAGCTCACCGCGACCGCGCTGGTGTGGTCCGCGGACACGTGGAGCAGGACGTTGGAGTCGTTGAGGGTGGCGCCACGGTCCCCGTACGCGGTGCCCTGGTCCGGGTCGTTGTCGGCGCCGATCGCGAGCACGTTGAACGCCCCGTCGGTCGA
Organism: Curtobacterium sp. PhB136; assembly: GCF_004346855.1. Taxonomy (NCBI): domain Bacteria; kingdom Bacillati; phylum Actinomycetota; class Actinomycetes; order Micrococcales; family Microbacteriaceae; genus Curtobacterium; species Curtobacterium sp. PhB136. Next base: position 381,415 of record NZ_SMGH01000005.1, read on the forward strand.
GGCCGCTCCCCCGCCGACGTCGACCGCGCGCTGCTGGAACCCGTGCCCGACGTCGTAGGCGGCGTAGGCGGAGAGGGAGGTCGCGCTCGTCACGGCGACCGCCACGGCGATGCCGATCCCGGTGACGAGCCGCGTGACGCCGAGGTCACGCCGACCGCGGTTGTGGCGAGCGCCGCTGACCCGGTGGCCGGGGCCGGACACCACGGTCGGGCGACGCCGGGCGTCGAGGACGTCGTCGAATTCGGGCACGGGCACGCTCCCTCCGAGCGGCCTCGGGTTCCGGCCGCTCGCCGGGGGACGATACCCGAGCGGGCACTCGCCACCCGGCAACCCGGTCGGCTCGGCGTGCCTCGTTCGGGGGGTACGCAGCCCCGGCGCCCGGTCATGCCGATGCGGCGACCCGGAAGCGGTCGGGCAGGGCGATGAGCGCTTCCCCGAGGGCCCGGACGAGTCGGGTGCACTCGACGAGGTCGTCGGCGGCCGCGGCGTCCTGCGCCCGTTCGACCAGCAGCAGGCGCTGCCGTCGGTCGACCACTGCGTCGATGCCGTTCGCCATGGCGATGTCGTCCGTGTAGAACATGTCGAGCACCGGCCGCTGCGATGCCAGCAGGTCCGCGCTCACCGAGGCACCCGTGCGCCGCAACAGCCAGGCCGTCAGTTCCACGAACGCGCCGGCTTCGGTCGAGCAGTCCCGGATCCACGCCGGGTCGAACGGGTCCGTGGTCGCGCCGGCGTTCGCGGGCGGCTCGGCGAGCATCGTGCACCCGAGCCGGATCCGTTCCTTCATCTGTTCGAGCGACCACTGGGTGATGACCACCCCGACGTACCGCTGGACCGAGACGAGCTGGAGCGCTTCAAGCGGGACCAGGGCTTCACGGACGGGCGTCCGGGAGACCCGCATGTCCGACGCGAGCGCGTCGAGGCGGAGTCGTTGTCCGCGTCGGTAGTCACCACGCAGGATCCGGTCGAGCAACCGGAGGAACACCGCGTCCCGCAGCAGGCTGCGCGGCACGCCGAGTGCTTCCCGACCGCGTCCCGCGTACACGTCCGGGATGTCCGCCGTCTCGTGGAATCCCATGCCGCCAGCGTCATGCACGGCGCGCCTCGCCGTCGTGCCGTCGGCCGGATCGGTGGACGGATCCACCGATCTTGGCCCTGTGGAGGCCGTGCGCCACCCGGTTCCGCATCACTGCACTCCCACCGTCGAAGACCCCCGGCGGAGGTCGTTCCCAGGAGTAGAGCAGGATCGAGCGTCAGTCGCTAAAAATTCCGTATTTCGGGTATCAGCGCTTGGCCTCTTCCTCCTTCGCGATGACCGAGAGCGGCTGCGTGATGTCCTCCAGGCCCTTCCGCGCGGCGTCGACACCGAAGATGAGCGCGACGACTCCACCGGCGATCATGATCGCGGCACCGAGCAGGTAGCCCCAGAACAGCGGCTCGCGCGAGGACCCGTCGCCGATGAACGCGCCGTAGATGCTCGGTGCGATCGCACCGAAGACCTGGGCGAGGGCGAAGAAGTACGAGATCGCCTGCGACCGCAGCTCGAGCGGGAAGATCTCACTCACGGTCAGGTAGGCGCTCGACGCGCCCGCCGACGCGAAGAAGAACGAGATGCACCAGAACACGACCTGGACCGTCGCGCTGATCGCATCCGCCTGGAACAGGAACGCGGACACCGCGAGCACGAGCCCGGAGATCAGGTACGTGGAGAAGATCATCTGCCGACGGCCCCACGTGTCGAACAGCCGGCCGAGCACGAGCGGGCCGAGCAGGTTGCCGATCGCGAACGGGAAGAAGTAGACCGCGGTCTCCGAGGTCTTCAGGCCGAAGAAGTTCGTCAGGACGAGCGCGTACGTGAAGAAGATCGCGTTGTAGAGGAAGGCCTGCGTGATCATCATCATCGTCGCGCCGACGAGCGTGCGGGTCGGGTACTGCTGGAAGAGCACCTTCACGATCGTGGTGAACCGGACCTTGTCCATCGGCGTGATGGTCATGGCCTTCGACTCGTCGACCGGCTCGAGCGGCTTGCCCGACTCCCGCTCCACCTCGGCCTCGATCCGGGCGACGGTGGCGTCCGCCTCTTCCTCGCGGCCGTGGGTCATCAGCCAGCGTGGACTCTCCGGGATGTGCCGTCGCAGGAAGATGATCGCGATGCCGAGCACCGGGCCGAGGAAGAACCCGATGCGCCACCCGACGTTCTCGGCGAAGTAGGACGTGTCGAGCAGGTAGATGTTGGCGAACGCGCCGAGGGCGGCGCCGCCCCAGTAGGTGCCGTTGATGGCGATGTCGACGTGGCCGCGGTACTTCGACGGGATGAGCTCGTCGATCGCCGAGTTGATCGCCGCGTACTCGCCGCCGATTCCGAGCCCGGCGACGAACCGGAAGACCGCGAGGAACCAGAAGTCCCCGGCGAAGCCCGCGATGCCGGAGCCGATGAGGTAGATGGCGAGCGTCAGGATGAAGAGCTTCCGTCGCCCGAGCCGGTCGGACAGTCGCCCGAAGACGAGTGCGCCGATGACCTGGCCGAAGAGGTAGATCGTCCCGAGTGAGGTCACCTGCTGGGTGGAGAGCCCGAGGTCCGCCTGGAACCCGGCGTTCGAGACGATCTGGATCTCGAGGCCGTCGAGGACCCACGAGATCCCGAGTCCCACCACGACGCTCCAGTGGAACCTCGTCCACGGCAGTCGGTCCATCCGGGCCGGGACCAGGCTCTTGACCTGCCCCTCCTGCAACCCGCTCGCGCTCGTCATCGCGGCATGCTCCTCACTCGCCGGACCCCCGAGGCCCGGCACAGAATGAGAACGTACGCGCGGATCGCCCGGATGGTTCACGGCCGGAACGAGCGGGGCCGGCGCGGAGCCGAATCCCCCTATTTCGTGATCCGGCTCCGTCGCCGTTCGCGGGCACGTCGGCGCAGTGGCAGCCGGACGACCCTGTTGATGATCATTGCGGCTGCCATGAGATGACACAAGTAGCGCGGGGTTGCCGGGGCGTACCCTCGAAGAGGTGACCCGACCTGACATCCGAACGGTCGGCGAGCTCCGCACCTCTGGTCACGTCCAGAAGACGGTCCGCGCCGAGATCCGCGACAACCTGCTGAGCGCCCTCCGCGAGGGCACCGATCCGTGGCCCGGCCTCCACGGGTTCGAGACCACCGTCATCCCGCAGCTCGAACGAGCCCTCATCGCCGGCCACGACGTCGTCCTGCTCGGTGAGCGTGGACAGGGCAAGACGCGCCTGCTCCGCACCCTGCAGGGCCTGCTCGACGAGTGGACCCCGGTGATCGCCGGGTCCGAGCTCGGCGAGCACCCGTACGAACCGATCACGACCGCGAGCAGGAAGCGTGCCGAGGACCTCGGCGACGCGATGCCGATCGACTGGTGGCACCGCGACGACCGCTACGTCGAGAAGCTGGCGACCCCGGACACCTCCGTGGCCGACCTGATCGGCGACGTCGACCCGATGAAGGTCGCCGAGGGCCGCAGCCTGGGCGACCCGGAGACGATCCACTTCGGGCTGATCCCCCGCGCGCACCGCGGGATCGTCGCGATCAACGAGCTCCCCGACCTGGCCGAACGCATCCAGGTCGCGATGCTCAACGTGATGGAGGAGCGCGACGTGCAGATCCGCGGCTACGTGCTGCGACTGCCCCTCGACGTCCTCGTCGTGGCGAGCGCCAACCCCGAGGACTACACGAACCGCGGCCGGATCATCACCCCGCTGAAGGACCGCTTCGGCGCCGAGATCCGCACCCACTACCCGATCGAGCTCGACGACGAGATCGCTGTCATCCGGCAAGAGGCCCACCTGACCGCCGACGTGCCGGACGCCCTGGTCGAGATCCTCGCCCGCTTCACCCGGGCCCTCCGCGAGTCCAGCGCGGTCGACCAGCGCAGTGGTGTCAGCGCCCGCTTCTCGATCGCCGGCGCCGAGACGGTCTCCGCCGCGGCGGTCCACCGTGCAGCACGACAGGGCGAGACCGACCCGGTCGCACGCCCGATCGACCTCGAGACCGCGGTCGACGTCCTCGGCGGCAAGATCGAGTTCGAGTCCGGCGAGGAAGACCGCGCAGACGAGGTCCTCGAGCACCTGCTCCGGACCGCCACCGCCGAGACGGTCCGCTCGCGACTCCGCGGCCTCGACCTGGGGCAGCTCGTGGAGGCGCTCGATGGCGGCACGATGGTGACCACCGGCGAGCAGGTCTCCGCCCGCACCTTCCTCGAAGGGCTGCCGTCACTCGGCGAGTCCGACCTCTACGACCAGATCTGCGAACGGCTCGGTGCCACGAACGACGGCGAGCGGGCCGGTGCGATCGAGCTCGCGCTCGAGGGCCTGTTCCTCGCGCGGAAGATCAGCAAGGAGTCGGGCGGGGGCGAAGCGGTCTATGGCTAGCCGGCAGAACCGCCGGCTGGCACGGGACACCCGGTACGGCAGGTACGAGGGCGGCCCGGACCCGCTCGCACCACCGGCGGACCTCTCCGAGGCGCTCGACGTCATCGGCCAGGACGTGATGGCCGGGTACTCCCCGGAGCGGGCCATGCGCGAGTTCCTCCGGCGTGGCGGTCGGGACCAGCGCGGGCTCGACGACCTCGCGCGCCGCGTGGCCGAGAAGCGCCGCGAACTCACGGCGAAGCACAACCTGGACGGCACGCTGCGGCAGGTGCAGGAGCTGCTCGACGAGGCACTGCTCGCCGAACGCGGGCAGCTCGCACGGGACACCGAGATGGACGACGGCGACCGTGCCCTGGCCGAGATGCAGCTCGACAGCCTGCCGCCGTCACCCGCCGCCGCGGTGAGCGAGCTCGGCACCTACGACTGGAAGAGCCCGACGGCGCGGCAGAAGTACGAGGAGATCAAGGACCTGCTCGGCCGCGAGATGCTCGACCAGCGCTTCGCAGGCATGAAGCAGGCGCTCGAGAACGCCGACGACCAGGACCGCGCCGACGTCCAGGCGATGATGCAGGACCTCAACCAGCTCCTCGAGGACCACCGCGCCGGGACGGACTCCCAGGAGCAGTTCGACGAGTTCATGGCGAAGCACGGCGAGTACTTCCCGTCGAACCCGACGAACGTCGACGAGCTGCTCGACGACCTCGCCGCCCGGGCCGCAGCCGCCCAGCGCATGCGGAACTCGATGACGCAGGAGCAGCGCGACGAACTCGACGCGCTGGCGCAGCAGGCGTTCGGGAGCCCCGACCTGATGGGTGCGCTGAGCCAGCTCGACGGGAACCTCCGAGCCCTCCGTCCCGGCGAGGACTGGGGCGGCTCCGAGCAGATGGACGGCGAGCAGGGCCTCGGGCTCGGCGACGGCACCGGGGTGTTCCAGGACATCGCCGACCTCGACTCGCTCGCCGAACAGCTCGCCCAGTCGAGCCCCGGATCCGACCTCGACGACCTCGACCTGGAGTCGCTGGCCCGCCAGCTCGGCGCCGAGGCCGCGGTCGACGCCCGGACGCTGCAGCAGCTCGAGAAGGCGCTGAAGAACTCCGGCTCGATGCGTCGCGGAGCGGACGGGCAGTACAAGCTCACCCCGAAGGCGATGCGACAGCTCGGCAAGAGCCTGCTCAAGGACGTCGCCCAGAAGATGTCCGGTCGCCAGGGCGCGCGGGACCTGCAGCGGTCCGGCGCCTCCGGCGAGCCGTCCGGGGCGAGCCGGCAATGGGCGTTCGGCGACACCGAGCCGTGGGACATCCCGCGGACGATCACGAACGCCGTCACCCGCACGGCCGCGACCGGTCGCACCGGGGCCGGTGTCCGCCTCACCATCGACGACGTCGAGGTGCAGGAGACCGAGGCGCGGACCCAGGCCTGCGTGGCGCTGCTCGTCGACACCTCGTTCTCGATGGCGATGGAGGACCGCTGGGTGCCGATGAAGCGCACCGCCCTCGCACTGCACACCCTGATCTCCACGCGGTTCCGCGGCGACGACCTGCAGCTGATCGCCTTCGGTCGGGAGGCCGAGGTGATGGACGTCGAACAGCTCGTCGGCCTCGACGCGATGTGGGACAAGGGCACGAACCTGCACCACGCCCTGCTGCTGGCGAACCGGCACTTCCGGAAGCACCCGACGGCGCAGCCCGTGCTGCTCATCGTCACCGACGGCGAACCGACGTCGCACCTCGAACCGAACGGGCAGGTGTTCTTCAGCTACCCGCCGGACCCGATGACGATCGCGCTCAGCGTCCGTGAGCTCGACAACGCGCACCGGCTCGGCGCACAGACGACGTTCTTCCGCCTCGGCGACGACCCGGGGCTCGCCCGGTTCATCGACGGGATGGCGCGGCGCGTGGACGGGACCGTCACGGCGCCGGAGAACGACGACCTCGGCGTCGCGGTGGTCGGGTCCTACCTCGGGTCGCGGCGCGGTGGCGCGCTCTTCCGCGACGACGACTGGGGCGGGTTCGGCCGCTTCGGCTGACGTCCGCACCCACCGGACGGGAGGCCCGTGGCGGCGTCGCCACGGGCCTCCCGTCCGGTGTCCGGTGCGTCTAGAACAACGGCCAGGGCACCGCCGGACCGTACCCGGCCGGTGGGGGGAAGCGGCCGACGGCCGCCAGGGCGGCGCACCGCGCCTCGAGGTTGTCGATCTCGTCGACCGTCAGGTGCTCTTCGAGCTGCGCACCGAGGTCCCCGTGCAAGGCGGTGGTGACCCGTTCCAGTCCGGCGCGCTCCTCGTCGTCGAGCGGCTCGTCGATCCACCCCCACAGCACCGTCCGGAGCTTGTGCTCGACGTGGAAGGTGAGCCCGTGGTCGACCCCGTGCCGGTGCCCGTCCGGCATCGCCAGCACGTGGCCGCCCTTGCGGTCCGCGTTGTTCACCACGACGTCGAAGACGGCCATCCGGCGGAGTGCGGCGGTGTCCTCGTGGACCAGGGTGACCGGACGGTCGTGCTCATCGATCGCCTCGAGGACGGTCTTGACGCGCTCGTCCTGCTCGGCTTCGTCCGTCGGCAGCAGGTCCACGGCGTCCTGGTCCGGGTCGACGTCCTGCCAGCGCTGGACCATGCCGCGACCGAGGGGGCCGTCGCCGAGCCAGGTCGGGGGCACGACCCGCCAGCCGAACGCCTCGGACACCAGGAACGCCGCGTACTCACGACCGGCGAGGGTGCCGTCCGGGAAGTCCCACAGCGGTTTCTCGCCCGCGATGGGCTTGTAGACGACCTCGTGGCCGTCGAGTTCGGCGAGGAAGGTGGCATTCGAGGCTTCGCGGATGCGGGCGGTGAGGGTCAGGCCGGCGCCGTCGCTCATGCGTCGCCGGGCTGCCGTCCAGCGGCCACGACCTCGCGGGTGCGCTCGACGAAGGCCCGCGCGGTCCCGACCGGGATCTTCACCTGCAGCAGTTCGGTGGGCTCCGGGATCTCGACGACCGCCTCGACCTCGACGCCGTCCTCGTCCTCCTCGGACACGATCTCGATGTCGTCGTCGATCGGGTACGCCTCGATGACCACCTGCGCCGTCGCCGGGTCGAAGCCCAGGCTGAGCGCACCCGCCCGGAACTCGGCCTCCACCGGCTGGTCGAGCGGATCGACGTCGTACAGCTCGCGCGGGACCGACGGCGGGACGCTGAAGCGGTTCTCCTCCACCGTGGCGACCTCGTCGAGGAGTTCGTCGAGCTTCTCCGCCAGCACGGCGGACTGCTCCTTCTCGAGCGCGACGCTCACCACGCGGCGGCCGGCGCGCGCCTGGAGGTAGAAGGACCGTTCACCCGGGCGCCCGATGGTGCCGACGACGAGACGGTCCGGCCAGTCGAAGCCGTGGACGATGGTGGGCATACCCGCATTGTAGGAGCGGGCGGCTGCGACCGTTCAGGGACTGGCAGTACCCCCTCCGCCGCCCACCGGAGCGTCGCCCGTCGGCGGGGCCTTCGCCAGCCAGGAGAGGTCACCCGATTCGGTGTTCGTCGCGACCACCTCGGGCCGGTGCTCCCCGTACCGGACCACCGACACCGACGCGGGGCCGACCGTGATGCGCTGGAACAGGTCGAGGTGCATGCCGAGCGCGTCCGCCAGCACCGACTTGATGATGTCGCCGTGGCTCACCGCGACCCACACCGCGTTCGCGCCGTGCTCCGCCTCGATCTGCGCGTCGAGCCGCCGGATCGCCGCCACCGCCCGCGACTGCATGGTCTGCATCGACTCACCGCCCGGGAACACCACGGCGCTCGGGTTCGACTGCACCACGCGCCAGAGCGGCTCCTTCGCCAGCTCGCTGAGCTTCCGGTTCTGCCACTCGCCGTAGTCCGCCTCGGTGATCCCCCGCTCGACGAACTGCTGCGGCTCCCCCTGCTGGAACGCCGTGATCGCCCTGGCGGTCTGCCGGCAGCGCTCCAGCGGGCTGGACACGATCGCGGCGAGCGGGATCGCGCCGATGCGTTCCGCGGTCGTCGCCGCCTGCTGCTTGCCGACGGAGTCGAGCGCGACGCCGGCCGTGCGGCCCGCGAGGAGCCCGGTCGCGTTCGCGGTGGTGCGTCCGTGCCGGACGAGGAGGACGGTCGCCATGCGCTCGATCCTAGGCGCGGCGAGTTCTCCACAGGTCCGCCCGGGGCCGCCGCGTCGGCCCGTCGCGATCCGCGCGCAGGAGGTCGAATCGCGCGTAGGACGTCGAATCGCGCGTGGTGAGGCGGAAGTTCTGACCTCCTCCGCGCGAAACGACCACCTTCCCGCTCGTCCGATTCCAGTCGTCGGTGGGACGTCGGGCCGCCTGACGCGGCAGGATGGACGCGTGCTGGTCTCGATCGTCTACATGAGTCGCGCGGTGGAACCGTTCGACGACGCCGCGATGACCGAGCTCCTGCGCGGCTCCCGATTCCGGAACGAAGCGCTCGGTGTCTCGGGCCTCCTGGTGGCGAAGGACGGCCGCTTCATGCAGCTCCTCGAAGGGCCCGCGATCAGCGTCGACGACCGCTTCGCCACGATCGCGCAGGACCCGCGGCACCGCGAGGTCACCTCACTCATCCGCGAGGACATCGAGCGCCGTCGTTTCGAGGACTGGTCGATGGCCTACCGGGGCCTCGACGACCACGACGTCACGGCGGAGGACGGCTTCAGCCCGTTCCTGACCGGCTCGACCGACTTCCCCCGGTCGTTCGACCGGACGAGCGCCGCGTGGCTGCTCAAGTGGTTCCGCGACCGCGAACTCCGCGACGTCTGACCCTGGACGAGCACCGCGCGCAGACGGTCACTTCGTCTGGTTCGGATGCCGGGTGTGCACCTTCACGAGGTACACGGTCGAGTCGTCCACGTAGTACCAGATCCGTGCGCCACCGGGCAGCTCGAGCTGCCACTGTTCGTGCGTCCGGCCGCCGTGGGCGACGAACTGCAGGTCTCCGCGGAGTGTGTGCATCGTCGGGGAGGTCCTCGTCGGGTCCGCGGTGAGGAGGTCCCAGGCGTCGGCCAGTGCGCTCCGTCGGGTGGCTGCCAGGTCCTTCCAGCCGCGCACCGCGTGCGTCGTCGCTGGGATGACCACGTGGTCAGTCGCTTTGGCGGGCCTCGGGAGGGGGTCTGCCTTCTTCGAACCCACGGTCACGGACGTTCGACAGCCTGCGGGTCGGTGACCCACTCGAGTTCGTCTCGGTCGAGCCCGGCGGCGATGGCTTCCGCCGTTGCCTTCCACGCCGTGAGCTCGACGACGACGAGGTGCGCCTGCCCCGTCGAGAAGGACGCTCGGGCCGCCCGGATGATCGCGGACGCGCAGGTCTCCCGCATCTCGACCGACAACGCGAGCATCCAGTCGAACCGTTCCGCCAGGCGCTGCCCGATCGGCCCGTCGTCATCGTCGATCGCGACGGCGATGAGCTGTGCGGCGAGGGACAGGAGCACGTCCTTCGCATCGGCTTCGTGCTGCGACATGAGGACGAGGGGGTTCCCGTCGCGTCGATCGATCTCGACGGGTTCCGACTCCGCAGCGTCCATGACGGAGCGCGCGTTGCGGGAGAGCTCGGACGAGAGGAAGTGTCTCCGGACGCGAGCGGACACGGGCTTGGTGGTCGGCATCCTCCAACTCTACTTCAGAACATCTTCTGAAGAGCAGGGGATCACCCGAACGTCGCGGAGACGACCCCGAGCAACCGCTCCCGGTGCGGACGCTCGGCCACCGCGTGCACCAGCACCTCCCACATCGTCGCCACCGCCGGCAGCAGGTCTGCACGCCCGGACCGCACGTTCGACACGAGCTGCACCCCGGTGAAGTACGGCACGAGCGTCGCGCCGAGCGCCTCCGCGGACACAGTCGTCTGTACCTCCCCGCTCGCGACCGCGAGGCGGAAGACGTCGACGACACCCGCGATCCACTGCTCGTAGAAGCTCGACGTCTGCCCGGCGAGCACCCCGTGCTCGAGGGAGATCCGGATCCCCGCGCGCACGACGACGTCGTTCATGAGCAGGTCGGCGATCCCGCGCGACGCCTGGATGAGCATCGCGATCGGGGACGGGTCGGTCGAGCTCATGGCCGCGAACGTCCGGGCGTTCTGCTCGTCGATGACCGCGAGCGCGAGGGACCGCTTCGTCGGGAACAGCCGGTGGAGCGCGCCCTGGCTCACCCCGGCGCCCCGCGCGATCCCGGCGATGCTGGCGGTCTCGTACCCGTCCCGGTCGAAGTCCCGCGCCGCAGCCTCGACGATCGCTGCGCGTCGTCCTGTCCCACCCGCGTCGACCACGCCCCCAACGGTAGTGACCACGAACGGGGGAAATCCCGGTGTCGCTGGGAGTGTCCGGACTGTCACGCTGTCCTCATGACCCCGATCGCAGCCCCGTCGCTCCACCGACACCGCCGGACGTTCGTGCTCGGCATCGTGGACCCGCAGACCTGGCGCGACTTCGCGTTCCACCTGATCGCCCTGCCGCTCTCGATCGCCGGCTTCACCTGGTTCGTGCTCACCCCCTCGGTGGGCATCCCGTTCGCCGCGCTCTGGGTCGGCCTCCCCGTCGCGGCCTTCCTGCTCCGCGGCAACGCCTGGTTCGGCACGGCGTTCCGTGCGCTGTCGAACCGGCTGCTCGGCACGGCGGTGGACGCCCCGGTTGCACCGCATGGTCGGCCCGGCATCGTCGGCTGGACCCTCGCCGCCTTCCGTCACGGCCCGAGCTGGCGCGCCCTCGCCTTCGGACTGATCGCGTTCGTCACGTCGCTGTTCGCGTTCATCGTGACGATCACCGTGCTCGTCACCGCCGCCGGCCTCGCGACGAACTGGGTGTGGACGCACTGGCTGACGCCCGTCACGGACGAGGACGGCGTCCTGCACTCGGGTCTGCAGGTTGGCACCGTGTTCGTCGACACCCCGCAGATGCAGGCGGTGGCGACGGTGGTCGGGTTCCTGCTGCTGGTCCTCGTGTGGCCGCCGCTGAACCGTGGGCTCGCCGCCGGTCAGGCCGCGCTCGTCCGAGCACTGCTCGGCAGCACCGCCTCCGAACGCCGGGTCGACGAGCTCACCCGGTCCCGCGACGACAGCGTGCGTGGTGCGGACGACACCCTCCGTCGCGTGGAGCGGGACCTGCACGACGGCACCCAGGCGCGGCTCGTCGCGCTCGCGATGACGCTCGGCGACGCGCAGGACCGCCTGGACGGCGGCGGCGACCCGGCCGAGGTCGGCCGGCTCGTCGAGAACGCCCGGCGGTCGACGCAGGAGACCATCGCGGAGCTCCGTGAGATCGCGCGCGGCATCCACCCTGCCGCACTCGACGAAGGCCTGGAGGCTGCACTCGCCTCCGCCGTGTCCCGCACCACCCTGCCGGTGTCGGTCGAGTTCGACCGCTCGGTCCGGCTGTCGGCCGTCACCGAGAGCGTGGCCTACTTCACCGTGGTGGAGTTGCTGACGAACGTGACCAAGCACGCCCGGGCGACCCGCGCAGCGGTCACCGTGGCGCGGGACGGCAACGACCTGCTCGTCACCGTCGAGGACGACGGCGTCGGCGGAGCACACGTCCCGCTCGACCCGCAGACCGGCGGCACCGGACTCGCCGGCGTGGCCGACCGGCTCCGGACGGTCGACGGCACCATGGCGATCGACAGTCCGAGCGGCGGCCCGACCCGCATCGCCCTGCGCTTCCCGGGAGCAGCGGCATGAGGATCCTCGTCGCCGACGACAACGTCATCCTCCGCGAGGGGCTCGTCTCGCTCCTCACCTCACGCGGCCACGAGGTCCGCGCCGTGGACTCCGGCGACGCCGCCGTCCAGGCCGTCGCGGCGGAGGCGCCCGAGGTCGTCGTGATGGACATCCGGATGCCGCCGACGCACACCGACGAGGGCGTGCACGCGGCGATCGCGATCAAGGCGGCCTCGCCCCGCGTGGGTGTCCTGCTGTTCTCGCAGTACGCCGAGGCCCGCTGGGCGCGGATGCTCCTCGACGTCGCCCCGACCGGCGTCGGCTACCTGCTCAAGGAGCGCGTCGGCGACATCCGCCCGTTCCTCGACTCCGTGCAACGCGTCGCCGCCGGCGGCCTCGTGCTCGACCCGGAGGTCGCGGCGCTCCTCATCGACCGTGGTGCCGATCGGTTCGCGAAGCTGACCGCCCGGGAGCGCGAGGTCCTCGAGCTGATGGCGGAGGGACGCACGAACGCCGCCATCGCCGACCGGATGTTCCTCGCCGCCGGCACCGTCGAGAAGCACGTGACGACGCTGTTCACCAAGCTCGGTCTGGCCCCGACGGCGGGAGACCACCGTCGGGTCCTGGCCGTGCTGGACTACCTCGCCGCCCGCCCCTGACGAGCGGCGAGGCCCGGCCCGCTCAGCGGTGCTCGGGCCCGCTCAGGCTTGGTCGGCGCGGAGGAAGTCGGCGATCGCGGTGCCGCCGCTGTTGAAGCGGTAGGTGCTCCCCGCGGTGCCGCTCGACTCGAGCACGTCGGCGATCACGTGCGCGACGTCACCGCGGGACACCTTCGCGCCCTCGCCGTCCCAGTCGATCGCACCGGTCGGCTCGTCGTCGGTCAGGGTGCTCGGCGCGACGATCGTCCACTCCAGCCCGGAGTCCCGGACGACCGCGTCGGCGATCATCTTCGACTGCGCGTACGCGAAGAAGTCGTTGTCCTGCGGCACCCCGTGGTCGAGCACCGAGCCGGACCACGAGACCATCACGTAGCGCTCGACGCCCGCGCGCTTCGCCGCCTGCACGGACAGCACCGCCGCATCGCGGTCGATCGCCCAGGTCCGGTCGACCGATCCCCCGCCGGCGCCGGCGGACCACACCACGGCGTCCTGCCCGCGGACCAGGTCCTCGAAGCCGGACAGCGTCAGCTCCTGGATGTCGGCGACCGCCGGGTCACCGCCGTGGGCACGGATCTCGTCGGCCTGGTCGGGGTTCCGGATGACGGACGTGACGTGGTGGCCGCGCTCGCTGAGGATGCGCGTCGCGAGGAGCGCGACCTTGCCGTGGCCACCGAAGATGATGATGTCGCTCATTGCGCCGACGCTACGCCCGGCGCCTCAGAGCCCAGTGCGGAGGGTGTGGGATTCGAACCCACGAGACATCGCTGCCCACCTGTTTTCAAGACAGGCTCCATCGGCCACTCGGACAACCCTCCACGACGCGGCCACGTGGCGAGACGTGACCGCGTCCCGAGGAGTCTAGCCGAGCCTCCCGGTCGCGCAGCGTCGCCAGCGCGACGGACCCGCTCAGCGCGGCAGGGTGTCCAGTGCGGCCGCCAGGCCGTCGTCCGTCACGCCGCCGGTGATCTCGCTCGCGGCGTCGACGACGTCTTCCGGGGCCTGGCCCATCGCGACACCGCGGCCGGACGTCGACGCCCAGCGCAGCATGTCGATGTCGTTGCGGCCGTCGCCGGCGGCGAAGACGCGGGAGCGCGGGATGTCGAGCCACTCGCGGACGCGTTCCATCGCGGTTGCCTTCGTCACGCCCTCGGGTGCGATGTCGAGCCATGCGGTCCAGCCGACGTTGTACGAGACCTTGTGCAGGCCCATCCGGTCGACGATCGCCAGGAACTCCTCGAGCCCGTGCTCCGGGGAGATCACGACGACACGCGTGGCCGCGACGCCGAGCAGTTCGTCGAAGTCGACGTGGTCACCGGACGCGGTCATGGCGTCGTCGGGGAACTCGCCGGAGAGCAGGTAGTGGCCGTCGGGCGACTCGACGCCGTACGCCGCATTCGAGAGCGCACCGCGGATGGTCTGCAGCACGTCGGTCGGGTCGAAGGTCTCGACGTGGACGCGGACGTAGCCGTCGATCGCGTGCGCAGCATCCGAGCGGCGCAGGGTCACCGCACCGTTCGCGCAGACCAGGTACTCGGGCTCGATGCCGAGCGTCTGCAGCACGGGCACGGTCATGCCCTCGCTGCGGCCGGTCGAGAGCATCACCTGGTGGCCGGCGGCGACGGCGGCCCGGATCGCGTCGACGGTCGTCTGGGTGACGACGCCGTCCTCGCGCATCACGGTGCCGTCGATGTCGAGCGCGACGAGCCACCGCTTGACGCGGGTGGTCGACGCGGAGCCGTGGGTCGACGGCCCACCGTGCGGGGTGCTCATCGGGGTTCGATCACCTCGACGCCGCCGAGGTACGGACGGAGCACCTCGGGCACGACGACCGAGCCGTCGGCCTGCTGGTGCGTCTCGAGGATCGCGACGAGCCAGCGGGTGGTCGCGAGCGTGCCGTTCAGCGTGGCGACCGGCGCGGTCTTGCCCGACTCCGTGCGGTAGCGGATGTCGAGGCGGCGGGCCTGGAACGTGGTGCAGTTCGAGGTGGAGGTGAGCTCACGGAAGGTGCCCTGCGTCGGGACCCATGCCTCGAGGTCGTACTTGCGCGCGGCGCTCGTGCCGAGGTCCCCCGCGGCGGTCTCGATCACGCGGTAGTGCAGCCCGAGGTCCTGGAGCATCGACTCCTGGTACGACATCAGCTTCTCGTGCTCGGCGTCCGCCTGGTCCGGGTGGACGTAGGAGAACATCTCGAGCTTGTTGAACTGGTGCACGCGGAGGATGCCGCGGTTGTCCTTGCCCGCGGAGCCGGCTTCACGGCGGTAGCAGGTGGACCAGCCGGCGTAGCGGAGGGCGCGGTCGGCGGCGTCGCTGCCGGCTTCGTTGCCGTTGCCGTTTCCGTCGGTCGGGAAGGCCAGGATCTCGTCGGCGTGGTACCCGGCGAGGGCGACCTCGCTGGTGCCGGTGAGGTAGAGGTCGTCCGCTTCGAGCCGGTAGACCTCTGCCGCGTGCTCGCCGAGGAAGCCGGTGCCGGCCATCGTCTCGGGGCGCACCAGCGTCGGGGTGATCAGCGGTGTGAAGCCGTGCTGGATCGCACGGTCGAGGCCGAGCGACATGAGCGCGATCTCGAGCCGGGCGCCGAGGCCCTTGAGGAAGTAGAAGCGCGAACCGGAGACCTTCACGCCGCGCGGGATGTCGATGATGTCGAGGAGCTCGCCGAGGTCCGCGTGGTCCTTCGGCTCGAAGTCGAACTCCGGCTTGGTGCCGACGGTCTTCAGCGTGACGAAGTCGTCCTCGCCGCCCTCGGGCACGCCGGGCAGGACGACGTTCGGGATCGAGCGGACGACCCGGTTGAACGTCTCCTCGGAAGCGGTGACGGCCGCCTGGGCTTCCTTCACCTGCGCGGCGAGGGCCTGGGCCTGCTGCACGAGCGCGGCCTTCTCGTCCTTCGGGGCCTTCGCGACGGTCTTGCCGAACGCGTTCTGCTCCGCTCGGAGCGCCTCGAACGACGAGATCGCGCTCCGCCGGGCGGCGTCCGCGGCGACCGCGTCGTCGACGATCTCCACGGAGGCGCCGCGCGCAGCCTGTGAGGCCTTGATGACATCGGGATCGTCGCGCAGCAGCTGGGGGTCAATCACCCATGCATCTTAGCCAGACCGCGTTGCGTCCAAGCCGGGCTGCTGGCAGGCCCCGCCGGTACCGTTGATCCATGTCATCTCCCTCGGAGACCGCGCCCGCACAGTCGGACGCCCTCGCCACCGAGCACCGCACCGCCGCCGTCGTCTACAACCCGGTCAAGGTGCACCTCCCCACACTGAAGCGGACGGTGGCGAAGTACGAACGCGAAGCCGGCTGGCGCGAGACCCTGTGGTTCGAGACCACGGAAGCGGACCCGGGCGGCGGGATGGCCCGCGCGGCGCTCGACGCCGGCGCCGACGTGGTCGCCGCGGCCGGCGGTGACGGCACCGTCCGTGCCGTGGCCGAGGTGGTGCACGGCTCCGACGCCGCACTCGCCCTGCTGCCGAGCGGCACGGGCAACCTGCTCGCCCGCAACATGAAGCTGCCGCTCGACGACCTCGGTGCGAGCGCGCACATGATCTTCTCCGGCCACGACCGCCCGATCGACTTCGGGCTGCTCCGGCTGGAACGACCGGACGGCGCGCGGGAGGAGTTCGGCTTCCTCGTGATGGCCGGCCTCGGGCTCGACGCCCGGATGCTCGCGAACACCCGACCCGGACTCAAGAAGCGCGTCGGGTGGCTCGCCTACGTCGACTCGCTGTTCCGCTCCCTGCGGGACATCGACGGCTTCGACTTCCGGTACCGGCTCGACGAGTCGACGACGAAGTCCGTGCGCGGGCACTCGGTGATCGTCGGCAACTGCGGGATGCTCCAGGCGAACGCGATGCTGCTGCCCGAGGCGGAGATCGACGACGGGGTGTTCGACATCGTCGTGATGCGTCCCCGCGGGTTCTTCGGATGGGTGCGCATCGGCGCGCGCATCTTCTGGGAGAACGCGATCCTCCGGTGGTTCCGCCGCTCGTCGCTCGGCAACACCATCGTCGGCCGGCGCATCGTCTCGCGCGCCAAGCAGGAACGGCCGCTGCGCTACCTCCGCGGTTCGGAGTTCGTGCTGCGCCTCGAGAAGCCCGACGAGTTCGAGATCGACGGGGACCCGGTCGGTGAGATCTCGGCGTTCCGGGCGCGCATCGACCCGGGGTCCCTGCGCGTGCGGGTGCCGGCGCCGTCGGACGCCCCGACGCGCGGGCGCAAGCGCGGCTAGCGCGGCTAGTGCGGCGCGGCGCTACGCCGGTCGGGCTCGCCCGACACGATCGCTCGGAGCCAGTCCCGCGCCTCGACGAACGCCTCGTCCGAGTAGCGCAACGGCACCTCGGACTCCTGCCGGTCGGCCCGCGGGTACGACCCGAGGAACGTCACGCGCGGGCTGAACCGCCGGAGTCCGAGCAGCGCATCGGCCACCCGCTCGTCGAGCACGTGCCCGTCCAGGTCGATGACGAACCGGTACCGCCCGAGCTCGTCGCCGATCGGCCGTGAGGTCAGCAGCCCCATGTTGATCCCCCGGGTCGCGAACTGCTCGAGCATGTCGACGAGCGCACCCGGGTGGTCGGCGGGCAGTTCGACGATGACGCTCGTCTTGTCCGAACCGGTCCGTGCCGGGATCGCCAGGGTCTTCGAGACGAGCACGAACCGGGTGACCGCGCTGGCGTTGTCCCCGATGGAGTCGGCGAGGACCACGAGGTCGTGGTGGTCGGTGATCCCGGGCGGGGCCACGGCGGCGTCGGCGGTGGGGTTCGTGTCGAGCAGCGCGGTCGCCGCGGCGACGTTCGACGACGCGGGGATGTGCCCGTGGCCGGGGACGTTCGCCTCGAGCCAGTGGTGGGTCTGGGCGTAGGCGACGGGGTGCGCGTTCACGGTGCGGACGTCGGCGAGCGCGGTGCCGTGCCGCGCGACGAGCACGAAGTCGACCGGGACCAGGTACTCCCCCACGATCCGCACGCCGGGGATCCGGGCGAGGGCGTCCTGCGTGGCGCTGACACCGCCGTCGACGCTGTTCTCGATCGCGATCACCGCGCCGACCGAGCGGCCGGAGACGACGTCGTCGAGCGCTTCGCCGACGTTGTTGACGCTCCGCCAGGGCTTGCCGGCGGCGGCCTCGACGAGCTTGAGCGCCGCCTCGGTGAAGGTGCCGGCGGGTCCGAGGTAGCTGTACGTGTCGGACGCTGCGTCGGGCTGGCTCATGCCGCCGAGCCTATTGCAAGCGCCCACGCGCGCAGCGCCCCCGTCAGTCGGCCGCGGTCCCCGTCAGGCGGGCCTCGCAGATCGCGGCGTCGTCGGCCTCCCGCGGGTACGTCAGCGCCGCGAACCGCCCCTCGGGGTCGAGCGTCGACAGCAGCGACTTCGCGATGCCGTCGAGCTGTGCGACCTGCTCGTCGGACAGTGCGTCGATGACGTACTTCCGCGCGGTCCGGACGTGGTCGGGCGCTGCGTCGACGATGGTGGCGTACCCGGCGTCGGTGAGCCGGACGTCGGTCGCCCGACGGTCGTCGACGGAGGGGCACCGGGAGACGAGTCCGCGCTTCTCGAGCCGGGACACCACGTGCGACAACCGCGGCAGCGAGGCGTTGGTGGCAGCGGCGAGCGCCGACATCCGGAGCGTCCTGGTGTCGGTCTCGGAGAGCATCGCGATGACCATGTAGTCGAAGTGCGTCAGGTCGGCGTCGCGCTGGAGCTGCTGGTCGAGCGCGGCCGGCAGGAGTTCCATGACGGCGACGAGCTTCATCCAGGCGCGCAGCTGTTCGCGCGTCAGCCAGGGCGTCTCGTCGGTCATGACCCCATCCTACGAAATGGTTGTCGATTCAACCAGTGCCGATCGGCGTCGCGCGGTGAGCCACCCCACGACGAGCGCGGCGACCACCACGACCAGCAGGACGCCCTCGACGACCAGCAGTCGCCCGAGGTAGTCGAACGGCACCACGGTCGGGTTCTTCGCCCCGTGGTGCTTCGCCCCGATCTCCGGGATGACGACGAGCGCCAAGACGCTGCCGAGCACGACCGCGGCCTGCACCACCACGAGCACCCACACGCGGAGTGCGCGTCCGGCACGACGGAGTGCGAGGCCGACGAGCACGACGAACGGCGACAGGATCGCGTCGTGCAGGATCACGGCACCGAGCAGCCAGGTCGCGAGGCCACCGATCCGGTTCGGCTTCACCGTCGTGACCATCACGTAGGCACCGAACGCGAGCACCAGCACGCCGAGGACGACGAGCACGATCCGGGCGGCCCTCACGAGAGCACCTCGATCCGTTCGATCCACTTCGTCTGCAGTACCCCGGGTCGTCCGGGCGCGATGATCCGTGCGGGGAACCCGTGGTCCAGGTCGAGCGTCGCGCCGTTCAGCTCGAGCGCGACGAGGGTCGTCGGGTCGGAGGCGTACTCCGGTCCCATGTCCATGATCCGGTAGCCGCCGTGCCGCTCGAGGCTCGTCACGCGCACGTGCGACCCGGGGTCGGCCTGCACGGCTGCGAGCAGGTCGCGCATCCGGACGCCCTTCCACCTGGCCATCTGGCTCCAGCCCTCGACACAGGAGATCGGGAGCGCCGCCTCGGCGGTGCCGAGGGCGACGAGCTCGGCACGTGAGAACGTCCGGGTCACGGCGGGTCCGGCGACGGTCAGGGTCCAGTCCGCGGCGGTCGCCGTCGCGAGCACCCCGGCCGCGCGCGCGGTCCGGTTCACGGGCAGGCCGTTCGGGCCGAGCCCGCGCTTGCGGGGCGCGAACACGTTGAAGGGCTCGGCGAGCTTCGAGGACTGGCCGGCGGTGAGCACGACGACGCCGGCCGTCGCCGCGGCGACACCGGTGAAGAAGCCACGGCGGGCGATCCGCTCGCGTCGTCCGTCGGCAGCCCCCGAGGACCCTGACGGCGACGGCGACGGCCTGGAGGCTCGGCGCGGCTCCGCCCCGTCGGCCCAGCGCATCACGCGGCCGGTGATCCCCCGCGGGTACGTCCCGGTGCCGTGGTACTCCGGCAGTTCGCTGCCGACGGTGTCGTCGTGGACGAACCGGCCGTCCGCGTCGTAGGAGTCCCGCGCCCGCCAGTACCGCACGATGATCGGCAGCTTCGTCCCGATGTGGATCGCCAGCGACCCGATCAGCACGAAGGAGAGCGCGAAGTGGACCTGCCGGAACGGGAACGGCCACGGGTACCACTGGAACGTGTTCACGAGTCCGGTACCGACCTGCACGATCGCGGCCGAGACGAACACCGCGATGGAGAGCCGTTCGAGCAGGTGCAGTGCCCCGCGGACGGGCGGGTCCTGGGCGAGCGCCGGCATCACCGTGTTGAGCTTCGCGAGGAGCAGCGGGATGATCGCGATCCCCGCCGTGATGTGCAGCCCCTGCGTGAACTGGTAGAGCCGGACCGGCCGGGTCGCGAAGTGCATCCCGGGCAGTGGGTCCTGCAGCAGGTGGCTGTAGAGCCCGGTGCCGAAGCAGATCAGGAAGGCGATGCCGAGCAGGCGCCCGAGGACGACGGCGGAACGGGCGTTCCGGTTCGGCGACGCCATCGCGGCCCTCGCGTCGTGCAACGCCGTCCGGACGAACGTCGGTAGCCTCGACGGACCATGCGACTGCGACTCGGCCACCCGTTCTCGACCGTGCTCGCCGTCGTCGGCGTGCTGGCCCTCGCGGGCATCATCGCCGTCGGCGTTACGCATCTGGGGTTCCTCCGGTCGGGTCATCGTCAACCATTCGTTGCGTGGACCCTGATCGCTTGGGCGGTCTTCGTCATCGCTGTCGTCGCGCTCCGGTTCGTGCCACCGCGACTGGTGACCATCATCGTCCTCGGCGGTGCCGTCGTGGTGGGACTCGCCGCGCTGGCGGGGCCGCCGAACACGAGCACCGACTCGGCCCGGTACGCCTGGGACGGCATCGTCCAGCACGCCGGGATCTCCCCGTACGCGCACACCCCGCAGTCCGAGGCGCTCGCGGCCCTCCGTCCGGAGTGGCTGTTCCCGGACAAGATCGGCGGCACGTGCGACCCGCTCCAGCCCCGCTACCGGGGGCTCGGCGACGGCGCGCTCGGGCACTGCACGGCGATCAACCGCCCGGACGTCCCGACGATCTACCCGCCGATGGCCGAGCTCTGGTTCGCGCTGGTCCGCGCGTTCGTCCCGGTGACGGTGACGTACTGGCCGTTCCAGGTCGCCGGCCTGGTCGTCTCGCTCGGCGTCACCGTCGGGCTGCTCGCCGTCCTCCGCCGCACCGGCCGTCCGGCGTGGTGGGCAGCGATCTGGGCGTGGTCGCCGCTCGTCGCTTCCGAGGCGGTGACGAACTCGCACGTCGACGTCATCGGCGCCGCCCTCGCCACCGCCGGTGCCGTGCTCGTCGCGTTCGGCCGGCCGATCTGGGGCGGGATCATGCTCGGCGCAGCGACCTGCGCGAAGCTCATCCCGGCGATCGTCTACCCACCGCTCCTCGGGCGGTGGCGGAACTGGTGGGCGATCCCGGTCGGCATCGCGGTGTTCGGCCTGCTCTACGTCCCCTACGTCGCGGTCACCGGGACGAAGGTGCTCGGGTACCTGCCCGGCTACCTCACGGAAGAGGGCTACGAGGACGGCTCCCGGTTCGCCCTCGTCTCGCTCGTCGTCAAGGGCGACGCCGGGACGATCGTGGTGGGGCTGCTCGTCCTGGTCGCCGCGGTGCTCGCTTGGCGCCTGTCCGACCCGTCGCGCCCCTGGTCCGGCGAGGTGCTGATGATCGGGGTGACGTTCCTCGCGGTGACGCCGCGCTACCCCTGGTACGCGCTGCTGCTCATCCCGTTCGTGGTCCTCTCCGGCCGCTGGGAGTGGATGTCCGTCGCGCTCGCCATCGCCCTCCGCGGGGTGTGGCCGTCGGTCGACGCCTACCGGTGGTGGCTCGCCGCCGCGGTCGTGGTCATCGTCGTCGTCACCCTGATCCGGACGGACCGGTCGGACTGGGTGCGGTGGCGCGACCGGCTCCTCCCCGGGCGTGACCGGCGGCTGCACGTATCATCGCTGCCATGACGGCCGTCGTACTCCCCTCGACCGGGCTGCTGCGACGCGTACGCTCGTCGACCGCGGTCCCGCCACGGCCCGACGGCGACGACGGGCTGGTGGACCGCTTCGGCCGTCGGGCGATCGACCTCCGGGTCTCGCTGACGGAGCGCTGCAACCTCCGCTGCACGTACTGCATGCCGGCGGAGGGGCTGCCGGTCATCCCGGGCGACGCACTGATGACGGCTGCCGAGATCGAGCGGCTCGTCCGCCTCGGTGCCGAGCACCTCGGCATCCGCAAGGTCCGCTTCACGGGCGGGGAGCCGCTCCTCCGCGGGGACCTCGTCGACGTGATCGCCCGCTGCGCGACGCTCCCGGTCGAGGTGTCGCTGACCACCAACGCGATCGGCCTCGCCGGACGGGCACAGGCACTCCGTGACGCCGGGCTGACCCGGGTGAACGTCTCGCTCGACACCGTCGACCCGGACGTCTTCGCCACCGTGACCCGGCGTCCGTTCCTCGACCGGGTGCTCGACGGCATCGCCGCCGCGGACGCGGCCGGCCTCGGCGTGAAGGTGAACGCGGTGCTCCTCCGCGGCGTGAACGACCACCTGGCCTCCGAGCTCCTCACCTGGTGCCTGGAACGCGGGCACGAGCTGCGGTTCATCGAGCAGATGCCACTCGATCCCGGGCACGCCTGGGACGGCCCGACCATGGTCACCGCCGCCGAGACCCGGGGGATCCTCGGCGCGGAGTACGTGCTGACGCCGGACGACGCCCCGCGCGACGGCGCCCCGGCCGAACGCTTCCGGGTCGCCTCGCGCGCCAGCGGAGCGCACCTCGGGACGGTCGGCATCATCGCCAGCGTGACGGAGTCGTTCTGCGCGGACTGCACCCGCACCCGTCTCACGGCCGAGGGGCACGTCCGCAGCTGCCTGTTCTCCGACGAGGAGTCGGACCTCCTCGGCCCGATGCGCGCGGGTGCCTCCGATGCCGAGGTCCTCGACGCGTGGCGGCTCGCGATGTGGGCGAAGCCCCGCGACCACGGCGACGACGCGGACGGCATGGTGCACCCGGCCCGCGGCATGAGCGCGATCGGCGGATGACGATGACCACGATCCGGTTCTTCGCGGCGGCCAGGGCCGCTGTCGGCATCGACGAGACGACCGTCGACGCGGCCACCCTCGACGGTGCGCTCCGTGCGGTCGACGCGGAGGACGCGCTGCGGTGGGAAGCGCTGCAGGAACGGTGCTCGTACCTGGTCGACGGCATCAGCACCCGCGACCGATCGACCCCGCTCGACGGCGTCGCCCTGGTCGACGTGATGCCCCCCTTCGCCGGCGGCTGACCCGCGCACGTTCCTTCCCATCGCACCCGCACTGGGAAGTTGCAACGCGCGTGGGCAGTCGAAAGGAACGACCTCCTACGCGCGATTCGACCTCCTACGCGCGATTCGACTCCCCACGCGCGATTCGACCCGCTCCGCGCGATTCGACCTCCTACGCGCGATTCGACACCATCCGCGCGATTCAGCGGTCACCGTCCGGGCGCGTAGACGTCCACCTCGCCGGGCGGGACCGTGAGGTGCACCGCGTCGCCGCTCGCGAGTGCGAGGCGCCGGGCAGCCGCGACGGTCACGTCGGCGACGAGTTCGCCGGCCCGGACGCGGACGAGTCCGTCCCGCGGCTCGATGCTCCGCACGGTGCGCACGGGTCCGTCCCCGTCCCGCGTCACGACGGCGGCCGTCGGGTGGTAGGCGGCCAGGACAGCACCGCCGGGAGGCTCGGTGGGCGTCGCCGACGCCAGCTCGCCCCCGCCGTCCAGCGCGATGCCGGTGCCCGTGGCCGTCCCCGGGACGAGCGCGAGTCCGGAGAACGCGGCGCCGAACGCGCTGGTCGGGCGCCCGAGGACCTCCGCGGTCGTGCCGGTCTCGACCACGCGGCCACGCTCGACCACCACGACGCGGGTGGCGAGGGCGACGACCTCGATCGGGTCGTGCGTGACGAGGATGCTCGGC
Organism: Curtobacterium sp. PhB136; assembly: GCF_004346855.1. Lineage (NCBI taxonomy): Bacteria > Bacillati > Actinomycetota > Actinomycetes > Micrococcales > Microbacteriaceae > Curtobacterium > Curtobacterium sp. PhB136. The sequence goes on from NZ_SMGH01000005.1 coordinate 405,094, forward strand.
CGACCGGCGATCGCGGTGCCGAGGGCGGCCCGGACGCTCTCCCGGGCCTCGACGTCGAGCGCCGAGGTGGGTTCGTCGAGGAGCAGCACCGCCGGGCCGGCGGCGAGGGCCCTGGCGATCGCGACCCGCTGCGCCTGCCCGCCCGACAGGGTGGCCGGGGCGCGGCTCGACAAGCCGACCGCGTCGACGACGGCAAGTGCTTCCTGTGCGGCGATCCGTGCCTCCCGTCCGGACCGACCGGATGCGCGCGGACCGTAGCCGACGTTGCGGGCGACCGACAGGTTCGGGAAGAGGTCGGGACGCTGGGCGACCAGGCCGACCCGGCGGCGGTGGGGTGGGACGGGTCGCCGTGCTCCGTCGACGGTGCGACCGTCGATCTCGATGCCGCCGGCGTCGAGGGCGACGAGGCCGGCGATCGCCTCGACGACCGAGGACTTGCCGGCGCCGTTGGGACCGACGAGCGCGACGCACTCGTCGGGGCCGACCCCGATCGTGACGTCCACGTCGCGGTCCCGCAGGACGACGTGCGCGCGCAGCCCGGTCATGTGGCGACCGTCCGTGCTCCGGCGCGGACCGACGTCAACCCGATCACGACGACGGCGACCACGACGAGGACGAGGGCCAGGGCGACCGCGGTGTCGGGGTCGACCTCGCGCTGCAGGTAGATCTCCAGCGGCAGGGTCCGCGTGACGCCCTGCAGGCTGCCCGCGAAGGTGAGCGTCGCGCCGAACTCGCCGAGGGCCCGCGCGAAGCAGAGCACCAGTCCGGAGGCGATCCCGGGCAGCGCACGCGGGATCGTCACGGTGAACAGCACGCGCGTCGGACCCGCACCGAGGGTCGACGCGATCCGCTCGAGGCGGTCACCGCCGATCCGGAGCGAGCCCTCGATCGCGCTGACCAGGAACGGCATCGCGACGAAGGTCTGCGCCATCACGACCGCTGCCGTGGTGAACGCGATCCGGACGCCGTGGTCGGCGAGGAACCCGCCGACCGGGCCGATCCGGCCGAAGGCCGCGAGGAGCGCGAGCCCGCCGACGACCGGCGGCAGCACCAGCGGCAGCAGGACCACGGCACGGGCGAGGCCCACCCAGCGGGAGCGGACGCGGGAGAAGACGATCGCGAGGGGCAGGCCGAGGACGAAGGCGATGCCGGTCGCGGCGGCGGCGGTGCCGAGGCTCAGGCCGAGCGCGGTGAGCGACGCCGGGGACGTGACCAGGGCGACGAAGGACGACCAGTCCACGCGGCCGACCATCGCGAGCACCGGGACGACGACGAAGAGACCGCCGACGACCGCGGGGATCGGCAGCCACCACGGGGCCCTGGTCACGGTGCGCTCACGGGTGGGTGCTCATGCCTCGGCGCTCACGGCTTGCCGAAGCCGGCCGCGTGCAGGACCTTCTCGCCGTCGGCGGAGCGCACGTAGGCGCTGAACGACTTCGCGAGGGCGGCGTTCGACGATCCCTTGACGACACCGATCGGGTAGGTGTTCACGGCCTTGTCCGCGGCGTCGAAGTCAACGCCCTGCACCTTGTCGCCGGCACCCTGCACGTCGGTGACGTAGACGAGCCCCGCGTCCGCCTGACCCGACTCGACCTTGCCGAGGACGTCCGTGACCGACTGCTCCTCGCTGACGGGGTGCAGGGTGATGCCCGTCGCGGACTCCACCTTCTGCGTCGCCGCGCCGCACGGGACCGGGGCCGCGCAGGTGACGACCTGCAGACCGGAGGCGTCGAGGTCCGCGAAGTCGTCGATGCCCTTCGGGTTGCCCGGCGCCACGGCGATCTGGAGCACGTTGGTCGCGAAGGCGGGCGCGCTGCCGGCGATGAGGTCGGCCGTCGTGAGCTTCTGCATGTTCGGCTCGTCGGCGCTCGCGAAGACGTCGGCGGGCGCGCCGTTCTGGATCTGGGTGACGAGGTCGCTCGAGCCGGCGAAGGAGAACGTGACCGAGGTGCCGGGGTTGGCCTGCTCGTAGTCCTTGCCGAGCTCGGTGAAGGTCTGCTGGAGGGAGGCCGCGGCGAACACGGTGATCTTGCCCGCGGGGCCGGTCGCGCTGGCGCTGGCGCTGGTGGTGCCCGCGCCCGCGGTGTCGCTGCTCGTGCTGCAGCCGGCGAGGAGTGCGACTCCGGCGATGCCGACGACGACGGTGGCGATGGACCTGGAACGCATGCGATTCTCCCCGCTGGTGCCGCACGTACGGCACATCAGCGCAAGCATATCCGCAGATGCGGATCAGACGATCGGCAGTCCCTCGCGTCGCCAGGCCTCCATGCCGCCGTCGAGGATCGTCGTCGGCCGGTCGACGGTGGCGGCCCATGCCACCGCACGCGGGCCGCGGGCACAGACGACGACGAGGGCGGTGTCGGAGTCGGTGCCGGTCGTGTGCAGCTGGTCGGGGGTGACGGCGCCGGGGATCGTGCCCGTCGACAGTTCAGCCGGGGTGCGGACGTCGACGACGACCACCGGGTCCGCAGGGTCGGCGACGCGGGCAGCGAGCGCCGCGGGCGCGATGCGGACGGCGTCGTCGTGTGCTTCGTGCTCCGCGGCCGGTCCCGGACGTCGGGAGCCCGGGCCGCGGCGCAGCGGGCTCTCCGTCCAGCGCCACCGACGGGCGTCCACGCTGAGCACCCGTCCGACGAGCGGTTCCCCCAGCCCGGCCACGAGCGCGGTCACCTGCGCGGCCATCACCGACCCCACCGCACCGCAGAGGGCCGGCAGGACCCCGTCGAGCGCGCACGAGCCCTCGTCCGGCCGGACCTCCGGGTGCAGGTCGTGGAAGTCCACCGCGGGGCCGCCCGCGCTGCCTGTGTCGTCGAACACGGACACCTGCCCGTCGTAGCCGAGCACGCTCCCCCACACGAACGGCACCCGCGCGGCGGCGCACGCGTCCGAGATCGCCCGCGTGACGACGACCGAGTCGGCCGCGTCCACCACGACGTCGTGTCCGGCGACCATGCCGGGGTGGAAGGAGTCCACGACGGCCTCGACCCGGCACTCCGGGTCCACCGCCCGGGCACGGTCGGCGGCGACCTGCGCCTTCGGACGTCCGACGTCCGCCGCGCTGAAGAGCGTCTGCCGCGCCAGGTTCGACGGGTCGACGGTGTCCGGGTCGACGATCGTCAGCCGGGCGATGCCGCTGCCGGCGAGGTAGGCGATGACCGGTGCGCCGAGGCCGCCGGCACCGACGACGAGGACGCTCGCGGCGGCGAGGCGCTCGAGCGTGCGGTCGCCGCCGGCGTCGAGCGCGGCCGTCCGGGACCCCAGGCGGCGGCGGGCGGGGCTGAGGGGGTCGGTCGTCGCGCGGTCGGTCGTCGCGCGGTCCGTCGTCGCGCGGTCCGTCGTCGCGCGGTCGGTCGTCGCGCGGTCGGTCGTCGCGCGGTTCGGCGGGTCAGTCGTCGTCATCCGGCGTCTCCACCGTGACCATCGTCGCCTTCACCGAGGCCACCGCGACCGAACCGACCTCGAGCCCGAGGTCCCGGACCGCCTCCGCGCTCATCAGCGACACGACCCGGTGCGGCCCGCACTGCAGCTCGACCTGCGCCATCACGGTGTCGACGACCACGTCCGTGACGATCCCGACGAACCGGTTCCGTGCCGAACTCCGTACACCGGTGGCCGGGTCGGGCAGCGCCGCGCCGTGGCCCTTCGCGTGGCGCGCGAGCTCCCGTCCGTCGACCACGGCCCGACCGGACTCGTCGGCGAGGCGTGTGAAGGTCCCGCCGTCCACCAGCCGACGGACCGTGTCGTCGCTCACCCCGAGGTACCGCGCAGCGTCCTTGATCCGCAACCGACTCATGTCCCGGATGTTAGCCGCTCCGGGCGACCCGTCGGATCCTGTGAGCACTCCGAATCCCACCGTGACCTTCACAGCCGCACGGGGAACGACCCCGGGTCCTCGCCCAGGGGCCCTCGATACCGTCGAGCGCGTGAGTTCTCCCCGGACCGGCGCCGTCCGCGTCCCCCGTCCGCTCTCCGCGTCGTCGGTGCGGGCGCGGCTGCGTGGTGCGTCGGGCACGCTCGGACTCGCGGTCGTCCGCACCCCCGAGCTCACGGTCGGGGCCATCGCGGTCATCGTCACCGCCGCCTTCTCCTGGGTCCCGTCGCTCTGGTACGACGAGGCGGCCACGGTCACCAGCGCCCAGCGGACGTGGGCGCAGCTCTGGGCGGAGCTGCACTCGGTGGACGCCGTGCACGGGCTCTACTACGCGCTGATGCACGTCTGGTTCTGGCTCGTCGGCTACACCCCCTTCACGCTCCGGTTCCCGAGCGCGCTCGCGATCGGCGTCGCGGCCGGTCTCGTCGTCGCCCTCGGTCGTCGACTCGGCGGGAAACGGCTCGGCATCACCGCCGGGCTGGTGTTCATGGCGCTCCCCCGGGTGCAGTGGGCCGGCGGGGAAGGCCGCCCGTACGCCACCATCACCACGCTCTCGGTCTGCCTGACCCTCGTCGCCCTGACCGCGGTCCGCCGGACCCGGTCCGGCGTTCGGCCGACACGGTGGTGGATCACCTACGGCGTCCTCGCACTGGTCGCCGTCACGTTCAACGTCTACCTCGCGCTCGCCGTGGTCGCCCACGCCGTGGTGCTGCTCTGGATCACGTTCGCCCGGCGATTCGAGGTCCGCCGGGCCACGATGGCGCGACGCGACGCCGCGCTCCCCGCACCGCTGGTCTCCCGTCGGACCTGGGTGCTGTGGGCGATCGCTGCCGTCGCTGCCGCCGGCGCGGTCTCCCCCTTCGTGCTGGCCGTGTCCTCACAGTCGAAGCAGGTGTCCTGGATCGCGGGCATCACGTCCCGGACCGACGCGCAGGTGTTCGCGACCGCCTGGTTCGGCGGGGTGGACTGGTACGCCGCCGGCGCGTGGACGCTGATGGGCATCGGCGTGGTCACCGCCGTGGTGCAGTCGCACCGCCGGTCCCCCAGCGTGCGTGCCCTCTTCCGGATGCAGGCGGTCCGGGTGGCGCTGCCGCTCGCCGTCGTCCCGACCGCCGTCCTCGTCGGCGTCACCGCGGCCGGCGAGCACCTCTACTCGCCGAAGTACGCCAGCCTCAGCCTGCCGTTCGTCGCGATCCTGATCGCCCTCGCGATCACGCTCGTCCGTCCGCGCGCGGTGCTGGCCGGCGCCGTGGTGCTCGCCCTCGTGCTCTCCGTCCCCACCGCGATCGACGTGAAGACCCCCCGCTCGAAGCAGGACTCGACGTGGGCGAACGCCGCCTCCATCATCAACGGGGCGCGCGACGACCGCCCCGATGCGGACGAGGGTGTCGTCTTCGGCAGCGTATACGGGCACCCGGGCACCACCGCCGACATCATCCGGGTGTCCTACCCGTGGGCGTTCACCGGGATGACCGACCTCGGCGTGCGGTCGAACGGCGCTGCGTCGGGGGTGCTCTGGAACCGGACCGGGGACCTCGCGACGACGATCCCCGCCCGGCTCGACGACATCGACACCGTGTGGTTCGTCGGCGGGACGTCGCGGAACATCGAACCCGAGGCGGCCGCCGTGCTCCGGTCGCACGGGTTCGTCGCGGAGCAGCACTGGGAGACCGGCACCGTGATCATGACGGAGTACGTCCGAGCGCACTGACGGCGCAGCCCTGGTGGCGCTGCCGGGCGTCGGGGCGTCGTCGGTCGCGGCCTGTGCCATGCTGCCGGGATGGAGCACGACGTCCGCCCGATCGAACCCGCCGACGCCCCGGCCCTCGCGTCCCTGCTCGCACGGAACCGCGCCTGGCTCGCCCCGTGGGACCCGTACCGTCCGGACTCGTTCTTCACCGAGGACGGCCAGCGCACCGAGGTCACGGCGTCGATCCGCCGCCGCGAACAGGGCACGATGATGCCGCTCGTGATCACCACCGACGGTGCCGTGGTCGGCCGGATGAACCTCAACTCGATCGTGATGGGCGCGTTCTGCTCCGCGACGCTCGGCTACTGGGTCTCCGAGGACGCCGCCGGCCGGGGTGCCGCGACCGCTGCCGTGGGGCTCGCGACCCGGATGGCGTTCGAACGGCTCGGGCTGCACCGGGTCGAGGCGGGGACGCTCCCCCACAACGAGCGGTCCCAGCGGGTCCTCGAGAAGAACGGCTTCGAGCGCTACGGCTACGCGCCGCGGTACCTGCGCATCGCCGGCGAGTGGCAGGACCACGTGCTGTTCCAGCGCCTCGCCGACTGACGCTGGTCGTCAGTGCACGACGCGTGCGCCGTGCACCGGCCCCGTCGCCCGGACGGCGACGAGACCCGCGGCACTCAGCGCCACCTGGACCTCGAGCGCGGAGTCGGTGTCCGCCACCAGGAACGCCACCGTCGGTCCGCTGCCGGAGACCAGCCCCGCCAGCGCTCCGGAGCGCTCCCCCAGCTCGAGCGTCTTGGCGAGCGACGGCTGGAGTCGCATCGCCGGCGCCTGCAGGTCGTTGTGCAGGCAGTCGGCGAGGAGGTCCGGGTCCCCGGCACGGAGCGCCTGGAGCACGTTCGCCTCGACCACTGGGGTCGACGGCGCCGGCGCGATGTCCGCCCGGTAGCGCTCCCGGTGCGCGTCGAGCGCACGGTACACGGCCGGTGTGGAGAGCCCGTCGTCGCTCAGACCGAGGACCCAGTGGAACTCGCCCTTCGCGAGCGCCGGGCTGAGCTCGTCGCCCCTCCCGGTCCCGACCGCGGTCCCGCCCGCGAAGGCGAACGGCACGTCGGCGCCGAGCTCCGCGGCGATCCGGAGCAGCTCCTCACGACCGAGCCCGGTGCCCCAGAGCGTGTCCACGGCGAGGAGCGTCGCCGCGGCGTCCGCCGAGCCGCCGCCCATCCCGCCGGCGACCGGCACCTGCTTGTCGATGGTGAGCCGGACGCCCCCGGTGTACCCGGCGGACTCGGCGACGAGCCGGGCCGCGCGGATCGCGAGGTTCGAGCCGTCGACCGGCACCGACGACGTGTCGATCGGGCCGGTGAACGACACCGAGAAGTCGTCGGCGAGCTCCGCCGTGACGTCCTCGAACAGGGAGACCGCCTGGTAGGCCGTCGCCACGTCATGGTAGCCGTCCTCCTGCAGCGCACCCACGGACAGGAAGACGTTGATCTTGCCGGGAGCGCGCGTCCGCACGCGCGTGGGTGCGGCCAGCGAGGTCATGCGACCAACCTATCCCGCGCGCGCTGCCGTGAAACCGCGCTCCAGGTCCGCCAGGATGTCGTCCTGGTGCTCGAGGCCGATCGACAGGCGGATGAGCCCGTCCCCGACGCCGGCGGATGCCCGCTCCGCGGTCGTCATCTGGACGTGGGTCGTCGACGCCGGGTGCACGACGAGCGAGCGCACGTCGCCGATGTTCGAGACGTGGTCGAACAGTTCGAGCGCCTCGACGAACCGGCGTCCGGCCTCCACCCCGCCGGCCAGGTCGAACGACAGCACCGCCGACGGCCCCTTCGGGACGTAGCGCTGCTGCAGGTGGTGCCACGGGGAGTCCGGCAGCCCGGCGTAGTGCACGTGCTCGACCTGGTCGTGCGCGGCGAGCCACGACGCCACGGCCGCGGCGTTGGACACGTGCCGGTCCATCCGGAGCGACAGCGTCTGGATGCCCTGCAGCACCAGGAAGGCGGTGAACGGCGCGATCGCGGGGCCGAGGTCCGCCGAGAGCTTCGACCGGGTCCGCTGGATGAACGCGCGCGGTCCGAACTTCTCCGCGAAGTTCGTGTTCGCGAAGCCGGACTGCTCCGTCGACGTCAGCTGCGGGTACTTCTCCGGGTGGGCCGCCCAGTCGAACGTGCCGCCGTCGACGATCAGCCCCGCGATCGCGCTGCCGTGCCCGGCGAGGTACTTCGTCGCCGAGTGCACGACGATGTCGGCGCCGTGCTCGATCGGGCGGACCAGGTACGGCGTCGCGATCGTGTTGTCGACGATGAGCGGTACACCGGCGTCGTGCGCGACACCCGCGACCCCCGCGAAGTCGAGCACGTCGCCGCGCGGGTTCGGGATCGACTCACCGAAGAACGCCCGGGTCTCCGGTCGCACCGCGGCAGCCCACTCGGCCAGGTCCGTCGGGTCCTGCACGAACGTGAAGGAGATGCCGAGGTCCTTCAGCGTCGAGGCGAAGAGCGTGTAGGTCGCGCCGTACAACGAGGCGCTCGACACGATGTGGTCCCCGGCACGCGCGAGCCCCAGCACCGCGAGCGAGGTCGCGGCTTGGCCGGACGCCAGCGCGAGCGCCGCGACGCCGCCCTCGAGGTCCGCGATCCGCCGCTCCAGCGCTGCCGCGGACGGGTTGTTCACGCGCGAATAGGTGTGCCCCGGCGCGTTGAGCATGAACCGGTCCGCCGCGTCCTCCCCCGACGGGTAGACGAAGGCGGCGCTCTGCGCGATCGGCGGCACGTTCGCCCCGAACCCCGGGTCGGCCTTGAAGCCGGCGCGGATCTGCCGGGTCTCGAACTTCCAGTCGCCCTCGCTCACGAGACGACTCCCGCGGCTCCCGCCGGCACGACCGACGGGCGCACGAGCGGGATGACCTGCTCGCCGAACCGCTCCATCTCCTCCAGCTGCGGGGAGAACTGCAGCAGCAGGGTGTCGACGCCGGCGTCCTCGAACTCCCGGATCCGCTCGGCGACCTGCGCCGGGGTCCCGACGAAGTTCGGCCGGAGCCCACGGTTCGACACCGAGTAGTCCTCGAGCGAGGGCACGTGCTCGAGCTGCGACTTCGAGATGAAGTCCTGGTACGACTCGTACGCGTTGCCGTGCTGGACGTCGGTGATCCGCGCGAGCTCGGCCTGCGCCTCCTCCTCGGTCTCCCGGACGATCGCGTAGGCGGCCATGCCGAACGCCTCGAACGGCGGCAGCCCGGCCTCATCACGACGACGGCGCATCTCGGCGATCTTCTTCCGGAGCTCCTCGACCGTTCCGCCGTGGGTCACGTAGGCGTCGGCGTAGTGGGTGATGCTCGCCTTGCCGGCCTCGCTCTCACCGCCGGCGTAGATGCGCGGCGTGACGCGCGGCTTCGGCTCGAGGTGGGCGTTCTGGATGTCGTAGTACTCGCCGGAGAACGAGTACGGGGTCTCCCGCCAGAGGCCCTTCATGATCTCCACGAACTCCGCGGTGCGCTTGTACCGGTCGTCGTGCTCGGAGAAGATCCCGCCGTACTGGCGTGCCTCCTCGGCCCACCACGCGCTCACCACGTTGAAGGTGAAGCGGCCACCGGAGATGTCGTCGATCGTCGCGGCCTGCTTCGCCGTCACGGCCGGCAGGTGGTAGCCCGGGCGCATCGCCGCCATGATCTCGAGGCGGTCGGTCGTCGCCGCGATGGCCGCCGCGAGCGCCCAGGCCTCGAGCGACGGCGCCGCGACGCCCTTGATGTCGTTGAGGTTCAGCTCCGGCACGAGCGTCAGGTCGAAGCCGATCCGCTCGGCGCGCTGCGCCAGTCGCTTCACGTAGTCGAAGGTGACCGGCATGTGCTCGTTGTCGACGTTGCGCAGCCAGCCGCCGAAGAGCGGGGTCCAGTATCCGAATCGCACGGGGTGAGTTCCTTGGGGAGGTGGGGAGGGACGGACGGGAGGCTCGTGGCGGGGCCGCCACGGTCCTCCCGTCCGGTGTTCGGTCGCGTTCTCAGGCCGTGACGGCCGCGCCGGCCGGTGCCGTCGCGTACTCGCTGTCGAGCAGTCCGCCGAGGAAACGCGCGATGGAGCGCGGGCCGGAGGCCGGCGCGCTCTCCTCGACGGCGGGGTTGTAGTTCGTGTTCGTGTTGATGTCGTAGACGACGGTGCGGCCGTCGGTGGTCTCCATGAACTCGACGCCCGCGATCTGGATGCGCTGGTCGGCGAGGAACGTGCGGAGCTGCTGCACGAGCGGGTGGGTCGCGGTGACGTCCTCTCGTACTGCGAACGCGCTCGGCCCGTCCGTTCCGGGGACGTCGCACACCGCTCCGGCGATGACCTGGGGGACCTCGCAGGCGTCCGCCGGGCAGAGCTCGAAGCTGCCCGCGCTCGTGTCCACGCGGACGGCGTAGACGAACTCGCCGCCGACGAACTCGACCCGGGTGATGAAGGGCTCGCGCGCCGTCAGGTACTCCTGCAGCAGGGTGATGCCGTCGATCGGCTCCTCGAACTCCGGCGAGTCGACGTACGCGTCGAACTCGGCGAGCGAGTCGAACCGACGGACGCCGAGGCCCTTGCCGCCCTGGTTGTGCTTCGTGATGAACGGCACGTCCTGGCCGTCCGTGAACGCGTGGGCCGCGGCCGTGAGGGTGCTCCTGCCGAACACCGCGGTGGTGCGGGGCACGTCGAAGCCCGCCCGCTGGAGCAGGCCGTGCTGGGCGACCTTCGACACCTCGAGCTCGAGCACGTGGCTGCCACCGACCACCTGGCGCCCGGCACGCTCGAGCCAGCCGAGGACCGCGCGGGTGTACTCCTTGCTGTGCTCGTGCCCGCGGGTGTGACTCGACGCCGACATCCGGCTCCAGTAGACGCCCGGTTCCGGATCTGCTGCGAGGTCGATCTGGCCCTCGGTGAGGAGGATCTCCTCGACCGGGACGCCCTCGGCCTCGAAGGCGGCGGCGAGCGGCGGGAACCACTCGGGGTTCTCGTGGATGACGTACACGCGCGGAGTGCTCACACGCCCACACTAGGCATGGTGTACCAGGCGTTGCCAGGCGTGTGACGCGCTGTTGCGGTTCCCCGTCCACAACTGGAGTATCAGTATGCTGGTCCGCCGTGCGCCTCATCTTCATCGACGAATCCGCTCGGGACGATGCCTACTACTTCTTCGGCGCGCTGTTGGCTGACGCTGACGCCGTGCGTTCGATCGAACAGGGGCTCGAAGGCGTCGCGACACTGCTCTCGAGGGAGATCCCGGGCTTCGACCCCGCCACAGAGTTCCACGCTGTCGACATGTTCCACGGCGAGCAAGAGTGGAAGCGAGTACCCGTCGCGTGGCGAGTGAAGGCCTGCATCCTCGTGGCGAAGATCCTCGCAAGGTCGACGGCGTCGATCGTGTTCCGAGGCATCGATCTCCGAGCACACCGACGCCGCTACGGAGCCCGCGCCTACCCCGCGCATCTCCTGACTCTCGCCCAACTCCTCGAATGCGTGCACGAGCGTCTCGCCTGGGTCGACGAGCAAGAACAGCTCGGACTCGTCCTCGCCGACGAGCACCACACGGCAGCCGGCGCGAGACGCAGCCTGCGCAGTTTCAAGGTGGGAAGCGCGAGCGGGTACACGAAGCAGCCGCTGACCCGGATCGCCGACACCATCTACTTCGGCCCGTCTCACGAGAGCCGGATGCTGCAGGCCGCCGACTTCGCGACGTCCTTCCTCAATCGATCGAAGACCGTGGAGGAGCGGGATCCGCGGTCCGCAGCGGCTGTCGCCAAGATCGTCACTCTCGTCGACGAGATCAAGATCGTCGACTACATCTGGTGCCCGGAATGACACAACGCCCCGCGGTGAGCGGGGCGTTGGCTGGGTGCGGGAGGCTCGTTGGCGTCCTGCACCGCAAGACTAGGCCATCCGACGTGGAGAAGCCAGCAGGCTGAGGTGCACCGGTTCGACCCGCGTCAGTTGCTGAACACCTGGTGGCCGACGACGCCGAGGAGCTCGAGCTTCTGCGCGTCCTCGCTGCCCGCGGGAGCGGTGAACAGCAGGAGCGCCTGGGCCCGGTTCGTCGTGTGCAGCACCTGGCAGTCCACCGTGATCCGACCGAGTTCGGGATGCACGAAGGTCTTGTGGTCCTCCCACCGGGAGGCGACCTCGTGCAACGCCCAGAGGTCGCGGAACGCCGGGCTCTCGGCCTCGAGGTCCGTGATGAGCGCCGCTGCCCGGCGGTCACCCGGCCCGGCGGCACCCACCGCCGCGCGGAGCCCCGCGACCTGGGCCCGAGCGAGCCGGTCGTGCTGCTCCGGCGCGTACTTCGCGGGTTCCGCCGCCGTCATGAACCAGCGCCACGGCTGGTACCGCTCGTTCCCGGTCAGGCCGACGGTGGAGCCGAGGAGCGCCGCACCGAGGCGGTTCTCGACCAGGGTCTCGCCGAGGTCGCTCACCACGATCGCCGGGGTGTCCTCGAGCCGGTCGAGCACCCGGAGGATCGCGGGGTCGACGTGGTCGCTGCGGTGCACCCGGACCGGCGCGTTGTGCCCGGCGAGACGGAAGAGGTGGTCGCGTTCGTCGAGTGAGCAGCGGAGCGCCCGGGCGATCGCGGCGATCATCTGCTCCGACGGCTGCGGACCGCGCTGCTGCTCGAGCCGGGTGTAGTAGTCGACGGACATGCCCGCGAGCGACGCCACTTCCTCACGCCGGAGGCCCGGCGTCCGGCGTCGGGCGCCCTCGCCGAGGCCGACGTCCTCCGGGCGCAGCAGCTCACGGCGACGGCGGAGGAAGTCGGCGAGCGCTGCACGGTCCATGCGTCCAGTCTCCTGCTCGTCCTCTCCGCGTGCCAGGGATCGGCGGTCCCCCGATGACCGGGCTCTGGTTGTCGTCCGCTCGTTCGCGGATCGTGGTCGTCATGGACATCACCAACGCAACCGTCTTCATCCCCGGCGCCACGTCCGGCATCGGCCTGGGTCTCGCCCTCCGTCTGCAGGAAGCGGGGAGCACCGTCGTCATCGGTGGACGCCGTCGTGCACTGCTCGAGTCCCTCGCTGCCGAGCACGGCTTCGGCACCGTCGAGATCGACGTGAGCGACCCGGCTTCCATCACCGCGGCCGCGGCATCCGTCATCGAGGCGTACCCGGCGCTCGACACCCTCGTCACGATGTCCGGGATCATGCGGCAGGAGGACCTCCGGTCGTCGTCGCACCTGGCCGACGCGGTCGACACCGTCTCGACGAACCTGCTCGGCACCATCCGGCTGATCGACGCGTTCCTGCCGCACCTGCTGTCTCGACCGGCGGCCACCGTCGTCACCGTGTCGTCCGGACTCGCGTTCACCCCGCTCGCCGCCACCCCGACGTACAACGCCACGAAGGCTGCCGTGCACTCGTACACGCTGTCCCTGCGTCAGCAGCTCGTCGAGTCGTCGGTGTCCGTGCTGGAGCTCGTGCCCCCGGCCGTCGCCACCGACCTGCAGGGTGCGGGCGTGGACTTCGGCGGGATGCCGCTCGACGACTTCCTGGACGAGGTCATCGCGCTGCTGGAGTCGGGAGCGGCGCCGGAGATCCTCGTGCAGAACGTCCTGCCGCTGCGGTGGGCGGAGCGCGACGGGAACCAGCAGCAGCTCATCGAGATGCTGGCGTCACGCCGCCACTGATCCGCCTGGTCCGGCAGTTGCCCGGCGCCGGCGCGCAGCATCGAGCCGGCTCTCGTCCACGAGGAGCCGGAGCTCGCCAGCCGGCACGGCCGCGAAGCCGACGTCGTTCGTGACGAGCGCGGTCGCGCCGGTGTACGCGACCGTCGCCGCGTGGACGGCGTCGTACGAGCCGAGACCGTAGCGGCGCATGAGCTGGAAGGCCGGATCAGTGACGCTGGCGAGGTTGATGCTCGTGCTCGGCGACGGCCCGACGGCGGTCCGCCATCGGTGGATGAGTTCGTCGGCGACGCGCGCGGCACGCCGTCGGACTCGTCCGTCCGATCGTTTCATCGGCCACGCACGATTGCCGTGACGCTCCTTGATCGCGATCTTGAAGGCTGCTTCGGCCAACTCGATCTCGAGCAACGCGCTGTAGAGCACGAACGACCGTGACGATGTCAGACGCTTCAAGAACGCCCCTGCCTCGTCGTGACCGACCTCAGTCTCCACGAGAGCACGGACGACGAAGGACGTGTCGAGAACCACCGCGCTCGGCAAGGTCTCGAGGTCGGCGTACGACGCGACGTTGCGATCCCGGGAGCGGCGCGACTGCGGTACAGACGGCACGGCTACACGATGCCGTCGAACGAGGTCCGGAACCGGAGGCCGGTCGTCGCTTCGTGGACGACGCGTACGCGCTCGTCCGTGGTCATCGACGGGAGCCGGGCGATGAGCCGTCGCCGCGCTGCGCGTCGCTCGCGGTCGCGCTCTTCGATACGTCGCTCGATGAGTCGTGCTCGTCGAGCGCTGCGGTGGTCGGTCCTCGGCGACATGGTTCCTCCGGTTCGCGCGGGTCGCGCAGTTCGTGGTCGATGCAGCGACAGTAGGAGCCTTGACGCATGGCGAGCAAGGAATCCGTATGCAACATCCGGAACGGGCTCCGGCACCCTCGGACAGGATGGGGACGTGAACGCACGCATGCAGGACATCCAGCGGATCGTCGCCGAGGCCGGCGTCGAGACCGAAGCGCGAGAGCTCCCCGACTCCACGCACACGGCAGCCCAGGCAGCGGCGGCGCTCGGCACCGAGGTCGGCGCCATCGCGAGCAGCCTGCTCTTCCTGGCCGACGGCGAGCCGCTCCTGGTGATGACCTCCGGCCGGCACCGCGTCGACACCGCGGTGCTCGCCGGCGCGCTCGGGGTCGCGGAACTCGGGATGGCCACCGCGAAACAGGTGCGGGAGGTCACCGGTCAGCCGATCGGCGGCGTCTCCCCCGTCGGACACCCGCAGCCGATCCGGACCGTGGTCGACCGCGCCCTCGCCGAGTACGACCCGGTGTGGTCGGCGGCCGGCACCGCGAACTCGGTGATGCCGCTGACATTCGACCAGCTCGTCGCGCTGGCGGGCGGCACGGTGGTCGACGTCAGCGCGTCATGACCCGCAGCACGGACTAGGCCTGGGCGTCGCCTTCGCCCTCGCGGGCGCCTTCGGCGAGGACCGTCCGACCGAGCCGGACGAAGTCGTCGACGCCGAGCGCTTCACCGCGGGCCGTCGGGGCGATGCCGGCCGCCTCGAGCACCTGGGACGCGTGCGCACTGCCGCCGAGGACGCCCGACAGCGCCTGCCGGAGCATCTTCCGCCGCTGCTGGAAGGCCGCGTCGACCAGGGCGAAGACCTGCGCTCGGAGCTGCTCGTCCCCGGGGGGATCGTGCCGCTGGAACCCGACGAGCACGCTGTCCACGTTCGGCACCGGCCAGAAGACCTGGCGGCTGACCTGCCCGGCGATCCGCCAGGTGCCGTACCAGGCGGCCTTGACGCTCGGCGACCCGTAGACCTTGCTGCCCGGGTCCGCGGCGAGGCGGTACCCGACCTCCGCCTGGACCATCACGAGCGACCGTTCGATCGACGGGAAGGTCGCGAGCAGGTGCAGGAGGACCGGCACGGAGACGTTGTACGGCAGGTTCGCGACGAGGTGCGTCGGTGCTGCGGGGAGGTCGTACGCGGACACCTGCAGTGCGTCTTGGTGCACGACCGTCAGCCGCGCGGACGGCTGCATCGCGGACACCGTGGTGGGCAGCTGCGCCGCGAGCCGGGCGTCGATCTCGACGGCGGTGACCGGAGCGCCGGTCTCGGTCAGCCCGAGGGTCAGGGAGCCGAGGCCCGGTCCGACCTCGAGCACCTGTGCGTCGGCGGTCACGCCACCCGCGGCGACGATGCGCCGCACGGTGTTGGCGTCGTGCACGAAGTTCTGGCCGAGCTTCTTCGTCGGGGTGACGTCGAGCTGCGCGGCCAGCTCGCGGATCTCGGCCGGGCCGAGCAGTGCGCTCATTCGTCGACCGTCACGGGCTCGGCATCCCAGGCGCCGTAGACGAGCTCGGTGTTCGACGCGATCTGCGCCGCGAGCATCGACGGGTCCGTGCCGAGGGTGTCGGCCATGGACCGGAGGGTGAGCGGGATGAGGTACGGCGCGTTCGGCCGACCACGGTACGGAGTCGGCGTGAGGTACGGCGCGTCCGTCTCGACCATGAGCAGGCGACGCGGAGCGACCTCGAGCGCTTCGCGAAGGAGCGCCGCGTTCTTGAACGTCACCGTGCCGGCGAAGGACATGTACCAGCCGCGCTCGGAGCACAGGCGTGCCAGGTCCGGCCCACCCGAGAAGCAGTGGAACACCGTCTTCTCCGGCGCGCCGACGCGGTCGAGGACCTCGACCACGGCGTCGTGCGCGTCGCGGTCGTGGATGGTCAGCGCGAGGTCGTGCTCCTTCGCGATGCGGATGTGCTCCTCGAAGGAACGCACCTGGGCGTCACGGCCGTCGTCGCCGGTGCGGAAGAAGTCGAGCCCGGTCTCACCGATCGCACGCACCCGCGGCAGCGCGGCGAGTGCTTCGATGCCCGCGAGGTGCTCGTCGAGGAGCCCCTGCTCCGCCAGGAGCGGCGCTTCGTTCGGGTGCAGCGCCACGGCGGCCAGCACGCGCGGCTCGCGCGCCGCGATCGCCGCCGACCACTGCGATGTCGCGAGGTCGGTCCCGACCTGCACGACGCCGCGGACCCCGACACTCGACGCACGGTCGAGGTGTTCCCGGTAGTCGAGCGCCCCGTCGGGACCGCCGTCGGCGATCTCCATGTGGGTGTGGTTGTCGTAGACGGGCACCACGAGCGCTTCCGGCAGCGGCGGGTACGTCAGGTCGCGCTTCGACCCGTCGCCGTCGCCACGCGAACGGAGGTGGGCGTCGGTCACGCCGCGCCCTGTTCCGCCTGCTCGATGCGCGGGAACAGCCCGGACTCGAGCGGCGTCACCTGCGACGCGCCCTGCCAGTCGTACGCGCGGTCCACCCGCTGTTCGGCGATCGACCCGCCGGCACCGATGGAGGCCCAGAGCTTCTCGGTCGCCTTCGGCATCACGGGCGCGGCGAGGACCGCGACGGTACCGAGGCCACGGAGCGCCGTCGCCAGCACCGTGCCGAGGCGCTCGCGCTGGGCCTCGTCCTTGGCGAGGGCCCACGGCTGCTGCTCGGTGATGTACCCGTTCAGCGCGTCGACGAGTTCCCACGTGGTCGCGATCGCGTCGTGCGGTGCGAAGGCCGCGATCGCCGCGTCGGCCCGCTCGGTGACGGACTTCGCCAGGTCGTCGATCGCGACGTCGGACGCCGAGAGCTCGCCCCGCGCCGGGACCGCACCACCGAAGTACTTCTCGAGCATCGCCAGGATGCGCGACGCCAGGTTGCCGAAACCGTTCGCGAGTTCGGCCTGGTACCGCGCCGAGATGTCTTCCCAGCTGAAGTTGCCGTCCTGCCCGAAGGTGATCGCGCGGAGGAAGTAGTACCGGAACGCGTCGGAGCCGAACGTGTCGGTGATCTCCGACGGGGCGATGCCGGTCAGCTTCGACTTGGACATCTTCTCGCCGCCGACCAGCAGCCACCCGTGGCCGAAGACGCGCTTCGGGACCGGGAGCCCTGCTGCCATCAGCATGGCGGGCCAGATCACCGCGTGGAACCGGGCGATGTCCTTGCCGACGATGTGCACGCTCGGCCAGAGGCGCTGGAAGGCTTCGTCGTCGTCGCTGCCGTAGCCGAGCGCCGTGACGTAGTTCAGCAGCGCGTCGAACCAGACGTAGAGCACGTGGTCGTGGTCCCAGGGGATCTTGATGCCCCAGTCGAAGCTCGACCGCGAGATCGAGAGGTCGCGGAGGCCCTGCTTGACGAAGGAGACGATCTCGTTGCGGACGCTCTCCGGCTGGATGAACTCCGGGTTCGATTCGTAGAGGTCGAGCAGGCGCTGCTCGAAGTCGGACATCCGGAAGAAGTAGTTGCGCTCGGACAACACCTCCACCGGGATGGAGTGGATCGCGCAGACCTGCTGGCCTTCGTACGCACCGGTGCCGGGAACCAGGTCGCTCGGCTGCTTGTACTCTTCGCAGCCCACGCAGTAGAAGCCCTCGAACTCGCCGGCGTAGATGTAGCCGTCGTCGTGGAGCTTCTGCAGGAACGCGGTCACGCCGCGCTCGTGGCGTTCGTCGGTGGTCCGGATGAAGTCGTCGTTGGCGATGTCGACGGTGTCGAGCAGCGGCTTCCACGCATCCGTGACGAGGCGGTCCGCCCACTCCTTCGGGGAGACGTCGTTCGCCGAGGCGGTGCGCAGGATCTTCTGCCCGTGCTCGTCGGTGCCGGTGAGGAGCCAGGTGTCGTCACCGCGCTGACGGTGCCAGCGCGCGAGGAAGTCCGCGGCGACCTCTGTGTAGGCGTGCCCGATGTGGGGAACGTCGTTCACGTAGAAGATCGGCGTGGTGATGCTGAACGAGGAGCCGTCGGACATGCGGACCATCCTACGGGCGCGCGGCAACCGCATGACGCGTCCGGCAGTGGACTGTGGAAAACCCGGACGGGAGGCCCGTGGCGGGCCCGCACCGGGCCTCCCGTCCGGTGTTCGTCGCGTCTACCGCGCCGCCAGCGCACCCTCGTACAGGTCCCGCTTGGACAGCCCCGTGGCGTCCGCGACGGCGGCTGACGCCTCCTTCATCCGGGTCCCCGACGCGACCCGCTCCAGCACGAGGCGGACCCCCTCCTCGATCGTGACGTCGTCCGCGGAACCGGACGCCCCGGCCACGACGATGCAGATCTCGCCCTTCACGCCGTCGGCGGCCCACTCGGCCAGCTCGGCCAGCGAGCCGCGCTTGACCTCTTCGTACAGCTTCGTGAGCTCACGGCAGACGACTGCGCGACGGTCACCCCCGAAGCCGGCACCCATGTCGGTCAGCGTGTCCGCGAGCCGGTGCGGCGACTCGAAGAAGACCATCGTCCGCTGCTCCCCGGCGAGGGCCTCGAACACCCGACGGCGCTCCCCCGCCTTGCGGGTCGGGAACCCCTCGAACGTGAAGCGGTCGGTCGGCAGCCCGGACACGGCGAGCGCCATGAGCACCGCGGACGGCCCCGGGAGCGCCGTGACGGTCACCCCCGCTGCCGCAGCGGCCTCGACCAGGGGGAACCCCGGGTCGCTGATCGCGGGCATGCCGGCGTCGGTCAGGACCACGACGTCCTCGTCCCGGGCGAGCTCGACGACCTCGGCCGCCTTGGCCCGCTCGTTGTGCTCGTGGAGCGCGATCAGCCGCGGACGGTTCTCGATGCCGAGGGCACGCATCAGGTGGATCGCGGTCCTGGTGTCCTCCGCCGCCACGACGGTCGCGTTCGACAGTGTCTCGACCAGTCGGCGGGACGCGTCGCCGAGGTTGCCGATGGGAGTTGCTGCGAGGACGATCACACGCCCCATTGTGGACGCAGCGAGCGCAGGCGCCGCATCCGTAGGATGCTGCGGGTGACCACGGACCTGGCCGACGCACTCGACACTGCGCCCGCAGTACCCCGTGGGTCGCGCCTCGACGACTGGTGGGTGCGCCTCATGTCGGCCTCCTGGCGGGTCGCCGCCTGGCGGTGGGCCGGCCCGATCGCCGTCACCGTGGTCGCTGCGCTGCTCCGGTTGATCGACCTCGGACGGCCGCACTCGCTCGTGTTCGACGAGACCTACTACGTCAAGGACGGCTGGTCGATCGTGCACCTCGGGTACGAGGGCACGTGGCCCGCGAACCCGACCGACGACACCGCCCCCACGACGGACGAGCGCTTCGCCTCCGGCGAGACCTCGATCTTCACGAGCGCCGCCGAGTTCATCGCGCACCCGCCGCTCGGCAAGTACCTCATCGGCCTCGGGATGCTGCTGTTCGGCCCCGACAACGCCTTCGGGTGGCGCTTCACCGTCGCCGTGCTGGGCATCGCGACCGTGTTCCTCGTCGCCGTGATCGCCCGGTCCCTGTTCCGGTCCACGCTCGTCGGCACGCTCGCCGGCGGCTTCATGGCGGTGGACGGTCAGGCGATCGTGATGTCGCGGGTGACGCTCCTCGACGGCATCGTGACGTTCTTCGTGGTCCTCGGGTTCGGGGCGCTGCTGCTCGACCGGCGGTGGACGACCCGGCGGCTCGACGCCTGGGTCGGTCGCCGTGCGGCGGCCGGACGAGACACCCTCTGGGGGCCAGCGCTCTGGTGGCGGCCGTGGCTGATCGGCATGGGGCTCGCGATGGGACTCGCGACGAGCACGAAGTGGACCGGGCTGTACTTCCTGGCGTTCTTCGCGCTGTACTCCGTGCTGAGCGACATGATGATGCGCAAGCGCGCCGGGATCGAGTTCTGGTCCTCGAGCGCGTTCCTGCAGCAGGCGCCGGTGTCGTTCGTCCTGACCGTGCCGATCGCCGCCGCCACGTACCTGGCGTCCTGGACCGGGTGGTTCGTGTCGAAGGACGGCTGGGACCGCGACTGGATCGCCTCCGGCGGGCAGCGCTGGCGAGGGATCCTGTCCTGGGTGCCCGACAGCGTGCAGAACTGGTGGCACTACCAGTCCGAGATCTACGGCTTCAACATCGGCCTGCACACCCCGCACTCGTACCAGGCGAACCCGCTGCTGTGGCTCTTCATGCAGCGCCCGACGTCGATGTACTACGTGGGGACGAACGCCGGGCAGGACGGCTGCGCGGCGGAGCGGTGCGGTGCGGCGATCACGGGCATCGCGAACCCGTTCATCTGGTACCCGTCGGTCGCTGCCGTCATCGCGCTGCTCGTGCTCTTCGTGCTGCACCGGCGATGGGAGTACGGCTTCGTCGTGATGGGCGTCGCGGCGGGCTACCTGCCGTGGCTGCTCTACGTGAACCGGACCGTGTTCCAGTTCTACACGATCGCGTTCGAGCCCTTCATGGTGATGGCGCTGGCCGCGGCGATCGGGCTGCTGCTCGGATCGAGGGACGATCCACGGCCACGGCGGACCCGCGCTGTCATCTGGATCGGGGTGTACCTCGGGGTGGTGCTGCTCGCGTCGGCGTACTGGTACCCGATGTGGACGGCGCTGCAGGTCCCGTGGGACTTCATCCGGTCGCACTACTGGTTGCCGAGCTGGTTGTAGCGGCGCGTTGCGGGGCCGTTGCGCGGGGTCGCGCGAGTTCGGCGTCGCGCCACGTGTTCGACACCGCGCGAGTCGTTCGACTGCTGCGGTGTCGGAAGATGCGTCCGCTGGGTGCGGCGTCCCCCCGACCCGTCAGGACTGGGCGTGCAGTGCGCGCTCGATCGTCTCGCGGTCGAGCGGGCTGCCGAGCATCGCGTCCGGCGCGGTCGGCGGCAGCACCCCGTCGATGACGACCTGGGCGTACCGGCGCCAGGCGTCGGGGTCGTGTGCGCGGGTGGCGTCGGCCACGGCGCCGATCATCGCGGTGAGCATCGGCAGGTCGCGGTAGTCGAAGCCCGCCCGCACCACGCCGGCGTCCCGCGCGCGGCCGATGATGTCGCTGACCTGGGTCTCGAGGCGATCACGTTCCTGCACGATCGAGGGCCGGGACTTGCCCGCGCGGACGATCGCGTCGGCCAGGGCACGGTCGCGTGCGCGGAACTCGAACACGCCCATCAGGTACAGGCGGAGCGACTCCCGCGGGTCGATCTCCTCCGCAGCACGTGCCGCCGCGGAGTTCATCGCGTCGAACTTGGTCGCGAGCAGCGCCTCGATCAGGGAGTCCTTGTCGGCGAACCGGCGGTAGACCGTGCCGACGCCGACACCCGCTTCGTGCGCGATGTCGTTGAGGGTGACCGAGAGCCCGCGCTCCGCGAAGCACTTGCGTGCCGTCTGCAGGATCAGCTCGCGGTTGCGTGCTGCGTCAGCGCGGAGAGGCCGATCGAGATCGGCGTGCTGGTCGATGGTGCTCACGATTCCGAACCTAGTTGAACTTTCTGGGAATAAGTGGATGCGGACCTTCCGTTTCGGTCTACACTGACTCGAAGCGGATGCCTCGCATCCGCTTCCTCCCCTCCCGGAAACGCCCGACGGTGTGCGCTTCTTCCCTCCACTCACTCCCGAGGAGGCTGCCGTGACGGCAGAACAGACTTCGCCCGCCCGTACGGGCGCCGCACCGACTCCCACCCCGACCGGTCGCACCGAGCACCGGTGGATCGCCCTTGCGGTGATCGCTCTCGCGCAGCTCATGGTCGTGCTCGACGCCACCATCGTGAACATCGCGCTGCCCTCGGCTCAGGCGGACCTCGGGTTCGGCACCGACCAGCGGCAGTGGATCGTCACCGCCTACTCCCTGGCGTTCGGCTCGCTCCTGCTCCTGGGTGGCCGTCTCGGTGACCTCTTCGGCCGGAAGAACACGTTCATCATCGGGCTCGTCGGCTTCGCCATCGCCTCGGTCCTCGGCGGCCTGGCCGACTCGTTCGGTCTGCTCGTCGCGGCACGCGCGCTGCAGGGCGCGTTCGGCGCGCTGCTCGCCCCGTCCGCCCTCGGCATGCTGACGACGACCTTCCGTGACCCGAAGGAACGCGGTCGTGCGTTCGGCATCTTCGGTTCGATCGCCGGCTCCGGTGCGGCCATCGGCCTGCTGCTCGGTGGCGTCCTCACCGAGTACGCCTCGTGGCGCTGGTGCCTCTACGTCAACGTCGTCTTCGCCGTCCTCGGCGTGATCGGTGCGTTGATCTTCATGGCGAAGCCGCCGAAGGTCGAGCGCCCGCGCATCGACATCGCCGGTGTCCTCACCATCACCGCAGGCCTCGTCGGCGTGGTCTACGGCTTCTCGAACGCCGAGACCAACGGCTGGGACGACCCGTGGACGATCGGCATGCTCGCCGCCGGAGTCGTGCTCATCGCCGCGTTCATCGTGATCGAGACCCGCGTCGCACACCCGTTGCTCCCCTTGCGCGTGGTGCTCGACCGTGATCGCGGCGGCTCGTTCGTCGCCATCGGTCTCGTCGCCATCGGCATGTTCGGCATCTTCCTGTTCCTGACGTACTACCTCGAGCAGACCCTCGGGTTCTCCGCACTGCAGACCGGTCTGGCGTTCCTGCCGATGCCGCTGTCGATCATGATCTCCGCGACGCAGATCGGCGGGCGACTGCTGCCCCGCGTCGGCCCGAAGGTCCTGATCTTCTCGGGCGGTCTCGTCGCCGCGGCGGGCCTGCTCCTGCTGCTCCGCACCGACCTGGACAGCTCCTACGCGGGCACTGTCCTGCCGGCGCTCATCGTGATCGGCCTCGGCATGGGCACGATCTTCTCGTCCGCGATGAACACCGCGACGACCGGTGTCGCCCGTGCGGATGCGGGCGTCGCATCCGCAACCGTGAACACGATGCAGCAGATCGGCGGTTCGATCGGTACGGCGCTGCTGTCGACGATCTTCGCCGACGTCGTGAAGAACAGCCTCTCCGGGCTGACCGCCGCGCCGACCAAGCTGCAGCAGGCGCAGGCCACGCTCGACGGCTACCACGTCGCCTTCGCGATCTCGGCCGGCGTGCTGGTGCTCGTCGCGATCGCGAGCGGGCTGCTCATCAACCGCCAGTCGGTGCGGCTCGCCAAGCTCGAGCACCTCAGCGCCAACGCGACGGGGAGCATCCCGGCCGCCGCGCACTGACGATCGGCTCCCTGCGCCGGGTAACCACGAAACGGACACTGCACCGCGATTCTTCGCGGTGCAGTGTCCGTTTCGTGGTTCGTCCGTGCGGGGCGCGCGGTCCGGCGCGACCGCCGCCGAAGCCCGGGTCCGGCGCGGCCGCGCCGCTCGGTCCGGCGCGGCCGCAGTCCCGATTCGACAACATCGGTGTCGAACGACAACGACGTTGTCGTTCCGCGTCCCTCGTGACCGCCGCCCACCACCACCCACCACCACCTCCCACACGCCCACACCCACCACCGCCCACCACCGGTCCCGCACAACGCCAACAGCCACACCCCACCCACCGCACGAAGTTCATCCACAGCCCCCGCCACGCCGCCCCGATTGCGCACTGTTGCTGTTCCTCTCCCGGTCGTCAGGGGTCCGCATTATGGTGAGCGCCATGGCCCCCGTCTTGACCTCGCCGCTCGTGTCGACGCAGTGGCTCGCCGACCACCTCGGTGCGGACGAGCTCGTCGTGCTCGATGCCTCCGTGCACGCCGCGGGGACCGGCCGTGGCATGACGTGGCAGAGCGCGCGGGACACGTACGAACGACACGGCCACGTGCCCGGCGCCCGCTTCGCCGACCTCGTGCAGGACTTCTCGACGCCCGACGCCGACGTGCCCTTCACCCGCCCCTGCGCCGAGCGTTTCGAGCAGGCGGCCCGCGCACTCGGCATCACGAACACCTCGACGGTCGTGGTCTACGACGACAGTGTCGGCGAGTGGTCCGCCCGCCTGTGGTGGATCTTCCGTTCGTTCGGGTTCGACGACGTCGCCGTGCTCGACGGCGGGTTCGTGAAGTGGCGGGACGAAGGGCGCCCGGTCCGCGTCGGTGCCCTCACGAGCGCACCGGCGGTCCACGTCGAGGCGGCGGCGTTCCTCGCCGGCGAAGAACGTCCGCTGTGGGCCGACCGCGCCCGCGTCGAACGAGCCGTCGACGGTTCGGAGCCCGCGGCGCTCGTGCTCGCGGTCGACGAGACGGTCCTCGGTGCGACGCACCCCGACGTGGTGCCCGGCACGACGCCGATCCCCTTGCGCCGCGTGGTCGACCAGGACTCCAATGCCCTCCTCCGTCCGGCGGCCCTGGCGGACGTCTTCGCGCCGGTGCTCGACTCGGAGCAGATCGTCACCTACTGCGGCGTCGGCAGCGCCGCGTGCGTGGACGCCCTGGCACTGACGGTGCTCGGTCACGACCGTGTCCAGGTGTACGACGGTTCCCTCGCGGACTGGTGGCGACGGGAACCGATCGCCTCCTGAACCGGCAGCGCGCGGACTGAACCGGCATCGCCCGGACTGAACCGGCAGCGCCCGGACTGGACCGGCAGCGCGCGGAGCGCCCGGACCACTCGGCACTAGCGTTGGCGACATGAGCACCAAGCGCGCGGTCGTCCTCGGCGGAACGGGCGGCATCGGTTCCGCCGTTGTGCGCGAACTCCTCGACAGTTCCGGCCGCGGCGGCGACGACTGGCAGGTGGACGTCGTCGCGCGCCGGGGCGGCGACATCGCGGACGCACTGACCGCGGCCGGCGCCACCTTCACCCCGGGCGACCGCCGGGACACGGCCGTCCTCCGCGAACTCCTCCGGCCCGGTGCGGACCTCCTCGTCGACACCGTCGGCGCCACCCGTGACGACGCGGCCCAGCTCCTGCCGTACCTCGGAGACGTCGGGTCGACGGTCTTCGTGTCGTCGAAGGCCGTCTACGTCGACGAGCAGGGCCGGCACGCGAACTCCGTCGACAAGCCGGTGTTCTCCGGCGCGGTCACCGAGCTGCAGCCGACGGTCACCGCCGCCGACGCCGACCCGACCAGCCGAGACGGTTACGCAGCGCAGAAGGTGGCGGCCGAGCAGCTGCTCCTCGACCACGGCGCCCCGGTCACCGTCCTCCGCCCGTCCAAGGTGTACGGCCCCGGCATCGGTCGCCCGCGCGAGTGGTTCGTGGTCCGGCGTGCGCTGGACGGCCGTGAGCGCGTGCTCCTCGCCGACCAGGGGCGCGGCGTCGACCACACGACGGCCGCCAGCGGCATCGGTTCGCTCGTCCGGCTGCTCGCGGATGCGCCCGACCGGCGGATCCTCAACGTCGCCGACGACTCCGCGCCGTCCGTGCTCGAGATCGTCCGCACCGTCGCCGGGCACCTCGACCACGTGTTCGAGGAGGTCCTGCTCGACGCGGACGCCCCGGCCTTCGTCGGGTCGACGCCGTGGTCGTCGCCGACCCCGTACGTCCTCGACACCAGCGCGGCCCGATCGCTCGGATGGCAGCCGCCGACCTTCGCGCAGGCGGTCGTCCCGGAGCTCGACTGGCTCGTGGAGACGGCGCACCGCACCCCGGTCGACGGCGACGTCCCGTGGGCTGCTGACCCGTTCTGGGACCGCCTGTTCGACTACGGCCCCGAGGACGCTGCACTCCTCATGCTCTCGCTCGGGAGCTGAGGTGCCCCGTTCCGAGGTGCTGTTCATCGGCGGCCGATCCGGCGTCGGGAAGTCGACGGCGGCGGACGCCCTGCACGAACTCCTCGCGAGCGCGGACGTCCGGCACGCGGTCATCGAGGGCGACACGCTCGACCTCGCCCACCCGGCGCCGCACGTGGAGCACCCGGACGCCCACGTCGCGGAGCGGAACCTCGCGGCGATCTGGGCGAACTACCGCGAGCTTGGCCACCACCGCCTCGTCTACACGAACACCGTCTCGGTGCTCGAGACGGCACGGCTCGCCGCCGCGATGGGTGACGACCCCGTCGTCTTCGCGGTCCTGCTCCGCGCCGGGGACGACGCCACGGCATCCCGCCTACGCCGTCGGGCGGGTGGCCCGCTCCCGGCGGGGCAACTCGCGCACAGTGCGCGGACGGCCGGGAGGCTCGACACGGCCACCACGGACCACGTCACCCGGGTGGACACGGACGACATGGCCCCGAACGACGTGGCCCGTCGGCTCGCGTCCATCACGGGGTGGCTTCCCACCTGACCCCCTGTGGACATCGCTGACTCTCCACAGTTCGCCCTCCCGACACACCCGCCCAGCGCGGACCGGGCACGCTGGAGCCATGAACGACAACCGGCTCGGCACCGCCGTCAGCCCCTACCTCCGTCTCCACGCCGACAACCCGGTGGACTGGCGTGAATGGGGCCCGGACGCCTTCGCGGAAGCACGCGAACGGGACGTCCCCGTCCTCGTGTCGATCGGCTACGCGACCTGCCACTGGTGCCACGTCATGGCGCGGGAGAGCTTCGCCGATCCTGAGGTCGCCGAGCTCCTGCGGCGTGACTTCGTCGCGGTGAAGGTCGACCGTGAAGAACGCCCTGACGTCGACTCGAGCACGATGGCGGCGGCTGCGGCGTTCACCGAGCAGCTCGGCTGGCCGCTGACCGCGTTCATGACGCCCGACGCCCACGTGTTCTTCGCTGGCACCTACTCCCCGCCGACGCCGGTCGGCCAGCACCCGTCCTTCCGGCAGGTGCTCGGCGCCGTGCTCGACGCGTGGCGCGACCGACGGGGTGAAGTCGACGCCAACGCGACGGCGCTCGCGACGGCCATCCGTCAGGGTGCTCTGGACGCGGCACAGGACGAGCCCGGTGCGCCTGCCGGAGCCGAACCGGGCCTCCCGTCGGTCGGGGCGATCCACGATGTCGTCATCGCACTCCAACGGTCCGAAGACACGACGTACGGCGGTTTCGGTGGCGCTCCGAAGTTCCCGTCTGCTCCCCTGCTGGAGTTCCTCGCCGATGCCGGAGCGGACGGTGTCGCCGAGGCATCGGCGCTCGTCGAGCGGTCGCTGCGCGCGATCGCCGAGTCCGAGCTCACCGACCCGGACGGTGGTGTGTTCCGGTACGCCACCCGTCGCGACTGGAGCGTGCCGCACTACGAACGGATGCTCTACGACAACGCGAACCTCCTCGCCGTGGCGCCGCGAGACCAGGCCAGGGGCATCGCGGACTTCCTGCGCGACACCCTGCGCCGCTCGGACGGCGCGTTCGTGGCAGCGCAGGACAGCGAGTCCACGATCGACGGCCGCCGGGTGGAAGGCGAGTGGTACCGGCGCCCCCTGGCCGAGCGGTCGACGCTGGACCCGCCACCGCTCGACGACCAGGTCCTGACCGGGTGGAACGGACTCGCGATCCGCGGCCTCGCCATCGCCGGGGCTCGACACGGCGACGACGCGATGATCGCGGCAGCCCGGGCCGCTGCGGACGCGATCATCGATGCACACGTGCGGGACGGCCACGTCGTGGTCCGCTCGAGCACGCCTCGCGGGGTGTCGACGGCGCCACCCACCATCGAAGACGTCGGTCTCCTCGCCGAAGGGCTCCTCGAACTCGCGCTGGTCACCGGGCAGGTCGGGTACGCCACCGTCGCTCGCTCCCTGGTGGACGACGGTCTCCGCGGCGCGCTCGACGTCGATCCCGTCCTGGCATCCGCGGGAACAGCCACCGGTGAGCAGCCACAGACCGCGCTCCGCTCCGGCACCGTCGCCCTGGGCGGTGCCGCAACGATGCTCGGGACACTCACCGGCGACGACACGTACCGCGCCGCGGCGGTGGCGCTCGTCGCCGACCGGGCACGGACCGGTGTCCAGCGGCCACTCGGACACGCGGACGCGCTGGGACTCGCGCTCGCACTGCAGCGGCCGTCGCGAGAAGTCGTCGTCGTGTCGGAGCACCCGTCGGAGCTCGGCGTCGTGGCGTTCGGGGCGCGACGTCCCGGCACGCTGGTCCTCGTCGTGACCCCGGCGCAGGCAGGAGACTGGGCGGCCTCGGGGTTCGCGCTCCTCGAAGGCCGTGCCACGAAGGACCCTGCCGCGTACGTCTGCCACGATCGGGTCTGCGCGCTCCCGGCGCGTTCCGTCGAGCAGCTCACCGGGCAGCTCGCGTCGAGCTGACCCCGGACGGTATCCTGGAATGCTCATGTCTCCCACGCCGCCCGTCATCACGTTCCCGCCCGAGCTGCCGGTCTCGCAGCGGCGGGACGACATCGCCGCAGCGATCCGCGACAACCAGGTCGTGATCGTCGCCGGTGCCACGGGCTCGGGCAAGACCACCCAGCTCCCGAAGATCGCTCTTGAGCTCGGGCGCGAGAGCATCGGTCACACGCAGCCGCGACGGATCGCCGCGCGCACGATCGCCGAGCGCGTCTCGGAAGAGCTCGGCAGCGAACTCGGCGACCTCGTCGGCTACCAGGTCCGCTTCACCGACAAGGTCAGCGCGAACACCCGGATCAAGCTGATGACCGACGGCATCCTGCTCAACGAGATCCACTTCGACCGCGACCTGAAGCGCTACGACACGATCATCATCGACGAAGCGCACGAACGCTCCCTCACGATCGACTTCCTCCTCGGCTACCTGAAGCGGCTGCTGCCCCGGCGACCCGACCTCAAGCTGATCATCACCAGCGCTACGATCGACCCGGAGTCGTTCTCGCAGCACTTCGGCGGCGCTCCCATCATCGAGGTGTCGGGGCGGACGTACCCGGTCGAGATCCGGTACCGCCCGCTCGTGGCCGAGGACCCGGACGACGATGACGGCGACGACGACACCGACTCCCGGACCGCGGACGCCGGCAACGGGTCGGACGACCGCGACTACCTCACCGGCATCACTGACGCGCTCGACGAACTCGCGCAGGACGCCCCCGGCGACGTCCTCGTCTTCCTCTCCGGGGAGAACGAGATCCGTGACGCGCAGGACGCGATCGAGGGCAAGCGGTACCAGGGCACCGAGGTCCTCCCCCTCTACGGACGGCTCTCCGCCGCGGACCAGCACCGGGTCTTCCAGCGCAGCGCGACACCGGGCGTCCGACGCCGTGTGGTGCTGGCGACGAACGTCGCGGAGACCTCGCTGACCGTGCCCGGGATCAAGTACGTCATCGACACCGGCACGGCGCGCATCTCCCGGTACTCCCCGCGGGCCAAGGTGCAGCGGCTGCCGATCGAAGCGATCTCGCAGGCGAGCGCGAACCAGCGCTCCGGTCGTGCCGGCCGGACCAGTGCCGGCATCGCGATCCGGCTGTACTCCGAGGACGACTTCGGACGCCGTCCGGAGTTCACCGACCCGGAGATCCTCCGCACGAACCTCGCCGCGGTGATCCTGCAGATGATCTCCCTCGGGTTCGGGGACATCGAGTCCTTCCCGTTCCTGCAGCCGCCGGACTCCCGCGGCGTGAAGGACGGCCTCGATCTCCTCCGCGAACTCCGCGCGGTCGATGCGGCGGGCGCGATCACCAAGTCCGGTCGGCAGCTCACGCGGCTGCCGATCGATCCCCGACTCGGCCGGATGGTGCTCGAAGCCGGCAGGCAGGGCGTCGGCCGAGAAGTCGTCGCCGTCGTCTCGGCGCTGAGCATCCAGGACCCGCGCGAGCGTCCCCTGGAGCAGCGGGCGCACGCCGACCAGCTGCACGCGCGATTCGCCGATCCGACGAGCGACTTCCTGACCCTGCTCGGGTTGTGGAACTACATCGAGGACAAGCAGGACGAGCTGTCCTCCAGTGCGTTCCGGCGCCTCTGCAAGGCCGAGTTCCTCAACTACCTCCGCATCCGCGAGTGGCAGGACCTGTACCGGCAGCTCTCGCGCGCGGCGAAGCAGGTCGGAATCCACGTCGGCAAGGAGCGCAAGGACGACCCGGACGCCGTGCACCGTTCGCTCCTCGCGGGGCTCCTCAGCCAGATCGGCCTCCGAGACCGTGAGAAGCGTGACTACCTCGGGTCCCGGAACACCCGGTTCGTCCTGTTCCCCGGCAGTGTCCTCGCGAAGAAGCAGCCTGACGCGGTGATGGCCGCAGAGCTCGTGGAGACGAGCCGGTTGTTCGCGCGCACCGCGGCCCGGATCGACCCCGTGTGGACGGAGCAGCTCGCCGGGGACCTGCTCAAACGCACCTACGGCGAGCCGCACTGGGAGAAGAAGCAGGGCGCCGTCGTCGCGTACGAGCGCGTGACGCTCTTCGGCGTGCCGATCGTGCAGCGGCGCCGAGTGCAGTACTCCCGGATCGACCCCGTGCACTCGCGAGAACTCTTCATCCGGCATGCCCTGATCGAGGGCGAGTGGGACTCCCAGCAGGCCTTCGACCGCGCGAACCGCAAACTCCGGAAGGAACTCGAACAGCTCGAGGAGCGGACGCGTCGGCGCGACATCCTGCTCGACGACGAGAACGTCTTCGAGTTCTACGACGCTCGGATCCCCGCCGAGATCGCGACCACCCGCGACTTCGAGGGGTGGTGGCGACGGACCCGCCGTGACCAGCCCGAGCTCCTGACGATGCGTCGCGAGGACCTGCTCGACGCCTCGGCAGCGGAAGCCGCCGAGGACGACACCGAGTACCCGACCCAGTGGCGCTCCGGCGACCAGCGGCTCGCGGTGCGGTACCGCTTCGAGCCCGGCGCCGAGGACGACGGCGTCAGCGTCCAGGTCCCGCTCGCGCTGCTGCCCCGGATGCGCGAAGAAGGATTCGACTGGCAGGTCCGTGGGCTCCGCAAGGAACTCGTGACCGCGCTGATCAAGGCGCTCCCGAAGCAGATCCGGAAGAACGTCGTCCCGGCGGCCGACTGGGCCGAGAAGATCGTCGAGGAACTCCCCGACGACGCCCCGACCACACCGACGGAGAGCTTCCGGGCCACCCTGGCGAAGACGATCCAGCGGATGACCTACGTGCCGGTCTCGGAGTCGGACTTCGACATGTCCCGGGTCCCCGCGCACCTCCTGCCGACCTACGCGGTCGTCGACGAGCGCGGTCGGCGGGTCGAAGCGGGCAAGGACCTCACCGCGCTGCAGACCAAGCTGAAGGACCGGACCCAGCAGAGCGTCGCGGCGGCCACCCAGCGACCAGGACGCCAGGGCCGTGCCGGCGGCGACGCCCCGGACCGCCGCGTCGAACGGTCCGGCCTCACCACCTGGCCGGAGTCCGACCTGCCCGAGGTCCTCGACACCAGGCAGTCGGGCGGTGTCATCCGCGCCTACCCCGCGCTCGTCGAAGAGGGGACCGGGCCGAAGGCGACCGTCGGCGTGCAGCTGCTCGCCACCCCGGCCGATCGGTCGATCCGGATGCCCGCGGGCGTCCGGCGACTCGTGATGCTCGCGGTTCCCTCGCCGGTCTCGTACATCCAGTCGCACCTCACCGCGCAGGAGAAGCTCGCCCTCGCGGCGAGTCCGTACCCGTCCACGAACGCCCTGTTCGACGACGTCCTCGCCGCTGTCGTCGACGCCGGGATCCGGGCGGCGCACCCTGCGGGCCTGGTCTTCACGAGGGCGGAGTTCGAGGCGGTTCGCGATGCCGTCTCGTCGACCGTCGTCGACACGATGTTCGGTGCGGTCTCGGAAGTCGCGGCCGTGCTCGCCGCCCAGCGGAAGGCCGAGCGGGCGCTCAAGCAGGCGAACAGCATGGCCCTGCTCCCGGCGTTGAACGACATGCGCCAGCAACTCGACCGGCTCGTGTTCCCCGGGTTCGTCTCCGTGGCCGGACTCGATCGGCTCCGCCGCATCCGGGTGTACCTGCAGGGCATCGAGGCCCGCGTGACGAAGCTCCTGCAGAACCCCGGCCGCGACGCCACCTGGATGCGCGAGGTCTCGGTGGCGACCGGCCGCTACGAAGACGCCGGCGGCACGTTCCCACCCGCCGTGGGATCGCACCCCGAGCTCGTGCACGCCCGGTGGATGCTCGAGGAGTTCCGCCTCAGCCTCTTCGCGCAGGAACTCGGCACGGCCGAGACGGTGTCGCTGCAGCGGATCACGAAGGCGCTCGCCGCAGCATCGGCGTGATCGGGACTGGCCCTCCGCGCCGCTGACCCAGTACCGTCGGTCGCACGGACGAGGGGAGCCCCGATGTCGGACGACACGAGGCGGTACGGCAACGCGATCGAACGCGCCGACGGGCAGGACTTCCCGTTCTACGACGGTGACCCGATCCCGATCCCCGCCTGGCAGTGGATCACGATCGTCGTCGCGTGCTCGGTCGGCATCACGGTCCTGAGCTTCTATCCCGCAGCTGACAACGTGCAGTCACTGGTCCCGCGCTTCCTGTTCACGGCGATCCCGCTCGCCGTGTTCATCGCCTTCACGAAGCAGTACTGGTCGCGGATCTTCCGACGCACGACCGGCCGGGACGTCGGGCTCATGGTGCTCTTCGCGATCGCGAACATCATCGTGACCTTCGCCGTCGGAATCATCGTCAAGGCGGTCTTCGGCGCGACCGCGAACACCGCAACCGACGGCATCCACGGCGCCGGACAACTCGTGGCGTTCTACGTCGGGACCGCGATCCAGCTCTTCGGCGAGGAACTCTTCACGATCCTGCCGTTCCTGGCCGTCATGTCCCTGTGCCACCGCATCGGCCTCACGAGGACGCAAGCGATCCTCATCGCCTGGCTCGCAACCGCCGTCTGGTTCGGTGCCGCGCACCTGCCGACCTACGGGTGGAACTTCGCCCAGGCGTTCCTGATCATCGGCGTCGCGCGCCTCGTGCTGACGCTCGCGTACATCCGGACGAAGAACATCGCGGTGAGCACCGGCGCACACATCCTGAACGACTGGGTCATCTTCACGGCCACGATGCTCGCAGCGGCGGCCCGACCGTGATCGGCTCGTTGGACGTCATCGTCCTCGACTGCCCGGACACCCGGGTCCTCGCGCGGTTCTACGCCGAACTCCTCGGCGGCGAGATCGTCGAGTACGAAGACGACTGGGCAGAGGTCGTGCTGCCGATCGAGGGCTCCCGGCCGATCGTCGCCTTCCAGCGCGTCGACGAGTACCGCGCCCCGGTGTGGCCGGGCCAGGAAGTCCCCCAGCAGATCCACCTCGACGTCAAGGTGGACGACCTCGACGTGGCCGAGGCCGCGGTCCTCGCGATCGGCGCGACGAGTACCGGCTCCGGGACCGAGACGTTCCGGGTGTTCCTCGACCCGGCGGGGCACCCGTTCTGCCTCATCCACCCGAACGACTGAGCCGCGCCGCCCGCGTGTCCGATCTCGTCGACGACGTCGCCCGTGCCACCGGTCTGGCGCTGCGCGGACTCGGTTCGCTGCCGGGCGGCGAGCAGGGTGGTGCGCTCCTCGTCGAGGACGCCGACCGCCAGCGCTTCGTCGTCACCGTGCAGCACGAGCCGTGGAAGGTGCAGCGGTTGCTGGCCGCGGTTCCGGTGATGCGCGACGCCGTCGCCCGTGGCTGGCCGGCTGCTGCGTGGCTGTCCGCCGGGTCGCTCCCGGACGGCGGCGCCTTCGTCCTCCAGGAACACCTGGACGCCGAGCCAATCCTGCGCCTCGACGAGGACACCGCCCGAGCGGTCGTCGCCGCGAACCGACTGCAGACCGAGATCGGTTTCGCGGGCGCGTTCGACGACAGCGCCCAACTGCTCGCAGTCCTGACCGACCACCCGTGGCGAACCGCGGTCGCACAGCGGACGTCCATCGGCGCGCTGGTGGTCGAGCGGGCGGAGCGGCTGCACCGAACGCACGGGACGGCCGTCCTCCCGGTCGATGACGTCGTGCACGGTGACTACAGCGGCGGGAACCTCCTCCGGGAGACGGGCGGGCGCATCCGGTTCGTGGACACGGAGACCGTGAGCCGTGGGACCCGCGTCCGGGACCTCGCCGACCTGTACCGCCAGGACGCGATCGCGTCCCGACCAGCGAGCGCGTCCCAGCCCGCGCTCACCGCCGCGCAGGTCCTCCAGGACGAGGCGGTCGCGGCAGCCGGTCCCGCGGTGTTCGCCACGTGCCTCGCCGCGGTGAGCATCAACAACCTCGCCTGGTGGGCGGAACACCCCTCCCCGGACGAGTTCGACCGGGTGTGCACCCGCGTGCTCGCCCTCCTCGCCCGCCTGTCCCCCTGACACGTGCCACGCCCGCACACCGCCCCGCCAGGGCCCGCACGTATGATCCGAGACACCCACTCGTCATCGGAGACGGAGGCCGGCATGACCAGCACCCAGCCCAGCGCCAGCATCACCAGCAGCGCCACCCGACCGACCGGGGCCACGGCCTCCGTCGCCGCGATCCTCGCCGAGTCCGCCAGGCGGTACCCGGACGACGTCGCGGTCATCGTCGGGGAGCAGCGAACCACGTACGCCGAGCTCTGGGACGAGACCCTCGCGTACGCCGGCGCGCTGCGGGCGGCGGGCGTGACCGAGGGGTCCCGTGTCGCGATGCTCGTGCCGAACGTCGCCGACTTCGCCCGCGTGTACTACGCGACCCTGGCGCTCGGCGCCGTCGCGGTCCCGGTGCACGCGCTCCTGAAGCGTCGCGAGGTCGAGTACGTGCTCCGCGACAGCGGCGCGATGCTGCTCGTCTGTGCGGCTCCGCTGCTCGGGGAGGGCGCCGCCGGGGCAGCACTCGCGGGCATCGAGGTGGTGACCGTGCTCGCACCACCCGCGGACAGCGCCGCGACCGGCCAGAGCGGCCGGACCGGCGAGCCCGGCCAGACCGGCGCGCCCGGCCAGGAGACCACCACGCCAGCGCGCTTGGAAGACCTCGCCGCCCAGGCAGACCCCCTCGACACCTACGTCCCCCGCGACCCGTTCGACACCGCGACGATCCTCTACACGAGCGGCACCACCGGCAAGCCCAAGGGTGCCGAGGGCACGCACTTCGCCCTGCTCGAGCAGGTGAACACGAACCTGATGAGCACGTTCGACATGCGGCGCGGCGACGTGCTGCTCGGCGCGCTCCCGCTGTTCCACACGTTCGGCCAGACCTGCACGATGAACACCGGGTTCCGCGCCGGCGCGACGATCGTGATGCTGCCGAAGTTCGACGGCGACTCCGCGCTCGCGGCGATGGTGGAGCACGGGTGCGAGATCTTCATGGGCGTCCCGACGATGTACATGGCGCTGCTCGACGCCGCCACCCGGAGCGATGCGCGACCGGCGCTCCGCTACGCGATCTCCGGCGGCGCCTCGCTGCCGCTCGCGGTCCTCGAGCGGTTCCAGACCGTCTACGACGCCCCGATCCACGAGGGGTACGGCCTCACCGAGACCTCTCCGGTCGCGACCTTCAACCACGTCGGGCGCGCGCCCCACCCGGGCACGATCGGCACGCCGATCTGGGGTGTGGACGTCGAGATCGCCGATGCGGAGACGCGTGATGCGATCGTGCTGCTGCCGCGCGGTGAGATCGGCGAGCTGGTGATCCGCGGGCACAACCTGATGAAGGGGTACCTCGACCGTCCGGACGACACCGCCGAGGCGATCGTCGACGGCTGGTTCCGCACCGGCGACCTCGGCACGAAGGACGACGAGGGCTACCTCACGATCGTGGACCGGACGAAGGACATGATCATCCGGAACGGCTACAACGTGTACCCGCGCCAGGTCGAGGAGGTCCTCGCGACGCACCCCGACGTCACCATGGCCGCCGTCTTCGGGGTGGCCCACGAGGTGCACGGCCAGGAGATCGAGGCGGCCGTCGTGCTGCGTCCCGACGCGACCGCGACCCCGGAGGAGCTCGTGCAGTTCGTCGCCGACGAGATCGCCGCCTACAAGTTCCCCCGCGTCGTGCACGTCGTCGACGCGCTCCCGCTGGGCCCCAGCGGCAAGGTGCTGAAGCGTGACCTCGTCGAGCGGTTCAGCGGGCAGGAACCGGCCGCCAGGAGCACCGAGCAGGAGCCGGCCACCGCATGAGCACGCCGGAGACCGACACCCGGTTCACGGAGCGCGTGGTCGCACGCGCGCTCACGAACGTCCGCGAGGGCGGCAAGCCCTTCGCCTGCCTGATCGTCCGCGACGGCAAGGTCGTCGTCGAGGCCGCGAACCTCGTCACACAGACCGGCGACCCGACGGCGCACGCCGAGATCACCGCGATCCGGCTCGCTGCCGAGATGGGGATCACCGACCTGGCCGGGCTCGACGTCTACGTGACCGCGTACCCCTGCCCGATGTGCCTGGGCGCGCTCTACTACGCGCAGCCGGACCGGGTCGTCTTCGCGGCGACCCGCGACCAGGAGTCCGAGCACTACGAGGACGGCAACCGGCTGATGTCGCTCGACTCGTTCTACGGCGAGTACACGAAGCCCGCGCACGAACGGTCGCTGCCGTCCGAACAGGTCCCCACCGAGGACCCGACACTGCCGTTCCGGCAGTGGACGGCCCTGCACTCCGACTGACGTGACGCACCTCCATCCGGAGCCGTCCCGCACGACGACCATCGAGACCGACGACGGCGCCTCGTTGTACGTCGAGGAGAGCGGCACACCCGACGGCGTCCCCGCACTGTGGCTGCACGGCGGCCCCGGCGGGTCCCTCGGGTCCGGTTGGTACCGCACGCACTTCGACCCGAGCCGGTACCGCCTGGTCGGGATCGATCAGCGTGGCAGCGGGCGCAGCACCCCGGGTGTGCTCGACGCACGCGAGCGGCTCGCCGAACACACGACACAGCGCCTGATCGCGGACATCGAGCAGGTCCGGCAGGCACTCGGCATCGGCTCGTGGGTCGTCGCGGGTGTCTCCTGGGGGACGACCCTCGCGCTGGCCTACGCGCTCGAACACCGGGAGCGGGTCCGCGCGCTGGCGCTCCTGGCGGTCACCACGACGAGTCGCGAGGAAGTGGACTGGATCACCGAGGGCATCGGCCGGGTCTTCCCGGAGGACTGGGACCGGTTCGAGCACGCCTCGCACCGCGCCCCCGGCGAGCGGGTCGTCGACGCCTACGCGCGTCGCCTGGCCGGCGAGGACGCGGCGGACCGCGCGCACGCCGCCGCGGAGTGGGACCGCTGGGAGAGCGTCCACGTCTCGCTCGACGCTCCGGCGATCCGTGGGCTGGGTCACACCGGCCTGGAGGCTCGGGAAGCGTTCGCCACGCTCGTCACCCGGTACTGGGCGAACGACGGGTTCCTCGGTGCGGACCGAGCGATCGCGTCGCGCATCGCCGAACTCGCCGACCTGCCTGCCGCGCTCGTCCACGGACGGCGCGACGTCAGCGGACCCGCGATCACACCGTGGCGGCTGCACCGCCGCTGGCCGGCGAGCACGCTGACGATCGTCGAGGACGAAGCACACGGCGGACCGGGCGAGAGCGCAGCACTGACCGCGGCGCTCGACCGCTTCGCCGCACAGATCCCCTAGTCCGCGGACGGCTGCCGCAACCATGCGACGACGGCGTCCAGCGTCGGTTCGTACCCGTTCGTCGTGTCGACCTCGAGCACCGGGACGCCGAGTTCGAGCGGCGAGGACACCCGCGGCAGGTTCCTGAGCACCCGCGCGTTCAGCGTGTCGTCGTGGCCGCGGGCGACGAACCGCTCGTGTGCCAGCGCCGTCACGCAGTGCACGTTCCGCACGGCTCCGACGGGCTCGAGGAACTCCCGCACCTCGGCCTCGGACTGGTCCCGGTAGAGCGTTGCTTCCGCGATCACGCTGCATCCGGCACCGGCGTACGCAGCGGTGGCCGTCCAGAACAGCCGGACCCCGTGCGGCACGACCTCGTCACGTGCAAGTGATCCGCCCGCCATCAGCCCGGCGTACAGCTCGTCGCGGTGCACCTGCGGCCACCCGAGCTCCGCGGCGAGCGCCGCCGCCAGCGTCGACTTCCCGCTGCCGGGCGCGCCGCTCAGGAGCGCGATCGTGGCCGGCACCGCTCAGGCCTCGACCGGGTTGGCCAGTCCTTCGACGACCTCGACGTGCGGCAGCCCCGCCAGGACGGCCCCGGGCAGGAACAGCTTCGCGCCGCGGACCCCTGCGCCGATGACGACCTCGGGCACGTCCGACACCCGGGCGTCGACGTAGACGGGCCACGAGGACGGGAGCCCGATCGGGGTGATCCCGCCGTACTCCATCCCGGTGAGCGCGACGGCGTCGTCCATCGCCGCGAAGCTCGCCTTCCGCGCCCCGAGCAGCTGCTTCACGGTGCGGTTCACGTCGAGGCGGGTCGACGCGAGCACGATGCACGCTGCGTGGGTGACCACGTCGCCGCGCTTGCCCGCGACGACGATGCAGTTCGCCCCGCCCTCGAGCGGGTACCCGTACGCCGCGGAGAACGCCGCGGTGTCGGCGAGCTCGGGGTCGATCGGCGACGCTTCGATCCGGCTCAGCACGTCCGCGGGCAGACGGACCAGCGCCTCCGCGACGGGGATCGCGAGGAAGCCGGTGGCCACGAGGGCAGGAACACGCTCCAGACTCGGCATCACTCCACCCTACGAGGACCCCCTCCCTTCCGGGACAGGCCCTGCCAGGATGGGCCGATGACGACGAACCCGGCACCGACGCCGATCGACCTCGACACCTGGCCCCGCCGCGAGCACTTCGAGCACTACCGCGACCGGGTCCCCTGCCGGTACGAACTCACCGTGCAGGTCGACGTGACCGCGTTCGTCGCCGAGCTCCGCCGCACGGGTCGCCGCACGTACGCATCGCAGATCTGGGCGTTGGCCACCGCGGTCAACCGGCACCGCGAGTTCCGGATGACGCTCCTGCCCGACCGCTCCCCCGCCGCGTGGGACGTCGTGCACCCGGCGTTCACGGTGTTCAACCCGGAGCGCGAGACGTTCTGCGCCGTCTTCGTGCCCTACGACGAGGACTTCGGTGCCTTCCACGACGCGGCCGTGGATGCGCTCGCCACGTACCGCTCGGCGACGACGATGTTCCCGCAGCAGCCCCGCCCGGCGAACCTGTTCGACGTGTCGACGATGCCATGGGCGTCGTTCTCGGGCTTCTCGCTGCAGGTCC
Organism: Curtobacterium sp. PhB136; assembly: GCF_004346855.1. Taxonomy (NCBI): domain Bacteria; kingdom Bacillati; phylum Actinomycetota; class Actinomycetes; order Micrococcales; family Microbacteriaceae; genus Curtobacterium; species Curtobacterium sp. PhB136. The sequence goes on from NZ_SMGH01000005.1 coordinate 443,856, forward strand.
ACGAGGGCTGGGACCACCTGTTGCCGATCTTCACCATGGGTGGCCACCACGACGAGGACGGCCGCACCATGCTCCCGCTGTCGGTGCAGGTCAACCACGCGGCAGCCGACGGCTTCCACACGACCCGCCTGCTCCGCGAGGTCGAGGCACTCTTCGCCGACCCCACCTGGCTCGCGACGCCTGCCTGAGCGAGCGCCGCACCACCAAAGCCGATCCGAACCACGGGCGTCCGTGGTTCGGATCAGTTTCGATGGTGCGACGACAGTCCGCACCGCGAGCACGCGAGCACGTCAGGACCCGGCGCGCGCGGCCGACGCCTCCTCGAACTCACGACGCATCGCGTCGCCGCCCCGGCGTCGCCACTCGCGGACGACGCCCTTCCACGAGCTGACCGGTGCCCGGCCGAGCAGGACGTCGTTGATCGCGTTCGTCGCGTACGTGCCGACCGCGGGTCCCTTCGTCGAGTTGGTCGGCGAGTAGAGCCCGTAGGTGGGGTTGGTGATGCCGTCGTCGAGCCAGGACGCGAGCGACTCGTAGACGGTGTCGGTCATCCCGGGGAACCCGGAGTAGAACAGCGGCAGCGGGCACTCGGTGAAGTACTGCAGCGGGAACTCGCCGAGCGCGGTCTCGCTGTTGCCGGTCTTCGTGAGGACGGGTGCGCCGTCCCGGTACTCGAAGTCGCGACCCTCGATGCCGAACTTGCGGAACATCCACGCCTCGGTACCGAACGGTGACGCGCACCAGTTCAGCACGTCGAGGACGGTGCGGATGCGGTCCTCGGACGCGGCGGCGAGCGCGGTGATGGCGTTGTTCGGGTCGCCGAGCCAGGGCTTCGGCTTCGCGCCGGCCGGTCCGACGAACGGGGCCATCGTCATCGCGAAGCCGCTGCCGGGTTCCGCCTGCTGCAACAGCCCGGGGATCGCGCTGTAGCTGTCCTGCAGCATCACCGCGGAGCCCTGCACGAACCAGACCTTGCCGTTGTAGGCGGTGACGCTGTCCGGGTGCACGAGCCCGTCGGCGAGGAGCTTCCGCGACACCTCGAGCATGTCCTGGTAGGCGTCCACCTCGTACATGTGGGTCAGCTTCCCGCCCTGCTCGTCCCACTGGTTCGGGACGCCGAGCATCGACGCGAGGATGTTCGTCGGCACGGACCCGAGCGCCCACCGGTTCTTGTTCTGGTCGGTGACCTCGCGGCAGAGCGCGGTGAACTCGTCGAGGGAGCCGAAGGACGGGTCGACGCCGAGTTCCTCGAAGAGGTCCTGCCGTCGGTGCAGCACGCCGGTCGTGAGCGGGCCGCGGGGCACCGGGACGCCGTAGATCCCGCCGGAGAAGACGGTCCCCCTCCACGACGCGGTGGGCAGGTTCGCCAGGTACGGCCACTCGCGGATGCCGCTGCCGGAGAGGTACTCGGTCAGGTTCTGCGCCTTGGCCTCGAGGAACTGCGGCAGGTAGGAGAACGTGCCGAACACGGTGAAGACGTCGCCGAGGGTGTCGCCGGCGACCTGCGTCGCGAACTTGTTCCCCCAGTCGGCGTTCGGTGTGATCGTGAGGTCGAGGTCGACGCCCATCCGCTTGTCGAGCCCCTGCCAGTAGGGGTTGCTCCCCTTGGCTGGTGGGACCGGCGAGTTGGTCGGGACGCTGCCGTGCAGGGTGGATCCGTCGCCGGGGACCTTCGCGGTCGGCACCAGGCTCGACGGGATCTTCCGGAACGCGCTCGGCATGAGCGCGCTGGTCTTCGGCAGGACCGGCTCCGGTCCGCCGGTCCACGGGACGTAGTCCGGCAGCGCGACGGCCTTGTTGATCGCCGTCACGTCCGTCGAGCGGGTCACGGTGTCACAACCGGCCAGGAGGCTCGTGGCCGCGATCCCGAGACCGCCGGCGATGAGCGCGCGGCGGCTCAGCTGCCATGGTGCGTTGGTGGTCATGGGTTCAGCCCTTCACGGCGCCGGTCAGGACACCCTTGGCGAAGTGCCGCTGCAGGAACGGGTAGACGATGAGGATCGGGACGATCGAGACGACGAGGATCGCCATCTGGATCGAGGCCTGCGGCGGCAGGGCGTCGGAGCTCGTGCCGAGGTCGGCGCCGCCGAGCTGCGCGTTGTTGATCACGTAGGTGCGGAGCACGAGCTGCAGGGGCCACTTCGCGGTGTCGTTGATGTAGAGCAGCGCGTTGAAGAAGGCGTTCCAGTAGCCCACCGCGTAGAACAGCCCGATCACGGCGAGGACGGCCTTCGACAGTGGCAGCACGATCCGGAGGAACACGCCGAAGTCGCCGGCGCCGTCGATGCGGGCGCTCTCGATGAGCTCCTTCGGGATCGCCATGAAGAACGACCGCATCACGATGACGTTGAACGCGCTGAGGGCCGTCGGCAGGATGAGCGCCCAGTACGAGTCGAGCAGACCGAACTCCTTGACGACCAGGTAGTTCGGGATGAGTCCCGGTGCGAACAGCAGGCTGACGAGCACCAGGCTGAGCACGACCCCGTGGCCGTACGACCCGGGCCGACTGAGCGCGTACGCCAGCATCGCGGTGACGAACAGGCTGATCAGGGTGCCGACGACGGTGATCCCGATGCTGACCACGAGCGCGCGGGTGACGACGCCGCCGGCGAAGATGCTCTCGTACGCGCCGAAGTCCAGGCCGGTCGGCCACATCACGAACCCGCCGGCACCGTTCACCTGGCTGGACGGGGCGACGCTCGTGGACACGATGCCGAGGAAGGGCAGCAGCACGACCAGGCAGATGACGAGCAGTACGAAGCCGGTGAGCAGGCGTCCGGGGAGCGGCGCCGTGTCCGGGCCGCCGCGCTTGTGCTTCCGGCTCTGCTTCGTCGGCGGGACGGTGACGCTGTGCGTGGCGGTCATCGGGTCTCCTTCTGGTAGACGCCCGCTTCGCCGAAGACGTGCGCGACCTTGTTGGCGCCGAGGACGAGCAGCACGCCGACCACGCCCTTGACGAGTCCGACGGCCGCGGCGACACCCCACTGCCCGCCGAGCACGCCGTTGTTGTAGACGTAGGTGTCGAGGACCTCGCTGGCGGCCCGCCCGACGGATGCCTGCTGCAGGAGGATCTGCTCGAACCCGACGGTGAGCGAGTCCCCGAGCCGGAGGATCAGCAGCAGGATGATGATCCCGCGCATCCCGGGCAGGGTGACGTGCCAGAGCTGCCGCCAGCGGCTCGCGCCGTCCATCTTCGCCGCCTCGTACAGACTGGCGTCGATCGAGCTGAGGACCGCGAGGAACAGGATCGTCGCCCAGCCGGTGTCCTTCCAGATCACCTGGCTGGTGAGCAGCGCGATGAAGCTGTGCGGGTTGCCGAGGAAGTCGATCGCGGTGCCGCCCGAGGCCCGGATCGCGTTGTTGATGAGCCCTGACCCGCCGAGGATCTGCTGGAACACCGCGACGACGATCACCCACGACAGGAAGTGCGGCAGGTAGAGGATCGACTGCACGACGCCCTTGATGCGCTCCGACAGCAGCGAGTTGAGCATCAGCGCCAGGACGATCGGCGCGGGGAAGACGAACACGACCTGCACGAGGGTGATCACGAGCGTGTTCCGGAGCGCCCCGAGGAACTCCGGGTCGCCGTTGAACACGACCGCGAAGTTCTCGAAGCCGACCCAGGGGCTGCGCCCGAGCGGGACGAACGGCAGGTACTCCTGGAACGCGATGAGGTTCCCGAGGAGCGGCAGGTACTGGAACGCGAGGAGCAGCGCGACGCCGGGCAGTCCCATCCAGAGCAGGACCCGGTCGCGACGGATCCGCTCCCAGGCGGTCCTTCGTCGCGGGACGGTGGACGGGGGCGACGACCCGTCGGTCGCTGTCGCGGCTGGTCGCACGCGGTCGTCGAGCTTCGTCACTCCGGGGCCTCCTCCGTTGGATTCCTGGTGTGACGGGCTTGGCAACGAGATGGCAACCCGTTGCCATTCGTTTCCATCGTTGTAGCCGGTTGTAGCGATCCAGTGATCGCTCACCGTCGCTTAGGCGCTTCGGTGGCAGGCTGTGGGCATGACCTTCGAACAGCACGCACACTCGTTCGGGGCCGCGGCCGACGCGTACGAGCGGGGTCGCCCCGGGTACCCGACGGCCGTGGCGGAGTGGCTGGCGCCGGAACCGGTCGCACTCGCGGTCGACGTGGGGGCCGGCACCGGGAAGTTCACGCGCACGCTGCTGCCCCGCGCGTCCACGGTCACGGCGATCGAACCGGACACCGCGATGCGCGCACGGCTGGCCGATGCGCTGCCCTCGGTCCCCGTGGTGGACGGCGCGGGCGAGGCGATCCCGCTCGCCGACGGCACCGCCGACCTCGTCACGTTCGCGCAGTCCTGGCACTGGGTGGAGCCGACGGCCGGCGCGGTCGAGGTCGCCCGGGTGCTGCGTCCCGGCGGGGTGCTCGGACTGGTCTGGAACATCCGCGACGAGTCGCTGCCCTGGTCGGCACGCCTCGGGGAGCTCCTGACCCGGCCGGAGTCGCGGATCACGCAGTACGACCACCCGCTCGTCGGCGAGCCCTTCGACGGCGGCGAGTACCGGACGTTCCCCTGGGTCCACGAGCAGTCCCGGTCGGACTTCCTCGACATGGTCGCCTCGCGGAGCTACGTCATCGTGATGGCGGCCGATGCACGGGACCGGCTGCTCCGTGCCGTCGAGGAGCTGCTCGACACGGCACCGGAGACCGCCGGTCGCTCGACCGTGCCCGTGCCCTACGTCACGCACGTGCACCGGTACGTCCGACCCTGACCGGCGCGGCTCCACGCCGGTGCACCGCGCTACGGTTGCTCCATGCGCGCCACCGTGCGGGACGTCGCGGCCCTCGCCGGGGTCTCGCCGAAGACCGTCTCCAACGTCATCAACGGCGGTGTGGTGGTGCGCCCGGACACCCGGGAACGGGTCGAGCAGGCACTCGAGCAGCTCGACTACGTGCCGAACCTGTCGGCACGGGGCTTGCGGAACGGCCGCTCCGGAGCGATCGCGCTGACCCTGCCGGAGATGAGCAGTGCGTACTCCGCCGAGCTCGCGCGCTGGTTCGTCGAGCTCGCCCGCGACCGCGACTGGGTCGTGCAGCTCGACCAGACCGCGAACGACCCGGAACGGGAACGCCAGCTGGTGTCCCGGGCACGCGCACACCTGGTGGACGGGCTGATCCTCAACCCGGTGTCCCTGAGCGCCAGCGTCCTCGCCTCCACCGCCGGGCTGCCCCCGACCGTCGTCATCGGCGAGGTCGAGCCCGAACACGTCGACCAGGTGCACGTCGACAGCCGTGCCGCCGCGCACGAGGTCACGACGTTCCTGCTCGACCGCGGGCACCGGCGCATCGCCGCGGTCGGTGCTCCGGACCTGACCGCCGACCGCACCCGAATCACGGCGACGAGCGAGCTGCGGGTGCTCGGGTACGAGACCGCACTCCGCGCCGCGGGGGTGCCGCTCGACCCGGCGCTCCGCGTCCCGCTGCCCGGGTGGTCGACCGCGGATGCAGCATCGGCGTTCGCGAGCTGGCTCGACGCGCTCGGTGACGAGCCACTGCCCGACGCGGTGTTCGCGTTCACGGACTCGATCGCGTTCGGTGTGCTGCACGTCCTCGCCGCGCGGGGCATCCGCGTCCCGGAGCAGGTCAGTGTCATCGGGTTCGACGACGTCGACGGAGCCGCCTACGCCATCCCCGCGCTGACCACGGTGTCGTTCGACCGCCGGGCCTTCGCGGACGCGGCGCTCGACCTGCTCACCGCGCGGATCGCCGACCGCGACGCTCCCGCGTCGACCGTCGTGATCCCGCACCGCATCGTCGAGCGCGCGAGCGTCGCCCCGCGCTGACGGCTGGTCCTGCGCGTCGGCGTACGCTCCGCGCCATGACCGCCACCGACCCGTCGATGCCGACGCTCGCCGCCACCGTGCTCCAGTCACCGGCCCCGCTCGAACTGGCCCGGTTCTACGGTGCCCTCACGGGGTGGACCGTGTTCGAGGACGACCCGACCTGGGCACGCATCCGCCCCGACGACGGCCCGGGGCTGTCCGTGCAGTTCGAACCGGAATGGGTCCCGCCGACGTGGCCCGGGACGAAGGACGAACCGGGCATGCAGCTGCACCTCGACTTCCAGGTCGAGGACCTGCCGGCAGCGGTCGCCCGCGCGGAGTCGCTCGGCGCACGCCAGGCCGAGTACCAGCCGCAGGACGACGTCCGCGTGCTGCTCGACCCCGACGGGCACCCCTTCTGCCTGTTCCTCCCCGGCGCCTGACGGTGGGGCGCGGCTGAGCGCGCGAGCGCGCGTCAGCGCGGCGCGGCGGCGGCGAGCACCGCGTCGCGGGCCTGCGCGTCCGCGAGGATCCGGAAGTGGCCGCCGACGGGGACCCGCACGTTGGTCGCTCCGGCGAGCGCGCTGCCCCCGGGGATGAGCGTGTCGAACACCCCGTAGACCGAGGTGATCCGGGCGTTCGCGTCGCGCTCCCGAGCGAGTGCAGCGATCACCGGGTCCGCCGCACGGAAGGCCCGCAGGTGCGGCACCGGCGCCAGGTTCGCGTACACCGACCCGCCGAACGGCGTCGACACCGCCACCATCCGGTCGATCCGCCCGTCGTGGTCGAGCTGCGTCATCGCGTACTTCCCGATCAGCCCGCCCTTGCTGTGCGCCACCACGAGGACACCTCGTAGGTCGTGGTCCTCCAGGTACGCCAGGACGTCGGCCGCCGACGCCGGCACCGGTCGGAGGTTGTGCCGGAGGACGGCCACCACGTGCACCGGGTGCCCGCGGTCGTGCAGCGCGTCCATCAGCGGGCGCATGAAGTGCCAGGTCTCGTAGACGCCCGGGATCACGACGACGGGCTGGCCGTCGCCCGTCCGGTAGTCGTCGGCGGTCGTCGGTCCGAGGCTCCGTGCCTGCCAGACGGCGGCGTAGATCCAGTCCGCGACGGCCCACCACGTGCGCCGCGCGAGTCCGATGCGGTACGGAGGCTCGGCTCGGCCCGAGCGCACCGGTCCGGTTCCGGGAGCGGTCGCGTTCACCGCAGCCCCTCCAGCGTCTGCACGCGCCGGAACTCGCTCACGAGGTCGGCGAACGCGACCGGCTGGTGCTCCTGCACGTGGTGCGGTCCGCGGAGCTCGACGAGGACGCCCCGCACGGACATGCCGGCGACGCGGGCGGCCCAGGCGTGCCGCGTGATCGGGTCCTCGGCGCCACGGACGACGAGCACCGGGACGTCGAGTCGCGACACGGACTCGAGCATCGGGTACCGCAGCATCGGTCGGAGCTGGTGCCGGTACTGCCGGAGGCTCCTGAGGTGGTCGGTGGCGACGACGGCGTTCATCCGGACACCCTCGACGAACGAGTCCCGGACGAGGTCGACAGCCAGGCGCGGCACGCTCCGACGTCGCGGGTCGACGACCGGCCCCACCAGCACGACGGCGTCGACGTCGTCGGGGTGGCGGAGCGCGGCCTCGACGGCGACCTGCGTCCCCATCGACTGGCCCACCACGACGCTCTGCCGGATGCCGCACCGCCGCACCGCGCGGACGACGAGGTCGGCGAGTTCCGCGACCTCGAGTCGGCGTCCGACGGCAGGGACCCCACCGAACCCCGGCAGGTCGACCGCCACCGTCCGGTGAGTCCGGGACAGCGTCTGCTGTGACCGGTCGAACGAGCGGCTCGACATGCCGATGCCGTGGACGAGCAGGACCGTCGGGGTCAGGGCGTCCCGACGTCGGCCGGCGGGCGCGAGCGTGCGGAGCCGGACGGGGACCCCGTCCACGGTGATCGTCTCCACGAGTGCTCGCACACCTCGACCGTACGCACCCGCGGCTGGCGGACGAGCGTCGTTTCGCAGCGGCACGGCAGCGCGGTCATCGGCTCCACATAGGGAGACCCGCTGGACTGCGTCCATGAGTGAGAACCAGCACGAGCAGGCTGCGGCCGCCGAGCCGACTCCGACGACGGACACGACGAACGGGTGGGCAGCGGCACCGGCGCCGACCTCGACGCCCACGGCCACCCACGACCAGGCACCCATGTACGACCAGGCGCCCACCTACCACCAGGCGCCCGCGTACGACCAGTACGGCCAGCAGCACCAGCAGCAGTGGGCGCAGCAGCCCTACCGCGCCGACGCCGGGTCGTGGAACGGGCAGTCGCCAGCCCCGGCCGGGCCGACCGCCTGGTACGGCAACGCCGCCCCGTACGGGCAGCGCTCCCGGAAGCCGAAGCCGCCGTGGTTCTGGCCGGTGATCGCGATCGCCGTCGGGTTGGTGGCACTCCTCGCGGGCGGTGGCGCCGGCTTCGCGATCGGACACGCGATCGGTGCGCACCAGACCCAGTCGACGACGCAGGTCCCCGGGCAGGGGTACGGCGGGTTCCCGGGCGGGACGAACGGCGGCACGAACGAGCTGCCGGGGACCAACGGCGGCACGGGCACGGGCACCGGCTCCGACGACTCGGGCTCCGGCACGGGCACGGACGGCAGTTCGGGATCGACCGGGACGAGCGGTTCCTCTTCGAACAGTTGAGCGTTACCCTCCGAGCATGCGCAAGGTGACGGCAGGGCTGTTCACGTCGGTCGACGGCGTCGTGCAGGACCCCTTCAAGTTCCAGTACGACAGCTTCGACGACGAGCTCGGTGCGGGCATGGGGCGTTCATGGCCCGCACCGACACCGTGCTCCTCGGGCGGAACAGCTACACCGAGTGGGCCGAGTGGTGGCCGGCCCACCCCGACGACCCGTTCGCGCAGTGGATCAACCCGATCGAGAAGCACGTCGCGTCGACCACGCTCGGTGACGACCTCGCCTGGCAGAACTCCACGAGGATCCAGGGCGACGTCCACGAGTTCGTGCGGGACCTCACGCAGCGGGACGGCTCGGACATCGCGGTGTGCGGCAGCGTGACCCTGGTCCGGAGCCTGCTCTTCGCGGGACTCCTCGACGAACTGCAGCTGATGATCCACCCGGCGATCGCGGGTGAGGGCCGGAAGCTCTTCGAACCGACCGACCCGGCCACGCGCCTCCGTCTGGTCGACAGCACCGTGACGAGCAAGGGGAACGTCGTGAGCACCTACGGACTGCGCGCCGACTGACGGGCGTCAGCCGAGCCTCCAGGCCGGTGGAGTTGGGCGGTTCGGAACCGGCGTACCGTTGTGGGTGCCGTTCACCGCACAACCCCGGAGCTCACCATGCCGCAGGACACCCGCCCGCACGTCGTCATCGTCGGCGGTGGATTCGCCGGCATCGCCGCCATGCGCGAGCTCGCGGACGCCCCGGTCCGGGTCACCCTCGTCGACCGCCACGTCTACAACATGTTCCAGCCGCTCATGTACCAGGTGGCGACCGGCGGCCTCAACGCCGGTGACGTGACGTACTTCCTGCGCAGCCTCCGCGCGCGCCAGGACAACGCGGAGTTCCGCCACGGGCTGCTCACCGGCATCGACCCGGTCGCGAAGGTCGCCGAGATGTCCGACGGCGAGCACCTGCACTACGACCAGCTGATCCTGGCGAACGGTGTGAACACGAGCTACTTCGGCACCCCCGGTGCGTACGAGTACGCGTACTCGATGTACTCCCGTTCGCAGGCCCTCCGCATCCGCGACGAGCTGTTCACCCGGCTCGAGGAAGCGGCCGCGAACCAGGGCCCCGACGAGATCAAGATCGTCATCGTCGGCGGCGGCGCGACCGGCGTCGAGATGGCCGGCGCGCTCGCCGAGCTCCGCGACCAGGCGCTCGAGGGCGCGTACCCGGAGATCCTCCGCGGCAACATCACCATCACGCTCGTGCACCGGAGCGGCGAGCTGCTGAAGCCCTTCGCACCGCGGCTCCGCCGGTACGCGGCGAAGGTGCTGCGGAAGCGCGGCGTGATCCTCCGCCTCAACACCGGCGTCTCCGAAGTCCGTCAGGACGGCGTGATGACCGCGAGCGGCGAGTTCATCCCGGCCTCGCAGGTCATCTGGGCGACCGGTGTGGCCGCCCACAAGGAGGTGGCGAACTGGGGCATGCCGCAGACGAACGGCGGCCGCATCAAGGTCAACGACGACCTCAGCGTGCAGGGCGTCGACGGCATCTGGGCCGCCGGCGACATCGCAGCACAGGACGACGCCCTCGCGCAGCTCGCCCAGCCGGCGCTGCAGGGTGGCAAGCACATCGCGAAGCAGATCGTCCGGGTGCTCGAGGGCAAGCCGACGGAGCCCCTGAAGTACCACGACAAGGGCACGATGGCGACGATCGGCACGAACGCGGCGGTCGCACAGCTCCGCGGCGGCATCACGATGGTCGGGCCGGTGGCCTGGGCCGCGTGGGTCGCCGTGCACATCGCGTCGCTGCTCGGCAACGGCAACCGGCTCTCGACCCTGTCGCACTTCTTCGTGCGCTACCTGTGGTTCATGCGGAAGCGCTCGATCCCGATCGTCGGCGACGTCCGCCCGGTGCGCCCGAACGGCGACCGCGAGCCGGAGCCCTGGCAGATGCAGAAGGCCGAGTAGCGCCGGCTTCCCGTCCGCGGAACGACGGGGTCGCTGTCGTACGACAGCGACCCCGTCGTTCCGGGTCGTGGCCGGACGCCTACGACACGCGCACGTCGAAGTACGCGCCGGCCGCGATGTCCTCGGCGAGGGTCGGGCCGGTGGGCTCCCAGCCGAGGAGCGCACGCGTCGCCGTGGAGTCGCCGGACATCTCCATCCCGAAGAACCGCCCGATGAACCCGAAGTGGTCGATCGCGTCCGCCGGGTCGACCGAGGTCACCGGCAGCCCGAGGCCCTCGCCGATGGCCTCGGCGATCGACCGGGTGGAGACGGCCGTCTCGCCGGTGACGTGCATGCGGGTGCCCGCCGGAGCACCTTCCAGCCCGAGTCGCACGAGACGCGCCGCGTCGGAGCGGTGCACGGCCGACCAGCTGTTCGTGCCCTCGCCGACGTAGGCCGAGACGCCGTGCTGCCGTGCAGCGGCGACGATCAGCGAGATGAACCCGTGGTCCCCGACACCGTGCACGGTGGGGGCGAAGCGGGCCGCGATCGAGCGGACGCCCTGGTCCACGAAGTCGAGCGCACGGTTCTCGCTGCCGCCACGCATGGAGTCCGGACCGACGAACGGGTTCGGGTCGGTCTCCAGGCCCGGGCGGTCCCCCGCGAGCCCGGCGATGCCCGACGCGACGATGAAGGGCCGGTCGGTGCCGACGAGGGCGGTGCCGATGGTCTCGACCGCGGCGCGCTCGGCGGCGTTGGTCGCGGCCGGGTTCGACCAGTCGTGCTTGTTGGCGAGGTGCACGACGCCCTCGGCGTCCTCGGCCCCGCGGCGGATGGCTTCGAGGTCGTCGAGGTCACCGCGGACGACGGTGGCGCCAGCGGCCTCGACGGCAGCGGCGGAGGCGTCGGAGCGGGCGAGCCCGGTGACCTGGTGCCCGGCGGCGATGAGCTCGTCGACGGTGGCGGAGCCGATCCAGCCGGATGCTCCGGTGACGAATACGCGCATGGTGTGTCCTTCCTGACGCACTGTCGACGACCAGTGATGTCATCGACTGACATCACTGTACACCGCGATGTCAGGCGCTGTCATCAGTAGACTCTCCCCATGGCCCGATGGCAACCCGGAACGCGCGAACGACTGCAGGCGGTCGCGCTGCGCCTGTTCGCCGAGCAGGGGTTCGAGCAGACGACCGTCGCCGAGATCGCCGCCGCGGCCGAGGTCACGGAGCGCACCTTCTTCCGGCATTTCGCCGACAAGCGCGAGGTGCTGTTCGCCGGGCAGGACGACTTCCTCGCGCTGTTCATCGACCCGATCACGGCAGCCCCCGCGGGCACGGCGCCGTTCGAGCTCATCGCGCGCTCCCTCGATGCCGCGGGTGACTACTTCCCCCACGACCGGCGACCGTTCTCCCGGGTGCGGCAGACGATCATCGACGCCGAACCCTCCCTCGGCGAGCGCGAACTCGGCAAGCTCGCCACGCTGAAGGTCCGGCTGGGCGAGGTGCTGCGCGACCGCGGTGTCCCCGAACCCGCGGCCACCCTGGCGGCCGAGACCGGGGTGACCGTGTTCCACCTGTCGTTCCAGCAGTGGATCGCCCCCGGTGAGGACCGTTCGCTCGCGACCATCGCCCGGGAGCGCCTCGACGCCCTGACGAGCCTGGTGGCGACCGGGCGCACCGTCGGGGGGACGTCCGAGTGACGCCCGCGGCGCCCCGCGCGGAGCGGACCGAGGTGCTGGTCGTCGGCGGCGGACCCGTCGGGGTCTTCCTCGGCGCCCTCCTCGCGCACGCGGGCGTCGACGTGATCGTCTGGGAACGGCGGACCGCCGAACCGGCGGGGTCCCGCGCGATCGGGATCCACCCGCCGTCGCTCGACGCGTTCGCCGCGATCGATGCGGCCGCACCGGTCCTCGCGGAGGCGGCGCTGGTGCACCGCGGCGTGGCGCGGAGCCGGGGCCGGACACTCGGCACGCTGTCGTTCGACCGCGCCTCCGACACCCACCCGTACGTCGCCACACTCGACCAGCACCGAACCGAACGGATCCTGCGGGAGCGCCTCGCCGCCGCTGCTCCCGAGGCACTCCGGACCGGAGCCACCCTGACCGCGCTCGAGCGCAGCCAGGACCACGTCGACGCGGCCGGCACCGGCCCGGACGGCGAACCAGTCGCCGTGCGGGCGTCCTTCGTCGTCGGCGCGGACGGCGCGCGGAGCACCGTGCGGGACCTCCTCGGGATCGGCACCACCGGGCGCGAGTACCCGGACCGGTACGTGATGGGCGACTTCGCGGATCCGGAGCCCGGGTCCGCGCGGTCCGCCGCCCTGGTCGACGTCGGGCCGGACGGCGTCGTGGAGTCCTTCCCGCTGCCGGACGGTCGCCGCCGGTACGTCGCACTCGTGGGTCGCGGGCCCGCCGCCGACGACGAGGTCGACGCCGTGGCGCTCGCGCGGACGATCCGGGACCGCACGGGGGCGCCGGTCGATGCGGACAGCTGCTCGATGCTCAGCGGGTTCCGGGTCCGGCGGCGTGCGGCCGTGCGGGTCGGCGTGGGCCGGGTCGTCCTCATCGGGGACGCCGCGCACGAGATCAGCCCGATCGGCGGGCAGGGCATGAACCTCGGGTGGCTCGACGCCGCGGACCTGGCACCCCTGCTGACCGAGGGCGTCCGGACGGGCAGCGCGGGCCCGTGGCCGGCGTACGCGCGACGCCGTCAGGCGGCTGCCCGCCGGGCGGCTCGTCAGGCCGAGGCCAACATGGCACTCGGTGGACGGGCAGTGGGGCCGACACAGCTCGGACGAGAGGTGCTGTTGCGGACGCTGTTGCGCCTCCCGTCCGCGGATGCGCTCGCGCGTCTGTACGCGATGCGGTGGGCCTGATCCGCCTCAGGCGACCAGGCGCGCCCCGGCCAACCCGAGCTCGACGACGAGGACGAGCGACGAGACGATGACCAGCCGGAACAGCGTCCTGGTCGGCGGACCGGTGAGGACCAGCCGCACGCCGACGACCGCCAGCACGACCACCACGACCGTGCCGGCGACCGCGAGCACCACCCCGACGCCGCGGACCGGGTCGTCGCCGGCGAGCTGCCCGAACAGCACCAGGCCCGCCGCGACGACGAGCGAGCCGAACGCGACGATCCCGGACGCCCGCAGCCCCAGCCGGTGCGGGAACCCACGGACGCCGGTGGCAGCGTCGTCGACCAGGTCCGGCAGCACGTTCGTGCAGTGGATGGCGACCCCGAACACGGCTCCGGTCGCGATCGCCCACGCCGCCGGCAACTGCGGCTCGGGACCGGCCGAGACCGCGACGACGGGGAGCAGCCCGAACGCGACGACGAACGGCGCGACCGACCACACCGAGCGCTTGAGTCCGGCGTCGTAGGCCCACCCGGCGGCCACGAGGACCAGGTGCGCGACGACGGCGACCGGTCCGAGGAACAGCGAGAGCACCACGGCCGCCCCGGCCGTGGTGAACGCCGCGGACCGGACCGTGCGGACCGCGATGAGCCCCTGCGCGACCGGCTTGTCCGACCGGCCGACCGCGCGGTCCCGGTCGGCGTCGATCCAGTCGTTCGCGAGACCGATGGACAGCTGCCCGGCGACGACAGTGAGGGCGACGAGGACCACCAGCCACCAGGGGTGCCCGACGGCGGCGGCGATGACAGCGGCGAGCACGGTGACCGTGACCGTCGGGCCGGGGTGCGACGAGGCGAAGAGCAAGCGCACCGGTGACGTCATCCGTTCACCCTACGGACGGCAGCGCCACCTCGTGGTCGTGGTCCCACGGCTCCGTCCAGCCGAGCCGGTCGAACAGTGCGTCGAGCAGCGTCGCGGTGAAGCCCCACACCACGTGCTGGCCGCCCGCGGTGGCGACCGTGAACGCCGGGCCGCGCCACTCCCGGCCGTCCCGGCGGATCACCGTGACGCCGCGGTTCGCCGGTGCGAGCAGGTCCGCAACGGGGACCCGGAACACCGCCGCCGACTCGGCCTCGTCGACGACGCGGACCGGCGACGGATCGCGCCACCAGCCGAGCACCGGGGTGACCAGGTGCCGGGAGAACGCGAGCGGGACCGCGGGGAGCACGCCGAGCACGTCGACGCCGGACGGGTCGAGGCCGGTCTCCTCACGCGCTTCGCGGAGCGCGGCAGCGACCAGGCTCGCGTCACCGGGGTCCAGCCGGCCGCCCGGGAACGCAACCTGGCCCGGGTGCGCACGCAGGGTGTCGGCGCGGGCGAGGAGGAGGACGTCGAGGTCGACCGAGACCGCTCCGTCGTGTGCGCTGTGCGTGCTCGGCACCCGGTCGAGTTCCCCGAAGAGGATGAGCACCGCCGCCTGCCGCGGGTCGTCCACCGGCGGCAGGTCGATCGCCCACGGCGCCACGTCGTCGGCGACCAGTGCTGAGAGCTCGGCGCGCGCGCTCGCCGCCGTCCGTTCGTCGTCCGCCCGCATGGAGCCGATCCTGCCACCTCGGCGCGCGGCCGACCGCCGGTTACGCTCGACGCGTGGACAAGGTCGAGGACGTCAGCCGTGGGGCGTGGCTGATCCCCCGCATGCAGGCGTTCGGGACGGTGGGCGGAACCGTCGGGAGTGGCTTCGAGTCGTACGCTCGGATCCTCCACCCGCTCGAGGCCGACCGTGAGGACCGTTCGGCGGCGGCCGACGAGTTCGGCGAGCACCCTGTCCTGGAGTCCGCCACGTGGCGATGGTCGGACGTGGCGGCGCGGACCGGAGCCACCGTGCGAGCCGACGTCCCCTGGCGCACGGTGAGTGGTCGAGACGACGAGACCGAGCTGCGCTTCGACGACGGATGGCGGGTGGGGTTGCCCGAGGAGGGGTGGTTCGACCCACGGCACCTCGCCGCACTGACCGAGCTCCTCACCCGTGCGACGACGACACCGCTCGACCTCGTCATGGCACTGTGGGACGGGTGGGGCGACCTGAACGGCAGTTCCACGCTCGTCGTCGGGTGGCAGGACTCCGCGACGCTCACGGCGACCGAACGCTCCGAGCTCGACGAGTACGCGACACACGCCGCGGCGGAACACCGCCGTGCGCAGGACGCGCTCGTGGCGTCGCTCGCCGGGCCACGACTCGAGCTCCCGTTCCGCGAGTACCTGCTGCTCGCGGTGACCCTGCCGGAGCTCGCCGATCCGACGTGGATGGCGGACGCGCGGGTCGGCACCTACCTGGACTTCGGGCACACACCACAGCTGCTCTGGCCTGAGGACCACGCCTGGGTCGTCGCGACCGAGGTCGACGCGGACTCGACGCTCGTCGCGGGTCCGCGCGGCCTGATCGCCGACGTCCTGGCCGACGACCGGTTCGAGGCGTTCGAGGTGAGCGCGGTCGACGACCTCGCCTGAGCCGGCACGTCGGCCCGGCGACCCCGCGGCCCGCGGCCCGCGGCCCGCGGCCCGGCGACGGAGTAGCCTGCGCGCAGAGGCGACGGCGCCTGCCACACCACCGCCAGGAGGCGATGACGGTGTCGCACGAGACCGGAGCCCAGGAGCCGAAGCCGCATCGGCACGCCGTCGCGGTCGTGGCCGCCACCACCACCATCGTCGCCGCGGGCGTCACCGTCACGTCCATGCGGGTCGCCGCCGCGGACACGGACCGGGCCTGCTCCCTCGCGGTGGCGCAGAGCACCGCGACGATGACCACGGCGCGGGCGTCGATCGTCGGCGCGGGGACGGCCCTCGTCCGCGTGCGCGGGGTCGTCCTGCCGAACGAGCACAGGACGACGCGGGCCTACGCCGACCGGCCGGGCGCCGACGCGACTCCGGCCGGTCGGTCCGCGATGGACCAGCCCGGCGCGGCGGCGCTCCCGGCACGTCCGAGCGGCAGGGTGCTGATCGCGACGGTCGTGCGCGATCGGAAGGCCCTGTCGGCGGCGCGGCCGAGCACGACCTGTGGATCCCGTGACGACGCCGCGGCGATCGACCGCCGGACCATGCGGACGGCGAGGAGCACCTGGGTCCTCGACCGAGCGTGCACGACCCTCGCCGACGACTTCGCGGCGTTCCAGGACGAGGAACGCAGCCGCTTCGCCGAGGAGCAGCCGCGCCCGCGGGCGAACTGACCACGGACGTCCGTCGAGAAGGGCGATACGATCCGTATCAGCGGGAACGGAGTCAGCATGACGAGCATCGATCCCCGACGCGGAGCCGGGCGCCGGACACGACACGACGTGGAGTCCCTCGTGGACGCCCTGACGTCGCGGATGGACGGGAACGCCGCCGATGTCCGGGCGGCGGTGCTCAGCGTCCTGCACAGCCGCGAGCAGCAGCACCTCGCCGAGATGGAGCTCCGCCGCGGCATCTTCGAGCTCGCCGACCTCGGCATCCCCCAGCGTGAGATCGCCCGGCTCGCCGGCATCTCGCAGCCCGAGGTGTCCCGACGCCTGACCCGACGGGGTCTCACCGCGTCGCACCCCTCACCGCGCGAGGTCATCTCGCAGCGCCAGGCCGGCCTCATCGACTCGGACACCATGGTCCGCGAGCTCTCGACGATGGCGATGACCCACCGGACACCGGCGCGTGACGCCGGCTACGACAGCGCCGCTGCCCAGACCGGCACCGCGAAGGAACTCGCCGCGGCCTTCCAGGACGGCCTCATCAGCGAGGGCGAGTACGAGACCGTCCGCAAGGCGATCGCGGGCCGCCTCGGCCGGGCGCACCGACGGTGACCACCGACCAGGACGACCGCGCGTCACGCGACCGCGACCGTGAACTCCGCGACCGCGACCTCCGTGACCGCACGGCCGCGGAGCTCGCCGCCTTCCTCCAGGACGCGTGCCTCGACGATCCGTGGACCGACGACCCCGCCGCCAGCAGCCGGCTCCGCTACGCCCCGGACGGCTTCCTGTACACGGCCGAACGGCTGCGCCTGCACGAGGAACTGCTCGCCGGACACACCGCGCGGACGCCGGCCCCGCCCGACGACGGCACCCTGGCCGTGGTCGTCACCGCGGGTCCGCCCGGTGCCGGCAAGACGACCGCGCTGGCTCGGATGCCGGAGCTCGACGACTACCGGCACATCGACGCCGACGACTTCAAGGACCCCCTGCTCGAGCGCGCCGCCGCGGACGGGCTGCTCGATGCATGGACGAGCCGGGTCCTCGCGGACGGCCGTCCGGTGCAGCGACGCGAGCTCGCCGGGTACGTGCACGCCGAGTCGACGGCGGTCGCCGACACGCTCCGCCGTCGGTCACTGCGCGACGGCGAGAACGTCGTCGTGCACGGGACGCTGTCGAGCGTGGACTACCTCGACGACCTGCTGTCCGACCTCGACGAGGCCGGGTACGACCGCCTGCGGATCGTCGACGTCGAGGTGCCGCTCGGATCCGCGCTCGAACAGGCCACCGAGCGCTGGTGGCAGGTCCGGCGCGGCGGTGACCCGCTCGGCGGCCGGTTCGTTCCCGAGGCGGCGATCCGCCGGTACTACCCGGCGGACGGCGGCTCGCGGTGCCGGTCGAACGCCTCCGAGCTCGAACGGCGGGCGACCGATCTCGGCTGGCACGTCACGGTCGAGCGGATCGGCTGACCGGCGCCGCGGCGGCTGCGGCCGGGGTCACGGCCGGACCCGTGCCAGCCCCATCGGCAACGCCGCGCGCCCGCCGCCGGAGCATCCCCGACGCCAGCGCGATCCCGAGCAGGATCACCACGCCGCCGACCGGCTCGTTCCACCGCACCCGCTCGCCGAGCACCAGCACGCCGAGCACCACGCCCACCACGGGCGTCAGGTACGTCACGGTGGACGCCCGCGCCGCGCCCCATGCCTGCACGAGCCCGGTGTTCCACGCGTAGGCCAGCCCCGTTCCGAGGCACCCGAGCGCGACCATCGCGGCCACGATCCTCCAGTCCAGGTGCACGGCGCCGGTCGCGGTGAACGGCGCGACCAGCAGCATCAGCCCAGCACCCAGCGTGAGCTGGACGGTCGTCAGCGTGATCGCGTCGTACCCGCTGCCGGCGACGAACCGGCGCATGTAGGCCAGGCCGAATCCGTAGCAGGCGGTCATCCCGATCAGCGCGACCTGCCCGGGCACGGTCGCGAGGACCGCGGGGTCGCCGACGAGGCTCCACGGCCCGACGAGGACGAGCACGCCGAGGATCCCGATGAGGACGCCGGCGAGCTGCCGTCCACGCAGTCGCTCCGCCGGTAGCAGCAGGGGCAGCGCGAGCAGCACCATGATCGGCGTGGTCGCGTTGTAGATGCTCGCGAGGCCGCTCGGCACGGTCTGCTCGGCCCACGCCACGAGCGACGACGGCACCGCGTTGAGGAACACCGCGACGACGAGCAGGTGCCCCCACAGCCGGATCGACCGCGGCCACCGGCGACGCGTCACGAGCAGGATCGCGACGAGCGTGAGGGCGCCGAGGAGCACCCGGCCGAGCGCGACCTGCTGCGGGGAGAGCCCCTCGAGGCCGATCTTCATGAAGAGGAAGCTCGATCCCCAGGTGAGTGCGACGAGCACGAACAGGATGCCGTTCATGCCGCTAGTGTCGAGGCAGCGAACCGCATGAGGCAAACGCATCGGCCTCATGCGCTCATGAGGAGATCACATGCCCGTCACGATCGCGCAGCTCCGCGCCCTGGTCACCACCGTCGACCGCGGGTCGTTCACGCTCGCCGCATCGGCACTCGGGGTCGGCCAGTCCGCCGTCTCGCACGCCGTCGCCGGGCTGGAACGCGAGGTCGGCGGTGCCGTCCTCCGCCGTGGCGGCGTCGCCGCGCCGACTCCCCTCGGGGAACGCCTGTTGCCGCATGCCCGCAGCGTGCTCGCCTCCGTCGACAGCCTGGAGGCCGTGGTCCGGCCCGGCACGGCGCGCGGCACCGTGCGCCTCGCCGCCGTCCCCACCGTCTGCCAGGGCCTGCTGCCGCGGCTCCGCGAGCTCTGGGCGGTGACGCTGCCCGACGTCGACGTGCAGGTCTACGAGGGCGACGACGACGAGATGCCGGAGTGGCTGGAGGCCGGCACCGTGGACGCCGCCGTGCTGGTCGACCCCGCGACGATGCCGGACGGGTCGGTGGTCGTCGCGCGGGACGAGATGGCCGCGGTCGTCCGCCGCGACCACCCGCTCGCCGAGGCCACTGCGCTGACGCTCGACGACCTGCACGAGGACGGCCTCGTCGCGGGCGGTGGCGGGTGCGAGTACCAGATCGAGCGGATGCACGAGCTCGCCGGGCAGCCCTTTCGGTACGCGCACCGGGTCCGGGAGATGAGCACGATGTTCGGCATGATCCAGCGGGGCGAGGGCGTCTCGATCGTGCCGACGCTCGGCCGCGTGATGCTGCCGCCGGACCTCGTGATGGTGCCGACGCTCCCCCGGCTCGAGCGCACGCTGGTGCTCAGCGGCCCGTCGTCCCGCCCGTGGAACCCGCTCACGCAGGCCCTCGTCGACGCGGTCTGACGCGGCGCGGAGGGTGCGTCGGCAGGATGGGGTGATGGCCGAGACGCACGTGAAGACCTTCACCGACCCGAACGAGGCCGCGGCCGAAGCCGCCGGCCTGGAGTGGCTCGCCGAAGCCGAGGAGCACGGCGGGACCCGGATCGCACGGGTCCTCGGACGCCCCCGCCCCACCGTGCTCGACCTCGAGCTGATCTCCGACGGCTCGCCGACGAAGCCCCAGGCGGAGCGCTTCGGTCGGTCGCTCGCGCACACACACGCGGCGGGAGCGTCGCACTGGGGAGCGCCGCCGCCCGGGTTCCCCGCGGTCGGACCGCTCCGGATGGGCCGCTCGCGCACCCCCTTCGTCAGCGCGGCAGACGCCCCCGCCACCTGGGGCGCGTTCTTCGCCGAGTACCGGATCCGCGACTTCGTCCGCCGCATCGTGGACACCGGCGGGTTCGACACGGCCGAGGCCGCCGTGTTCGACCGCGTCGCCGACCGGGTCGAGGACGGCACGCTCGGCTCCGCGCAGCCCGCACTCGTCGGCGACGGACCGGCGCGGCTGCACGGCGACCTGTGGGCGGGCAACGTGCTGTGGCCGACCGACGCCTCGGAGCCGACGGGCGCGGTGCTCATCGACGCGACACCGCACGGCGGGCACGCGGAGACGGACCTGGCGCTGCTCGCGCTGTTCGGGCTCCCGCGCCTCGAGACGGTGCTGGCGGCGTACGACGCCGAGTCCCGGTTGGCGTCCGGGTGGCAGGAGCGCGTCGAGCTGCACCAGCTGGCCCCGCTGCTCCTGCACGTGCTGCTGTTCGGCGGCTCGTACACGGGGGCAGCGCTGCACGCCGCCCGCCGCTACGCCTGACGGGCCCCGCGGCCGCACGGCCGCCCGCCCGCCGCTCCGCGCGCCGCAGTCCTTAGACGCGCCACAGGGAGCACATGGCGGCGTTCGGGGAACACCCCGGATGCTCACGGACATGACCACGTACCCGATTCCCGTGACCGATCGAGGCGACCGTGCGCACTCGGGTGCGCCGACCCGTCGCCGAGCCGCCGCGCGGCTCTTCCTCGGCGAACGCGAGGACGCCCGCTGGCTCCGGCCGGCGTTCTGGCTGCTCCTCGTCGTCACCGCCGTCGTGTACCTCTGGAACCTCAGCGAGTCCGGGTACGCCAACAGCTTCTACGCCGCCGCCGTCCAGGCCGGCACGAAGTCGTGGGAGGCCTTCTTCTTCGGCTCACTCGACTCGTCGAACTTCATCACCGTCGACAAGCCGCCGGCATCGCTGTGGGTGATGGTCATCTCCGCCCGGCTGTTCGGCTTCTCGAGCTTCAGCCTCCTGCTCCCCCAGGCACTGATGGCCGTGGGGTCGGTCGCGCTGGTCTGGGGCACGGTGCGGCGCACGCTCGTCCGGCTCGGCTCGACCACCGCGAACGTCGGTGCCCTGCTCGCCGGGTTCGTCGTCGCGGCGACCCCGGCTGCGGCGCTGATGTTCCGGTTCGACAACCCGGACGCACTCCTCGTGCTGCTGATGACCGCGGGCGCGTACTGCACGGTGCGGGCGCTCCCGAGGGGCAGCTGGAAGTGGATCGCCCTCGCCGGTGTCGCCCTCGGCTTCGCGTTCCTGACGAAGATGCTGCAGGGACTGCTGGTCCTGCCGGCGTTCGGCATCGTGTACCTCATCGCGGCGCGCACGACCTGGCCGAAGCGCATCGTCGGCCTCCTGATCGCGGCGGGGTCGCTCGTCGTCGGTGCCGGCTGGTGGGTCCTCGCCGTGGCGCTCTGGCCCGCGGACGCCCGGCCTTACATCGGCGGCTCGACGAACAACACCGTCCTCGATCTCGTCTTCGGGTACAACGGCCTCGGCCGGATCTTCGGCGGCTCGGGCAACGGTGGCGGCGGCGGCACGACCGGTGGCACGGCCGGCTCCTCCTTCGGCGGGTCGACCGGCCTCGACCGGTTGTTCTCCTCGGAGATGGGCCTCGAGATCTCGTGGCTGCTGCCCGCGGCACTCGTCGCGCTCGTGCTCGGCCTGGTCGTCGTCGGGCGTCGGAAGCTCTCCGACCCGGTGCGCGCGGGCCTCGTCCTCTGGGGCGGATGGCTCATCGTCACCGGGCTCGTGTTCTCCTACATGTCCGGCACGATCCACCCGTACTACACGGTCGCGCTCACCCCGGCGATCGCGGGACTCGTCGGGACCGGTGGCGCCCTGCTCTGGCACGCCCGGGATCGGATGCGAGGCCGGATGGGCCTCGCCGCGATGATCGGCGTCACGGCGTTCTGGAGCTGGTGCCTGCTCAACGAGAACCCGACGTGGCTGCCGTGGCTCCGCTGGGTGATGCTCGCCGGCGGCCTGCTCTCCGCGATCGCCGTCATCGTCGGCAGCGTCCCGTCGCTCCGGAAGCTCGTCGCGGTGGGCGTCCTCGCCGGCACGCTCTTCGGGCTCACCGGCACCACCGCCTACGCGGTCGCCACGACCACCGTCGCGCACACCGGCTCCATCCCGAGCGTCGGTCCGTCGGGTTCGTCCGGTTCCGGGACGGGTGGCGGCGGCATGCCGGGAGGCTCGGGTGGACCCGGCGGGACCGCCCCCGGTTCCGACAGCGACGGTTCCGACAGCACCGGTTCCGACAGCGCCGGACCGCCGGCCCTGCCGGACGGGACGTCCGATGCGGAGTCGGGGACGGGCCTCCCGTCCGGTGGTGACGCGACCGGTGGCGGTGGCGAGAGCGCCTCGACGTCGTCAGCGCTCGCGAAGCTGCTCGAGGCGACGGACACGAAGTGGGCCGCCGCGGTGGACGGATCGCAGTCCGCCGCGCAGCTGGAGCTCGACACCGACACCGCCGTGATGGCGATCGGTGGCTGGTCGAGTGACCCGACGCCGACCCTCGCCGAGTTCGAGGCGGACGTCGCAGCTGGTGACATCAGCTACTACATCTCCTCCGGGACGAGTGGCGGGATGGCCGGCGGATCATCAACGGCCTCGGCCATCTCGGCGTGGGTCGCGGCGAACTACAGTGCGACGACCGTCGGCGGGCAGACCGTCTACGACCTGTCGAGCGGTGAGTAGGCTCGGCCCCGATGGCCGACCGACCGCTGCAGCGCACCGACGGGACACCCGTCCGTGCCCTCGTCGTCGATGACGAGCACGCCCTGGCCGATGCCGTCCGCCTCGCGTTCGAGGCGGACGGCTGGGCCGTGCGTGCCGTGCACCGGGGACGGGACGTCCTGTTCGCGGCCCGGGAGTTCCAGCCCGACGTGATCGTGCTCGACGTGATGCTGCCGGACATCGACGGGTTCGAGGTGCTCGACCGGCTCCGCGATGCCCGCGACGACGTCCGGGTGCTGTTCCTCACCGCACGGGACTCCTCCGAGGACCGGCTCGCCGGACTCACCCGTGGCGGCGACGACTACCTCACGAAGCCCTTCGGCGTCGCCGAGCTGCTGGTGCGGGCGCGGATCCTGGCGCGGACCTCCGCCAGGGTCGCATCGACCGCCGCCGCGGGGATCGCCGTCGGCGACCTCGTGCTCGACGAGGACGCGCGCACCGTGACCCGTGCCGGGGACGCCATCGAGCTGACCCCCACGGAGTTCGAACTGCTGCGCTACCTGGCGCGGAACGCGAACCGGGTGCTGTCGCGGGAGAACATCCTGACGAACGTGTGGGGGATGGACTTCGGGTCGTCGTCGAACCTCGTCGACATGTACGTGTCGTACCTGCGGCGGAAGGTCGACGCCGGACGGTCGCCGCTCGTGCAGACGGTGCGCGGTGCCGGGTACGTGCTGCGGCCGGTCGCGTGAACGGATCTGGGGCGCGGCGGGTGCCGGGCGCTCGTCGGGTGCCATCGCTCCGGTGGCGGATCGTCGGGGCGGTGGCGCTGCTGCTCGTCCTGACCAACGTCGTGGTCGGGGTCGTCACCGTCGTGGCGTACCGGGGGTACCTGGTCGACCGGCTCGACGCGGAGCTCTCGACGGCGGCGAACCGGACGCTCGGGCCGGGTGACGGGACGCCGCCGGGCGCTCCCTCGGGTTCGTCTGGTTCGTCTGGTTCCGCTGCGGACCGGCCTGACCCCTCGAACGCGTTCATCGGGGCGCCGGGGCAGGCCGCCGGGACCGTCGTCGCGATCTACCGGGACGGCTCATCGGTGCTCGCCGGGTACACCGACGCGACGGGCGAGCAGCACGGCCTGACCTCGGCGCAGAAGTCGACGCTGGCGGCGGTGGACAGCGACGGGGTGCCCGTGACGGTCACGCTCGGCTCGCTCGGCAGCTACCGTGCGCAGGCGATCGGCTCGGACGGCGACGTCTACGTCACGGCGCTGCCACTCGGCGACCTCCGCGCCTCCATCGTCCGGCTGGTGGCCGTGATCGGCAGTGTGACGCTCGTCGGGCTGCTGGTCGCGGTCTGGGCCGGCGCGATGCTCGTCCGCCGGTCCCTGCGGCCGCTGGAACACGTCGCCGCGGTGGCGTCGAGCGTGACGTCGCTCGACCTCGAGCGCGGCGACACCGACATCCCCGTCCGGGTCGCGTCCGCCGACCTCACCCGGAACCGCGAGGTCGGGGCCGTCGGATCCGCGCTCAACCGCCTGCTCGGGCACGTGGCCCGTGCGCTCACCGTCCGTCGCGACGCGGAGGCCGGGATGCGGACGTTCATCGCCGATGCCTCGCACGAGCTCCGGACGCCGATCGCCACCGTCCGGGCGTACGCCGAGCTGTCCTCCGCCTCCGACGACGTCGACGCCCTGCACCAGAACGTCGACCGGATCCAGCGCGAGGCCGTCCGGATGGGGTCCCTCGTCGACGAGCTCCTGCTGCTCGCCCGGTTGGACACGGCCGCAGCCCCCGTCCCCGCATCGGACCCGGTGGACCTGACGTCCGTCGTGGTCGAGGCGACGATGGACGCCCGCGCCACGGCACCCGAGCACCGGTGGACGCTGCAGGTCGACGACGAGCCGATCGTCCTCACCGGGGACGAGGTGCAACTGCGGCGCGTGGTGACGAACCTGCTCGCGAACGCCCGGACGCACACACCCGCCGGCACCGCCGTCGTGGTGTCCCTGCAGCGGGTGGCCGACGAGGTCCGGTTCGTGGTGACGAACGACGGCGCGCCCATCCCCGCGGACGCGCTGCCGACCCTCTTCGACCGGTTCACCCGGGGCGAGGCGTCGCGGTCCCGGGAGCACGGGACGAGCGGCCTCGGGCTCGCGATCGTCCGCGCGGTCGTCGAGTCGCACGGCGGCGCGGTGCGCGTGGCATCCGAGCCGGGGCGGACGGCGTTCACGGTGTCATTGCCGGGGTCGCACCCCGATGCACTGTCGCTTTCGCCGACCTCTTCCCGCGATCCACACCCTCGGACGAACTGATATGTAGTGTGGGAAGCGACTTCGGAGGTGCGGCCTGGACGAGCATCACGGGCCCCGGCGGCTCATCCTCATCGACGAGTCGAAAGCGAGTGACTACCTGCTGGCGACCACCGCGATCCACCCCACGTCCATCGGGATCGCTCGGAAGACCATCCGCGGGCTCGTGCTCCCCGGCCAGAACCGTCTGCACATGACCAAGGAGAGCGAGAGTCGCCGACGCCTCATCCTCGACCGGATCGGGACGCTCCCCTCGACACGCTGATCTACCGCGCACCGAAGGACGGTCGGAGCGAAGTCGAACGTCGCGCGCAGTGCATCGACGCGCTCGTGACGGACCTCGCTGCTGCTCCGGCGTCATTGCTCTGCTTCGAGCGCGACGAGACACTGGTCGCGCGGGATCGACGACGTGTCGTCGAAGCGTCGCATCGGATCCGCCAACCGATCGAGCACCGGCACGCATCGGCGACGGACGAGCCACTGCTCGCCATCCCGGATGCCCTCGCCTGGGCTTGGGCCCGAGGCGGTCCGTGGCGACGACGGTGTCGTGGGACATCTGAACGCCGACCGTCGGTCTGATCCGAGGTGAGAAAGCGCAAGACCCGAGCGCCCAACCGTCCGGATGGGTCTCGGGTCCACTTCTCGAAGCTCAACGCAACGAGCAATGCCGAGCGTAGCAGCGCGGCATGTGACACACCACCCCGCGCTGGCGGGGTTCTTACCGGCGGCACAGGACGCTGCATCGGTCCCCGCAGGCCCGCTGCCGAGCATCAGCGGTATGACGGAGACGAACCAGACCCTCGACATCGACATCGTCGTCCCCTGCTACAACGAGCAGGACACGCTCGCTGCGCACGTCCGACGCCTGCACACGTTCTGCCGGACGTCGCTGCACCACACCTGGCGCATCACGATCGCCGACAACGCCTCGACGGACGACACCGCGCGGATCGCCGACGACCTCGCCGCGATGCTCGACGGCGTCGACGCGGTGCACCTCCCCGAGAAGGGTCGGGGTCGGGCACTCAAGGCCGTCTGGGGTGCGTCCGAAGCGCACGTGCTCGTCTACGTCGACGAGGACCTGTCCACGGACCTCGCCGCGCTCGAGCCCCTCGTGGCCCCGCTGCTGTCCGGACACTCGGACCTGGCGATCGGCACCCGCCTGGCGGACTCGGCGCGGGTGGTGCGCGGCGGGAAGCGCGAGTTCATCTCCCGCTCGTACAACCTGCTGCTCCGGACCACGATGGGTGTCTCGTTCTCCGACGCACAGTGCGGCTTCAAGGCGATCACGCGCGAGGCGGCCGAGCACGTGCTGCCGCTCTGCGAGGACGACGCGTGGTTCTTCGACACCGAGCTGCTCGTCCTGGCCGAGCACGCCGGCCTCCGTGTCCACGAGGTCCCCGTGGACTGGGTGGACGACGTCAACTCGTCCGTGCAGATCCGGGCGACCGCGACGGAGGACCTGAAGGGCATGTGGCGGGTCTCCCGGGGCCTCGCGACCGGACGCGTCCCCGTCAGCGACGTCTACGACGCGATCGGGCGTCGGCCGTTCACGCCGCCCCACGTCGGGATCGTCGGGCAGGTGCTGCGCTTCGGCGCGATCGGTGTCGCATCGACGGTCGCGTTCGCCCTGCTCTACGCATTGTTCCGTCCGACGATCGGTGCGCAGACGGCGGACTTCCTCGCGCTGCTGCTCACGGCGATCGGGAACACCGCGCTGAACCGCCGCTTCACGTTCGGGGTGCGCGGGCGGGCCGGCGCGGGGCGGCACCACGTGCAGGGCCTCGTCGTGTTCGGGATCGCGTGGGCGATCACCTCCGGGTCGCTCGTGGTGCTGCACGCCGCGGACCCGGGGTCGTCCCACGGGGCGGAGATCGCCGTGCTCACCGCGGCGAACCTGGTCGCCACCCTGGTCCGTTTCGTGCTGTTCAAGGCGTGGGTGTTCCGGGCCCGGCGTCGCCCGGAGATCATCCGCGCGGGCACCACCCCCGCTGCCGAGGCGAGCAGCGAGGCCGTCACCGAGGTGCTCCCGGTCACGGACACCGCGTCGCGCTGAGGACGCCGCGGGACGTTGAGGACGCCCGCGTACCGTGAGGATCCCGAGACCCCCTGCGAAGGAGCAGCACATGACCGACACGAGCACACCGGACCCGGACGGTACCGAGAAGGCGGACGGCCTCGGCAAGGACGGCACGATCCCGAACGACCCGGACGGAGTCGCCGCCGGCATCACCGACGAGGACTCACACTTCAACCCCGAAGAGGACGAGGGCGCCGAGTAGCGCAGCACAACGGAAACCGATCCGAACCGCGAACGACCGCGGTGCGGATCGGTTTCCGTTGTTCGGCGCCGAACCGCACCACCGCACCGTCCGGGCGGGATGTTGCGCGCGCGGTATACCGCGCCGTAGCATCGCCTCACCGCACCACAACCCCACAGGGCCCGACTGCCACCACCGGTCTGCCCGCGGCGAGCGCTCCACCGTTGCAGCCTCCGTCGTCCGCTGCCGGCACTCGCTCCACTGGACCCGCTCGTGAACCCCTCCCCCTTCGGTCTCTACGACCCTGCCCGCGAATCCTCCGACTGCGGCGTCGGCTTCATCACCCGTCTCGACGGGACGCCGAGCCACGACGTCATCCGCAAGGGCGACGAAGCGCTCTGTGCGATCCCGCACCGCGGCGGCAAGTCGGCCGAGGGTGTCGGCGACGGCGCGGGTGTGAGCATCGACCTGTCGGTGGAGTTCTTCAGCGCGATCACCGGCGAGGAGCTGCGCCCCGGCCACTTCGGCGTCGCCAACTGCTTCGTGCCGAGCACCCCCGCCGAGCGCGCGGACGCCGTCCGCACCGTCACCGACGCCATCGAGCACGAGGGCTTCGAGCTCCTCCTGGTCCGCGACGTCCCGGTCGACCACACCGTCGCGCGTCCCGAGGCCGAGCAGTACCAGCTCCCCATCGTGCAGTGGGTCTTCCGCGCGCCGGAGGACTGGACCCGGCAGGACGTCGACGCCGCCGCGAACCGCGCCCTGCTCGCCGTCGAGTCGGTCTCCTACGGCCAGGCAGCCGAGCAGCACGCCGAGCACGCCGCCCTGTACCCGCTGTCCCTCAGCGCCCGCACCCAGATCCTCAAGGGCCGCCTGAACTCCGGCGAGGTCATCGGCTACTTCACGGACCTCCGCGACCCGCGGCACTCGGTGCGGACGCTCTACTTCCACACCCGCTTCTCGACGAACACCGAGCCGCACCCGACGATGGCGCAGCCGTTCCGCCTGATGGCGCACAACGGCGAGCTGAACACCGACCGGAAGAACCGGCTGTCGGACGAGGCCCTCGCGCAGGCCCGCACGCGCAGCATCGTGCGTCCTCCCGGGCAGTCCGACTCCAGCCGCCTCGACCAGACCCTGCAGAGCCGCGTGTTCGACGACGGTCTGGAGATCGTCGAGGCCGTGGTGTCGCTGATGCCGCCGGCGTGGGAGAACGACCACACCCTGACCGACGACGTCCGCGCGATGCTCGAGTACTTCTCCCTGTACGAGGAGAAGAACGACGGACCGGCGGCCGTGATCTTCAGCGACGGCGACGTCGTCGGCGCGCGCCTGGACCGGCTCGGCCTGCGTCCGCTGCGCTCCGTGCAGACCGACGAGTACCTGATGGTGTCGTCCGAGGCCGGCCAGGTCACCGTCCCGGACGCCGAGGTCACGCACCGCGGCCGCATCGAGGCCGGCGGCATGCTCGTCGTCGACCACCGCACCGGCTCGCTGATGCGCACCGGCGAGGTCCTGGAGATGCTCGCCGCCCGCCGGGACTACGGCACGCTGCTCGAGGCTGCCCGGGTGAACCTCGACGACCTCCCCGCGCCCGCGTACGACCGCACCACGTCGACCCTCGGCTACGACGGCGACCTGTCGCTGCAGGGCCGCTACGTGGCGTACTCGCTGAACCAGGAGAGCTTCCGGTTCATGCTCGACCCGATGCTCCAGAACGGGTCGGAGCGGATCTCGGCGATGGGCTACGGCAACGCCATCAACGCGCTCAGCGACACCGAGGGCGGCATGGCGAAGTACTTCTCGCAGCGCTTCGCCCAGGTCACGAACCCGCCACTCGACTCCATCCGCGAGGCCGACGGCATGAGCATGCGGGTCGCACTCGGTGCCAAGCCGGACGGCACCGGCACCGCGACCCGGCAGCTCGTCGTGCAGTCCCCGGTCCTCGGGCACCTCGACATGGTCCGCCTGCGCGACCAGGACATCGTGCCGCTGGAGCGCTTCGACATGCTCTACGTGCCGGTGCTCGGCGACGAGCAGGCGAACGCGGACGCGATGCGGTCCGCCGTCGACGCCCTGAGCAGCGCGGTGGAGCGGTTCGCGAAGGAGACCGGCGGCATCGCCGTGCTCTCCGACCGTGCCGTCTCGTCGACGCACGCGGCCCTGCCGGTGATCCTCGCCGTGGCCGCCGTGAACCAGCGCCTCATCGAGACCGGCTTGCGACTGCGGGTCTCCGTGGTCGCCGAGAGCGGCCAGCTGCCCTCGTCGCACCACGTCGCGACGGCGCTCGGCTTCGGTGCCGCGGCGGTCTACAGCCTCTCCGCGCGGCTCCGTGCCGAGGAGAAGTACCCCGCTGCTGCGGCTCCGGCCGGTGAGTACACCGCGACCGACCAGGCGCTCGCGAAGTTCCGGAAGGCGGCGGAGAAGGCCCTCGCCAAGACCATGGGCCGCGTCGGTCTCTGCACCGCGGAGAGCTACATCGGCGGCGAGTTCTTCGAGCCGAACTACCTCGACACCCGTGACGACCTGTTCGCGACGGTGTTCCCGCACATGGACGCCCCGGTCGGCGGTGTCGGCTTCGCCCGCATCGCGCAGGCGGCGACCGATTGGCACGAGCGCGCCCGGTCGGTGCAGGGCGACGCACAGGTGCCGCTCCTCGGCCTGTTCAAGGAGCGCTCGGACGGTGCCGGGCACTCGTTCGGTGTCGCGAGCGTCCGCGGCTTCGGCGGCATGACCGAGGAACGGCCGACCTTCGAGCGCTCCGGCGACTCCGAGGCGCTCCGGCTCCTGACGCTCGGCCAGCTCGACGACGCCTTCGGCATCACGGACGCGGCGTACCGGAACACCGGCTACGACCGCCTCAGCGAGTCCGAGATCGACGACTTCCGCATCACGCCCGGCTACCGGACGTTCCTGCAGACCACGCACGACGAGCGGTCCCGCCGCCCGTCCGCGCTCCGTGACGTGCTCGCGCTGCCGGCGGACGTCACGGGCATCGACACGGCGGAGGACTTCGCCCGCGAGCTCGGCCGGTTCTCCCTGACGGGCAACAGCAGCGTCACGGTGCGCGGGCTGCTCGGCTCGCGTCCGTCTGCTGACGACGAGCAGCCGGGAGGCCCGGAGCGGTTCCGTCTGCAGCTCACGTCGACGGGGTCGCTCGGCACCGAGCGCCACACGGCCCTCGCACACGGGCTCGGCCTGCTCTTCCCCGGCCAGGTGGACGTCGACGCCGTCGACGCCGACCAGGTGACGCTCCGCGCCACCGGCTTCGCCGCGGACCTGCTCGCCCTGCTCGAGAGCGCCCCGGAGAGCGTCGGACTCGACGAGGTCCAGCCCGCCCACGAGATCACCCGCACGCTGGCATCGGGCGCGATGAGCCACGGCGCGCTCGTCGCCACCGCGCACGAGGCGGTGGCGCACGGCACGAACATGGTCGGCGGCATGTCGAACAGCGGCGAGGGCGGCGAGCACCACTCCCGCTACGGCACGATCCGCGGTTCCCGCATCAAGCAGTTCGCCTCGGGCCGGTTCGGCATCTGGACGGGCTACCTCGCCGACCCGATGCTCGAGGAACTCGAGATCAAGATCGGCCAGGGCGCGAAGCCCGGCGAGGGCGGCCAGCTGCCCGCGCCGAAGGTCACCGTGGACATCGCCGCGGCCCGTGGTGGCACGCCAGGCGTCGAGCTCATCTCCCCGCCGCCGCACCACGACACGTACTCCATCGAGGACCTCGCGCAGCTCATCCACGACTGCAAGGCCGCCCGCGTCCGGGTGATCGTGAAGCTGGTGTCCTCCGAGGGCATCGGCACCATCGCCGTGGGTGTCGCGAAGGCCGGCGCCGACGTCATCAACGTCGCCGGGAACACCGGCGGCACCGGCGCCGCGGCGGTCACGAGCCTGAAGTACGCGGGCCGGTCCGCGGAGATCGGCGTGGCCGAGGTGCACCAGGCCCTCGTCGCGAACGGCCTCCGCCAGAAGGTCACGCTCCGCTGCTCCGGCGCGCACCAGACCGGCTCGGACGTCGTCACGAGCGCGCTGCTCGGCGGCGACTCGTTCGAGTTCGGCACGACCGCGCTGATGATGCTCGGCTGCGTGATGGCGAAGAACTGCAACGTGAAGTGCCCGGCGGGCCTCACCACGAACGCCGAGGCGTTCGAGGGCGACCCCCGCGCGCTCGCCCAGTACCTGCTGAACATCGCGCACGACGTCCGGCAGATCCTCGCCCGCCTCGGCCTGCGCTCCCTGCGCGAGGCCCGTGGCCGCACGGACCTCCTGCAGCTCCTCGACCACCCGGCGAGCGTCGGGCGGCTCGACGTCCGGAACCTGCTCGCGCGGGTGCCGGAGAAGATCGTCACCGACCCGGAGTACCTCGAGAAGGACTTCCGGACCGACGACGCCCTCATCGAGCAGGTCCGCGCCGCGCTCCTGACGCGCCACGAGCACACCGTCACCATCGACGGCGTGCACCTCGGCAACGCGGACAAGTCCGTCGGCGGCCAGTTCGGCATCGACGTCGAGCGCATCCTCAACCACGAGCTCCGCGACGCGTCGTTCGACGACGTGCCCGCGGTCACCACCGACGACCGCGGTCGCCGCCGTCTGGTCGACGGCGCGGTGACGATCCGCACCAGCGGTTCGGCCGGCCAGTCCTACGGCGTCTTCAACAACGACGGTGTCCTGCTCGAGCACACCGGCACCGCGAACGACGGTGTCGGCAAGAGCCAGAGCGGCGGTCGCATCGTGGTCCGCGCGCCCGGTGGCGGCAGCGCCGTCCGCGGCGGCAACGTCCTGATCGGCAACTTCGCGCTGTTCGGCGCGACCGGTGGCCGCACGTTCGTCGAGGGCGAGGCGGGCGACCGCTTCGCCGTCCGGAACTCGGGTGCGACCGCGGTCGTCGAGGGTGTCGGCGACTTCGGCTGCGAGTACATGACGGGCGGCGCGGTGTTCAACCTCGGCGGCTTCGGCAAGGGCCTCGGCAACGGCATGTCCGGCGGGTTCCTCTACCAGTACGACCCGTCCGGCCAGGTCGCGGAGCGTGCCAGCACCGACTCGCTCCTCGTCTTCCCGGTCACCGACACGACGCGGGGCGCCTTCCACGAGGACGCCGCACGGCTGCTCCTCGAATGGCACCTCGAGGCCACCGGCTCCGAGCTCGCGGGCCGCCTGCTCGCGGACTGGGACACGACCCGGACGCACGTCTTCGTCGGGATGCCCCGCGCGCTCCTGCTCACCCAGGACGCCGAGGCGATCCTCGCCGCCGCGACCCGCAACGAGTTGCTCGACGAGCTGGCCACCTCGACCGCGACCGACAAGCTCCGCGCGTTCAAGGTCGACTACCGCGACCGCCGCACGGTGCTCGACGGCCGCGCCCCGGCACTCGGCGACCAGGGCGACGACATGTTCTCGCTCCTGTCCTCGTACACGGTGCTCGGTGTCGCCCAGGACCTCGCCCTCGAGCGGGTCCCCGGTGCGACGAGCCCGAACGACCCCCGCGTGGCCGAGGCCGTGAAGAACCTCGTACTCACCGAGGACTTCTTCGTGAAGCAGCGCGTGGTGAAGTACCTCCGCGGCACCCTCGAGCGGTTCACCGACGACGAGCTCGCGACCCTCATCGCGATCAAGCGCCTCGACGACTACAAGCGTGCGCTCACGCAGCGGAACAACCGCAGCATGGACGCACCCGGAACGACCGGCTGGATCATGCACCAGAACGCCAAGAACGACGGTCGCGTCCGCGCGGCCCGCTTCGACGAGCTGCTCGCGACCGCGGCGCTCGAGGACATCGCCGGCCGTGCACCGCAGGCGCCCGTCGAGGCGGTGACCGCGTGAGCCTCCTGCCCCCGACCGGTTCGCTGATCCCGGTCGACGCCCCGTTCTCCGCCGCGCAGGAGTCCTGGCTCGCCGGGTTCATCGCGGGCATCGCCGCCGCGGGCAAGAAGTCCGCCGCACCGGCACCGACGACGACGATCGACGTGCTGTTCGGCACCCAGACGGGCAACGCGGAGTTCCTCGCGGACCAGCTCGTCGCCGGCGCGAAGGCCCGCGGGCTCGGCGGGCGGACCACCGCGCTCGACGACGTCTCCCCCGAGCAGCTCGCCGGGATGTCGCACGTGCTCGTCGTCACCTCGACGTACGGCGAGGGCGAGATGCCCGACAACGCCGGCCTGTTCTGGGACGCGGTCCAGGCGAGCACGGTGCCGCGCCTGGAGGGCCTGCAGTACGCCGTCCTCGGGCTCGGCGACACGAGCTACGACGAGTTCTGCCAGGCCGGCAAGCTCATCGACACCCGCTTCGAGCAGCTCGGCGCGACCCGCGTGCACGAGCGTGTGGACTGCGACGTCGACTTCGAGGACCCCGCTGCGCTCTGGACCGCAGCCGTCCTCGACCGCATCGCCGCGGAGACCGGCGCCCAGCCGGGCGGGACCCAGGCTGGCGGAGCCGGCCCCACGACCACCGCAGCCGACGGGGCGGGCGCGAGCCGTGCCTCCCGGCCGGGTTCCCAGTGGAACAAGCGCAACCCGTACCGTGCCCGCCTGGTGGAGAACCGGCTGCTCTCCGACCCGCGCAGCGCGAAGGAGATCCGGCACTACGAGTTCGACCTCGGCGACAGCGGCATCACGTACGCGGCCGGCGACGCCCTCGCCGTCGTGCCCCTGAACGACGGCGGACTCGTCACCGAACTGCTGACGCACCTCGGTGCCACCGGCGACGAGGTGTTCGACGGCGTCGCGGTGCGCGAGCTGCTGCGCACCGACCGCGAGATCCGGACGCCGTCGAAGGACCTCATCGCGGACCTGGTCCAGCGCGCCCCGTCGAGCGAGCTCGCCGCGGTCGTCGCGCACGGTGACAAGCACGAGCTGGACCGGTGGCTGTGGGGTCGGGACGTCCTCGACCTGCTCCGCGACGCCGGGTCCACCGCGCCGGGACTCGACGAGCTGCTGCCGTTCCTCCGGCCGCTGCAGGCGCGGCAGTACTCGATCTCCTCGAGCCCGCTCGCGCACCCGGACCGCATCCACCTCACGATCGCGTCGGTGCGGTACGGCGACGTGAACCGCCGCCACTCCGGCGTCGCGTCGACGCACCTGGCGGACCGCGTCGAGGTCGGTGACGAGGTCGGGATCTACCTGCAGCCGAACGCCGCGTTCAGCGTGCCGGCCGACG
The DNA here is from genome assembly GCF_004346855.1 of Curtobacterium sp. PhB136. NCBI lineage: Bacteria > Bacillati > Actinomycetota > Actinomycetes > Micrococcales > Microbacteriaceae > Curtobacterium > Curtobacterium sp. PhB136. The sequence goes on from NZ_SMGH01000005.1 coordinate 478,455, forward strand.
ACGACGCGCCGCTGATCATGGTCGGCCCCGGCACCGGCATCGCGCCGTTCCGCGGGTTCCTGCACGAGCGTGCCTCCCGCGGGGCCGCCGGGCACAACTGGTTGTTCTTCGGCGACCAGCACCGCGACACCGACTTCGTCTACCGCGACGAGCTCACCGAGCTGCAGGAGTCCGGGGTGCTCACCCGCCTGGACCTGGCGTTCTCGCGCGACCAGGCGGAGAAGGTCTACGTGCAGACGCGGATGCGCGAGCAGTCGGCGGAGCTCTACCGGTGGCTCGAGGCCGGCGCGACCTTCACGGTGTGCGGCGACGCGTCCCGGATGGCGAAGGACGTCGAGTCGGCGCTCCTCGCGGTGATCGCCGAGCAGCGCGGCGCGGGGGACGACGACGCTGCGGAGTACCTGGCGGACATGCGCCGCGCGAAGCGCTACGTGCGCGACGTGTACTGAGCCCGGCGAGGCGGCGCGCGTCCCACCGTGTCCGGAACCTCGCACGGTGCGCGTTCTGTCTCACGAGGAGCGGACGCCGTCCCGCCGTGTGGAACCCGAATCCTCGGGCGGGGCGGCGTCCTGAGACCGCACGGAGTGTGCGAGAGCCCCCTGATCCGGGTCTCTCGAACCCACGTGGCGCCCTGAGCCGACGTGGGGAAGCACGCCGAACGGTCTTCGGACAATGTACAAGAATTGCACGTCCGTCCGGTACCGGTTGACCGAGGTACTACGCCGTGCTATGTATTCGCGTTCGCGTTGGCGGCGTTCGTGTTCGCGCCCGGAGTGACCGCACGCGACCACGGGGAGTCCTCGCCGACGCTGGTGTCCGGCGGCTCCGGCGTCAGGACGAGCCCCGATCCCGAGGCCGCCGAGGCGTACAGCTGGTCGAGCCACGACCGGTTGATCGAGGGGATCCGGCCGCCGGCGAACTTGAAGTGCAGGCTGGCGTTCGGGTGCAGCCAGACGCTGCTCCGGCCGTCTCCGTGCGTCGCGTCGTCCTTCCACGAGAACAGGAAACGGTGGTCGCGACGGAGCATGTTCACGATGACGACCTGCAGGTGCGTCAGGGCGCGGTCGTCGATGTGGAGGTCGAGTGCCTCCCCGGCGTAGATGAGCTGGCCCATGCGTCTGTCTACTCCGTCCGGCCGCGCGCGGACCGCGACCACACCGGACGGGAGGCGCGGGGCACGACCGCCCCGCGCGTCACGCCGTCGGGGAGGTCGGCTCGTAGTGCCGTGCGCCGCCGAGCACGCCGGCGAACCGGAACGGGGCCGTCGTGACGCGCGGGCGCTCGGTGTCCTCACTCGTCGCCGCACCGGCCGCGTGCAGCGCCCGGTACTCCGCCACGGTCAGCGGGACGCGCGCGTCGAGGTCGGCGCGGACGGCACCGTCCCGACGGTGGTTCCGGTAGTCGTCCCGCACGACGCCGGTGATGAGCTCACCGACGCTGCCCGAGCCGTAGCTGAACATCCCGATGCGCGCCCCGGCCAGGTCGTCGTCGAGGTCGAGGAGGGCCGCGAGGGCGATCCAGAGCGACGCCGTGTACGTGTTGCCGACCTGGCGGTTGTAGGTGAAGCCGGTCACGAGCTCGGTCTCGTCGAACTCCGCACCGACGTGCTGGGTGAGCTTCCGGTGCGCCTTGAGCGCCATCTTCGTGAAGGGCTGGTGGTGCACGAAACGGTCGATGTCCGCGTACGCGGGACCGCCCCGCGCCGCGAGGTCGTCCCACGCCCCGAGGAACGCGTCCACGTAGGCGCTCACGGACAGGCGTCCGTCGACGAGCGCGGTGGAGCGGTCGTTCGGCCGCCAGAAGTCGTCGACGTCGGCGGTGAAGAGCCCGGCGACCGGCTCGATCTCGATGAGGTCGGGATCGGCGCTCACTAGGATCGCGACCGCGCCGGCGCCCTGCGTGGGCTCGGCGGCGGTGTCGACGTCGTAGCGGGCGACGTCGGCGGCGATGACGAGCACGCGCTCCCGGGGGTCGCGCGCGACGATGCCGAGTGCGAGCTGGAGCGCGGCGGTCCCGCCGTAGCAGGCCTGCTTCAGCTCGACCGTGCGGACGTTCTGCGGGAGCCCGAGGAGTCCGTGCACGAACACGCCGGCGGCCTTGGACTGGTCGATGCCCGACTCGGTCGCGAAGAGCACCGTGCGGATGCCCTCGACGCCGTGCCGGTCCACGACCTGCTTCGCCGCTGCGGCGCCCATCGTGACGATGTCCTCGTCGGGAGCGGGCACGCTGAACGCGTCCTGCCCGATGCCGACGTGGTACTTCGCCGGGTCCACCCCGAGCTGCACCGCGAGGTCGTCGAGCTCGAGCACGTGGTGCCCGGTCGCGACCGCGATGTCGTGGATGCCGATGCCGGTCATGCTGCGTCGCCCTTCTTGCCGCCGCGCTCCATGGCGACGTGTGCCGCCATCAGCTCGCCGGGGTTCGTCTGCGCGGCGAGCAGGGACAGCTCACCGCAGAGGACCGTCGCGGCGCAGAGTGCCGCCAGCCGACGGGCGTTCGCGCCGGGCTCGCGGTCCTCACGGCAGCCGAGACGCACCAGGGCGTCCTCGACGACGGGCAGGTCGTTGCCCTTGCCGTTGCCGACCGTGCCGACGATGAGGTGCGGCAGCGAGCAGGAGAAGTACAGGTCGTCGCCGCGGGCCTCGGCGAACGTGATGCCCTGCGAGCCCTCGACGATGTTCGCGGCGTCCTGCCCGGTGGCCAGGTAGAAGCCGAGGAGCATGTTCGCGTAGTGCGCGTTCGCGGAGCGGAGTGCCCCGGCGATCGTGGACCCGACCAGGTTCTTCGCGGTGTTCAGGTCGACGATGCGCTCGGTCGAGGACTTGAGGAACCGCTCGACGACCATGCCGGGCAGGACGATCTCGGCGATGGTGTTCCGCCCGCGGCCACGGATGCCGTTCACCGCCGTGGCCTTCTTGTCGGAGCAGAAGTTCCCGGAGATCGACACGTAGGACAGCTCCGGCTCCCACGCCAGGATCGTCGGCAACAGCGTGTCAGCGGCCTGCGTCACCATGTTGTGGCCCGAGGCGTCGCCCGTGGTGAACGCGAAGCGCAGGAACAGCAGGTCCCCGACGATCTCCGGGTGCACCTCGATGAGCTTGGCGAACCGGCTCTGCCCGACGACGACCTGCTCGAGCTCGGCCTGGCGCGCCAGGATCCGACCCGTGGCCATGTGCGCAGCGGCGGCGCTCGAAGCCCGCACGACGACCGACCGGGTCATCCGCTCGTCGACCACCGTCGCGACGATGCCGCCCTCGACCATGCGCGAGATGCGGGCACCGCGGCCGACGGACGGCCAGAGCGGCGATTCGTACGTGGCGAGCGGGACTTCGTGCTCGCCCTCGACCGCGTTGCCGCTGACCCGGATCGGTCCGACCCACCGGGTCGGGATCGGGGTCTGGGTGATCGTCTTGTCGTTCATTTCGCAGTGCTCATTCGATGGGGCCTTCCGGGGGTTGCACGGCGATGGTGAGGTGCCGGATGTCGTGTGCCTCCCACTCGCGGAGGATCCCGGCGGAGTCGCTCTCCGCTGGGACGAGCGCGATGCCGCAGTCGCCGCCACCGGCGCCCGACGGCTTCGCCGCCCCGCCGGCGCGCTCGACGACGTCGCACAGTGTGGTGAGCCGTTCGGTCTCGATGACCGACCCGACGGAGTCGCCGAGACGCTGCATCAGCCCGCGGGCGCGCCGCAGGGCGTCCAGGGTGCGTTCGGTGTCGCCGGTCTGGAGGCCCGTGGTCAGGTCGTCGACGCAGGCTCGGCTGTCGTCGAGGAACGTCGCGTACCCGCCGTTGCGGTGCCGCCGCACCACGCCCACGAGCTTCGTGGTGGACGCCGGCGAACCGGTCCAGCCGACGAGCAGGCGCAGGTGCTCCGGCGCGGGGAGTCGCTGGACGTCGAAGCCCTCCCACGCGGCCGCGTCGTGCAGGACGTCCGACACGGTGCGGTCGTCGAGCTGCGCCGCGAGGTGCTCGCGGTCCGGCGCGCTGTACCGCAGCCAGCCGCCGAAGGTGCTCGCCGCGAGGTCCCCGCCGGACGCCCGGGGGTTCACCCGGATCGTCGCGAGGAGCGCCACCTGGAAGCGCTGGCGCTGCGAGAGGCCGAGCCCGTAGAAGCGGTCGAGCGCCCCGACGGTGGCGACCGTGACGGCGGCGGAGGAGCCGAGCCCGAACTTCCGCCCGCTGGCGTCGTCGAGCTGGCTGGAGATCCGGAGGTCGTGGAAGCGCGGCTCGATGCCGAGCTCGGCGCGGAGCTTCTCGACGAGGTCGATCGTCGCCATCACGTAGTCGTACGGGTGGTGCTCGCGGTCGAGGGCCAGGCCGTCCTCCGCGCGGGTCCACGTCAGCGGCAGGTGCCCGTACTCCTCGGAGTGCACGCTGCCGGCACCGTGGCCCTCGGCGACGCGGGCCGTGATGGCGCGGTCGAGCGCGATGATCACGGACGGCTGCCCCGGTTCGACGACGGCGTACTCCCCCGCGACGAACAGTTTGCCGTGGGCACGGAACTCGATCACTCGGCGGACTCCTTCTGGTCGGGGTGCTGGCGCTCCCCCGTTCCTTCGGAGCGGACGACGCGGGCGGCTGGTCCGGTGCCGGACTCGATGACGTCGCCCAGGTGTGCGAGCGCGGTGGCCGCGGCGCTGCGGTCCTCCGGCTTCGTGAGGACGACGACGTTCGGCCCGGCGTCGGCGGTCGCGTACGCCTCGAGCCCGGCGGCGCGGAGTTCCGCGACGGCGTCGAACACCGCCACGCTCCGGGCGGTCAGGTAGCGGATCGGTGGGAACGCGCCCTCGATCGTGGCGTGCATCCGGAGCGCGTTGCTCTCGGTGAGCTCGCCGATGCGGGTGAAGTCCCCGGCGGCGCAGGCGACGAGCATGTCGCCGACGGTCTCGGTCGTGGAGGACACCCATGCCGGGTAGAAGGGCGAGGTCGCGATGGTGCGGCGCATCGCCTCGCGGGAGCCGATCGCCTTCGGGCCGTCGTTGATCGTCACGACGACCATGGCCATCGGCGGCGCCGGGATCGTCTCGGCGTAGGAGCCCTGGTCGTCGCCGGCGTGCCACACCGACACCCCGCCGGGGATCGACCGCGTGGCCGACCCCGAACCGCGCCGCGCGAGCCGGCTGAGGTCGCGCTCGGAAAGGTCGAGCCCGTAGGCCGCGGCCGCGGCCGTGGCCAGCGCCGCGAAGCCCGACGCGCTGGACGCCAGGCCGGCACCCGTCGGCACCGTGTTCGTCGACTCCACGCGCGCACGCGCGTCGGACCCTGCCAGCTGCCGGACGATGTCGAGGAACCGTTCGACGCGGGTGAGCGCACCGTCCTCGACGACGTGACCATTCAGGACGAACGCATCCCGCGCCTCCCGGCCGTCGACCAGCGTCACGGAGGTGGTCGTCGGGAAGACGTCGAGGCCCATCGAGACGCTGCCCGTCGCGGGCAGCGCGAGGTCGGCGTCCGCCTTGCCCCAGTACTTCACGAGCGCGATGTTGGGGTGCGCGACGGCGGTGGCTGTGCTCAAGCGCGGTCTCCGATCCGAGTGGTCCAGGTGGCGGTGGCACCGGCGTCGCGCAGTGCGACGGCGATGCGTTCCGCGTGCTCGCCGTCGGCGGCGAGTGCGAGGACACAACCGCCCCGACCACCGCCGGTGAGCTTCGCGCCCAGGGCGTCCGCGCTGCGTGCGGCGCCGACGAGCCGGTCGAGGTCGTCACTCGACACGTCGAGGGAGATGAGCAGTTCGTGCGCGGCGTCCATCGTGGCACCGAGTGCCTGGGCGTCGCCGTCGACGAGTGTCCCCCGGGCCCGCCTGGCCAGGGCGCCGATCTGCGCGACGACCGCGTCGACGTTCTCCGGGTCGCGGTCGTGGTGCTCGCGGACGGCGGCCACGGCTTCGCGCGTGTGCCCGGGGACGCCGGTGTCGGCGACGACGAAGACGAACTCGCCGGTGAGCTCGACCGGCTCGATGCGGCCGCCCTCGAACCAGACCGGGACGTCCGCGACGACCCCGCGTGCGTCGAGTCCGGACGGTCGGCCGTGGGCGACCCGCTCGCACTCCTGGATGAGTTCGTGGTGGGTCTCGACGTCGAGCGTGACACCGAGGGCGTCGGCGACCGCAGCGGTGACGGCGGCGGCGACCGCGGCGCTCGAGCCCATGCCCCTGGCGGTCGGGACGTCGCTGTCGACACGGACGTGGAAGTGCTGGTCGGTGGAGCCGAGGTGCCGGAGCGTCGCGGTAACGGCCGTGACCGTCGGCATCACGGCGGCGGGGGCGAGGTCGAGGGGGCCGGTGTGCACCGTGGACTCGAGGCGGTGACCGTCCCCGGATGCGCTGATCGGGGTGACCGTCGCGGTGACGCGGACGTCGTTCACCGGCAGCACGAGCGCGGGTGCGCCGTACACCACGGCGTGCTCGCCGATCAGGATCGTCTTGCCGTGGGACGACGAGGTACCGACTCGGTTGGTCGCTGATCGTGCCGTGGCTGGGTGGTTGCTGGTCATCGTTGGTGAGGCCAGCCTAACCGGCTCGCTGCGGACCCGCTCAGCCGAGACGCTTCCGGACCTGCTCGCCCGAGGCGCTTCCGTCCCGCTCAGCCGAGGCGCTTCCGTCGCCGGTCGGCCGTGGCGATGACCACCGCGACGACGAGCGCGCCGAGCACGAGCGCCGCGCCGCCGATCCAGACGGCGGTCCCGACGCCGAGCGCGGCACCGAGCAGGGCCAGGGTGACGCCGTTGCCGGTGCGGAGCCCGCTGCCGAACATGTTGTAGACGCCGACGACCCGCCCGCGCTGTTCGACGGGGGCGCGGAGCTGCACCACGGCCTGGCCGATCGAGGTGCTCGCCATGTTCGCGACCCCGCCGAGGAACAGCACGATCACCGCGACGGCGAAGCTGCCGGTGAGGGCGACGGCCGCGGTGGTCGCGCCGAAGAGCATCGTCGTCACGATCACCACGCGGGTGTTCGGCTTCAGGGCACCGGTGGCCTCGAGGAGGAAGCCACCGAGCACCCCGCCGGCACCGTTGGCGAAGAGGAGCACCCCGTACCCGAGGCCGGCGCTGCCCGCGCCGAGGGCGTCCGCGAACGACGGGATCGACACCTGCAGGGACCCGCCGACGCAGAGCGCGACGAGCCCGGCGAGGACGATCATCGCGACGAGCACCCGGTCGTTCCCGACGTCGCGGAGCGTGCGGAAGCCGTCGACGATCGTCAGTCGCGCCCTGTGGACGTAGCCGCTCCGGGTGTGGCCGGTGTACGGCGTCCGGAGCATCAGGAACGTCATCGGCAGGTAGAAGAGCACGTTCGCGAAGATCCCCCACGTCGACCCGAGGCCGAGCAGCAGCGCCGACCCGACGACCGGCCCGGCCAGCACCCCGAGGCTCCGGAACGTGGCGTTCATCCGCACGGCGCCGGGCAGCTCCGCCGGCTCCGCGTAGTCGTGCAGGAGCAGCTGCTCCGCCGGTGCCCAGAGCGCGCCGGCGCAGCCGTGCAGGACGAGGAGCACGCACGCCTCCCACACCTGCAGGGTGCCGGTGAGGAACAGCACGCCCCAGCAGACCGAGACGAGCATGAACAGGCCCTGCGCGATCTGGATGAGCCGGCGGCAGTCGTACTTCTCCGCGAGCCCGCCGAACCACACGGACAGCAGCAGGAACGGCAGCCAGTGGCTGATGACCTCGAAGCCGACGAGGGCCGGCGAGTGGAACTCCTGCCAGAGCACCCAGTAGGTGATGACGTGCTCGATGTTGTCGCCCATCATCGACAGCCCGGCGCTGAAGAGGTACGGGCGGGAGTGCCGGTCGCGGAGCGCCGCGAACCGGCGGGGAGCGACGGCGACGGGGGCGTCGGCGGTCATTCCAGAACGGTACCAACTGCCGGACACCTAGGCTGGCCGGATGCGTTCGTTCGAGTCCGGCGTCCACGACGTCGACGGCGTCCCCGTGTTCCACCGCCGCCGGGCCGCCGCGGTGCCCGACGCGCCGCGCGTCGTGCTCCTGCACGGCGGGGTGTCCGACGGCCGGGTGTTCGACGACCTCGCCGCGGCGCTCCCCGAGACGCTCGAGGTCTGGACGTACGACCGGCGAGGCCACGGCCGGACACCCGACACCGACGCCCCGCTCGGGTTCGACGACATGGTCGCCGAGGCCGCCACGCTCATCACCGACCGCATCGGTGCACCCGTCCACGTCGTCGGGCACAGCGACGGCGCGAACACCGCGCTCCTGCTCGCGGTCAGGCACCCGGCGCTCGTCGCCTCGGTCACCGCCTTCTCGGGCAACCTCGACCCGTCCGGGTACGTCGAGGGCACCGTGACCGTGGACGACCTCGACGCGGCGATCGGGGACGACTGGGCCACGATCGCACCGCACGACCGGGCGTACTTCCGGACCGTGGCGGCGAAGACGATCGAGCTGTGGCTCACAGAGCCCCGGATGACGACCGACGACGTCGCCAGGATCTCCGCGCCGGTGCTCGTCGCCGTGGGGGCGCGTGACGTCATCCGGCCCGAGCACACCCGCGCGATCGCGGAGGCGATCCCGGGAGCGCGACTGGTTGTCGTCCCGGACACCGGCCACATGCTCGTCGCGGACGAGGCCGCTGCCTGCGCCGCCCTCGTCGAGGAGACGGTCGCCCGCGCGCGCTGACACCGACGGGGCGTTGCCGCGCGGGGCTGCCGCCGCGTGCTGCCGCGTGCTGCCGCGTGCCTGCGTGCCTGCGTGGCTGCGTGCCGAGCGACGAAAGCGACACCGACCGGTCGAATGCGCCGCGCAATCGGCAGCGCAGTGTCGCTCGATGCGCACGCACCCGGTGCCGCGCGACAGAAGCGACACGCATCGGCCGAATGCGCCGCGCAATCGGCAGCGCAGTGTCGTTCGATGCGCACGTACGCCGCACCCGCCGCACCGCCCGCGCCGCCGCCGCCCGCCGCCGCCGCCCGCCGCCGCCCACGCCGCCGCCGCCCACGCCGCCGCCGTGATCGGTTGTGCACAACTGAGTTGCGTGCGATGCTTGGCGTATGCCGGTGACCGACGAGATGGTGTGCTTCTCCCTCTACGCAGCGACCCGCGCCACCACCCAGGCGTACCGCACGATGCTCGAGCCGTGGGGGCTGACGTACCCGCAGTACCTCGTCCTCGTGACCCTCTGGGTCGAGGGCGACCAGACCGTCTCCGGCCTCGGCGACCACCTGCAGCTCGACTCCGGCACCCTGTCGCCCCTGCTCCGCCGCATGGAGCAGTCCGACCTGGTCCGCCGTGAGCGCCGCAGCACCGACGAGCGCGTCGTCACCGTGACGATCGGCGAGCGCGGGCGTTCCCTGCGCGCCGAGCTCGCGGACATCCCCGCCCGGATCGCCGCCGGCACCGGTCTGCCCGACGCCGACGCGGCAGCAGAACTCATCGCGACCCTGCAGCGTCTGACCGAGACGATGCACGCAGCAGCGCAGCCCGCCGGCAGCACGCCCGCAGCACGCAGCTGACCAACGAAGCCCCACGAAGGAAGGAACACCATGGACGTCCTCTACACCGCCGAGGCACTCTCCACCGGCGCTGGCCGCGACGGCCGCGTCGCCACCAGCACCGGATCGTTCGAGCTCGACCTCGCGATCCCGAAGGAGATGGGCGGCTCCGGCAACGGCACCAACCCCGAGCAGCTCTTCGCCGCCGGGTACGCCGCGTGCTTCCACTCCGCACTGCAGGGCGTCGCCCGCGCGAAGAAGGTCAAGATCGACGAGTCGTCCGTCGGCGGCCGCGTCCAGATCGGCCCGAACGGCCAGGGCGGCTACCAGCTCGCCGTGCTGCTCGAGGTCGTCCTGCCCGGCATCGAGCACGACGAGGCCCAGGCGCTCGCAGACGCCGCGCACCAGGTGTGCCCCTACTCGAACGCGACGCGCGGCAACATCGACGTCACGATCACCGTCTCGGAGGACTAGTCCATGACCGACACCACCCCCACCACCATGCGCGCCGTCGTCCACGACACCTTCGCCGAGCCGGCCGAGGTCCTGCACGTCGAGGAGCGCCCGGTCCCCACGCCCGGCGCCGGCGAGGTCCTGGTCCGCACGGTCCTCTCCCCCATCCACAACCACGACCTCTGGACCGTCCGCGGCACCTACGGCTTCAAGCCGGAGCTGCCCGCCGCGTCGGGCACCGAGGCGCTCGGCGTCGTCGAGGCCCTCGGTGAGGGCGTCACCAACCTGCGGGTCGGCCAGCGCGTCGCCGGCGGCGCCTTCGGCGTCTGGGCCGAGTACTACACCGCGAACGCCGCCGGGCTGGTCCCGGTGCCGGACGCGATGACCGACGAGGCCGCCAGCCAGCTCGTCTCGATGCCGTTCAGCGCGATCAGCCTGCTGCACTCGCTCGACCTGCAGGAGGGCGACTGGCTCATCCAGAACGCCGCGAACGGTGCCGTCGGCCGCATGGTCGCCCAGCTCGGCGCGGCCCGCGGGATCAACGTCATCGGCCTGGTGCGTCGCGCCGCCGGTGTCGAGGAGCTCCGCGGCCAGGGCATCGAGCGCATCGTCGCCACCGACGCCGAGGACTGGAAGGACCAGGTCACCGCGATCACCGGTGGCGCCCCGATCGTCGCCGGCGTCGAGTCCGTCGGCGGGAAGGCCGCCGGCGACATCGCGTCCGTCCTGGGCGAGAACGCGACGCTCGTCGTCTTCGGCGCGATGGCCTCACCGACGCTCGAGATCCCGTCCGGCAAGGTCATCTTCGGCCAGCTGACCGTGAAGGGCTTCTGGGGCAGCGTGGTCTCCAAGACCATGCCGTCCGAGACGAAGCAGCAGCTGTTCGGCGAGCTCATCACGCGGGTCCTCGACGGCTCGCTGACGCTCCCCGTCGCCGAGACCTTCGCGTTCGAGGACGTCCAGGACGCGGTCCGCGCCTCGGACACCGCCGGCCGGGTCGGCAAGGTCCTGTTGCGCCCGTAGCGCGACCAGAAGACGGACGGGAGGCCCGGTGCCAGCTGGCACCGGGCCTCCCGTCTGCGTCTCAGTGCGTCAGCGACGCGCCTTCTTCTGCGGGACCGTGAAGATGTTGCCGGTGGTGACGCCCTCTTCGACGTCCTCGAGCGTGCGGCCACGGCTCTCCGGGACGAACTTCCAGATGAAGAGCAGAGCCAGGACGCCGACGGCCGCGAAGCCGAAGAAGGTGCCGGTGATGCCCGTCGCCGCGACGATCGTCGGGAAGAACAGCCCGAGCAGCGCGTTCGCGATCCAGAGGCAGAACACCGAGATGCCCATGCCGAGCGCACGGATCTGGGTCGGGAAGATCTCGGAGAGCAGCACCCACACGGCGATGTTGAGGAACGTCTGCATGGAGCCGACGAACGCGACGACCAGGAACAGGATCACCCACGGGCGTGCGGGGTTGCCGTCGGGCAGTGCCATCGAAGCGATGCCGATCAGGAAGTGGCACACCGTCGTCAGCGAGAACCCGATGATCAGGGTGGTCCGCCGGTTGATCTTCTCCATGTTGGTGATCGCGATCACGCCACCGACGACGGCGATGACGCCGGGTGCGATGTTGGCGATGAGCGCTGCAGAGGCCTGGAAGCCGGACTCGATGAGCACCGTCTGGCCGTAGTACATGATCGAGTTGATGCCGGTGAGCTGCTGCGCGACGCCGAGACCGGCGCCGATGAGCACGATGCGGATCAGCCACTTGTTGCCGAGCATGGTGCGCCAGCCGCTCTGCCGCTGGACGTTCGCCTCGAACTCGTTCGTCCGCTTGATGTCGTCGAGCTCGGCACTCGCCCGCTCCGACGACCGGACCTGCTGCAGCACCGCGAGGGCCTCGTCGTTGCGGCCCTTCGACGCGAGCCACCGGGGCGATTCCGGCACCCGGAGCATGCCGACGAACAGCGCGATCGCGGGCAGGGCGCAGACGGCGAGCATGACGCGCCAGACGCCGTTGCCCTCACCCCAGATGGTCCCGATGAACGCGTTCACCACGAACGCCGCGAGCTGACCGATGACGATCATGAGCTCGTTGCGCCCGGACAGTGAACCGCGGATCTCGTAGGGGGCGAGTTCGGCGAGGAACACCGGCACGACGGTCGATGCACCACCGACCGCCAGGCCGAGGAGCACGCGGCCGACCACCATCACGCCGAAGACCGGGGCGAACACGCAGGTCAGGGTGCCGACGAAGAAGACCACGGCGAGCGCGATGATCGTCTTGCGACGACCCCAGCCGTCCGCGATGCGACCGCCGAGCATCGCGCCGATCGCGGCCCCGAACAGCAGCGAGCTGGTGACGATGCCCTCGGTGAGGTTCGTCAGGCCGAGCTCCTGCTTCATGGGCAGGAGCGCGCCGTTGATCACGCCGGTGTCGTACCCGAAGAGCAGGCCGCCGAACGTGGCCACCAGGGCGAGCACGCCGAGACGGCGGCGGTAGGGGCCGGTGCCGAGCGGGGGGAGCGTCGTACTCGGGGATGTCGGCTTGATGTCGACCATCGGGTGACTCCTTCGTCAGAGATCTTGCGTCATCGCTGGTCCGATCGTAGCCGCTGACTTTGTCCTGTCAACCACACATTCTCATGTCAGACGTAATGGATCGGTCCAACAAAAGTCCCGATCAGCGATCACTCGCGAGACTGCTGCTCCCCCAGAACGTCCCCGAGCGACGACATCTCGGCACCGTGGTCGGTGTACCGGCGGACCGTACGACGCGCGGCCGTCCGGGCGGCACCGCTCAGCGCCTGGTTGCGGCGGGCGGCATCGGCCACGCGGCCGGCGTGCCCAGCCGTCGACAGCAGGACGTTCGCCAGCGCACGGCCCGCACCACGATCGGGAACACCCGCGACCGACCACGCCGCACGGACCTGCTCGTCCGGGGAGACCCCGCGGCGCGTGCCCATCCGGTGCCAGTCGGACAGCGCGCCCTCGGTGCGCTCGGCAGCGCGCTCCGACTCGTCCACGCGGCTGTGGTCCTGCGGGGCCGACGCTGCGGCATCCGCACGATCCCGTGCGGCGGTGTCGTCACCGCCGGCGGCGGCGATGCGGGCGGCGTGCGCGGCCGCGGCGGCTGCGAGGATCTCGGACCTGTCCATGGGACGACGGTACCGCCGACGGCCGACGGTGCCTGCCCCGGGGCCTCGACGGGGGCGGGCCGGCGGGGCGGGTGTGGCGCCGCCCAGTTCCCAAGACGCCGCTCCCCGACCGAGACGCCGCCGAACTGGGCGGCGTCTCGGGAACTCGGAGGCGTCTCGGGAACTCGGCGGCGTCTCGGGAACTCGGCGGCGTCTCGCGAACTCGGAGGCGTCTCGGGTGCTCGGCGGCGTCTCGGGCGCGGGCTCGGGGCTCGCCCCGGGTCAGGCCACGTGGGCGGCGAGCACGTCCTCGACCGTGGTCCACGCGTGCGGGCCGTACCGGTCGTTGTCCACGTGGTGCAGCTCGGCCTCGCCGCTGAACATGCTCACGAAGTACTGCATCCCCTGCCACGCCGGGAACGGCTCGTCGGTCTCCTTCGACAGGCGGCGCCCGACCCTGGCCATCGCCGAGAGCGTCCCAGCGGTCCCCGCCCACTGCAGCCGGAACGGCTTCCCGGTCAGCCGGGACATCGTGTCCGCGACGCTCCGGGCGGTGACCCGGTCCCCCGCGACCTCGACGACGCGCGGCGCCGCGGGGTCGAGCGCCACCAGGGCCGTCACCCGTGCGACGTCGTCCTTCGTCGTGAAGTCGAGCACCTGGTCGGCCGACGACCAGAACAGCACACGCTGCCGGTCGAACAGGATCATCGGCGCCTGCCCCGTGAGCATGTCCGTGAACGCGCCGTTCAGCACCGAGGTCGCACGGATCGGCGCCGCGTCGAGATCGGCGGCGAACTCGCGGCGGAGCTCGAAGTTGCGGTTCGAGCCCGGGGTGATCGACCGGTAGTCGGCGGCGTAGTCCGACGGGACGAAGCGCTGCACGCCGGCGTCGACCGCGGCGGCGAGGAGCGCCCGCTGTGCGTCGACGACCACCCCGCGGGTGCCGCTGACCGCGGAGACGACGACCTCGACGCCGTCGAGGGCCCGTCGGAGCGCTTCCGGGTCGTCGTACGCCGCGGTGACCACCTCGACCCGGTCGTCCAGGTCGGCGCTGCTGCTGCCCCTGGTGAGTGCGCGCACGTGGACGTCGTGGTCGAGCAGGGCGGAGACGATGCGGCTCCCGAGGTCACCGGTGGCGCCGGCGACGAGGACGGTTGTGGTCATGCACCCGAGCGTACGGACGGGTGGCGGCGCGTCCCTCAGCCGGCCAGGCGGCGCAGGCCCTCGTCGATGGAGACGGACGGCGCCCACTGCAGGTCGCGGCGGGTCCGGCGCTGGTCGAACCAGTGCGAGGTGGACAGCTGCTCGGCGAGGAACCGGGTCATCGGCGGCTCGTCGACACCCGGGCGCACCCGCCACACGGCCTCGACGAGGGACCCCGCCGTCCGTGCCACCCCGGCCGGGACGTGCCACCGCGGCGTCGGCACCCCGGACGCCCGGCAGATCCCGTCGAGCAGGTCGGCGACCGGCCGGGGCTCGCCGTTCGTGACCACGTAGGCGTTCCCGTGCACCCCGTCGTCGGCAGCGTGCGCGAGTGCGGCGACCATCGCGGACGCGGCGTTGTCCACGTAGCAGGAGTCGATCAGCGCGGCACCGGAGTCGAGCAGCGGCAGACGACCACGACGGGCACGGTCGACGATCCGCCCGACGAGCTGCGTGTCCCCCGGTCCCCACACCAGGTGCGGCCGGACGGCGACGACCGCGAAGCCCGGGGCGTCGGCGTCGAGCGCCAGCAGCTCGGCGGCGGCCTTGGTGCGGGCGTAGTCGCCGCGAGCCCCGCCGGGTGACGCGGGTGATGCGCCGGCACCGGCGATCGACGAGCCGGTGTGCGCCACGGACGGCGACGACACGAACACGAACCGGGACACCCCGGCGTCGCGGGCTGCAGCGACCAGGGACCGCGTCCCGTCGACGTTCACGCGGACGAAGTCGGCCGGGTCCCCCGCGAGCGACACCTTCGCGGCGAGGTGCACGACGGCCTCGACGCCGTCGACCGCGGCCCGCACGGCAGCGGCGTCCGTCATGGTCCCGAGCACGTCGGTGACCCCGGGCACGCCGGACGGCCGGCGCTGGAACGTCCGGACATCATGCCCGGCGTCCCGCACGGCAGCGGCCACGGCGCGGCCGAGGAACCCGCTGGCACCGGTGACGAGCACACGCAGACCGCTCACGGGCGGGTCATCCGTCCGCCGCCGAGCACCGACGACGCCCACCGCGACAGCCGCGCGCGGTCGACCTTGGAGTTGTGCCGGATGTCGGTGGGCAGCACGGGCACGACGAGCACCGCGGCGACGGGCACCCCCGCTGCGGCGCGGACCGCGGCGGCGAGCGCGGTGGGCGCGAGTCCGGGACGGCGCACGGGCGGGACGGTCTCGGCGACCACCACGACCTGCTGGGTGCCGACCGGACCGATGCCGGCGACGCCGACACGACCGACGTCCCGCAGCTGCTCGACGCGCTGCTCCGGGCCGACCGGGGTGAGCACACCGGACGGCGTGGTGATCACGTGCTGCAGACGGCCCTCGACCCAGAGCTGCCCCGAGGTGTCGAGGTGCCCCACGTCCCCGGTGCGGTGCCCGCGCGGGTCGTCGAGCCCGAGGCGCGAAGCCCGGTTCGTCCGCCAGAGCCGGTCGTACCGATCTCGGACGTGCGGTGCGGCGACGACGATCTCGCCGGTGACGTCCGGGTCGTCGGTGAGCGCACCCGTCGGCTGGCCGGCGGCGTCGAGCGGCGCGATCCGGACCCGCACGGAGGCGGCGGGGCGACCGACGCAGACACCGCCGGCGGCAGCGGAAGCGGCCGCGCGGATCCCGTCCAGGTCGACGTCCGTCATGAGCAGCCCCTCGGTCATCCCGTAGGGCGTGTGCGCGCTCGCGTTCGGCATCAGGTCGGTGGCGGCGGTCAGCAGCGCGGCCGAGACCGGCGCCCCCGCGGACAGGAACAGGCGCACCCGCGACAGGGCCGCCCGATCCGCGTCCGTCAGGTCACCGGCGGTCGCGACGACGTTCCCCAGCGCGGCCGGCGAGAGGAACACGACGGTGGCATCGGCGGCCGAGACCGACGCGGCGACCGCACGGGCCGTGAGGGTCCGCGGGGCGGTCACGTCCATGTCCGGCGCGACGGATCGCGCGCCGAGCGCCGGTCCGAGCAGCGCGAACGGTGCGAACCCGGCCACGAGGCCGGTCCCGATGCCGACGTCGTACTGCGCCGAGAGCACGTCGCGGACCGCGCCGAGCTGGCCGTGCGTGTACACGACGCCCTTCGCCGGCCCGGTGGAGCCGGACGTGAAGAGGACGGCTGCCGGGCTGTCCGACGACGGCGCATCCGGCAGCACGGCTCCGGCCGCCAGTCGCCGTGCACCCCGACGGGCCACCGACGCGAGCGTGTGCTCGACACGGAGCGCCGCACGAGCGGGTGCGGGCAGCGCGAGGGTCGCGATCCGACGACCGGGCCACCCGAGTGCGCGCGCCGCGGCGAGGCCCGGCAGCGCGCCGATGATCCAGTCCGGCCGGGCACCCTTCACGGCGCGCGTCAGGCCGCGGAGCCCGAGTCCCGCATCCGCCACGACGACGGTCGCGCCGATCCGCACGCAGGCGTAGAGCGCCGCGGTCAGGTCCGCACCGGGGGTGACGAGCAACGAGACGCGGTCGCCGTGCCGCACACCGATGTCGACCAGTCCGGCAGCGACCTCGTCGATCCGCCGGGCGAGCAGCCGCCAGCTGATCGTGCGGGTCCCACCAGGGGCCGCCATCTCGACGAGCGCGGGCTCGTCGGAGTCGCGCAGCTCGTCGAGTGCGGCCCAGAGCGGGCGGCTCGCGTCGTCCTTGCCTCCGGAGACCGACGGGAGGCTCGGCTCGACACCGACGCGCGCGTGGCCGTCCGGCAGGCGGTCGCCCAGCCAGTCGAACACGGTCCCGGCGACGTCGGCGTCCTCCGGCAGCAGGTGACCGGCGCCCTCGAAGCGGTGCACGTCCGCCTGCGGGAGCCGTTCGGTGAGGTCGTCGAGGTACCGCTCGAGGAACACCGGGTCGCGCGGGCCCCAGAGCAGGAGCGCCGGGACATCGAGCGCCACGACGCCGGTGGAGATCCGGTCGAGTTCGGGCGCGCTGGGGTGCGCGGCGTCCACGGGGATGTCCGCCACGAAGCCGCCGATGCCGCCGCGACGGGCAGCACCCCGGTACGGCGCACGGAAGGCGTCGGCCACGGGGCGGTCGAGCTTCGGGTGCGCGATGGCCAGGGTCGTCTCGAGGAACGCCGGGGTGACGACGGTCGCGCGGCCGAGCATGCCCGGGCGGAGGGCGAGCCGGAGCGGTGCCGGGATGGGGGCGTCGTCGGGCTGGTGCACGGCGGTGTTGCACGTCGCGACGCCGACGACCAGTTCCGGGTGGTCCACGGCCCAGCCGAGGGACACCACACCGCCCCAGTCGTGCCCGAGGGTGACGACGGGTCCGGTGAGCCCGAGTTCGTCGGTCAGGGCGCCGAGGTCCGCGACGCGCTGCGGCAGCCCCCGCTGGAGGCCGGTGCGCTCCGAGAAGCCCATGTCGAGCTGGTCGACCGCGATCACGCGCCAGGCGGGACCGCCGGCGGCCGCGACCTCGAGCGAGGTGCGGAGCACCGACCGCCACAGGTACGACCACGTCGGGTTGCCGTGCACGCACAGCAGCGTGCCGACCGGTTCGACGCCGAGCGCGGCCAGGGACCCGGCCGTGTCGAGGAGGTGCCAGGTGCGCTCGTGGTGATCCGAGCCTCCCGGTAGATCAGCTGGCACCGTGACCAGACGCGACCACGCGGGGTCGAGTCCGGGCAGCGAGGGCGGCTGCGTCGCCGGAGCAGTGCTCGCGGCGACGCGGGGCAGCCCGGCTGTCACCAGCGGAGTTCCATCATCGCCGTGTTGATGCCGGAGCCGACGCCCCCGAGGAACACCCGGTCGCCGGGGCGGATCGCGCCGCGGGCGACCTCGTCCGCAAGGGTGATCGGGATCGACGCCGGACCGACGTTGCCGAAGCGCTGGTACGTGGTGGGGACCTTGTCGCGCGGGACACCGATCGCCTCGACGAAGGCGTTCGTGTGCACGTCGGAGACCTGGTGCAGGACGTAGCGGTCCATGTCGGCCCAGTCGAAGTGCGAGCGGGCTTCGTTCCAGGCGGCGACCACGAGCTCCATGCCGCCCTTGAGCAGCATCTTGGCGTCCGTGAACATGCCGTCCACGCTGCCGACGCACAGGTCGTACCACTGGGTCGCCGCGCGGGTGACGCCGCCGACGATCCGGTGTCCACCCGGGTGCATGTCCGCCGGGCCGAGCACGGCCGCGGCAGCGCCGGAACCGAGCGTCAGGCTCGCGAACTCGCTCATGAAGTCCTTGCGGTTCCGGCCGCCCTGGTTCAGGCGCTCGATCGTGTTGAGCTGCACCTGGTCGGCGTCCTCACCGTCGACGACGAGGGCGTACTTGATCTGACCGGAGTCGATCATGCCCGCGGCGACGCTCATCGCGTTGACGAACCCGAGGCACGCGTTCGCGATGTCGAAGTTGATCGCGGAGGACGGCAGTCCGAGCCCGTGGTGCAGCCGCACGGCCACCGAGGGCTCGAGGTGCGGACGGGTCACCGACGTGTTGATGAGGAGGCCGACGTCCTCGGGCTTGATGCCCGCTTCGGCCATCGCCCGGCGTCCGGCGTCGATGGCGGCGTCCTGGAAGGACTGCCCCTCGCCCCAGTTCCGGCGTTCCTTGACGCCCGCCACGCGCTCGAGGAGACCCATCGGCAGACGCAGGCGTCGGAGGACGCCGCGGAGCTTCTCCTCGATGTCCGCAGAGGTCGTCACACGCTCCGCCACGGTGGTCGCCACCGAGAGCAGTGCGACGTTGTCGTGCCTGGCCGTCGCGTTGCCGGGGCGCTCCGGTTCGCTGCTCGTCGCCTGGTCGACCGGCCGTTCCGTCATGATCGTCACCGATACATACTTCCGCATTCGCGCTGGATGCGCGATCCGGATGCGCTGTGTGGCGGGGGACGGATGTCACGCACACCCTCGGACGGTCGGTCCTCGCGCCCTCGATGGGCCATCGGACACAGTCTGGTCACGGCGATCCGAGCGTGACGAACCGTCGGCTACGATCCCGGACGGAGGGGGAATCGTGCACAGAGGGATCGTTGTCGGCCTGGTGGCGGTGGTGGCCGTCGGGCTCACCGGGTGCTCGTTGTTGCGTGGAGACGACGGCGGCGTCCCCGCCCCGTCCCGGACCCCGAGCGTCAGCGCCTCTCCGACCCCGACCGCCTCGGCGACCCCCGCCGGCCAGAGCGAGGCCGAGCTGCTGCAGGAGTCCGCGTCGCCCCGGCCGCCGACCGCCGAACCCACGCAGGCGTCCCTGCCCGCCCCCACGATCACGACGATCCCGGCGGGGACCGTCGTCGCCCAGGGTGACGTCGCGTCGCCGAAGGGCAGCATCCACTTCCACTACCGCGTCGTCGCCGGCAAGAACGACCGGTTCGTCGTGGAGTACTCCGGCTTCACCTCGACGCTGCCCGTGCCGGTGTCCGCCACGTTCCTCGAGAAGGCCCCGCAGGTCGGGGACGGCCTGACCTACCTCGGCATCGGCGATGACCAGCTCGGCGGACCGACGACGGCCGCGCCCGCTGCCGTGTCCGTCCCGATCGACGATGCCGGGTACGACCCCTCGTGGCTCGGCGCCCTGGTGACCTACTCGTCGGCGACCGGGGACGACCCGTCGCTGCCGGTCGAGATCGGGAACGGCAAGGTCCTCGCGGTGAACCCGGTCCGGTGGTCGGTGCCTGCCCGCACGACGAACGTGCACCCGGTCGACCACGGTGCCGCCGCGAACGCGACCGGCTCGGTGTCCGCGAAGACGACCGCTGGTGCGCCGGGGTCGTACGTCGTGGCGCCGGACGACCTCATCGCCGACGTCGCGGCCCGCTTCGGGATCTCGGTCGAGACGCTGATCTGGCTGAACCCGTCGATGCGCGTGTACGGCAACCTGCAGTACCTCTACGAGGGCACCACGCTCAACCTGGACCCCGTGCGGCGCTGACGCGGCCCGGTGTGCTCCCGGAAGCGACAGTGCCCGGCCGTTTCCCGGCCGGGCACTGTCGCGTTCCGCGATGCGTCGCGCTACTTGCGCAGCTCGAGGTACTTCGCGATGAGCGCCTTCGTGGACGAGTCCTGCGACTCGAGCACGTCCCGGTCACCGTCGACCGCCGGAGCGATCTGCAGCGCGAGTTGCTTGCCGAGCTCCACACCCCACTGGTCGAACGAGTCGATGCCCCAGATGGTGCCCTCGGTGAAGACGATGTGCTCGTACAGCGCGATGAGCTGCCCGACGACGCTCGGGGTGAGCGCCGGCGCCAGGATCGACGTCGACGGCTTGTTGCCCGTGAAGGTGCGCGCCGCGACGATCGCCTCGTCGGTGGTGCCCTCCGCACGGACCTCGTCAGCGGTCTTGCCGAACGCCAGCGCCTTGGTCTGCGCGAAGAAGTTCGCGAGGAACAGGTTGTGGACGTCCTGGCCGGGCTCGACCGCCTTGCCGTCGCCGGTCTCGTCCTTGAGCGGACGGGCCGGGTTCGCGACCGCGATGAAGTCGGCCGGGATCAGGCGGGTGCCCTGGTGGATGAGCTGGTAGAACGCGTGCTGGCCGTTCGTGCCGGGCTCGCCCCAGAAGACCTCACCGGTGTCCGTCGTGACGGGCGAGCCGTCCCAGCGGACGCGCTTGCCGTTCGACTCCATGGTGAGCTGCTGCAGGTACGCGGCGAAGCGGTGCAGGTACTGCGTGTACGGCAGGACCGCGTGGCTCTGCGCGCCGAGGAAGTTCGAGTACCAGACGTTGAACAGCCCCATCAGGACGGGGACGTTCTGCGCGAGCGGGGTGGTGCGCATGTGCTCGTCGATGGTGTGGAAGCCGGCGAGGAAGTCCTGCCAGTTGTCCCTGCCGATGGCGATGATGACCGAGGTGCCGATCGCGGAGTCGACCGAATAGCGGCCGCCCACCCAGTCCCAGAACCCGAACGCGTTCTCCGGGTCGATGCCGAACGCGGCGACCTTGTCGAGCGCGGTCGAGACGGCGACGAAGTGCTTCGCGACGGCGTCGTTCTTCTCGTCGTCGCCGGCGTCGGTCAGGCCGAGCTTCTCCCAGAGCCACTGGCGCGCCAGGCGGGCGTTCGTCAGGGTCTCGAGCGTGCCGAAGGTCTTCGACGCGACGATGAACAGCGTGGTCTCGGGGTCGAGGTCCACGGTCTTCTCGTAGATGTCGGTCGGGTCGATGTTCGACACGAATCGGGCTTCGATGCCGGCCTGCACGTAGGGCTTGAGGGCTTCGTAGACCATGACCGGGCCGAGGTCCGAGCCACCGATGCCGATGTTCACGACGGTCTCGATGCGCTTGCCGGTGACGCCCTTCCACTCGCCCGAACGGACCTTGTCCGCGAACGCGTAGACCTTGTCGAGCGTGGCGTGCACGTCGGCGTCGACGTCCTGGCCGTCGACCACGAACGGCGCGGCCGGGGTGAGGTCGCCGCCCTTCGGACGACGGAGCGCGGTGTGGAGGACCGCGCGGTCCTCGGTCGGGTTGACGTGCTCGCCGGAGATCATCGCCTGGTAGCGCTCGGCGACGCCGGTGTCCTCGGCGACCTTGAGGAGCGCCGCGAGGATCTCCTCGGTCACGAGGCCCTTCGACAGGTCGACGGTGAGGTCGCCCGCCTGGAACGTGAACTTCGCGGCCCGCTCGGGGTCGGCGTCGAACCATCCGCGGAGGTCAGGGGAGAAGCCGTCGGCGATGCCGGCGAGCTGCTTCCAACCCTCGGTCGATGTGGGGTCGACGGGTGCGGTTTCGGTCACTTCGGTCCTCCTGAACGCCTGAGCTGAACTGGTCCGCGGACCTCCGCAACGCTGCGACGCGGGCCGCATCCGAGCGTAGTGCGCTCCGAGAGAGCGCGCGCACAGGGCGACCAGACCGGTGGAGGAGCCAGGGCTGTGGACGGGAGGCTCGGCTCGGGTGAGCCGGTCGGCTCACGTGAGCAGGGCCTCCAGGACGTCCGCGAGGGGTGCGTCCGCCGCCGCCCGCCAGGACCGACCCGCCCACAGGTGCAACGACTGCGCATCGCCAGCGGCCGCCGCCGCGGTCCGGATCGGCTTCGTCAGGTGGTGGAGCGCCGGGTAGCCGAGCGGTGCGTCGTCGTGGTCGCGGACGAAGCGGTTGACGAGCGCACGTGCCGGGCGCCCGGTGAAGGCACGGGTCAGAGCGGTGCGGTCGAAGACCGGGTCGGCGAGCGCCGCGCGGTGCGTCGCTCCGGTCCCGGCCTCGACGGTCCGGAGCACCAGCGTGCCGATCATGGCGGCGTCGGCTCCCGCGAGCCGGACGGCCTCGACGTCGTCCGCACCGCCGATCCCGCCGGCCGCGATCACGGGCAGCGTGGTCGCCGACCGGACGTCGCGGACGAGCTCGGGCAGGGGTTGCCAGAGCGGAGCTGCGGCGGGGTCGAGCACGGCGGAGTGGCCGCCGGCCGCCTCGCCCTGCACGACGAGCACGTCGATGCCCCGTTCCGCTGCGGCGGCCGCCTCCCCCGGGGTGGTGACCGACTGCATCGTGACGGTGCCGCGCTTCCGGAACTCGGCGACGAGCGCTGCGTCCGGGAGCCCGAACGTGAACGACACCACCGCGACCGGGTCTTCGAGGAGCAGCGCGACCTTGTCGCCCCACGCGTCGTCGTCCTCGCGCTTGTCCGGGAGCGCGGGTCCCTCGGCCTCGAGCACCGAGCGGTAGGCGTCGTAGTCGTCGTCGCTGATCGGCACCGGGTTCGGCGCGAACAGGTTCACGCCGAAGCGGTCGGTGCGCGTCCGGACCTCGGCGATCTCCGCGGCGAGCTGCTCGGCGCTCCGGTACCCGGCGGCGAGCTGCGCGAAGGCACCGAACCGGGCGGCGGCGATCACCAGGGTGGGCGTCGTCGGTCCGCCCGCCATCGGCGCGACGTGGACGGGGCGGCTCTGGCGGAGGGGTTCGGGGAGCTGGCTCACCCCTCGATCCTGCACCGTCACTGCTCGGGCAGCGGCTCCTTCGGGAGCTTCCGGAGCTTCGCGCGGCGCTTCCGGCGCTCCGGGATCATCGAGCGCATCTCCTCGAGCTTGCCGAAGCAGAGCAGACGGTCCCCCGGCTCGAGCGCGACCCCGCTGCGGGGGTTCGGGATGACGTCGGCGCCGCGGTGCAGCGTGAGGACCGTGATGTCGCGGTCCCAGAGGCCGGACTCCTTGATCGTCTTGCCGACGAGGTCCGCGTTGGTGTGCACGAGGAGTTCGGCGACCCCGTAGCCCGTCGAGACGGACAGGCGCTGCCGGACGTCGATCTCCGGGAACGCGACCTGGTTCGCGATGAAGTCGATGATCGCGCCGGCGATGTCGAGGCCCGTCGCACGCTCGATGCCCTCGAGCCCCGGGGAGGAGTTGACCTCCATCACGAGCGGACCGTCGTTGCCCTCGAGCATGTCCACGCCGGCCACCCGGAGGCCCATGATCTGCGCCGAGCGGACCGCCGCCTCTTCGTACTCGGGCGTCAGCGTGACCTGCTCCACCGTGCCACCACGGTGCACGTTCGAGCGGAACTCGTCGCCGCTGGCGCTCCGGCGCATCGCCGCGACGACGCGGTCGCCGACGACGAGCGCGCGGATGTCCTTGCCACGACTCTCCGAGATGAAGGCCTGGATGAGGACGTTCTGCTTCGTGGAGTGCAGGGTCTCCACGATCGACTCGGCGACCTTCGCCTCGGGTGCGAGGATCACGCCGATGCCCTGGGTGCCCTCGAGGAGCTTGATGACGACAGGTGCGCCGCCGACCCGCTCGATCGCCCCTCGGACGTCAGCGCGGCCGGCCACGAACGTCGTCGCCGGCATGCCGATGTCGTGGCGGGACAGGATCTGGTTCGCGCGGAGTTTGTCGCGCGAGTTCGTGATGCCGTTCGCGGTGTTCGGCGTGTACACGTCCATCTGTTCGAACTGCCGGACCACCGCGGTGCCGTAGTAGGTGATCGAGTTCCCGATGCGCGGCAGGATCGCGTCGTAGTCGGAGAGCAGCTTGCCGCGGTACTGCAGGTCGGGCGCGTCCCCGGTGAGGTCGATCGCGAACCGCAGCGTGTTCAGGACCTTCACGTCGTGGCCGCGGTCGAGCGCGGCGGCCCGGAGCCGCTGTGTGGAGTACGCCTGCGGGGCGCGCGACAGGATGGCGAGTTTCATCGGTGAGCTCCGCGGGGGTCGGGGACGCTCCATCCTGACATCCCGCGGGCGCCGCGCGCTGCGCGGGCGCTGCGCCGCCTGCCAGGATGGGCGCATGTCCGGAGACAAGACCGCCAGGCGCACGCCGATCGTCACGGGGTGGCGAGAGTGGGCGGCGCTGCCGGACCTCGACATCCCCTGGATCAAGGTCAAGCTCGACACCGGCGCCCGGACCTCGGCGCTCCACGCGTTCGACCTGCAGGAGCTCCCCGGTGACCGGGTCCGGTTCTCCGTGCACCCCTGGCAGGAGTCCGACACCGACCCGTCGACCGTCGAGTGCGACGTCCACGACCGCCGGGTCATCCGGAGCTCGTCGGGCCACACCCAGGAGCGGATCGTCGTGCTCACCGCGATCGAGCTCGCCGGACGGACGGTCCAGGCCGAGGTGACGCTGAGCAACCGCGACCAGATGGGGTTCCGGATGCTCATCGGCCGCGAGGCCCTGCGGCAGGGGTTCGTCGTCGACCCCGCGCGGTCGTTCCTCGCCGGGCGGGCGCCGAAGGAGATCCGGCGGCGGAACCGCGGGCGGAGCTGACACCGCCACCAAGATGGTCACGGGTCGATCACGAGGTGTCAGGATCCGGTCGTCCCCGACACTTCTGAGGTGAGAGGGGGCACCGTGGACAAGACCAACGATGCCGACGCCGCACTCGCGCGGCGGATGGCACTCGGCGACACCGGAGCGCTGGCAGTGGCGTTCGACCGGTTTGCGCCGACGCTGACGCGCTACGCCTGGGCGCTGGCGGGGAGCAAACAGGACGTGGAAGAGCTCGTGCAGGACACGTTCCTGACGCTCTGGCAGCGGGCTTCGACGATCGATCTGGCGACCGGGTCGCTCGTGCCCTGGCTGCTCGTCGTCTGCCGGAACCACGCCAGGAACCAGGCGCGCCGCATCGCGAAGAACGCCGGCGACGAACTCCCTCCGGAACTCGCAGCGCCAGCCGGGGCTGACGATGCCCGCGAGCGCCTCCGGTGGGTCCGCGACGAGATCGCCGCGTTGCCGCCGGTCGACCGCAGGATCTGCGAACTCTGCCTCCTCGAGGGGCACTCCTACTCAGAAGCCGCCACGATGCTCGGACTGAGCGTCGGTGCGGTCACCCAGCGAGTGTCCCGTTCGCGGGCTCGGCTGAAGAAGGCGGTGACGCACGATGAACACTGAACCTCCCGAGGGAGACGACCTGCAGCGCATGCTCGTCTCGATGAAGCACGAGGTGCTCACGCGAGTGGACCGACAGCGGCCGCTCCCGAGACGCCGGGGACGACACGTCGGCATCGTGATCGGCGTCATCGCGGTGCTCGGCATCGGCGTGGGCAGCGGCGCGGTGGCGCTCGGGCTCGTGCCGCAGCCGTTCGAGGCCGCGGCACCGGCGCCGAGTTCGACGCCGACCGAGCCGCCGGCTCCGAGCACGCCGGCTGCGGCGCCGATCGAGAACTCCCCGAGCGTGACGCCGACTCCGGCCTCGACGAACACCGACGGTGTCCTGCCGACCGACTGTCGGGCGCTCGTGCCGGCGTCCGACTA
This sequence comes from Curtobacterium sp. PhB136, assembly GCF_004346855.1. Lineage (NCBI taxonomy): Bacteria > Bacillati > Actinomycetota > Actinomycetes > Micrococcales > Microbacteriaceae > Curtobacterium > Curtobacterium sp. PhB136. The sequence continues at coordinate 504,265 of NZ_SMGH01000005.1, forward strand.
CGACCGGCTGTTCAACGCGACGCCGCTCCGTGACCCCGCAGGCACCGCCTGGGGCGATGCGCGCATCGGGCCGACGCCGTCCATGTGGTGCGTCTGGATGGACCCGAGAGCGGACGTCAGTGGTCTCGACATCGCGATCGGGCAGGCGGACGCTGCGGAGCTGAGGGAGTACGAGGCGGACCTCACGCACGAGGGCTACGCCTGCTCCGACCGGGACGACGGACGCATCTGCCAGATGACGCGTCCTGCCGACCCGTACCCGGTGGACACCACACTGACGTTCTTCGCCAGGGGTTCCACCTGGGTGGACATCAGCCAGACCAACTTCCCGACCGACGGCCTGCTGCGGGCGGTCGAGCAACAGGTCTGGGGCTGACCACGTGTGCGCCTGCCCCGACCGGCCTCGGGGGCGGTCAGGTCACGCGGACAGTGGCGGCGGTCCGTCTGCTCGCGGGTCGGCGGTCGCGCCGAGCACCGACCGGACCACGGTGAGCTGGTCGCTCACGACGTCGGCCATCCGTCGGCCACGGGGATCGGTCAGCCACTCCTCGAGCGCCAGGTGGAAGAGCATCACGGTCGTCTCGGCGAGGACGGCCGCCTCGGTCGGGCTGCTCCCCCGCGCCGCGAACCCGTCACGCACGGCCTGTGCCAGGTCGGCCCGCTTCCGGGCGTCCCGCTCGCGCAACGACTCGTCGGACGCGATCACCCGGCGGAGTGCCAGCACCTGGTCGCGCCGCCCTTCGAACCGCTCCTCCGCGAGCTGCCGGAGTCCCTGGACGACGATGTCGAGCGGGTCGAGTTCCGCCGGGGCAGCGGCGAGCATGGTCCGGGCGAGGTCGGGGATCTCCCGCCCCGCGAAGATCACCTCGCGCTTGTCGGCGAAGTGCCGGAAGAAGGTGCGCGTCGTCAGGCCGGCGCGTTCGGTGATCTGCGGCACGGTCGTCGCGGCGAAGCCCTGCTCGGCGAAGAGCTCGAACGCGGCGCGTTCCAGTCGGCCTCGGGCATCGGGACTCCATCGCACGGATTCCACCCTAAGTGATGACACGACGTGTCGTCATGGTGTACTCCTGGTCGAGTGATGACACGTCGTGTCATCACCGAGGACGAGTGGAGCGACGATGACGACAGTGTGGATCCTCGGCGGCACGGGCCGGACCGGTCGCGCCGTGAGCGAGGTGCTCACGGCGCGGGGGCTCGACGTGGTGCTCGTCGGGCGGGACGCCGGGCGCCTGCGGGCCGCGACCCCGCCGGGTGCGCGGTCGATGGTCCTGACGTCGGCCGAGGTCCCCGCCGCCGTCCGCCGCGACCGCCCGCGCGTCGTGCTCAACACCGTCGGGCCGTTCGCCGGGACCGCCGACCCGGTCGTGGACGCCTGTCTCGACGCCGGTGCGGACTACGTCGACCTGGCGAACGACATGGCGGCCGTCCCCGCGCTCCTCGCCCGGAACGCGGAGGCGGTCGCAGCCGGTCGCACCCTGGTGACCGGTGCGGGCTTCGGCGTCACGGGTACCGAGAGCGTCGTGGCGCGCCTCACCGCAACGCGATCGGACGCACCGCTGCGGGTCCGCGTCGACATGGTGCCCTCGCTCGCGCTCCAGGCCGGACAGGTCGGTGAGGCACTCGCCGGGACGATCGTCGAGGGGCTCCCCGGAGTCCCCGGCGGCGGACGGTTCCAGGGTCGCCTCTACCAGGGTGGGCAGCTGCGCCCGACCCGCATCGGCGGCATGGTCCAGCGACTCGTGACCCCGGACGGCGACGTCGTCACCACCGCCGCGATGCCACTCGGGGAACTCGTCGCCGCACAGCGTGCCAGCGGGGCGCCGGACGTGCTCGCGGCGTCGAGCGAAGCGCCGTCGGGACGGCTGGTCGGGCTCCTCCCGCTCGGCACCTCGATCCTGGTGTTCGCGCCGGTCCGACGCCTCGCCGGTCGACTGCTCGCTCGGGTCCGGTTCCCAGAACGCCCCGCGCCGCGGACGCACTCGTGGGGGCACGCGCGGTTAACGTGGACGGACGGCTCCGTGACCCGTGGGTGGCTCGCCCTGCCGGAAGCGCAGCAGGCGACGGTGGCGATCGCCGCCGAGGTCGTCCGGCGGCTCGCGGACGACGAGGGCCGGCCGGGCGCCTGGACCCCGGCGGCGCTCTTCGGTCCCGAGCTCGCGGAGTCCGTCGGCGGACGCTACGTGGACGGGGTCCGCGCATGAACGCGGCGCTCTGGACCACCCGGCGAGGACGGCCCACGGTGGGACCTGCGCCGGTCCCCCGCGCCGGAGCCGGCGAGGTCGTCGTGCGCACGGCCGCCGTCGCGGTGAACCCGGTCGACGCGATCACCGGGCTCTTCCGCCGCGTCGTGACCCCCTGGCTGCGGTACCCCGCGGTCCTCGGCTCCGACGTCGCCGGGACCGTCGTCGAGGTCGGCCACGGGGTCACCCGCTTCGCCGTGGGCGACCGGGTGCTCGGCCATGCTGCCGGGCAGGAGCGGCACCGGAACAACGCTGCCGAAGGGGCCTTCCAGCAGCACGTCCTGCTCCTCGAGCAGCTCTGCACGCCGTTGCCGGCAGACCTGGCGTTCGAGCAGGCAGCCGTCCTGCCGCTCGGCCTGTCGACGGCCGCCGCGGGGCTCTTCGAACCCGACCAGCTCGGCCTGCCGCTCCCGGGCAGGGGCGACGGCGACGACAACGACGACCGGCAGGACCGCGACTCGCGCGCCGAGGTCGTCCTCGTCTGGGGAGCGTCGACGAGCGTCGGGTGCAACGCCGTCCAGCTCGCACACGCCGCGGGCTTCGCCGTGATCGGCACCGCGTCGCCGCACAACCACGAGCTCGTGCGCTCCCTCGGCGCGGAGCAGGTGTTCGACTACCGGGACCTCGGCGCGGAGGCGCAGATCGTCGCAGCGCTGGCCGGGCGCCGGCTCGCGGGCACCGTCGCGATCGGTGCGGGCTCCCTCACGCGGACGCTCGGCATCGTCCGCGCAGCGTCCGGCAGCGGACGGCTCGCCTCCGCCTACCCGACGCCCGTCACCACGGTGCGGGGGCTCCTCGCCCGGCGTCACGGCGTGCGCGTGTCGGCGATCTGGGGCGGCCGTCCCACCGAGAGCCCGGTCGGTCCCGCGATCTACGCCGACTTCCTGCCGGCAGCCCTGGCCGAGGGGCGTTACCGGGCCGCTCCGGAGGCGTCGGTGGTCGGGACCGGCCTCGCGGCGATCCCGGGCGCACTCGATGAACTCGGCCGCGGGGTCTCCGCGAAGAAGCTGGTGGTCCGGATCGAGTGACGAGGAGCGGTCGGCTTCAGCGGTACCGCTCGACCATCGGGCACGCGAACGGGTCCGCCGCCGCGAGCCCGACCTCGTTCAGGTAGCGCACCACGATCGCGTACGAGCGCACCATCGTCGTCTCGGTGAACGGCACGCCCTGCGTGGCGCAGTACTCCCGCACGATCACGCGTGCCGCCCGGAGGTTGGGCCGCGCCATGTTCGGGAAGAGGTGGTGCTCCACCTGGTGGTTCAGCCCGCCCATGAAGTACTCGACCCAGACGCCGCCGGTGATGTCCCGGGACGTCAGGACCTGCCGTGAGAAGAAGTCCACCCGCTGCCCCGGCTCGATGATCGGCATGCCCTTGTGGTTCGGGGCGAAGGCGATCCCCATGCAGAACCCGAACACGGCGAGCTGCACCCCGACGAAAGCGAACGCCATGCCGAGCGGCAGGAACCAGAACACGGCGCCGAGGTAGAGCACGAAGCGTGCGAAGAACACCGAGCCCTCGGCCCAGCGCCGCTTGACGCCCTTGCCGCTCGTGTAGGTGCGGATCGACTGCCAGTGCAGGTTCGCACCCTCGACCAGCAGCATCGGGAAGAACGCGTACCCCTGCACGCGCACGAGCACGCGGAGGAAGCCGGTGCGACTGGCGGCGTCCTCGGGGCGGAAGGAGATCGCGTCGAACGAGATGTCCGGGTCCTTGCCGACGGTGTTCGGGTTCGCGTGGTGTCGGGTGTGCTTGTTCGTCCACCACGCGTAGCTGACGCCGGTCAGGAAGGTGCCGACGTACCGAGCGGCTCGGTCGTTCCAGTGGTGCGAGGCGAAGACCTGCCGGTGCGCAGCCTCGTGTGCGAGGAAGGCGAACTGCGTGAAGACCAGCCCGAGCACGGCCGCGACGATGAGCTGCCACCATGCGTCGCCGAGCACCGCGAACGCCGTTCCCGCGAGCACGAGCAGCCCGGTCAGGACGCCGATGAGCCCCCAGTACCAGCCGGTCCGGCGTCGGAGGAGCCCTTCGGCCTTGATCCGTGCGAGGAGCGCCGAGTAGCTCGACGTCCCGGAACTGCCGGCGCGGGGCCCGGTCGTGATGTACCCGCTCATGGTGTTCCTCCCGGATCGGCGGCGTTGCCGTGACCGGGGTCCAGGGTCACTCCCGGCTCACGGTACGCCGCCATCCTGGAGACCACGGTGTGGTCAGGACAGCTCGAGTCGCCGTTCGATCACCGCACGGGCCACGTCGACCAGGGGCTCCCGGTTCGCCCGGGCGTACTGCCGGATCATGGCGAAGGCGTCCTCCATGTCCACCTGGTGCGTGTGCGACACGAAGCCCTTCGCCTGCTCGATGAGGACCCGGCTGTCCAGCGCCCGCTGGAGTTGCTCCTGCGCCAGGGTCGCGTGCTGCAGGGTCCGCTGCTGCAGGATGCTGATCGTCGCGACGTCGGTGAGTGCCTGCGCGGCGAGGGCGTCCTCCGGGTTCAGCGCCCCCTCGGTCTCGCGGAACAGGTTGAGCGACCCGAGCGTGGTCTCGCGCAGCCGCATCGGGATCGCGTGTACCGATGCGTACCCGGACTCCTCGGACGCCTTCGCGAACGTCGGCCAGCGTCGCCGCATCTCCTCCGGGTTCCGCACCGAGACGGCGTGCCCGGTGGCGAAGCACTCCACACAGGGGCCCTCGCCCGCGTTCAGCTGCAGGAGTCCGACGAAGCTCGACCGTTCGCTCGTCGACGCGAGCACCTCGAGTTCCTGCTCCTTGTTGACCAGGAGGATGCCGGCCGCGGACGCGTCGAAGAGGTCGACGGCGGTCTCGACGAGGTGCTGCAGCAGGTCGAGGACGTCGTAGTCGTCGACCAGTGTGTCGGTGAGCGCCACGAAGGTCTCGACGAGGCGGTGCTCGCGTGTCGCTGCCATGGTGTGCTCCCTAGTGCTCGGACCCGAGGTCGATGCGCCGATCGATGACGTCGGCTGCGACGTCACGGAGGGTCCGTTCGGTCGCGAAGGCGTGTGCTTGCAAGACCAGCAGCGCGTCCGCGACACCGAGGTCGAGCTGGGCGGCGACCATCCCGGTCGCCTGGTGGACCTCGCGCCGCGAGTACCGTCCGGCCCCCATGTCGGCTCGTCCGTCTGCCGCTGCGGCGAGGATCGCGTCGCGGAGGACCCGGCGGGCCGCGATCTCGGTCAGGGCGACCGCGCCGCGGACCTGGTCCACGGTGAGCACGTGGCCACGATCCACGGAGAGGTCGACGGCGCCGACGGGGATCGTGCCCACGCGCATCGGGAACGAGAACACGGCCCCGACCCCGGCACGCAGGAACTCGTCGAGCGCTGCCGGCCACCGCGTGGTCGGAGTCGCGGCCAGGTCGGGCTCGAGCACCGGGCGGCCGATGGTGAGGGCTTCCCAGCAGGGCCCCTCACCGAGGTCGAGCTGGATCTCGTCCACGCGTTCCGCGACGACGTCGCTCGCGCAGACGGTGCTCGAGCCGAGGGGGACGCCGAGGGTCGAGACGCCGACGCCGGACACGTCGAAGACGGCGAGGAACGGCGGACACAGGTCGGCTCCGTCGGGGGCCGCCTGCATGGCGCTCGCGGCGGCGGTGAACTCGCTCATGACGTGTTCCTCCGTCCGTCGCCCTCAGGCTACGCGCGACTACCGTGGTCGGCATGAGCGCCGGAACCGCGACCGCGGCCCGACCCGCCACCGGCTGGTCCCTCGTCGCCGCGACGTACGTGTTCGCCGTCGTGATGATCGGGACCACCATCCCGACGCCGCTCTACCCGACCTACGAATCCCGCTTCGGCTTCGGCAGCACCACCACGACGGTGCTGTTCGCGGTCTACGCCGGGGGTGTGATCCTCGCGCTCGTCCTCGGCGGGCGCCTGTCCGACGCGGTCGGTCGCCGTCCGATGCTCTTCGCCGGCATCGTGTTCTCGCTGGCGTCGGCCGTGGTGTTCGCGATCGGGACCGCGGAGTGGATGCTCTTCGTCGCGCGGGTCCTGTCCGGGCTGTCCGCGGGCATCTTCACCGCGACCGGCACCGTCGCCGTGCTCGAGAACGCCCCCGAGCAGCGCAGGGGCCTCGCGAGTGCGCTGGCCACCGCGGCGAACATCGGCGGGCTCGGCCTCGGCATGCTGCTCGCGGGTGCGGTCGCGACGGTGACGCCGTGGCCACTCCGTGCGCCGTACGTCGCGCACGCCGTGCTCCTCGTCATCGCGGGCGTCGCGCTGCTCGCCGTGCGGGACTCCGTGACGCCGGACCGCTCCCGCATCCGGCTGCAGTTGCCGGGCATCCCGCCGGAGAGCCGCGGGGTCTTCGCCGCGTCGGCCGTCGGCGCGGTGGTCGGGTTCGCGGTGTGCGGCCTGTACTCCTCGGTCGCGCCGAACTTCATGGGCAAGGTCCTCGGCGTCGAATCGCCGTTCGTGGTCGGGGTGGTCGTGTTCGCGCTGTTCGGGGCATCGGCCGCGGCGCAGATCGCGCTGCGGGGCCTCGCCGACCGCACCCTGATCGTGATCGGCGCGCTCGCCCTGGCAGCGGGCATGGGCGTGCTGGTCTGGTCGCTCCTCGCCACGTCGCTGGCGCTCCTCGTCGGGTCCTCGATCCTCGCCGGGATCGGCCAGGGGTTGCTGTTCATGACCGGGCTCCGTGCGATCACCGGTGCGACCGACGCGTCCCGCCGGACCGAGGCGACGACGTCCTACTTCGTCCTCGCCTACCTCTCGATCTCGATCCCGGCAATCGGCGCTGGTCTCCTCGCCGCGGGGATCGGGCTCGTCGCCGCCGGGGTCGTGTTCGCACTCGTCGTCGCGGTCGTCTCACTCATCGGCCTGACGGCCGCGCGCCGCTTCGCCGCCTGATCCCGCCTGCTCTGGACGTCCCCACCCACCGGCCTGGAGGCTCGGCACCAGCCCGGCCCGAGCCTCCCGTCCGGCGCACACGCGCGTTCCTTCCCATCGCGCGCCGACGGGAAGGGCGCAACGCGCGTAGGAGGTCGAAAGGAACGACCTCCCACGCGCGATTCAACTGCCCACGCGCGATTCGACCGCCTACGCGCGGGACCGCCTACGCGCGATTCGACCTCCTACGCGCGGGACCCCCGACGCGCGGGACCGCCACGCGCTCCGTCAGCTGCGACCCGTGAGCAGCGCGCGCAGTGCGTCGTCGAGCGGCCGGGCGATCTCGTCCTCCGGCGCGGTGGCCAGCGGCTCCACCCGGGTCGAGGTCCGCAGCATCGTCATCCCGAGCACCACGGACAGCGCGATCTCGGCGCGGAGCAGGAGTTCGTCGGTGACCGATCCGCCGACCACGGTCGCGAGCCGTTCGGCGTAGCGGCGGAGCGTCTCGCGGCGGATCGCGTCCGCACCGTCGTCCCCCGAGGACCGCACGAGCAGCATGAGCTGCATGGAGTCCTCGTCGGAGGGCGACCGCACGATGTGCCCGATCAGGTCGCCGAGCGCCCGGTCGAGCCCGACGGCACGGGGCGCGGGCGACTCCTCAGCACCGAGGTCCTGCACCACCCGGTCGAGGCACGCGCGGAACAGCCCCTCCTTCGACACGAAGTACCGGTTGATCAGGGCCACGTTGACCCCGGCGTCGGCGGCGATGTCGCGCACGGTGGTCGCCCGGTACCCGTCGAAGGCGAAGCGTCGCCTGGCGGCCTGCACGAGGAGCATGCGTGTGGCCTCGGCGTCCTTGCTCATGGCCGAAGCGTACCGGCTCGCCCCTCGATGTAAGCAAGTGTTGACATCGCGCCGGAACCGCGTACCCTCGTCAAGTCAGCAACTGTTTACATCGAAGCGGAGCACGATGACCACCACCACGGAGAACCCCCGCACGGGTTCCCACCCGACGACCGACGGTCGCCGTCCGAACAGCACGGCGATCATCGTCTACCTGTCCCTGGGTGGCCTGTCGTTCGCGGTCCTGCAGTCCCTCGTGGCCCCGGCCCTGTCGACCATCGGCAAGGACCTCGGCGTCACCACGAGCGCCGCGAGCTGGGTGCTCACCGCCTACCTGCTGTCCGCCTCGGTGCTGACCCCGATCCTCGGCCGCCTCGGCGACATGATCGGCAAGCGCAAGGTCCTCATCGTCGTGCTCTCGATCCTGCTCGTCGGGGCTGTGCTCGCCGCGCTCGCACCGAACCTCGGCACGCTCATCGTGGCCCGCGCACTGCAGGGCGCCGCCGGTGCGGTCATGCCGCTCTCCATCGGCATCGTCCGCGACGAGCTCCCGAAGGAGAAGGTCAGCGTCACGATCGGCCTGCTCTCCGCGATCTTCGGCATCGGCGCCGGTGTCGGCATCGTCGCCGCCGGTCCGATCGTCGAGCACCTGTCGTGGCACTGGCTGTTCTGGCTCCCCGCCGTCCTCGTCGTCATCGCCCTGCTCGGCGCGATCTTCGGCATGCCCGAGTCCCCAGTGCGCAAGCCCGGACGCCTCGACATGCTCGGGACGTTCGTCCTCGCGATCTCGCTCGTGTCGATCCTCCTCGCGATCAGCGAGGGCGAGACCTGGGGCTGGGGCGACGGCAAGACCATCGGCCTGCTGATCCTCGGCGGCGTCGCGCTCATCGCCTTCGTGTTCGTCGAGCTCCGTGTCGCCGAACCCCTCATCGACGTGCGGCTCTTCGCGGTCCGCGGCGTCTGGACCGCCCACGTCGTCGCGCTCGTCTTCGGTTTCGCGATGTTCGGCACCTTCGTGCTCGTCCCGACGCTCCTGCAGCTCCCCACCGCGGTCGGCTACGGCTTCGGCAAGGACGTCACCCAGGCCGGGCTCTTCCTGCTGCCGACCGTCATCATGATGATCATCGCGGGTCCGATCGCCGGCATCCTCGTCCGCAAGGTCGGGCCGAAGCCGCCGATGCTCATCGGCGGCGTCGCGATCGTCGCCGCGTTCCTGCTGCCGGCCATCGCCCACGGCGAGCTGTGGCAGGTCGTCGTCTCCGGCATCTTGACCGGCATCGGCATCGGCATGGCACTCGCCGCCTGCTCGAACGCGATCATCGAGAGCGTCCCGGCGAACCAGACCGGTGAGGCCATCAGCGCCAACACCGTTGTCCGGACCATCGGCTCGAGCGTCGGCACCGCGGTCATCGCGGCGCTCATCACCTCGCACAGCACCCCGCAGGGCCTGCCCACCGACGACGCGTTCACGATCGGCTTCTGGGCCTGCACGGGCGTCGCCGTCCTGGCGGTCCTCGCCGCGCTCGTCGCGCCGTCGATGCGCGCCCGTCGCGCAGCAGCGGTCGCGTCCGGTGTGACCGACTTCGACGAGGTCACGAAGTAGGGTCCGACCGACCCGTCAGCCTGGAGGCCCGCCCCGCGTCATCGACGCCGGGCGGGCCTCCGTGCGTGATCGGGTCCACGGACGTCGGCAGGTTCGGCGAGACGGCGTCAGGAGGAGCACGATGGGCGGCACCGAACCCAGGAGATGGTGCGCCATGCAGTTCCTCGTGTCCGTGATCGACGACGGCCAGGCCTCGGCCTCCCGCAGGACCGACTCGGCGACCGCCGCGGAGGAAGCGGCCGTCCAGACCTTCAACGACCGGCTCCGAGCGGACGGGCAGTGGCGCTTCGCCGGGGGTCTCGCCGCGCCTGCCGAGAGCGTCGTGATCGACAGCCGCGGTGACGCCCCGGTCGTCACCGAGGGGCCGCTCATCGACGCCGACGAGTACGTCGCCGGGTTCTGGCTGCTCGACCTGCCCGACGTCGACACCGCTCGGTCGATCGCCACCGAGGCATCGGCCGCGTGCAACCGGAAGGTCGAACTCCGTCGGCTGCTCTGACGACGTTCGGCATCCGCGCGGGCGGCTCGCGGGCGGCTTCCGGGCTGCTACCGCGCGGACAGGCCGAGCAACGCGTTCAGGAAGCCGAACCGTCGACGCTGCCGCACGGGTCGGAACTCGCGCGGCGGCGCGGGGAACGCCACGTCGTGCAGGTTGTTCCGCTTCGAGCCGTCCCAGTTCGCGAAGAGGTAGGCGCTGCCGAGGACCGAGAGACTCCGGACCGGAGCGCGTCGCCAGTCCCCCGCACGCACGAAGTAGCCCGAGTGCCCGGAGTGGATGTTGCGGATCACGGTGTCGACGTCGACGACGCCGGTCTCGGTGATGACGGCGGTGATGCCCGTTCGGTCTCGGGCGACGTACTCGATGATGTGTTCGGCCATGCTGCGCTCATGAATAGCGGTCCACGTCCTGACACCGGGAGGTGAGACCACGCGCAGGACCCTGCCGGAACCCTCGTTGCTTCCACAGCCAGGATACGTCGCAGCCACGCGATGTCCGCCGGGGGTGCGCATGACGGATCGGTCTGCCCTTGACCGCAACCACGGTTCAGGTCGTTGACTCCCTGCATGCGCATCGCCACCGTCACGCTCCCCGCCCGCTCCCTCGACGCCGTCGCCGCGTTCTGGGAACCGTTCGGCGTCCCGCTCACGCGGGATGCCTCGGCAGTCCGGATCCGCCTCGGGCACACCGAGGTCGTCCACGAGGCCGCGGAGTTCGACGGCACGCACCACCTGGCGTTCACGATCCCCACCGGCACGTTCGACGCCGCGGATCACTGGATCGGTCAGCGTGCGACGGTGCTGACCCGTGACGGCGTCCGCGAGTTCGAGGGACCGGCTGGATGGAACTCGCGGTCCGTGTACTTCGACGGCCCCGACGGACAGGTCCTGGAGTGGATCGAGCGCCGGGACATCGCACCGGACCACGACGGGCCCTTCAGCGCCGCGAGCATCGTCGGTGTCAGCGAGGTCGGGGTGGTGACCGCGGACGTGCTGGCGACGGTCGCCGAACTGGGGCAGGTCGGGGTCGCCCCGTACGCGGCGCCGCCGTCGCCGTCCTTCGCTGCGGTCGGGGACGTCCACGGGCTGCTGGTCCTCGTCGCGCCCGGCCGGCCATGGCTGCCGACGACCGACCGGATCGCGGCCGACACCGCGGTCACGGTCGACGGCGGCGTCGGTACCCCGGTGCGGTTGGGGCCCGACAAGCTGCTCCGGTGACCACCGGACGAACGGGAGGCTCGGTGCCAGCTGGCACCGAGCCTCCCGTCATGTGGTCAGGTCTCAGACCGTGACCGACTCGCCGTCGGCCAGCGTCACCAGCTCAGTGCCGGTGAGCTGCCCGGTGAACTGGGCGAAGGAGCCGCGCCCCGCGTCGCTGAGCATGAGGTCGTGGATCTGCACTGCACGGGTCGGGTGCACCGCGCGCACGAAGTCGACCAGCTCGCCGAGCTTCGCCCACGGGCCGGAGGTCGGCGCGAGCAGCGTCTCGACGGCGACGTCGGGCACGAAGTAGGAGTCGCCCGGGTGGTAGACGGCACCGTCGACGACGTAGCCGACGTTGCTCATCAGCGGGATGTCGGCGTGGATGACGGCGTGGTCGCCGCCGACGACCTGCACGGCGAAGCCGGCGGCCTCGAAGGTGTCACCGGGCGCGACCGTGGTGACACGTCCGTCGTGGCCACCGAGCTCGGCGGCGACGCTCGCCGGCGCCCAGACGCGGAGCTCGGGCTGGGCGTCGAGCGCCGCCGTGAGGATCGACGCGTCGAAGTGGTCGGGGTGGTCGTGGGTGACGAGGACCGCGGTCGTGCCGGCCACGAGGTCGGCGGAGTTCGGCGTGTACGCGCCCGGGTCGATCACGAGCGAGGCGTCGTCCTTGCTGAGCACGACGGTCGCGTGGGTGTACTTCGTGAGTTCCATGACTCCAAACCATACAGCCGCACTGTACAAATCACTACAGTGAACCTGTACAGTTCCTCGTGTGGACCGATCCCGGACGTTCGACCTCGACGATGCCAACGAACTCCGGCGCGCCATCGGCGAGACCATCCGCGCGATCCGGCGCTCTGAGACGACGCCCGAGGGGCAGATCGAGGTGCTGGGGTTCCTCGCGCGCGACGGGGCGTTCAGCATCGCGGCGCTCGCCCGGCTGCGGCGGGTGCGGCACCAGAGCATGCGGGTGACGGTCGGGGACCTCGAAGCGCAGGGGCTCGTCCGACGCTCCCCCGACCCGGCCGACGCGCGCGGGGTCCTCGTGTCACTCACGGATGCCGGGCGGGCGATGATCGACGAGTCGCGTACCCGGCGGTCGACCCGCATCCTCACCGCGGCCGAGTCCGCGCTCACGCCCGAGGAGCGTGCGGTGCTCGCGCGTGCGGCGGGGGTGCTCGACAAACTGACGGTGGCGCTGGAGCACGACGGCCAGGAGCGCTCGGTCTGACGTCAGAGGCGGCCGCGGCCCTTCCCGAGCAGCATGACGCCGAACAGGACGATGACCGCGACGACCACCACGATGACGACGAACATCCCGGTCCCGTCGGTGGACATCGTGTCCTCGCAGTCCGTGTTCGCGGTCGCACACGACGCGAGGACCAGTGAGCTGACCATGGCTCAGTGAAGCACACGCGTCGGGCGCGTGGGGCGGGGTCGCGGAGGTGGGGCCGCTGTCGCGGAGGTGGGCCGCGGACGTGAAACGACACCGCGCCTGTCGTTCGACAACAGCGATGTCGATCTGCTTCCGCGAAACGGCAACGCGTACGCTCCGGACCATGCAGCACGCCGCGGTCGAGGTGCTCCGCGCCTCCCGGTGGGAGCGGATCGCGAACCTCGTGATGGGCGCGGTGCTCGCACTGATGGGGTTGAGTTCGCCGCTGATCTTCCTGGTGCCGGGATCGAGCGCTCGCGTCTTCTGCGTGGTCCTCGGCGCACTGTTCGCCGTCGCGGGGATCACCCTCACCGTCCGCGCCCTCCGCGTGGCGGTCGTCCTGGACACCGACGAACTCCGGTACACCGGCTTCTTCGCCTCGACGACGATCCCGAGGGACGCGATCACCACCGTGCTCGACGACTGCACGGTCGAGTGGCGGAGCCCCGACGGCCGCGAACGACGGACTGCACTCTGGGTCTTCCGCCCGGCCTACGTCGACGACGGGACGAAGTTCGCGCCGTACTGGCGCTGGCGCCGCGCGGGACTGCTGCGCGTCCGCCAGTGGGCCGGTGCCCGAGCGGTGTAGACGAGGCGCATGACGAAGTACCTGATCTCCTTCCCGAGTGGTGCCATGGTCTTCCCGGCGGACGAGCTGCAGGCGGTCGCCGATGCCTCGCACGCCGTGGTGCGGGACGCGAAGGCCGCCGGCGTCTGGGTGTTCGGCGGCGGCATCGACGAGGACGTCCCACCCGTGATGGTGGATGCGGACGGCGGCGTGACCCCCGGCACGTACCCGCAGACTGCCCGGATCGAGGGCGGGTACACCGTGCTCGAGCTGCCCACCCGCGAGGACGCCGTGGCGTGGGCAGCGAAGATCGCCGCAGCGTGCCGGTGCGCGCAGGAGGTCCGGGCGTTCCAGGACGACCCCGAGAGCTGACCGCCGTCGCCCCGCGTACCGTGCACGCCGTGTCCGAGCCGATCCTGCGCGCCGCGTCCACACCCGTTGCCTTCGCCGCGATGGTCAGCGGACTGCCTCGGAGGACTTCCTGAACAGCAGGATCGGCCGCTAGATTGTTGAACAACCCGGCGACGGGTCGCGGCGCCCGGCGACGGGTGGCGGAACAACCCGGCGACGGGTCGCGGAACAACCCGGCGACGACAGGAGTCCTCGTGACGACGATCGACCTCAACAGCGACCTCGGCGAGGGCTACGGCGCCTGGACCATGGGCGACGACACCGCGATGCTCGACGTCGTCTCCAGCGCGAACATCGCCTGCGGCTTCCACGCCGGCGATCCGACGATCATGCTCGCGACGAGCCGCGCCGCCGCCGAGCGGGGCGTCGCCGTCGGGGCACACGTCGCCTACCGGGACCTCGCCGGCTTCGGCCGCCGCCCGGTGTCCGTCTCGCCGGACGAGCTGCACGCCGACGTCGTCCACCAGCTCGGCGCGATGCTCGCGACCGCGCACGTCGCCGGTACACGCGTCACCTACGTCAAGCCGCACGGTGCGCTCTACAACACCGCGTGCGCCGACCCGATCCAGGCCGAAGCCGTCACGCGGGCCGTCGCCGACGTCGACCCGACCCTGGCGGTGCTCGCACTGCCGGGTTCCGAACTCCTGCTCGCCGCCGAGCGCCACGGGCTCCGCGCCGTCAGCGAGGCCTTCGCCGACCGCGCCTACGAACCCGACGGGTCCCTCGTCGCCCGCAGCCGTCCCGGTTCCGTCCTGCACGACCCCGACCAGGTCGCGGCCCGGGTGCTCCGGATGGTCACCGACGGCGTCGCGACCGCCGTCGACGGCTCCGAGGTCCAGGTCCGGGCCGACTCGGTCTGCGTGCACGGCGACTCCCCGTCCGCAGTCGCGATGGCGCAGGCGATCCGCACGCTGCTGACCGCGCAGGGCATCACGATCGCGCCGTTCGCGTCATGACACCCGACGTCCGGACGGCCGGCGGCACCGCGCTCCTCGCCACGTTCGACTCGCTCGAGTCGGTCGTGGCGTTCCGCGCTGGCCTGCCCACCGACGGGCTGCCCGGCGTGGCCGAGGTCGTCTCCGGCGCCCGGACCCTGCTGTTCCGCTTCGATCCGTCCCGCACGGACGCCGGTCACCTCCGCGCAGCGCTCGCCACGGTCGCGCCGGTTCCCGCCGCCGACGTCCAGGCCGCCGCCGACCCGATCGTCATCCCCGTCACCTACGACGGCGACGACATCGACGACGTCGTGTCCGTCACGGGCATGTCCCGTCAGGAGCTCGTCGCCTGGCACACGGGCCAGGTCTGGACGAGCGCGTTCTGCGGCTTCGCCCCCGGCTTCAGCTACCTGACCGGCACGGAACCGTCGCTCGACCTCCCTCGCCGCGCCACCTCGCGCACGGCCGTCCCGAGCGGCGCCGTCGCACTGGCCGGCGAGTTCAGCGCCGTCTACCCGCGGACCTCCCCCGGCGGCTGGCAGCTGATCGGCCGCACCGACGTCCCGATGTGGTCCCTCGCCCGGACCCCGCCCGCGCTGGCTCCGGCCGGCACCCGGATCCGGTTCGTCGAGGCCGGCGCATGAGCGCCCTCACCGTCGTGCAGGTCGGCTTCGGCGCCACGACGCAGGACCTCGGGCGGCCCGGGTACAGCGACATGGGCCTGGGCGCGGCCGGCCCAGCCGACCGGGCATCCGCCGCGCTCGCCAACCGCATGGTCGGCAACCGTCCGGAAGCAGCCGTCCTGGAGGCCGTGCTCGGCTCCGTCGCACTCCGTTCCGACGCGCACGTGGTCGCCGCGGTCACCGGGGCCGAGTGCCCGGTCGAGGTCGAGCACGCGGACGGTCGGGTCCGCGGTTGCGCCGCGTACGAGGTCATCGCACTGGAGCCCGGTGACACCCTCAACATCGGCATCCCACCGACGGGGCTCCGCGCCTACCTGGCCGTCCGCGGTGGGTTCGATGTCGACCCGGTGCTCGGCAGCCGCTCGTGGGACTCCCTCGCACAGCTCGGCCCGGCTCCCCTCACGGCCGGCGACGTGCTCCCGGTCGGCACCGCAGCCGACGCGTGGCCGATCGTCGACGCGGTCCCGCCACCGCTCGAGCCGTGGCCGTGGGAGCCCGTCGTCCTCGACGTCACGCCGGGTCCCCGCGACGACTGGTTCACCCCGGAGTGGCGCGAGACCCTCACCGGCCAGGACCACCACGTGAGCGCCGACAGCGACCGCGTCGGCGTGCGCACCGCGGCTGCGACGCCGCTCGTCCGAGCCGTCACGCACGAGCTCCCGAGCGAGGGCGTCGAGACCGGCTCCCTGCAGGTCCCGCCGGACGGCTACCCCGTGCTGTTCCTCGCCGACCACCCGGTGACCGGCGGCTACCCCGTCGTCGCGGTCCTCACCCCCGAGTCCGTCGACCGCGCCGCCCAGCTCCGCCCGGGCGACGTGTTCCGTTTCCGCATCACCCACTGAGACATCACCCACTGAGAAAGGTGCTCCCATGACGACGACCGTGTTCCTCGAGGTCCGGCTCCGCGACGACCTCTCCGCCGAGAGCGTCGAGTCAGCCATCCGCGAGACGCTCGCGCAGACCGCTGCCTTCCCGGGCAACGAGTCACTCGAGGTCCTGATCGACGATGCCGACCTGAACCGGCTCGTGGTCCTCGAGGTCTGGACCTCGACCGACGCGCACGACGCCTACGTCGCGTGGCGGGCGACGCCCGAAGGCCGCGCCGAGGCACTTGCGGCGATCCTCGCCGAGCCACCCGTGACGCGCACCTTCGAGCGGAAGATCACGCTCCCCTGACGAAGCGGGGTCGTCCGCAGCTCAGAGCGCGAGCGCCCAGTCGAGTTGTGGCGTCTCGAAGACGGTCTGGAGCGATTCCCGCTCGTCCGCGCCGATCCCGAGGTCGCGTGCTTCCGCGTCCCACCGGGTGACTGCTCGTGCAGTGCGGCGCACGACTTCGCGTGCTGGTGCTGATCCGAGCCGGAACGCTCCGCTACCTCGGTGCCGGGGTCACTTGAGCGAGGTAGAGGTCGCGGAGGAGCGCGGCTTCTGCGGCGTGGTGGATCAGCTCGTCGACGACGTGCAGGACCAGGGACCGCTTCGAGCTGTCGCCGTACGGCCCGGCAACCGCACCGATCGGCTCGTCAGCCGCGTCACCGAGTCCGCGAGCGAGTTCGACGAACCGGTCGGTCGCCAGCTCCACGGCGGCCAGTGCGGCCGCTGCCGAGGTCGCCGGCGTCAGCATCGGGGCGCCCGCCACGTCAGCACCGAGCCACGCCCAGTTCCGCTCCTCGCCGAGCATCTCCGCGATGTGGTCGAGCCGCCAGCGGATCGTGACCTCGGCGTTCCCCGGGATCGGCTCCCACGCCCACTCGTCGTCGTCCAGGGTGGCCATCCGGTCCGCGAGCCGCTGTGACGCGTACTCCACGAGTTCGACGATGTCGTCCTGTGCGCTGACCATGGTCCATCTTGGCCCCGCAGCGCCGCGCGCGCAGCGTGTTGACCGCGTTGAAGTCAGCCGGTTAGGGTGGACGTAGGACGTCCAACGTCTCGACCCCCAGCCCCTCGGAAGGACAAAGACTCCCGTGACAACCACCCCCGCACTGCCTCCGCTCGCCGGCGTGATCCCGCCCGTCTGCACGCCGCTCACCGCCGACGGTGACGTCGACGTCGCATCGCTCGAACGGCTGGTCGGGCACCTCCTGACCGCCGGGGTCCACGGGCTCTTCCCGCTCGGCTCCACCGGCGAGGTCGCGTTCCTCACCGACGAGCAGCGCCGGCAGGTGGTCGACACCGTCAGCCGAGTCACCGCGGGACAGGTCCCCGTCGTCGCAGGCGTCATCGACATGACGACACCGCGCGTGCTGCCGCACATCCGGCAGGCCGAATCCGCAGGGGCGGACGCCGTCGTCGTCACGGCGCCGTTCTACACCCGCACGCATCCGGTGGAGATCGCTGCGCACTTCCGGATCATCGCCGCGAGCACCGCGCTGCCGGTCATCGCCTACGACATCCCGGTGTCGGTGCACTCGAAGCTGAGCCCGTCACTGGTCCTGGAACTGGCCGAGGAAGGCGTGCTCGCCGGCATCAAGGACAGCAGTGGCGACGACGCCGGCATCCGCGGTCTGGTCCTCGGCGCGAAGACGTTCACGGATCGCTTCAGCGTCCTCACCGGGTCCGAACTCACGGTCGATGCGGCACTCGCATTCGGCGCGCAGGGTGTGGTGCCCGGATTGGGCAACGTCGACCCCGACGGCTACGTGCGCCTCTGGGATGCCGCACAGGCCGGGGACACCGCGACCGCGGCACGCGAGCAGGAGCGCCTCTTCACGCTCTTCGACCTCGTGAACGCGGGAGACACCGCACGGATGGGACCGGCTTCGTCGGCGCTCGGCGCGTTCAAGGCCGCACTGCACCTCCGCGGGATCATCGACTGCCCGCGAACGGCCGACCCGTACGTGCAGCTCGACGACAGCGAGGTCGACCACGTGCGCGCGCGGCTCGCCGCGGCCGGTCTCCTGTGACCTGAACCGATGCGACTCGCTCGGCTCAGCACACCCGACGGACCCCGGCACGCTCGCTGGGACGCCGACCGATGGCACGAGGTCCCGTCGTTCACCGACCTCCGGCCCACGGGGCGGACCTTCCCGCCCGAGGCCACGCTGCTCGCCCCGGTGGAACCCCGGACCGTCGTCGGCGCTTCCCACCCGGAGGACGACCACGGCGCTCGCCGCGTGCAGGGATGGCTGAAGTCCTCGGCTGGGGTCACCGGCCCCGGCGGAACGATCGAGCGCGCGGCGTGGGCGACGACCGTGGTCGCGGAGGGTGAGCTCGCCGTCGTCATCGGTGCGGAGGCGCACGCGCTCACGAACGAGAACGCACTCGAGCACGTCCTCGGGTTCACCATCGCGAACGACGTGACGACCGTCGCGCCGACAGAGGACGCGGTGTTCTTCGCAGCGAAGGCCGGGACCGGGTACACCCCGCTCGGTCCCTGGATCGAGACCGACGTCGACGACCCCGACGCGCTCGCCATCCGGGTCAGCGTGGAAGGCACCCTCGTCCGGTCCTCGAGCACGGCGGACCTGCCACACACGATCTGCGAGATCCTCGCGGCGATCACCAGGACGATGACCCTGCAGCCCGGTGACGTCGTCCTGACCGGTTCGCCGAGCACCGACGCCGCCCTTCCCGCAGGGACGAGCGTCCAGGTGAGCATCGACCGGATCGGCACCCTCGAGAACGGCGTGGTATGACCCTGATCGGAATCGACATCGGCGGCACGAAGACCGCCGCCGGAATCGTCGCCGAGGACGGATCGGTCCTCGCACGGGCTGCTGCCCCCACGCCCGCGACGCAGGGAGGAGGCGCCGTCATCGGCGTGGTCCAGGCACTCGTCGAACACCTCCTCCCCCAGAGCCCGGACCCCGTCTGCGGCATCGGCGTGGGTTCCGCAGGCGTCGTCGATCCGCGTACCGGGGCCATCCGCGCTGCGACCTCCGCCATCCGGTCCTGGGCCGGGACGGAGCTGCGGACCGAGCTCAGCACCCGCTGCGGTCTCCCGGTGACCGTCCTCAACGACGTCCACGCCCATGCGATGGCGGAGGCACGGATCGGAGCCGGCGCCGATTCGCGGCGCGTGATGCTGCTGGCCCTCGGAACCGGGATCGGTGGCGCGATCGTCACAGACGGACGTCTGGACACCGGGCGGACCGGGGCGGCCGGCCACTTCGGTCACCTGCCGTCCGCTCAGGCCACGGGCCTGCCCTGCACCTGTGGAGGCACCGGACACCTCGAGGCCGTCGCCTCCGGACCCGCGGTCCTCGAGCAGTACCGTCGCGTGACGCGCGATCCGTCGGTCGTCGACACGAGAGCGGTCTTCGCCCGCGCGGCCGACGGCGACGACGTCGCGACGCGGGTGGTCGACCGTGCCGGCGCCGCCATCGGCGAGGCGATCGGCGGTCTCGTCAACTCCTTCGACCCCGACGTCGTCGTCGTCAGTGGCGGGCTCGCCTACGCGGACCCCACGTGGTTCGACCACATCGCACGAACGGCACGGACCACGATGATCCCGGTCGTGGCGGACTGCCCGATCACCTTGTCGACCCTCGCCGGGGACGCCCCGCTCATCGGCGCCGCTCTGCACCACCGCATCTCGGAGGAGACACCGTGACCCATCGACCACTGCAGGCCCTGGCCGGCGAGCTCGTCGTGTCCTGCCAGGCGTATCCCGGCGAGCCGATGCGGCACCCGGAGACCATGGCGCAACTGGCGGAGTCCGCCGTCGCCGGCGGCGCAGCCGGGATCCGTGCGCAGGGCGTCGCGGACGTCGCCCTGATCGCCGAGCGCGTCGACGTACCGTTGATCGGTCTCTGGAAAGTCGGCGCGAACGGGGTGTTCATCACCCCGACCCTGCGGCACGCCCTCGTGATCGCCGGAGCCGGAGCCGACATCGTCGCGATCGACGGCACTCGCCGTGCACGACCGGACGGGCGGACGCTCGCCGAGACCGTGCGGGAGTTCCGGTCGCGCTCGGGCGTGCTCCTCATGGCGGACGTCGGCAGCGTCGAGGACGGCCTCGCGGCCATCGACGCCGGCGTCGACTGCCTGAGCACGACGCTCTGCGGCTACACCGACGAGCGTCCGAAGACCGACGGTCCTGACCTCGAGGTTCTGGCTGCGCTCGCCGCACGATCGCCGCTGCCGGTGATCGCCGAGGGCCGCGTCCACACCCCGGCGCAGGCCGCAGCATGTCGCGCCGCCGGTGCGTACGCGGTGGTCGTCGGCACGGCCATCACGCACCCCGCCACGATCACGGGCTGGTTCGGGGAGGCCGTGCGCGGTCACTGATCGCTCCGCCGACGACGGATGCCCCGGGCCAGTCGGCCCGGGGCATCCGTCGTTCGTGCGTCAGCCGACGCGCTGGACCACCTTCGGGTCGCTGTCCACGATCGACAACCCGCCCTCGCGGGAGAAGTCACCCGCCCACGAAGCGTCCGGATGGATCCACCGCTGCACCCGAGCGGGCACGTTGAACGCCATGAGCAGGATCACCACGGCGGTCAGGGAGAACGAGATCACGGCGAGCGCTGTGCCGAGCGACGAGAACTGAACCGCCAGGCTCGCACCAAGGATCGGCGCGACCGCGCCACCGAGCGCACCGACGTTGTACGTGAAGCCGAGACCGGCGGCACGCTGCTCCGTCGGGAAGAACCCGCCGATCCACTTCGGGAGGAGCCCGGCGATGCCCTGTCCGAACACCTGCTGGACGAAGAGGAACAGCCCGAGGACCATCAGCGAGGTTCCGCCCACCGCGAAGAGCGGGAACACCAGGACCTCGGAGAGCAGCAAACTGCCGACGTACGCCCACCGGGTCCCGAGCCAGTCCCCGGTGAACCCCGCGACCCAGCACCCGACCGCGGCCCCGAAGCCGGCGAAGAACAGCGCATTGCTGACGTGTGCGGCGTCGTAGCCGAGATCAGTGCTGAGGTACGTCGGCAGCAACGACTGGATCGGCCACGAGTACAGGAACGCGGCGAACACCGTGACCGTCACCGCGAGGACCGCTGGCCAGCGGCGTTTCGAGAACTGCACGATGTAGGAGATGAAGACCGCGGCCAGCACTGCCGCTCCTGCCGCGACGGCGAACCCGTTCGGCATGAGCTGCCCGAAGATGAGTGACAACAGCACGATGGCCACCACGGCGCTGATGATGTTGAGCGCGCGGTGCCGGCCGGCGAAGAGCACGCCGAACACGTTCGGCGCCGGCACGTGGTCGTCGGACGTCGATGATGCCGCCGACTTCGCCGCCTTCCAGTCCTCGGACTCCGGAAGTGCGCGGCGGAGCCAGAGCGTGATGGCGATCGGGAGCAGTCCGATGACGAAGAGCGCGCGCCAGCCGAACTCCGGGACGACGAAGCGGTAGACCTGCGCCGCGATGATGGTGCCGATGGAGTAGCCGGAGATCAGGAAGCCGCTGGCCTTGTTCCGCAGGTGCGACGGCCAGGACTCGATCACGTAGGTGGAGCTCGATCCGTACTCCCCCGCCATGCCCATCCCGATGACGAGTCGGGCGGCGAAGAGCACCCAGTAGGAGGGGGCTGCGGCGCAAGCGACCGACCCCAGCGAGAACAGGATGATGCTGACGATCATCGCCGTCTTCCGACCGTAGCGGTCGCCGAGCGCACCGAGGGCCAGCCCGCCGAACCACCTGCTGATGAAGGCCGCGGAGATCAGTGACGCACTCTGCACGGTTCCGAGGTGGAACTCCTTCGCGATCTCGCTGAGGACGAGCGTGATGAGCACGAAATCGAAACCGTCCAGCAAGTAGCCGAGCCAGGACGCGGTGAACTGTTTCCACTGTTGCCGGGAGATGTCTCGGTACCAGGGACCGGACGGCGCTGTCCGCGCAGGAGACATGGTGTTCCTTCGATCGGGGCCAGTCTGACACCTCGTCAGACGTTGGACGTTGGACGTTGGCTCAGACGGTAACATCGGCAGGAATCCCCCGCAAGGGCTGTGAGGGAGGAAGGCGGACACCATGGCCTCTCGAGTCGTGCAGCAACCGGTCGCGCAGCAGATCGTCGAACTGGTCCGGGAACTCGGCCTCCGCCCGGGCGACGGCATGCCGACGGAACTCGAGCTCATCGAGCGGCTCGGCGTCTCCCGGAACACCGTCCGCGAGGCGATCCGGGAACTCCGCGCGTGGGGCATCGTCGACATCCGCCACGGACACGGGACCTTCGTGGCATCACCCTCGCTGCAAGCGCTCGCCCCGTCGCTCGTCTTCCGCACGCTCGTCGCAGGGCCAGACGGGCTCCTCGCGCTCCGGAACCTGGCTCGCGTGCGCGAGATGCTGGAGACCAGCGCGGTCGTCGAACTCGTCGGCGTGCTCTCGGACGACGACCGAGCGCACCTCACCGACCTCGCCGAGGAGATCGGCGACCCGAAGCTCTCCGCGGATGCCGACCGACGATTCCACCGCGCCCTCTACAGTCACCTCGACAACCCGCTGATCGGACAGCTCGTCGACGTGTTCTGGGATGCGTACCACGAAGCGCACGACCAGCTCGCGGATGTCTCCCCGTACGGACACGACTCGGTGGAGGCACACCGCGCGATCATCCGTGCGGTCGTCGACGGCGATGCCGGTATCGCGCAAGAGGCGATGCGGGCACACTTCCAGGGCATCTACGCCCGCCTGGACGCCTCGACTTCCAAGCTCACGACAGCGTCCGCCTGAGCAGCACGGAGACTCGTCAGCGGGCAGCGCCCTCGCGTGCCTCCATCGCGTCCCAGGCGAAGCTCGCGAGCCAGTGCGTGGAGTAGTACTCCTCGCCGACGCTCGCTTCGAGACCGGACGCCAGCAGACGGTCGGCTGCGTCGTCGAGCAGCCCGACGAGCTCAGCACTGTCCGTGCCCTCGAGTGCGTCGACGATCCGCCGCGCGGAACCGGCGCGGGACAGATCGAGGCCGAAGAGGTGCACCTGCTGCGGGTCGCTCTCGTCGACGACCACGGTGGGGCTCAGGATCGCGTCGCCGGAACGCACCTCGGAGAAGAAGCCGCGGGCCCACGACGCGAACTCCGCCGCTGGCAGGACCGCGCGCATCAGGTCGGCTTCGGCGAGGCCGGCGGAGAGGAAGTCGTGTCCGCTGCGCTCCCACGCGAAGGGCCAGCCGGCGTCGTCGCCGAACCAGTCGCGGGCGGTGCGCTCGATCGTCGCGGCGAGGTCGTCCCGTCCGAGGGACCGAGCCCCGTCGAGCACGAGCAGCAGCCCGAACGCGGAGTTCGAGTGCACCCCGTGCCGGACGGGGTGGGCGGCGCCGGAGACCCATCGGGTGACGAGGTCCTCGAGCACGTCGATGACCGGGGCGAACCCGGGCGCAAGTGCCCGGATCGCGGGGACGTCGGACGTGGAGACCTCGGCCGCGAGCCGCATCAGCCAGGCCCACCCGTAGGGACGCTCGTAGTGCGGGGTCTGTCGGAGGTAGGTCGCCTCGATCGCGAGGTGATCCGCGCTCAGGTGGGCCTGCAGGACGGGGACGAGCCGGGCCTCCAGGCTGGGCGTGAGCCCGAACGCGACCAACCGCGTGGCGAGCCAGTGCATGTGGACCGACGAGTGCCAGTCGTACGAGGTGGCGAACGCCGGGTGGAGCTCGACGGGCAGCGCACGGTCGTCCGGACCGGACGTGGTGTGGTGCGCGGCGTACGGGTACTCGCGGGTGACGTTGTCCGCGGCGACCGCTGCGAAGCGGTCGGCCCAGGCGGCGCGTGCGAGATCAGAATGCGACAAGGTACATGACTCCCATGTTGACGACGAGCAGGATGGCGGCGGTCGGGATCTGCGCCTTGATCGGGCCGTACTTGTCGCGCATCTCGAGGAGCGCGGCCGGCACGAGGTTGAAGTTCGCGGCCATCGGCGTGACGAGGGTGCCGCAGAAGCCGGCGAGCATCCCGATCGCGAAGATCGCGGCGGGGTTGCCGTCGAAGCCCTGGACCAGGACCGGCCAGCCGATCGCAGCCGTCATGATCGGGAAGGCGGCGAACGCGTTGCCCATGATGATCGTGAACAGCGCCATGCCGAGGCAGTAGACGACGACCGCGGCGAGGAGCGAGCCGCCGGGCAGGATCGACTTGATGATCGTCCCGACGGCGTCCCCGACCCCGGCCTGGGTGAAGACGATGCCGAGCGTCGAGAGCATCTGCGGCAGGAGCGCTGCCCAGCCGATGGCCTGCAGGAGCCGGCCGCCTTCACGGATCGGCGTGGCGACCTTCGGCGGACGGAGGATGAACACGGCGACCACCACGGCGAGGACCGAGCCGATGCCGAGCCCGGTCAGGGTCGCACTGCCCTCGGCCAGGAGCGGCTGACCGCCGATCGAGACGAGCGGACCGAGCGTCGCGACGAGCACGGCCACCACCGGGACGACGAGCGCCGGGATGAAGAGGCGGTTGCCGAAGCGGGTGGCGAACGCGGCGCGCTCGTCGGGGGTGGTGGTCGCGAGGACGCTGGTGCTGGCGCCACCGGTGCTCGGTCGCGCGGTCACACCGGTCGGCTCCGCCGGCCCGGTCTCCGCACCGGTGCCGGCGCCCGGGATGCTGGCCACCCGGGTGCGACTGGGCGCACCACCCCGCGCCGTCGTCCCGGTGAACCCGAGTCCGGCGAGCGCCACCATCACCAGCACCGCGACGCCGAGCGCCCACGCCGGAGCGGTCTTCGCGGCGACGAACGTGCCGTAGAAGAAGGAGAGGCCGAGGATGCCCCAGAACGCCGCGTTGCCGAGGCGCTTCGCGTGCGTGGTGTCCGTGACGATGAGGACCGCGACGGCGATGAAGAACGCGCCGATGAGCCAGTAGAGCCATTCGCTGGTGATCATGCCGGGGCTCCTGCCGTGGCGGGCTCGCGGACGTCCGCGGCCATCTTGTCGAGCTTCCGGTCGAACAGCAGCAGCCGTGTCCCGTGGACGAGCAGCGCGGCGATGCCCGTCGGGATCGCCCAGAGCGCGAGGTCGATCGGTTCGAGCGCCAGGTCGTACGTGGTGTCGACGAACGTCGTGATCAGGAGGATCGAGCCGACCGCGACGAAGACGTCCTCACCGAAGAACACCCCGACGGTGTCCGACGACGCCGAGTACCCCTTGATCTTCTCCCGCATCCGGTCGTCGAGCCGCCCGTACTTCTTGATCGCGGCACCTTCGGCCATCGGGTACACGAGCGGACGGACGGTCTGCGCCGGCCCACCGATGCTGGTGAGCCCGACCGCCGCGGTGATCTGCCGCACGGCCAGGTACGCCGCCAGGATGCGACCCGTGGTGAGCCGGTCGAGCTTCGCGATGAGCCGCTTCGCCTGGTCCTGCAGGCCGTAGCGCTCGATCAGGCCGATGACCGGCAGCACCAGGGCGAAGGTGGTGACGGACCGGCTGGACGCGAATCCGTTGCCGAACGCGTCGAGGATGCCGACGGGGCCGATCCCGCCGATGGCCGCTGTCACGATGCCCGCGACGGTGACGACGAGGAGCGCGTTGACGCGCAGTGCGAAGCCGACGATGACGACGGCGACGCCGATGAGGACGAACATGCGGGACAGTCTGGACCGCATTGTTCAACAATCACAAGACCCACTCCGGATCTGTAGCACGGCGGTCACACGAGGTGCCCTGTGGAGGAGTCGGTCCGCGCTCGTGTCAGGATCGGGGCATGACCCGAACCGTCGGCGGCGCCGAGTCCACCGCGACGCGCCTGCGCACGATGATCGCCGACGGCGACTTCACGCCGGGCGCGCAGCTGTCCGAGGAGCGGCTGAGCGACCAGCTCGGGGTGTCCCGGAACACGCTGCGCGAGGCGTTCCGGCTGCTCGCGCGGGACCGGCTCGTCGAGCACGTGTTCAACCGCGGCGTGTTCGTCCGGCGGCTGAGCGCATCCGACGTGGCCGACCTCTACGCCGCGCGCCGGGTGCTCGAGGAGGCCGCGGTCCGGGCGTGCACGCCGTCCTCGCCTGCACTCGAGGCCGCAGCTGCCGCCGTCGCGTCCGCGCGGGACGCAGCCGCAGCCGGCGACTGGCGCGCCGTCGGCACGGCGGACATCCGCTTCCACTCCGAGCTCGTCCGCGCGGTGCCGAGCGAGCGGATCTGGGGGCTGATGGACGGCATGCTCGCGGAGATGCGGCTGGCGTTCCTGACGACCGAGGACCCGGCAGCGTTCCACGCGCAGTTCGTCGACCGGAACGAGGCCATCGTCGCCGCACTGCGGGCCGGTGACACCGCGGCCGCGTCCGCCCTGCTCGCCGCCTACCTGGACGACGCGGAAGGGACCCTGCGGGCGGCCGCGGCGGAGGTCCGCCAGGACTGACCGGCCGTCCGGGTCACGGCTGGTCGGGCACCGCCACGATGTGGTTCTGGTAGGCCCACACCACGGCCTGCAGCCGCGAGCGCACCCCGAGTTTCGGGAGCATCCGCGCCAGGTGCGACTTCACGGTCGAGACCTCGAGCACGAGCTCGGCGGCGATGTCCTCGTTCGACATCCCCTGCGCGAGCAGCAGGAGCACCTCACGCTCCCGGGCCGTCAGGACGCCGTCCGCCCGGTCTCCCGCGACCGGCCGGAGGCTCCGGCGGGACACGAACTCGCGGAGCACCCGCCGCGTGAGGGCCTGGTCGAGCGTGCCGTTGCCAGCGGCCACCTGCCGCACCGCGTCGACGATGGTGTCCGGCTCGGCGTCCTTGAGCAGGAACCCGGACGCACCGGCCTCGAGCGCGCCGATCACGTAGTCGTCCAGGTCGAACGTCGTCAGCATCAGCACCGGGACCGCCGGGTCCGCGTCCGGCCCGCACAGGATCCGGGCGAGCTCGATGCCGTTCCGGACGGGCATCCGGATGTCCAGACAGGCGACGTCGGGTCGGGTGGAGCGCGCGAGTGCGAGCGCCTCGCCGCCGTCGGCGGCGACGCCGACCACCTCGATGTCGCGCTCGGCGTCGAGGAGCGCGGTGACCCCGGCGCGGACGAGTGGCTGGTCGTCCGCGACCAGGACGCGGATCACGCGACCACCTCGGCACCGTCGGACGCCCCGTCGGGTGCGGGAGGAGCCTCCCGTCCGAGCGTCAACGTCACCAGCCACCCGCCGGTGGCGGTGGGACCGGTCTGGAGGCTCGCCCCGACCAGGTCCGCCCGCTCGCGCATCCCCCGCAGGCCGTTGCCGCCCGATGGTGAACTCCCGACCGCCGGGACGACGGCCCGTGCGTTCTCCACCCGGATCACCACACGGGACGGGTCACGGTCGTCGACGACCACGGTGCACGGGGCGGACGGGGCGTGCATGGCGGCGTTGGCGAGTGCCTCCTGGACCGTCCGGTACGCGGCGAGCTGCGCGAGCGGACCGACGCCGTCCGCCAGCGGACGGGCTCCCGGGAGCACGTCGATCCGCACGTCGCTGCGGTACCGGGCGCGCTCGACCAGGTCGAGGATGCCGGCGACCGTCTCCACCGCCTGCTCTGCAGGGGTGTCGTCACGGAGCAGCCCGACCAGGCGACGGAGGTCGTCGAGGACGGCGGTGCTCTGCTCGCGGACCTGCCGCACCCCCTCGTGCGCTCGTTCCGGCTCGGTGTCGATCTGCCGGTCGATGACGGCCGACATCAGCGCGATGCCGGACAGGTGGTGTGCGGCGATGTCGTGGAGTTCGCGCGCCATCGCCGCACGTTCGCGGGACACGGCAGCGTCGACCAGCGCGTCCCGCTCGCGCCCCACGGCGCTCGCCTCGGCGTTGCGGGCGGCACGGACCTCACGACGTGAGCGGACGAGCAGGGCGACCAGGAGCGGGAACCCGACGGCACCGACGGCCTGCAGGGCACCCTGCCCGGCGGACGCGGCGAGTCCCTGCGCCAGGGGGCCGGGCCCCTCGGCCACGAACACGACGACGGACTGCCCGACGACGACCAGGGCCGCCGCGCCGATCAGCGTCGGCCAGAGCCGGGCGAGGGGCACACGGAGGGTCACGAGGACGACGGCGACGACGACCGGCAGGGCGGTCAGGCCGAACAGACCGGACGACCCGGGCGCGAGCGCGGCGACCACGACCGGCAGCGCCGCGATGGTCAGGAGCGACGTGCGCGGGGCCCGACGGGCGGCGAGCAGGGCGGCCGACTGGGCGAGCAGCCCCGCGGCGAGGACGGACCACGCGGTGCCGAACGGTGCCGGGACACTCGCGCCGAGGCCCGCGCTGTCGGGGTCGGCGGCGTCGAGCGGGGGCAGGCCGAGGAGCAGGCCGATCGCGAGGACGGCGGTGCCGACGGCGACGAGGACGTCGAGGCGTCGCTCGCGCGGCTCAGCGGGTGCCATCGTTCGATCCTACGAGGCGGGTCGGCTCGGCGGCTGCGTCACGGTCTCGGTCGCTCCTGCGGACCAGCGCGACGTCGTGGCCGAGGCGTCCTCGGGTGACCACGATGAGCACGACCGCGGCGATCGTGGACATGATCGCGAGCCCCGACAGCGTCGTGCCAGCGGTCATCCCCGGGTACATGTCCGCCCAGAACGTCGAGATCGTGTTGTTCACACCGACGTGCAGCAGCAGCGCGACGGGCAGACTCTGCCCGGTCTTGTTGAAGACCCAGGTCATCACGACGTTGAACGTGATCGTGAAGGCCGCGAAGACGAGCGGCTCGGTCCAGTGCGCGTCCGGCCAGCCGCCCCAGTCGCTGAGGTACAGCGGCATGTGCCAGAGCGCCCAGACCGGCCCGAGGATCGCCGCGGAACCGAGTGCCCCGAACCGGGACTGGAGGCGGGGCAGCGCGAAGTCGCGCCAGCCGGGCTCTTCGGAGAGTCCGGTCGTGAACAGCTGCACGACCAGTCCGGGCACGACGGCCGCGAACGCCAGGGCCGACGGCGCCCGGACGTCCCCGTTCGCGAACGGCAGCCCGGAGAGGATGATCAGGACCGGCACCACGACGAGTGCCAGGGCGTACCAGTACCAGGCGACGCGCCAGCGCCAGAGCCGGCCGACCCAGCGGCGGAGCCCCGGACGGCCGTCGGCGATCGCCGTCACCAGGAACGCGCTGCCGAGCGGGCCGAGGAGTGCTCCGGGCAGGATCCCGGAGAACTGGGCGGTGCCGAGCAGCTCCGGGAAGTGGATGTCCCACACCCCGAGCCCGTGCGGGGACAGGATGTAGGGGATCCAGGCGAGCCAGCTCAGGCCCAACGCGAGGGTGAAGAACGACGTGAGCGGGCGGCGGGCGACGAGGCCGCGTGCGCCTCCCGCCGGTCGGGGTGCGGTGCCGACGGTGGGCCGGACTTCGGTGGTGTTCGTCATGCCGTCGACGCTAGGGAGCGCCGAACGGCGGGACGACCGACGGAAGGACGCACCTGCCGGAGTTGCATCGAAGGATGCAGGACGACTGTTCCAGGACTGCGTGTTGCACATGTCACACTTCAGCGGCAGGATCGGACCATTACGGCGACGGACGCCGAATCGGGGAGGCAACGATGAAGTCACTGACCAGGAACGAGAAGTGCACGACCGCAGTGGTGGCCGTGCTGACCGCAGGAATATGCGCCTCACTGCTCGGCCCGACTCCGGCCACGGCGGCGTCACCCAGCGAGGCCGATCTTTTGGGGCGCATCGTTCAGCTGGGAGAAGATCCGGGCCCTGGGTGGCGCGGCAGCAGCGCTCGGCGCTGAGCTCATCGGCGTCACCGCCGTCAGACAGAAGTGCTTCTCATGAACCGCTGGAAGTCTGCGATCGTCCTCCTCGGTGGCGCGGCTGCCACGACGGCCGCCTGTCTCTTCGCCGAGCCCGCCCTTGCCGGAATGGTCTTCATGGCAACCGTCTTCTGCGCTGCCTTCACGAAACCGATCATCGGCAACACGCAGGTGCCGGTCAACGCGGGAATCAGCGTTGACGAGGTTCGGCGCTATCGCTTGCAGCATTCCGGGTCCACCATCAGCGAAGCTGCGGCTGCCGTCGCGCGCCGATGACGCTCGTGCGGCGGTGATCGCCGCGGCGGCCGCGGTCCTCCTCGTCAGGGCACCGTCGAGCGTGGGAGCGCCTCGCGAGCCGCTGGCCGCAGCAGCGGCAGCGGCAGCGGCAGCGGGGTGAACTAGCCGTTCGCCACGGGCACCGCCGCGCCCCATCCGGACCAGGACCCGTACGCGACCCGCACCGGGAGCGCCGACGCCCGGTCAACCAGGTACGCGGTCCTGCCGTCGACCGACCGCGAGAGCCACAGGTGGAGCGCGGCACTCGTCGGCGTCGCCACCGTGACGAGCTCGATCACGTACTGCCCCGTCGGCACGATGAACTGGGCCGACTGCTCGGAGTCGAGCAGCGTCGAGAACCGTGACGACGCGGTGACGCCCGTCGTCGTGTCGACGACCTTCACGGTCGCGCCGCTCAAGCGCGGGTCGGGCGCACGATCGGCGGAGTTCGCGAAGACCTCGAGGTCGTAGGTGCGGTGCACGTAGTGCGTCGACAGCGTCACACGCGACGCCGTCGACGCACCCTGCTGCTGCACGAGGGTCTTCCAGTGCGCCGGCTCCGCGTCACGCGAGTCGTACGCCGAGATCGTGTACTGGCCGGAGCCGAGCCCGACGAACTCGTAGCGTCCAGCCGCGTCTGACGTCGTCTGGAAGTTCTGCCACGTGTCGGTCTGGTTCGCGGCCGTCACCGTCTTCCCCGCGAGCGCTCCCGCCGGGCCCACGATCGAGCCGCTCGCCGTGGCGCCGACGCTCAGCGCGAGCGTGGTGCTGGTCGTCCCACCGGCGACGACGGCGACACCGGTCCGACGAGCGGGAGCCAGCGTCGCGGCTCCCTGCCCCGGGATCGCCCTCGTGGTGACCGTCACGGTCTGCGGACTCGTGATCCCTCCGAGCACGACCCGTCCGCTGGCATCGGTGAGCCCGTCGGCGTCGATGCCCTCGATCCCGAGAGCCGCCACCTCCACGCCGGCCACGTTGCGCGGAGTTCCGTCGGCTGTCGTGAGCTGCACGGAGACAGAGCCGACGGCCGCCGGCGCGGCCACCGCAGCCGTCGGCGCCAGCAGCCCGAGCGCGAGCACACCGGCCACCAGGCCGCCCGCAGTGGCGAGTCGCTTCATCACAGGTCCCCGATCCGGGCGGACACGGTGCCCTGCCACATGCGTCGAACAGTGCACCGTCAGCGGTCAGTGCGCACGCCCTCCGCGCGAGCCGGACTCAGCCGCGGAGGAGCGACCCGACCGCGTCCACCACGATCTGCCGACGCCGCGCGGGCACGACCGCCGTGACCAGGGTGTCGAACTCGGGGGTCGTCGCGTCCCAGAACCCGGCGACGTGGACCACCAGTCCGAGCAGCACGGCCGGGCGGTAGGACCGCGGGAGCACGCCTGCGCGCTGCGCGTGCTCGACGGCGGCGACGGCTTCGGCGTTGCTGCTGACGATCGCCTCGAGCGGCGCATCGGCGGCACGTTCGAGCCGGTACCAGGTCGCGAGCCGCGGCACCCACGGCCGACGGGCGTACGAGTCGAAGAGCCGCCCGGCGTACGCGGGGAGGTCGTCGGTGTCGATCGGCACCTCGGTGAGCGTCTCGGTGACCGTCTGTGTGATGAGCGCGTCGAACAGTCCCTCCTTGCTGCCGAAGTAGTGGAAGATCTGCGCCTTGTTGCTCGACGACGCCGCGGCGATGCGTTCGATCCGGGCACCGGTGAGCCCGACCGCTGCGAACTCGTCACGCGCGGCGAGCAGGAGCTTCGCACGCATGGCGTCGGCAGCGGGGGGCGTGAAGCTGGCCATGGAGACAACGGTATCGACCCGCCGGTCACGGTGGGCGCTCTGGTCCCGACCAGGACCGGACGGGAGGCCCGGTGCCAGCCGGCACCGGGCCTCCCGTCCGCCCCGTCCGCGGTTCAGGGCCTAGTGTTCGAACGTGCGCACCGAACCACGTCACTGGTTCCTCGCCCGCGACGAACGCGGCAACCTCGCCACGGACGTCCACGCCGGCGGGGCCGACGCGCTGCCCTGGTCCGAGGGCAACCTCGTCCGGCCACTGGTCCACGGGGCCCCGTACTTCGAACGCATCCACGCGGAGCTCGCGGCGCTCGCGCCCGGTGACCGTGTCTGGTTCACCGACTGGCGGGGCGACGCCGACGAACGGCTGCTGCCCGACGGCCCCACGATCGGCGACCTGCTCGCCGATCGCGCGCGAGCGGGCGTGGAGGTCCGCGGCCTGATCTGGCGCTCCCACGGCGAACGCGTGTCCGCGTCGCTCAGCGCCCGCGCGAACGAGCTGCTCGGCCGGAAGATCAACGACGCCGGCGGCGAGGTGCTGCTCGACCAGCGCGTCCGCGTGTTCGGGTCGCACCACCAGAAGTTCTTCGTCATCCAGCACCGCGACGACCCCTCGCGCGACGTGGCGTTCGTCGGCGGGATCGACCTGTGCCACAGCCGTCGCGACGATGCAGCGCACCAGGGCGATCCGCAACCCGTGTCGATCGACGCCCGGTACGGCAAGCGGCCGGCATGGCACGACGCGTCGATGGAGCTGCGTGGGCCGGTGGTCGCCGACGTCCTCGCGGTCTTCGCCGAACGGTGGGACGACCCGACCCCGCTCGACCGGAGCCTGCCGTACCGGATGCTCCTGCAGCGCCTCACCCGGATGCCGCGTCGCCCGGAACCCCTGCCGGAGCGGACTCCCCCGCCGCCGCCCGCCGGGGACCACGCCGTGCAGCTGCTCCGGACCTACGGGGTGAAGCGACCGCCGTTCCCGTTCGCGCCGGATGGCGAGCGGAGCATCGCGCGAGCGTACGGCAAGGCGTTCAAGGCCGCGGAGTCGCTGATCTACATCGAGGACCAGTACCTCTGGTCGAAGGAGATCGCGACCGGCATCGCCGAGGCCCTCGAACAGAACCGCGACCTCCGCGTGATCGTGCTCGTCCCGCGGTACCCGAACTCCGACGGGGTGCTCGGCGGCCCACCGGCGCGGTTCGGCCAGATCGAGGCGATGCGCACGCTCCGCCGGACGGCAGCGGACCGTGTCGGCGTCTTCGACCTGGAGCACGAGTCCGGGCGGCCGATCTACATCCACGCGAAGGTGTGCGTCGTCGACGACCAGTGGTCCACCATCGGGTCGGACAACTTCAACCGCCGGTCGTGGACGTCCGACAGTGAACTGACGTGCGCGGTCGTCGACACCTCGCCCGGTGCCGGGTCGATGGCTCGGGACCTCCGGCGCCAGCTGTGGGCCGAGCACCTGGCGACCACGCCCGACGACGAACGCTTCGACGGGTCGGGCGCGGAGCTCCTCGCGCTGTGGCGGTCGACGGCGCGCGCACTCGACGACTGGCAGGAGGACGGGCAGCCAGGACCTCGACCGCCGGGACGCATCCGCCACCACGAGCCCGAGCCCGTGTCCGCCTTCCAGCGGCTGTGGGCGCGCCCCGCGGCGGCGTTGGTCGCGGACCCGGACGGGCGCCCGCGCGGCCTCCGCGGGACGAGCCGGTTCTGACGGTGGAGACCCTCGAGACCGAGCGGCTGCGGCTGCGGCCCTGGCGGGTCGAGGACGCCCCGTTGCACCGTCGACTGTGGGCCGAGCGGGATCCGCGCGTCCCCGCGCACCGTCGTCTGTCACCCGACGGGCACCCGACCGTCGCCGAGCTCGAGGACTGGGTCCGCCGCGACGAGCACCTGCCGACACCCGGCTTGCTCGTGGTGGAGCGCACGGACACCGACGAGGCCATCGGGTACTGCGGACTCGTCCCGAACAGCGTCGGCCGACCCGAGGAGCCCGAGCTGGCGTACGAGTTCCTCCAGCGCTCCTGGCACCACGGGTTCGCGACCGAAGCCGCCGGCGCAGTCGTCGCCCAGGCGCGGCGGATCGGGTACGGGCACCTCGCCTCCACCGTGCGGGAGTGGAACACCGCGTCGCTCCGGGTACTCGAGAAGCTGGGCTTCGTCGACACCGGCGAGCGCGAGGAGGACGCCGTGCACGGGGCGTCGCTCCTGCTCCGGACGACGCTCTGACGACCGTCCGGTCACTCCTGGAACGTCGCGCGGTAGGCGGTCGGTGAGGTCCCGATGATCGCGCCGAAGTGCCGGCGGAGGTTCGTGTCCGAGCGCAACCCGGTGGCCTCGGCGATCCGGGTGACACTGAGGTCGGTGCGCTCGAGGAGCTCGCGCGCGTGGTCGATGCGGGCACGGAGCACCCACTGCATCGGGGTGATGCCGGTGTCCGCGGTGAAGCGCCGCGAGAACGTCCGGGGTGAGACGTTCGCGCGGCGCGCGAGCGTCGTGAGCGTCAGGTCGTCCTGCAGGTGGTCGAGCGCCCAGGCGCGGGTGGCCGCGAAGACGTCGCCGAGGGGTTCCGGGATGCTGCGGGGGACGTACTGCGCCTGACCGCCGCTCCGGTACGGGGCGCTGACGAGTCGTCGTGCCACGTGGTTCGCGAGCCCGACGCCGTGGTCACGGCGGATGAGGTGGAGGCAGAGGTCGAGGCCGCTCGCGGCTCCGGCGCTCGTGAGGACGTCGCCAGCGTCGACGAAGAGCACGTTCTCGTCGACGTCGACCGCCGGGTACCGCTCACGGAGCACGTGCGTGTAGTGCCAGTGCGTCGTCGCACGACGGCCGTCGAGCAGTCCGGCGGCGGCGAGCGTGAAGGCGCCCGTCGAGATGGCGGCGATCCGGGCACCACGCTCGTGGGCCGTACGCAGCGCGGCGATCACCGCGGGCGGCGTGGTGGTGTCAGCGGGGTTCCGGAACCCGGGGACGAGCACGGTGTCCGACCACGCGAGGGTCTCGAGGTCGTGGCCCACGGCGTAGGCGAGCCCGTTCCACCCGTCGACGGTGCCGGCCTGTTCCCCGCAGACCCGGACCTCGTACGGCATGCTCGGCCGCTTCGCGAAGACGTGCGCGGCGATCCCGACGTCGAGCGCCTTCGCGCCGTCCAGCACGAGCACGGCCACGCGGTGGTCGCGGACGGAGTTCACGGTGGCGAACCTAGCGCGCATCGAGCACCGGCCGGGACCGCGACGCGACGGCGGTCGCCACCACCAGGACGACCAGGACGACGCCGGCCGCTGCCGCGTACACGGCGCGGTACGGGTCCGGGAAGCCCCCGAGCCCGGCGATGAGCAGCCCCGCCAGGACCGCGCCGACGCGACGGGTGTTCGTGAAGAGCCCGGACGCGAGCCCAGGGCTCGGGAAGACGTCCTGGAAGACGGTCAGCCCGACACCGGCGACCGAGGCGAAGAACCAGGCGTTCAGCGGCTGCAGGGCCAGCAGCTGCCACGGCTCGTGGACCAGCGTCGCGAGTCCGTAGTAGACGGCACCGCACGCGCACCCGACGGCGAGCAACGTCCGGGCGGGGACACGCTCGTGGAGCCGCCCCATGACCAGCAGCGCGGGGATCTCGACCAGGGCGGCGGCGCCGAGCACGATCCCCGCCCACACGATCGGCGCGCCGAGGTCCCGGGCGACGAACAGGGTCGCGACGGTGACCGTGGCGATGTTCGTGGCCTGCAACAGCGTGAAGGCGGACACGACCGACCACCGTGACCATCCCCGCAACTGCGCGAGCAGGCTCGGACGGACCGCCTGGTCCTGCTCGGGCACGGGCCCGCGGCGGCGCAGCAGGAGCAGGGCGGTGACGACGTTGACGATGCTGATGCCGGCGAGCAGCAGCAGCGCGGCAGGGGTCCCGGCGAGGCCCGTGCTGAGCGTCGCGAGCGGCGGGCCGACCACCCAGGCGAACGACACGATGGCGCGCGTGCGGATGACCCGGGCCGGCGGTGCACCCTCGTGCCGGAGCTGCGCGAACAGCAGGGTCGACCCGACGCCGGGCGGGCCGCCGAGCACCACGAGCGCGATCACCAGGACGGGCAGCGAGGTCGTGAGGGCGAGTGCGGCGACGAAGCCTGCGCCGGCGAGCGCGCAGAACAGCAGCGGGCGGAGGTAGTCGTGGGTCCGGTCCGCCGTCGCGGGGATCACCAGCGACGCGACGAACCCGCCGACGTTGTAGCAGCCGAGCACCCAGCCGACCTCGGTCGGCGTCGCGCCGGCGAGCGTCACGAGGAGGACGGCGAGCAGCGGGTTCAGGACCGCGAACTGGAGCGCCCAG
Organism: Curtobacterium sp. PhB136; assembly: GCF_004346855.1. Classification (NCBI taxonomy): domain Bacteria; kingdom Bacillati; phylum Actinomycetota; class Actinomycetes; order Micrococcales; family Microbacteriaceae; genus Curtobacterium; species Curtobacterium sp. PhB136. Next base: position 540,471 of record NZ_SMGH01000005.1, read on the forward strand.
AACCACGCGGCGGCGGGCCAGAGCAGGCGGCCCGGTGGGCGTTCTCGTTCCATGCAGCCAACCCAACTGCTCCCGCGCGCGGCTCACCAGCAGCAGCCAGGACGGCGGTCGTACAGATCGCGCCAACCGGGTCGCCGCTCAGATCGACGCCTGGGTCCCCCGCACCTTCCCGACCACCACGTCGACGATGCCCGCCAGCAGCGCCGCGGCGACGAAGCCGAGCGAGACACCGAGCCCGAGCGGCAGCCCGTCGGAGTAGTCCCCACGCGACGTCGCCAGCGCCGAGTAGAACACGCTGCCGACCGCCGCGATGCCGATCGCCGACCCGACCCGCGCGCCGACCTGGATGAGCCCGCCCGCCGAGCCGCCCTGCTCGACCGGCACCTCGGACAGGGTGAGGGTCTGGTTCGGCGAGATGGTCAGCCCGGAGCCGATGCCCGCCACGAGCAGCGGCGCCACGAGCCACCACCCGAGGTCGGACCGGAAGTGGTTCGCGACGACCCAGATGACGCCGCCGAGTCCGATGAGCACGAGGACGGTCCCCACGACGATGAGCTGCCGTCCGAAGCGGTGCACGACCCGTCCGCCGACGGTCGACGCGATCCCAGACCCGATCGCGAACGGGACGGAGGCCAGTCCCGCCAGCAGTGCGGAGTAGTGCAGCCCCGACTGCAACGCCAGCGTCAGGACGAAGAACAGCGGGGTGAACCCGGCGAAGTACAGGGTCGCGAGACCGACGCCGAGTGAGAACGACCTGCGCCGGAACAGCCCGAGGTCGATCACGGGCTCCTTGGTCCGCTGGTACCGCCGCTCCCACAGCACGAAGCACGCACCGAACACGACGGCGACGACGACGAGCCACCACTTCGCGCCGCCCTTCCACTCTTGGGACTGCACGAAGGGCAGCAGGAGGGCCACCACGGCAGCTCCGAGCAGGGCGATGCCCACCGGGTCGAAGTCGTGCTTCCGGCCGCGTTCGGTCCGGGCCGCCGCCGGCAGGAAGCGGAAGGCCAGGAGGATCGTGACGAGTCCCACCGGCAGGTTCACGAAGAACACGAACCGCCACCCGTTCTCGGTCCCGAACGCGGTGATGAGCAGTCCGCCGACGAGCGGACCGATCGCGGTCGCGATCCCCACGGTCGCCCCGAACAGCCCGAACGCGGTGCCACGCTCCTTGCCGCGGAAGAGCTGCTGGATGAGCGCGGTGACCTGCGGGGTGAGCAGCCCGCCGGCGAGACCCTGCACGAGCCGCGCGATCACCAGCACGAGACCGTTCGGCGCGAATCCGCAGAGCGCGCTCGCGAGGGTGAAGAGCCCGACGCCGATGACGAACATGCGTCGTCGACCTGAGGCGTCCCCGAGCCGCCCGCCGGGCACGAGCAGCAGGCCGAAGGACAGCGCGTAGCCGGAGAGGATCCACTGCACGGCCTCGGGCGACGCACCGGGGAGTCCGCTCGAGATCGACTGGAGCGCGACGTTGACGATCGACACGTCGAGGAGCACGATGCCGCCGCCGAGCAGACAGACGACAAGGGCCTTCCAGCGGTTCGGGTCCGGCTGGTCGCCGGTGTCCGCCGGGGAGCGGTCGGGCTGGTCGCCGGTGTCCTCCGCTCGGCGGTCCGGCTCGGACGGCGCGTCGGTGCGCGCCGCGTGGTGTGCGGAGTGGTGCTCGACGGCGGGGTCGGCGTCGGGCTCGGCGGGTTTGCGGTGTTCGGCTGCCATGACGCTGTCACGCTAGGCTCGGCGCCTGTCCGGTCGGGGTACAGGCGCCGGAGCTTGGACGAGACCCGTGGCTGACCACGAGTGCGGCGCGGACGCAGCGGGGCTCAGCGAGCCGAGCGCGACGGCTCGACCGCGGTGCCGACGCGGTGCGGGAAGTGGAACCGCACGGCGAGTCCGGCGAGCGCAGCGGCAGCGATGATCGCACCGCCGAGCAGCAGCGGACCGGCGTAGCCGCCGACCAGCAGCGGGCGGGACAGCACCGGGCCGAGGATCTGCCCGACGGCGTACCCGGTGGTCAGGAGCGCCACGGCCCGCGGGACCTGGATGTGGGCGCCGAGGGCGAGTGCGAGCGAGCTGATGCCGACGAAGGTGCCACCGAAGAGCGCGGCCGAGACCAGGGCACTCGCGCTCCCGGGCAGCACGCCGGTCAGGGCCACGCCGACGGCCTGCACACCGAGTGCGACGGTGAGGAGCGTCGGTCGGCTCCACCGGCGGCCGAGCGCGGTCCAGAGCACGGCCCCGGGCATCGCCGCCAGGCCGACGACGACCCATGCTCCGTCCCCGGTCCACGCGGGCCCGCTCTGCCCGATCGCCGCGACGAGGAACGTCCCGGCGATGATGTAGCCGATGCCCTCGAAGCCGTAGCTGATCACGAGCGCGGCGAACCGGTGCCCCGTCGGCGGCAGCGCGTCACCGTCGGACGTCCGCCCCTCGGCTGTGGCCACCGCGGGTGGCAAACCCCACGCGACGACGGTGAGGAGCGCCGCGAGCCCCGCTGTGATGAACCACGCCGTCTGCCAGGTGGACGTCGCCCGCACGACCAGGACGACGATGCCGGAGAGCGCGATGCCGGTGCCGATGCCGCCGAACCCCCAGCCGACGAAGTGCGGTCCGACCGCTCGCAGGCGGGAGATCATCGCCGAGGTGGCGGCGATGAACACCAACGCGCTGGTGAGTCCGGCGACGAACCGGAGCACCGACCACCACGCCACGTCCGACACCGCGGGCATGAGTGCGAGCGTCGCCACGGTGAGGAGCATCGCGACCCGCATCACCCGCTGGGACCGGACGAGGACCGGGATGCCGATCCCGAGCAGCGCTCCGAGCAGGTACCCGACGTAGTTGACCGTGGCGAGGCCTGCGCCGTCGCTGACGGACAGCCCGGCCTGGGTCTGCATGAGCGGCAGGATCGGCGTGAAGACGAACCGGGCGATGCCGGTGCTCGCTGCCAGGGCAGCAGCCCCCTGGAGGGCGATCACCCCGGGCGAGCCGACGCGCAGCGACGGGAGGGCGATGGTGTGGGTGGCGGTGATGGCCATGGTGTTCCCGTCGGTCGGTGGTCCGGTGTCGCAGCGTTCCCGGCTGCAGCAGTGACGCTACGAGCGGCCGAGCGGGAGCGGAATTGCCGGAGACGGCGGACTTATGCTTGGCGGTCATGGACGTCGAACTGCGCCACCTGCGGGCGTTCCTGATGGTCGGCCGGCACCTGTCCTTCACCCGTGCGGCGGAGCAGCTGTTCGTGACGCAGCCGGCCCTGACCCGGACGATCAAGCAGCTCGAGGACCTCCTCGAGACACGGCTCCTCGACCGGGACACCCGGCGTGTGGGGCTGACGGAAGCGGGCGCGCGGTTCTTCGAGCAGGCGCAGTCGGCGGTCGCGGCCGTCGACCGGGCCGTGTCGTCGGTGGTGGCGCCGACCCCGCTGCGCCTGGCCTTCACCTGGCTGCTGCCGACACCATGGGCGCAGGACGCCATCGCGGAGTACGAGCGGATGGGCGAGGGGTCGGTGTCGCTCGTCCGGACCGATGAACCCGTCGACGCGCTCCTCCGTGGGGACGTCGACGTCGCGGTCCTCCGGGAACCCCGTGCCGTCCCGGAGCAGGTCCGCGTGGTCCCGCTCTTCCACGAGGAGCGGGTGCTGATCTGCTCGGCGAGGTCCGGCATCCCGGTCGACCGCCCCGTCCCGTGGGGCGACCTCCGACACCACCCGTTCGTGTTCAACGCGGTCACCGGGACGGTCGGGCCGTGGTCATGGCCGGACGGGGACGGTCCGGCGACGTTCGTGGAGACGGCGAACTACGACGAGTGGCTGGAGTCGATCGCCGCGGGCCGGGGTGTGAGCGCGGTGTCGGCCATCGCGGCGCAGCGCACCATCCACCCTGCGATCCGGTTCGTGCCGTTCGCGGATGCTCCGCCGAGCTCGGTGTCGATCGCGTTCGTCCCGGGTGACCGCGACCTGGTCAAGCGCCGGTTCGTGGGCGCCGCCACCGCGGTCCTCGCCTCGACGGAGCAGCGATAACCAATCGGTCTACTAGTGCTACGGTCATGCCATGCCCATCGAGACCGACTCCCGCCAGGCCATCCTGGACGCCGGACAGCGCACCATCGCGCACAAGGGCTGGGCCGCCGTCGGTCTGAACGAGCTCCTCACAGAAGCCGGCGTTCCGCGGGGGTCCTTCTACTACTACTTCAAGTCGAAGGACGTCTTCGGTGAAGCGATGATGCAGGAGTACTTCCGCGAGTACCTCGCCGACATGGACGAGATCTTCGAGCGGCAGGACCTCCCCGCGGCCGATCGACTGCTGCGGTACTGGCAGCAGTGGCGGGAGACGCAGAGCCTCGACGACTGCCAGGGCAAGTGCCTGGCGGTCAAGCTCGGCGCCGAGGTGTCCGACCTCTCCGAACCGATGCGGATCGCCCTCAAGGACGGCACGACCGCGATCATCGAACGCATCACCCGGATGATCACCGCGGGACAGACGGACGGCTCACTCGCCGCGGACATCGATGCCGAGAGCACCGCACAGACGCTCTACGACCTCTGGCTGGGCGCGAGCGTGATGGCGAAGATCCACCGCAACACTGCTGCGATGGACAACGCGTACGGCATCACCACGCAGATCCTGCACTGACCAACTGACTCCCCCGGTTCACCGGGGTCCAGCTCCACCTCCAGATAACTGACCGGTCTACTAACGAAGGACGACTCCCATGAAGATCCTGATGGTCCTCACCTCGCACGACGAACTCGGCACCACCGGCCGCAAGACCGGCTTCTGGCTCGAGGAACTCGCCGCACCCTACTACCGCTTCATCGAGGCAGGCGCCGAGATCGTCCTCGCCTCCCCGAAGGGTGGCCAGCCCCCACTGGACCCGGTGAGCAATGCGCCGGCCAACCAGACCGACCACACTCGCCGCTTCGAGCAGGACGCCGTCGCGACCCGAGCGCTCGCACACACCGTCCGTCTGGACAGCGTGGACCTGGCCGACTTCGACACGGTCTTCTACCCGGGCGGGCACGGACCGCTCTGGGACCTCGCCGAGGACCAGGACTCCGTGACCCTGATCCAGGACACCCTCCGTGCGGGCAAGCCGATCGCGCTGGTCTGCCACGCACCCGGCGTCCTCCGTCACGTCACGAACGAGGACGGCACCCCGCTCGTGCAGGGCCGCCGTGTCACCGGGTTCACCGACTCGGAGGAGGAGGGCGTCGGCCTCACCGACATCGTGCCCTTCCTGGTGGAGGACGAGCTCGTCCGTCTCGGCGGCGACTACAGCAAGATCGGCGACTGGCAGCCCTACGTGGTCGAGGACGGCCTGCTCATCACCGGCCAGAACCCGGCGTCGTCCGCGTCCGCCGCGGACGCGCTGCTCGCGAAGCTCGGGGCGCTGACCGCATGAGCGCCTACGTCGTGATGATCCGGGAGTCGCTCCGCGACCAGGACGAGTTCGCCACGTACACGACCGCCGCTCGCGCTGCCCGCGCCGGGCACCCGATCACGCCGGTGATCGGGTACGGCGAGGTCACCACGCTGGAAGGAGCTCCCGTCGACGGCATCCTCGTCAACGAGTTCCCGACCGTGCAGGACGCCCTCGACTGGTACCACAGCCCGGCGTACCAGGCCGCGCTGCCGCACCGGCACGCCGCCGCCGACTACCGGGTGCTGATCGTTCCGGGCGTCGAGCACTGACCCGGGTCACGGCGCCGCTGCACAACCGACAGCAGCCCGAACCACGCAAGTCCGTGGTTCGGGCTGTTCTCTGTTGTGCGGAACGGCACGGAGCGTGTCCGGGTGAGCAGGGACGTCACGCGACCACGTTCCGGACGGGAGGCCCGGTGCCAGCCGGCACCGGGCCTCCCGTCCCGCAGTGGGCCAGCCGACTACTGCCGGCCGCGCTCACCGTCGTCGCCCCAGCGCTGGTGGTGCGCCCGATCCGTCACGCTCCACCGCACCAGCTGACCGATCGCCTGCGGCGCTCCGTCAGCATCCGGGACGAACACGGAGGTCGTCCCGTAGAGGACGCCGTTCCGCAACTCGATCGCGCCCGGCGAGGTGACGGCGATCCGTTGCGTCACCCGGCCGCTCCACGGTGAGACCACCGAGACCTGACCGGTCCCGGCCGCTCCGCCGAACAGTTCGGCGACGAGGACGGTCCCGGACCGCTGGTCGACGGCGAGGTCCGTCGCTCCGACGAAGCCCGTCGCGACCCGCTGCACCGCGCCGTTCGACGGGGTGACCCGGTACACGCTGCCGCGGGCGCCGAGGCTGGCGTCCTCCGGCCCACCGGGCAGGGTCGACACGTAGAGCGCGCCGTCCGGTCCGCTCTCCACGTCGGTCGGGACCGGCTCGAACGAGTACGGGTACCCGACCGAGCAGGCGGGCAGACCGGCCTCCGCGGCGAGCGCCGTGGTCACCGTGACCGGAGGCTGCGCCGGCAGCACCGCGACGGTCGACACCCGGCCGTCGTAGCCCACGCGGACGATGTCGTTCCCGCCGGCGTCCGCGACGTAGACGCCGTCACGGAGTGCGAGCGAGGCGTACGGGTGCGAGTCGACGATCCCCCGGTAGGTCGCCGGGCCCGCCTGCCCAGCGGGGTCGACCTGGGCGGCGCACGACGCCGGCAGGCCACGGAAGCCGTAGCGGTTGACACGGTCGGGGTTCCGCGACGCCTCGTACGCGTGCAGGTCGGCCAGCTGGACGGCGGCGCTGCCGGCTCGGAGCGCCATCAACTTCGCGACGCCGTTCGGCTGGTCGTTCTCGGCGTAGTAGACGGTGTCGCGGCGCGAGGACACGGCACCGATCTCGAGGCCGGGCGTCGCGGAGGCGAGCGTCGTGCTGGTCCCGCCGGGGCTGACCCGGTTGAGCTGGCCTGCGAAGTTCTGCGAGAGGACGGCGTTGCCCTGCCGGTCGATGTCGAGGCTGAGGGGTGTGACGAGACCGCTCGCGAGCGTGGTCGGGGCACTGAAGCCGAGGGCGGGAGCGTCGCCGTGGCGGCCCCCTGCCTGGGCTGGCGCGGCGATCGCGACGGACGCCAGGGCGGCCGCGGCGATCGCGCTGCAGAGCAGCACTTTCTTCATGGAGAGTTCCTTCTGTCGGGTTCCGCATCGGAACGACAGGGTCGGGCACGGGTCGGGCTGAGGTACGGGACCGGGCACCGCGCCTGTGCGGCGGCCCTGTCACGTCCGGCTCGGCAGAGCCCCGTCGGCGGCTGAAACCTACGACCGTCGCCCGTGCCTGCGTGTCCGTTCAGGGCGCCTTGCGGTCTTCCGCGCAACTTCGGCGGCATCGCGCATCGTCCGCCCGTCCCCCTTGCGCTCTGCCGCCCCAGCCGTAGTCCGGTGCAGCCGATGATGCTTTTTCGGGAAGTTCTCCTGCTCATACGTATGAATAACGAGAATCGCGTACGGTCATCCGTATTACCTCATTGACGAGGTCCACAGCCCCGGAGCAGCCCCCATGCCAGCACCCCACGCACGCGTCACCCAGCGCATGATCGCCGACATCGCCGGCGTGAGTCAGTCGACCGTGTCGCTGGTGCTCAACGGCAAGGCGGACGAGACCCGGCGGATCCCGGCAGCGACCCGGGACCGCGTGCTCGACGTCATCCGCGAGACCACCTACGTCGCGAACCCGGTGGCCCGGAGCCTGGTCGGTGCGACCAACGACCTGATCGGCGTCTTCACGTACGAGCCGGCGTTCCCGAACCGCTCGTCGGACTTCTACACGCCGCTGCTCACCGGCATCGAGAGCGCCGCGGAGCAGGTCACAGCGGACCTGCTCGTGTTCACGAGCACCCCCGTCGTGAACGGCAGGCGGCGGCTGTTCCACGAGTCCAACCGCCTGCGGCTCGCGGACGGCTGCATCCTGCTCGGCCGCGAGATGGACGCCGACGAGCTCGAACGGCTGCTGGACACGGACTACCCGTTCGTGGCGATCGGCCGTCGCGATGCGGCCGGCGGACGGGTGCCCTACATCGGCGTGGACTACGCCGCCGCCACACGGGCGCTCGTCCAGCGCGCGCTCGACCTCGGCCACACACGGTTCGGGCTGCTGCGCCTGGCTCTCGGCGCCGAGTCGTCCCGCGACCGGCACACCGGCATCGTCGACGCGCTCACCGGAGCCGGGCTCGACACGGCGGACGCACTGGTCGAGACCACGGTGACCGACCACCGGACGGTCGCCGATGCGTGGGAGGCGATCCGGGCCTCCAGTCCGACCGTCGTCCTCGTCGAGGACCCGGACGACGGCGAGGAACTGCTCGACCTGCTCGCCGCCACCGGCCACGACGTCCCCGCCGACCTCTCCGTGATCGTGCTCGGCGAGCACACCCGCCACCGTGATCGCGGTACCGACGCCACGCGGCTCAGCGCGCCGCGCACCGAACTCGGCGCACGCGCCGTCGCCGCGCTCACCGAGCGCATCGCCGCCGCGCAACGCGGCGACGCGCCGCCTCCGATGCAGGAGCTGCTCGCGTGCACGCTCGTCGCCGGGACCACGCTCGGACCGCCACCGCGCTGACCCGACCGACCGCACCCCCGCACGCTCCCCAACCGCCCCCACGTCCCCACGTCCCCACGTCCCCATCCGTCAGGAGTCGCTCCACCATGCCCGGAACCACCCCAACCACGACCGGCGGCACCGCTGCCGACCTCATCAACACGGACGTCGTCATCGTCGGCGGCGGCCTCGGCGGTGTCGCCGCCGCGATCGCCGTGTGCCGCGCCGGCCGCCGCGCCGTCCTCACCGAGGAGACGGACTGGCTCGGCGGACAGCTGACCAGCCAGGCCGTGCCGCCGGACGAGCACCCGTGGGTCGAGCAGTTCGGCGTCACCCGGAGCTACCGGGCACTGCGGGACGGCATCCGCGACCACTACCGCCGCGTCTACCCGCTCCGCGCCGAGGCGGCCGCGCTCCCCGACCTGAACCCCGGCGCCGGCCGCGTGAGCAAGCTCTGCCACGAGCCGCGCGTCGCCCGCGCGGTGATCGAGGAGATGCTCCAGCCGTACCGCACCGCCGGACTCCTGACGGTCCTGCTCGACCACCGTCCGGTCGCCGCGACGACGGACGGGGACCGCGTCACGGGCGTCACGGTCGAGCGTGCGGACGGCCGCCGGACCGAGCTGCGCGGCACGTTCGTGCTCGACGCCACCGAGACGGGCGAGGTCCTGCCGCTCGCCGGGGTCGAGCACGTCGTCGGCGCCGAGTCGCGCGACGAGCACGGCGAGCCGCACGCACCGGAGGTCGCGGACCCGGCGAACCAGCAGGGCATCACGTTCTGCTTCGCCGTGTCGCACCACGATGGCGAGGACCACACGATCGCGCGCCCCGAGATGTACGACTTCTGGCGCGCGTACCAGCCGGACTTCTGGCCGGCGCCGCTCATCGGGTTCCTCGCACCCGATCCCCGCACACTCGAGGCGCACCCGCGGACCTTCGAGCCGAACCCGGACACCGACCCCCTCGCCGTCAGCGCCGACCAGAGCGCCGACGCGGGCGACAAGGAACTCTGGGGATTCCGGCGGATCGTCGCACGGAAGCTCTTCACCGAGGGGGCGTTCGAGTCGGACATCTGCCTCGTGAACTGGCCACTCAACGACTACTGGCTCAAGCCGGTGATCGGGACCTCCGGCGACGCCGATGCCGACGCCGAGACCACGAGGCAGGCGCTGCACGAAGCACGACAGCTCTCGCTCTCGGTCCTGTACTGGCTGCAGACCGAAGCACCCCGGCCGGACGGCGGCGCGGGCTTCCCCGGGCTCCGACTGCGCGGCGACGTCACCGGCAGCGAGGACGGCCTGGCCAAGGCCGCCTACATCCGTGAGTCCCGGCGGATCCGCGCGGTGACGACCATCGTCGAGCAGGACGTCTCCGCCGAGGTCGTCGGGGTGACCGGCCGGACGCACTACCGCGACTCGGTCGGCGTCGGCAGCTACCGCCTGGACCTGCACCCGTCGACCGGTGGCGACAACTACGTCGACATCGCGAGCGTCCCGTTCGAGATCCCCCTCGGCGCCCTCGTCCCCCAGCGCGTCACGAACCTGCTGCCGGCGGGCAAGGACATCGGCACCACCCACATCACCAACGGCTGCTACCGACTGCACCCCGTCGAGTGGAACGTCGGCGAGGTCGCCGGCGCACTCGCCGCGCACTGCATCGCAACCGGCTCCACCCCACAGGCCGTCCAGGCCGACGACTCCCGGTTCGCCGCCTTCGCCGCAGATCTCGACCGCGACGGGGTCGAACGGCGCTGGCCCGCGGTCCAGGGCTACTGACACTCCCTCCTCACCCGAAAGGTCACAACGACGTGAAACCCAACGCACTGCGCATCGGCATCGACGTCGGTGGCACGTTCACCGACGCGGTCGCCATCGACGCCGCCACCCTGCAGCTCATCGGCCAGGCCAAGGTCCCGACCAGCCACGACCATCCCGACGGCGTCGCCCACGGCATCGTCGAGGCGCTGCACCAGCTCCTCGAACGGATCGGCCGCTCCGCCGAGGACGTCGTGTTCCTGGCGCACGGCACCACCCAGGCGACGAATGCCCTGCTCGAGGGCGACGTCGACCCGGTCGGCCTCATCGGCGTCGGGACCGGGCCGGCCGGGTTCTTCGCGAAGCGGCTCCGGCGGCTCGCGAAGATCGAGATCGCGGACGGCAAGAAGCTCCCCGTCGCGTACGAGCACGTGCCCCGCGCCGACGACGACCGGCACGTCGACGGGGTCCTCGACCGCTTCGAGCAGGCGGGCATCCGCTCGGTCGTCGTCACCGAGCCGTTCTCCGTCGACGACCCCGTCGGTGAGGAACGCATCACCGAACGGGCGCGCGACCGCGGGTTCCTCGTGACCGCGACCCACGACATCAGCTCGCTCTACGGGCTCAGCAAGCGGACGCGGACCGCCGTGCTCAACGCAGTCATCCTGCCGCGGATGTTCGCGACGGCGGACCTGGTGCAGTCGAGCATCGACGCGGCCGGGATCACCGCACCGCTGATGGTGATGCGGTGCGACGGCGGCGTGATGTCGCTCGACGAGATGCGCCGCCGCCCGCTGCTCACCGTGCTGTCCGGCCCGGCGGCCGGCGTCGCCGGGGCACTCATGCAGGAGAAGCTCTCCGACGGCGTCTTCCTCGAGACCGGGGGGACCTCCACCGACATCTCGGTCATCCGCCGCGGCAAGGTCGCGGTGCAGTACACCGAGTTCGGTGGCAGCTCGACCTACCTGTCGGCGCTCGACGTCCGCACCGTCGGCGTCGGCGGCGGTTCCATGGTCCGCATCCGGACGGGAGGCTCGGCGCAGGTCACGCACGTCGGCCCGCGCAGCGCGCACATCGCGGGACTCCCCTACGCGTGCTTCGCGACGCTCGCCGACCTGGACGGCGCCACGCTGTCCACGGTCGCGCCGGTCGACGGGGACCCGGCTGACCACGTCGTCGTCGACGCCGCCGGTGGCCGCTTCGCGATCACGATGACGTGCGCGGCCAACGCCATCGGCCTGGTGCCGGAGTCCGACTACGCGCACGCCGACCCGGCGGTCGCACGTGCCGCGCTCGCGCCGCTCGCGAACGCACTCGGAACGGACGTCGACGGTGCCGCACGTGCGGTGCTCGACGCCGGGGTCGCCCCGGTCCGCGCCGTCGTCGAGCGCATGGTCGAGGACTACCGGATCCCCGAGGAGACCGTGCAGCTCGTCGGCGGTGGCGGTGGTGCGGCCTCGGTCACGCCGCACACCGGTGAGCGCTCGGGCAACGCCTGGCGGATCGCGGACCACAGCGAGGTGATCAGCCCGATCGGCGTCGCGCTCGCGCTCATCCGCGAGCAGGTCGAGCGGGTGATCCCCGGCGCGACCGACGAGCAGATCCTCGCCGTCCGCCGCGAGGCCGAGCAGGCGGTGATCAAGCAGGGTGCCGCTCCGGCGGAGGTGTCGGTCGACGTCACCGTCGACCCGCAGTCGAACACCGTCCGCGCCGTCGCGACGGGAGCCACCGAGCTCCGCACGCAGGACCGCACGGCCCGGCTCACCGAGGACGACCTCCGCGCAGTCGCCGCCGGCAGCCTCGGCGTCGACGCACGGGCTCTGACGGTCCTCGCATCGACCGACAGCCACGTCGTGTTCGGCGCACCCGAGGAGCGCCGGTTCCTCCGGAAGCCGAAGCACCCCGTGCGGGTGCTCGACCGCGACGGAGTGATCCGCTTCGCGTCGAGCGACGCCCGGGTGGACCAGACCACGGCGGGTGCCGGTGCCGAGGCCATCCCCCGGCTCATCAGCGAGCACACCTCCTACGGTGACGGCGGGTCCCGCGCGCCGGCGCTCCAGCTGCTCGTCGGGCCGCGCATCGCCGACCTCTCCGGGGTGCTCGACGAGTCGCAGCTCGTGTCGCTCGCGCGGACCGAGGTCGAGTCGCGGGACCGGGCAGAGTCGCTCGTCGCCGTGCTCGAGGTCCGGTCGTGACCGTCGTGGTCGCCGCCGCGGCGCTGCGCGCGCTCGCGGAGGTGCCCGACGCCGAGCTCGGGGCGCGCCTGCTCCGTGGCGTGCCGACGAACGAGGCCCGCAGCGACGAGGAACTGCTGCGGCACGCTGCCAGGGCGACGGCGTTCGGCACCGAGCTGGCCGGTTCGACGCCGTGCGGTTCGACGGCCGGTTCACTGGCCGGCTCGACGCCGGCGATCGTGGAGCACGAGGGCGGGCTCGACGCGGCACTGCTCGCCCAGTACGACGCCCGTCACCACCGGATCGACCTGTTCACCGACTCGATCGCGTTCTGCGAGCAGCTCGTCGACGACCTCGGGTGGCGACACCTGTTCCCCGTCGGCTCGGTGCGTGCTGCCGCCGTCGAGCACGAGCGGGCGCACCACCTCGTCACGGCCGACCGCTCCCGTGGCCTCCGTGCGGCGCTCGACCACGAGGTGTTCCGCCTCGGCCGGTTCCGTCGGCTGGCGTACATCGCCGGCGCGGACGAGGTGGCCGCGCACGCGTTCGCCGCCAGGAGCCTCGGCCTCACCCGGTCCCCGCTCCTCCTCACCCGAGCGGCGACGGCCGCGATCCGGACGCGCAACGATGCGCGAGCCGCTTCGAACCCGAAGGAGAACTGACCAATGGGCATCGCAATCATCGTCATCATGGCGATCGGGGTCGCCCTGATCCTCACCGGCAAACTCCCCACGGCGTTCGCCCTCGTGCTGCTCGCGGTGGCGATCGCCCTCGCCGGCGGCGCCTCGTTCGTCGGCGCGGAGAACAGCGTCCTGACCACGGTGGTCCAGAACGGCGCGATCACCCTGGCGTCCACGATGGTGGCCATCCTGCTCGGCTCCTGGCTCGGCTCGCTGATGCGGGACACCGCGATCGCCTCGACCCTGGTCCGCAAGACCGTGGAGTTCGGCGGCGACCGCCCCGTCGTGATCGCGCTCGGTGTGCTGGTGATTTCGGCCCTGTGCGGCGCCGTCACCGGCTCGGCCCCCGCAGCACTGCTCGCCGGCGTCATCGGCATCCCCGCCATGATCGCCGTCGGTGTCCCGAAGGTCACCGCTGCCGGGACGATCCTGATGGGCATCGGTGCCGGGGTGCCGTTCGAGCTGCCGGTCTGGCAGTTCTTCTCGACCGCGCTGCACCTCCCCATCCCGCAGGTGCGCTCGTTCATGATCCTGCTGTTCCCGTTCGCCGCCGCGGCCGCGGTCGCCTACGTCATCGTCGAGACCCGGCGGCGGGGCACCGTGCACGCCTGGTCCCTCGCGGCCCCGGCGGACGGCTCCCGCGTCACCACGAGCCGGCGTCGTCGCCTCGGCGATGCGCCGTGGTTCGCGCTGCTGACCCCGCTCGTCCCGATCGTCCTGGCCCTCGTGCTGCAGGTGCCGATCATCCCGTCGCTCCTGGCCGGCGTGCTGTTCGCCGTCGTGACGACGACCCGGCCCGGCCTCTGGGGAACCACGATGCTGCGCTCGCTCTACGACGGGTTCAAGGTCGCCGCCCCGCCGATCACGCTGTTCATCGCGATCGGCATGCTCCTCGCCGCCGTCGGGCTGCCGGGATCGGTCGCCGCGCTCCGACCGATCGTCGAGGCCGTCGCCCCGACGAACATCTGGCTCTACGTCATCGTGTTCTCGGTCCTCGTCCCACTGTGCCTGTACCGCGGGCCGCTCAACATCTTCGGACTCGGGGCGGGGATCGCCGGTGCGATGACCGCGATCGGCTTCTACTCGCCGATGGCCGTCCTCGGGCTGATGACCTCGTACAACCAGGTGTTCGGCGTCGCCGACCCCACGAGCACCCAGACCGTGTGGGCGTCCCAGTACGCGGGGGTCTCGCCGCAGGCCGTGATGGTCCGGGTGCTGCCGTACGTCTGGGTCGTGGCGATCGCGGGCATCGTCCTGTCGGCGGTCAAGTACCTCTGACGACGGGCACTCGAAGGGCCCCGGCCCCGCGCACTCGCTGTGCCGACGACGTGCCCGCGGGCGGCCGATCCGGTCAGGGTGACGGATCGGCCGCTCGTCGCCGGCGCACGACGACGAACGCGGTCGCACCGGCCGCCGCCGCGCTCGCCGCCGCTCCGATCCCGATACCGAGCGCGGTGCCGGCTCCCCCCGGTCCGTGATCTTTCGAGACGGCAGCCGGACTCACCGTCGACGTGGGGGCCACGACGGCGGGCACGGGTGTCGCGGACGGCGTCGGGGTGGGATCGGCGCAGCTGACCGGGATCGATGCGGACACCGGATCGAGCGCGGTGCCCGCGGGGTAGGTGCCGAACGCCGTCGCCCCCTCCTGCGTGAGGGTGGCGGCAGCCGCGTCGAGCACGACGGTCCCCGCGGCCGGGTCGACGGGGTGTGCGGTGAGGTCGAGCGTCGCGAACGGCACGTCGAGTTCGTCGATCGCAGCACCGTCCTGGGTGGTACCGCGGACGTCGAGGTGCAGCATCGCCGAGGTCGGTCCGGTGACCTCGATCGTGGGGTCGGCGATCATCGTGTCGAGGATCCCGCCGTGCCCCGTGAAGCGCACGGACCCCGTCCACCCGACGGTGCCCGCACCGGAGACGTCGGTGGTGCCCGAGCCGCCGGACCACCCGAACGACGGCGTCGTGTAGGTGGCGCCGTCGGCCGTCGTCCAGCTCCCCTTCGCGATGGATCCGCTGATGTACGACCGGAACGACTCCTTGAAGCCCCAGGTCAGGGTGGCTTCGGCGACCGTGCAGCCTGGAGTCGTCGTCGCTGCGGACGCCGAGGACACCCCGAGGGCCGGGACGGCCGCGGCGAGCGCCACGACCGTCCCGGCCAGCCCGAGCGTCAGGGCATCACGCACCGGCGACCGCCGCCGTGTCGCGGAGGTGACGGCGCCGACGCGCGACCAGCATCGCGATGCCGAGGGCGAGGAGCACAGCGGCGACGCCGGCCGGACCGGAGACGTCGGTGCCGGTGAACGCCAACTTCGGGTCGGTGGTGCCGTCGCAGGCCGTCGCACCGCCGGTCGGCAGGCTGAACGACACGGGGTCGAGCGCGGTGCCGGCGGAGTAGAAGCCGGAGAACGCAGTCGCTCCGGTGGCGGTCAGCGTGGCGGGGACCCCCTGCCAGCTCGTGCCGCTCCGCGTGCCGCCGTCGAGGTCGAGCGTCGCGATCGCGGCCTGCGCCAGACGCACGTCCGCTCCGCCGTCGAGCGCCGTGCTCGTGACGTCCGCGACGAGGGTCGCGGTGCCCGGGCCGGAGAGCCGCACCGTCGGGTTGCTGAGGGTGACGTCCATCAGGCCGTTGTGCCCGGTGAACTCGACACCGCCCGTCCAGCCCACGCGCCCGGTGGTCGCCGCGGTGTTGAGCGCACCGGTGCCGCCGGACCAGGTCCAGCCGCCGCCGGTCGCGCTGACCCCGTGCAGGGCGATGGCCCCCTTGGCGATCGAGCCGGTCGTGTAGTTCCGGAAGCTCTCCTTGAAGCCCCAGGTGAGGGAGGCACCAGACACCGTGTTCGCGGTGCACGTCGCGCCGGCCGCGACGTTCGAGCCCGCTGCACCCGTGCCGGCCTCGGTGTCGCCGGCAGCGGGGACCTCGACGACCGGCGTGGTCGGGTCGGTCGTGCCGGGGTCGGCAACGGCCGCGTCGTACCCGAAGGAGACGGGGTCGATCGCCTGACCGCGGTACTGCACCCAGCCGTCGGGTCCGAGCGTGTCGGAGAAGTTCCCGGCGACGTCCGTCCAGGTGTTCTGTGCCGCGGCCACCCGGAGCAGCTGCGCGGACGTCCTGGTGGTCGTGCCCGTCCCGAGGTCCGCGACGGTGACCCGCGCCGTGTCGCCGAGCCCGGCGGTGTCCGAGGTGGAGACCGCGGCGGTCAGTGTGGAGGCACCGGAGGCGTCGGTCACGATCCACGGGTCACGCAGGGCGATGTCGAAGCCGTGCGCCGCGCTGACGAAGTCGACAGCCCCGGAGTAGCGGATCGTCCCGATTCCCGTGGCCGGGTCGAAGTCGCCGCCCTCGGCCTGCGGGAACACGAAGCGGTCACCGGAGATCGTCGCGCCATCGGACACAGTGGTGGTGCCGTGCGCGATGGTGGCGAGGTAGGAGCGCCACGAGCTCTTGAACCCCCAGGCGAGGTTGCCGGAGAGCGACGCGTCGCCGTCGCCGGCACCAGGGAGGCCAGGGTCGGTGCCGGGCTGCTCGGGGTCGGTGCCGGGCTGCTCGGGGTCGGTACCGGGCTCGGAGGACGCGCCGGTCCAGCTGACCTCGACGGGCGACGGCGCCTTCTCCGCGTTCTTCGTCGCGGTCGCGGTGCCGTGGTAGAAGGCACGGACGGCGCTCGGGACGCGCATCACGAACGCGTTGGACCAGGCGTCGGTACGGGTCGTGTCCCACGTGCCCGCTGCGGTCGTGCCGTCGAAGGCGAGCGGAGCCGACAGCGTGCCGTCCGCGGTGAGGTCGGGCAGCGATGCACCGGCGACCCGCGCGACGACCGTCCGGACCGGGGCGTCGTCGTTGTCGGTCGACGTGCCGCTCCGGACGCCGGCGCTCCACGCACCGGTCCCGTCGGCGGCGATCGACAGGGTCGGGTCGACGAGCTCGACCCACTGCCCCGCGGTGGGGAAGTACGCGGTGTAGGCGGCGACACGGATCGCGCCGGTGAACGCGACCGTGGCGCACGAGGTGTCGACCGACGCCACACCGTTCGAGAGCACGAAGTCCTGACCGTCCACCGCGACGTCGTCGCCGGTCGCGGTCTTGGTCCACTCGCTGCTGTACGCCGACCAGTCCCACGTGGCGGAGACGCCGTCGACCGTCGTGGCGCCGGAGCCCGTCGTGCAGGTGGTCGGCTCGGAGACGTCGACGACGCCGTAGCTCGCCGCGGCTCCGCCACGGCCGGACAGGACGCCCGAGGACGCGGCGTACGTGGTGTCGCCCGCGTACGCGGCGGAGAGCGAGTGTCCACCGGCGCCGAGCGCGCCGGTCCAGGCGGCCGTGCCGTCGGTGCCCAGCAGGACGGTGCCCAGGGTGGTGGGCGAGGCGCTGCCGGCCGGGGTGTCGGTGAAGGTGACGGATCCCGTCGGGGAAGCCGTGCCTCCCGTCACGGTCGCGGTCACGGTGGTCGGCGTGCCGGCGGTGACCGGCGCTGCCGGCCCCGCGGTCACGGTGGTGGTGCTGGTCTCGGCGCCCGGAGTCGGCGTGCTGCCGCCGTCGCCGGGCGTGTCGTCGCCGTCGCCCGGCTCCTCCGTCACGAGTTCGCGGTCGACGGTGATGGTCACGGGGTCGAGGGCGCTGCCCACCGGGCGCTGCTCCGGCGCGGTGTCGCTCGCGGATGCGAACCGTGCGAAGACCTGCGCGCCCTGGTCGGTGATCGCCGCCGGGGCCGCCGTCCAGGTCACGGTGTCGTCCGTCGAGGACCGCTGTGCCGCGCCGAGGTCGATGGTGGCGAACGTCCGCTCCGCCTTCGCCGTGGTCGGCAACGCGGGGTCGAGGTCGTGCGACGATCCCGCGGTGACGGCGGAGAGCGTCGCGGTGTCGCCGTCGATGCTGACCGTCGGGGACTCGATGTACACGTAGTTGCCCGCGCTCACGCCGACCTGCTGTGCGCCGGTCATGTACCCGATGCGCACCGCACCGGAGAACCGCAGGGTGCCCGTCCCGGTCGCGTCGTCGTAGCCGCTGCCGTCACCGGCGGCCAGCGGCCAGCTGGCCGTCGCCCCGTCGAACGCCGCCGGAGCGGTGGCGTTCCGGTAGTTCGCGAAGATCGTGCTGTACGAGGTGTCGATGCCCCAGCTGAGCGATCCTGCCGTCGCGGGCGACTCCGCTGCCGTCGCGGGCGCTGCGCCGGTCAGCGCAGCACCTCCTGCGACGAGCGCTGCGAGTGCCATGGCGACGACGGACCGCGTTCGGGTGCGCGTCGTGATCACGGGGTCGTTGCTCCTGGTTCGTCCGCCGGCACTGCCGGCTGCTTGCCGCCGGCGGTGCAGCCGGGGCGGCCCGGCAGAGCCGGACCTGTCGGAGCTGACAGTATTAGGTTCACCTAACCAAGGCAAGCCTTACCTTAGTCCGGCGGGGCGGACGCCAGGATTCGAGAGCGGGGAACCGCGTCACGGGGCGTACACCGCACGGGCCAGCGCGTCGAGCACCGCCGGCGTGCGCGGACCGAAGCTCAGGATCTGCCCGTCGGCCATGTCGACGAACCGTCGGTGCTCCCCGGCCGGGGTGAGCCCGACCGCGGGCTTCGCCTCGAGCAGCCCGTCCACACCCCCGACGGACTCCAGCCCGCCGGTCATCACGAGGTACACGTCCGCGTCTGCGGCGACGAGGGCCTCGTCCGTCATCGGGCGGGCACCGTCCCAGCCGATCTCCGCCGCGACGTCGACGCCGCCGAGGGCCGTCGCGAGCGCGTCCGCGCCGGTGCCCTCGCCGAGCAGGTAGTAGACGCCGCTCGTCCCGCGCAGGTACAGGAAGGCGATCCGGAGCGGCCGGCTCGATGCCCGATCGGCGAGTGCCGCGACGTCGCGCCCCGTCGCGGCGATCCGCTCCGCCAGCTCCGTGGCCAGTGACGCACCCGCCGCGGGCACCCCGAGGGCGGCAGCGGTCTGTCGTGCGAGCTCCGCGGCACCGTCGGGGCTCGGCTCGTTCTCGACGTAGACCACGGTGACGCCGGACTGCCGGAGCTGCTCGACGACGTCGGTCGGGCCGATGGTGCCGTCCGTCAGCACGACGTCCGGTTCGAGCGACAGCACGGCCTCGGCGTTGATCGAGTGCCCGTCCTGCGTGACGACGGGGAGCTTCCGGACACTCGAGAAGGTGCTCGACACGTCACGCCCGACCAGGTGGTCGCCGAGGCCGAGCCCCACGACCGTGGCGGCGAGCGACCCGGACACGTCGAGCGCGAGCACTCGGTCGGTGTGCGTCACGGTCTGCTCCGAGTCGCCGCCGAGGTCGTGCGACGTCACCGTCGCCGGCAGCTGCGCGCCCCCGGGTTCGACGAGTGGTTCGACGTCGTCGCGCTCGAGCCGTGCGGTGCTCGGCCCGATCAGGTCGACCGCGTCGGTCTTCGGTCGGAGCGCGGAGATCGGCTGCTCGGCCGCGGCGGAGCCCGAGGCCACCGAAGTGGCCTCCCCACCACCAGAGCACCCGACCAGGGCGGCGACGAGGACGATTGGGAGTGCGACGACGAACGGACTTCTCCTCATGTGAGGTAAGGCTAGCCTTAGTTGGCGCTACACTGCGAACCGATGCTGCAGCGAACCGCCTCCGTCCCACGCACACGCGTCCGACCCGGTCGGATCACGCTCGCGACCCTCGTGCTCGTCGCCCTGCTCGTCGTCTCTGCCGTGCTGGCAGCAGCCGTCGGGCAGTACCCGATCCCCGCCGGCGAGGTCGTGCCGGGGATCCTGCGCACCCTGCACCTCGCACCGGCTGACCCCGCGCACCTGCTCGCCGATCGCGTCCTCACCGGCGTCCGTCTCCCCCGGGTGGCGCTCGCCGTCCTGGTCGGCGCCGCACTCGCCGCCGCGGGCACGCTCATGCAGGCGGTGTTCGCGAACCCCCTCGCCGACCCCTCCGTCGTCGGCGTGTCCTCCGGCGCCGCGCTCGGCGCCTCGTTCGGTGTCGTCTCCGGCGT
Source organism: Curtobacterium sp. PhB136 (assembly GCF_004346855.1). NCBI lineage: Bacteria > Bacillati > Actinomycetota > Actinomycetes > Micrococcales > Microbacteriaceae > Curtobacterium > Curtobacterium sp. PhB136. The sequence continues at coordinate 560,532 of NZ_SMGH01000005.1, forward strand.
CGCGACCGTCGGTACCTGGACCACCCCGGCGCTGGCGTTCTGCACCGGTCTCGCCACGACGCTCGCGGTGTACCTGCTCTCCCGCTCCGGCGGCCGGACCGAGGTCGTCACGCTCGTCCTGACCGGCATCGCGGTGAACGCGTTCGCGGGAGCGGGGATCGCGCTCATGACCTTCCTCGCCGACCAGCAGGCCCGCGAGCAGATCGTCTTCTGGCAGCTCGGCAGCGTCAACGGCGCGCTCTGGTCCGAGGTGCTCGTCGCCCTGCCCGTGATCGCGATCGGTCTCGCCGGGTCCGTCACGCTCACCCGCTCGCTCGACCTCCTCGCACTCGGCGAGCGCCCGGCGCGGCACCTCGGCGTCGACGTCGAGCGGCTGCGGGTCGTCGCCATCGTGCTCGTCGCCCTGCTCGTCGGCATCGGCGTGGCGTTCACGGGCATCGTCGCCTTCGTCGGGCTGGTCGTGCCGCACCTCATGCGGATGCTGATCGGTCCGGCGCACGGTCCCCTGCTGCTGACGAGCACCCTCGGCGGCGGCGCACTCGTGCTCGTGGCCGACACCGTCGCGCGCTCGCTCGTCCCGAACGCGGACCTGCCGCTCGGCCTGCTCACCTCGCTCGTCGGCGGGCCGTTCTTCTTCTGGCTGCTCAGGCGGACCCGCCGCCGGTCCGGGGGCTGGGCATGACCCCGGCCGGATCGACGATCGAAGTCGACGCGGTCACCGTCCAGCTCGGCGGACGAACCGTCCTCGGCGGGGTGTCGCTGCGGGTCGAGCCCGGTGAGCTCGTCGCGGTGATCGGACCGAACGGCGCGGGCAAGTCGACGCTGCTCGCGGCACTGTCCGGGGACGTCCCCCTGCAGGCCGGATCCGTCCGGCTCGGCGGCCTGGACGTCGCGTCGAGCCGCCCTCGCGACCTCGCCAGGCTCCGTGCCGTGATGCCCCAGGACCACACGATCGCGTTCCCCTTCCCGGCGGCGGACGTCGTCAGGATGGCCAGGGCACCGTGGGCGCGCACCCCGCACGAGGACGAGGACGACGACGCCGTCACCGCAGCACTCGCCGCAGCGGGGGTGACGCACTTCGCCGACCGCCCGATGCCGTCCCTGTCCGGCGGCGAACGGGCGCGGGTCACGTTCGCGCGGGCACTCGCGCAGCGCACCGGCACGCTCCTGCTCGACGAGCCGACGGCATCACTCGACATCGGACACCAGGAGGACGTGCTCACCGAGTCACGGCGCCTCGCCGACGACGGATGGACCGTCGTCGTCGTGCTGCACGACCTGACGCTCGCGGCCGCCTACGCGGACCGGATCGCACTGCTCGCCGACGGGCAAATCGTCGCCGTCGGCGAGCCCGACGAGGTCCTGACCGCGGACCGGGTCTCAGCGGTCTACGCACACCCGGTCGTCGTCGTCGCCGACCCGCTGACCGGAGCGGTCCTCGTCGTCCCGGACCGCCGTGGGCGCGTGCGCCGCTGACGGGAGGCCCGGTGCCAGCTGGCACCGGGCCTCCCGTCCGTCATGTGCCCAACGTGCACCCACTCGAACTGGGGGCTGTCCTGCGGAGCTGTCCACCCCAATACTTGGGCGGTCCTCACGTTCCACAGGAGTCGCATGTCCCGCCCCCAGCACCACCGTTCGCCCTCCGGGCGAAGCCGTTCCCTCCACCTTCCGGTCACCACCTGGGTGGGGATCGCCGGCACCGCCCTCCTGGCACTGATCGGCCTCGCGGCCGGGGGCTTCTGGTCGATGGTCCTGATGGTGTCGGTCGTGGTGCTGCTGACGGCGGTGTACGGGGCGCTCTTCCACCGGACCACCTGGCTGCGGCTCCCGAAGAAGCGCACGTCCGCCGCGATCGGCGCGGCGGTCGCCTTCGTCGTGCTGATCGGCTCCAGCTCGGCGTACGGCGCAGCGCACCCGGAGACGACTTCGGCACACACCACCGTCACCGCGTCGTCGTCGGCCGCTGCGCTCGCGAAGGCGGGGCCGTCCGCGAAGCCGCGGAAGACGGCCGCACCGACGCCGACTCCGACTCCGGTCGTCACGACGAAAACCGTCACCGAGACCCTCCCGATCCCCTTCGCGACGAGCACGGTGCAGAGCGCGTCGATGGCCAGCGGGACCTCGTCGGTCACGACTGTCGGTGCGAACGGCGTCGAGACGACGACCTGGACGGTGTCCTTCACCGACGGTGTGGAGACGAAGCGGACGCTCGCGAGCGACGTCACCACGACGCCGCCCGTGACGCAGGTCACGACCGTCGGGACCTACGTCGCACCACCGCCACCCGCCGCTCCAACTTGCACGAACGGGACCTACGTGAACACCGCCGGCAACACCGTCTGCCGCCCGGAGGTGTCGCCGAACGCCCCGAGCGGTGCGACCGCGAAGTGCGGCGACGGGACCTACAGCTTCAGTCAGTCCCGACGCGGCACCTGCTCGTCGCATGGGGGCGTCGCAGACTGGCTCTGAGCCGGGCGCGCCGGGTCCGGGGTGTCCCATCCCGTCGGCAACGCCAGCGCTCGGCCGGCCCCGGACGACGGCCTGCGGTCTTCCCAGTGGCCGACGGAGTCGATGAACCGCCGCGGGTCAGCGGCGATCCGCTCCCCCGTCCAGCGGGCCGCCGCGAGGTCCTGCTCGCGGAGGTACTCGGTCCCGACAGCCGCTGCGGCCTCGTCCTCGTCCTTCCAGGTGACCTCGAAGTCCGGTGCGATCAGCAGGTCGAGGTGCCAGTCGACCGCGACGACACCGTGCTGGTCCACCCGCTTCTCGGATTCGAGGTTCACGTACCAGCCGGTGAAGACCCCGTCGGCATCCCAGAAGTGCAGGACCTGCCAACGCTCGCGGTACGGGATCACCCGGAGCACGCTGCCGCCGCTCCACGTCCGACGGCCCGTCCCGAGCGCTTGCCGGAACCGGGCCTCCAGCGGGACCGTCCGGGGGTCGGCACCGTCGGACGTCGCCCAGTAGGCGATCTCCGACCCGACCGGCAACCACCCCACCAGCCGTTCGGGCGTGGACTCGACGAGTCGGATCGGGAAGGCCGCTTGCAGCCGACCGTCCGGGTAGCGGTACCGCAGGAGTGTCGTGCCCAGGTCCATGGACGCGAGCCTAGGAGGTCAGGTCCACGTGCGGCTCAGCGCGCGCGGTGTGCGTAGAGGTCCCGGAGCAGCGCGATCTCGGCGCCGTGGTGCAGGATCTCCTGGTTCTCCCACCACACCATGGACGGGAGCGTCTCCTCGGCGTCGCTGCCGTACGGGTAGCTGCTCAGACCGGTCCGGTCGTGATCGGACTCGTCGACCGACAGCAGCGCCCGACGCCAGGCGGCTGCGGCGTCGCGGAACTGCTCGATGGCTCCGGCAGCGTCCCCTCGTGACTCCCAGCGCGTGCGGTCGAACGTCCGGTCGCCCCCGAGGTGGCTCGCACGGCCGGCCAGGGTCTCGGAGAGGTGGTCGAGCCGCCAGGCGATCGTCGTGATCGGCGGCGGCCACGGGCTCTCGGGGGCACCGTCGCGTCCCCACTCCCCGGCGCCGATGAGCTTCACCGCACCCCGACCGGGACCGTCGGTGCGCCTGCGTACCGACCAGCACGCGTCCACCGGCTCCCAGCGGTACTCGTCGTCCGTCAGCGGCGGCACCTCGACCTCGCGGCCGTCACCCGAGTCGCTCGACGGCCCCGCCAGGCGCGTGAGGAGTCGCTCCGTCGCGAAGTCGTACTGTTCGAGCAGCGGCTCGAGACGCTGGTTCGTGGCCATGGCGTGGAGCCTACGGGTCCGCTCGCCCGGCAGGGCATGCTGGACGGCATGACGACCACGACGGAACTGCGAGCCCGCGTCCAGGACGACCTGACCCGCCTCGGCGAGCAGCACGGCGTCCCCGGCGCGGCGGTGGCGTTCTCGCTGGGGACCGATGTGGTCGAGGCGACCCACGGGGTCCTCAACACCCGGACGGGCACCCCGGTCACCCCTGACTCGCTCTTCCAGATCCAGTCCATCACGAAGGTGTTCACGGCGACGCTCGTGATGCAGCTCGTCGACGACGGGCTCGTCGCGCTCGACGAACCCGTCCGCTCGTCCCTGCCGGAGTTCCGGACCGCCGACGAGGCAGCCAGCGCGAAGATCACCGTCCGGCACCTCCTGACCCACACCGGGGGCTTCGAGGGAGACCTCTGGCAGCCCACCACCTCGGGCCCCGACGCGCTCGACCGGTTCGTCCGCGACCTCGTGAGCCAGGCCGCGCAGCACAGCGCGCCGGGCGAACGGTGGTCGTACTGCAACGCGGGCTACGGCACCCTCGGACGGTTGGTCGAGACCACGCGCGGGCTGCCGTACGAGCAGGCGCTCCGGCGGCACCTGCTCGAGCCGCTGGGCATCGAGCAGGTGGCGTTCTCCGCGAGCCAGGCCCTGGCGTACAGCACCGCGATCGGCCACGTCCACCGGACGGACACCGGTCCGGACGCCGACTCGGACGCCGTCTCCGACACCGGATCGCACACCGACGAGCTCGGACCGTCCCGGGAGTGGGCCCTCATGCCGCCGTCGAACCCGGCCGCCGGCAACCAGCTCGCCATGTCCGCGCGCGGCCTCCTCGCCCTGGGGCAGCTCTTCCTGTCCCACGGGGTGACCCCGACCGGTCAGCGGCTGCTCTCGGAGACCTCGGTCGCGATGATGCTCCGTCCCGAGGTGCCACTCCGGGGTGTCGGTTCCGTGCCGTCGTACCAGTCGCTGGGCTGGGCCCTGCTCCGGCCGGGCGTCGCCGAGCACGGCGGCGGAGCCCCCGGTGTGGCCACCCAGTTGGCCATCGCACCCGACCGGTCGGTGGTCGCCGCCGTCGTCACCAACGCGGACGTCGGCGGGCGGCTCGCGCGTGACCTGCTGGACCCGTTGTTCGCCGAGTTCGCCGACATCGCTCCGGCAACGACTGCGCCCGTGCCGAGCCCCGCACGCCGCGTCGCCGACGCGACGCCGTACACCGGTCGCTACGCCACCAGGCAGACCGAGTCCGAGGTCACCCACGATGCAGACGGACGGCTCTGGCTCGCCGAGGAACCGGTGCGCGAGGGCGCTGCCATGTACCGCACGGCCGGGGCGTCGCCGACTGCCACGAGGAACGAGCTCCGCCCGATCGAGCGGGACACCTTCGGGATCATCGGCGCCGACGGCGCGCTCAGCGGCACGGTCGACTTCGTCGACCCCGACCGCCACGGCCGGTTCCGGCTCCTCGCCAAGGGTCGGGTGGCCATGCGGCGGTCCTGACCGCGGCATGGCACCGCATCCGGACAGGAGGCTCGGGTCGCGCCTGGCAGGCTGGTCCGGTGCACATCACCCTGGACTCCACGACCGACGTCGTCACCGACATCCGCTTCCCCGAGGGGAACCGCTGGCACGACGGTCGGCTCTGGTACTCGGACATGCACACCGGCGAGGTCTTCTCGATCGATCCGGCATCGGACGCCGGCCCGCGTCTCGAGACCACGGTCGACGGGCAGTCCTCGGGGCTCGGGTGGCTCGCCGACGGTCGCCTGATCGTCAGCTCGATGGAGTCCCGCACCGTCGTGGCGGTCGCAGCTGACGGAGCCACGTCGGTGTTCGCCGACCTGTCCGGGGTCGAGTCGTCGCTCCTCAACGACCTGGTCGTCGACACCGAGACCGGACGGACCTACATCGGCGCCTTCGGCTACGACCTGTACGGCGGCGAGGAGCTCCGCCCCGGACCGCTCTACGTCATCGACCAGGACGGCTCCTCCCGCCTCGCCGCCGAGGGCCTGGTGTTCCCGAACAGCGCGAACGTGCTCCCCGGCACCCGCACACTCGTCGTCAGCGAGACCTGGGGTGGCCGCCTCACCGCGTTCGACATCGCAGCCGATGGGTCGCTGTCCGGGCGGCGCGAGTGGGCGGCGCTGCCGGAGGGCGTGACGCCGGACGGCAGCACCGTCGACAGCGCGGGCGCGATCTGGGTCTGCTCGGTCGACACCGGGGAGTTCCTCCGGGTCGTCGAGGGCGGCGAGGTCACGGACCGCATCGATGCGCCCGGGCGGTGCGCGATCGACTGCGCGCTCGGCGGGCCCGACGGACGGACGCTCTACCTGGCGACGGCGGACAGCTACGACCCGGGAACGACGGCGCAGACCCGAGCCGGGCGCATCAGCGCGGTGCGGGTGGCGGTCCCCGGCGCCTGACCCCGGCGCGAGGCGTCGCGCCGGCGCGAACGCCGGCGGGGGCTAGACCGGGGCCAACGGCGTCCGCTCGCCGACCGGCAGCTCGACCCGCACGGTGTCGCCCGCGCGCGCCGTGCCGCCGGCCACCACGACCCCCATCACCCCGCCCTTGCGCTCGACCGCCCCGTCCTCCGCGCGGCCGAGGACCGCGCGCAGCAGCCCGGGCTCGAACCCGTTGATCTGCTGGCACGGGTTCCGCAGCCCCGTGACACGCACGCACGCTTCGGCTCCGATGTGCAGCAAGGCCCCGGTCGGCAGGCCGAGCAGGTCGATGCCGCGCGTCGTGATGTTCTCGCCCATCTGCCCCGGCGCGACCTCGAACCCGGCGTCCGCCACCTCGTCGAACAGCTCGGCGTGCAGCAGGTGCACCTGCCGCAGGTTCGGTTGCGACGGGTCACGCGCGACTCGGGACCGGTGCTGCACGGTCGTCCCGGCGTGCGCGTCGCCGTCGATGCCCCACCCCGCGATGAGGACGACGTGGTCGACCACCGGCTTGCTGAACCGGTGGGTGCCGTCCCTGCTCACCGCGACGACGCTGGGCTGGTCCGCTGATTCCGTGTTCACGACACCAGCGTCGCCGATCGGCCGCATCAGGACCAGCATGCGCACGGACACGCGTCGTACGGATCGCGCCAACCGACCCGCAATCGGCGAATCGTTGCGCAAGCCATTCGACAAGCCGCGCGACGATATCGAATGCGCACGATTCCACCGGAAACTAGCAACATTCCGTCCGTCGCTTTTCCCTAGGCTCGTGACGAGCACGATCCCCGCCGCACCGCAGCGGCCGACCCGATGACGGGAGGTTCGACATGTCGCAGTTCGTCCAGAGGTTCACGCAGGACGCCATCGTCGGAGAGCCCGAGGTCGTCGAGGACCGCCTGGACGTGCGCGATGTCGCCGAACTCCCCGCGTGGCGGCGTCTGAAGGACGCCGTCGAGTCGTTCCGTGCGTTGCAGACGGAGAACGGCTCGATACCGGACCGATCGGCCCACCCGGCCGCGTCCGCACACCTGGCCACGATCCTCCCGGCCGTTGCCGAACTGGCACCGCACTTTCCGCACGATGCGGCGTACCTCGCTGCGTTGCAGCGCGATTTCGCGCAGTGGGAAACGCAGGGATTCGGTGTTCCCGACTTCCTCGATTCGCTGAACGCCTTCCAACCGCAACAGCACCGTGTCGACGGACTCGGCCACCTCGTGGTGTTCCCGATGGTCACGCAGAACGGCAGTTCCTCGCGCCTGGTCGAGGCCGTCCTGGTCGAGGTCATCTGGCCGGAGTTCATCGCGGAACTCGAAGCCGGCGACTACGGCAACACGCTGTTCGTCGCACTGCGCTTCGTCGATTTCACCCCGGGCTACGACACGAACTCCGCGGTGCTGTTCCCCGAGACCGTCGCGATGCGGGAGATCCCGGCATTCACATGGGGTGCGATCTTCCAGGACCGCGAAGCCGCTCGGTACCGCCGGGTGGTCCGCGCCGCAGCCGAGATCACCAAGCTCGAACTCCCCGACGAAGCCGCGGCGATGCTCGACGATCAAGAACTCTCGGAGCGGGTCTTCGTGATGTGGGACATCATCCACGACCGCTCCCACATGCGCGGCGATCTGCCGTTCGACCCGTTCATGATCAAGCAGCGGATGCCGTTCTTCCTCTACTCGCTGGAAGAGCTGCGCTGTGACCTCACCGCATTCCGCGAGTCGGTGCGCCTGGAGCGCGAACTGTCGGCGAGACCGGACGAGGAACTGTCGGACGCGGATCGGGCAATTCGTGACCACGCCCGGCTGGTGCAGTACGCCGTCGTCTTCGACCGCATCTTCCGCTTCGCCATCACCGGCAGCCGCGTCCGGAACTACGACGGGCTCGGCGGTCAACTGCTGTTCGCGTGGATGCACCAGCACGACGTCCTGCACTGGACGGACACGCAACTCACCATCGACTGGGCGGAGGTGCCGGACGTGATCATCGCACTCAGCGACCAGATCAACGAGCTGTACCGACGCTCGATCGACCGGCCGAAATCGGCGCACTGGCTCGCCGCGTACGAGATGCTGACCCGCACGCTCACCCCGCACCCGGCTTCGAGATGGGCCCGCGGCCTTCCGGAGGAAACGCTCGCCGGAATGCCGAAGGGATACACCGACGCGGTGCTGGACGACGAGTTCCCGCTCTCGATGTTCTACGAGGCGCTCAACAAGAAGATGGCTGCGGTCATCGCGTCGACGGCCGGCATCACCGGCATCTCGTCGCCGGACGATTCCGCTCCCGCAGAGGAAGCCGCCGCGTGACCGACGGTGTGGCCGGCCGCCTGGTGCTGATCGCGGGAGCGACCAGTGCCAGCGGCGCGGCGGTCGCGCGGGCACTCACCGCCGCCGGTGCGGCCGTCGTCGCGGTCGGCACCAGATCCGACGCACTGGAGGCCCTGCACGCCTCCGTCCCGGGCGTCACCACCCACACGTGCGACCTCTCGGACCTCGGCGCGGTCACCGCGCTGGCGTCCGCCGTCCACACGCAGGGCCGCCTCGACGGACTGATCCACCTGGTCGGCGGCTGGCGCGGCGGCGGTGGCATCGCCGGCCAGTCCGACGAGGACTGGGACTTCTTCGACCGCGGCTTCCGCACCCTCCGGAACACGACCAGGGTCTTCCACGACGACCTCGTCGCATCCCCGGCCGGGCGGCTCGCGATCGTCTCGTCCACCGCGGTCGACTCCCCGACCGCCGGCGGTGCGAACTACGCCGCCGCGAAGGCCGCAGCCGACGCCTGGGTCCGTGCCGTGGCCCAGGGCTTCCGGAAGGACGCGCCGGAGACCGCTGCTGCCGCGATCTTCGTCGTCCGCGCGCTCGCCGGCCTGGAGGACCAGCTCGGCGACGCGGTGGTCCGGCTCTGGTCGGCCGCGCCAGCCGATGTGAACGGCGCCCGCATCCCCCTCTCCCCGTCGACCGGCCCCCTGTCGACCCGCTCCCTAGGATGAACCAGTGACCCTCCAACTCCACGACCTGGACCTGCGGGGCTTCGCCTCCGACAACTACGCCGGCGTCCACCCCGAGATCCTCGACGCGATCGCCGCGGCCAACCAGGGCCACCAGATCGCATACGGCGAGGACGTCTACACGGCGCGACTCAACGAGGTCATCCACGAACACTTCGGGACCCAGGCCCAGGCGTTCCCGGTGTTCAACGGCACCGGCGCGAACGTCGTCGGGCTGCAGTCGATGGTGCCGCGATGGGGCGCCGTCGTGTGCACCTCGACCGCGCACATCCACACCGACGAGGCCGGAGCCCCCGAGCGTGTCGGCGGCCTGAAGCTGCTCACCGTCGACGCGCCGGACGGCAAGCTCACGCCCGACCTGATCGACAAGGAGGCGTGGGGTTGGGGCGACGAGCACCGCGCCCAGCCGCTCGTCGTGTCGATCACCCAGACCACCGAGCTCGGCACGGCCTACACCGTGGAGGAGATCCGGGCGATCGCGGACCACATCCACCCGCTCGGCATGACGCTGCACATGGACGGCGCCCGCATCTCGAACGCCGCCGCGACGCTCGGTCTCCCGCTCCGCGACTTCACCACCGACGCCGGCGTCGACGTCCTGAGCTTCGGCGGGACGAAGAACGGCATGCTCTACGGCGAAGCGATCGTCGTGCTGAACCCCGCCGCGTCGGAGGGCCTGCACTACCTCCGCAAGATGAACATGCAGCTCTCGTCGAAGATGCGGTTCGTGTCGGCGCAGCTCATCGCGCTGCTGACCGACGACCTCTACCTCCGCTCCGCTTCGCACGCGAACGCCATGGCGCAGCGGCTCCGCGGCGCGCTCGAGGCCGGGATCGCCGACGGCAGCATCCAGGGCGTCGCGTTCAGCCAGGAGACCCAGGCGAACGGGGTGTTCGCGACGCTGCCCGCCGGGGTGGCCGATCGGCTGCGGGAGCACTTCCGGTTCTACGACTGGGACGCATCGCGGAACGAGGTGCGGTGGATGTGCTCGTTCGACACGTCGGAGCAGGACATCGACGCATTCGTGGCGGCGTTGGCGCGGGAGCTCGTCCCGGCCTGACCCAACGTATGATCTCGTGTGATCTCCGAGCACCCCGTACCCAGTGGCATCGCCGCCGAGGACCTCATCGTCACGCTCCGCGTCCTCGAGCAGATGACCGAGATCGAGGAGACGCACCCCGACTTCGTGCGCGTTCGCCAGGCGACGGCGAAGATGTTCAAGGCCGTGAAGCGTGCACACCGGCTCGAGAAGCGAGCGGTCATCGCCGAGGCCGACCGCCTGGTGATCGCCGCCACCGCGACCGGCGCGGCGGATCGCATCGACGACGAGACCCGCGGCGTCCCGATCAGCAGCTCCACAGCTGCCTCCACCGCCGGCACCCTGCTGAAGTCACGCCCGTGCTACATGTGCAAACAGCACTACACGGTCGTCGACGCGTTCTACCACCAGCTCTGCCCCTCGTGCGCTGCGATGAGCCACGCCAAGCGTGACGCCCGGACCGACCTGACGGGCAAGCGGGCGCTGCTCACCGGCGGTCGCGCGAAGATCGGCATGTACATCGCGCTCCGACTGCTGCGCGACGGCGCCCACACCACCATCACGACGCGCTTCCCCCGGGACGCGGTGCGCCGGTTCACGAGCCTGCCCGACTCCGCGGACTGGATCTCGCGTCTCAAGGTGGTCGGCATCGACCTGCGCGACCCCGCACAGGTCATCGGCCTCGCCGAGGACGTCGCCGCAGCCGGCCCCCTCGACATCCTGATCAACAACGCCACCCAGACCGTGCGCCGGTCCCCCGGCGCGTACCAGCCCCTCGTCGACGCCGAACTCGCGCCGCTCCCCGACGGGTCGCTCCCCGAGCTCGTGACCTTCGGACACACGAACGACCAGCACCCGCAGGCACTCGCCCGCTCGGTCACGGCGCACCCCATCCTCGCCGCCGCCGCCGCACGCGCCGACGAACTCACCGAGCAGGCCATGGCCCCGGGTTCGAGCTCACTCGAACGGCTCGCGATGGGCACCGCGATCGACGCCGGTGGTCTCGTGCCCGACCTGCACGACGTGAACTCCTGGACGCAGCACGTCAACGAGGTCGACCCCCTCGAGATGCTCGAGGTCCAGCTGGCCAACACCACGGCACCGTTCATCCTGATCTCGAAGCTCCGCCCCGCGATGGCGGCGAGCGCCGCGCCCCGCACCTACGTCGTGAACGTGAGCGCCATGGAGGGGGTCTTCGGCCGCGCCTACAAGGGGCCGGGGCACCCCCACACGAACATGGCGAAGGCGGCGGTCAACATGCTCACGCGCACGAGTGCGCAGGAGATGTTCGAGACCGACCGCATCCTGATGACGAGCGTCGACACCGGGTGGATCACCGACGAGCGACCCCACCCGACGAAGGTCCGCCTGGCGGAGGAGGGCTTCCACGCGCCGCTCGACCTCGTCGACGGGGCCGCCCGGGTCTACGACCCGATCGTGCGCGGCGAAGCGGGCGACGACCTGTTCGGCGTCTTCATGAAGGACTACAAGCCCAGCTCGTGGTGAGCAGCGGTCGCGAGCGAGACGCGGTCGCGCCGAAGCAGCGATGTCCTCACCCGAGCGGCTCGACGCCGTACCCGCTGACCACTGCCCGCAGCTCTTCGAGGTACGTCTGCGCCTGCACGGTGAGCGGGACCGAAGCGTGGGCGATCCACCCGATCTCGATGCGCTCGTCGACGTCGAGGGGGATGGCGACGATCTCAGGGTCGAGGTCGTCGCTGATGAGCCCGGTCGAGATCGTGTACCCGCCGAGGCCGATCATGAGGTTGAAGATCGTCGCCCGGTCCGAGACGCGGATCTCCCGCTTGCTGGACATCGTCGACAGGATCTCCTCGGACAGGTAGAAGGAGTTGTTCGCGCCCTGGTCGAAGGTCAGCCGAGGCAGGTCCGCGAGGTCGGCGAGGGTCGCCCGCTTCCGTGACGCGAGCGGGTTCCGCCGGGCCACGAAGATGTGCGGCTCCGCGACGAACAGCGGTGTGAACATGACCCCGGCGTCCCGCAGCAGCTTCCCGAGGACCTGCCGGTTGAAGTCGTTGCGGTAGAGGATGCCGACCTCGCTCCGCAGCGTGCGCACGTCCTCGATGATGTCCCACGTGCGCGTCTCACGGAGCGAGAACTCGTACTCGTCCGCCGCCGCTCCTTCGACCATCCGGACGAATGCCTCCACCGCGAACGAGTAGTGCTGCGCGGACACCCCGAGCAGACGACGCGACGGCTGCCCTCCGACGTACCGCTGCTCGAGGAGGGAGACCTGCTCGACCACCTGTCGGGCGTACCCGAGGAACTCGACACCGTCGACGGTGAGGACGACACCCCGCGCCGAACGCACGAAGAGCGCCCGGCCGATCCGAGCCTCCAGGTCCTTCATCGCTGCGGACAGCGTCGGCTGCGCGACGTACAGGAGATCGGCGGCCGCGCTGATCGAGCCCTCTGTCGCGACCTCGATGAAGTAGCGGAGCTGCTGCAGGGTGATGTCGTTCGAGACGCGGGCCATAGGCGGAGGCTATACCAGCGCATAGCGTCTGGGGATTACCCGATGGCCCCTGATTCCCGGCATCATCGAGGTACCCCCTTCCCCAGTGCTCACGGGCGCTCGACGTACGGATTGCCGACCATGGCGAACGACCTCACCTTCAGCATCACCAGGACCCGCTTCGACGAGGACTACTCGCCCGCGGACAGCTCCCGGCTGACCACGAACTTCGCCAACCTGGCGCGCGGCGAGCACCGTCAGCAGAACCTCCGCAGCGCGCTCGCCATGATCGACCGTCGCTGCAACGACCTGGCGGTGGGCAATCCGGACGGCGACCGCTACCGCACCGAGCTCGACATCGTCTCGGTCACGGCGCACTTCGTCGACGGAAGCGAGGACGGTGAGTTCCCCCTGCTCGAGATGCTCGACGTCGCGATCCTCGATCAGCACACCGGGGAACGCCGCCAGGGCATCCTGGGCAACAACTTCTCGTCGTACCTCCGCGACTACGACTTCGCGGTCCTGCTGCCGTCGCTCGACAAGAGCGCCGGCCTCCCTTCCGACTTCGGGCACCTGCACGGGCAGCTCTTCCAGCGCTTCCTGGAGTCGGACGCCTTCCGCTCGAACTTCGACCTGGAGCCCGTCGTCTGCATCAGCGTCTCGACGAGCCAGACCTACCGGCAGTCCGAGTACGTCCACCCGGTCCTCGGCGCCGAGTACCTGCACGAGCACTCCTCGCTCACCGACGACTACTTCGGTCGGATGGGGATGCAGGTGCGTTACTTCATGCCTGCCGGCGGGAAGGCGCCTCTGGCGTTCTACACGCGCGGCGACCTGGTCAGCGACTACTCGGACCTGGCGCTCATCGGCACGATCAGCACCATGGAGACCTTCCAGCGGATCTACCGGCCGGAGATCTACAACGCGAACACGGCCGCGCCGAGCACCTATCGCCCGAGCCTTGCGCACACCGACTACTCCACGCCCGATGTCTCCTACGACCGCGAGGAACGGAGCCGCCTCGCGATCACCCAGGGCCGCTACACCGAGGAGCACCTCGTGAAGCCGCACCGGGCATTGCTCGAGCGGTGGGCCGCCGCCGGCGCCGCCGTCCCTTCGCTCTGACCGACACCCCACTCGACAGGAATCCCATCCGCATGAGCACTCTCCTGCCCACTTCGATCGTCGGCAGCCTGCCGAAACCGTCCTGGCTCGCCGAGCCCGAGAAGCTCTGGTCCCCCTGGCAGCTGGAAGGCGCAGCGCTCACCGAGGGCAAGCAGGACGCACTCCGGGCGGCCGTCCACGAGCAGGAGCGGCACGGCATCGACATCGTCAGCGACGGCGAGCAGACCCGCCAGCACTTCGTCACGACGTTCATCGAGCACCTGGACGGCGTCGACCTCGAGCGCAAGGAAACCGTCCGGATCCGTGACCGGTACGACGCGGCCGTCCCCACCGTCGTCGGTGCCGTGAGCCGCCGGGCGCCGGTGTTCGTGGAGGACGCTGCATTCCTCCGCGCGCAGACCGACCGCCCGATCAAGTGGGCGCTCCCCGGCCCGATGACGATGATCGACACCCTCTCCGACCAGCACTACAAGAGCCGCGAGAAGCTGGCGTGGGAGTTCGCCACGATCCTGAACCAGGAGGCACGCGAACTCGAAGCCGCCGGCGTCGACATCATCCAGTTCGACGAGCCCGCCTTCACCGTCTTCCACGACGAGGTGCAGGACTGGGGCGTGGCCGCGCTCGAACGTGCTGCGGAGGGCCTCCGCGCCGAGACCGCTGTGCACATCTGTTACGGCTACGGCATCGAGGCGAACAACAACTGGAAGGCAACGCTCGGGGCGGAGTGGCGCCAGTACGAGCAGTCGTTCCCGCTGCTGCAGCAGTCGTCGATCGACATCGTCTCGCTGGAGTGCATCCACTCCCACGTGCCGCTCGAGCTCGTCGAGCTCATCCGCGGGAAGAAGGTCATGCTCGGGGCGATCGACGTCGCGACCGAGACCGTGGAGACGCCGGAGGAAGTGGCGGAGGTGCTGCGTCGTGCGCTCGAGTTCGTCGATGCGGACAAGCTCATCCCGAGTTCGAACTGCGGGATGGCTCCGCTGGCGCGGGGTGCTGCGCTGGACAAGCTCGGCGCGCTGTCCGCTGGAGCGGACATCGTGCGGGCGGAGCTCGTCGGCGCCGCAGTCCCGTCTGCGAACTAACTGCTGCGACACACCACGGCGGCTCTCTTCCGGAAGGAGGAGAGCCGCCGTTCGCGTTGCGTCCGCCCCGTGCGCGGCTCTCGATCCGGCCTGGAGGCGCGGCTTCCGTCCGGCCGACAGGTCGCGTTGGTACTGGTGTCACCTCCCACCGCCCCGCTCGTGCCGCACGTCCTGCTGGATGAGCGCCGTGGCGATCTTGTCTGCCGCGTGCGGCGCCTTCGCGAGCGCGTGAACCGCGGCGGTGACTCTTCACGCGTTGGCGATGACCGCGCCTGCCGCCCGCACCACGCCGTTGATCCAGACCGATGCGCCTTCCCGCTGCCAGCTCACCGTGCGGGAGTGCCCAGCGCCGGGCTCGAGCGCCCAGTCGGCGTAGCGGCAAAGATCGGCACGGGTCGGCGAACAGGCGGTTGCGCATCATTGCCGGAAGCCGAGGCAATCCCGAGGTGTGGTGGATGAGATCACCAACAGTCATCTCGGCATCGGGGACGCTGGGGAGGTAGTGCGCGACCGGCCGCTCGATTTTTGAGCAGGCGCCCGGTTGACGATCCGTTTCCGGACGCCGGGGGGCTACAAGCCTTTCCGCCTGTTCGTTTCCCAGTAGCCGAGCACCACGTCGTCCTCAGCCGGCAACTCGCGTTCGACGAGTTCAAGGAGGCGCTGCCCCTGAAGCTCGTGCACGCGTGCAGCAGCTTCAGTCGGCCAGTCCGCCTCGATGGCGTAGTTGTCGTTGAAGTCATTTGCCCAGGTCGAGCTGCGGTTGGTGCGGAATTGGTCCCGGAGCAGATCCGTGATGACCTGACACGGTCCTTCCCGAACCGGTCGGAGATGCACGTGTCGCACGAGACGATCTACCAGTCCCTGTTCGTGCAGGGCCGCGGGCACCTGCGGCTGACCTCCACAAACATCTCCGCACCGGCCGCGCCATCCGGCGCCACCGAGGTGAACCCCGGCGGGCGTCGTGGTCGAAGATCCGCGACATGATCCTGATCAGCGAACGCCCCGCCGAAGCCGACGACCGGGCCGTTCCCGGTCACTGGGAAGGGGACCTCATCGTCGGCACGAACGCGCGCAGTGCCAACGGCACTCTCGTCGAACGCACCACCCGCTACGTGATGCTGCTGCACCTACCCAACGGGCACAGCGCCGACGCCGTCCGCGACGCGATGATCCCCACCATCCAGACCCTGCCCGAGCATCTGCGTCGGTCGTTGACGTGGGATCAGGGCACCGAGCTTGCCCGGCACAAGGACATCACCCTCGCCACGGACCTCGCGATCTACTTCTGCGACCCCCACAAGCCCTGGCAGCGCGGCTCGAACGAGAACACCAACGGCCTGCTCCGGCAGTACTTCCCGAAATCCACCGACCTCACCATCCACAGCCCGGAACGGCTTCTCGAAGTCGCTGCCGAACTCAACGGACGACCCCGCAAAACGCTCGCTACCGGACCCCGGCAGAAGTATTCGAGCAGCTACTCTCGGACCCGAAACAACCGCCCGTTGCAACGACCCCTTGAAACCGCCATCGGCTATCGGACACGCAAAGAGCCCCAGGTAGCGAGAGGTGTTGCCTGGCGCTCGGATGCCGGCGGTGCCGGCTGCGCGTCAGCTCGAGAAGCCGGAGAACGTGGGGCGGACCTTGACACGCATCGGCTGCTCGGCGAGCAGCTCGATCACCTCGTCGTGGTTGGCGTCGATGACCGGGTTCGCGAAGTGGCGCTCGAAGGAGGCGTCGTCCTTGTAGAACTCGAATGCCCAGAGGGTGTCGAGGTCCTCGTCGTCGCGGCAGAGCACCCAGTCGGTGGGGCCGTCGGGGTCGCCGGTGAAGTGCAGATCGTTGGTGAGCTGGAACAGGCGGTCACCCTTGCCGGGCCTGGCCTTGAACTTGAGTACGGTGCCGGGCTGGCTGGGGTTGAGCGGCATGACGTTACTTCTTTCGAGCGCGGGAGGGGTGGGAGCTACTCGGCGTCCCCGGGCAGGACCGGGATCGCGGAGTAGGGGTGCGCTTCGATGCGTACCGGCGGCTCGGCGAGGAGGTCGATGATCTCGTCGCGGAGTTCGTCGGCCATCGGGCTGTTCTCGTAGCCGTCCTTCGCCTCGACGGAGCGGAAGACCTCGATGTTCCAGAGCACGTCCGGGTCGTTGTCCTCGCGCAGCATGATGAACCGGTCCGAGGAGCCGGACTTCTCCATGCCGACCGTTGCGAGATCGAACAGGCGATCTGCCATGCCGGGCTTGGCGCGCATCTTGATGATGTACGAGGGCTGGTCCTTGAAGGCCATGGTGGCTTCCTTCCGTTGTTGGAACCGTGTTCCAGAAGTATGGAACGCAGTTCCAACGTGTGTCAAGATGGTTCCGTGACTAATGTGCGACCGCGCCTTGAGCGCAGGTCTGATGCGTTGACGAAGGCCCGGATCGTTGGCGCTGCGATCGCGATCCTCGATGCCGGCGGAGCCGACGCGTTGACGTTCCGTGCCCTCGGCGCCAGCCTGTCGACCGGCGCCGGCGCGCTGTACCACCACGTCGCGAACAAGGGCGAACTGCTCTCAACCGCAGCGGCCGACATGATGACCGAGGTTCTCGCGGACGCGGGAAGTGCGGACCCGGCCGCGAGCATTCGCGCGGTGACCGCCGGGGTCTTTGACGCGATCACCGCCCACCCGTGGTTGGGGTCACAGCTGGTCGCAGCACCCTGGCAGCCGGCCGTGCTGCAGCTCTTCGATCGCATCGGCTCCGAGGTCACCGCCCTCGGCGTGCCCGAGGCGGCGCAGTTCGATGCCGCGTCCGCCCTCGTGCACCACGTCCTGGGCGTCTCGAGCCAGTACGACGCCGGCCAACACCTTGACCAGGCCGAAGCTGATCGACCCGGGTTCATCGCGTCGTCGGCGTCGCCGCTGGTCGGGCCCGACAGCGGCCGGTACCCGTTCCTGGTGCGGATCGAGCAGCAGCTCGTCGAGCATGACGACCGTCAGCAGTTCCACGCGGGGATCGAGATCATCCTGTCCGGCATCGCGGCGCTGCGTGGTGGATAGTCGGCTGACCGGGTTGGCAAGAAGACTCAGAGGGTGACGTCCTGATGGAGGCGCTGATCGCGTGGAGCGGCTTCCTGGGCGCGTGGCTCCTGGTCGCGGGGCCGCTGTACCAGGGTGTCCTCGAGCTCCGCGAGGAAGGCACCGACCAGACCGGTGCAGACCCCTCCTCGCCGGTAGCACCGCCCCGCCTCCGTCGCCGCAGTGGTTCCTGCCCCCGGTGATACTGCTTCTCCGCCGCCGCCGAAGTGTCGCGTACCACCGCACGATCCTCGCGGTGCTGACGCCCCAGCAGCGCGAACACCGCGAACGCTTCATCCACAAAGCAACCGGCTGGTTCGTCGTTGCCGTCGGCGGGTCGTTCATCGCGGTCAAGGAGACGTGGGAACTCGCCGAGCACAACGAGTGGCACCCCGCCGTGTTCGTGATGATGCTCGTCGTCATGCTCGCGCTCGTCGGAGGGAACACCGTCTGGCAAGCCAGCCGCTGGTCCCGCGGAACGGGTCCCCACGAGGCCGAGCGGCAGTCTCGCTAGCCCATCGGCTACCGAGACGGGATTGCGTTGGGGCTGAACCGAGCGCGAAGAGCGGCGATCGCTTCTGGCCGTACGCCCGCACGGTCCAACCATTCAGCGTCGACGACGTCAATGGCAGCGGCGATCGCGGCGTACGCGGTGATGCCGTGGTCGCGGAGCGCGTTCTCGAGCATCTGAACCGAGCGCGGGTCCTGCGCTTCAAGATTCCGGGAGCTCAGGAGGTAATCCTCAGCGATCGCCTCTGGCCGGACGCCGCCGAAAGTGAGGAGGAGTAAGGCGACGATACCCGTCCGATCATGCCCCCGACCGCAGTGGAATAGCACGGGACCATCGGCCAGCGCCAGGGCGTTGATCGCGTCGCCGTACAGGCGCGGCCACCGCTGCAGAGCGTCCGCGAAGTACAAGGGGGTGCCCCAGAGCCCGGTCCGCGCCCACTTCCCCATGAACTCCTGATCCGTAGCGTCCTCCACCGGCAGACGGAGAACCTCGACGGCGAGGTCATGAGGTAGTTCGATCGGCCGATTCGATCGCAGCGCAGCTTCGCCGTCGAGGCCCGCGGTTTCGAGTGAAGCGATGGTGTGGATGCCGTAGTCGGCGAGCTGCCCCCAGCCTTCAGGCGTCAGGTGCAGCGGATGGTCCGACCGTACGTAAACGCCAGGTGGGGTTCTACCGCCTGCCTGTAGGGGCAGGCCTCCGAGGTCCCGAGCGTTGTGTAGCCCATCCCACTGCAACCGCATGCGTACTCCTTGTGATTTCTCAATGACTAGTCGTTGACGATACTCAAGGAGTGGCGACAGGGGAAGTAGTGTGGCGTCGTGTCCGAGCGTCGTCCCGCAACTCACCTGGAAGCGAAGGCTCTCTCGCATCCCCTTCGGGTGCGTCTTCTCACGCTGCTCACTGGCCAAGCTGCAGGGATCAGTGAGCTGGCGCGTCGTACTGGCATGAACCCCGGCACGGTGTTGCATCATCTCCGAGTGCTGGTCGACGCAGGGCTGGTCGAGGCCGGCCTCGCGCGACCCGGCCTGCGAAACTCTCGTGAGGTGCCGTATCGCGCGACGGGGCGGACGGTCGAGATCAGTTTCCGGGAGGAGTCCGACTCTGGTGCGTCAGTGAGCGAAGCGATCCTGGAGGGTGCGCTGGCCTCGTACTACGCAGCCCCGGTCGCCGATCGGTTCGGGGAATCGGTTGCGACGATGCGGCTGTCCGCTGCTCGGCAGGAGCAGTTCCAACGAGAGCTTCGGGACCTGGTCAGTCGGTTCAACGATGAGGAAGGCGCCGCCGTCGAGATGCTCGTAGCCTTCCACCGCGCCGGTAGCGACGCCGTGACCAACTAGCTTCTCTCGCCAATTGCGAACGTCCGGTGGCCGATCCTCCAGCGTTCCCTAGTGGACTCGGCCTCCTCGTGGGAGCTTGGGACGATGCAGCACAACGACGTAACGCTCACCTGGCGATGCTCCGATCCAAGTCGGCCACGAGTAGCTCGGGAACGAGCGAGGGTTCAAGGGCTTCCATCACGCGACCATCGTCGCAGCCCTCACCCTGCGGGCAGTCCCGGTAGCGGATCCTCTACCGGGCGGCGCCCGGTAGGAACGACCGCTGCTTCCCCTATAGCCTCGTTGGCGTGAGCATCTCCGACTTCCACGTCGAGCCCAGAACCGGGTCGCGCTTCGGAGTGGTCGTGCTTGGAATCGCGAGCGCAATCGCCGGAGTTCTCGCGATCATCGGGTGGCCGTTGCCTGTCATCTCGTCGACACATGGCCGAGGTCAGCATGCTTGGGCACGGACCATCCGTGGAGTCCAAGACTGGTTTGCGCACGACGGCTGGCGGATGTCTGGCGCATCGTGGATCTACGGTGCTTTCGCGGTCGTCGCCGCGGCCGCCGTGGTCGTTCTGCTTCATCCTGCTTGGAGCGGCCGCCGCGCCTTGCTCATCGTCGTCGTGCCGGCCGGCGCGTTACTCGTGCTGGGCCCCGCACTGCAATGGGCTCTCGGGCTGCCTTGGTCAAACTACGGAAGCGGGTCGGCCGGCGGCACGGCGATTGGCATCGTTGCGACGGTTGTGTGCGGCGCCGTACTCATGGCCTTCCGTCGGGCAGTGAGACGAAGGGCCCGACGCGACAAAGCTCAGGGGACGCTCGTTCACTGACTTGGTGAGCCAGCGGGCGGCCTCCCAGGGAGAGGTGCGAGCTGTCGCCCCGACGCGTCTCGTAAGCCGATCGGCTGTCGAAGCGCGCCATCGGGCCGCACGCTCACCTCGATAAGCCGCTGGCTGCCCTGTGAGAATGAGCCATGCCAGTTTCCCTCCGACCGTGGTCACGTAGCGATGGGCCGGCGCTCCTCGCCGCCCGTTGGTCGAGCCCGGACCTGGACACGCAATTCACCGGAGCGGACCTTTCAGACGAAGCGCAGGCTGCCGACTACATCGGCAATTTCCTGCCGTTCAGTGACACGGCGAAGAACTGGGCCGTCATCGAGGACGGCATCGCCGTCGGGAACGTCGGACTCTCCGCGATTGAAACGCGGCACCAAACAGCGTGGGCTTACTACTGGCTGGCAGGAGGAGCTCGCGGGCGCGGCTACGCATCGCGGGCGCTGCAGGCCGTCGCTGACTGGGCCTTCGATGCGGGGCTGTTCCGACTCGAGCTCGGGCATCGAGTGAACAACCCGGCCTCGTGCAGAGTCGCCACAGCAGCTGGCTTCCTGAAGGAAGGAACTGAGCGCCAGAAGCTGCGATACGGCACTGAGCGCTTCGATGTCGAAACCCACGCACGCCTCGCAAGCGACCCTCACACGACCACAAGCGCTCTCGCATTTGAAACCGCCCGCTGAAGGATCGCCTACCGGACGCGTCTGGCGCAGCGTGCACCGACCAGCAATCGGCTGGACATGGCAGTCTCGAGGCATGGGGTGGATGAAGCAGGTGCCGACGTGGATAGCGGGCGTCATCATGGCCGTCATGTTTGCCGGCGCATGGTTCGGAGCGACCTTCATTACGACGCCGGAACTAGGCGTCGGACCTCGAGCGCTTCTGTCCATCATCGTCGGCGCGTTCTACGGAATCTTCATGGGGATCTGGGTCGGCCGGACACGACGTGCTCATGGGCGGGTAGGGCGGCGCCCCGAGTTCAGCAAGGCGGTCCGTTGGGGCACCGTTCCATCGAACGTTGACATCGCCGATTGGCGGCGAGCATTGCAATCTCGCCAACAGCAGTACCGGCCGCTCCGATGGTTGGCGCCGGTGTTCTACCTGCCGATGACGGCTCTCGCCATCTGGCTCGCCGTCACCGGCGAACCGCTTTTCTGGTTCGGTGCAGCGTTCTTCATCGCGATCTTCGTCATCACCGTCGTGACCACGCCGCGGGTGCTCCGCAACACGACGACGATGCTCACCGAGCTCGATCGACGCGAAGAAACGCAGCACTTCACGCAGTGACGGAAGGTCGTCGTAGCCGCCGATGCGGTGAGCGCGTACCACTGGACTTCGCGGACGGCGCGACGTCCCGCTGGCGGTACCCCGAAGTGGGAGTGGCGACAGAGGGCTGGCTCACGCGACGGTGTGTCATCTGTAACTGGAAGGCAATCATGGAACCGTCGATCGACTTCGAAGCAAACAAGCGGTACTTCCGTGGACCGGGGTGCGCAATCGTGCTCGCCGTCCTTCTAGCGCTCATCGGGGTATTCACGCTCTCGAGCTCCTGGGCCGCGGCCCTTGTTCTGATCGGGAGTGCAGCGATCGCAGGTGTCGTCCATTTCAAGCTGCGATCCAACGATCCGAGCTCCGTGGACGCTTCGCTCGAGTCGGTCGCGAGCAAGGCACGAGCAACTGCCGAAGCCCGATTCGGAGTACTCCAGCACCACGCTGCGCCGCTCGAAGTCGTCGGATTCACGCGAACCCGGACCACGACAGGGCCACTCGTTCAGCTCAAGGAGCAGGGCGGCCGTATGCGCACCAATTGGGTCGGTGGTTTTATCGCCCACTTCAGTGCGAAGCAGGTGCACATATTCACCACGGAAACCTGTATCACGACGCCTATGCAGACCGAGAAGACAGTCGAGTTCTTCTATGAAGACGTCGTCTCACTATCGACGGAAAGCGACCAGCACGGTACACGCCTGTCTCTGACGGTGAAAGACGGCAGCCGCTACGACGCGCCCATCGCTGACGAGGCGGCAGTAGACCGCGAGCTTGCCGCCGCACGTGATCTGATCCGACAGCGCCGGGCCTGACTCGCGTTCCGTGCGTCCGTCCCGCTGACCGATCGTCTGTCGGGACGGCACCCGTCCTGATTGACTCGCCCTATGTCCGCTCGGAGTCTCACCGTGCTCGGTGTCGTTGTGATCGCGATCGCGCTGCTTGTGTGGATCAGCAACCCGACGATTCACGGGGCGAGTTTCGTCGTGCTGATCGTCGCGCTCATCGCCGGGCTTGCCTGCGTCTTGCTGGGAATCACGCGGCGATCACGAGGTTGACCCTCGTCTGCGCTGAAACCCGTCCCGCCAGGGAATCTGTTAGCGAGCACGTCGCGCGAGTGTTCCAACTCCTTGCACGATGAGGACGGCTCCGACGACCGTCATGAGAGCTTCAACTATCCATACGGGTGCGCTCTGCGTGAATGGGTCGAGAACAACGCGATGCCCGGCGGGGCCAAGTTGAGGCGCCAGGATGAAGCCCATCACGATGAACAGGGCTCCGGCGACGATTTCGGCCACCGGGTGCGGCACCTCGAAGAACTTGCGCTTCACGCTCACGCGCTCAGTCAATCACTCTCCGAGCGGCATTGAGAGGTGTCCCGTAAGCCGGTGGCTCAAAGAGCGCCGCCCCGCCCCGCCCGACTCGGCCCGGTAGAGGATCCCTAATCGGGCCGCGCGATCGGCAGACGTCACGAAAGGATCTACCCCGGCCGAAGAGCGGCCGCCGCTGGTCGACGCTGCACTCGAATCTGACCGCCGCATGGCACCCTGTTGACATCCGACGAACGAACCAGTTGAGGAGCCCTGATGGCGTCCCGCACCCGACGCGCACCACTGAGCGACCGCGGTGCGCTGTGGAACCTCGCCCTCATCTGGGTGGTCATCGTCGTCGGACTGCTCACGGCGATCGGCTGCGTCGGGTACATCCTCAACGAGAGCCTCATCTCGTACAACACGTGCGGCGCCCGCACCGTGACCTGCGGTGATGCCGGCTGGTACAGCAGCATGGGCCTCACCTTCTTCGGCGGCTTCGCTGCCGTCATCACCGGGGGCGCGTTCGGCATCCGCCGCCACTACCGAGCCAGCGGCGTCTGGTACCCGCTCGCCGGCCTCGGCGGCGCACTCCTGCTGACCGCGGCCGGCGTCGTCCTCCTCAAGACTCTCACCCGCACGTAGGGCCTCCGACCTCGCCGCTTCGCAAGCCACGACTGAACAGCCGCGGTCTCGGTCTCCATGAGCCATCCGCTACCGGGACTGCCCGCAGGGTGAGGGCTGCGACGATGGTTCGGTGACGGAAGCCCTTGAACCCTCGCTCGTTCCCGAGCTACTCGTGGCCGACTTGGATCGGAGCGTCGAGTTCTGGTGCAACTTGTGCGGCTTCGACGTCGCCTACTCGCGCCCTGAGGAACGCTTCGCGTACATCACGCTCGGTTCTGCGCACCTGATGCTCGAACAAGCAGGCGTGGGTCGCAATTGGATCACGGGACCTCTTGAGCGCCCGCTGGGCCGCGGGGTAAATCTCCAGATCACGGTGCCGGACTCTGAGCCGCTGGCGCAGGCGCTCGGACGCGCTGGCGTTGAGCTCTTCATGCGACCTGAGACGAAGTGGTACGGCATCGGAGACGAAGAGGCCGGCGTACATCAGTTCCTCGTTCAAGACCCTGACGGATACCTCGTGCGGTTCCAGTCGTCACTGGGGCGACGACCAACCGCTCTAGGGACCACACTCTGAGCGATAGCGTCTGCTGATGCGGAACGTCGAGGGCGAGTGTGCCTGGTGGAGTGATCAGGACGGGTGGGGTGCGCTCCGTTCGAACGACGTCGAGTCGGAGGTGTTCGCGCACTTCTCGAACCTGAGCATGGACGGGTACCACACGCTCCAGCCCGGGGATCGCGTTCGGTTCGACGTCGAGCCGTACCCACCGGGGCAGGACGGCTACTTCTTCCGCGCTCACGACGTCACCCCGATCTAGGCCGAGCAGGAACTCCGTCCGATTGCGGATCGCCCAACGGACGCCGGCGCGAGCTAGGTTGGCGCAATGGACGTCTTGAGCGCAAAGGTTCTGGGCTCGATCGCGCTCGCCTTCGGTCTGGTGTTCGTCGCGACGTCGATCATTCGCCTCACTCGGCCCGACCTCGACGTGCTCTTGGTGATCTTGAACACCGTGCTCGGCCTCTTCTGGCTCGGCGCTGGCGGCTGGTTGTGGCGCTTCGCGCTTCGGAAGGCGAAGCGCGGCCGGTAGAGGATCGCTAATCGGGCGCTCGAGAGCAGTACGTGGATCGCCTGGATGTGGTGAGCGCGCAGGCGCTGGCTACAGGCGCTTTCGTCTTCGGGCGCGCATCGGGATTGGTGGGATCCTTCCGGTATCAGGCGAATATCCGGCTGGTGACCGTTCGCGGTCGGCGATCTCAGAGCCTGGCCTCTGACATCGATCTGGAAGTAACGCCACATCGAAGTGCGCCTGCCCCGTTGTCCGGGGCAGGCGCACTTTTGTCTGTGCCAGCGTCAGCGAGTGCGGACCGTCAGGCGATCAAGTGTGATGGCGCCGTCCTGCACGAACACGCCGACGTGGCCAGCAGGGTAGTCGTAGAGGCGTGTGCTCAGCGCGACCGACCCGTCGATGATGGCAACACAGATTTCCCCGTCCAAGTGGACGTCGAGGTGATGTGCGCCGGGGGCGAGTTCCACTGGGCGCTCGAGCTCGACGGCGTGCGGGACATCACCAAGGATCTGCCATTGCTCGGCGCCAGTCGTGCCACGCGGCCACCGGTCCAGCACGAGCCGGTTCCGGTCAGGTTCGAGGCGGAGTGCGTAGCCCTCTTCGCCATCGTCGCTGGTGCGCAGGAGCACCCCGAATGACCTGGAGTCTGCTTCAAGCGTCAGGTCCACGGCTACGAGCGCCTCAGCGGGCAGTTCCGGCCCAACCCAAGATGCGTATCGGCTGGCTGCGCCAGCGCCGACGGTTGCTGCAGCGCCGTTGACCGGTTCGAGAAGCGCCGTGGCATCGACCTCTTCGGTGTACGCGGCTCTGACGCCGTCGGGAAGGTCGAACCGCAACGATCCGTCAGCGCGCTGGTGTGCTTGCAGTGTTGCCATGGTGCCGGCCCACTGCCATGGGCCGCCATCGCGCCGGTCTTCCTTCGAGGCGATCCACCCAACGAAGTACCGCTGGTTCCCGAGCGTAATCGTCTTTGCAGCGTAGAAGGCTCGGCCATCGACGGTGTCATCTGCCGGCGCGAGCCATGGGCCGTCCGGCGACTTTGCGATGCGGTAGCGGGTGCAGAATGCGTCGGAGAACTCGGAGTACACCAGGTACCACCACTCGCCCCACTGGAACACGTCCGGGCATTCCTGCGTGATGAAGCGGTGCGGTTCCCAGATCGGGTCGGCGTCTCGCCATGTGATGAGGTCATCGGATTCGAGGCGTGCAACGAGGCCGGAGCGCCGGTATGGCTCACCGAGTCGCCGCGTGGCGAGGAGCATCTGCCAGGGCCGGTCGGCAGCGGGGCGGAACACGAAGGGGTCTCGCCAGTCTTCGGGGGAGTAGCCGGCGAGTGCGGGGAAGTCCCAGTCGGGGTGCTTGGTCCAGTCGGTCAGGTCGCCGGAGGACGTTGCGTGGCTCACGACCTGCGCGTCTTTACCGTCGCCGTCGGATCCGGTCTTGATTCGGGGATTGTGCCCCGTGTAGAACAAGTGGAGCGTCCCCTCGTCGTCGTGAACGACGCTGCCGGTGTAGCAGTCGAAATCGCTTGCGTCGGGCCCCCCGGAGGGCAGCACGACGCCCTTGTCATCGAATGTCACGAAGTCGGTCGTCGTGACGGCCGCCCAAGGCATCCCCGTCGGACGTTCGAGCGGCGGAGCATCCGGCCGTTCGTCGAGCAGGTAGAACAGCCACGCTGTTCCGTCGTGTTCGACCGGGATGACGTCGCCGACGAAGCCGTTCGGAGGCTGGAAGTGGGTGCTGGACGGGAGAGTCACTCAGGTTCCTTCGGGTCGCGGCGCAGCGAGCGAGCTACGGGAGATGTATTCGCACGGCACAAGGTGTCGGCCGGGCTGTTCTGCTTCCGCCAGCAGCAGGGTTCCGGCTTCGAAACCCATCTGCTGATGCGGGAGAGCAACGGTAGTCAGCGGCGGATGCATCTGATCGGCGAGGTCGGGCTGGTCGTCGAAGCCGACAATGCTGATGTCCTCTGGGCAGCGCATCCCCAGGGACTGCGCGGCCATCAACGCGCCGACCGCCATCCGGTCGTTCCCGCAGATGATCGCCGTTGGACACGCGCCTGCATCCGCGAGGACCTCTATCGCGAGGTCGTAGCCTGATCCCACCTGGAACGTGCCGAACGCGATGTGGATGCGCTCTGGTGCGATGCTCGCGTCTGCGGCGGCGCACTGGAGTCCGCGTTTTCGTTCCTGACAGGCGTAGTCGTCCTCGGGGCCGCCGAGGAAGGCGACATCGGCGTGGCCGGCTGCGAACACGGCGGCGGCGACGTCGTAGCCGCCCTGGTACTCGTCGGCGAGCACCGTCACCGCAGGCGTTTCACCGGGCGGAAAGCAGTTGACGAAGACCGTCGGAACAGCGTCGAGCCCATCGACCGGAATGACGTACTCGGGGCCGGGTGCCGCGTAGACCAGGCCGGCGACCCCCTGCTGGACGAGATTCTCGACGGCCGCCTTGCCGCCATCGGTCGTCTGCGCCGTCTCCACCACGAAGCAGACGTATCCAGCCTCCTGCACGGCTTGCTGGACACCCAGCACGATGTGGCCGGCGTAGGGCTGCGAGACGAGCCGGTCGGCGATCACGCCGACCGTGTAGGACCGGTTCGACCGCAACGACTGTGCTGCACGGTTCGGCTGGAAGTTCAGCTCCCTCGCGGCCTCGAGGACGCGGGTGCGCGTCTCGGCTGCGATGGACACATCGCGGCGGTCGTTCAACACGAACGACACCGTCGGTTGCGACACCCCAGCATGGCGCGCAACGTCCTTCATGGTGACGCGTTGTGGCTGCGTTGTCTGCTTGCGGCTCGCCATCGACCCTCCTCCGTTGCTCTCATCATGCCAGAACAAATACGTATTGCGTCTCGCCCGACCCGTGTGTACGCTCGCACCACAAATACGTATTGGTCCCGCTCAACCGGGGCCACGATCGCTCAGAGAGGAGCGACCCATGGCGAACGGATTCAGCACCCCGATCGACCGGCGCACGCTGTTCAAGTTCGGCGGGGCCGGGCTCGCCCTGGCCGGCATCGGATCGCTGGCTGCATGCTCGACCACTGGCGGTGGAAGCAGCAGCTCCGGAACGGTGAAGATGCTCTACTTCGGCGAGCAGAGCGCAGCCACTGCCCTGCAGAAGGCCATCGAGCCGAAGATCAAGCAGCTCGACAAGAAGGCCAGCCTGCAGGTCACCGCGATTAACGGGACCGACTGGAACGACTTCCTCGCAAAGGTTCTCACGCAGATCGCCTCGGGCGACGTGCCGGACATCGTCAGCGTCGCAACCGAGGGGCAGCAGCTTCTGGCGTCGAAGAACCTCCTCACTCCGCTCGACGACTACGTCACGAAGAACCTGTCGGACCTGCACAAGTACTTCACCGGCGCCCACCCGGTGCTGCTGGAGTCGACGATGTACCAGGGGCACCTCTACACGTTGCCCGACAGCTTCAACGCGGGCAGCATGTTCTACTCGACCGACCTGTTCGACAAGGCAGGCCTGTCCCGCCCGACGAGCAAGTGGTCGATGGACGACTTCCACTCCTCTGCAGCGAGCCTTGCAAAGGTCGGTGGCGGCACCTACGCCTTCGACTGGGTGGTGCGCCTCTGGGGCAGCTGGACCTCGTTCCTCTACGCCAACGACGGAAACCTCCTCGAGGAGGGCAAGTACTCCGGCGGCGATTGGCTGTGGAACAGCAAGGCCTTCGCGGACAACCCGATCGGGGTCTCCGGACGTAAGGGTGGTTGGAAGTGGGGCGACCCCACGGCGAACTCGGACGCCGCCGTCGAGGCGCTGCAGTACGTCATCGACCTGCAGAAGTCCGGCGCGTCGCCCTCGCCTGACGTTGGCGGTGGCGCCACGCTGCAAGGTCTGATGGCATCCGGCCGGATCGGTATGACCATCGGTGGTGGCTTCTGGGCCGGTGGCCTCCACAACGCCGGGATGAAGAACGGCAGCTTTGACGTCGTCGAGTTCCCGACGTGGAAGAGCAACAAGTCGCTCTTCGGCGCCGGCGGCTACGGCATCTTCAACTCCTCCAAGAACAAGGACCTCGCGTTCGAGGTCATCAAGGTCATGGTGCAGCCGGAGAGCTTCGACGCACTCTGGCCCGGCAACGTCACCACCCCGGCGCAGAAGTCGCTGATGACCGCGGACCGGTACAAGACCACCGGGCCGGAGCACTGGTCGGTGTTCTACGACCAGCTCGACAACTCAGTGCCCATCTCCGCCCCGCCGTACTACAACGCCCTCGCCACCGCCCTCAACCAGCGCACCACCCAGGCGATTTCCTCCGGGAATGCCAAGAAGGCGCTCGACGGCCTCCAGGCAGACATCGAGAAGGCAGCCTCGCAGGCTTCGTGATGACAACAGCAACAGAAACACCCATCCGGCGGGCTGCCAAGGTCGCAGCCCGCCGGCCGGCGGCCAAGCGCGCCCGCCGACGTGAATCCACGTTCGGTTTCCTGATGATCGGGCTCGCGATGATCTTCGTCGCCGTGTTCACCCTCATCCCCATCCTCGCTTCCCTCGGGCTCTCATTCACCTCATGGGACGTCATCAGCAGCCCCAAGTGGGTCGGGTTCGACAACTACAAGCGTCTCTTCACCGACGGGCCGGTCCTCGCGTCGTTCGGCGTGACCGTCGCACTCGCCATCGCCATCGTCGTGCTGCAGATCTCGCTCGGCTTGCTCCTGGCGGTACTGGCGAACAACCGGAAGCGCAACGCCACCCGCGTGTTCTTCCGCACCTCGTTCTACCTGCCGCTGCTGGCTTCCACCGCCGCCGTGTCGATCTTCATGGGCTACATCTTCGACACCAAGTTCGGGCTCATCAACTACTACCTCAATGAGATCGGGCTGCCCGGCGCACACTGGCTCAACGATCCGTTCTGGGCGAAAGTCACGGTCGTGATGGTGGTCGTCTGGCAGCAGGTCGGCTTCACCTTCGTGCTCTTCGTCGCCGCACTCCTCGCGGTGCCTGTCGACGTGCAGGAAGCCGCCGCGATCGACGGTGCCGGCCCCTGGCGGACACTGTTCCGGATCAAGATCCCCCTGATCAGCCCGACGATCCTGTTCGCGACCGTCATCGCCATGATCAACGCGATGCAGCTGTTCGACCAGCCGTTCA
Source organism: Curtobacterium sp. PhB136 (assembly GCF_004346855.1). Classification (NCBI taxonomy): domain Bacteria; kingdom Bacillati; phylum Actinomycetota; class Actinomycetes; order Micrococcales; family Microbacteriaceae; genus Curtobacterium; species Curtobacterium sp. PhB136. The sequence continues at coordinate 590,550 of NZ_SMGH01000005.1, forward strand.
TCATGACCAAGGGCGGACCCGGCACCGCGACGACGACCGCGACCATCTCCATGTACCAGGCCGGATTCCAGAACCTGCAATTCGGGTTCGCCTCAGCCATCGCGATCCTGCTGCTGGTCATCATCGGCATCATCACCGGGCTCCAATTCATCGCCGCACGAAAGCTGGTGTTCTACCAATGACGTCCACGGACACCCTCAACCCGTTGCACGCCCCAGAAACCGTCGCGCAACCAGCTGTCAGTCACATCGTTCGTCGCCGCAAGCCTGTCGCCAAGGTGGGGAGCATCATCGGGATGATCATCCTGATCATTGCCGCCGTGTTCGCGCTCGGGCCACTGCTCTGGACACTGACCACCTCGCTACGCACACCGGCGGAATCGTTCAACAACCCGCCGCAGTGGCTACCCCTGTCCTGGGACTTCAGCAACTACGCCGCGGTGTTCAACCAGATCCCGATCGGGCAGTACTTCATCAACAGCGTCCTCGTGACGTTGCTCATCGTCGTCGGCCAGACGATCACCTGCACCCTGTCCGGGTACGCGTTCGCGATGATCAGCTTCCCCGGCAAGAACACCATCTTCGGGATCTTCCTCGCCACGATGATGGTCCCGATCCAGACGATCATCATCCCGGTCTTCGTCATCCTGAAGGACATGGGCCTGACCGGCTCCATCGCCTCCCTGATCGTCCCTGCTCTCGGCAGCGCATTCGGAACGTTCCTCATGCGGCAGTACTTCATGCAGATGCCCAAGGAGCTCGGCGAGGCGGCCCGCATCGACGGCGCCAGCCAGTTCGGGGTGTTCTGGCACGTGTACTCGCGGATGGCCAGCCCCGCGATCGCGACTCTCGCGATCCTGAACTTCTCCGGCTTCTGGGCCGAGTACTACCGACCGCTGATCTTCCTCAACCAGCAGGACACCTTCACACTGCCGCTCGGACTCGTCGGCCTGCAGGGCAACCTCGGCACCGGATCGATCTCCGTCGTCCTCGCCGGCGTCGTGCTGACCATGATCCCGAGCGTGCTGCTGTTCATCTTCGCGCAGCGGTACTTCATCGAGGGCGTCACCGCGGGGTCGTCCCGATGACCGACCCCCACGCCCTGCCAACAGCACCCCAGGAAGCCGCAAGCGCCGTGACCGTAGCCGACCACCACCTCCCGCAGTTCCACGTCCGACTCCCTCGCGGGTACGTCAACGACCCGAACGGACCCATCGACATCGGCGGGCAGGCCCACCTGTACTTCCAGTCCCGACCCCGGGTCGACCTCGAGATCCCCGTCGAGTGGGGACACGCCACCAGCGACGACCTCGTGCACTGGACCCTCCACCGACCCGCGATCGTTCCCGTCCCCGGCGGCACCGACTCCGGGGGGGCATGGTCCGGCAACACGGTCCTGCACAACGGCACCGTCCGCGCCTACTACTCCGGCAAAGTCGATCACAGTCCGTTTCAGTCGGTCCTCCTCGCGGAATCCACCGACGGCGGGAACACGTTCGGCGCCCCCGTGCAGGTCGTCGCCGACCCGTCCGCCGACGAAGCAATCACCATGTTCCGCGACCCGTTCGTCTGGCAAACGAACGACGGCTGGTCGATGGCGGTCGGCGCGGCGGCCAGGAATCAAACAGCGTCCATCCGCCACTACCGATCCGTCGACGGCATCAGCTGGACCCACGCGGGCGATCTGGTGTCGATGACACGCGACACGGTCAACGGCATCGACACCGGTGAAGGATGGGAGTGCCCACAGATCCTCACCGTCGAAGGCACCGACGTCGCGATCGTGGCCTCCTGGTCCCACGCCGACGGCCCGGGCGACGTCGTCGCCATCCCCCTGACTGGGTCTCCTTCGCCGTTCAAGGTCGACGACGGGCAGCACTTCTACGCGGCTTCCGTGATGCGGACCAGCTCGTGGGGGCCTCTGCTCTTCGGATGGGTCACCGAAGGCCGAACCGAGCAGTGGACCGAGCAGGCAGGCTGGTCCGGCGCGATCTCCCTGCCGCGCCGGGCGTGGATCACGAACGGTCGGCTCGGCACCGAACCCCACCCAGCAATCGACGCCCTCCGCGTCGGCAGCTCGGAGGCTGCGCACGGTGCTCGCATCGGAGCACAAGCCGAAATCGTGCTGCCCGTCGCCGTCACCGGCTGCGTCCGGCTGCGCTTCTCCGATGCCGAATACCTCGACATCAACGTTGACGCCGATGCAGACACCCTCACCGTCGACCGGGCGCACGCCAGCACAGATCACCGCGCTGACTCGAGTCCCGCGGTGATTCGTGGTCCCTTCGACCGGACCGCGGACCGACCCGCAGTCCGAGTGGTGTTGGACGGATCGGTCGTCGAACTGTTCACCAGCGCCGGACGTTCCATCACCACCCGCGTCTACCCGACGCAGGCGCCGCCGTGGACCGTGGAAGCACCGAGCCAGGCATTGGTATGGGAACTCGAGCACACCGTCGGGACCATTTCGGCTCCCGCCGCCGACATCACCGCTGGATCCCCATCGATCTAGCGGAGCGGCGCCGACAGGTTCGCCGGCACCGACTCGTTCCCGATCATCGAAGGAGATGACTGTGCATCGAATTACCGTTGCCGGAGAAGCGCTCGTCGACATCGTCCACGACGACGCCACCCGGGAGATCCCCGGCGGGAGCCCCGCGAACGTTGCCCTCGGGCTCGGACGGCTCGGCGCGCCGGTCGAATTCGCCACGTGGCTCGGTGACGACGCCCGCGGCCAGCAGATCGCGGATCACCTCGAGGCGTCAGGGGTCGAGCTGGTTCCCGGCGTCTTCGGTGCCACGAAAACCTCCACGGCGACAATCCGGCTCGCTCCGGACGGCCAACCCACCTACGAGTTCGGCATCGAATGGGACCTGCCGCACCTGCCGCAAACGCCTCGCTGGCTGCACATCGGATCGATCGGCGCATTCCTGCAGCCCGGAGCGGGCAAAGTGCGAGAGCTCGCCCAGCGCACCGCAGCCGCCGGCGGCACGGTCTCATTCGATCCGAACATCCGGCCCGCGCTCCTCGGCGACCTGGCGGTTGCACGGGTCTGGTTCGAGCAGCTCGCTGCAGACGCCAGTGTGCTGAAACTCTCCGACGAGGACGCCGCCTGGCTCTACCCAGGCGACAGCGCCAATGCCGTCCTCGACCGGCTCCTCGAGCTCGGCGTGATGCTGGCCGCCATCACCAGTGGTGCCGCCGGCGCAACGCTCGCGACGACCCGGGAGAGGGTCACCGTGCCAAGTGAACGCGTCGACGTCGTCGACACGGTCGGCGCCGGAGACACGTATATGGCCACCCTCATCTGGCAACTCCAGGACAACACCATCACGCTCGACGCCTTGGACTCCATAGCTCTGACACGACTCGGCCAGGTCAGCACCAGCGCCGCTGCGATCACGGTGAGCCGTCGTGGTGCGGACCTACCAACCGCCGATGACGTGCTCGCAGCACTGGGCGAGCCCACCAGATGAGCGCCCCGTCCGTTCCCCGCGGAACGACGCGGCAGAAGCGCCCCGATGCCGGAACGATGTCACTCGGGCAACACTTCAACGAGCTCCGGAAGCGGCTCTTCCGCGCGGTGCTCGCCATCGCAGTCTGCGCGGTCATCGGCTGGTTCCTCACACCATTCGTGCTCGACCAACTCCGCGCACCCGTCACCGAGCTCGCAACCGCCGGCGGCGGTCACACCGCGGAACTGAACTTCCCCGCCATCAGCAGCGCCTTCGACCTGCGCCTCCAAATCACAATCACCATCGCGGTCGTCATCGCCAGCCCCGCCTGGCTGTACCAAGTCTGGGCGTTCATCGTTCCTGCCCTGGTTCGAAAGGAAAGGCTCTACGCCGTCGGGTTCCTCGGATCCGCGATTCCCCTCTTCCTCGGCGGCTGCTGGTTCGGCTGGTACGTCCTGCCGCACATCGTGCAGATCCTCGGCAGCTTCGTCGCAGACCAAGACACCTCGATCGTCGACGCGAAGGCGTACTACGACTTCGCCGTGAAGCTCGTCCTCGCCGTCGGTATCGCGTTCGTCCTGCCGGTGTTCCTCGTCCTGCTCAATTTCGTCGGGGTCCTCACCGCGAAAGCGATCCTCGGCGCATGGCGCATCGCCGTGCTCTGCATCCTCATCTTCACCGCACTCGTCACACCCTCCGCCGACATCGCATCGATGTTCCTCCTCGCCATCCCGATGGGCGTGCTCTACCTCGCAGCGTGCGCGGTCGCTTGGCTGCACGACCGCCGTCTTGCTCGCCGCCTCGGAGCAGCTTCCTCAACCACCACCCCGTGACGTAGCGTCCGCTGCGCCGCCTGCACACGAAGGACTTATCATGCTCGGCAACCTCACCGGCGTCCACCTGCTCATCATCCTCGGCATCGTCGTACTGCTCTTCGGCGCCACCAAGCTGCCCGCCCTGGCAAAGGGGCTCGGGCAGTCGCTCAACATCTTCCGCAGCGAGATCCACGCGGGCGACAACAAGAAGAGCGCCGACCAGGCCAGCACCCCGGTCGCACACGACGGCACCGTGCCGTCGCACGAGTGAGCTGCTCTTCGACGAGCTGACGGGGAAGCACCGTGGACGTCGAGAAGCTGCTCGTCATCGCCGCCATCGCCGGGTTCTGTCTCGGACCGGCTCGGCTGGCCACCCACAGCAAACAGCTCACCGCCTTCCTGCGTCAGCTGCGGGGATGGGCTGACACGACCAAAGCGCAGATCGAAGAGCAGACCGGGGTCGACATCGACTGGTCCGAACTCGATCCGCGCCGCTACGACCCGCGCCGCATCATCCGCGACGCGCTCACGCAACCTCCGACACCACACGAACCCACCGTTGAACCAACGGCGCTTACCCACACTGCAGGACCAACCAACGCTCGAACCGGAGTCAACGATGACATCTGAATTTCACCGCCGAACCCTCTTCCAGGGCGCCGGAATCGGCGCCCTGGCGCTCTTCGCCACAGCAGCGCCCGCTGAAGCCGCGCAGGCTGCCACCGCGGGATCCGCCTCCACCACGACCACAGCAGCGACCTCCTTCCGAGCGAAGTACCACATGACCCCGCCGGCGGGGTGGCTCTCCGACCCGCAGCGACCGGTATTCACACGGGGCGCCTACCAGCTGTACTACCTGCACTCCGACGTCGACAACGGGGACGGCGGATGGGACCACGTCTCCACCACAGACGGCATCAACTTCACCTTCCAGGGCACCGTCATCCCCCTGCAAACCGGCCTGCCCACCTGGACCGGGTGCACCCTGATCGACACCAACAACACCGCCGGCTACGGCGCCGGTGCCGTCATCGCGCTGGCCACCCGCCCCACCGGAGCCGTGCGGAAGTACCAGGAGCAGTACCTCTTCTACTCCACCGACGGCGGCTTCACCTTCACCGCCCGACCGAACCCCGTCATCGTCAACACCGACGGGCGTACCGCCACCACCGACGCGCAGATTTCCAACGCGGAGTGGTTCCGCGACCCCAAGGTGGCCTGGGACGACGTCCGCAACGAATGGGTCTGCGTCATCGGCCGGCAGCGTTACGCCGCGTTCTACACGTCAAAGAACCTCATCGACTGGACACTGCAGCACAACTTTGACTACCCCGACCACAACCTCGGTGGCATCGAGTGCCCCGACCTCTTCCAGATCACAGCAGATGACGGCACCAAGCACTGGGTCCTTGCCGGCAGCATGGACGCCTACAACGAGGGGCTGCCCTGCACGTACGCGTACTGGACCGGCTCGTGGAACGGCACCACGTACACCGCGGACAACCTCACACCGCAATGGCTCGACTGGGGATGGGACTGGTACGCGGCAGTCACCTGGCCTGCCAACGAAGCGCCGACAACGAAGCGGTACGGCCTCGGCTGGATGAACAACTGGAAGTACGCGAACCGGCAGGTCCCCACCGACGCATCCGACGGGTACAACGGCCAGAACTCGATCGTCCGCGAGATCACGCTGCAGAAGCAGACCGATGGTCGCTACACGCTGCTCAGCGCACCGATCGCGGCGCTCAAGGGCACCGCGAAGCGGACCGTGCCGATCACGAACCAGACCGTCAACGGTTCAGTGGTCTTGCCCTACAACGGCCGCGCGTACGAGATCGAGCTCGACGCCACCTGGACTAACGCCACCAACGTCGGAGTCTCGGTCGGACGCTCGGCGGACGGGGCGCGACACACCAACATCGGCAAGTACCGGAGCGACCTATACGTCGACAGGGCCTCGTCCGACCGTGCAGGATTCGCACTGACGCCCTACACCCGTGCCGCAGCGCCCATCGACCCCGCCGCCCGCGCCGTGCACCTCCGGATCCTCGTCGACACGCAAAGCGTCGAGGTGTTCGTCAATGCCGGCTACACCGTGCTCTCGAATCAGGTGAACTTCGACGCCGGCGACACGGGCATCTCGCTGTACTCCGACGGCGGTACCGCAACCTTCTCGAACATCACCATCCGCGAATACGGAAGCTAGCGCGCGCAGGGCGGAAGGCAGCAGTTGCCCTTCCGCCCTGGGGCTGCTTCTTCGCTGCCCGCTAGACGGTCGTCCTCCGGACGACTCGCTCCGTGCCGAGCAGCGTCAGGCCGTCCGGTCTCAGATGGGTGGTCCGCAGACTTTTTGAATCCGGGGTCCCCTATCCGGACGCCCTCGACAACGACGAGAACGCCCTGCCGGCCGAAGCCATCGGGGCGTTCTCGTAAGTCAGAGCAGGATCAGAAGTCCCAGTCCTCGTCCTCAGTGCTCTCCGCCTTGCCGATGACATACGACGACCCAGACCCCGAGAAGAAGTCGTGGTTCTCGTCCGCATTGGGCGACAGCGCCGACAGGATCGCCGGGTTCACGTCCGTCGTCTCCTTGGGGAACATCGGCTCGTAGCCCAGGTTCATCAGCGCCTTGTTGGCGTTGTAGTGCAGGAACTTCTTGACGTCCTCGGTCAGCCCGACCTGGTCGTAGAGGTCCTGCGTGTACTGGACCTCGTTCTCGTAGAGCTCGAACAGGAGGTTGAACGTGTAGTCCTTGATCTCCTGCTTGCGCTCCTCCGAGAGCCCTTCGAGGCCCTTCTGGAACTTGTACCCGATGTAGTACCCGTGGACGGCTTCGTCGCGAATGATCAGGCGGATCAGGTCAGCGGTGTTGGTGAGCTTGGCGCGCGAGGACCAGTACATCGGCAGGTAGAAGCCGGAGTAGAACAGGAACGACTCGAGCAGGGTCGAGGCGACCTTGCGCTTCAGGGGGTCGTCACCGGTGTAGTAGTCGAGGACGATCTGCGCCTTCTTCTGCAGGTTCGGGTTCTCGACCGACCAGCGGAAGGCGTCGTCGATCTCCGGCGTGGACGCGAGCGTCGAGAAGATGGACGAGTAGCTCTTGGCGTGCACCGACTCCATGAACGCGATGTTCGTGTAGACGGCCTCTTCGTGCGGGGTGACGGCGTCGGGGATCAGGCTGATCGCGCCGACGGTGCCCTGGATCGTGTCGAGGAGCGTCAGACCGGTGAAGACGCGCATGGTCAGCGTCTGCTCGGCCGGCGTGAGCGTGTTCCACGACTGCACGTCGTTCGACAGCGGCACCTTCTCGGGCAGCCAGAAGTTGTTGACGAGGCGGTTCCAGACCTCGACGTCCTTCTCGTCCTGGATGCGGTTCCAGTTGATCGCGCTGACCGAACGGATCAGCGGGACGGCTTTGCCGGTGGCGTGGACCGGGTCGGTGAGAGTCATTGCGTTCTTCCGGAATTCGTGGATCGGAACAGGTGTCGGACCGGAGGCGCGGTGCGGGCTGGCACCGCGCCTCCGGTCAGGAGAAGGTCAAGAACAAGGTCACAGCATGCACGAAACGCAGCCCTCGACCTCGGTGCCCTCGAGCGCGAGCTGGCGGAGACGGATGTAGTAGATCGTCTTGATGCCCTTGCGCCATGCGTAGATCTGCGCCTTGTTGATGTCGCGCGTGGTGGCGGTGTCCTTGAAGAACAGCGTCAGGGACAGGCCCTGGTCCACGTGCTGCGTCGCCGCGGCGTACGTGTCGATGATCTTCTCCGGGCCGATCTCGTACGCGTCCTGGTAGTAGTCCAGGTTCTCGTTCGTCATGAACGGCGCCGGGTAGTAGACGCGACCGAGCTTGCCTTCCTTGCGGATCTCGATCTTCGACGCGATCGGGTGGATCGACGAGGTGGAGTGGTTGATGTACGAGATCGAACCGGTCGGCGGCACGGCCTGCAGGTTCTGGTTGTAGATCCCGTGCTCCTGGATGGACGCCTTCAGCGCCTTCCAGTCGTCCTGCGTCGGGATGGTGATGTTCGCGTTGTCGAAGAGCGAAGCAACACGAGCCGTCGCGGGCGTCCACGCAGCGTCGGTGTACTTGTCGAAGAACTCACCGGACGCGTACTTCGAGTCGCGGAAGCCGTCGAAGGTCTCGCCGGTCTCGATGGCGATGTTGTTCGAGGCGCGCAGGGCGTGGAACAGCACCGTGTAGAAGTAGATGTTCGTGAAGTCGATGCCCTCTTCGGAGCCGTAGTACACGTGCTCACGAGCGAGGTAGCCGTGCAGGTTCATCTGGCCGAGGCCGATGGCGTGCGACTTGTCGTTGCCGTCCTCGACGGAACGCACCGAGTTGATGTGCGACATCTGCGAGACCGAGGTCAGGCCGCGGATCGCCGTCTCGATGGTCTTGCCGAAGTTCGGCGAGTCCATCGTGAGCGCGATGTTCAGCGAGCCGAGGTTGCAGGAGATGTCCTTGCCGATCTCCTTGTACGAGAGGTCCTCGTTGAAGGTGGTCGGGGTGTTGACCTGCAGGATCTCCGAGCACAGGTTGGACATGTTGATCCGGCCCTTGATCGGGTTGGCCTTGTTCACCGTGTCCTCGAACACGATGTACGGGTAACCCGACTCGAACTGGATCTCCGCGATGGTCTGGAAGAACTCGCGGGCCTTGATCTTCGTCTTCTTGATGCGCGAGTCGTCGACCATGGCGCGGTAGTTCTCGGAGATCGGGACGTCACCGAAGGGGACGCCGTAGACCTTCTCGACGTCGTACGGCGAGAAGAGGTACATGTCCTCGTTGTTCTTCGCGAGCTCGAACGTGATGTCCGGCACGACGACACCGAGCGACAGCGTCTTGATGCGGATCTTCTCGTCGGCGTTCTCACGCTTGGTGTCGAGGAACTTCATGATGTCCGGGTGGTGCGCCGACAGGTACACGGCACCGGCACCCTGGCGGGCACCGAGCTGGTTGGCGTACGAGAAGGAGTCTTCCAGCAGCTTCATCACGGGGATGATGCCCGAGGACTGGTTCTCGATCTGCTTGATCGGAGCGCCGGCTTCACGGATGTTGGAGAGCAGCAGGGCCACGCCACCGCCGCGCTTCGAGAGCTGCAGCGAGGAGTTGATCCCGCGAGAGATCGACTCCATGTTGTCCTCGATGCGGAGGAGGAAGCAGGAGACGAGCTCGCCGCGCTGTGCCTTCGCGGTGTTGAGGAACGTCGGGGTCGCGGGCTGGAAGCGCCCGGCGACGATCTCCTCGACGAGGTCGATCGCGAGCTGCTCGTTGCCCTGCGCGAGGCCGAGGGCGGTCATCACGACGCGGTCCTCGAAGCGCTCGAGGTAGCGCTTGCCGTCGAACGTCTTGAGCGTGTAGCTCGTGTAGTACTTGAACGCCCCGAGGAACGTCTGGAACCGGAACTTCTTCGAGTACGCCAGGTCGTTCAGACGCTGGATGAAGTCGAGCGAGTACAGGTCGATCGTCGCCTGCTCGTAGTACTCGTTCTCCACCAGGTAGTCGAGCCGCTCCTTCAGGTTGTGGAAGAAGACGGTGTTCTGGTTGACGTGCTGCAGGAAGAACTGCTTGGCGGCTTCGCGGTCCTTGTCGAACTGGATGTTGCCGTCCGCGTCGTAGAGGTTGAGCATCGCGTTGAGGGAGTGGTAGTCCATCCCCGTCGTCGGCGACGTCAGATCGACGTCTGCAACTGCTGCGTCCAAAATGCATCCAATCCTGAGTTGACCGCGGACACGTCGTCCGGCGTGCCGAAGAGTTCGAAGCGGTAGAGCACGGGCACGTGGCACTTCTGTGAGACCACGTCGCCCGCGAGGCCGTAGGCCTCACCGAAGTTCGTGTTCCCGCCGACGATGACGCCCCGGATCAGTGACCGGTTGTGTTCGTCGTTCAGGAACTTGATGACCTGCTTGGGGACCGCTCCCTCGCCGTTCCCGCCACCGTAGGTGGGCAGGACGAGGACGTACGGTTCGTCCACGTGCAGGAACGGTTCGCCCGGGTAGAGCGGGATCCGGTCCGCGTCGCGGCCGAGCTTCTCCACGAAGCGTGCGGTGTACCCGGACACGCTGGAGAAGTAGACGAGTCGGCTCATGCTGCGCTCCTCGACAGAAGGTGCGGACTGACGGACCGGAGGGGTGTCCGTGGGCGGTGAGTCGAGCCTCCTGATCGAGTTCGAGTCACCGCCCACCGGACGGGAGACGCCTTACGCCAGTTCGGCGCTGAGCGTCGCGATCTTGTCGGGGCGGAAGCCCGACCAGTGGTCGTCGTCGGTCACGACGACGGGGGCCTGGAGGTAGCCGAGGCTCTTGACGTGCTCGAGCGCGGCTTCGTCCGTGGAGACGTCGTGCACCTCGTACTGGATGCCCTTGTTGTCGAGGGCCCGGTACGTCGCGGTGCACTGGACGCAGGACGGCTTGGTGTAGACGGTGACGGCCATGTTTACCCCTGGTTCTGGGCCTGATTCCAGGTCCGAAGTTCGTGTGCTGTGCTGAGCACGACGCTACTACATGTAGTGCTCGATCGCGGTAGTGACCACAAGAGGAAGTGTTACACCCCTGTAGTTCTCCACAACACCCTCCACAGTCTGTGGATTCCCCACAGCCCCGGATTTCCGCCAGTCTCGCACCGGCCACCGACACTCCCAACAGGCTGTGGAGGCGGTTCTCCAGAGGTGTGGAAACCGGACGTTCGTACCCCTGCATCGGCGTGTCTGAGAACCGCGTTCCGGACCCCCTCCCCCGGAGTGGTCACACGGCCCGCGCCGTGCCCCGTCCGGTCCGTACACTCGGAGCGTGAGCGCGTACGGCAACCTCCTGAAGACCCCCGGCGTGGGTCGTGTGATCGCCGCGCAGCTCACCGCGAGGTTCCCCTTCGGGATGCTCTCGCTGGCGTACCTGCTGCACGTCGAGCACGTCTTCCACTCGTACGGATCCGCCGGGCTCGTGCTCGCCACCACCAGCGTCGGCCAAGCCATCGCCGGCCCGCTCACCAGCCGCTGGATGGGCAGCTGGGGCATGCGCCCCGTCCTCATCCTGACCAGCCTGATCGCGCTCGTGAGCATGGGCGTGATCGCGTTCGCCACCATGCCACTGTGGGCGTACGTGGTGGTCGGGTTCCTCGGCGGCCTTGCGGTCCCGCCCGTCCAGCCCGCCGTGCGCACCATCTACCCGAAGATGGTCACCTCGACGCAGCTGACACCCCTCTTCTCCCTCGACGCCAGCGCGCAGGAACTGATCTGGGTCGCCGGACCCGTCATCACGACGTTCGTCGCGACGCAGATCGGCACCGTCGAGGCGATCGTCCTCGCGATGGCGTTCCTCGTCATCGGCGGCGTCTGGTTCATCGCCTCCCCCGAGCTCGGCCGCGTCCGCATCCCCCGCTCCAAGCGCGCGTTCGGCGTCGTGCTGCAGCGCCCGTCCGTGGTCGTCGCGACCCTCACCGGCATGCTCCTCATCGGAGCGTGCGCCGCGGTGGAGGCCGGGGTCACCAGCGCCTTCGGCGAGGGCAGCCCGAACGCCGGCATCGTCCTGGCGATCTTCGCGGTCGGTTCGCTGGTCGGTGGCCTGGCCTTCGGCCACCGACCGATCTCGCCGAACACCCTGTGGACGCGGATGCTCATCGTCTTCATCGGCCTGGGGCTCGCCACGTTCGGCACCGGGTTCTGGTGGCTCGCGTTCGCGCTGCTCATCGCGGGCGGCGGGATCGCGCCGGCCCTCGCCGTGATGTTCGGGTCGGTCTCCGCCACCGTGAAGTTCTCCGACACGGCAGAGGCCTACGGCTGGATGGGTACCGGCCAGCTCATCGGTGCCGCGCTCGGTTCCGCGGTCGCCGGCTTCCTCATCGACATGCACGGTGCGACGGGCGGCATGGTCGTCGGCGCAGCCGCCGCCTTCGTCGGCGTGCTGCTGCCGCTGGTCGCGAAGCGTTGGCTCCCCGACCTGCGCGGTCGCGACGCCAGCCCCATCCCCGACACCGAGCCGGTGAACATCCCGACTTAGGCGCCGGGTCGCGGGTCGCGGGTCCCCGCCCGTCCCCCGCCGGGTCGTCCTCGCTGGCCCGTCCCCCGCCCCGCCTCCGCCGGGTCGCCCCTCGCCGGGTCGTCCTCGCTGGCCCGTCCCCCACCCCGCCTCCGCCAGGTCGTTTCGCGCGTGGGAGGTCGAATCGCGCGTAGGTGGTCGATTCTTCCGACCCCCTACGCGCGATTCGACTTTCCAGTGCGGGCGCGATGGGTGAGAACGGGCCTCCTCCACAACTCGGAGCGCGCGCCCGGTTCTGCACAGATCGGACGGGAGGCCCGACTCGACTCCGCCAGGACCGGCAGGATGGTCTGCATGGTCACCTCCATCCCCCTCCGCGACGGTCGGTCCGTCCCCGCCATCGGCTTCGGCGTGTACAAGGTCGACGACGCGGAAGCAGCGGTCGCGGTCGGAACCGCACTCGACGCCGGGTACCGCCACGTGGACACAGCCGAGATGTACGGCAACGAAACCGGTGTCGGGAAGGCGATCCGAGCCTCCGGACTGGATCGTGACGACGTCTTCGTGACCACGAAGGTGTGGAACACCAATCAGGGACGCGACGAGACCCTGCGGGCGTTCGACGCCAGTCTCGACCGACTCGGGCTCGACGCGGTCGACCTCTACCTGATCCACTGGCCGGCCGCTGCGAACGACCGCTACGTCGACACCTGGCGCGCGCTTGTGGAACTGCGGGAGTCCGGTCGTGCGCGCAGCGTGGGCGTCTCGAACTTCCAGGTGCCGCACCTCGAGCGGATCATCGCCGAGACGGGCCAGGTCCCCGCGGTGAACCAGGTCGAGCGGCACCCCTGGCTCCCCCAGCGCGAACTCATCGACTTCCACCGCCGGCACGACATCGTGACGGAAGCGTGGTCACCGCTCGGTCGCGGGCGGCTCATCGAGGACCCGGTGCTCGTCGGGATCGCGGACGCCCACGGGGTGAGTGTGGCGCAGGTCCTCGTGCGGTGGAACGTGCAGCAGGGGGTCGTGGTGCTGCCGAAGTCGGTCACACCGTCGCGGATCCGGTCGAACATCGACGTCGACGGCTTCGCGCTGACAGACGACGAGCTCACGGCGATCGCTGCGCTCGAGTCCGGCCAGCGCACGGGGTCGCACCCCGATTCGGTGTCCTAGCGCCCGCTACCCGCGGCGGTCGTCCTCGGACTGCCACGGCAGGTGGAGGTCCTCCGGCGCGGGCTCCACGTCGCCCGCGTCGTCGGCGCCGCCCGTGCCCGGGGCCGCGGTGATCTTCGACGGGTCGATGCCGTCCTCGCGCAGGTCGTCGTCGTCGCGCTGTTCGGTCTGCGACGAGACGCTCTCCCGCTCGCTCGACGGGCTGTGGGAGGTGTCTGCGGCACGCTGCTGACGCTCGCTCGCGCCCGCCACGTCCTCGCTGTGCGCGGCGGCGCGCAGTGCGTCGTTCCGGTCCCGGTCGTCCGCGTGCTCGGGTCCCGCGATGTCGTTGCTCATGCGCGTGACGGTAGGCCGCCGCACCTGCGTGCCCTCGCACCGTGCGAGCACGCGGTGCCGCGCCGCCGCGCCGCGCCGCTCCGCCCCGCTCTGATCGCAGCGTGCGAGGTTCCGTCCACTGTGCGAGCACCCACGCCTCCCACAGTGTCCGCAGCCTCGCACAGTGCGAGCACGCGGAGCCCCGCGCCCGTCCGCTACCGTTGTCGGGCACTCGCCCCACCTCAGGAGGTCCCCCGTGACGATCGTCGCAGCAGCTGACGGCTCCGCCCTCGGCAACCCCGGCCCGGCCGGCTGGGCCTGGTACGTCGACGACGACCGCTGGGCAGCCGGCGGGTGGCCGAACGCCACGAACAACCAGGGCGAGCTCACCGCCGTGCTGCAGCTGCTCCGCGCCACGAAGGACTCCGGCGAACCGCTGCACATCCTCTGCGACAGCCAGTACGCCATCAAGGCGTGCACCGAGTGGCTGGCGGGGTGGAAGCGGAAGGGATGGCGGAAGGCCGACGGCAAGCCGGTCATGAACGTCGAGATCATCAAGGAGCTCGACGCCGAGCTCCAGGGCCGCAAGGTCACCTTCGAGTGGGTCCGGGGTCACGTCGGCCACGAGATGAACGAGGCCGCCGACGTCCGCGCCCGTGGTGCTGCGACCGCGTACCAGAACCACACCGAGGTCCCCCACGGCCCGGGCTGGCCCGGCGTCGAGGTGACCGAGCCAGCGCCGCTGCCCGAGGCGACGCCGCCCGCGACCCTGTTCTGACGTAGAGAACGCTTCGGCATGACGGCGCCTGGGTGGCGGAGCGTGCGCACACCGCTCGTCGACCTCGTCATCCCCGACGGATGGCAGGAGGTCGACGCGCACGGGCAGGTGCTGGCGGTCGCGGCGCCGGACGACGGCGCCTGGACCTTCCGCCCCAACGGGGTCCTCTCGGTCCGACCGAGCACCGAGCCGATCCACGTCCTCGGCGCCCGCGCGATCAGCGAGGCGCGCGCCCACCCCGTCTGGTCGCACGTCGTCGCCGACCAGCCCTGGTTCCGCGAGGGCGGCGAAGGGCGCGTCGTCGAGTCGCTGTACGAGACCGACGGGATGTGCGTGTCGGTCACGCGGTACGTGATCGCGACAGGGCGTCACGCGATCGACCTGACGATGAGCGCCTCGATCCGCGATCGGTTCCTCGTCGAGGACCAGTTCGACATGATCGCCGGCGGCATGGAAGTGAAGGACGCAGCATGACCGACGTCGCGATCGACCAGGCAGCCACCGCGCGCCAGGGGCTCCCGCGCGAGTCGCTCGCACGGGTCGCCGTGGCGCAGCCGTACCCCGCTGGCGGCGTCCGCCTCTCCCAGGACAGCTGGGAAGCGCTGTGGAAGGCACGGAGAGGACGCTTCTTCCGCGTACGACCCTCGACGCCGGCATTCGAGGAGTTGCGCGCCGCCGGGATGATCACGGACGCCGGAGCCCCCAGCCCCGCCGCGCAGGAGTACCTCGACGTCCGCGCGGACACGGTGATCGCCCTCGGCGCGGAAGCACGGAGCGGCGGGGTCACGAGCAAGTGGTCGTGCTGGCTGTCCCGCGACGGCGCCGTCATCGCGGCTGGACCGCAGTTGCTCTCGACGGAGCTCCCGACCGATCAGCGGGTGACGCTCGCCCTGACGACCGAGTCGTTCGCGCTCGGCCTCCTCATCTCGTGGATGGGGATCGGTCCGACCTGGACGTTCGAACACGGCGACGATCCGAGTGCCTACCCTCGCGACGCCGTCGAGGCCCGGATCGCCGCGGCCTCGTCCATCCCTCCCGCCCCCGAGCCCGCGAGCTGGAGTGTCGGCCGGGCGTGGCAGCAGGGCCGTTGGACGGAGTTCGAGTTCGGCGTGCCCCGCACCGGGATCGGGCAGAAGCTGATCCGCGCGGGCGACCTCGACTGGTTCTGCCCCGAGAACCGTGACGACGGCCTCGTCGAGCTCGGGACGTCGGCCACGAACGACGTCATGCGCGAGGTGCTCGCGGTCTACCAGGAGTCCGTCGACGCCCTCGTCCGTCGCTGAGCGTTGAGCCGTCACCCGAGCTCCTCGATCCCGTGGGAGACCCCCGCCGCGGTCGCGCTCGCCAGCCTCGTGCTCACCTGGCACAGGCGCTGGCCCCGTCTATATACTCGCTTATACAAACGATGGGAGTCGGTATGGCAGTTACGACGATCGACCTCGATCAGCGCGTCCTCGACGATGCGAAGCAACTGACGGGGGCGCGTTCGAACCGCGAAGTCGTGCAGCGCGCTCTCGAGACGCTCATCGCAGTACGGCGTCAACCGGCGGCAGTCGAGCGGATCATCGCGAGGAACTTCGCTGACGAGCCCGCGGCGGCGGACGAACTGCACCCCTGATGGCGACCTACATCGTCGACAACTCGGTGTGGTGGAAGGCGGGCCGGGCTCCTGGGATCGCGGAGCGTCTGCGTGCCATCGCCACACAGGACCTCATCCTCACCTGCCCACCCCAGGTCCTCGAGTACTGCCACTCGGCCCGCTCGAGCTCGGATCACGACGAACACTGCGGGGACATGGAAGCCTTCCTCGAAGCATCAGTGCACCCCGACGTCGACGATGTCACGGCGATCCAGAGTGCTCTGTGGAGCAACGGGTTCGCACGAGGAGCCGGGCCGATCGACGTCCACATCGCGGCGTACGCGATCTGCAACGGGGCGACGGTGCTGAGCGCCGACCGCGACTACGAGCACATCGCGGCGAGTGTCCAGGGTTTCCGGCACGAGTACCTGCCCGAGCATCCCTGAGCGAGCGGGCAGCGTCAGACCGCGACGGTCGACGCCAGCAGCGCCAGCTTCTCCGCGTCCGCCGTGCCGGGGTCGGCGTGGTAGATCGCCACGGTCAGGTCCTGCGCCTCGGCGACGATGAGCTTCTCCCGGTGCAGCTGCAGTGCTCCGACCACGGGGTGGTCGAACCGCATCACCGCGCCCCGACGCCCGCCGATGTCGTGCCGTCCCCAGAGCCGCTGGAACCGGGGGCTCGCGATGGAGAGCTGCCCGACGAGCTCCACGCACCGCGGGTCGTCGATCGAGGTCCCGACGGACTGCCGGAACGACGCCACGAGCCCCTCGGTCGCCAGCTCCCAGTCGACGAACAGCGCGCGCTCCTCCGGGTCGAGGAACACGTCACGGAGCCGGTTCGCGCCGACGACCAGCCGGGGTGAGAGCGCGGCCGCCATCGGGTTCGCGGTGAGGACGTCCAGGTAGCGGCCCTCGACGAAGGCGGGGGTGCCCAGCCTGTCGACGAACGCACGGAGTCCGGCGGGCACGACCTCGCGCACGGGTCGGCGCTGCCGGTGTGCCCGAGGCTGCTCGACCACGAGCCCGAGCAGGTACGCCGTCGTGTCCTCGTCGAGCTGCAGCACCCGCGCGACGGACTCGAGGACCTGCGCCGACGGGTTCCGGTACCGCCCCTGCTCCAACCGGAGGTAGTACTCGCTGCTGATCCCGGCGAGCATCGCGACCTCTTCCCGCCGCAACCCGGGGACCCGCCGGACCCCCGACACCGGGATGCCCGCGCGTTCCGGGGTGACCAGCTCGCGCCGGGCACGGAGGAACTCGCCCAGGGGGTTCGTCTCGTCGGTCATGCTCCCCACGGTAGGCAGATCCGTGCGCCGCTGCCTGGTCGCCGCGCTACCAGGAGCGGAGCGGTCTGGAACGGCCGCCGACACCGCTGGAGGGTGGAACCAGACACCAGGAGGTCCACATGTCCGACACCACCCGCATCCTCGTCACCGGGGGCTCCGGCTTCATCGCCGGCCACTGCATCCTGCAGCTCCTCGACGCCGGCCACGACGTCCGCGCCACGATCCGCTCGCTCGACAAGGAGGCGGCGGTGCGTGCAGTCCTGACCGACTCCGGCATGACGGCCGGCGATCGGCTCGAGTTCGTCGCCGCCGACCTCACCGCGGACGACGGCTGGGCCGCTGCGACCGCCGACGTCGACGTCGTCCTGCACGTGGCGTCCCCGGTGATGCCCGGACACGTCGAGGACGAGGCGACGGTCATCGAGCCCGCGGTCGAGGGCACGGTCCGTGTGCTCCGCGCCGCCAGTGACGCCGGCGTGCGTCGTGTCGTCCTGACCTCGGCGTTCCACGCGGTGAGCTGGGGCCACCCGCACACCGACCACGTGTTCACCGAGGACGACTGGACCGTGCTGGACGGCCCCGGCGTGGACGCGTACGGCAAGAGCAAGACGCTTGCCGAGCGCGCGGCGTGGGATCTCGTGGCCGGCGCCGACGCTGCCGGGACGCCCGAACTCGTCACCATGCTCCCCGTCGCCGTGATGGGTCCCGCGATGGGCAGCAGCGTCTCCGGCGCCAACCACATCCTGCAGTCGATGCTGAACGGGTCGATGCCGGCGACCCCGCAGCTGTTCATCCCGATCGTCGACGTCCGGGACGTCGCAGCCGCACACGTCGCAGCGATCGATGTCCCGGAGGCTGCCGGCAAGCGGTTCCTGCTCTCGAACGGGCCGGCGCTCGAGATGGCCGAGATCGCTGCGACGCTCCGCGAGCGCCTCGGCGAGGCTGCGACGAAGGTGCCGAAGCACTCGATGCCGAACGCCGCGGTGCGTGCAGCGGCGAGGTTCCGTCCGGAGTTCCGGGCGTTCGTCCCCGACCTCGGCTACGCCAAGCGCACCTCGAACGAGCGCGCCCGGACGGTCCTCGGCTGGACGCCGCGGGACCCGAAGGACGCGATCACCGCCGCCGCGGAGAGCATGGTCGCGCGCGGGTTGGTCGGCTAGGGCCGGGCGCCCACGACGACGGGTGTCAGTACGACCCGTCGCGTCGGTCCTGCCGGGTGATCTGCTCGCCCGATGCGGGATCGACGCCCGACCGGGTGGTGGTGGTCGACCGACGACCACCGAACGCGACGGCCAGGCTGATGATGAGCAGCACGACGCCGGCCGCCATCAGGATGTACCCGATCAGCCGCAGGTCGACGCCCGCGAGCTGGAAGTCCAGAGCGAAGGCGACGATGGCGCCGATGACGATCAGGGCGATGCTCGATCCGATGCGCATGGTGGTTCCTTCCGTGGGGTCACGCCGAACGTACCCGGACGGGGCACCGTGTGTTCCCGGCGTCAGTCGACGTCGACCTCGGCCCACCCGTCGAACCGCCCGATCTCGGTGACCCGCACGACGGCCTCTCCGGCTTCGTCCGAGGCGTCGAGGTCGATCGTCGCCGAGAACCCGAAGTCCTTGTCCCCGGACGGGTCGGCGAAGATCTGTCGAGCACGCCACGTCCGGCCCTGCTCGGACAGCACCAGGTACTGCATCGACCGCGCTTCAGCGTCCGTCCCGACGTCGTCGTGTGACTCGTAGTACTCCTCGAGCACGGCGTCCCACGCGTCCGCGTCGAACCCGGCGGCACTGTCGAGTTCCGCCAGACCGTCCACGTCGTCGCGCGCGGCGAGCAGCACCCGCTGGAACAGCGCGTTCCGCACGAGCACCCGGAAAGCGCGGACGTTGCCGGTGAGTCGTGACGGCTGCGGCGGGGCGATCTCCTCGTGCTCGGCGGCGGCGAGCGACACGTCCCCGTTGACCAGGGCTTCCCACTCGTCGACCAGGGACGAGTCGACCTGCCGGACGAGTTCGCCGAGCCACTCGATGAGGTCGTCGAGCTCGGGCGTGCGCTGGTCTTCGGTGATCGTCTGCCGCATGGTCCGGTACGCGTCCGAGAGGTAGCGCAGCACGAGTCCCTCGGAGCGGGTGAGCTGGTAGAACCGCACGAAGTCGCCGAAGGTCATCGCTCGCTCGTACATGTCGCGGACGACGGACTTGGGCGACAGCGTGAAGTCGAGCACCCAGGGCTGCTCGGCCGCGTACGCGTCGTACGCGGCGGTCAGCAGTTCGTCCAGCGGCTTGGGCCAGGTGACCTCTTCGAGGAGCTCCATGCGCTCCTCGTACTCGATGCCTTCCTGCTTCATCCGGGCGACGGCTTCACCGCGCTCCTTGAACTGCTGCTGCGAGAGGATCGCCCGCGGGTCGTCGAGGGTGGCTTCGACGATCGAGACCATGTCGAGCGCGTAGGTCGGCGACTCGGGGTCGAGCAGTTCGAACGCGGCGAGCGCGAACGGTGAGAGCGGCTGGTTGAGCGCGAAGTTCGCCTGCAGGTCGACGGTCAGGCGGTAGGTGACGGGAGGCCCTGGCACCCGCTCGATGACCTGCGCGTTGATGAGCGTGCGCGCGATCGTGAGTGCGCGCCGCGCCATGGCGAGCTGCCGCGAACGGGGCTCGTGGTTCTCGAAGACGAGCGACCGCACCGCGGCGAACGCGTCTCCCCCGCGCCCGACGACGGCGAGGACCATCGCGTGCGTGATCCGCATCCGCGACACCATCGGCTCGGGTTCGGCCTGGATCAGGCGCTCGAACGACGCCTGTCCCCACGAGACGAACCCGTCTGGCGCCTTCTTGCGCTTGATCTTGCTCTTCTTCTTCGGGTCGTCGCCCGCCTTGGCCACGGCGCGCGCGTTCTCGATGTCGTGCTCGGGCGCTTCGGCGACGACATCGCCCTCGGTGTCGTACCCGGCACGACCGGCACGTCCGGCGATCTGGTGGAACTCGCGCGCGGAGAGCTGCCGCATCCGGGTGCCGTCGAACTTCGTGAGCCCGGTGAGCAGCACGGACCGGATGGGCACGTTGATCCCGACGCCGAGCGTGTCCGTCCCGCAGATCACCGGCAGCAGGCCGCGCTGCGCGAGTTGCTCGACGAGGCGCCGGTACTTCGGCAGCATGCCCGCGTGGTGCACCCCGATGCCGGCGCGGATGAGCCGGGAGAGCGTCTGCCCGAACCCGGCGCTGAACCGGAACCCGGCGATCGCCTCCGCGATCTGGTCGCGCCGTTCGCGTGTGGCGACCTTCGCCGACATGAGCGCCTGCGCGCGTTCCAGCGCGGCGGCCTGGGCGAAGTGCACGATGTAGATCGGTGCCTTGCCGTCGTCGAGGAGTCGCTCGACCGTCTCCTGCACGGGCGTCATCACGTACTCGTACTCGAGCGGCACGGGTCGTGAGACGCCGGTGACCCGGGCGGTCGGTCGGCCGGTGCGCCGGGAGAGGTCGTCGGCGATGGTCGTGACGTCCCCGAGGGTGGCCGACATCAGCAGGAACTGGGCCCGCTCCAGCACGAGCAGCGGCACCTGCCAGGCCCAGCCGCGGTCGGCGTCGCCGTAGAAGTGGAACTCGTCCATGACGACCACGTCGACGTCGGCGTCCGGGCCCTGGCGGAGCGCCAGGTTCGCCAGGATCTCGGCGGTGCAGCAGACGATCGGGGCATCGGCGTTGACGCTCGAGTCCCCCGTGACCATCCCGACGTTCTGCGCACCGAAGAGGTCGACGAGCTGGAAGAACTTCTCCGAGACGAGCGCCTTGATCGGTGCCGTGTACCAGCTCCGCTTGCCCTCGGCGAGCGCCGCGAAGTGCGCACCGGCCGCGACGAGGGACTTGCCGGTACCGGTGGGGGTGCTGAGCACGACGTTCGCCCCGGACACGAGCTCGATGAGCGCTTCGTCCTGCGCCGGGTAGAGGGGTCGGCCGCCGGCTTCGGCCCAGTCGGCGAAGGCCTGGTAGACGGCATCGGGGTCGACGACACCGCCGGGGGCCGCCGGCAGCGCGGCGACGAGTGGTGGCTGGGTGGTGACGTCGGTCATGGACCCATCCTCCCAGCATGGTGACCAGCGACGCTCGGGAGGCTCGGCACCTGTGGAGGAGTGGCGAACGTTCCACAGACGGGAACCATGGCCCCGTTGCATACAGGCGCATAGACTCACCCCGTGCGCGAACTCGGCTTCCTCTCCTTCGTCCCGAACCGCGGCGGTCCCGCCGGCGCGGCCGCAGCGCTCGAGGACGGCCTCCGCCTCTTCGAGACGGCCGAGCGCCTCGGCTACGGCACCGGCTGGGTGCGCGGCCGGCACTTCGAGCCGTTCCTCACCAGCCCGATGACGTTCTTCGCGGCCGCCGCGCAGCGCACCAGCACGATCGGGTTCGGCACCGCGGTGCTCGGGATGCGCTACGAGGACCCGGTCCGGCTCGCCGAGGACGCCAGCACGGTCGACCTCCTGAGCGGCGGCCGGGTGCAGCTCGGCATCAGCACGGGCATCGCCGGCTACGGCCCGATCCTCGACCCGGTGTTCGGCAGCGTCGAGCGGAGCTTCCGGGACGAGGCCGAAGCCCGCGCCGCCCGCTTGCTCGAAGTCCTCGACGGTGAGCCCCTCGGCACGGCCGGCACGGGGTACGAGAGCATCCCCGCTGGCGCCGACCTGACGTTGCAGCCGCTCAGCCCCGCCCTCCGCAACCGCGTCTGGTGGGGCGGCGGCAGCATGGGCACCGCCCTCCGCACGGCCGAGAAGGGGCTGCTGCTGCACTGCTCGACGCTGAACACGGAGGACACCGGTGAGCCCTTCGCGGTGGCCCAGGCTGCGCAGATCGACGCCTACCGCGCACGCTTCGCGGAACTGCACGGTGCGGACGGCCGCACCCCGAAGGTCGCCGTCGGCCGCATCGTCGTCCCGCTGCTCGACGACCACGACCGGGCCGTCCACCAGGAGTTCCTCACCGGCTACGCCTCGGGCATGGACGACGAGGGTCGTCCGCTCTCCGGCACCCCGCCGTTCCGCTTCAGCAAGGTCGTGTCCGGGGAGCCGGCCGCGATCGTGGACGCGCTCCGGGCGGACCCCGCCGTCGCGGCGACCGACGAGCTCGTCATCACCCTGCCCGCCAACGGCGACGCCGCGTCCCACGAACGCATCCTGACGGTCATCGCCGAGCAGATCGCCCCGCACCTGAACGACTAGCGAACGAGTGACCAGGGCATCCGGCGGGGCCCGCGGTGTGGTGAGTCCCGGGGCTCCTCGCCGGATGACCATCTCGTCCCTGATCCGTACGGGATGGTGCACCCATCGTTCCACCTGCCGCGTTGTTTGTCACAACTCGACGCCCGTGCATTCAGGAAACCGTGACAATTCGTCAGCAGATATTCCGTAGACGAAATATGCCCCGAGGACGCGACCGGGACGGGCAAAAGGGATGCGCCCCCGCGAGAACGCGGGGGCGCATCGTGACGCACCAGGATCACCGGGGCTCCATCGGCCGGATCAGGAGGCCGTGTCGCGCTCACGGTGATCCTCGTCGGTGCGCGCGTCGACGGTAACCAGCCGCCTGACGCATGATCAATGTTACTGAATGTATCCCTGGGGCGCGCGGAAACCGGATCAAACGGCCTCAGACGAGTTCGATCTGCACCGTTCCGGCCGCATCGACGACCGAACTCCCGACGTGCAGCATGAACGTGCCCGGCTCGTACGACCACGCGCCGTCCCAGTACGCGAAGGCCCGTGCCGGCACCTCGATCGACACCTCGGTGCTCTCCCCCGCCTCGAGCCGGACGGGCGCGAAGCCGACGAGCCACCGGACGGGCCGGTCCACCGCGGAAGCCGCGCGCGACGCGTAGACCTGCACGACGTGCTTCCCGGCGCGCGAGCCGGTGTTCCGCACCGTGGCGGTCACGATGGCCGCGTCGCCCTCGCGCACCTCGGGCGAGCCCGAGACGCCGTCGATCGTCCACGTCGTGTAGCCGAGGCCGTACCCGAACGGGTAGGCGGGTTCGGTGCCGGCGCGGAGCCACGCGCGGTAGCCGATGTGCACACCCTCGTCGTACCGGACGACGCCGTCGACCGGGGTGACGTCGAGCACGGGCACGTCCGCCATCGCGGCGGGCCACGTGGTCGGGAGCCGGCCGCCCGGCTCACGAGCGCCGGTGAGCACGTCCGCGAGCGCGTTGCCGTACTCCTGTCCGCCGAACCAGGTGAGCAGCACCGCCGCGACGTCGTCCCGCCACGGCATCTCCACCGGCGACCCGGCGTTGACGACCACGATCGTGTTCGGGTTCGCAGCGGCGACCGCGGCGACGAGCGCGTCCTGGTGGCCCGGCAGCGCGAGCGATGAACGGTCGTACCCCTCGGACTCGACCTTGGAGTTCGTGCCGACCACGACCACGGCGACGTCGGCGTCACGAGCGGTCGCGACGGCCGCGTCGATCAGGACGGACGGGTCCTCGTCCGAGGGTTCGGTGCCGAACTGGTAGGCGAGCACCCCGCCGAGCGCCTCGTCCTGCACGATGTCGTGCTCGATCCGGATCGCGAGCTCCTGGCCAGCGGTGACGGTGACCGGGACGGATCGTGCCGGCGGGTTGAGGAAGGCCGCGCCGAGCTGGTCGCCCTCGACGGCGACGTCCTCGTCGAGCACGAGCGAGCCGTCGATCCACATCCGCGAGCGACCGGACGCGCCGACGCCGATCCGGATCGTGCCCGGGGTCTGCGCCGTGTACGTCGTGGTGATGTCGAGCCGGTCGGCGGTCCGGGTCGGGGCGTCGCCGCCGAACCAGAACAGCGCCGTGGCCTGCCGGTCCTCGACGAAGACCTCGGACCCGTCCTGCACGAACGCCACGCGCGCACCGGGCTCGCCGGTCACGGGGTTGGTGACCGTCGCCAGCGGGAACTCCGCGATGCCCTCCTGCACGACGGCGCCGATGGCGTAGTCGACGGTGGCGCCGGGGAACGCTGCGCTGATCCCGTCGAGCGGCGACACGACCTGCGACGGCACGACCGTCGCCGAGCCACCGCCCTGCGTGCGAGCCTGGTCGGCGTTGTGGCCGATCACCGCGATGCGGGACACGGCCGGCGCGGACAGCGGCAGCACGCCGGTGTTGCGGACGAGCACGGTGCCCTCCGCCTCGGCCTCGCGCACGAACGCGACGCCGTCCTCGACGTGCACGGGCGAGGACGCGACGGCATCGAACCCCGCCAGTGCCCCGACGCGGGCTGCGAGCGTCAGGATCCGACGGACCTTGCGGTCGATCGCCTCGACGGGGACGGAGCCGTCCTGCACCGCGGCGAGCAGCGGTCCCTCGCTCCACCACGGGTTCGGCCCGGGCATCGCGACGTCCTGGGACGCCTTCGCCGAGTCCACGGAGCGGACGCCGGTCCAGTCGGAGACGACGATGCCGTCGAAGCCCCACTCGGAGTTCAGCGGCGTCTCGAGCAGGTCGTTCTCGGACGCGGTGACGCCGTTGATCGCGTTGTACGAGGACATGATCGCCCAGGTGTGCGCCTCGGTGACGGCCTTCTCGAACGCCAGCAGGTACAGCTCACGGAGTGCCCGGTCGGACACCTCGGTCGAAGCGGTGAAGCGGTCCGTCTCGTAGTCGTTCGCGATGTAGTGCTTCGGCGTCGCGGCGACGCCGTTCTCCTGCACGCCCGCGACGTAGGACGCGGCGAGGTCCCCGGTCAGCACCGGGTCCTCGCTGAACGCCTCGAAGTGGCGGCCGCCGAGGGGCGACCGGTGCAGGTTGATGGTCGGGCCGAGGACGACGTCGACGCCCTTGCGCCGGGCCTCGACGGCGGCGGCGGCGCCGTAGCGCTTGGCGATCGCGCGGTCCCACGAAGCGCTCAGCGCGGTGGCGGACGGCAGGTTCAGCGACGGGTCGCGTTCGTCCCACACCTCGCCACGGACCCCCGACGGACCGTCGGACATGAGCATCCGGCGCAGCCCGATCTTCTCGATCGGCCAGGTGGTCCAGAAGTCACGCCCGGTGAGCAGCTGCACCTTCTCCTCGGCGGTCAGCTGGTCGACGAGCGCGCCGATGCGCTCGTCCAGCGAGGGCGGACTGGAGGCTGTGGTCACGTCGTTCACGGTGGTCACGGTGGTGTGTCCTTTCGTTCAGAGCCGGGGTCGGGTCATCAGCGCACGCCGCGGATGCGCGAGACCGAGACGATCCCGAGCAGTCCGACGACGGCGCCGGTGATGAAGAAGCCGCTGTACCCGCCGGTGAGGGCGATCACGCCGGGTGCGGACGCGGGGACGATCGACTGCGGCAGGGCCTGCGCGATGTTGACGACGCCGAGGTCCTTCGCATTGTCCTCGTCCGAGGGCAGCACGTCCGTGATCAGGGCGAGGTCGACGGCGTAGAAGACGCCCATGCCGGCGCCCATCACGAACTCGCCGACGAGCACCATGCCGAGGGACGGCGCCATGGCGATGAGCACCAGACCGACGACACCGACGATCCCGGCGATGGCGACGAAGAGCTTGCGGCGGCCGAGCTTGTCGGACAGCCACCCGGCGATCAGCGAGGTGAGGACGATGCCGACGACGTTCCAGAGCGTGCCCTGGAAGACGGCGTTCGCGACGTGCGCGTCCGCGATGCCGATGTCGTCGCGCAGGAAGTAGGTGAGGTAGCTGACGGCGGTGTACTGCGCGGCGACCATCATGAAGCGCGTGAGCCAGGCCCAGCCGAGGTCCGGGTGCTTCACGGGGTTGAACACGAACGAGCCGAACAGCTGCCCGACGCCGAGGCGCGAGGTGGGGCGCTCGACGAGCACCCGGTCGCGGAACAGCAGCGCGTAGAGCACCACCACGGCGGACCCGATCGCCCCGGGGACGATCATCTGCGTCGCCGACGTCGTGAACAGCTGCACCAGGAACGTGCCACCGACGAGCGCGAGGTTCTGCGCGAGGCCGAGCAGCGCCGCGACCCGGCCGCGCTGGGACCGCGTGACGTGGTCCGGCATGACGGCGGTGAGCGCCGCGATCGTGGCGTTGAACGCGATCTGCGTGACGCCCCAGGCGAGCACCAGGACCAGGGTGGAGGACGTCGTCGCGACGACCACGAGGCCCGCGAAGCCGACCACGGTGCCACCGATGATCCACGGACGACGCATGCCGAACCTCCCGGCGGTCCGGTCACTGAAGCGACCGGCCAGCGGGTTGGCGACCATCGCGGCGAAGGCGCCGACGCCGAGCGCCAGGCCGAGCACGCCGGCCTGGTCGTCCGGCGCGATCTCGGCGACCTTGAGTGCCATCGCGACGAGCACCGGCGGGAGCAGGGCGATGTACAGGCCGAGCATCGCGATCGGCATGCCGAGCGTGTACATGAGCGAGCTGCCTCGGCCGCGCGTGGGTGCGACTGCGGTCGGGGCGTCGGAAACGGTCAGGGCGTCGTTGGCCACTGCAACCTCCATCGGGTGCGCCGCCGGCGTCGGCGACTCGCACGCCTTCGTCGGCGGCTCCTGCCACGGTACCACCAAAACCAAGCGCTACTAGGTTTTACCGGAACGAGCCAGGCGGTACAGTCCTGCCATGGCACGACGGGGTTCATACGCGAAGGGCATCGCGAAGCGCGACGAGATCCTCACGGTGGCGCTCGAACTCGTCGCCCAGCAGGGCTTTCGGCGCACCAGCATCAAGGACATCGCGGACGCGGTCGGCCTCACGCAGGCCGGGCTGCTGCACTACTTCGACTCGAAGGACGAGCTCTGGGTGGAGATCCTCCGGCGCCGCGACGAGCTCGACAACGCCACCGAGTGGAACGCCGCCGACCCGGCCGAGCTCCTCGCCGCGATCGTCCGGCACAACGCCGAGGTCCCCGGGCTCGTGCAGATGTTCGTCAACCTCTCCGCCGCGGCCGCGACCGACCCGGAGCACCCGGCGCACGAGTACTTCCGCCAGCGCTACGAGAACTCCCGCCGCGACATGGCCGCCGACTTCCGCGCCATGCAGGAGGACGGCCGGCTCCGCACCGACGTCGACGCCGAGGAGCTGACGAGCGTGCTGCTCGCGGTGTCGGACGGCATGCAGATCCAGTGGCTCTTCGACCCGTCGCGCGACATGGCGGCGCACGTCGAACTCGTCGCCAGGCTCGCGCTCGCCCAGGTCGCATCGGGCAGGATGAAGGCGTAGGACCCTCACCCGACGGTCCGACAGACTCGACGACGAGCGGAGGCGCGATGACGCGCGTAGTGGTGACCGGCGGCAGCGGCAAGCTCGGACGAGCGGTGGTGCGCGACCTCGACGAGCACGGGTACGACGTGGTGCTCCTGGACCGCGTGCCCTCTCCGGACAAGCCCGAGGACGTGCAGTTCGTGCGCATCGACCTGACCGACTACGGGCAGGTGCTCAACGCCCTGCTCGGCATCGACGATCGCTACGACTCCGTGGACGCCGTCGTGCACCTCGCCGCGGTCCCGGCACCCGGGCAGGTCCCGGACGTCGCGCTCATCACGAACAACGTGACCGCGTCCATCAACGTCTTCCATGCCGCACGCGCGGCGAAGATCACGAACGTCGTGTGGGCGTCGAGCGAGACCCTGCTCGGCATCCCGATGGGCGAGCACCACCCGCCGTACCTGCCCGTCGACGAGGAGTTCCCGGTGCGTCCGCAGTCCTCGTACTCCCTCGGCAAGGCCGTGGAGGAGGAGATGGCCCGCCACTTCACGCGCTGGGACCCGACGCTGAAGATGATCGGGCTGCGGTTCTCGAACGTGATGGACGAGACCGACTACCCGTCGTACCCGTGGGACGCCACCCCGGAGGCGAAGACCTTCAACCTGTGGTCCTACATCGACTCCCGCGACGGTGCGCAGGCGGTCCGGAAGGCCCTCGAGGCCGACCTCACCGGCTTCGAGGCGTTCGTCATCGCGAGCCCCGACACGGTGATGGACACCCCGACGATCGAGCTCGTCGAGCGGTACGTGCCGGACATCGAGCGCCGCTCGGACATCGACGGCGTCAGTTCACTGCTGTCGTCGGAGAAGGCCCGCGAGCTCCTCGGGTACGACCCGCAGCACTCCTGGCGCGACCACCGCTCCTGAGCGACGGCGACGGCGGGGCCGGTCACTGCCGACCCCGTCCGCTCACGCGGGGGTGAGGAGCCCGTCGAGCACCAGGTCACGGGCGGCCGGCAGCAGGTCCGCCGCGAGCACCTGTTCGTCGACGCCCGTGATCTGCGCCAGCGCGCCGATGATCGCCGCGACGGACAGGTCACCGTCGCAGGCGCCGACGAACGCGGCGAGCGCCGTGTCCGCGTCGACCCGTCGACCGAAGCCACCGCCCTGCACGAGTGTCATCACCGTCGGGTCGTCGTTGCCGGGCCAGTAGTACCGCTCCTCGGTGACGTCGCCGGCGGTCCGCAGGTGTGCGGCCGCGAGCGCCTCGTCGTCGTGCGCGGCCAGCCACTCCGCGGCGTCGAGGACGCGAGCGACCGTCGCGCCGAGGCCGGCGGGGTTGGAGCCGAGCGTCTCGGGGACGCGCTCGAACCGGCGGAGGTGCGCCGGGCCTCCCGTCCGGCCCTTCCGGACCACGACGTAGCCGAAACCGACCCCGGTGACCTTCCGCGCCTGGAAGTCGTCGAGCCACGCGCCGACCAGCTGGTCGAAGTCAGCGGTGCCGGGCTTCGTGCCGCCGTCCCGGATCCACGTCTCGGCGTAGGCGGCCGGGTCCTGCCGCTCCCGCTCGATGACCCACGCGTCCAGGTCCGTCCGTTCGAACCAGGAGCGCACGCGGTCGAGACCGTCGACGCCCCAGTGGTACTCCCAGTTGCCGAGGAGCTGCGCGGTCCCGCCGGGTTCCAGGTGGTCCTCGAGCCCGGTCAGCACGGTCTCGACCAGGGCGTCGCCGACCATGCCGCCGTCGCGGTACTCGTAGGACGGGACGCCCTCGGTCCGGGGCGTGATGACGAAGGGCGGGTTCGACACGATCCGGTCGAAGCGCTCACCCGCGACGGGCTCGAACAGCGAGCCGAAGCGGAAGTCGATGCCGTCGATGCCGTTGAGCTGCGCGTTGAACCGGGCGATGTCCAGGGCTCGGCGGGAGATGTCGGTGGCGACGACCTCGTCCGCGAAGCGCCGGGCGTGCATGGCCTGGATCCCGCAGCCGGTACCGAGGTCGAGCACCCGGTGGACGGGCACGGGGACCTGCAGGCCGCTGAGGGTCGTCGTCGCACCGCCGATGCCGAGGACGTGCTCCTCGTCGAGGGCGGCGCCGAGGGCGAGCTCCCCGAGGTCCGACACGATCCACCAGCTGCCGGCTCCGGCGTCGTCGACGAACGCGTACGGGCGCAGGTCGACCGTCGGGACGACGTTCGGCTCGGTCAGGTGGGCGATGCGCTCCGGGTCGCTCTGGTCGACCAGCGCACGGGGATCGACGTCCGCGTCCTCGAGCCGGACGAGCCCGGCACGGACGAGTGCATCGACCCCGACGGTCGGCAGCGCCCGCTCGGCCTCGCTCAGTGGCATGCGGAACCCCAGGACGAACATCCCGGCGAGCGTGTACCGCGGGAGCAGCGCTTCGGTCACGCGGCCGCGCGCGGCACGGACGGCCGCCATCCGGTTGCCCCGGTGCAGCGCCGCGGCCGCGTCAGCACCCCAGAGGGCGTCGACGCCCTCGACGGTGAACCCGGCGGCGGTCAGGTCCGCGGCGAGCGCGTCGGTGACCGCGGGGTCGGCGGTGATCCTGGGCAGCACGTGGGTGCTCGCGCTCACAGGTCGATGTCCGACCGCATCAGTGCGGCGGGGACCTGCCACGCGAACACCAGGTCCAGCAGGCCCGGGAACCGCTCCTGCACGTCGTCGATCCGCGCACGGCTGCTCCGCGTCAGGCCCTCGCGGTGCTGTTCGAGCAGCCCGGCCTCGCGGAGGACGCGGAAGTGGTGCGTCAGTGTGGACTTCGGCCGGTCGACGCCGACCCAGCCGCACGAACGCACCCCACCGGCGGCGTCGACGAGGTACCGGTGCATGATCGCGAGGCGGATCGGGTCCGACAGGGCGTCCATGACGACGGGGAGGTCCATCTCGGCCACCGTCGGCTGGGGCAGCCGTTCGGGGGCATCCACGCGCTCGGGCATGGACGGGACGCTACCACCGTTCCCCTCACAGTACGACTTGCGTCGTACAGCGAGGTGCGGTACCAATGCCGTACGACTTCACTCGTACAGCGGCCTGCGTCGGCCGCGACGGCCCCCTCGGCCGCAACGGAAGGGACGCTCATGCAGTCAGCTCGCTCGGTCGCCGGGTTCTGGATCCTCGCGGCGATGCTGCTCGTCTCGGTCGCGTCGTCGGCCGTCCCGTCGCCGATCTATCCCGTGTACGCCGCGGAGTGGCACCTCACCCCGCTCATGCTCACCGGGGTCTTCGCGATCTACGTCGCCGGACTCCTCCTCAGCCTGCTCGTCGCCGGGCGCCTGTCCGACCACGTCGGCCGGAAGCCCGTGCTCGTGGTCGGCGGCCTCGGCGTCGCACTGTCGCTCGGGCTGTTCTCGATCGCGGACGGCCTCGGCGCGCTCATCGTCGACCGCATCGTGCAGGGCATGTCCGTCGGCCTGCTCATCGGCGCACTCGGTGCCGCGCTCATCGACAACTCGCTCGTGCGGTACCCGTCGCTCGCCGGCGTCCTGAACGGCGTCATCCCGCCGATCGCCCTCGCCACCGGCGCACTGTCGAGCGGCGCACTCGTCGAGTGGGGCCCGGCACCGGAGCAGCTCGTGTACGTCCTCTTCGGGTCGCTGCTGGTCCTCATGGTGATCGCGCTCGTCGTCGTGCCCGAGCAGGTCACCCGCCGTCCGGGCGCCCTCCGCTCCCTCCGCCCGACGATCTCCGTCCCGCGCTCGTCCCGTCGTCTGTTCCGCGGTGTCGCCGGCTCCCTCATCGCCAGCTGGGCGCTCGGTGGACTGTTCCTGTCGCTGGTCCCCTCGGCGCTCGGCGCGGTCTTCGGCATCACGAACCACTTCGCGGCCGGAGCGCTCATCGCCGTGGTCACCGGGGTCGGCGCGCTGACGGGGCTCGCGATCCAGCGGCTCGACGCCCGGATCGGGGTCCTCATCGGCCTCGTCGCGCTCATCCTCGGACCGATCGTCACGGTGTCGTTCGTGTTCGCGCACTCGCTGCCGGGGCTCGTCGTCGGCAGTGCGATCGCGGGCGTCGGGTTCGGCGCGGGCTTCCAGGCGCCGCTCCGGATGCTCCTCGCCACCGCAGCGCCCACGCACCGTGCGGGGCTGCTCTCCACGATCTACGTTGTGTCCTACCTGGCCTTCGGCGTGCCGGCAGTGATCGGCGGGCTGCTCGAACCGACGGTCGGACTCGTGCCGGTGCTCGCCGGGTACGGCGCCTTCATCGTCGTCGCCGCGGTCGTCGCCCTCGTGCTGCAGCTCGTGTCGCGGGACGCCGCCGCGGTCGAGGAGCAGGCGTCCGAGGTCCTCGAGCGCACCGCCACCGGCTCGATCCGCACGAGCGCCGCCGCCGCGGACTAGCCGCGCCGCGCCGCGCTGCGCCGCGCGAGCCCCGCCCGCGCTAGTGGCCGGGACGGGCCGGGCGCCGCATGCTCCGACGGGCGTCGGCGTGTGCCGCGTCGACGTCGGCCTTGCCCCGGTCGGCCGCGTTCCGGAGCCACTGCGGCCCGTGCGCCTTCGCCCAGTCCCAGAAGCGGTGCAGCTGGGCCCTGAGCCACGTGATGATCCGGTGGAAGAAGTGGAACTCGCTCGCCAGGATCGTGAGCCCGATGAACACCACGAGCCACCCGGGCCCGGGCAGCGGCACGAGGACCAGGCCGATGATCACGACGAGCCCGCCGACGATGCCGACCAGCACCTTCCAGAACAGGTGCACGTGCGGTCGGGCGTGGATCCAGGCGCGCATGTCGTGGAACCACCGGAACCGGACGCGCCGCTCGCCGTCCGCGGTGATCGCGGTGCGGTCGTTCGGCTCTCGCTCCATGCCCGGAACGCTAGGGCGCGCGGCTGGGAATCAGCGGCGCAGAAGCCGCTGACGCGGTGGGTGCCGCGACGTTCGCGACACCGCCCCCACGGATGCGCAGCGCAACCGCCCGCTCGGTGTCGCTTCCCCGCGGACCGGCACCGGGCCTCCCGTCAGCAGCGGGTCACCACACGGCGGACGGGAGGCTCGTCATGCGTGCGCGACGCACGTCGCGGCCCACGGGACCACGGCCAGTCGGGCATCGGGGATCGGTTCGCCGCCCACGGTGCAGATCCCGTAGGTGCCGGCGTCGAGCCGCGCGAGCGCGGCGTCGACCTGGTCGATCCGTCGGCGTGCGTCGTCGCGCACCGCACCCAGCGACCCGCGCTCCCACGCGAGCGTCGCGCCCTCCGGGTCGTGCTCGTCGTCGGTGTTCGCGCCGTCCCGGGCATCGCTGACGTCCCGCATGCTGCGCTCGACGTCCGCGAGGAGCTTCTCGGCACGCGCGCGCTCGGTCGTGAGTGCGTCGCGGGGATCCTCCATGCCGCCGACCGTAGTCCGGCGGAATGGACACCACCTCGGATGCGTTCGCATGGACATGACCAAGATCGGGTTCCTGTCCTTCGGGCACTGGCGTGACGTCCCCGGATCGAAGGTGCGCAGCGGCCGCGAGGCCCTCGTCCAGGCGATCGACCTCGCCGTCGCGGCGGAGGAAGCCGGCGTCGACGGCGCCTACTTCCGCGTGCACCACTTCGCACCGCAACAGGCCGCACCGTTCCCGCTGCTCTCGGCGATCGCCGCCCGGACCAGCCGCATCGAGATCGGCACCGGCGTGATCGACATGCGCTACGAGAACCCGCTGTACATGGCCGAGGAGGCCGCGGCCGCGGACCTCATCTCCGGCGGCCGACTGCAGCTCGGTGTCTCGCGTGGGTCACCCGAGACCGCCCAGGCTGGTTACCAACAGTTCGGGTACGTCCCGGACGCGTCGGACCCGAACGGCGCCGACCTCGCCCGTGCGCACACCAACGTGTTCCGCCGTGCGATCGCGGGCGAGCCGATGGCGAACGCGAACCCGCAGATGACCGGCGCCGTCGGATCACTGCCGGTCTTCCCGCTGTCCGACGGTCTCTCCAACCGCATCTGGTGGGGTGCCGGCACCCGGGCCACCGCCGAGTGGACCGCGGAGCAGGGCATGAACCTGATGTCGTCGACGCTCCTCACCGAGGACACCGGCGTGCCGTTCGACGAGCTCCAGGCGGAGCAGATCGAGCGCTTCCGGACGACCTGGGCCGAGTCGGGCTGGGATCGTGAACCGCGGGTCTCCGTGTCCCGGAGCATCATCCCGATCATCGACGACGAGTCCCGGCACTACTTCGGGGTCCGGGCGCAGGTCGAGGGCAACGACCAGGTCGGCTACCTCGACGGCGGACTGGCGCGCTTCGGCCGCTCGTACATCGGCTCGCCCGAGGACCTCGTCACCGAGCTCGCGGCCGACGCCGCGGTCCGCGCTGCCGACACCGTGCTCGTCACCGTGCCGAACCAGCTCGGCGTGGACTTCAACGCCCGGCTCCTCGCGGCCGTCGCCGACGTGATGCACGAGGTGGACGCCGCGCCCGCACGCGCCTAGGTGCCCGGTCCCCCTTCCTGCTGACACCCGGCCTGGGACTGGGGCAGATGGGGTCCTCCCCGTACCGTCGGAGGGCACCATCCCCCGTTCTCAGGAGTTCCCGTGACGCTGCCGGCCGCCGGTTGGTTCCCGGACCCCCGGGACGCCGGTCGTCTCCGCTGGTGGGACGGACGCGCCTGGGGCGATGCGACGCGGGTGCTCCCCACACGCCCGACCGAGCCGGTGATGCCCATCGTGGTGACCCCGACCGGCCCCTCGTTCTCCGTCCGGACCCAGTCGGTCGAGAGCCGGACGTGGGCGTACGGGGCGGCCACCTCCCGGCGGCTCTGCGCGTTCGCGGTGTCCGCGGTCCTGCTCGCGGGGGCGTCCCTCGTGCTGGACCCGTTCGGCGTCTTCAGCGTGCTGGCGATCGCGATGGGCGCGATCGGCATGGTGCGCCCGGGTGCGACGGGCCGCTGGCGCGTGCTCGCTCGGAGTCTCGCCGCTTCGGCGTTCGTCGTCGCCCTCGCGACGGGCCTGGTCGCCCTGAACGAGTACCTCCACCTCGTCTGACCCCCATCGCAGGTATGCAAAATCTGATGTTGCAGTGACGGGAAGAGTCCGTCAAGGTGGGCTCGATCAGCAACGGTGCTGACGGAGAGGAACTCTGATGAAGGCACATGTCCACACCGCTCGCCTGCCCTTGGTGGCCGCTGCGACCCTTGTCTGTTCGCATCGATGCTCGTGGCGACGCCAGCGCAGGCTCGCGGGAGCGCTCGGATGCGGAGGCCCTGCGAGCCGTTGCAGCCGCCGAAGACGCGCTCGGACTGGTCGATGACGTTGTCGCAGACGGGGGCAGCGTCGTCCGCGACGGCGAGAAGGTGTCTGTGAACGGATCGAGCGTGACCATGGGCGAGGTCGGCGCCGCACCGGCAGGGACCGCGCCGCTGTACGCGAGCGATCAGCTGGACGACACGACGACCCGGCTGTCCGCGGTGATGACATCGGCGCGAACAGTCGCGCCCGCCTGGACCTTCGAAGAAGGCACCGAGCTCTCCGTGCTTCCGGACGGACGGGTCAGCGTCGCGGAGGCGGACGGGGACCTCCTGGCCGGCGTCGCGCGCCCCTGGGCGGTCGACGCGAACGGCCGTCGGTTGCCGACGAGCTACTCGGCGTCGGGGAACGTGCTGACACAGCGCGTCGAAGTCGATTCGAGCACAGCGTTCCCGGTGATCGCGGATCCCACCTTCACGGTCTTCCCCGGCTACTGGACGGCCACGCTCAACCGGAGCGAGAGCGCCGCGGCGGTGGGGACGGTCGGCAGTTGTGCCGCCGTCTTCTCCAAGTCCCCGGTTCCCGCACTGCGCGCGCTCACCATCGCCTGCGGTGCGCTCGCAGCGTTCAGCGCGGCGCAGCTGGCTGGCGGCAAGTGCATCAAGATCCACGTGGCCGGTTTGCCACCGTTCGTCGGGACGTGGTGGCCGACGTTCCCGAAGTGCTAGGACGGTGGGTGTGATCCTCGTCCTGAGCGCGGCCGCCGGCATCGTGTTCGGAGTCGCCTCCGCCAGGGCCAGCCGGAGGGTCGGCACACTGCTCGCGAGCGCGCCGTTCCTCGCGTGGTTCGTAGCGCTCGCGGTCGTCGCCGCAGCGGGCACGACCGATTCAGGCATGAGGGCGCTCGGGCTCGCGATGCTCGGGATCCTGCTCGGTCTGTTCGCGGGACAGGCGCTCGTGCGCCGCAGGCGGAGGTCTCGGCGGCGTTGACGGCGACTGACGCGCCCTGCCTGACGGAGCCCCCGTCAGCGCCGCGCCCGCGGGTGCGACGTCTGGTACACGTCCCGCAGCATGTCCGCCGTCACCAGCGTGTAGATCTGCGTCGTCGCGACGCTCGCGTGCCCGAGCAGCTCCTGCACGACCCGCACGTCCGCCCCGCCCTCGAGCAGGTGCGTCGCGAAGGAGTGCCGGAAGGTGTGCGGCGACACGTGCTCGGTCAGGTCCGCGGCAGCTGCGGCCGCCTGGATCACGAGCCACGCGCTCTGCCGGGAGAGCCGAGCGCCCCGCGCCCCGAGGAAGAGCGCCGGCGTCGCGTGCCCCCGCGCTGCGAACAGCGGCCGCGCCCGCACCAGGTACGCGTCCACGGCGGCCCGCGCGTAGCTGCCGAGCGGCACGATCCGCTGCTTGTTGCCCTTGCCGGTGACCCGCACCACGGAGACGTCGGTGTCCTCGTCGGAGTCCTCGTCCACGGCGGCGAGCGTCGTCACGTCGTCCACGGAGAGCCCGACGGCCTCGGAGATCCGGGCACCGGTGGCGTAGAGCAGTTCGAGGAGCGCCCGGTCCCGGAGCTGCACCGGGTCGTCGCCGTCCACGGCCTGCAGCAGCCGCTCCATGTCCTCGACGGCGATCGCCTTCGGCAGCCGCATCGGCGCCTTCGGCGGTCGGACGGACGCGCCGGGGTCGAGCGGCAGCCAGCCCTCCCCCGCGGCGAACGTGGTGAAGGACCGCACTGAGCTGAGCATCCGCGCGATCGAGCGCGGGGCGAGCGGTGCGTCCCGCGTCGCGAGGTGCTCCACGAACCCGGCGAGGTCGGCACGGGCGAGACGCCCGACGTCGGACACGACGGCCGCGCCGCCGGCCCGGTCCGCGCCGGACGAGTCGACCGTCGGCTGCGTGGCGATCCACGTGGTGAACGTCGCGAGGTCCCGCCGGTACGCCGCCAGCGTGTGGTCGGACAGCCCGCGCTCGATCGCGATGTGCCGCAGGTACGTCTCGGCGGCACGGTCGAGGGGGATCACCCGACGAGGCTAGCGCCGCTCGAGCGCCTCCACGGCGAGCGCCGCGACCAGGAGCGCGGAGTTGTGCAGCCGTCCCTCGAGGATCCCGGCGACGATCTCCGACCGGGGCACCCAGCGCTTCACGATGTCGGCCTCTTCGTCCGACCGCTCGAACGCCGAGTCGGTCGCCCGGACACCACGGGCACGGTAGATCTGGATGAACTCGTCGCTGCCACCCGAGGAGGTGTTGTACCGCACGAGCGGCTCCCACTGCTCGGCTTCGACGTCCGCCTCTTCCGCGAGCTCGCGCTTCGCGGCGACGACCTCGTCCTCGCCGTCGATGTCGAGGAGCCCTGCGGGCAGCTCCCAGTCGCGCAGGTGCACGGGGTGGCGGTACTGCTGGATGACGAGCACGCGGCCCTCGTCGTCCTCGGCGTAGACCGCCACAGCACCGGTGTGGTCGACGTACTCCCGCACCATGCTGCCGTCGCCGTACGCGACGGTGTCGCGGCGGATGTTCCAGACGGCACCCTCGTACACGAGGTCGGACGACGTCACGTCGTAGGAAGCGGTCACATCAGCGATGGGTTCGTCAGTCACCACCCCATCCAACCAGCGCCCGCCGTGGAGGCCACCACCGAACGACGGGAGGCCCGGTGCCGGAACAGCACCGGGCCTCCCGTCAGGACGTGGCCGGGACGCGACTACGCGACGTCGACCGACTCCGACTCCGACTCCGGGTCGAACAGGCGCGTCGCCTCGTTGCGCGCGATCGCGGCCTCGACGAGGCCCGCGAACAGCGGGTGCGCGTTGTTCGGACGCGAGCGCAGCTCCGGGTGCGCCTGCGTGCCGATGTAGAACGGGTGCTCCGCACGGTCCAGCTCGACGTACTCGACCAGGGTGCCGTCGGGCGAGGTGCCCGAGAACACCAGGCCGGCGTCCGCGATCTGCTGGCGGTACTTGTTGTTCACCTCGTAGCGGTGACGGTGACGCTCCGAGGCCTCGGGTGCGCCGTACAGGTCCGCTGCGAGCGAGCCCTCGGTGAAGTGCGCCGGGTAGAGGCCGAGGCGCATCGTGCCGCCGAGGTCGCCACCGGCGATGATGTCCACCTGCTCCGCCATCGTGGCGATGACCGGGGTCGGGGTCTCCGGGTCGAACTCGGAGCTGGACGCGTCGGCCAGGCCGGCTTCGTGGCGGGCGTACTCGATGACCATGCACTGCAGGCCGAGGCACAGGCCGAGCGTCGGGATGTGGTTCTCGCGGGCGAACTTCAGCGCGCCGAGCTTGCCCTCGATCCCGCGGACGCCGAAGCCGCCGGGGATGCAGATGCCGTCGACGTCGCCGAGTTGCTTGGCCGCACCCTCGGGCGTGGTGCAGTCGTCGGAGACGACCCACTTCAGCGTGACCTTCGCGTTGTGGGCGAAGCCGCCGGCCCGGAGCGCCTCCGTGACGGACAGGTACGCGTCCGGCAGGTCGATGTACTTGCCGACCAGGGCGATCGTGACGTCCTTCTTCGGCTCGTGCACGGCGCGGAGCACCGGGTTCCACGAGGTCCAGTCGACCTCGTTCGCCTCGAGGTGCAGCGCGTCGACGATCACGCGGTCGAGCCCCTGCGTGTTGAGGAGCGTCGGCAGGTCGTAGATCGACGGGACGTCCACGGCGTTCACCACGGCGTCCTCGTCCACGTCGCACATCAGCGCGATCTTGCGCTTGTTCGCGTCGGACACCGGGCGGTCACTGCGGAGCACGAGCGCGTCCGGCTGGATGCCGATCGAGCGGAGCGCTGCGACGGAGTGCTGCGTCGGCTTCGTCTTCTGCTCGCCGGAGGCGTTCATGAAGGGCACCAGCGACACGTGCACGAAGAACACGTTGTTGCGGCCGAGCTCGTGACGCACCTGGCGGGCCGACTCGATGAACGGCTGGGACTCGATGTCGCCGACCGTGCCGCCGACCTCGGTGATGATGACGTCGGGCTGCGGGTCGTTCTCCGCCTGCTCACGCATCCGGCGCTTGATCTCGTCGGTGATGTGCGGGATGACCTGCACGGTGTCGCCGAGGTACTCGCCGCGACGCTCCTTGGCGATGACCGTCGAGTACACCTGCCCGGTCGTCACGTTCGCCGACTGCGACAGGTTGATGTCGAGGAAGCGCTCGTAGTGCCCGATGTCGAGGTCCGTCTCCGCACCGTCGTCGGTCACGAAGACCTCGCCGTGCTGGAACGGGTTCATGGTGCCCGGGTCCACGTTGAGGTACGGGTCGAGCTTCTGCATGACGACCTTGAGGCCGCGAGCCGTGAGGAGGTTGCCGAGGCTGGCTGCCGTCAGGCCCTTGCCGAGAGACGAGACGACCCCGCCGGTCACGAAGATCTGCTTCGTCACCTTCGGGGTCGGGTTGCTTGCCTGGGTACCGCTGCTGAGAGTGTCCGCCACGGGATTCCATCGTACGTCAGAACTGCCGGGAGGCGCGACCCGCGTTCGCCGTGCGCGTGTCCGCCCGGCCCGTGGCCGGTCAGGCGGACTGGGCTGCGACCTCGAGCAGCTCGCGAGCGTGCTCCATGCCACTGGCGCTGTCGCCGAGGCCGGAGAGCAGGCGCGCCATCTCCTGGAGGCGGTCGTCCCCTTCGAGGCGACGGACGCTCGACGAGGTGACGGCACCGCTGGCGTCCTTCACGACGTTGAGGTGGTTCGTCGCGAACGCTGCGACCTGCGCCAGGTGCGTCACGACGATGACCTGGGTGCGCTCGGCGAGCTTCGCGAGGCGTCGGCCGATCTCGATCGCCGCCGCGCCGCCGACACCGGCGTCCACCTCGTCGAACACGAACGTGGGGACGGTGGTCGATCCGGCCATCACGACCTCGATCGCGAGCATCACGCGGGAGAGCTCACCGCCGGACGCCCCCTTGCCGATCGGACGCGGGTCGGTGCCGGAGTGCGGCTGGAGCAGGATCGCGACCTGGTCACGGCCGTGCCGGCGGTACTCGCCGGCGTCGGTGACCTCGACCACGAGGGTCGCGCCGGCCATCGCCAGGGTCTTCAGTTCCGTCGTGACACGCTTCGCGAGGTCGCCGGCGGCCTTCGTGCGTGCCGCGGTCAGCGCGGTCGCCGCCTGCTCGAGCGCGACCTCGTCCTGCGCGACGGCGTCCTGCAGCGCCACGATGCGGTCGTCGTCGCCGTCGAGTTCCAGCAGCCGGTCGCTCGCCCGCTGCCCGAAGGCGATGACGTCGTCGACGGTCTCGCCGTACTTCCGTGCCAGACCGGAGAGCACCGCACGGCGCTCGTTGATGAGTTCGAGGTCGTGGCCGGCTTCGGGTTCGAGCGAGCCGAGGTAGCTCGACAGGCTCGCCGAGGCCTCGCTCGCCTGGATCCCGAGCTCGGTCAGCTGCTCCAGCACGGGCTGCAGCGTGCTGTCCGCCGCGGCGACGCGCTCGATCGCCCGGCGTGCTGCTTCGACCAGGCCGATGACGTCGGTGCCGTCGAGGGACTCGGAGGAGATCGCCTCGTGCGCGAGGCTGGCGGAGAGGCGGAGTTCCTCGAGGTTCCCGAGCCGGTCCGCGCGTTCCTGGAGTTCGGCGTCCTCGCCGGGCTGGGGTGCTGCGGCTTCGATCTCGTCCGATGCGGCGCGGAGTCGTTCGGCTTCGGCCAGACGGTCGTCGCGGTCCCGGGTCAGCGTCTCGAGTTCACCCGCGTGTGCCTGCCACGTGTCGTACGCCGCGACGTAGCGGCTCAGGGCCTTCTCGACCGCCGCGGCACCGAATCCGTCGAGCGCGGCGCGCTGGGCGGTCGACGAGGTCAGGCGGATCTGGTCCGACTGTCCGTGCACGGTGACGAGCTGGTCCGCGAGTTCGCCGAGCACCGCGACGGGAGCGCTCCGGCCGCCGACCGTGGCGCGACTGCGACCCTCGGCGGAGACCGTGCGGGTGAGGATGAGTTCGCCGTCCTCGACGGTGCCACCGGCGTCCTCGACGCGTTCGGCGACCGCGGCGTGGTCCGGGACGACCCAGCGTCCTTCGACCACGGCGCTGGAGGCACCGCGGCGGACCGAACCGGCATCGGCGCGCGCACCGAGCAGGAGCCCGAGCGCGGTGACGATCATGGTCTTGCCGGCCCCGGTCTCACCGGTGACGACGGTGAACCCCGGCCCGAGCTCGAGGGTCGCGTCGCCGATCACGCCGAGGTCCGAGATCGAGATCTCCTCGATCACAGGCTGCTCCCGTGGTCGTCGTCGTGCTGCGGGCCGCGCCATCCCGCGACGGGGAGCTGGAACTTCGCCACGAGCCGGTCGGTGAACGGGGCGTCCTTCAGTCGCGCGACCCGGACGGGTTCCGGCGAGCGGCTGACCTCGATGCGCGCCCCCGGCGGCAGGTCGTGTGTCCGGCGACCGTCGCACCAGAGGACGCCGACGCCGCTCGTCCGCCGGAGCACCTCGACCGCGAGGACGCAGTCGGGCCCGACCACGATCGGCTTCGAGAAGAGCGCGTGGGCGCTGAGGGGCACCATGATGAGCGCGTCGACGTCCGGCCAGACGATGGGGCCGCCGCCGGAGAACGAGTACGCCGTCGAGCCGGTCGGTGTCGAGATGACGACGCCGTCGCAGCCGAACGACGAGAGCGGACGCCCGTCGACCTCGGTCACGACCTCGAGCATGCGTTCACGGGAGGCCTTCTCGATGGTCGCCTCGTTCAGCGCCCAGGACGAGTAGACGATCTCCTGGCCGACGACGACGTCGACCTGCAGTGCCACGCGTTCCTCGACGTGGTAGTCACCGGAGAGTGCGCGCTCGACGGTCTCCGAGAGGCCGTCGCGCTCGCTCTCGGCGAGGAAGCCCACGTGCCCGAGGTTCACGCCGACGATGGGCGCCCGGGTGCCGCGGACGAGCTCCGCCGCACGGAGGATGGTGCCGTCGCCACCGAGGACGATGACGATCTCGAGGTCGTCGCGCTGCACGTCGACGCCGAGGATGTCGACCTGGCCGACGGTCGCTTCGGCACGTCGGATGTCCGCGTACTCGTCGAAGGGCATCACGGGCGTCAGGCCGGCCGCGTGCAGGATGTCGCAGACCTCGACCGCAGCGTCGATCGAGTCTCGTCGGCCCGTGTGCGAGACGAGCAGGATGTGCCGTTCGTCGCTCATGGAGCCCCTTCCGCCAGTTCGGTCGCGCGTCCGATCCATTCTGTCGGATTGGACCCTGCGCCCCGCTGGAGACGCGCGAGGTACTCGTGGTTGCCGTGGGTCCCGATGATCGGGGAGGCCACGAGGCCGGCGGTCCCGAGGCCGAGGTCCCATGCCGCCCAGAGCACGTTCATGAGGGCGTCGTTCCGCAGTCCGGCGTCACGGACGATGCCCTCGCGCACACCGCCCCGGCCGACTTCGAACTGCGGCTTCACGAGCAGCACGAAGTCATCCGCCGGAACGGCCTCGACCAGGGCGGGCAGGACGATCCGGAGGCTGATGAACGACAGGTCCCCCACCACGAATGCGGTGTCCGCGGCGGCGGGGTCGAGCGCCAGGTAGTCCGCGGCCGTCAGGTTCCGGGCGTTCACGCCCTCCACCACGGCGACACGCTCGTCGAGTGCCACGACCGGGTCGAGCTGGCCGTGCCCGACGTCGAGCGCGACCACGCGACGAGCACCACGCGCGAGGAGCACCTGCGTGAACCCGCCCGTGCTGGCGCCCACGTCCAGCGCGACGAGGCCGCTCGGGTCGATGTCGAAGGAGTCGAGCGCGCCGACGAGCTTCAGCGCGGCGCGGGAGACCCACTCGTCACCGGCGTCCACCACGATCTCGGCGTCCGGGCCCACCGGCGTCGAGGACTTGGTGACCGGTGCACCGTCCACGCTGACACGGCCGGCGGCGATCAGCTTCGCGGCAGCGGTGCGGGACTTCGCGAGTCCGCGGGACGCGACGGCGGCGTCGAGGCGCGCCGGGGCGACCTCGACCGGTGTCGTCCCGGTCTGGAGGTCGTCAGGCACTCGCCGTGCCGCCGCTCTCGAGTCGGGTGCGGAGCTCGTCGTGCAGACCCGAGAACACATCGGCGCGATCCGTCAGCGGGAGTGCCTCGGCGTCGTGTGCGCGCCGGGCGACGTCACTGCCGTTGACGTCATGCGGCGCCGCGGGCTGCTGCTGGGGGTCGGTCGGCACGTCCGTCACGCTACTCGCCGCCGTAGAGCTGGGGGTCGACGTCGAGACCGTAGATGGCCAGGCCGGAGTCCCAGATGGCGGTCGCGCCGGCACGGAGCAGGTTCATCGGGTCGTCGCCGGCACGCTCCACCCGGATCACGTGCGCACGCATGCGGACCGTGGCGTCGCCGACGGTCACGAAGCGGGTGCCGTCGTCGCCGTCGTGCCGATGGGTCACCGGGTAGGGCTCGGACAGGCCGCGGAGGTCTTCCAGCACGAACGTGGGACGCGAGCTCTCGTCGGCCGCGAGGACCTGCTTGGCCTTGTCGATGCCGGTGAGCACGAGGACGCTCGGGATCCCGGCGTCGTTCGCGCCCTTGATGTCGGTGTCGAGCCGGTCGCCGATGAACAGCGGACGCTCGCCGCCGAAGCGGGCGAGGGCCGCGTCGAAGATCGGGCGCTCGGGCTTCCCGGCGACGACCGGCATCCGGCCGACGGCCTGGTGCACGGCGGCGACCAGCGTGCCGTTGCCCGGGGCGATCCCGCGCTCGACCGGGATCGACCAGTCCATGTTCGTCGCGACCCACGGCACCGCGGGGTCCGCGAGGGCGAAGGACGCCTCGGCGAGCTGCTGCCACCCGAGGTCCGGGGAGAAGCCCTGGATCACCGCTGCCGGAGTGTCGTCCGCGCTCGACGTCACCGTGAAGCCGGCCTGCTCGACGATGCTCGTCAGGCCGATGCCGCCGATCACCAGGATCGTGGAGCCCGCCGGCACGAGTGTCGCGAGGAGCCGCACGCCCGCCTGGGAGCTCGTCACGACGTCGTCCGGGCCCACTTCGAGGCCGTAGCGCTCGAGGTGCTCTGCCACGTCGGACGGGCGCCGCGACGCGTTGTTCGTGATGTAGCCGACACGGGCGGTGAGCGAGGCGCGGGTCAGCGCTTCGACCGCGTGCGGGATCGCGTTGCGGCCGCGGTAGACGACGCCGTCGAGGTCGGTGAGGACCACGTCGACGCCGTCCGTCGGCGGGCGCGGGGTGTCAGTCGGCTGCGGAGCCGTCGACGTCCCGGGGGTTGT
Source organism: Curtobacterium sp. PhB136 (assembly GCF_004346855.1). Classification (NCBI taxonomy): domain Bacteria; kingdom Bacillati; phylum Actinomycetota; class Actinomycetes; order Micrococcales; family Microbacteriaceae; genus Curtobacterium; species Curtobacterium sp. PhB136. The sequence goes on from NZ_SMGH01000005.1 coordinate 634,427, forward strand.
CGTCGTCGATCTCGCCGAGGTCGTCGTCGACGGGCTCGTCGACGTCGCCGAGGGGCTCGAGCTGGTCGGGTTCGCCGGACTCGTCGGCTGCGGGCTCGTCGAGCTCGTCGTCTGCGCGCTCGTCGAGCTCGTCGTCTGCTGGTTCTTCGTCGAGTCCTTCGACTTCGAACGCTTCCTCGACCACATCAATCGTCTCCCAAGAGTCCTCGTCAGCTGCTTCGGCGAGGGCCTCGGCAGCACGGTCGACACGGGCCCACCACTCGTCGGCCTCGTCCTGGCGGCCGAGCTCCTCGAGCGTGGCCGCGTAAGCACTGTAGAGCGCCGGGGACCAGCTGTAGGCCGTCGACGGGTCGAGCTGTGGAATCTCCAGCTCGCCGAGGGCGGCTGTGGGGTCCCCGAGGTCGAGGCGGGCACCGGACATCGCGATCGCGAGTTCCACCTGCACGCCGGGCTCGAGCGCTGCACGGTCCACCGAGCGGCCGAGTTCCAGCGCACGCTCCGGCCGGCCGAGCCCGCGCTCGCAGTCCACCATCATCGGCAGCTGGTCGTTGCGGCCCGAGATCCGCCGGTAGGTGCGGAGCTCACGGAGCGCGGTGCTGAAGTCGCCGAGCCGGTAGGCCGTGATCGCCGCGGTCTCCCGGACCACCGCGACGCGACCGGCGCGGCGGGCTGCGCTCAGCGCATGCTGGTTCGCGAGCTCGGGGTCCTCGTCCACCAGCAGCGCGGCGGTGACGAGGTGCTTCGCCACCCAGTCCGCGTTGTCCTTGCTGAGGGTCTTGAGCTCGGCGCGGGCCTGCGGGTGCAGATCGCGAGCCTGCACCTCCTCGGGGATCTCCGGGTCCTCGTGACGCGGGCGGATCGACTTGGTGCCGTAGGGGTCGCGGTCCTCGAAGTCGTCACGTGCTGCCTCGCCGAAGCGGGCGCCTGGGCCGCGGTTGCCGTCGCCGAATCGCCGACGCTCGTCGCCGCCGCCGCGGGTGCTGAACGAGCCACGCTCGGGACGGTCCCCGTCACGGCGGGGCCGGTCGGAGTTGTACGACGGACGATCTCCGTCACGCCGCGGGCGGTCGTTGCCCCCGCGGAAGGGACGGTCACCGTCGCGACGGGGCCGGTCGGAGTTGTACGACGGACGATCGCCATCACGGCGCGGCCGGTCGGAGTTGTACGACGGACGATCTCCGTCACGACGGGGCCGGTCGGAGTTGTACGACGGACGATCTCCGTCACGACGGGGCCGGTCCGAGTTGTACGACGGACGATCTCCGTCACGGCGCGGCCGGTCCGAGTTGTACGACGGACGATCTCCGTCACGGCGCGGCCGGTCCGAGTTGTACGACGGACGATCTCCGTCACGGCGCGGCCGGTCCGAGTTGTACGACGGACGATCC
>NZ_SMGH01000005.1:635822-636938 GCF_004346855.1 Curtobacterium sp. PhB136
CGACGGACGATCTCCGTCACGGCGCGGCCGGTCCGAGTTGTACGACGGACGATCTCCGTCACGGCGCGGCCGGTCCGAGTTGTACGACGGACGATCCCCGTCACGGCGCGGCCGGTCCGAGTTGTACGACGGACGATCTCCGTCACGGCGCGGCCGGTCCGAGTTGTACGACGGACGGTCCCCGTCCCGGCGAGGCCGGTCCGAGTTGTACGACGGACGATCCCCACGCGGTCCCCCGGTACGCGGCGGACGGCCGGCGTCGTCGCGGTCCCCACGCCAAGCCGGACGGTCAGAACGCTGTCCGCCGTCACGGAAGCCACGACCAGGGGCGCTGTCACGCGCCGGTCGGTCACTGCGGAACGCACGATCGCCATCGCGCTGCGGACGATCACGGCGTTCGCCTTCGCGACGCTCGAACTCACGCGGCCCGGAGGACCACCCCTCACGCCCGCCGGACTGACCACCGCGGGGAGCTCCGTCTCGACGCGGACGTCCACCGCGCTCATCGTCGCGGTCGTTCCGTCGTTCGTCGTCGTTCGCCACCGTTGCTCCTCATCGCGTGCCGGAGCTCTCGCGCCGGCTGTCGTCCGCTGTGTCGTTGTGTGTGTGTGAGCGCCGTCCGTGGCGCGATACCGTCCCAGTCCATCACGGACCGGGCCCGACGTCGAGGCCTTCGAACGAGCGCAGAAACAGAAATGGCCACCGGCCTTCCACGAGAACGAGGGTCTCCCCTGCGAGTTCTCGATGGAGGGCCGATGGCCACATCTTCTTACGTTGAGTCCGGCGGCGTCCTACTCTCCCACAAGGTCCCCCTTGCAGTACCATCGGCGCTGAGAGGCTTAGCTTCCGGGTTCGGAATGTGACCGGGCGTTTCCCTCTCGCTATGACCACCGGAACACCTTCGACCCAATCCTGGATCAAAACCGTTCCTTCAGATAGCTGAAGTATTCAGTTTGATTCCCGATCATCTGTCGGGAACCACAAAGTGGACGCGAGCCCCACACCGAAGTGCGGGAAATAGTTGTGTTGTCAAGTCTTCGGCTTATTAGTACCGGTCAGCTCCACGGGTCGTTAGTCCCCGCTTCCACATCCGGCCTATCAACCCAGTAGTCTGCT
>NZ_SMGH01000006.1:0-539138 GCF_004346855.1 Curtobacterium sp. PhB136
ACTCGGCCACGGTGTCCGTGGCAAGCGCGCCGGCTGATCGCGACCGCATCCGGACGGGAGGCCCGGCGCACGCCCGCCCCGGGCCTGCCCCCCCCCCCCCCCCCCCCCCCCCCCCCCCCCCCCCCCCCCCCCCCCCCCCCCCCCCCCCCCCCCCCCGGGGCGAAAGCCCCCGGGCCCCCCCCCCCCCCCCCCCCCAAACCCCCCCCCCCGGTCCCGCGGGGGGGGCGCCCCACGGCGGTTTCGCGCACCCCCCGGCCCCCCCTGGGTCGGGGGGGGGGGGGGCCCCCCCCCGCCCCCGCGCCTCCAGGCGGGCACCGACGCGGCCACGGGCGGGTGCGGGCGGGTGCGCGGGCGGGCGCGGGCGGGTGCGCCGGCGCGCGTGCGGGGGCCTGCACCGGCGCACAACCGAAAGCAGCCCGCACCACGGGAATCCATGGTGCGGGCTGCTCTCGGTTGTGCGGACCGCCAGCGGCCGCGGGCCGCAGGCCGCAGGCGGTGCGGGTCAGGCGGTGCGGGTCAGGCGGCGCGGGTCACGCGAACCAGAGCGCGAGCTCGCGCGCGGCGGACTCGGGGCTGTCCGAGCCGTGCACCAGGTTCTGCTGGACCTTGAGGCCCCAGTCGCGACCGAGGTCACCACGGATGGTGCCCGGCGCGGCCGAGGTGGGGTCGGTGGTGCCGGCGAGCGAGCGGAAGCCCGCGATCGCCGCGTTGCCGGCGACGCGCACGGCGACGACCGGACCGGACTGCATGAACTCGACGAGGGGCTCGAAGAACGGCTTGCCCTGGTGCTCCTCGTAGTGCGCGTCGAGCAGGTCGCGCGGCGCGGTGATCATCTTCAGGTCGACGATCTCGTAGCCCTTGGCCTCGATCCGGCGGAGGATCTCACCGGTGAGCTGGCGGGCGACGCCGTCGGGCTTGACGAGGACGAGGGTCTCTTCGAAGTCGGACACAGCGGTACTCCCTGAGGTTCGGGGGTGGATGTGGTCAGTCCTCGGCAGCGGCGCGACGGGCGGCGTTCTGGCGGTCGAGCTGACCGCCCTTGACGAAGCAGAACATCCACAGCGCCAGGAACACCAGGCCCACCACGAACATGAACGGCTCGATGAAGCCGGTGGCGAGGATGGCCGCCTGCAGCAGCCACCCGAACCATACACCGGCGCGGGTACCGGTCAGACGCGACGCGAGCGCCAGCACGATCATCGCGCCGATGCCCCCGCCGAACGCCCACCCGGCGGGCAGCGTGTGCTTGCCGAAGACGACGAGCATCGGGAAGAAGAACATGATCGCCTCGAGCACGAGGGCGATCGAGGTCAGGCTCTCCTGCGCGCCACGCTCACGTCGCTGCCGCGGCTGACGACCCGGCCTGGAGGCTCCGCTCGCGTCCGTCACTTCGCCTCACCCTCTCCGTGGACCAGGTCCATGACCGCGCCCACCATCACGATGGAGCCGGCGACGAGCACCATGGCGTCCTCGGCTTCCGCCTCGTCGGCCAGGTCGCGCGCTTCCTGCAGCGCCTGCGTGAGCGAGGGCTCGACGACCACGCGGTCGTTCCCGACCTCGTCGACGACGATCCGGGCGAACTCGTCCGCGTCGAGCGCACGCTCCCCCGGCGGCTGCGTGACCACGAACGTCGCGATCGTGTCCTTGAGCGCGCGGACGAACCCGCGGGCGTCCTTGTCGGCGAGGATCCCGACGACACCGACGACGTGCTCCGAGGGGAACGCGACGGGCAGCGCGTCGGCCAGGGCCTTCGCGCCGTGCGGGTTGTGTGCGGCGTCGACGACCACGGTCGGGTCCTGCGCGATGGGCTGCAGGCGGCCGGGGCTCGTGGCGCCGGCGAGGCCCTCGCTGAGGACGTCCTCGTCGAGGGCCTGGGTCCCGCGGCCGATGAAGGACTCGACCGCGGCGATGGCGACCGCGGCGTTGTGGGCCTGGTGCACGCCGAACAGCGGGAGGAACAGGTCGTCGTAGCGACCGGCGACACCCTGGACGGTGATCAGCTGTCCGCCGACGGCCGGGGTCACGTCGACCACGGAGAACCCGGTGCCCTCGACGGCGAGCGTCGACTCGGTGAGCTCAGCGGCACGCACGAGTTCGGCGAGCGCCTCGGGGACCTGGGCGCTCGACACGACGGCCGAGGACGGCTTGATGATCCCGGACTTGGTGCGGGCGATCTCGGCGACGGTGTTGCCGAGCTGCTTCGCGTGGTCGATCGCGATCGGGGTCAGCACCGCGACCTGGCTCTGCACGACGTTCGTGGAGTCCCACTCGCCGCCCATGCCCACCTCGATCACGGCGACGTCGACGGGCGCCTCGGCGAAGCACGCCAGCGCGAGCACCGTGAGCGCCTCGAAGAACGTCAGCGGGAGCTCGCCCTTGTCGGTGAGCTCCTGGTCGGTCATCGCCAGGATCGGGGTGATGTCGTCCCAGTTCTCCACGAAGCGGTCCGGGGCGATCGGCTGCCCGTCGATGACGATGCGCTCCCGGATGGACACCAGGTGCGGGCTCGTCATGAGTCCGGTGCGCAGGCCGTGCGCGCGGACGATGCTCTCGGTCATCCGGGCGGTCGACGTCTTGCCGTTCGTCCCCGTGACGTGGATCACCGGGTACGCCAGGTGCGGGTCGCCGAGGAGCTCGACGGCACGACGGGTCGCGGTCAGGCGGTGCTCGGGCGACTGCTCGCCGATCCGGGCGTACAGGGCGGCCTCGACGCGGCGGACCTCGTCGTCGTCGCCCCCGTAGGGCACGGCGTCGCCGGGGTCGGTGTCCCCGGCCGGTCCGACGGGGATCTCGATCCCGTCCGGCGTGGTCTCCCCGAACTCGTCGCTGTCGTTGCTGTCGTAGCTGTCGCTCATGCGCGCTCCACCTCCACGGTCACCTTGGCACCGTCGCCGACCTCGGTGGCCGGGTCTTCCTTCGCGAACACCGCAGCCACGAGCTGCAGGGTCGTCGCCAGGGTCTCGTTCGCGATGAGCTCCTGGTGCGCCTGCACCGCTGCCTCGGCCGTCTCGTCGGCACGGAGCGTCAGGACGATGCGGTCGCTGACGTCGAGGTCGGCGTCACGGCGGGCCTGCTGGACGGCGCGGACGACGTCACGGGCCAGCCCTTCGGCCTCGAGCTCGGGCGTGGTCACGGTGTCGAGCACCACGAAGCCGCCGCCGTCGAGGAAGGCCACGGCGTTCGACGCGTCGGCCACGGTGAGGTCGAGCGTGAACTCGCCCTCGACGAGGTCGATCCCGCCGACGGTGACGCCGGTCTCCGTCGCCACCCAGTCGCCACGCTTGGCGGCCGGGATGACCTGCTGCACGGCCTTTCCGATGCGGGGTCCGGCGGCGCGGGCGTTCACGGTGAGCTTCCGCTCGATGCCGTACTGCGCCAGGGACTCCTCGGCCTGGGTCTCCAGGACGACGCGCTTCACGTTGAGCTCGTCGCGGAGGATGTCCGCGAACGGCTCGACGGCGGCGGTGTCCGGCACGACGAGCGTCAGCGTCGCGAGCGGCAGCCGGACGCGCTTGCCGGTGGCCTTGCGGAGCGCGAGCCCCTTCGACGCCACGTCACGCACGCGGTCCATCGCGGCGACGAGGGCGTCGTCCGCGGGGAACTCGTCCGGGCTCGGGAAGTCCGTCAGGTGCACGCTGCGGTCGCCGGTGAGACCCTTCCAGACCTCCTCCGAGACGAGCGGTGCGAGCGGTGCGGCGACCCGGGCGAGGGTCTCGAGCACGGTGTACAGCGTGTCGAACGCGGCCTTCGCCGAGTCGCTCGACTCGGCGCCGAGCCAGAACTTGTCCCGCGAGCGTCGGACGTACCAGTTCGTCAGCACGTCGGCGAAGTCGCGGATCGCCTGGGCGGCGAGCGGGGTGTCGAGCGCGTCGAGGTGCGTCGTCACGTCGGTCACGAGCACGCGGGTCTTCGCGAGCAGGTACCGGTCGAGCACGTCGGTCGAGTCCGTCCGGCGCGACGCCTGGTAGCCCTCGGGCCCGGACGCATTCGCGTACAGCGTGAAGAAGTAGTACGTCGACCAGAACGGCAGCAGGAACTCGCGGACGCCCTGGCGGATGCCCTCTTCGGTGACGACGAGGTTGCCGCCGCGGATCACCGACGAGGACATCAGGAACCAGCGCATCGCGTCGGCACCGTCGCGGTCGAACACCTCGGAGACGTCGGGGTAGTTCCGGAGCGACTTCGACATCTTCTGCCCGTCGGAGCCGAGGACGATGCCGTGGCTGATCACGTTCGTGAACGCGGGCCGGTCGAACAGCGCGGTGGAGAGCACGTGCATGACGTAGAACCAGCCGCGGGTCTGCCCGATGTACTCGACGATGAAGTCGGCCGGGTTGTGGCTGTCGAACCACTCCCGGTTCTCGAACGGGTAGTGCACCTGCGCGTACGGCATCGACCCGGAGTCGAACCAGACGTCGAACACGTCGGAGATCCGGCGCATCGTGGACTTCCCGGTGGGGTCGTCCGGGTTCGGGCGGGTCAGGTCGTCGATGAACGGACGGTGCAGGTCGACCTCACCGTCGCCGTTCAGCGGCAGCCGGCCGAAGTCGCGCTCGATGTCCGCGAGCGAGCCGTACACGTCGGTGCGCGGGTACTCGGGGTCGTCGGAGACCCAGACCGGGATCGGCGTGCCGAAGTAGCGGTTGCGCGACACCGACCAGTCGATGGCGTTGCCGACCCACTTGCCGAACTGGCCGTCCTTGACGTTCTCCGGCACCCAGGTGATGTCCTCGTTGAGCTCGCCCATCCGGTCGCGGAACTCGGTGACCCGGACGAACCAGGACGACACGGCCTTGTAGATGAGGGGCCTGCGGCAGCGCCAGCAGTGCGGGTAGCTGTGCTCGTACGAGGCCTGGCGGAGGAGCCGTCCGGCGTCCTTCACGGCCTTCGTCAGCGGCTTGTTCGCGTCCGACCAGAGCTGCCCGGCGACGAGCGGGAACTGCGACGTGAAGACACCGCCCTCGTCGAGGGAGAGCACGACCGGGATGCCGGCCGCCGCGCAGACCACCTGGTCGTCGGCGCCGTACGCCGGGGCCTGGTGCACGATGCCGGTGCCCTCGCCCGTCTCGACGTAGTCGGCGACGAGGATCTGCCAGGCGGGCTCCATGCCCTCGGTCTCGGCGAGGAAGTCGAACAGGCGCTCGTACCGGACGCCGTCGAGCTCGGAGCCCTGCAGCTCGCGCGTGACCGCCGCGACAGCGGCCTCCGCCGATTCGTAGCCGAGGTCCTTCGCGTAGGCCGCCACGGTGTCGGCGGCGAGCATGTAGGAGACGGAGCCGGCGGCGCCACCGTCAGCCGAGCCTCCCGGCCCGGCGGGCAGCACCACGTACGAGACCGCGGGCCCGACGGCCAACGCGGCGTTCGTCGGGAGCGTCCAGGGGGTCGTCGTCCAGGCGAGCGCACGCACGCCGTCGAGCCCCAGCTCCGCAGCGCGCGCGCCCTCGAGCGGGAACGAGACCGTCACGGACTGGTCCTGACGCATCTGGTAGACGTCGTCGTCCATGCGCAGCTCGTGGTTCGACAGCGGGGTCTGGTCGTTCCAGCAGTACGGCAGGACCCGGAAGCCCTCGTACGCCAGGCCCTTGTCCCACAGCTGCTTCCACGCCCAGAGGACGCTCTCCATGAAGGTCACGTCGAGGGTCTTGTAGTCGTCCTCGAAGTCCACCCAGCGCGCCTGGCGGGTGACGTACTGCTGCCACTCGTCGGTGTACTGCAGCACGGACTTCTTCGCGGCGGCGTTGAAGACGTCGACGCCCATCTCGTCGATCTGGTGCTTCTCGGTGATGCCGAGCTGGCGCATCGCCTCGAGCTCGGCGGGCAGCCCGTGGGTGTCCCAGCCGAAGCGACGGTGCACCTGCTTGCCGCGCATCGTCTGGTAGCGCGGGAAGACGTCCTTCGCGTACCCGGTCAGCAGGTGCCCGTAGTGCGGCAGGCCGTTCGCGAACGGCGGGCCGTCGTAGAAGACCCACTCGTCGCAGCCGTCACGGCCGTCGATCGACGCCTGGAAGGTGTCGTCGCCCTTCCAGAAGGCGAGGATGCCCTGCTCGACGTCAGGGAAGGACGGCGAGGGGGTGACGCCGGCAGCGTCGGCTGCATCGCGGTTCAGTGGGTATCGCACCGGTTGCTCCTGTGGGTTCGGTTGCTCTCCACGAGGACGGAGCACGCTCCGCGGTACCACCTCGCTTGCCGCACACGCCGGTGCGACCGCTCGTCGTCGGGGATGGTGACGGTCCCGAACCCGTCCGGCTCTACTGACGATCCGCTCGCGCGTCCCGCGTTCTTCCGGAAGCTCCCCGGTGATGGCCGGATCGGTGCTCTTGGAACACGAGTTTAGCGGACGAGAGCATGCTTGAGAGATGCCCTCGTCTGAACAGCAGGACCGCCCGGAGTCCTCCCTCACCGTCGTCATCGCGTTCGGCGCGAACCTGCTCGTCGCGATCGCCAAGACCATCGCCTCGATGCTCTCCGGATCCGCGTCGATGGTCGCGGAGGCGGCGCACTCGTGGGCCGACACCGGGAACGAGGTCTTCCTGCTCGTGGCCGAACGGCGCGGTGCCCGGAAGCGGGACAGCGCGCACCCGCTCGGGTACGGGCGGGAGACCTACATCTGGTCGATGTTCGCGGCGTTCGGGCTGTTCACCGCCGGCGCGATCGTGTCGATCTACCACGGCATCAGCGAGCTCGGGGACACCGGGCCCGCGGACGACGTCCTGCTGAACTACGTCGTGCTGGCGCTGTCGTTCTGCCTCGAGGGGACGAGCTTCCTGCAGGCGTACCGGCAGGCGCACGGCGCCGCCCGGAAGCGCCGGGTGCCGGTGCTCCGGCAGGTGCTGCAGTCGTCGAACCCGACACTCCGGGCCGTGTTCGCCGAGGACGCCGCCGCGCTGATCGGTCTCGTGGTCGCGTTCCTCGGGGTGTTCCTCCACCAGATCACGGGGCTGGCGGTGTTCGACGCGATCGGCTCCATCGCGATCGGTGTCCTGCTCGGGGTCGTGGCGATCATCCTGATCGACCGCAACCGCCGGTTCCTGCTCGGCGAGAGCACGTCGCCGGAGTTGGAGAACGCGGTGCTCGTCGAGCTGCTCGGGCGCCCGCAGATCGACCGCGTCACGTACCTGCACCTGGAGTTCGTCGGGCCGTCCCGGGTGTACCTCGTCGCGGCGATCGACCTCATCGGCAACGAGGACGAGTCGCACGTCGCGGTCCGCCTGCGCGAGGTCGAGAAGTCCCTCGAGGAGAGCCAGTACATCGAGGAGGCCGTCCTCACCCTGAGCCTGCCGGGCGACGAGTCGCTGATGCCGACCGACGGCGACGTGCCCGAGGTCGTCCGGGACGGCACCGTGGAGGACGTGGCGTCCGGCGGGGCCGGCACGCTCCGCACCGACTAGCGCGGCGGCGCGGGCGCCCGCGGTGTCGCACGGCGCAGCACAACGGAAACCGGCTCGAACCACGCACGTCCGCGGTTCGAGCCGGTTTCCGTTGTGCGACGCCGGTCCGCACCGCGGAGCGCGGGCGTCGCGTCAGCGCGCGGGCGCCGCGTCAGCGGGCGGGAGCGGGCGGGAGCGCGCGGGCGCCGCGTCAGCGGACGTCGAGCCCGGCGGCCACCGGGGTGAGCGCGGCGCCGACGTACTCGACGAGCGGCCGGCGGGCCACCCCGTCGGCGACCCACACCCCGAACGCCGCGGCCGCCGCGCCGAGCATCGCACCCGACACCGTCTGCGGCCAGAGCGACCCCGGGTACTCCCCCGTGCGGCGCGCGACGAACGCCGCGACCGCGTCGTGCTGCGCCGTCACCCGCGCGGCGACGCTCGCGACGAGCTCCTGCCCGATGCCCATCACCTCGGCCTGTGCGACCGCCCACGGCACGCGCTCCGGATCGTGGGCGCGGGCGGCCGCGAGGAGCGCCTCCTCGACGGCGCGCACGGCCGACGGCTCGGCGGATTCCGCCAGCAGGGCCGGCAGCGCGGCGACGGCGGCGTCGAGCTCGAGCCACATCACGTCCGACTTCGCCGGGAAGTAGTTGAAGAACGTCGCCCGGCTGACCCCGGCGCGCGCGGCGATGTGGTCCACGGTGGTGCCGGCGTAGCCCTGCTCGAGGAACAGCTCCGCGGCGGCGTCCGCGAGCACCTCGGCACTCGAGCGTCGCGGCCGTCCCCCGCGGCGGATCGGTTCGTCCATGGTCCCCAGTAAACAGCTAGACTCGTCCAGCCATGATCTTGGACCCAGTACAGAAACGCCGTACCCGAGCCGCGGGCCTCGTCGCGGGTGCCACCGCGCTCCTCCTCACCCTGACCGCGTGCACCGGCGCCGGCACGAGCACGACGAGCAGCTCGCCCGTCACCGGCGGCACGCTGACGTACGCGTCCGGTGACGCCGAACCGACCTGCCTCGACCCGCACGTCGGCGGCAACTACCCGCAGGCGCTGCTGTCGACCCAGTACATCGAGGAACTCGTCGGACTCGACGACGGCAAGCCGACCCCGTCCCTCGCCACGAAGTGGACGACGAGCGACGACGGGAAGACCCTGACGTTCACGCTCCGCGACGACGTCACGTTCACCGACGGCACCCCGTTCGACGCCGCCGCGGTCGTGGCGAACATCGAGCACGTGCAGGACCCGGCGACGGCGTCGAGCACGGGGTACCTCGCCCTGCAGTCCATCGCGAAGGCCACCGCGACCGACGACCACACCGTCACGCTGACGCTCAGCCGTCCGGACAGTGCGCTCCTCGAGTCGTTCTCGCAGCCGTGGGTGGGCATGGAGTCCCCGAAGGCGCTCCAGCGCACGCAGGCGGTGAACTGCGAGTCGCCCGTCGGCACCGGCCCCTTCACGATCACGAACTGGAAGCACGGCGACCGCGTCACCCTCGCGGAGAACGACGACTACTGGGGCACGACGAAGCCGCGGCTGTCCGGCATCACGTGGCGCTTCCTCCCCGACTCGACGTCCCGGTACGCGGCGCTGCAGTCCGGGCAGGTCGACGTCATCGACAACGCCCAGCCCGACCAGCTCAGGGCCGCGTCGGCGAAGTCCACGATCCGCGACCTCGACGCCCCGCGCCCCGGCGCCTCGAACCGCCTCGAGCTGAACTCCGGCCACGGCGTGTTCCAGGACGAAGCCGTGCGCAAGGCGTTCATCGCCGGCGCGGAGATCAACCCGGGCGTGCAGTCGCTGTTCCTCGGCACCGCGAAGCGCTCGTACTCGGCGCTCTCCAGCGTCGAACCGTTCGGGTACTCCGACAAGAGCCTGTTCCGGTACAGCCCGAGCACGGCGGAGCAGCTCCTCGACGACGCCGGCTGGAAGGTCGGCTCGGACGGCATCCGGCAGAAGGACGGCAAGCAGCTCACGGTGACGTTCCCGGTGTCGACCAACCAGTCGGTGCCGGCCGAGCGCAGCCTGTTCCAGCAGATCCAGGCATCGGAGGCGAAGGTCGGCATCAAGGTCCAGCTCGAGGAACTCGACCTGTCGAGCTGGTACGCCGCCCTCGCGAAGAACCAGTACGACGTCGTCAGTGCCCCGTACACGAAGGTCGGGGCCGACGTGCTCCGGATCCTCTACGACTCCGCGAGCATCACCCCGGCGCCGTCGGGGTACTTCGCGAACCTCGCCCAGCTCGACGACCCGAAGGTCGACGCACTGCTGGAGCAGGCGGCGCAGACGTCCGACACCAGCACGCGTGGCAGCCTCTACGAGGAAGCGCAGCAGCGGATCCTGGAATCCCGGACGGTGCTGCCGCTCTACGACCAGCAGAACCACTTCCTGTACCGCTCGGCCGTGCACGGGATCCGGACGACCGCCGTCTCGACACCGTGGTTCGGCACCGCATGGATCGACCGCTGAGCTGGGTCTGGTGGGCACTCCGCCGACTGCTCGGCGGCATCGGGGTGCTCTGGGCCGTCGCGACGATCGTGTTCGTCGCGATCCGGCTCATCCCCGGCGACCCCGCGCTCGCGGTCCTCGGCGGCCCCGGGTCGCAGGCCTCGGCCGCCGCGGTCGCCCAGGTCCGCGCGGACTACGGGTTCGACCGACCCGTCATCGTGCAGTACGCGGTGTTCCTCGGACGCCTGGCAACCGGACAGCTCGGTGACTCGTACGCCTTCCGGACCCCGGTCGCGACGCTGCTCGGCCAGCAGCTGCCGGTCACGCTGACGCTCGCGGTCGCCGGGCTCGTCGTCGCCTGGGTGCTCGCGATCGTCGCCGCGTGGTGGTCGACCCAGCGCGGCCGGGGCGCCGCGACCCTGACCAGCGCGATCTCCGTGACCGCGAGCGTCACCCCGCACTTCTGGCTCGGCAGCGTCCTCATCGTGGTGTTCGCGAGCGCGCTCGGCTGGGTGCCCGCGGTCAGCGACGGCAGCGTCCGCGGATGGGTCCTGCCGGTGCTGACGGTCGCGGTCCCGGTCGCCGGCTACCTCGCCGAGACCGTCCGGGACGGCGTGGTGGACGCGCAGCGCTCGGCGTTCGCGCTCGCCGCCCGCGGCCGTGGCGAGACCCGCGCGGGGCTCTTCGGCCGGCACCTGCTCCGGCACGCCGCGCTCCCCGGGATCGCGCTGTCCGCCTGGGCCTTCGGGTCGCTCGTTTCCGGCGCCGTCGTCGTCGAGTCGGTCTTCGCGCTGCCCGGCATCGGCCGGGCGCTCGTGACCGCCGTCACCCAGCGGGACATGCCCCTGGTTGCCGGGATCGCACTCGTCTCCGCGGCGGCCTACGTCGTGGTGCTCGCGGTCGCCGATCTCGTCGAGCGCGCCGTCGACCCGCGCACGAGCCAGCGCGGTCCCGGCCACGGGGCGGACGCGCGATGAGCGGGATCGCCGAGCCGAGCCTCCAGGCCGGTGCGACCGCGGCAGACCCGCCGACGCGACCCGGACGCACCCGCGCCCTCGGACCCGCCGGCACCGTCGCCGCCGCCGTCGTGGCGCTCGCCGTCGTCGCAGCCACGTGGCCGGCGCTCCTCGGCGGCGCGCACCCGCTGGCGGTGCACCCGGCCGAGGCGCTCCTGCCACCCGGTGCCGGGCACCCCTTCGGCACCGACGAGTCCGGCCGGGACGTCCTGGCCCGGGTCGTCGCCGGCACCCGCGCGAGCCTCCTGGTCGGCGTCGTCGCCACCCTCGTCGGCGGAGGCGTCGGCATCGTGCTCGGCGTCGTCGCCGGACTCGGGGGCCGCATGGTCGACGCCGTCGTCGGCCGCGTGACCGAGGTCGCGTTCGCCCTCCCGCTGCTCCTCGTGGCGCTCGTGGTCATCGCCGTGACCGGCCCCGGTCCGGTGCCCGCGATGCTCGCCGTCGGGTTCGCGACCGCTCCCGGCTACGCGCGCATCGTCCGCGGCCTGGTACGGACCGCGCGGTCCTCGCAGGTGGTCGAGACCGCCGTGCTGCAGGGTCGCTCCCCCGCGCGCATCGTCCTCCGGCACGTCCTGCCCGCCGCGCTCTGGCCGATCGTCGCCGTGGGGACACTCGGCGTCGGCCAGGCGATCGTCTGGGCCTCCGCCCTCAGCTACCTCGGCGTCGGCACGCCACCACCGGCCCCGGAGTGGGGCGCGATGCTCGCCGACGGCCGGACCTACCTGCAGACAGCACCCTGGATGAGCACCTTCCCCGGCCTCGCGATCGTCGTGCTCGCGACCGCGGTGACGGTGCTCGGCCGGGCCCTCCGACCCACTGGAGCAACCCGATGAACGTCGTCGAAGCACGAGGACTCTCCGTGGCGGTCGGCGGCACACCGCTCGTCCGGGACGTCGCCCTCGCCGTCGCCGCCGGCGAGTGCGTCGCCCTGGTCGGCGCGTCCGGCTCGGGCAAGACCGTCACCGTCCGCGCGCTCCTCGGCCTGTCCGCGCCCGGTTCCGCCGTCCGCGCCGACGGGCTCGAGGTCGCCGGCCTCGACGTGCGCGCGTTCTCCGACCGACGGTGGCGTTCGGTGCGCGGCGCACGTGTCGGATACGTCGGACAGGAGGCCCTCGGCGCGTTGGACCCGCTCCGTCCTGTCGGGCGCGAGGTCGACGACACCCTCCGGCTGCACACCGCGATGAGCGCACGTGAGCGCGTGGACGCCGTGCGCTCCGCGCTCGCCGGGGTCGGTCTCGACCCGGCGATCGCGTCCGACGGACGGCTCGCGGGGACACTCTCCGGGGGGATGCGGCAGCGGGCACTCATCGCCGCGGCCACGATCGGGTCGCCGGCGCTCGTGATCGCGGACGAGCCGACGACGGCGCTCGACGCGGGGATCGCCGTGCGGGTGATGGAGCAGCTGCGGGCGGCGCAGGAGCGCGGCGCGGGGCTGCTCGTCGTGACGCACGACCTGGGGCTCGTCGCGGGGTGGGCGGACCGCGTCGTGGTGATGGACGCGGGGCGCGTCGTGGAGGAAGGCGCCGTCGCGGCGGTGCTGCGGTCCCCGGTGCACGCGGCGACGCGGGCGCTGGTCGCGGCGGCCGGCGCGGGCGCCGGGTCGCACGGTGCGAGGGGCGCCGCGGGTGCCGGGTCGCACGGTGCGAGCGCGGGCGCGGGCGCCGGGTCGCACGGTGCGGGGTCGGGCGCCGCGGTGCTCGAGGCGCGAGAGCTGTCGAAGTCGTACGACCGGGTGGACGCCGTCACGGGAGTGTCGTTCACGCTCGAGCGTGGTCGCTCGCTCGGCGTCGTCGGCGCGTCCGGCTCCGGCAAGACCACCCTCGTCCGGATGCTGCTCGGCCTCGAGGCACCCGACGCCGGCACGGTCACGCTCGACGGCGAACCGTGGGCGCCGCTCCCCGAACGGGACCGCCGTGCCCGCCGCACCCGGGTGTCCGCCGTGGTGCAGGACCCCGGCGCGACCTTCGACGAGCGCTGGAGCGTGGAGCGGGTACTCGCGGACGCGTTCACCGACGGCAACGCCCGACGGGCGACGGGCGAGCTCGGGGACCGGGTGGACGCCGCGCTCCGGCAGGTCGACCTCGACCCGGTGCTCCGGGACCGGTCGCCGTTGACGCTCTCCGGCGGGCAGCGGCAGCGACTCGCGATCGCCAGGGCGCTGGCGACCGACCCCGCGGTGCTGGTGCTCGACGAACCCGTGACGGCACTCGACGCCACCGTGCAGGACGCGGTGCTGACGCTGCTCGAACGGCTCCGGGACACCACCGGGGTGGCGATGGTGTTCGTGTCGCACGACCTCCGTGCCGTGCGGCGCATCGCCGACGACGTGCTGGTGATGCACGGGGGCGCGGCCATCGAGCACGGACCCGCCGCCGATGTGTTCGCACACCCGGAGCACCCGGTGACGGCAGAGCTCCTCCGCGCCGCCGAACGGCTGTCGGCCGGCCCGGCCGCGGCCGCGGCGTAGCGACGGCGCGCAGCGCGCGACCGCGTTCCGCGCGAGACGCCGCGCTCCCCGCGAGACGCCCCGCTCACCGCGAGACGCCGCCACCTCCCGCGGTGTCTCGCGGGGGTGACGGCGTCTCGTGTGGTGAGTCGGGCCTCCAGGTCGGTGCCGGAGCCGGTCAGCTGCCGGACGTGGCCTTGTCGTTGTCCGACGAGGCGCTCGCCGAACTGGAGATCACCGGGATCTCGCTCGTCGAGAACTCCTTCGCCCAGTCCGACTGCGCGAACTCCGACGACGGGTCGTTGTACTCGTCGATGACCTGGGCGACCTCTGCCTCCGAGGCGACCGTCGGGCCGGAGCCCATGAGCGGCGTGCTCGCGGTCTCCTTCGTGAAGTACACCGCCACGAGCCCGATGAGCGCTGCGGCCATCAGGTAGAACGCGGGGATGTCCTCGGCCCAGCCGAAGCCCGCGTCCTTCGCGCCGTTGATCAGCGCGGCGGTCGCGAGCGGGGTCGTCCCACCGAAGAGCGACACCGACACGTTGAACGCGATCGCCAGGGCGCCGTAGCGGATGATCGTCGGGAACAGCGCGGGGAGCGTCGAGGGCATCGTCGAGGTGAACGTGACGAGCACGACACCGAGGATCAGCAGGCCGAAGAACACGCCGACGCCGGTACCGGTCTGCACGAGCTGCAGGGCCGGCCACGAGAACAGGAAGAAGCCGATGCAGCCGGCGGCGAGCACCGGACGACGCCCGAACTTGTCGGACAGCCGGCCGCCGAAGGTGATCACGACCATCATCAGGATCATCACGATGACGATGAGGATCAGCCCGAACGTGGCGTTCTGCCCGAGGTTCTGCTCGAGGTAGGTCGGCATGTACGACAGCAGCATGTAGTCAGTCACGTTGAAGACCAGGACCAGGCCGATGCAGATGATGAGCGCACGCCAGTTCTCCGCGAAGAGCTTGAGGAACGGCGTCTTCTGCGACTCGCGCTCGGCCGCTTCTTCCTGCTGCTTCTGGAAGGCCGGGGTCTCCTCGAGCTTCAGACGCAGGTAGAGCCCGATCAGGCCGAGCGGGCCGGCGATGATGAACGGGATGCGCCAGCCCCAGCTGAGCAGGGCGTCCTCGGAGAGGCCGAACTGCAGGCCGGTGACGATGGAGGCACCGAGCACGTACCCGGCGAGCGTGCCGAACTCGAGCCAGGAGCCCATGAACCCGCGGCGCTTGTCCGGGGAGTACTCGGCGATGAACGTCGCGGCGCCGCCGTACTCACCACCAGTCGAGAAGCCCTGCACGAAGCGGGCGACGAGGAGCAGCACCGGCGCCCAGAACCCGATCGAGCTGTACGACGGGATCAGACCGATCATGAGCGTGCCGGCGGCCATCAGGATCATCGTCAGCGCGAGGACCTTCTGGCGGCCGATCTTGTCGCCGATCGGGCCGAACACCGCGCCGCCGATCGGACGGACGATGAAGGCTGCGGCGAAGAAGCCGAACGTGGCGACGAGGTTCGCGGCCGGGTCGCCCTCGGGCAGGAACACCTTCGAGATGGTGACCGTCAGGTACGCGAAGATGCCGAAGTCGAACCACTCCATCGCGTTGCCGAGCGCTGCTGCGGCGACGGCGCGCTTGAGGAGCGACTCCTCGACGACGGTGACGTCGCCCGTGGTGAGCTTGCGGCGTGCGCGCTTCGCGGCGCCCTTCGACCGGACCGGCCGGTCGCCGTGCGGGTGGGGTGCGTTGTTCGGTGCCAAATCGTCCTCCGGTTGCTGTGGCTGCCTTCGGGAGTCCGACGAGAAGAGCGACATCGCAGGACTGCGAACACCGACGGCTCGCCGAACAAACTCCGACAGACTACCAGCTGCCCGCTCTTCATGGAATATCAGGTGTGATCCGCCTTGTCCGCATCCCGCGAACAGGCCGACCCACGCCGGATCCAGCCGCCCGGTACGATTGCTGCACCGCGCGTCACGCGTGGACACTCAGGCACCTCATCACGGACTCGGTGCCGCACATAGCGATCGAAAGGCGCAGCCATGACCAAGCCCATGCCCGACAAGCCCACCGTCGACGGACTCGAGCAGGTCTGGGGCCCCGTCTGGGACCAGGACGGCACCTACCGCTTCGATCGCTCCGCCGCCGCGGACCGCAGCCAGGTCTACTCGATCGACACGCCGCCGCCCACCGCCTCCGGCTCGCTGCACATCGGGCACGTGTTCTCGTACACGCACACCGACCTCAAGGCCCGGTTCGAGCGCATGCGCGGCAAGCACGTCTTCTACCCGATGGGCTGGGACGACAACGGTCTCCCCACCGAGCGTCGCGTGCAGAACTACTACGGCGTCCGCTGCGACCCGCAGCTCCCCTACGACGGCACGTTCGTCCCGCCGTTCGAAGGCGGCGACAACAAGTCGAGCAAGGCGGCCGACCAGGTCCCGATCTCGCGCCGCAACTTCATCGAGCTGTGCGAGCGCCTGACGGTGCAGGACGAGCAGCAGTTCGAGCACCTCTTCCGCACGCTCGGCCTGTCGGTCGACTGGACGCAGTCGTACCGCACCATCGACGACACCTCCCGCGCGAGCGCCCAGCGCGCCTTCCTCCGGAACCTCGAGCGCGGTGAGGCCTACCAGGCCGACGCCCCGACGCTCTGGGACGTCACCTTCCGCACCGCGGTGGCGCAGGCCGAGCTCGAGGACAAGGAGATGCCGGGCGCCTACCACGGCATCGCGTTCCACAAGTCGGACGGCAGCGGTGACATCGTCATCCAGACCACCCGCCCGGAGCTCCTCCCCGCCTGCGTCGCCCTCGTCGCGCACCCGGACGACGAGCGCTTCCAGGACCTCTTCGGCACCACGGTCCGCTCCCCCCTGTTCGACGTCGAGGTCCCGGTGCTCGCTCACCACCTCGCGCAGAAGGACAAGGGCGCCGGCATCGCGATGGTCTGCACCTTCGGTGACACCACCGACGTCGTGTGGTGGCGCGAGCTGCAGCTGCCGAACCGCGCCATCATCGGCTTCGACGGCCGCGTCCGCTCGGACGAGCCGTCCTGGATCGAGTCCGAGGGCGGCAAGGCCCTCTACGCCGAGCTCGCCGGCAAGACCGTGTTCTCCGCGAAGAAGGTCGTCGTCGACGCCCTCACCGCGTCCGGCGAGCTCGTCGGCGACGTGAAGACGATCCAGCACCCGGTGAAGTTCTTCGAGAAGGGCGACAAGCCGCTCGAGATCGTCTCGACCCGCCAGTGGTACATCGTCAACGGCGCCCGCGACGAGTCGCTCAAGGCCACGCTCCGGCAGCGCGGCGAGGAGATCGCCTTCCACCCGGACTTCATGCGGGTCCGCTACGACAACTGGGTCGGCGGCCTGTCCGGCGACTGGCTGATCTCCCGCCAGCGCTTCTTCGGCGTGCCGCTGCCGGTCTGGTACCCGCTCGACGCCGACGGCAACCCGGTCTTCGACCAGCCGATCGTCCCGACCGAGGCGCAGCTCCCCGTCGACCCGGCGTCCGAACCGGCCCCCGGCTACTCCGAGGACCAGCGCGGCGTCCCCGGCGGCTTCCAGGGCGAACTCGACGTGATGGACACCTGGGCGACGTCGTCCCTGACCCCGCAGCTCGCGGGCAAGTGGGAGACCGACCCGGAGCTCTACGGCCTCGTCTACCCGTACGACGTCCGCCCGCAGGCCCAGGACATCATCCGCACGTGGCTCTTCACGACGGTCCTCCGCAGCCAGCTCGAGGCCGACGTCGTGCCGTGGAAGCACGCCTCGATCTCCGGCTTCATCGTGGACCCGGACCGCAAGAAGATGTCGAAGTCGAAGGGCAACGTCGTCACGCCGCTCGCGATCCTCGAGCAGCACGGCGCCGACGCGGTCCGCTACTGGGCCGCATCGTCCAAGCTCGGCACCGACGCGGCCTTCGACCCGCAGAACCCGAAGCAGATCAAGGTCGGCCGCCGTCTGGCCATCAAGGTCCTCAACGCGGCGAAGTTCGTCTACGGCTTCGAGCTGCCCTCCGGCGCCACGCGCGTCACCGAAGCACTCGACATCGACATGCTCGCCGCGCTCCGCACCACGCTCGAGCAGGCCACCACCGCGTTCGAGGGCTTCGACCACGCCCGCGCACTCGAGGTCACGGAGCGGTTCTTCTGGACCTTCTGCGACGACTACCTCGAGCTCGTCAAGGAGCGTGCGTACGGCACCGCGCCGGACTCGACGCACGAGACCCAGGCGAGCGCCGTCCTGGCGCTGCGCGCCGCCATCGACGTGCTGCTCCGTCTCCTGGCACCGTTCCTGCCGTTCGCGACGGAGGAAGTGTGGGCGTGGACCCACGACACCAGCGTGCACCGGGCCTCCTGGCCGACCGCTGCCGACCTGCCGGTCGACGCGGCCGAGACCGGTCTGCTCGCCGCCGTCGGGCAGGCGCTCATCGGGATCCGTGGCGCCAAGACGGCCGCCAAGGCGTCCCAGAAGACGCCGGTGACGCGTGCTGTCGTCGCGGCCCCGGCCACGACCCGCGAGCTCGTCGAGCGCGCGGCGGTCGACCTGGCGGCCGTCGGCCGCATCCAGGACCTGTCCTTCGTGGACGGCGACGTGCTCGAGGTGACCGAGATCGAGCTGGCCGAGCAGCCCGCGTAGGGTCGCGTTCGTCTCGGTTCACCATCGACGGCCAGGAGGCTCGGATGCAGTTGGGTACGCGCTGGAACGTGGGTGCGTCGGCACCATCACGGCTCGATGCAGCGTTGGTCGTGGCGGTGCGGTCCGTCGAGGACGAGTTGGCCGCGGAGTCGGTCGACACGACGGGGTGGGGGTGGACGCTCACCTACCTGGAGGGCAAGCCCCGGGTCGAGCTGGACGACGGCACGTCGATCCACCTCGACGACGCCGGGCACGCCCAGGTGACGAACCCGGACGACGCCCCCGAAGAGGACTGAGGCGCGCGGCGGCGCGCGCGGCGCCGCCGCCGCGCGTCGCGCCGCCCCCGCTCGCGCGGCGGCGGTGCCGCTCGGCGGCGCACAACGAAAACCGGCTCGAACCACGGACTTCCGCGGTTCGGGCCGGTTTTGGTTGTGCGGGGTCAGGCCTGGGCGAGCCAGCCGAGCAGGACCTCGTTCACCTCGGCGGTGTGCGTGGTGAGCAGGCCGTGGGGTGCACCCTCGATCTCGACGTACTCCGCGTGCGGCAGGGCCTTGGTGAAGCGGCGGCCGGTGGCGTCGATCGGCAGGATGTTGTCCGCCGTGCCGTGCACGATGAGCGCCGGGACGGTGACCTTCGGGATGTCCTGACGGAAGTCCGTCGGCCAGGTCAGGGGTGCTGCAGCGGATGCGATCGCACCGGAGCCGGCGGCGACGTTCCACACGTTGCGGACGGCTTCCTCGGAGATGCGGCTGCCGAGGTTCTCCGACAGGTTGAAGAAGTCCTGGTAGAAGTTCGTGAAGTACGCGTACCGGTCCTTCTTCACATCCGCGGAGACGCCCTCGAAGAACGACATCGGCGCGCCACCGTCGGGGTTGTCGTCCGTGATCGCCAGGTACGGCTCGAGGGAGGCCAGGAACGCGACCTTCGCGATCCGGTCCTCACCGTGGCGGCCGATGTAGCGGGCGATCTCGCCGGTGCCCATCGAGAAGCCGACCAGGATCACGTCGTGCAGGTCGAGGGTCTCGAGGACCGTGTGCAGGTCGTCGGCGAACGTGTCGTAGTCGTACCCGGTCGACGGCTGCGAGGACTGGCCGAACCCGCGACGGTCGTAGGTGATCACGCGGTAGCCGGCGTCGAGGAGCGGCGGGACCTGGCCTTCCCACGAGTTGCCGTCGAGCGGGAAGCCGTGGATCAGCACGATCGGCTGCCCGGTGCCCTTGTCCTCGTAGTGCAGCTGGATGTCGACGCTGTTCTCGGTCCCGACGGTGATCTCGCCCATGGTCTTGCCTTCCTTCGGCATTCGTTCCGGTCGGAGAACGGTCGTTCTCGCCGGTGTCCGCTACACTAGAGAACGATCGTTCCCAGCGCAAGTCGGCGCGGTGGACGGGCAGTGGAGAAGGGATGCACCATGGCAGTCACCATCGAACCGGACACCCGGGCGCACATCGTCGACGTCGCGGACGAGCTCTTCTACACGCGCGGGATCCAGTCCGTCGGCATGGACGAGATCCGGACCGGCGCGGGCGTCTCGCTGAAGAAGCTCTACGCCGCCTTCCCCGGCAAGGACTCCCTCATCGCCGCGGTGCTCGCCGGCCGGCACGAGTACTGGGAGCACGGCCTGGCCCAGGCGGTCGACGCCGCGACGAGCCCGCGCGACAAGCTCCTCGCGATGTACGACTTCCTCGAGTCCTGGTTCGGCGACGCCACCTTCCGCGGGTGCGGCTTCATCAACGCCTTCGGGGAGCTCGGCGCGACCTCCCCCGCGGTGGCGGAGATCGCCCGCGCACACAAGGAGTCATTCCAGCACTACGTCGCCGGACTCACGCGGACGGCGGTGTCGGATCCGGCCCTCGCCGAGGAGCTCGCCGCGCAGCTGGCCCTGCTGGCCGAAGGGGCGCAGACCACGGCGGCCATCGCCGGAGACGCGGCCCCCGCCCGGCACGCACGGCGCGCGGCGGCCACGCTGATCGACGCCGCAACCGCGTAGCTAGGGTGGGGTGATGACGACGCCGTTCGACGAACCGAGCACCCTCCCCTACGCACTCCCCCCGTTCGACCAGGTCCGGCTCGAGCACCACCGTCCGGGCTTCGACGCCGGGATCCGAGCGCAGCGTGCCGAGGTCGAGGCGATCGCCACGAACCCGGACGCCCCGACGTTCGAGAACACGCTCGTGGCGCTCGAGCGGACCGGGCAGCTGCTCTCCCGCGTGAGCATGGTGTTCTTCACGCTCTCCTCGGCGGACTCCACGCCGGAGCTGCACGACATCGAGGCCGAGGTCTCACCGCTCCTCGCAGCCCACCGCGACGCGATCACCCTCGACTCCCGGCTCTACGAGCGCGTGCGAGCCGTGCGCGACAGCGCCCCCGAGACCGGGCTCGAGGGAGAGGACCTGCGCCTCGTGGAGCGCACCTTCACCGAGATGACCCTGGCGGGCGCCGGCCTCGACGACGCCGGCAAGGAGCGCCTCACCGCGATCAACCAGGAGCTCTCCACCCTCACGACCACGTTCGAGCGCAACCTGCTCGACGAGACGAACGACCTCGCGGTGCACGTCACGTCCGAGGAGTCGCTCACCGGCCTCGACGACGGCGCCAAGTCCGCCGCCGCCGGTGCCGCAGCCGACCGCGGCCTGGACGGCTGGCTCATCACGCTGCCGCTCTACACCGGCCACCCGTGGCTGGCGTCCCTGGCCGACCGCGACCTCCGCGAACGCATCATGCGCGCCTCGCTCTCCCGCGGTCGCCGCGGCAACGAGCACGACAACCGGGACGTCCTGCTCCGCATCGTCCGGCTCCGTGCCGAGCGTGCCGAACTGCTCGGCTTCCCGAACCACGCCGCCGTGGTCACCGCCGACGAGACCGCCGGCACTCCCGAGGCCGTCGACGGGCTGCTGTCCTCGCTGGTCGGTGCCGCTGCGGCGAACGCCGACGACGAGCGTGCCGTCCGCTCCCAGACCGTCGGCTTCGACGTCGAGGCGTGGGACTGGGCGTACGCGACGGAGATCCTCCGCGGCGAGCAGTTCGCGGCGGACAGCTCAGCCACCCGCCCCTACCTCGAGGCGGACCGGGTCCTGCACGACGGCGTCTTCTTCGCCGCGAACGCGCTCTACGGGCTGAAGTTCGCCGAGCGCCCGGACCTCCACGGGTACAACGACGAGGTCCGCGTGTTCGAGGTCACCGACGAGGACGACACCCCCGTCGGCCTGTACCTGCTCGACCTCTACACGCGGGACGGCAAGCGCGGTGGCGCCTGGATGAACCCGGTCGTCGAGCAGTCGGCGCTGATGGGCACGCTGCCCGTCGTCGTGAACAACCTCAACGTCGCCAAGCCCGCGACCGGCTCCCCGACGCTCCTCATCCAGGACGAGGTCGAGACGCTCTTCCACGAGTTCGGCCACGCGCTGCACGGCCTCATCGCCCGGACGACCTACCCGCGCTTCTCGGGCACGAACGTCGAGCGGGACTTCGTCGAGTTCCCGAGCCAGGTCAACGAGATGTGGGTCTCCTGGCCGGAGGTCCTGGCGAACTACGCCAAGCACCACGAGACCGGTGAGCCGATGCCGCCGGAGCTCGTCCTCGGGCTGAGCGACTCGGCGGGCTTCAACGAGGGGTTCGGCACCACCGAGTACCTCGCCGCGGCTCTGCTCGACCAAGCCTGGCACCGGCTCTCCAAGGCTGAGGCCGACGCCGTGACCGACGTCGAGGCCTTCGAGCGCCAGGCCCTCGCGGACGCCGGCATCGACGTCGCCGCGGTCCCGCCGCGCTACTCGTCGACGTACTTCGCCCACACGTTCTCCGGCGGGTACGACGCCGGCTACTACGGGTACATCTGGAGCGAGGTGCTCGACGCCGACACCGTGGAGTGGTTCCGCGACCACGGTGGACTCGACCGCGCAGCCGGGCGTCGCTTCGCCACGATGGTGCTCGGAGTCGGCGGGTCGAAGGACCCGATCGAGGCCTTCCGCGAGTTCCGCGGCCGCGACGCCGAGGTCGGCCCCCTGCTCCGCCGCCGCGGCCTGCAGTAGCGCGGGCGCGGGGGCGGGGCAGTTCCCCGCGTAGGAAGTTCACCGCGTGGGCAGTTCCCCGCGTAGGCAGTCGAATCGCGCGTAGGCGGTCAGAAGTTCTGGCCCCCTACGCGCGATTCGCCTTCCCACAGCGGGCGTGATGGGAAGGAACGCACGCGAACCCCGCGGTCGGCACCGCGCGCGAACCCCGCGCCCGGCACCGCGCACGCGAACCCCGCGCCCGCCGCCGGCACCGCGCACGCGCACCCGCGCCACACAGCAGAAGGGCCCACACCGACACGGTGCGGGCCCTTCGTGCGTGGCGGAACGCCTACGCGGACTTCTCGACGCGCTTCGCCCGCGGCCGCGGCACGATCGTCGGCGCCGCGTTCTCGAGCACCGACTCGCGCGTGACGACCACCCGGGCGACGTCGTCGTCCGAGGGCACGTCGAACATGATCGGCCCGAGCACTTCTTCCATGATCGCGCGGAGACCACGAGCACCGGTCTGCCGCAGCACGGCCAGGTCGGCGATCGCTTCGAGCGCGCCCTGGTCGAACTCCAGCTCGACGCCGTCGATCTGGAACATCCGCTGGTACTGGCGGACGAGCGCGTTCTTCGGCTCGGTGAGGATCTGCATGAGCGCGGACTGGTCGAGCTGCGACACCGTGGTGACGACGGGGAGACGACCGATGAACTCGGGGATGAGCCCGAACTTGTGGAGGTCTTCCGGCAGCACGTCGGCGTAGAGGTCCTGCTGGTCGAGCGGGCTGTGCAGCTGCGCACCGAACCCGATGCCGCGCTTGCCCACGCGGGAGGACACGATCTCTTCGAGCCCCGCGAACGCACCGGCCACGATGAACAGCACGTTCGTCGTGTCGATCTGGATGAACTCCTGGTGCGGGTGCTTCCGGCCACCCTGCGGCGGGACCGAGGCGACCGTGCCTTCGAGGATCTTGAGCAGCGCCTGCTGCACGCCTTCGCCGGAGACGTCGCGCGTGATCGACGGGTTCTCCGCCTTGCGCGCGATCTTGTCGACCTCGTCGATGTAGATGATGCCCGTCTCGGCGCGCTTGACGTCGTAGTCCGCGGCCTGGATGAGCTTGAGGAGGATGTTCTCGACGTCTTCGCCGACGTAGCCGGCTTCGGTCAGGGCGGTTGCGTCCGCGACCGCGAACGGCACGTTGAGGCGCTTGGCGAGGGTCTGCGCGAGGTAGGTCTTCCCGCAGCCGGTCGGCCCGATGAGCAGGATGTTCGACTTGGCGATCTCGACGTCGTCGCGGTCTTCGGCTGCGGTGATCTGCCCCTGTGCGCGGATGCGCTTGTAGTGGTTGTAGACCGCCACCGCGAGGGCGCGCTTCGCCGGGTCCTGCCCGATGACGTACTCCTGCAGGAAGTCGAAGATCTCGCGCGGCTTGGGGAGTTCGAACTCACCGCTGCCGGTCTCGTCGCTGGCTTCCGCCAGACGCTCTTCGATGATCTCGTTGCAGAGTTCGACGCATTCGTCACAGATGTAGACGCCGGGACCGGCGATCAGCTGTTGTACCTGCTTCTGGCTCTTGCCACAGAAGGAGCACTTGAGGAGGTCAGCGCTCTCTCCGATGCGTGCCATGCTCCGGCCTTCCCTGGTCGACGTGCACGCCGGTTCGCGTCCACGAGGTCGTCGTGTTGTCGAGCCTAACCGCAACCGGCGACACTCACGGCGACGCCGAGCGCGTTTCCGGCGGCGCGTTCGCCCAGGGCGTTCGGTCCTGCTAAGTTGTCCTCGGATCTTCTACAAGTTGTAGAGCACGCGTCCCGGAAGGAACCACCCCATGCAGAAGCGTCTCGCCGTCGGCGGAGCAGCGACCCTCGGCGTCGTGGCCGCCATCGTCCTCGGCACCGCCGCATCCGCGAGCGCCCACGTCGAGGCGACGAGCACCTCCACCGCGGCGGGCTCCTACACGACGGCCACGTTCTCCGTCCCGCACGGCTGCGACGGCTCCCCCACCACGACGCTGCAGTTCCACGTCCCGTCCTCCGTGATCGAGGTCACGCCGACGGTGAACCCGAACTGGGACCTCACGAAGACCACGGAGCCGTACACGAGCCCGTCCGCCTCGGCCGACGACGAGTCCACCGAGGACGCCGGTGAGCGCGTCACGAGCGTCACCTACACCGCGAAGACCCCGCTCCCCGCCGACGAGCGCGACACCTTCTCGCTCTCCTTCTCGCTGCCGGACGGCAAGGCCGGTGACGTCGTCGCCCTCCCCGTCACGCAGACGTGCGAGAAGGGCTCCACCGAGTGGGACCAGGTGCAGAAGGCCGGTCAGGCCGAGCCCGAGCACCCGGCACCCTCGATCACGCTGACCGCCGCGTCCACCGCCGCCGACGGCGACGACGAGCCGGCAGCAGCCAGCGATGCGGCGACCACCGCCGCGGCCGCCCCCTCCACCGGCACGCAGCCCGACCTGGTCGGCCGCTTCCTCGGTCTCGGGGGCCTGGTCCTCGGCGCGGCCGGTCTGGTCGTCGCGGTGGCGGCGACCCGCCGGCGCAGCACCAAGTGACGGCCGCTCGGGGACGGGTGACGTCCCGTCCGGACCGGCGCCGGTCCCACCCGGCCTGGAGGCTCGTGGCCGCGTCCGCCACGACCCTCGCCATCGCGGGCGGTGCCGTCCTCGGGCTCGCCGGCCCGGCCAGCGCGCACAACTACATGATCGCGTCGACGCCGAAGGTCGACGGCACACTGACGTCCCTGCCGGACGCGTTCGAGATCACCACGAACGACAAGCTCCTCGACATCGGCGGCTCCGGGTCGGGCTTCGCCTTCCGGATCGTCGGGCCCGACAAGCGGTACTACGAGAACGGCTGCGTCGACATCGACGGCCCCTCGATGACCACGAAGGCCGCCCTCGGCGCCTCGGGGAAGTACGAGGTCGAGTGGCAGATCGTCTCCGCCGACGGCCACACCGTCTCGGACGAGTACGCATTCACGTGGAAAGCCCCGGCCGGGTTCACCGCCGCGAAGGGCTCCGCGACCCCGCCGACCTGCGCCACGAGCGGTTCGGCGAGCGAGGCGGCGACGACGGGCACGGCCTCGGGCGACACCGACTCGTCGACCTCCGACGCGATCTGGATCGGTGCCGGCGGCCTGGTCGTCGTCGCCGCGATCGTCGCCGTGCTGCTCCTGGTCCGCCGCCGTCCCGCCGAGGACCCCGACGACGAGTGATGCTCTCCCGGCGAGGTCCGTCCTGCCGGTGAGATCGCAGCTCGTGTCGCTCCACGTGACCCGATGTGACACCGAATGCGATCTCACGGACGCGATGCGAGCCTCCAGGCCGGCACCGGTACCGGCGGGAACGACGAAGGGCCCCACACCAACCGGTGTGGGGCCCTTCGCGTGTGCGCTACTTGACGAGGGCCGGGAGGTTCTTCCGGCTCGTCAGCACCTGGTCGATCAGGCCGTACTCCACGGCTTCCGCAGCGGACATGATCTTGTCGCGCTCGATGTCGTGGTTGACCTGCTCGGCCGTCTTGTTGGAGTGCTTCGACAGCGTCTCCTCGAGCCAGGTGCGCATGCGGAGGATCTCCGCCGCCTGGATCTCGATGTCGGACGCCTGACCGCCACCCTGCTGAGTCGCGGGCTGGTGGATGAGCACACGGGCGTTCGGCAGCGCGAGACGCTTGCCCGGCGTGCCGGCGGCGAGGAGCACCGACGCGGCCGAAGCGGCCTGGCCGAGGCACACCGTCTGGATCTGCGGGCGGATGTACTGCATCGTGTCGTAGATCGCCGTCATCGCGGTGAACGAGCCACCGGGCGAGTTGATGTACATCACGATGTCGCGGTCCGGGTCCATCGACTCGAGCACGAGCAGCTGGGCCATGACGTCGTCGGCCGACGCGTCGTCGACCTGGACGCCGAGGAACACGATGCGGTCCTCGAACAGCTTCGCGTACGGGTCCTGACGCTTGTAGCCGTAGGCCGTGCGCTCTTCGAAGCTCGGGAGGATGTACCGATCAGTGGGAGCCGGGACGTTCTGCGCGCCACCGAGCATGGGGAGATGCATTCTCGTTTCCTTTTCTTCGGTGGGGATCAGGACTGCGCGTCGGGGTCGGCGGCCGGCGTGGGGGTCTCGCCGTCGTTGACGGTCCCGCCACCACCGATGACCTCGGCCGACGACGCACGGAGGTGGTCGACGAAGCCGTAGTCCAGGGCTTCCTGCGCCGTGAACCAGTTGTCGCGGTCGTTGTCCTTGAGGACCTGCTCGATCGACTTGCCGGTCTGCTCGGCGGTCAGCTCGGCCATGCGCTGCTTCATGTCGAGGATGACCTTCGCCTGCGTCTGGATGTCCGCGGCGGTCCCGCCGAAGCCACCGGACGGCTGGTGCAGGAGCACGCGGGCGTTCGGGGTGATGTAGCGCTTGCCGGGCGTGCCCGACGAGAGCAGGAACTGCCCCATCGAGGCGGCGAGGCCGATGCCCACGGTGACGATGTCGTTCGGCACGAACTGCATCGTGTCGTAGATCGCCATGCCCGCGGTGATCGAGCCACCGGGCGAGTTGATGTAGAGGTAGATGTCCTTCTCAGGGTCCTCGGCGGCGAGCAGCAGCAGCTTGGCTGCGATCTCGTTCGAGTTGTCGTCGCGGACCTCGGAGCCGAGCCACACGATCCGGTCTCTCAGAAGGCGGTCAAAAACACTGGGGTTCAGTGTTGCTTCGGCCATGGAAAAGCTCCCGTTCAGTTGTCGCTTGATGTCGAACTTATCGGTTGCAACGCAGCAGTTCGCGCCTGTTCGCTGTCGGCAATGCGGGTCGCGGTGAACGAGGCAGAAACGGACGGGAGGCACGGTGCCGACTGGCACCGTGCCTCCCGTCCGAGACGCTGCTCGCGTCGACTGCCGGACTACTCCGCGTCGACCGTGGCCGGCTGGGCGACACCCGCGGTGAACGCGGACAGGTCGACCGGCTCGCCGTTGGAGTCCTTCACCGTGACCTGCGCGAGGACCGTGGCGACGGCCTTCGAGCGGGCGACCTCGCCGACCATGCCGGGGATCTGCCCGTTCTGGTCGATGACCTTGATGAACTCGCCCGGCTCCATGCCGTACTGCGCGGCAGCCTGGATCAGGTACTGCGTGAGCTCTTCCTGCGAGACCTGGATCGACTCCTTCTCGGCGATGGAGTCGAGGAGGATCTGCGAGCGGAAGGCCTTCTCGCTGGACTCGGCGACCTCGGCGCGGTGCTCGTCGTCCTCGAGGCGGTTCTCCTGCTCGAGGTGACGGTGCACCTCGTCCTCGATGAGCTTCTCCGAGATCGGGATGTCCACGTCCTCGAGGAGCTTCTCGACGAGCTTGTCGCGAGCAGCGGCGCCCTGACCGAAGGTCTTGGACTTCGCGATCTGCTCCTTCAGGTCCGCCTTGAGCTCGTCGATGGTGTCGAACTGGCTGGCGATCTGCGCGAACTCGTCGTCGGCCTCGGGGAGCTCGCGCTCCTTGACGGCGGTGACGGTCACGGCGATCTGAGCGGTCTCGCCTTCGCGGTCGCCGCCGACGAGCTTGGACTCGAAGGTGGTGGACTCGCCGGCGGTGAGGGACTCGAGCGCCTCGTCGATGCCCTCGAGCAGGTCGCCCGAGCCGAGCTCGTAGGAGACACCCGTGGCGGAGTCGACCTCGTCGTCACCGATGGTGGCGGTGAGGTCGATCTGGGCGAAGTCGCCCTTCGTCGCCGGGCGGTCGACCGTGACGAGCGTGCCGAAGCGGGTGCGCAGGTTCTGCAGCTCCTCCTCGATCTCCTCGTCGGAGACCTCGACCGCGTCGACGGTCAGCTCGTAGGAGCTGTAGTCGGGGAGGTCGAACTCGGGACGCACGTCCACCTCGAAGGTGAGGACGAGGTCGCCGGTGAAGTCGTTGACGTTCGGCAGCTCGGAGACGTCGGCCTCGGCACGGCCGAGGATGCGCAGCTCCTGCTCTTCGACCGCCTGGCGGTAGAAGGTGTCGATGGCGTCACCGACGGCGTGGTTCAGGACCTCGCCGCGGCCGACACGCTGGTCGACGATCGCCGGCGGGACCTTGCCCTTGCGGAAGCCGGGGATGTTGATCTGCTCTGCGATGTGCTTGTACGCGTGGTCGATGCTCGGCTTGAGCTCTTCCGGCGTCACGTTCACCGTGAGCTTGACGCGGGTCTCGCTCACCTTGTCGACGGTGCTGTTGGCCAAGGGGGATTCTCCTGATGGTTGGCGGTGGTGTGGGTCCTGGTCGGGGCGACAGGAGTTGAACCTGCGACCTCCCGCTCCCAAAGCGGGCGCTCTACCAAGCTGAGCTACGCCCCGTTTGCATGGGCCAGGGTGCTCGCGCACACCGGTGGGGCGCATGCGACGCCGATGAGTCTAGCGGTCCGCGGGTGTCCGGTTCCCGGGAGCTTCACCGGTCTGTCGCAAGCCGCGGCGCCACTGCACCCCGACGAGGACCTGGACACCGAGCGCGGCGAGCGCCAGCACGATGCCGAGGACGATCCGCCACACGTGCAGGAGCGCGTGCCACGGCTGCGCCTGCGGGTCCCCGAACAGGTCCGGACGAAGGGAGAGGACGACCGCGGCGAGGGCGACGAGCACGTACGAGAGGACCCGTGAGCGCTTGATCGTGCGCTGCGACGACTCGTCCGGTGGCGGCAGGATCACGAGGGCTGGTCCGTCCGCTTGCATGTCGTTCGTCCGCTACAGTGGTGGGGCTGCGCCTCGAGCGCAGGCGCGGGGATGTAGCTCAATGGTAGAGCCCCAGTCTTCCAAACTGGCTACGCGGGTTCGATTCCCGTCATCCCCTCCACGATTCCAGACCGGCGCTGCGTCGAACCGCGATTCCCGTCATCCCCTCCACGAGGGTCTCGAGCCACTCCCGCGGAGCGCTCCGGTAGCTCTCGGGCATCCCGTCGCCCGACGCGTCGATCGCCCGCTGCCAGCTCAGCACCCGGGACACGACCCCGAGCGTCGTCGCGAGCCCCACGATGTGCTGCAGGTCCGGGTCGTCCGCCACGCCCGGTTCGCCGAGGAACGTCTCGAGGTACGCCTCGACCCCACCAGGCGCACCGTCACGCCCCGCGACGAGCAGGCTGAGGAACGGGTGCGACACGCAGGCGTCGCCCCAGTCGAACGGGACGGCTCCGCGCACGAACGCGTTGCCCACGTGCAGGTCGCCGTGCTCGAGCGTCGTCATCGGCATGAGCTCGTCGAGCTCGACGGCCGCGTCGGTGAGCAGCGGCACGATCCCCCGGTGCTCCGGCGCCCAGCGCGCGACGAGTTCGGCGGCGACGCCGGGCAGCACCGGCAGCCGGAGGTCCGGGACGCCGGCCACCACGAGGTCCGCGGCCGCGGCGGGCTCGGTCGCCCACTGGACCTCGGCGTAGTGGCGCATCACGTCGAGCCACACGGTGTCGCGGTCCTCGGCGAGCCGGACGATCGGTCCGCCGTCGGGCAGGAGCACGTGCCGCCCCTCCGCCGCGACCGGACGCTGCACGTGCGGGACGCCGTGGAGTGCGAGGACGTCGAGCAGCGCCGGCTCGGCCGCGACCCCGTCCGGCGCGGTCTTCAGGAAGAGGTCGCCGTCCGCGGTGGACACGCGCCAGATCGTGCTCCACGCGCGTCGTCGGACCTCCTCGACCCCGAGGACGTCCGTGCCCCGGTCCTCGAGGACCGACCGCGCCCATGCCACCGCATCCATCCCGTCACCGTACGGCAGCGGGCAGTGCCGACCCGAGCCTCCAGGCCGGGTCGCACGACACGCGGACCCGCGCCGACGCGACCGGCGCAGCCGCCCGGCGAACTTGACGAACCATTCGAACACACGTTCGAATACGTCTCGTGGGACGGCGTCGCGAGAACCGGTGGCAGCCCCCGGAACACCCGGAGTGTCGAACGTCCGCGCGCCTACTCACTGTCCGAGGACGCCCGCGGCCCGGACGTCTGCCACGCGGTCACCCCGATGGCCGTCTGGGCATGGATCCAGTTCCCGACCTTCCACGTGCGGGTGAAGGCCTTCGCGAAGAGCTGGACGCGCGACGCGGTGCTCGTCGAGTGGGCGCAGTTCGGGCAGCAGGCCGAGGCGTGGGTGTGGCGCTCGGCCGTCAAGCACCGGGTCCTGCGCGCGGAACGAGCGGACCGGGACCGCACGGGGCAGTCCAGATGACGCATCCGATTGACTCTCGACGACCGGCACGAGATCGTTCAATGAGTCCCGGTCCACGAAGAAACTCGACAATCAAGACATCCGTCCGCGAGTGTCACAACCGGAAGGAGGCACCATGAAAGCCCATGACGTGCCGTCCTGGGTGGCACACGTGCTCACCCCGCCAGAGGTCATCGCCGCCTACGTCGATCGACGTGTGAACGACCCGTCGCTGCTGTCGGGCGACCAGCACGAACCCACCTACGCGGACTTCCTCCGCGAGGAGTAGACCGTCACCCCGACGCTCGCGGCGGTCACGCACGCGAGCGCCACCACCTCGACGAGCGACAGCGCCTCGTGCAGGACCAGGAGTCCGGCGAGTGCAGCGACGGCCGGGCCGAGACTCTGCAGCACGCCGAACACCCGCGTCGGCATCCGGCGGAGCGCGAGCATCTCGAGGGCGTACGGCAGCACGCTCGAGAGCACGGCGACGGCGCCGAACACGATCAACAGCGTCGGGTCCGCCACGACCCCGGCGGCCGCGGTGCGCAGCCCGAACGGCAGCGAGACCAGCATCGCCACGAGCATCGACACTGCGAGCCCGTCGACGCCCGGGATGATCGCACCGACGTGGCGGTTCATCACGATGTAGCCGGCCCAGCACACGGCGGCCGCCACGGCGAACGCGACGCCGCCGAGTTCGGTCACCGCGGACGGGCCGATCCCGAGCAGCACGACGCCGGCCAGCGCGAGTGCCGCCCAGAGCGCGTCGCGCCACCGCCGCGTGTGCGCGAGGGAGAGGGCGAGCGGCCCGAGGAACTCGATCGTCACGGCGACACCGATCGGGATCGACGCGAAGGCCAGGTAGATGAAGACGTTCATCCCGCCGAGCGCGAGCCCCAGTCCGATCGCGCCGGACCACTGCGCACGGTGCCAGTGGCGGACACGAGGACGGACCACCAGCGCCAGCACGAGCGCGCCGATCACGAGCCGGAGCGTCGCGGCCCCGACGGAGCCGACCTCGTCGAAGCGGGTCTTCGCGATCGCGGCGCCGAGCTGCACGGAGACGATCGCGGCGAGCGCCAGGAGCGGCGCGGGGACACGCGTCATCCGAGGTACGCGAGGACGGCGAGCACGCGGCGGTGGTCCTCGCCGGTGTCCTCGAGCGCGAGCTTGGCGAAGATGCTCGAGACGTGCTTCTCGACGGCGCCGGTACCGATCACGAGCGCGCGGGCGATCGCCGCGTTCGTCCGGCCCTCGGCCATCAGCCCGAGGACCTCACGCTCGCGGGGTGTCAGCGCCGCGAGCGGGTCGCGACGGCGGCTCATCAGCTGCGTCACGACCTCGGGGTCGAGCACGGTCCCGCCCGAGGCGACGCGGCGGACGGCCTCGTCGATCTCCTCGAGCCGGGTCACGCGGTCCTTGAGGAGGTACCCGACACCGGAGGACCCGGACGCGAGGAGGTCCTCGGCGTAGGTCGCCTCGACGTACTGCGAGAGCAGGAGCACGCCGGTGCCCGGTGCGAGTCGGCGGGTCTCGACGGCGGCGCGGACGCCTTCGTCGGTGAAGGTCGGCGGCATCCGGACGTCCATGATGACGACGTCAGGCGCCCCCGCGGGCAGGGTCGCCAGGAACGAGACGGCGTCGGCGTGCTGCCCGACCACCTCGACCCCGGCTTCGCGCAGGACGCGGGCGAGCCCTTCGCGGAGCAGGACCGCGTCGTCGACGACGACGGCCCGGATGCGTGCTGCATCCGGGCCGTCGCTCATGCCCACAAGACTAGTGCGGGCGGGGGGCTCACACGTCGGGCAGCATCACCCAGACGTCGACCGTCTCGGAGTCGATGCCGTCCATGAACTGCGTCACGTGCACCTTGCTGATCGCGGACGGCAGGTCCTTGACGGTGCCGGACCAGTTGCCGTCGGCATCGGCGAAGTCGACGGACCCGGCACCGGTCTCCGCGATGGTGAGGTCGATGGCGGCACCGGGGGTGGCCGTCCCGGAGAGCACCGCGGTGCGCGCTTCCGTGTCGACCGAGTCGACGTTCACCGTGAGTGGCGACTGCGCCGCGGTCGAGCTGGCGGAGGCGGCGGTGGTGACGGGTGCCGCGTTCGCGGCCACCGTCCCGAACCCGATGCCACCGATGATGGTCGCGGCGGCGACTGCGGTCGCCGCGGCGGTTGCGAGCTTCTTCTGCATGTTCGTGTTCTCTCTTCTCGAAGGATCACTGTCAGGTGCACGGCCGTACGAGAAGAACGTAGCACTCGTATTTCACATACGGAACATTGACATCATCGAGTCGTCGGGACCCCGTTGAGGGCGCCGAGCGGGATCCGAGCGGTCGCTTCGGTCGGGCCTCCCGTCGGGCTCGACACCGTGAGCTCTCCGTCGAGCGCCCGCATCCTGCCCATCAGCCCCTCGATCCCGTGGCCCTCCTGCACGCTGGCACCCCCGATGCCGTCGTCGGTGACGCTCACGGTGAGGTACCAGACCAAGGAGGCGTCCACGACGAGCCCGAGGTAGACCCCCGCGGCCCGGGCGCCGGCGTGCTTCGTGGTGTTCGTGAGGAGCTCGGAGACCGTGAAGTACACGTTGCGCTGGATCTCGGTCGCGAGTTCGAGGCCGTCCGGCAGGCGGATCTCCAGCCCGACCGGGATCGGCGTGCGGGCGACGAGGGCCTCGAGCGCGGCGACGAGTCCCCGGTCGAGCAGGATCGGCGGCGCGAACCCACGGGACAGCGCACGGAGTTCGTCGAGGGCGTCCTTCGCGTGCTCGGAGGCTTCCCCGATGAGCTGCTTCGCCGCCGCCGGGTCCTTCTCGAACGCCCGCTCGGCCGCCGACAGGTCCATCCGGAGCCGGACGAGGCGCTGCTGCGGGCCGTCGTGCAGGTCGCGTTCGATCTGTCGGAGCGCCTGCCCCTCGGCCGTGACCGCGCCGGCACGGGAGGCCTGCAGCCCCGCTACGCGCTGCTCGAGCACCTCGGCGCGGAACCCGCCGAGCAGCCCGAAGTCGATCCAGTAGTGCGCGATCACCGAGCCGCGCGCCCAGAGCGGGAACAGCACGACCGAGGCCGCCATGCTCACTGCGCAGGCGAGCGCCCCGAGGATCCACGCCCAGTTCGAGTCGATGCTGTTGAGCATCAGCCACTCGTTGATCTGCCAGCCCCAGCGGAGCGCGGTGAACCCGGCGACGATCGGCCCGAAGAACCCGGCGATGAGGACCGCGCCGGCCCCGACGGTGACGAGCGCGGCGAGCGGGTAGACCACGGCTGCGTGCAGCAGGTACAGCCAGTAGTGCGGGTTCGCCACGGCCGAGCCGGTGCGCGCCCACCAGTTCTGCTGCCAGCGCGGCGTCCAGTCGACGGGGCGGATCGGCCGCGGGTCGGCCCACGAGATGCGGAGCCGCTCGAACTGGCCGAGCCACCGAGCGACGAACAGCGCGATGAAGAACATCAGCAGGACGAACGGGTTGAACAGGTCGCGGAACCCACCGCCGAGCACCGCGGCCGGGAACGCGAAGTACAGCGTGCAGAGGAGCACCGCCGTCAGCGCCATGTACCCGAAGTCCCGCGGCAGGCGCTTCCACGCGTCGCGGTAGAACTCGCCCGCGGTCGGGGTCGGCGGCTGCGCGGGCATGGACGTCGTGGCTCCTGGCGGTACTGCGTCGTCCAGGGGCACGGTGGGTGCCTGGTCGAGACGGTCGGTGTCGGTCATGACTCAAGCCTCGTGAACACGGGACTTCTCCCCAATACTGCCCGCTCCCGGATCGGGGGTGGGGTTACCCCTACCCTGAACCCATGGACGCTGCTGTCAGGGATCGATGGATCGCACTCGCCGCGGTGGTCGCCGCGCTGGCACCAGCGCTCGGCCCGGTCGCCGGACAGGTGGTGCTGACGCAGTGGGATCCGGGACAACCGGTCCTCGTCGGAGCCGCCGTCGTGGGCGGGCTGGCGGCGGTCGTGGTGGCCGTGTCCGCATGGCGCCGCGGTGACCGCACCTCGCTCGGGTTCGCACTGTCCGCGCTCTGCTCCGCGCTGTCCTGGGCACCGCTCGGTCCGCTCTCGTTCCCGATCACGACGATCCTGCTCATCACCTCGGAAGCCCTGCTCATCACCTTCGGCGTCATGGTGCTCCGCCGCGGCACCGGCGCCTCGCGAGTCGCGGGCTGGGTCATCGCGGTCGGCGCGTTCGTCTGGCTGTTCGGCGGCCTCGCGATCTGGCTGGGCACCCTGCCCGGGACCCCGCAGAGCATGCTCACCGTGCTCTTCGCCATCCCCGCGATCGGCCAGTTCGCCGCGTTCGTGGCCGCGGCGCTGCTCTTCGTCGGACCACTGCTGCGTCCGGTCCGCGCGGGCGCGCGGTACCTCTGGTCCACCGCCGACGTGCGCTGACGGTGGCCGGTGGGTGACGCGCTCCGCGCGATGTACGGTGCGGTCGGCATGCGGGTCACCTACGGCGCCGGACTGGAGGCCGACCTCGCCTCCGCCTGGACCCACGACTTCCCGACGGGCCGGGTCCACCACACGTGGATCGCCACGGAGATCGAGCGCGTCTGGGTGGGACGCGGCGACGTCGACGAGGTCCTCGAACCCGGCGGCGTCGCGGTCCTCGCCGGCTGCGCACCGATCTGGGTCGGCACCCGCAGTGCGCGGAACCCGCCGCCCCGTGTCGACGACCCACTGTTCCCGGCGGTCGGGGTGCACCACGGCGAGGTCGCGTTCGGCCCGCTGATGCCCGAGGTGCTCGGCCTCCCGGAGCTGCTCACCACGATGCAGCCGCAGGACAACGGCTGGGACACCGGCTCCGACGTCGTCCTGACGCTCCGGCACCTCGGCTCCCTCGTCGGGCAGCGGTGGCCCGGCCCGCCCCAGGACGCGCTGGCCGAGATGGTCGTGACGACGGCGCTCAGCACCTGGCGGCCGCCCGTGCTCCGCGACAACAGCCTGACCCGCTGCATCAACGCGATCGCCGGCCCCGGGCCACCCCCGACGGTCCCCGAGCTCGCGGCCCTCGCGAACACCTCGGAACGCACGCTCCGGCGCCGATCCGGCCGAGGTGGCGGCCGGCTCCGGGTTCCCCTCCGTCCGGGCGATGCGTCGGACCCTCGATCGCGTCGAGTCGTCCCTGCCGCGCCTGCGGGGCACGGAGACACGTTTTCGGATTCTCGATTGACCGATCCGGTTCACGAACCCCGGGGTTCGTGTACCGGATCGGCCAAAGTGGAAAAGGAAAACGTCCTCGTCGCGGACCGGCGTTGGGGGCGAGCCCGGTCAGCCTGGCGCCGGTGAACGGGGGGGTCGGCTGGTGGGCGGCTGTGTGGGGGGCGGGATCCGGTCGTGAACGGCGGGACGGCGGGACGGGCCAGGCGGCGCGGCGGCGGGACGGGCCAGGCGGCGCGGCGGCGGGACGGGTCAGGCGGCGCGTGTCGCGAGGCGCGCGGCGCGGCGGGTGGCCTGCTCCTCGGGGTCGGGGACCGGGGCCGCCTGGATGAGTCGGCGGGTGTACGGGTCCTGCGGGGCTCGGAGGATCGCGTCGCACGTGCCCTGCTCGGCGACGCGGCCCTGGTGCAGGACGACGACGCGGTCGCAGAGGGTGTCCACGACGGCGAGGTCGTGGGTGACGAAGAGGCACGCGAACCCGAGGCGCTCCTGGAGCTCGCGGAACACGTCGAGCACGCGGGCCTGGACCGACACGTCGAGGGCGCTCGTCGGCTCGTCCGCGATGAGGAGCGCCGGCTCGAGTGCCACGGCGCGGGCGATGGCGACGCGTTGGCGTTGGCCTCCGGAGAGTTCGTGCGGGAAACGCTCCCGGTACCCGCCGTCGAGGCCGACGTCGGCGAGCAACCGCTCGACGCGTTCGCCCGTCTCCGCGGCGGAGAGCCGGAGGATCTGGCGGAGCGGCTCGGCCACCGTCTGTCCCACCGTGTAGCGCGGGTTGAGGGAACGGAGCGGGTTCTGGAAGACGACCCCGACGCGGCGGCGCATCGTGCGGCGGTCGGCACGGCTCGCGCCGGACACGTCCGTGCCGTCGACGGCGATCGTGCCCGCGGTGATCGGGGCGAGGCCGACGGCTGCCCGCCCGATGGTCGTCTTGCCGCTGCCGGACTCCCCCACGAGGCCGACGATCTCGCCGCGGCCGACCGTGAACGACACGTCGTCGACCGCGCGGAACCGGCGACGCAACGCTCCGCCGTACTCGACCACGAGGCCCTGGACGTCGAGGACCGTCGACGGGCGCGGCGTCGCGGGGGCGAGCCGGTCCTCCGACCCGTGCGGGGTCATGCGTGGGACCGCAGCGAGCAGTTCCCGCGTGTAGTCCGCGTCCGGGGCCGCGAAGACGGCGCTCGCGGTGCCGGACTCGACGACCTGGCCGCGGCGCATCACGACGACGCGGTCCGCGATGTCCGCGACGACACCCATGTCGTGGGTGATCAGGAGGATCGCGGTGCCGGTGCGCTCCCGGAGCGCGCGGAGGACGTCGAGGACCTCGGCCTGGACGGTGACGTCGAGGGCGGTCGTCGGCTCGTCGGCGATGAGGAGCTCGGGGTCCGCGGCGAGCGCCATCGCGATCATCACGCGCTGGCACTGCCCACCGGAGAGCTCGTGCGGGTACTGGCCGAGCCGCCGTTCGGGCTCGGGGACCTCGACCGCGCGGAGGAGGTCGAGGGAGCGCTCGCGGACGGCCGAGCGGTCGAGGGACGCGTCGGCGCGCCGGACGGCCTCGGCGAGCTGGAAGCCGATCGTGAACACCGGGTTGAGGGCCGCGGACGGGTCCTGGAAGATCATCGAGACGCGGCGGCCGCGGACCTCGCGGAGACGCTGCTCCCCCGCGGTGAGGACGTCCACGCCGGCGAGGCGGATCGTGCCGGACGCCCGCGCTCCCTCCGGGGCGATGCCCATCGCCGTCATGGCCGTCATGCTCTTGCCCGAGCCGGACTCGCCGACGACGGCGACGACCTCGCCGCGCCCCACGGTGAAGGAGGCGTCGTCGACGGCGCGGACGACCTCACCCTCGACGTCGAAGGTCACGGTGAGGTGGTCGACCACGAGGACGTGCTCGCGCGGCTCGGTCATGTCAGTCCGTCCCTGGTGCGTCGTCGCCCGTGTCCCGGGCGGCCTTGAACGCCTCCCAGTCCTCGAGCATCTTCCGGTGGTGGCCGTTGAGCCACTGCATGTAGTCGCGGCCGTTGCGGAGGCGCTCACGGACCGGGGCGTCGACGTCGCCGTCGCCGGTGTGGCCGTCCTGCTCGACGACCGCGAGCCCGCGGGCGATGATGTCCCGCTGCCGGTCGAGGTACTTCCGCTCCCCGGCCAGCCAGCTGCCCCACACGTCGGTCTCGGCGCGGAAGAAGTGGCTCCGCTCCCCCGGCACCGTGACGCGCTTCACGAACCCGGCGTCCGCGAGCCGCCTGGTCGCCGTCGACACCGAGCCCGAGCTCGCGCCGAGCGCGGCCTGCAGATCCGCGGACGACGAGGACGGCGCGCGGGTCATGATCAGGTAGCCGAGCACCCGAGCGTCCGTCAACGGCATGCCCGCACCGTCGGCGAGCATGATCGCGAACTCCTCGACGAACGCCTGGCGCTCCGGTTCGAGGTGCAGGTCGTCGCGCGCGTCCCCCGCCTGCGTGGTGCTCACGCCAGGCCTGCCGCGACCTCGGGGGTCTCCTCCGGGATCGACCACGGCTCCTCGCTCATCCCGCCGCTGCCGCGGATGCCGGTGACGGCGCCCTCGGCGTCGCGGGTGAACGTGATGTCCTCGTCGACGGAGCCGAACCGGTTGCCGTGCGTCATCCGGAGGGTGTCGGCGTCGACGGGCTCGAGGCGCGTCGGGGACTCCAGCGGGTCCGGGCCGGACGGGTCGATCGCGAGGAGACGGTCCCCGACGCGGGCGACGTCGGTGACGCCCCACGGGTTCGCGTACCGACCGGTGTAGCGCGCGGCGACGGCGTCCTCCGTGACGGCCGCCCCCGGTGCCGCGGAGTCTGCCGCGGCATCGAGGAGGTGCAGGATGCCGGTGGCGAGGAGCGTCGCGGGGCCGGCGGCCGAACTCGTCATCACGGACACGACGAGCGAGGACGCCGGGTCGAACAGGGACTGGGTGATGTGCCCGGGGAAGCCGCCCGAGTGGCCGCGGACCTCGCGGCCGTCGATGCGGTCGACGATGAAGCCGGCACCGTAGCCGCGGGCTGCCGGGTCCTCCTCGGTCGCGCTCCACGACTTCCGCTGCGCGAGGCGCTTCGAGTGGTCGCTGAGCAGGTCGCCCTGCCCGAGGACGTGGGCGGAGAAGTACCGGACCAGGTCGGACGCGGTGCCGTGGAAGCCGGTCGCCGCGGCCATCGCGCGGGTGTCGACGTGCGCGATCCGCTGCCGGGTGCGCGCCACGTGGAAGCCGGAGTACGCGATGACGAAGTCGTCCTCGCGCGATGGGTCCCAGTCCGGGCCGGTGTTCCGGAGGCCGAGGGGTTCGACGATCGCCTCGCGGACGAACTCGTTGTACGTCCGTCCGGTGACCGCGGCGATGACGAGCCCGAGGAGCGAGTACCCGAGGTTGGAGTAGTTGAACGAGGACCCGGCTGGGACCTTCTGTCCGCGGTCGAGCACGAGCGCCAGGAGTTCGGACTCGTCCGGGAACGGCCGCTTCAGGGACCAGTAGTCACCGTCGTGCCCGTCACGGATCACACCGGCACCCATCTCCATGAGCTCCCGGATGGTGGCGTCCGCGATCGGGGACCCGCCGTCGACGAGCGCCGGGACGTACGTGCCCACGGTGTCGTCGAGGCGCAGGGACCCACGCTCGGCGAGGAGCAGCAGCGCGGTCGACGTGAACGTCTTCGAGTGCGAGGCGATCCGGAACAGGTCGTTCGTCGTCAGGCGGCGGCCGGCCTCGACGTCGGCGTAGCCCCACGCCTCGGAGAACAGCTCCTCGCACTGGAACCCGATCGCGACCTGCACGCCGGGCACCCGCAGTTGCCACACCTTGTACGCCACCCAGTCACGGATGTAGGGCAGGGTCTTCCGGTACGCGTCGAGCGCGACGGCGGTGTCGGTCACAGGGTGTCCTTTCGAGAACGGGTCACAGGGGTCAAGACTGCCGTCAGCGTCGACGCGGGTCGAGTGCGGCGCGCAGGGTGTCGCCGAGCGCGATCACCGCGAGGACGGTCACGGCGAGGAACGTCGCCGGGGCGATGAGCATGTGCGGTGCACGCAGGAACTGCGACGTCGCCGCGGAGAGCTGCAGCCCCCAGGAGATCGCCGGGCTCTCCAGCCCGATGCCGAGGTAGGTCAGCGACGACTCCGAGACGATCACACCACCGACGGTGATCGTGGCGAGGACGAGCAGCGGCGAGACCGACGACGGCAGCACGTACCTGGTCGTGATCCGCCACGTGGAGAGCCCCATCGTGCGGGCGGCCAGCACGAACTCGGCGTTCCGGACGCCCCGGACGCTCGAGCGCACGAGCCGCGCCATCGTCGGCCAGCCGAACAGCGCCAGCACGAGGGACACCGTCAGCACCGAGCGCTCGCCGACGCTGTTGAGGACGACGACGGCGCCGAGGAGGAACGGGAACCCGAGGAACACGTCGGTGAGGCGGGCGAGCACCGCGTCGACCCACCCGCCGACCATGCCCGCGACGGTCCCGACGACGAGGGCGACCATCCCGGCGAGCACCGTGGTCAGCACCGCGACCGAGATGGACGACCGCGTTCCGTAGATCACGTTCGCGTACACGTCGCAGCCCTGCAGGTCGAACCCGAACGGGTGCCCGGCGGACGCGGGGTCCCCGCTCCGGCCGAGGTCGCACACCCGGGGGTCGCCGTGCCCGAACAGCCCCGCGAAGAGCTGCGGGAACGCGGCGATCGCCAGGATCACGACGAGCACCGCTGCCGGCACCCAGAAGCCGGGCGTCCGGGCCGCGGCGGCGAGCGGGCGACGCCGGGCGGCGATGACGGGTTCGACGGTGGCGCCGATGGCGGAGGTGGTCATGCGGCGGCTCCCGATCGGACGCGCGGGTCGAGGGCGGCGTGCAGCAGGTCGACGAGCACGCTCGTGACGAGGAACACCAGGATGAGGGCGGTCGAGATCCCGACGACCACGGCACCCTCGTGCGACCGGATGCCCTGGAAGAGCAGGTTCCCGACGCCCGGCAGGTTGAAGATGCCCTCGATGATGACGGTGCCGCCCATCAGGTACCCGAGGTCGGTCGCCAGGTAGGTGGCGGTGGGGATGAGCGAGTTGCGCATCACGTGCACGCCGACGACCCGGCCTGGGGTGAGCCCCTTCGCGCGGGCGGTCCGGACGTAGTCGGCGTCGAGCGTCTCGATCATCGACGTCCTGGTCAGCCGGGACACCGCGGCGAGGCCGAACAGTGCGATCACGAACGCGGGCAGGACGTACGCGGTCGGCCACCCCGCGGTGGCGCCCGCGACCGGGAACCAGTGCAGCCGGACGGAGAACACGAGCTGCAGGGCGACGCCGAGGACGAACACCGGGACCGCTCCGACGACGATCGTGCCGACGAGGACGGTCTTGTCGAGCACGGTGCCGCGCTTCAGCGCCGAGAGCACCCCGAACCCGATGCCGAGGACGATCTCCAGCGCCCACGCGGTCAGCGCGAGGGTGATCGTGACCGGCCACCGCGACGCCATCTGCGCGCCGACGGACTGGCCGTTGAAGTCGGTGCCGAAGTCGCCGCGGAACAGTCCGCCGAGGTACTGCACGTACTGCAGCCACAGCGGCTGGTCGAGGTGGTACTCGGCGCGGAGTGCCCGCACCACGGACTCGGTGAGCGGCCGGTCCCCGCCGAGCGCCCGGATCGGGTCGCCCGGCAGCGCGAAGGTCATCGCGTAGATGAGGAACGTCACCCCGAGGAACACGATCGCCAGGCCGCCGATCCGGCGGCCGACGGCGAGCGCCGGACGCATCACGAGCCTCCCGGCTGGTTGATGGTGACCAGACGCGGACCGGAGGCGCGGGTCGGCTCCGCGACGTGACTCGCGCAGGCGAGGATCGCCCCGTACTGCACCCCCACCAGCTTGCGCACCGGGATCGGTGCGGCGTCGCTCACCGCGTCCGCCTGCCAGAGCGCGTACCGCTCGGCCAGCCGGTCGCGGAGGCGCCGGAGCGGCGCTGACGCCGTGCCGGCCGTCGTCTCCGCCTCGAGCGCCCGGAGCAGCATGCCGCCGTAGCGGAGCCGGAAGCAGCGGACGAGGTCCTCGCAGCCGAAGCGTTCGGCGACGGTGGCCATCCGGTCGGCGGGTTCCCGGTCGGCCCGGGCGTGGTCCGTCTCCGGCGTCGACACGAGCATCGGGATGAAGGCGCGGGAGCCCTCGAGGAACGGCGTCTCGATGGTCAGCATCGGCGACGCGGTGTCGAGGATCTCCTGCAGCTCCGTCCCCGACGCCCCGAGCTCGTCGGCGCACCGGCGGAGCAGGTCGGCGTACGACTCCTCCGTCAGGGTCTGGTCGTCGGCGTCCGGGTGGCTCCAGTACGGCAGCTCCGCGACCATGCACAGTGCGCCGTGCCGGAGCGCCCACGATGCGCTCGACGCCCCGTGGATGTGCTCCCCCGGGTCGACGCCGAGCTCCTCGAGGTAGTCGTACGCCTCCTCGATCCCGTCCATCGCGAACACCGCCGGGGCGAGTTCACGGAGGAACGGCGACTCCGGCTCCCCGGTGTCGAGGGGCAGCCCGAGCGCTGCGGGCACCGCGTGCAGGACGTCGATGACGTCCGGCAGGTCCTCGGAGAGGTAGTAGTAGACGCCGCCCATCTCGCCGTTGTGCAGCGAGACGAGGAGGTCCGGTTCGGTGTCGTCGATGAGCCGCATGAACGCGAGCGTCTCCGGCAGCACCTGGTCGAAGTACACCGACTTGTAGCTGTTCGGGAACGTCCACTCCACCTGGCTGTCCGGGGCCGGCCGGTAGAAGTGCCGCGA
This sequence comes from Curtobacterium sp. PhB136, assembly GCF_004346855.1. NCBI lineage: Bacteria > Bacillati > Actinomycetota > Actinomycetes > Micrococcales > Microbacteriaceae > Curtobacterium > Curtobacterium sp. PhB136. Next base: position 41,986 of record NZ_SMGH01000006.1, read on the forward strand.
GTAGAACACCCGGTCGTGCGGGTCGTGGAACCACGCCTCGTTGAGCCGCATGCCGTCCGGGTCGATCGTCGGCACGATGTGCCACGTCGTGTCGAGTGCCGCCGCGGTCTCCGGGTCCTCGGCGATCGTGGTGGCGAGGTGGAGCGCGGTCCACGAGCCGATCGGTTCGTTGGGGTGCACGCCCCCGACGATCACGGCCGTGTGCGACCCCGCCCCGACGCGGTAGGCGTTGAGGGGTTCCCCGAGCCGGCTGGTCCCGATCCGGGTCACGGTGACCCGGTCGGGGTGCGCTGCGGCGAGCGCGTCGAACCGTGCGTGCAGGTCGTCGACGAGCGGGAAGCCGTCGTGGTCGGGGACCTCGGCGACGAGCCGGAGGATGGTGTCCTTGTCCATGCGGTGGTGCCCCTGCCCCTACTTCACGGCGATCTTGGCGATGACCGGGCTGCCGGCGACCGCGGGGAGCTTCGTGACCTTGTCGCTCGTGACGTAGGAGTACTTGTCGAAGAACGTCGGGACGATCGGGAAGTCCTTGAGCACGGCCTCCTGCGTCTGGTTGTAGTACTCGTTCGCCTCGGACTGCGACCCGGCCGAGTCCGCCTTCGCGAGCAGCGAGTCGACGGTGTCGTCCTGGTAGTAGCCCGTGCAGGCGGCGCAGCCACCGGCGGTGGTGAACAGGGCGCGGAGGGTGTTCTGCTGGCTGATGTAGAGCGCACCCCAGTGGCCGAAGTGCGGGCCCTCGATCTTCTTGTCGGTCAGCTCGGAGTAGTACGAGGCCCAGTCGGTGGTGGCCTTCGCCTCGGCGTCGACCCCGAGGTTCTGGCGGATCTGGTTGGCGTACGCCTCGTACAGCGAGTCGAGGCCGTTGCCGCCCGGGTAGACGAGGGTGATGGTGCCGTCGAAGCCGCCGGCGCTGGCCAGGAGCTTCTTCGCGGCTGCCGGGTCGAACTCGCACGCGTCACCGCAGATGCCCTCCTGCGTGCCGGACATCGACGGCGGGGTGAGGGCGGTGGCGGGGTCGTACAGGCCGCCGTAGATCGCCTTGTTCACCTGCTCGCGGTTGATCGACATCGAGATCGCTCGACGGACGTCGGCGTTGGAGTACCGCTCGTCCCAGAGCGGGAAGCCGATGTAGTCGATGCCGGGGGCGTCGAAGGAGTGCAGCTTGTCGCCGAAGTCCGACTTCGCGCTCGTCATCTTGTCGGTCGGCAGGAAGAGCACGTCCGCGTTCCCGGCGAGGACGTCGGTGTACGCGGTGTTCATGTCCGAGTAGCTGCGGAAGGTGACGTTCGTGGTCGTGGGCTTCGTGCCCTCGTAGCCCTTCCACGCGGTGACGGTGAACTCCTGGTTCGCCTTCCACGCCTTCGTCATCTCGTACGGGCCGTTGCCGATCGGCTTCTTGTCGTACGCCTTGATGTCGTCGTACGCGGCCGAGGGCATCGGGTAGAACGCGGTCTGCGCCTGGCTGAGCTGCAGCGGGAACTGGCTGTCCGCGTGGGTGAGGGTGACCGTGAAGGTGTCGTCGCCGGTGACCTTCAGCCCGGACATCTCCTTCGTCGTCGGGGTGCCCTTCGCCGGGTTCAGGTCCGAGTACCCGACGATCGACGCGAGCTGGCCGCTGTTCTCCCACGCGTTCGGGCCGTAGGCGACGTAGTTCCACGCCTTCACGTAGCTCTCCGGCGTGACCTCCTCGCCGTTCTGGAACTTCCACCCGTCGCGGAGCGTGATCGTCCACGTGGTGGCGTCGTCGCTCTCGACGCTCTTCGCGGCGACGTCGTGGAGCGTGCCCTTCGCGTCGGTCTGGGTGAGCGGGGCGAACAGGCTCATCACCTGGTCGAACGCGACCGTCTGGCGGCCGGGCGTGAGGTGGTCGGGCTCGCCGGTGGCGTACACGAGCGTGCTGCCCGAACCGGAGGCGGAGTCGGCGTTCCCGCTCGAGGAACACCCCGTCGCCACCAGTGCCAGCGTGGCCGCTGCGGCCAACGCGGCCATCGTCCTGCGTCGCATGATCTCTCCTCGGGTCGTCGTTGAGAAGTGAAGCTAGGCCCGCTCGGTGCTCCGAGGCAATAGTTCTTTCAATGCGCTCTGAAACATTTACCGTTCCGAAACACCGGGGAAACGGCAGCCCTCGCGCTCGCCGGACGTCCTGTGCCACGCTGACGTGCATGCGACACACGCCCCACTTCCTGATGACCGAGGCCGACGAGGTCAAGCGCCTCGTGGACGGCAACCCGTGGGCCACGATCGTGTCGCACACCGCCGCGGGGATCGTCGCGTCGCACTACCCGTTCCTCCTAGAGACGACCACGGACGACGAGATCGTCCTCGTCTCGCACGTCGGCCGGCCCGACGAACTCGCGCACGAACTCGGCCAGCACGAGGTGCTCGTCATCGTGCAGGGACCGCACGGCTACGTCTCCCCCGCCTGGTACCCGGCGTCGCAGTTCGTGCCGACCTGGAACCACGTCACCGCGCACCTCTGGGGCGTCCCGGAGATCCTCACCGACGAGGAGAACTTCCGCGTCCTCGGTGAACTCGTCGACCACTTCGAGCGGGAGATGCCCGAGCCGGTGTCCCTCGACGTCGACGAGGACACCGCCAGGCGGATCGCGAAGGGCACCGTGGGGATCCGCATCCGGGTCACCCGGTTCGACGCCCGCGCGAAGCTGTCCCAGAACAAGGCCCCCGAGGTGGTCGACGACGTCATCGCGGGCCTCCGCGGGGACGGCCCGTACGCGTCGCCGGCGCTCGCCGACGAGATGGAGCGGGTCCGGTCCGCCTCCCCCGACGATCAGGGCGGACGGGAGGCCCGGTGACCGAGATCCTGCTGCGCACCGTCCGGCGGGTGGGCACCTCAGGGGCCCCTGCCGACGTGCTGGTCCTGGACGGTGTCGTCGTCGAGGTCGCACCGGCCGGCACGCTCGACGCGTCCGGTCCCGACACCGACGTCGTCGAGGCCGACGGGGCCTGGCTCGGCCCGGCCCTCCGCGACCACCACACCCACTTCGACCAGTGGGCGCTCGTCCGCCGCCGGGTCGACGTCTCCGCGTGCGGTTCCGCCGAGGCCACGGCAGCCCTGCTGGCCGAGGTGGCGCGCACCGGTGTCTCGGATCCGGTCCTCATCGGACACGGCTACCGGGACGGTCTGTGGCCGACTCCCGCCCGACGTGCGCTGCTCGACGGGGCCGCACCGGGCCTCCCGGCGGTCGTCATCAGCGGCGACCTGCACGCCGTCTGGTGCAACGCGCTCGCCCTCGCGCACTTCTCCGGGATCCTCGGCCGCCCGCTCGCCGCCGGCGAGGACGGCGTCCTCCGCGAACAGGACGCGTTCGACGTGACCGGTGCCCTCTCGCAGGTCCCGGACGCGGTGCTCGACGGCTACGTCGCCGACGCGGTCGAGGCGGGCGCCGCCCGGGGCCTCGGGAGCATCGTCGACCTGGAGATGCGCTTCGGGCTGGACCGGTGGGTCCGCCGGATCCACGGCGGCACGGACGCGCTCCGGGTGTCCTCCGGGGTGTACCCGGCGGAGCTCGACGCCGCGATCGACCGTGGGTTGCGCACCGGGGACGTCATCGACGGCACCAGGGGACTCCTCACGATGGGGCCGTTCAAGGTCGTCACCGACGGGTCGCTCGGCACCAGGACCGCGGCACTGCACTCCGGCGAGGGCGTGCTCGCCTGGCCGTTCGAGGACCTCGTCGCCATCACGCGCCGGGCCGTCCTCGCCGGGCTCACCCCCGCGATCCACGCCATCGGCGACCGGGCCAACACCCTGGCGCTCGACGTCTTCGAGGCCGTCGGCACCCGGGGCACCATCGAGCACGCGCAGCTCCTCGTCGACACCGACGTCGAGCGGTTCGCGCGACTCGGGGTCGCGGCGTCGGTGCAGCCGGAGCACGCGATGGACGACCGGGACATCGCCGACCGCCACTGGGCGGGGAACACCGACCGGGCGTTCGCGTTCGCGTCGCTCGCCCGGGCCGGGGCCCGCGTGCTCCTCGGGTCCGACGCCCCGGTGGCGCCGCTCGACCCGTGGGTGTCGCTCGCCGCGGCGGTCGGGCGCGACCGGGACGGGCGCGAGCCGTGGCACCCGGCGGAGCGGCTCTCCGCGCTCACCGCGTGGACGGGGTCGACCGACGGACGGGTCGGCGTGTCCGTCGGGGACGTCGCGGACCTGGTGCTCGTCGCGGCCGACCCGCTCGCTGCGTCCTCGGCGTCGCTCCGGACGATGCCGGTGCTGGCGACGGCGGTCGCGGGGCGGTGGACGTACCGGGACCTGTAGTGGTCCGGTCCGGTCTGGCCCGGTCCGGTCCGGTCTCGCTACTTCTGGTCCTTGGGGCACCAGTAGAGCTTCCGGCCGGCCATCTCCGCCATCCGGATCTCGGTGCCGCACACCCGGCAGGGCTCGCCGGTGCGGTGGTAGACCCAGTGCCGGTCCTTCCGGGACTTCTGCGCCTTCTTGTACTTCGCCTCGGACAGCCCGTCCATCGTCATCATCAGGCCGTCCCGGACTCCGTCGTGCAGGAGCTTCGACCAGTCCGCCCAGAGCGCCTTCGCCTGCTTGACGGTGATCTTCTTGCCGACCTTGTACGGGTCGATCCGCTGCCGGAACAACAGCTCGGCGCGGTAGATGTTGCCGATGCCGCTCACCACGGCCTGGTCCATGAGCAGCTGCCCGATCGCGACGTTCCGCTTCCGGACGTTGTTCACGAAGATCTTCTCGGCCTCCGGACCGTCGTCGTTGATCGGGTCGGGGCCGAGCTTGTCGAGCGCCTGCTGCACCTCGGTCGGGTTCTCGACCACGCACGCGGTCGGGCCGCGGAGGTCGGCGACGGTGTCCTCGGTGAGGAGCCGCACGCGCACCTGGCCCACCGGGTCCGGCGGGAACGCCTCGATCGGGTCCTCGACCTTCTCCTGCTCGGCCATCCGGTACCGCGCAAGACGGGGTGCGCCGATCGAGGTCAACGACTCCTCGCCGTCGGCGTCGGAGGACAGCGCGGTCGCCGTCGAGAGGTCCCCCGCGAAGTCCCACGCCCCGTAGAGCCCGAGGTGGACGCGGAGGAACAGGTCGCCCTCGAACTCGAGGAACATCTGCTTGCCGACCGCGCGGGCCGCGATCATGCGCTTGCCGTCGAGCTGCGCGGCGCCCGCGGCGAACCGGCCCTGCGGACTCGACACCTCGCAACGCTTGCCGACGAAGTGCCGGGTGAACTGGTTGGCGATGCGGTGGACGGAGTGACCCTCGGGCATGGGACCTGTGTACTCGTCGTGCCTTACGCGTCGATCTGCTTGCCGGCGATGACACCGGTCTGCTCGTACTCGGCGAGCTGCGCGATCCGGCGGGCGTGGCGCTCCTCACCCGAGAACGGCTCGGCGATGAACAGGTCGACGAAGTCGATGACCTCGGCCTCGGTGTGCTGGCGCGCACCGATCGAGATGACGTTCGCGTCGTTGTGCTGGCGGGCCAGGAGCGCGGTGGACTCGTTCCACACCAGTGCGGCCCGGATGCCGGTGACCTTGTTCGCGGCGATCTGCTCGCCGTTGCCCGAACCGCCGAACACGACGCCGAGCGCCTGGACGCCGGCCAGCTGGTCCTGCACGACGGCGTGCGCGGCGTTGATGCAGAACGAGGGGTAGTCGTCGAGCGCGTCGTACTCGGTCGGACCGTGGTCCACGACGTCGTGACCGGCGTCGGTCAGGTGGGCGGCGAGGGTCTTGCTGAACTCGAGGCCGGCGTGGTCCGTTCCGAGGTGGATGCGCATGGTCCCGATCCTATTCCCGACCGCGGGTGCCCCTGGCCACGATGACGACGTACCGGCAGTCGTCGTCGCCGGGGTTCCGGTAGGTCACCTCCGCCGGGTCCCCCAGCTCGATGCGGTCCCCCGCTGCGAGCGCGACGGGTTCCCCGCCGACGACGAGCTCCAGCTCGCCCTCGACCACCCAGATGCAGTGCCGCAGGAACGCGTACGCGGACGCCGGGTACGTCACGGAACGACCGGCCGGGAGGCGCACCTCGGTCACGTCCACGGGGAAGTCCGCGCTCGACACGGGACGGCGGCGGTACCCGGTCTCGGGATCGGTCCAGTGGTCGGCGGTCGCGCCGCGCTGGACGCCGGTCGCGTCCTCGGGGGTTCCCGGCTCCGTGTCGCGCTGGTGCCCCTGCCCCTCGTCGAGCAGTTGCGAGATGGTCATCCCGAAGGCACCCGAGAGGCGTCCGAGGATCGTCGCCGTGGGGCTCGAGACACCGCGTTCGACGCGGTTGATCATCGCGCGGGAGACGCCGGACTCCTCGGCGAGCTCGGTGAGGCTCCACCCGCGTTCGGTGCGGAGGGACTGGAGCCGTTCGCCGAGCAGCCGCTCATCGTCTACGATCTGAGACATGGCGACAGCATATGCGACGAATGGTCGGTCCTCGGAGCCGGACGTGCTCGTGCGCGACTGCGAGCCGCGCGACCTCGACGTCGTCCACGCGCTGCACGTCGACGCCGTCCTGCACACCACCGCGATCTGGCAGGACGTCCCGAACCCCCGCCCCTGGTTCGACACCTGGCTCGCGGACCGTCGCGCCGCGGGACTGCCGGTGTACGTCGCCGAGGTCGACGGGGTCGTCGCCGGCTACGTGACGTACGGCCCGTTCCGGCCGCACCCCGGGTACCGGCACACCGTCGAGCACAGCGTGTACGTGGTCCCGGCGTTCCGCGGGCGCGGGATCGCCTCGGTGCTCATGCGCGCGCTCGTGGAGCACGCCCGGGCGCAGGACCTGCACGTGATGATGGCCGGGATCTGCAGCGCCAACACCGGGTCGATCGCGCTGCACGAGCGGCTCGGGTTCGAGGTCGTGGCGGTGCTGCCGGAGGTCGGGCGGAAGTTCGACCGGTGGCTCGACCTGACCCTGATGCGGTTGCCGCTGGACTGACCGCGCCGGGGCCGCGGACGCGGGTCGGCGCGGGCTTTGGCGTCAGAGCACGATCTCGTCGCCGTGCGCCTCGATGACGTTGCCGTCCTGGTCCCAGATACCGTCGTCCCTCGCCATGGGATCGAGACCGGCAGCGATCCGACGGGCGCGCTCGGATTCGAACAGGGCATCGCCCTTCGGGGTGTCCATGATGTAGCAGGGCCAGAACGGCACCTCGACTTCCCCGGTCTCCAGGGTGTAGATCGCAGCGACTCGTTCGACGATCTCGTCAGGAGTGTCCTGCCATTCGTCCCAGCCTGCACGTCCGGGTCCGTCCGGCTCGTAGTTGCCCACGGACACGAGCCCCTCAGCGAGCAGATCACGAAGGTTGTCGAGGATCCATTCGCGCGTCTCTTCGCGGGGTTGGTGTCGCTCGATCTCGAAGGTTGCCGTCCAACCCCAGAGGTTCTCGCCCGTACCACTGTGGGTCGTCGCAAGGACGTAGTAGGTCAGTTCGTTCAATCGAGTCCCTCTGGTTTCGCGTCATCGGGCAGATCGTGGGCGTCCGCCCCCTTGGGCATGTGCAGTTTGACGGGCTTCGCGCCATGGCGCTGGACTTCGACGACCGGACCACCGGACCTGCTGTCTCGTCGATACTGGACGCGAGTCCCGTCCGGAAGCACCACTGCGATGCGATCCGGCGTGGAGTCCGCTGCGACCTTCCCCCCCGCGGCTGATGTCACGCCAGGCCTGCACGACTTCTTCAGGCGTGTCCACCTCTCGGTGGGGAGAGCTGTCCCCGGGCCGCCCGAGGGAGCGGATCTCCTCGTCTGCCTGCGGCCCCGTCATCGGCCCGACGACGTCGGTCACGATCCCAGTGCCTCCCGCGACCGCGCGGGGCCTGCCCGTCAGCGGGTCGTGCGTCCACGCCCAAGCGTCCTGGTCCGCCTGCGCCATCCGCTGCCGCATCGCCTCGGCCGGGGTCTGCTGTTTCGTGTCACCGCTGAGTCCGAACAGGATGCCCAACAGACCCAGCGCCGAGAGACCGCCGGCAGCGCTCCCCGTGCCCGCAGCAGCGCCGCCGGCTGCACCGAGCCACGGCCACGGGAACTGGAACGGTGTTGACGGGAAGCCCGGAAGGGGGATCGGCGCCACGAGGCTCGCGGTCCGGACGTCGGTCCCGTCCGTTGCGAGACCGGCAGTCGTCTCTCCCCCGGCGATGCGCCGGACACGAGAGGCGAGGCGTTGCTGCCCTTCACGCCAGTGCTCGTTCCACGAGTCAACGGCATGGGTCAGGGCAGCGTTCTCGACTGCGAGCGCCTCTACCTGTGGCCAAGGCGTGGGTACGACCGGCGACTCTGGCAGAGCTCCGTCGTGGCGAGCCACGGCGGAGCCCACCTCGGACGTGAACGACTCGATCCGCTCGACGAGCGCAGCCCGCCTGCTCTTGAGCTCGGTGAACTCGAACGACGCGGCGTCGAGCACTCCGTGCAGGGAGTCTGCACTGTCCGCGAGCGCCGCGGCGACCGCCGACGAGCGACGAGTCATCAACGGCATCGCACTGCTGACGCCGGGCATGTCGAAGCCTGCCGGCATGGTGGACCACGAACGATCGCCTTCCTCCGAGCCCGTGGCGACCTCACCCGCCGCGGCGCGGAGCGCATCGGCGGCCGCGAGCAGCGCGCCCATGTCCAGGCGGACCTCGTCGAGCGCCGCGGGCGAGACGAGCGAGCTCATCCGTACGTCCGATCGGTGTTCGCGGCCCCTGATACTTCACCGGACGGGAGGAACACTACCAGGGCGCGGAGGACGCTTCCGCAGGGTGTCTGCCGGACGGGCGCCGGGCCTCCCGTCAGTCGACGGTGTCGAAGACCGGGCCGACCGTGCGCGAGCGCTTGAGTTCGAAGAAGCCCGGGTAGCGGGCGGCGGCGACGACGCCGTCCCAGAGGTCGAGGGCCTGCTGGCCCTTCGGGGCCGGCGAGATGACCGGACCGAAGAAGGCCGTGCCCTCGACGGCGATGACGGGGGTGCCGACGTCCTGGCCGACGCGCTCGATGCCGTCGCGGTGGCTCGCACGTGTCGCCGCGTCGACCTCGTCGCTCCACGCGTACTCGGCGAGGTCGGCGTCCAGGCCGAGTTCGGCGAGGACGGCCGGGACGACCTCCTCCGGGTTCTTCTCCTGGCGGTGGTGGATGTGCTCGCCGAGCGCGTCGTAGAGCGGCTTGACGATGCCGTCGCCGAGCCGGAGCTTCGCCGCGGTCACGAGGCGCGGGTAGACCTGGCCGGCGGCCAGGCGCTCCTGGTACTCCGGCGGGACGTCCTGGTCCTCGTTGAGGACGAAGAGGCTCATCACCTTCCAGGTCACGTCGAGCGGACGCTGCGCCTCGACCTCGCCGACCCAGCGGCTCGTCATCCAGGCCCACGGGCAGTTCGGGTCGAACCAGAACTCCACAGGGGTCGTCGTCGGGCTGGTCGCGGTCGGGTTGTCCACAGTCGTCTCGGTCACGGTGCGAGCGTACGCTCGCTCGCTAGGCTGGCTCTCACACGTCCCGCCGGTGCACGACGCCATGCGGGAACACCGATGCGCGGACATCGACCGTCCGCGCCAGCAACCATGGAGCGTCCGTGCCAGGAGAGAACCTCACCCGTATCGAAGCCCAGGAACGTGCCGCGATCGTCGACGTGCAGTCGTACGACGTCGAGCTCGACCTCACCCGTGGGGCCGAGTCCTTCGGCAGCACCACCCGGGTGCGCTTCACCGCGACGCCCGGTGCGTCGACCTTCATCGACGCGATCACGAAGGCCGTGCACTCCGTCGAACTGAACGGCACCGCGCTCGACGTCGCGGCCGTGAACGACGGCGTCCGCATCCAGCTCGCCGACCTGCAGGCCGAGAACGAGCTCGTGGTCGTGGCCGACGCCCTCTACACGAACACCGGTGAGGGCCTCCACCGCTTCGTGGACCCCGTCGACGACGAGGTCTACCTGTACTCCCAGTTCGAGGTGCCCGACTCCCGCCGGATGTTCGCGGTGTTCGAGCAGCCCGACCTCAAGGCCGAGTTCACCTTCACCGTCACCGCACCGTCGCGCTGGCAGGTCGTCTCGAACTCCCCCACGCCCGAGCCCCGCGTCGACGGCGAGATCGCCACGTGGGCCTTCCCACCCACCACGCGGATATCGAGCTACATCACCGCGCTCGTCGCCGGTCCGTACGAAGTCGTCCGCAGCGAGCTGACCTCGAGCGACGGCCGCACCATCCCCCTCGGCATCTTCGCGCGGAAGTCGCTCGCCGGGTACCTCGACCCCGAGTACGTGTTCGACATCACGCGCAAGGGCTTCACCTACTACGAGGACAAGTTCGACGTCCCGTACCCGTTCGAGAAGTACGACCAGCTGTTCGTGCCCGAGTTCAACGCGGGTGCGATGGAGAACGCCGGCGCGGTGACCTTCACCGAGACCTACGTCTTCCGCTCGAAGGTCACGGACGCCATCAAGGAGCGCCGGGTCGTCACGATCCTGCACGAGCTCGCGCACATGTGGTTCGGCGACCTCGTCACGATGAAGTGGTGGAACGACCTCTGGCTGAACGAGTCCTTCGCCGAGTGGGCGTCGACGATCGCCACCGCTGAAGCCACCGAGTGGACCGAGGCCTGGACGACGTTCCAGGCGATGGAGAAGTCCTGGGCCTACCGCCAGGACCAGCTCCCCTCGACCCACCCGATCGTCGCGACGATCAACGACCTCGAAGACGTGCAGGTCAACTTCGACGGCATCACGTACGCCAAGGGCGGCTCCGTCCTGAAGCAGCTCGTGGCGTGGGTCGGCATCGACGCGTTCTTCGCCGGGGTGTCCGCGTACTTCAAGAAGCACCACCACTCCAACACCGAGCTCAAGGACCTGCTCGTCGAGCTCGAGACCACGAGCGGCCGTGAGCTCACCGAGTGGTCGAAGCTGTGGCTCGAGACCGCCGGGGTGAACACGCTCCGCCCGGAGATCGAGACCGACGAGTCCGGCGTGATCACGTCGTTCGCGGTGCTGCAGGAAGCGCCGGCGGACTACCCGACGCTCCGCCCGCACCGCCTCGCGATCGGCGTCTACGCGTTCCAGCAGGACGCCGACGCACCGTTCGGCGCTGACACCGCGTCCTCCGGCGGCAAGCTCGAGCGTATCCACCGCGTCGAGATCGACGTCGACGGTGCCCGCACCGAGGTCCCCGAGCTCGTCGGCCAGCACCGCGGCGACCTCGTGCTCCTCAACGACGACGACCTGGCGTACGCCAAGATCCGTCTCGACGAGCAGTCCCGCCGCACCGCGATCGAGCACCTCGCCTCGATCGCGAACCCGCTCGCGCGTTCGATCGTGTGGGGCGCGATGTGGGACGCCACCCGCGACGCCGAGTCCCCCGCCAGCGACTACGTCCGCCTCGTGCTCGGCAACATCGCGACCGAGACCGAGTCGACGACGATCCGCACGACGCTCTCGCAGCTGCTCCTCACCGCACGGAACTACGTCGCACCGGCGAAGGCCGACGCCACGATCCGCACCGTGGGCGAGACGCTCTGGCAGCTCGCGGCCTCGGCCGAAGCCGGCTCGGACGCACAGTTCCAGTTCGTGAAGTTCTTCGCGCAGATCGCCTCCACGCCGGAACACGTCGCGACGCTGTCCGGGCTCCGCGACGGCTCGGTCACGCTGAGCGGGCTCGAGATCGACACCGACCTCCGCTGGGAGCTCCTCGAGGGCCTGGTCCTCGCGGGTGCCGCCGGCGACGCCGAGGTGGATGCCGAGCTCGCGGCGGATCGCACCGCCTCGGGCGAGCAGGCCGCCGCACGGGCACGCGCGACGATCCCCACCGCCGAGGGCAAGCTCGCTGCGTTCTCCTCGCTCGTCGACTCGGACGCGCTGCCGAACGCGATCGTGCGCCAGACGACGGTCGGGTTCCAGCACGCGAACTCGCCGGTCGTGCTCGAGGGCCTCGTCGCGAAGTACTTCGACGTGCTGACGCGCATCTGGGCCGAGCGGAGCTACCACATCGCCGACACGATCGTCACCGGGCTCTACCCGGCGCCGCTCGCATCGGTCGAGCTCCGTGACGCCTCGACCGCATGGCTCGAAGCGCACCCGGAGACCCCGGCGCTCCGTCGCATCGTGACCGAGAACCTGGCGGGCACCGAGCGTGCCCTGCGGGTCCAGGCCGCGGACGCCTGAGTCTGAACCCGATCGGCGGGGCCTTGGCGTTCATCCAGGAGCGCCAAGGCCCCGCCCTTTAGCATCGACCGGATATGACCTCCGCTGCAGACGACACCTCGAAGCTCATCTCGAACGCGTTCACCCAGTTCGTGGAGACCTGGCACGTCCCGATCGTGATCGTCATCACGATCCTCGCGGCGATCATCCTCCGGGTGATCCTCCGGCACTCGATCAAGGGCATCGTCGACCGCGTCGTGAACGGCGTGAAGAAGCGCCAGGGAGCGACGGACACGCAGGCGCTCATCGCCTCGCCCGTCCAGACCGCGCGTGTCGTCCAGCGCACCCGGACGCTCGGCAGTGTGCTGGAGAACCTCGCGACCGTGATCGTGGTCGTCATCGCGCTCGTCATCATCATCCCGCAGGTGATCCCGAACGCCGCGGTCGGCATCGTCGGCGGTGCCTCCCTCGTCGCCGCGGGTCTGGCCGTCGGTGCGCAGTCGATCGTGAAGGACCTGCTCTCCGGGATCTTCATGATCCTCGAGGACCAGGCCGGCGTCGGCGACGTCGTCGACACCGGGCAGGCGACCGGCGTGGTCGAGAACGTCGGGCTGCGGGTCATGCAGATCCGTGACGTGAACGGCATCCTCTGGTTCGTCCCGAACGGGCAGATCCTGCGCGTCGGCAACCTCTCGCAGGGTTGGTCGCGGGTGCTCGTCGACATCACGGTGCCCTACGACACCGACGTCGACGCGGTGCAGGACGCCCTGCTCGCGGCGGCCGTCCGGATGTCCCAGGAGCCCCGCTGGCGGCAGCGCATCGTCGAGAAGCCCGAGATCTGGGGGCTGCAGTCCATCAGCGACACGGGCATGGTGTTCCGCCTGGTCGTGAAGACCCGCGCGTCCGAGCTCGACGTCGTCGGCCGTGAACTCCGCATCCGCCTGAAGCAGGCGGTCGACGAGATCGGCATCACCCTCCCCGCGATGGCGATGATCATGCCCCAGGGCTGGGAGAACGCGACCTCCATCAACGGGTTGCGCGCCGTCCGGACCCAGCCGACGCCGGCACCGACGAAGCCCCGGCGCGGCAAGAAGACGAACGTGTACGGGCAGCCGATCGAGACCGACCGGACCGAGCCCCGGAAGGACGACCGATGACCGACACTCCTGCCCCGGGTCTGCCAACCGGCCCCGGCGGCGTGCCCGCACAGCCGATCACCCTCCGGGTGGGGATGGGCGGCGCGTCGGCGACCGGATCCCTCTTCGAGCGCATCGGCGGCGCCCCGACGTTCGACCGTCTGGTGCGCCGCTTCTACGACGGCGTCCAGACCGACGACGTGATCTGGCCGATGTACCCACAGGACGACCTCGAGGGCGCGATCTCACGCCTGTCGCTCTTCCTGCAGCAGTACTGGGGCGGCCCCGGCACCTACAGCGAGGAGCGCGGCCACCCGCGCCTGCGCATGCGGCACATGCCGTTCCGCATCACCTCGGAGGCGCGGGAGCGCTGGCTGCACCACATGCGCGAAGCGGTCGAGTCCCTGGGGCTCGCGCCGCTCGACGAGGCGGAGCTGTGGGCGTACCTCGACCGCGCCGCGCACGCGATGACGAACGCGTTCGACTGACGGACGATCCGGGCGTACGCCCGCAGGGACGGGAGGCCCGGTGCCAGCTGGCACCGGGCCTCCCGTCCGTCATCCGGTCGCGTCCACGGTGCCGCACCTGCATCGAGACGCCGCCCGCCTGCGATGCGCCGTTCTGTGGCCGAGACGCCGCCCTGATCCGGCGGCGTCTCGCCGAGTGTGCGGCGTCTCGCCGGGAGTGCGGTGTGTCAGCGCGCGTACGAGCCGGTGGCCATGTCCTCGAGCAGGCTCGGACGCGTCGGCTGCCAGCCGTAGGCGGCACGCGCATGTGCACCCGAGCACTCCTGGTGCATGAGGAGCGCGTCCGCGTACTCGGTACCGAGCCGCGCACGCGAGTCGTCGACGCTCTCCGCCACCACCGGCGAGCCGTGCGCCGCCGCCTCGGCGATCTCCCGGACCGTCGGGTTGTCGCCCGTCGCCGCGAGGACGTAGCCGTCCTGCTCACCACGCTCGAGCGCGAGCACGTAGAGCGCGCCGAGGTCGTCCGTGTGCACCGTCGCCCACCGCTCGGAGCCGTCCCCGACCAGGCGGACCTCGTGCTCGCCGTCGCCGACGAACATCGCCGGGATGCCCGCACCGTGCCCGTACACGATGCCGGGAGCGACGATCGTGGTGCGCACGGAGCTCGCGCGGACCACGGCCTCGTTCGCACCGCGCCACGCCGTCATCGCGGGCGGTGACGCCGGGGACTGCTCGGAGATGTCGGTCGAGTTGCCGAAGGTGAAGATGCCACCCGTGTGGACGAAGGGCTTCGGGGTGCCCGCCAACGCGCCGAGCACGGTGGCGATGAAGGCCTCGTCGACGTCCTTCGCACTCGCGGTGTGCACGACGGCGTCGGCCTCGTGCGCGAGCCGCTCGACCACGTCGGTGTCGGTGACGTCCTCGACGAGCGCCCGGCCGCCGGCGTCACGGACTGCCTGCGCCTTCTGGTCGGAGCGGACGATCGCGGTGACGTCGTGCCCACGGGCGACGAGTGCGCGGAGGACGGAGGACCCGATGTAGCCGGACGCGCCGGTCAGGAAGACGTGCATGGCCCCAGCCAACCACGCGCTGGTCCGGCGCTGGTGGGTGCTCGGCGGTCGGTGCTCGCCGGTCGCTGGTCAGTGCTCGCCGGTCGCTTGTCGCCGGTCGGTGCTCGTCGGTCGCTGGTCGGTGCTCGGTGCTCGTTAGGAGGCGAGGGTCCAGGCGCGACGCTTCACCAGGACGTGGCCCCGCGACGTCGTCAGGCGGCTCCACGGGCCGGTCTCGAACAACCGCACCGGGTCGTGCCCGAGGAACCCGAGGCTCTCCCCCGCGAAGCCCGCACCCGCCGGGACGTGCTCGATGCCCGGGATGGGCGCACCCCAGACCTCGGAACGGACCTTGCGGACGATCGCTTCTCCGGCATTGGTCGGGACGGCGTCGGCGACCTCGGCTATGCCGGCCTTCGCGGCACGGCGGAGGAGCTCGGCCGAGATGTCCGGCAGCGGGATCCAGCCGCCGCGGGGCGGGGAGATCGCCGCCCAGGTGACCGTGTGGACCTCGTGCGGGAGCTCGACCTCGATCGGGGTGGCACGGGTGGGGTCCGCGCCTTCTGCGTGCTCGGCGTCCTGCGCCTCGGCGAGCAGCCGGAGCCGTTCCTGGAACGACGCCAGCGGCACGACCGCGTCGATGGACGCGGGCTGCGTCAGCGAGAAGGTGCGCAGGCCGAGGACGGTCGGGAGCTCGTCGAGCAGGCCGATCGGGTACATGATCGCCGTGTAGACCGCGAGCACCCCCGAGTCGGCGATGAGTCGGACGGAGCCGTCCTCGACGCGCGCAGCACGTCCGAGGTACGTGCGGAGGTCTCCCAAGGAGGCGGCGTCGGGCAGCGTGAACGAGGTGCTCATGTCGTCGCCGATCCTACCGGGACGCGCTGTCAGCTCGGGGTCCGCGCGGCGCGACCCGGTCGTTCGTAGACTGCGGGAGTGGTGAACGGCGAACCGGACTTCCTGCGGACCCTGCGACTCGAGGACACGGGCGCGTCGACGCGCGAGACGATCCTCACCGGGGCGAGCCACTGGTCCCCCGGCGGACGGGTCTTCGGCGGGCAGGTCCTGGCACAGTGCATCGTCGCGGCGCAGTCCACCATCGAGGACCGGGCCATCCACTCGGTCCACGGGTACTTCCTCCGCCCGGGCGACATCGAGACGCCGATCACGTTCGGCGTCGAGCGCATCCACGACGGCCGCTCCTTCGCCGCACGTCGAGCGCAGGCGTACCAGAACGGTGTGCCGATCTTCTCGATGATCGCGTCGTTCCAGACCGAGGACGACGGCGTCGAGCACCAGGACCCGTTCCCCGTCGACACGCCGTCACCGGAGTCGCTCCCCTCGGCCGCGTCGATCCTGTCCGCGATCGACCACCCCGTCGCCCGTGCCTGGGCCGAACGGTCGATCGACCTCCGGCACGTCGAGGGCCCGGTCTTCGTCGACGTCCAGGGCGAACACGTGCCGCACCAGGCCGTCTGGTTCCGGGTGCAGGGCGACCTCCCCGCGGACCCGGCACTGCACCGAGCGGTCCTGGCCTACGCGAGCGACCTGTCGATCCTCGAGCCGATCATGCGCCGGCACGGCGTCGCCTGGGGAACTCCGGGGGTCAAGAGCGCGAGCCTCGACCACGCGATGTGGTGGCACCGGGACGGCCGGGCCGACGAGTGGATCCTGTACACGCAGGAGTCCCCGAGCGCGCAGGGCGGCCGGGGACTCGCGTTCGGTCGGATGTTCTCCCGTGACGGACGCCTGCTGGCGAGTGTCGCGCAGGAGGGGATGATGCGCATCCCTCGCTGAGGCACGGGATTGCTCCGGCCGTTCTACGGACGGGAGAAGACCACCGGGTCCTCGACGTACGGCTCACACGCTGCACGCTCCGCCGGGGTGAGTCGCCGCGGGCGGTTCGTCGTCGCGTCCACCATCACCAGCGCCGTCGTCGCCCGCGTGTACAGCTCCGCGGGCTCGTGACCCGCAGGGGACCAGACCTCGTACGAGATGTCGAGGCTCGCGCCCCCGATCCGCCCGATCCACAGCTGGATGTCGAGCGGACGCCGGAAGTACGGGGTCGACGCGAGGTACTCGAGCCGCTGGGCCGCGATCACGGTCATCGTGCCCGAGCCGGGGCGCCCGTCGATGATCGGCTCCGGCGCGGACCCCGACTCGTCGACCTCGTCGGGGTCCGGCGCCCAGAACGCGAGCACACGGGCTTCTTCGAGCAGGCGCAGCATCGCCGAGTTGTTCACGTGCCCGTAGGCGTCGATGTCACTCCAGCGGATGCGGACCGGCGCGTGCAGCCTCGCCACGGGGTCAGTCCCGCGTGAGCTTGCGGTACGTCGCGCGACCCGGCTTCGCGGCGTCGGCGCCGAGACGCTCGATCTTGTTCTCCTCGTACGCCTCGAAGTTGCCCTCGAACCAGTACCAGTTCGGCGTGCCGTCCTCGTTCAGGCCTTCCCACGCGAGGATGTGGGTCGCGATGCGGTCGAGGAACCACCGGTCGTGCGTGATGACCACGGCACAACCGGGGTACTCCAGGAGCGCGTTCTCGAGGCTGCCGAGGGTCTCGACGTCCAGGTCGTTGGTCGGCTCGTCGAGGAGCAGCAGGTTGCCGCCCTGCTTGAGCGTGAGCGCGAGGTTCAGACGGTTGCGCTCACCACCCGAGAGGATGCCCGCACGCTTCTGCTGGTCCGGACCCTTGAACCCGAACTGCGACACGTAGGCGCGGGAGGGGATCTCGGTCTTCCCGACCTGGATGTAGTCGAGCCCGTCGGACACGACCTCCCACAGGTTCTTGTTCGGGTCGATGCCGCCACGGCTCTGGTCGACGTAGGAGATGTCGACCGTCTCGCCGATCTTCAGCGTGCCGCCGTCGAGCGGCTCGAGGCCCACGATCGTCTTGAACAGGGTCGTCTTGCCGACGCCGTTCGGGCCGATCACCCCGACGATGCCGTTGCGGGGCAGCGTGAACGACAGGTCGTCGATGATGACGCGCTCACCGAACTGCTTGTGCAGCTTCTCGGCGTCGATGACCTGCGAGCCGAGTCGGGGGCCGACCGGGATCACGATCTCCTCGAAGTCGAGCTTCCGCGTGCGCTCGGCCTCGGTCACCATCTCCTCGTAGCGGGCGAGACGGGCCTTGGACTTCGCCTGGCGGCCCTTCGTGTTGCTGCGCACCCAGTCGAGTTCGGAGGACAGGCGCTTCGCCAGCTTGGCGTCCTTCTTGCCCTGGACTTCGAGGCGGGCACGCTTCTTCTCGAGGTAGGTCGAGTAGTTGCCCTCGTACGGGTACAGGCGACCGCGGTCGACCTCGGCGATCCACTGCGCGACGTGGTCGAGGAAGTACCGGTCGTGGGTCACGGCCAGGACGGCACCGTGGTACTGCTGCAGGTGCTGCTCGAGCCACTGCACGCTCTCGGCGTCGAGGTGGTTGGTGGGCTCGTCGAGGAGGAGCAGGTCGGGCTTCTGGAGCAGGAGCTTGCAGAGCGCGACGCGGCGCTTCTCACCACCGGAGAGGTGCGTGACGAGCTCGTCCCCCGGGGGGCACTGGAGCGCGGCCATGGCCTGCTCGAGCTGCGAGTCGAGGTCCCACGCGTCAGCGGCGTCGATCTCTTCCTGCAGGGTGCCCATCTCGGCGAGGAGCGCGTCGAAGTCGGCATCCGGCTCGGCCATCAACGCGGAGATCTCGTTGAAGCGGTCGAGCTTGTCCTTGATCGGGCCGACGCCTTCCTGGACGTTCTCGAGGACCGTCTTGGTCTCGTCGAGCTCGGGCTCCTGCATGAGGATGCCGACGGTGAAGCCCGGCGTGAGCTTGGCCTCACCGTTGGAGGGGGTGTCGAGCCCCGCCATGATCTTGAGGATCGTCGACTTACCGGCACCGTTCGGTCCCACGACGCCGATCTTGGCACCGGGGAGGAACGACATCGTGACGTCGTCGAGGATCAGCTTGTCGCCGACCGCCTTGCGGGCGCGGACCATCTGGTAGATGTACTCAGCCAAAACGTGAAAACCCAATCCTGTTCGTCGAGCGACTCAGCGGACCAGCCTACCGGCCGTAGTGCCCTGTCCGCTCAGCGCCGTGTCGCGCCGACGGGGGGTGTTCATCTCGCGGTGATCGACGTAGCGTGACTTCGCCCTGCTCCGTGAGACCCACCCCCTCGCGGCCGGACGACCCCCCCAGGAACCTCGTCCGGCACACCCGACGCGAACTGACCGAAGGAACACGTTCATGTCGACCACTCGACTTCGTCGCATCGTCCTGCCCGCCGTCGGGGCACTCGCCCTCTTCGTCGGTCTCGTCGTCCCCGGTGGCGCGTCCGCGTCCGCCGCCACCGTCGCCCCGCACGGGACGCCGTACATGGTGTACTCCGCCAACATCTCGGAGAACGGCTCCGGGACCGGGTACTCGTCGTACATCAACGTGCACGACGCCCACAACAACGCCTTCGCGGTGGGGATCCAGTCCGACAAGGGCTCGGCCACGAGCAAGGGCAACCCGCGCTACATCTGGGAGCGCGTGCAGAACGGGAAGTTCACGTACGGGTACCTGGGCGCGGCGTCCCACAACCTCACCCCGGTGCAGATGCGGTGGTACCAGAACGACGTCGCCACGTTCCTGGTGAACGGGCACACGATCGCTGCGGTGTCGATGAAGCTGCAGGGCCGGTTCTTCTTCAACGCCGAGGGCAACGCGCGGCTCAACGGGGACGTCGTGCACTCGTCGATCCGCGACGTGAAGATCACGGTCGGCGCGCACCCGGGCCAGATCGGTCTCGCCGGGACCTGGAACACCGGGTTCTCGTTCCACGGGCTGAAGGCGCGGCAGTTCAACTCCGCGAAGAACCAGGGTGCGAGCTTCTGGATCGACGGCCGGGTCACCGGGCTGCCGAAGGGCGGCAACTGGGACACGACCGAGGTGGCCGGCATCGCGATGATCGCGCAGGCGTACTAGGAACGGGCGGTCCGCTCCGCGGATCAGTCCGCGCATCAGTCCGCGGAGCGGTCCGCCGAGCAGCGCGCCGAGCGGCCCGCGGCGTGCGAGCAACCCGCGCCCCAGCGTGACCGCCGACCCGACGCTCATGCGACGTCGAGGTCGGCGGGCGGCGCGAAGGCGGGATGCACGTCGTCGCCGTGCAGTGCATCCGTTGCGGCAGCTGCCGCAGCGGCCTCGGGCAGCTCGTCGTGATGGCCTCCGCCGAGGTGCGCGTCGGCGTCGCGCTGCGCGTCGGCATCGCGCTGCGCATCGGCATCCCGCGATCCGGCATCCCGCGATCCGACCTCGGCACGCGGTCCGGCGTCGGCTCCGCCGACCTCTCCCGTGGCGAGGTTCACCCGCGGACTGCTCCCCGGCGCCGCCGATGCTTCCGAGGCGTGGCGCGGGACCCGGATCCAGTTGCTGATCCCCCACGCCAGGTCGTGCCCGAGGCCCTCGGCGTCGATCTCGATCGAGGTCCCGCCGCGGCCGTCGCGTTCCCACGTCCGGATGCGGACCCGCCCGGTCACGATGATGCGGTCGCCCTTCTTCAGCGACTTGTGCGCGTTCGCGGCGAGGGAGCGGAAGGCCGTGACGGTGAACCAGTTGGTCGGACCATTGGTCCAGGTGGCGTTGGCACGGTCCCAGCGACGGGACGGCGATGCCAGACGCATGCTCGTGATGGCGATGCCGGTCTCGGTGACGAGGTGACGCGGCTCGGTCGCGACGATGCCGCAGATGGTGATGGTGTCGTTCATGCACCGATCGTCATCGAGCCCCGGACCGCCGAGGCGGGCCGAGGCTCGATGTGTGGGGTGTTGACCCGATCAGGTGACCTGTGGAGGAGGAGTCCCCCGAGCCTCCAGGCCGGTCCTGCCGGGACGCACCGGACCGTCACCGGTCAGTGCGCGTGGAACTCCGGACGCGACGCGAGCGGTCCGAGTGCCGCGTGGACCGCGCCCTTCGCCGTCTCCAGGGTCGGGTACGTCCCGCTCCTGGCGCCACGGTGACCGTAGAGCTCGACCCGGAAGCCGTCCGGCGCGCGGTGGATGCTGCCCACCGCGCCCGCCGGTCCGACCGCGACCCAGGTCCCTGCCGTCGTCGTGTCGTTCGTCGTCGTCGTCGTCGTGTTGTTCGTCATCGTGCGACCACCTCCTTGTGGCTCCGACGCCCGTGGTTCAGGACGCCAGGATGTACTGACTGTAGGCCTTGCGGACCTTGTTCACCTTCGGCAGCGCCACCGCGAGGCAGTAGCCCTGGCCGGGGTTCTTCGCGAAGAAGTCCTGGTGGTAGTCCTCCGCCGGGAAGAACGTCGTGAGCGGCTCGATCGTCGTGACGATCCCGCCGTCCCAGATGTCCGACGCGCGCTCGATCGCCTTCTCGAACAGTGCGCGCTGCTCGTCGTCCGCGGGGAACATCGCCGAGCGGTACTGCGTGCCGACGTCGGCACCCTGCCGGTTGAGCTGGCGCGGGTCGTGGAGCGTGAAGAAGACGTCGAGGATGACGTCAGCGGGGATGACCGACTCGTCGAAGGTCACTGCGACGGCTTCGGCGTGCCCGGTCCTGCCGGTGCACACCAGCTCGTACGAGGGGTCCTCGACGGTCCCTCCGATGTAGCCGGACACGACGTCCTGCACACCCTGGAGCGTGCGGTACACGGCGTCGAGACACCAGAAACATCCACCTGCGAGCACGAACGTGGTCATGGGCACAACCTAGCCTTCCTGGGCTCCGGAGAGCTCCGAGTTGGGGGACACCTCCTCCACAACACACTTCGGGTCTGCACTGTTCCCCGGTCGTCCAGCTGACCTCCAGCGTGTCGGTGGTCGCCCGTACCGTCGTCACCACACCGACCCGAACGTCACCGACCTCGGCGTCGACGACACGAACGTCACCGACACGGAACAGGAGGCACCACGATGCAGACCACGATCGAACCCAGCCTGCGCATCCGCACTGCGCACCCCGTCGCCCGCTCCCGCGGCGACCTCCGGATCCTCGACGTGCGGGACGACCTCGCCCGCGTCACCCGTGCGAACGGCGAGATCGTCGGCTACGTCGACCGCGTCGACGTCGCCGGCGACACCGCCTACCGGGCGCGTCGGTACGTCGCTGCCGAACGCCGCTTCGTCGAACTCCCCAACGTGTGGTCCGCGGACGACGCCGTGGACTGCCTCCGCTGGTGATCCTGACGCCTCCCGCATGATGTTCCACATTGGAATCAAGTGCGACCGGATGGACGGAACGCCGCCCGATCTCCCCTGGAACTGACCCACACGTGGATATGGTGCGCGCATGGACTGGTGGAACGACTTCATCGACTGGACCGCGTCGGACACGGGCTGGCGCGTGATCTCCGGAGCGCTGATCCCCTTCGTGGCGATCATCGTGGCCGGTGTCGTCGCGGCGCTCATCGGCCGCGGCGCCACCAAGCGCGTCGTGTCGCTGCAGGAGCGCGAATCGAAGAACGCGGCGGTCGCCGCGATCATCTCCGCCGCGCGCAAGGCCGCGACGTGGGGCACGCTCGGGCACGACGAGCGGAACTACGCCGACCACCTCGCCGAGGACGCCGACATCCGTCTCCGACTCCTGCCGATCGCCGGCGCGCCGCTCGCGGCGAACTGGGCGCAGCACGAGATCGCCGACATCAAGAAGAACTCCTCGACCTTCAGCTTCCAGGCGGAACAGTCGCTCGCGGAGTTCCGTGACCGCCTCCTCGACTGGCAGGCCCGTCCCGGTCGCGCCCGCAAGCTGTTCAAGAGCGACCTCGAGCGCTGGAAGTTCGAGTCGCCCGACCCGGATGCCGACCTGATCAAGCGTCAGCAGGACTGGAGCGCCGACCAGACGGACGCCAAGCGTCCGGCAGCGGCACCGACGACGCCCGCCCCGACTCCCACGACGACGTCGCTCCGCCCCGCTGCACCCCGCCCGGGAGGCACTCCCTCCCCCGCCCCGCAGGGCACCCCCGCAGCCGCCGCGTCCGCGGCCGCGGTCGCGCCGGCCGGGGCCGCTGCGTTCAGTGCCACCCGGAACGCCGGCACCCCGGTCCGGACGACGGACCCGAACGCGACCACTCCGATCTCGGACGGTCAGACGCGGTCGTACGGCGACGGGGTGACGCGTCCCTACGGCGACGACCAGACCCCGGTGCGCCCGGCGCTCGGGTCGCCCCGGTCCCCGGCTCCCACGTCGAACCAGTCGGATGACGACAACGCCGACGTCGTCGACGACGCGCCGCGCAACGACGTACGAGGCGACGAGCCGGGCAAGCTCACCGCGGGCCCCATCGACGCCGCCGCAACGCCGAACACCACCTCGGTGCCGACTCGGATCGCGGACGCGCCCGTCGAGCCCGCCGATTCGAACGAGACCTCCGAAGCGTCGCACACGCAGCCGATCAGCGCGAACGAGCTGCGTCGCCGCGCGGAGGACGACGAGTAGTCGATCCGTTCCAGCTCGACACGAGGGCCGCCATCCGATCGGATGGCGGCCCTCGTCGTCGGTGCCCCCGGCAGGAATCGAACCCGCGGCACGGTGGGTAGAAACCACCTGCTCTATCCACTGAGCTACGGAGGCGGACGCCCACGATTCTATTCCGACGGGCGCGGCAGGCGATCGACCCACGCGTCGACGTCCGCTCGGGAGCGGAGCCGCACGATGCGCAGGTGCGGTGCCGTCCGTTCCACCGCCGGGACCATCTGCTGCATCTTCCGCCGTGTGCGCATCCCCCAGCGGATGATGTGGTCGCGGTTCGTGAAGAAGGTCCAGAGCGGGGGCTCGACGTTCCCGTTCCACAGCTCGATCCGACGGACACGACGACGGACCGTCCGCCGCAGCAGCCGCCAGAACGCCACCGGGACCGGCAGGTCGAGCCAGACGAGGGTGTCGGCCCGGGCTGCCAGCATCGCCCGTACCTGGCTGTACTGCCACTCGGTGACCCAGGCAGGTTCGGCGGAGTAGGCGTCGACGTCCGCCTCGAACGTCGGACGCGGCTCCCAGTCCCTTCCGTGGAAGAGGCTGTCGATCTCGGTGTGCGGGATGCCGAGCGCCCGAGCGATCCGCCCCGCTGTGGTCGTCTTGCCGACGCCGGTGGTCCCGGCCACGAGCACACGCCGCGGCGGTGGGTCGAGGACGTCTTCTGCTCCGAGCACCTGACGACCCTACCGATCGAGCCGCGCTCCCCGCGGTGAGCTCGCACACCGTCACTCCGCCGGCCTCCGACCCGCCCGCCCCGTTGAGCGGGCGAAACACCCTGGTCGCCCCGGCCGCGGACCCGGGCATTTCGCCCGCTCGACCGGCGCACGCTCAACCCGCGCTCACCCCTGTCGCGAACCGGGTGATTCGCCCGTTCGGCCGAGCGGGCGAAACACCCCGGTCGCCCCGGCCGCTGCCCCGGGCATTTCGCCCGCTCGACCGGCGCACGCCCAACCCGGCGCACGCCCAACCCGGCGCACGCTCGAGCGGCGCCCGCGCAACCCGGCGCGCACGCGCACGGCGACGCCGGCGCAGACGCGCACGGCGACGGTCACGCGCTCGCGGTGACCACCGTCGGGCGGTCAGCGCGTGGGAAAGGTGATCCGAGCCTCCCGTCCGGCCCGTTTGGAACGCAACCAGCCGCGAGCAGCCGAGCCGTCAGTCGACGGCGCGCGCGACCGCCATCAGCAGCTGATCGCGCGACGGGACCCCGGGAGAACGGAAGACCTCGGCTCCGTCCGTCCGCCGCACGATGATCGTGGGGGTGGACCGGATGCCGAGGTCTTCTGCGTCGTCCGGGTGTGCCGCGACGTCACGCTCGACGACGTCGAGCCCCGGGACGAGCCGCGCTGCGTCGGCTGCCACCCGGCGGGCGGCGGCGCACGGCGCACAGAAGGCGGAGGTCCAGAGGTCGAGCTGCATGTCGTCCTGCAACGTCGGGGCGGGTCGGACTACTCCCGGTCGAACTCGCCGCTGCGGTCGCCGCGGTCCTGCAGGTCGTCGACCGGGTCGGACTCGCTCGGGACCCAGGTGTAGTCGACGGAGGTCTGGTCGAGGACCTGACGGGTGTGCGTGGCCTTGTAGGTGAAGGCGGTCTGCAGGCCTTCGACGTCCGCGAACACCGTGACCTCGTCCTCGACCGCGTCGCCGGTGGCGGTGCGGGTGTCCGTCGTCCCGTCGAAGGGGCCTTGGTGGAAGATGGCGGTGTACTCGTCGCCCTCGTGGATGGTGATGTCGCTCATGCCTCTTGTCTACCAGGGGCGACCTGTTGCCTGATTCATAGCCACGCTATATAGTTCTGCTATGGAAACATCGCGCGAGCAGACGATCGAGACGCTCCTGGTGTCCGTGAACCGCCTGATCCGCACCGCCGTCCAGTCCACGGGGAACACGACGTCCCCCGCGGTGTGGCGCACGCTCGGCATCCTCGAGACCGACCAGCCGCTCCGGCTCGGTGAACTCGCGAAGGCGTCCCGCGTGTCCCAGCCCACCATGACCCGCCTCGTCGCCGGCATGCTCGCCGACGACCTCGTCTCACGGTCCGTCGACCCCGGGGACTCCCGCGGCCAGCTCATCGAGATCACCGACGCGGGGATCGCCCGCCTGGCGGAGTGGCGCGTCACCCTGACGCGCACCGTCGGCCCGGTGTTCGCGGACCTCGACGACGACCAGTGGGACGTCCTGCACGAAGCATCGGCCCTCATCGCATCGAGGACCAGAACGGAGATCACCGCGTGAACGCGCACGCCCCTGCCCACGCTCCTTCGCAGAAGGGCAGCATCCTGAAGCAGTCCAAGGCGGTCTGGGCGATCGCGTTCGCCTGCGTCGTCGCCTTCATGGGCATCGGCCTGGTGGACCCGATCCTCCCGGCGATCGCGGCGTCCCTCAAGGCGACCCCGGCACAGACCGAGCTCCTGTTCACCAGCTACCTCGCCGTCACCGGCGTCGCGATGTTCTTCACCAGCTGGGTCTCGAGCCGCATCGGTGCGAAGAAGACCCTGATGATCGGGCTCGCCCTCATCGTGGTGTTCTCGGTGCTCGCCGCGGTGTCGAACGACGTGTGGACGATCATCGACTTCCGCGCCGGCTGGGGACTCGGGAACGCGCTGTTCATCTCCACCGCGCTCGCCACCATCGTCGGTGCCGCATCCGGCGGCACAGCCTCCGCGATCATCCTGTACGAGGCCGCGCTCGGCCTCGGCATCGCGATCGGCCCGCTCGTCGGCGGCCTGCTCGGCTCGATCAGCTGGCGCGGTCCGTTCTTCGGCGTCACGACCCTGATGGCCGTCGCGTTCATCGCCATCGTCGTCCTGCTGAAGTCCTCCGGCCTCGAGAAGCCCACCCCGACGAAGCTCTCCGCGCCGTTCCGTGCACTCGCCCGGCCGGCACTCGCCGCGCTCGCCGCGACCGCGCTGTTCTACAACATCGGGTTCTTCGTCCTGCTCGCCTACACGCCCTTCCCGCTCGGGTTCGGGGCGCTCGGCATCGGGTTCACGTTCTTCGGCTGGGGCGTCGGCCTGGCGATCACCTCGGTCTGGGTCGCGCCGATGCTCACCGCCCGGCTCCGTCGGACGACGGTGCTGCGGATCGCGCTGCCCCTGCTCGCGCTGGACCTCTTCGCCGCCGCGATCGTCGTGCGGTCGCAGGTCGGGCTCATCATCTGCGTGGTCATCGGCGGACTCGTGCTCGGTGTCCTCAACACGGTGCTCACGGAGTGCGTGATGGAGGCGACGGACCTCCCCCGTTCCGTCGCGTCGAGCGCGTACTCGGCCGTCCGCTTCATCGGTGGCGCGATCGCCCCGCCGGTCGCCACGCTCCTCGCTGACGCGTACTCACCCTCGGCTGCCTACGTGTTCGCCGGGGCGTCGGTCACGGTCGCGTTCGTCGTCACGCTGGTGACCGCTCGGGTGCTGCGGCGGGTCGACGACGGCGCGGAGGCGGAGCCCGTCGAGGCCGAGGCCATCGGCGCGGGCGAGATGGCGTAGGGCGCGGGCGGCGCTGGCGCGCGCTGGCGCGGCGCAGCGCCTCGTTCCCGTTCGCGTTCGGGTTCGCGGGCGGGTCCCGTCCGAACCGCGTGAGCGCGCGTTCCGTCGAGCGGGCGAAATGCCCGGGTCCACCACGAGGTCGACTCGGGCATTTCGCCCGCTCGTCGTCCCGGAGGACGGGATCGGCCCGGGGCGCGCACCCGGCTGGCGGGCGGGCGCACGAGCGGGCGAAATGCCCGGGTCCGCCGAGCGGGCCACCCGGGGATTTCGCCCGTTCGTCGTCCCGGAGGACGGGATCGGCCCGGGGCGCGAGCCCTGCTTGCGGGCGGGCGCACGAGCGGGCGAAATGCCCGGGTCCGCCGAGCGGGCCACCCGGGCATTTCGCCCGTTCGACGAGGCGGGCGGGCGAGCGCAGCCGCGGCGCAGGCCCGGCAGCGGGGTGGCGACCGCCTGGAGGCCCGGGCGGGCGCGGCGGGCCGGCACCGGGCCTCCAAGCGGTCGGGTCCAGGGCCCCGCCCGGCCGGGAATAGGATCGTTGCCATGGCAACCGCGAATGACCGCCTCGTCTGGATCGACTGCGAGATGACGGGCCTCGACATCGAGGTCGACGAACTCGTGGAGGTGGCCGTGGTCATCACCGACTTCGACCTGAACCCCGTGCACCCCGGGTTCGACATCGTGATCAAGCCGGACCAGTCGGCTCTCGACAACATGAACGAGTTCGTGACGAACATGCACGTCACGTCGGGCCTCATCGAGGAGATCCCGAACGGCGTGTCCCTGGCGGACGCCGAGTACCAGGTGCTCGAGTACATCCTCGCCCACGTCCCCGCCGAGGGCTCAGCACCCCTGGCCGGCAACACCATCGGGACCGACCGTGCCTTCCTCGCGAAGTACATGCCGCGGGTCGACGGGCACCTGCACTACCGCAGCGTCGACGTGTCGAGCATCAAGGAGCTCTGCCGCCGCTGGTTCCCGCGCGTGTACTTCAACGCGCCGGAGAAGCACGGTGGGCACCGGGCGCTCGCGGACATCCTCGAGTCGATCCGCGAGCTCGAGTACTACCGCCGCGCCGGGTTCGTCGCGGAGCCGGGGCCGACGACGGAGGACGTGAAGGCGATCTCGGCCGAGGTGGTGGAGTCGTGGGCACCCCGCCTGGCGCCGCAGACCGCGGACGCCAGCGCGGAGCAGAGCGCGGACACGAGCGCACAGACCGCGGACGCCGGCGCGGAGCAGACCGCCGAGTAGTGTCCCGAGGACCCTCCTGCGTGTACTACTATTGAGTGGTTGCCCGGCACGCCGGGCGGACATGGTGGGTATAGCTCAGCTGGTAGAGCGCCTGGTTGTGGTCTAGGAGGTCGCGGGTTCGAGCCCCGTTACTCACCCCAATGTTCATGAGCACGACCGAAATGCATGAACACGCCCGAAGGCCCTCGTCGCGAGACGGGGGCCTTCGTCGTCGTCCAGGCGGATGTGCCACGATCGTGCCGTGATGGAGATGTCCGCCGACGCGTTCGAGGCCCTCGTGACCGACGAGCTCGACCTGCTCCCCGACGAGATGGTCGACGGCCTCGACAACGTGGTGTTCGTGGTCGAGGACGAACCGGAGGACGGCTCGGAGCTGTTCGGCATCTACGACGGCGTCGCCCAGACCGAGCGCGGGCAGTACGGCTTCGGCGAGCTGCCCGACCGGATCGTGGTGTTCCGGAAGCAGCACCTGGCGGAGTGCGACACCGAGGAAGAGCTCCGCGACGAGGTGCACACCACGCTCGTCCACGAGATCGGCCACTGGTACGGCATCGACGACGAGCGCCTGCACGAGCTCGGCTGGGCGTAGCGAGCCAACCGGCCAGCCAGCCAGCACGCCAGCAAGACCGCAACGCCACCAGCCCGCTACGTCCCGAGCACCACGTCCGCCGATGCGCGCGGGTCCTCCGCCGCGATGAACGCGTCCTCCTGGAGTGCCCAGCGCTCCCACTCCGCCGCGAACACCGCGCCGTCCCGGTCGAGCGCCCGCCGCTTGCGCAGCCCGTCCTCGGCGGTCATCCACACCCGGAGCGTGGCGAACGGTGCCGAGGCGCGGGACAGGGACCCGCACCCCTCGATGACGAGCGGCGCGCCGGGTTCGAG
This sequence comes from Curtobacterium sp. PhB136, assembly GCF_004346855.1. Classification (NCBI taxonomy): domain Bacteria; kingdom Bacillati; phylum Actinomycetota; class Actinomycetes; order Micrococcales; family Microbacteriaceae; genus Curtobacterium; species Curtobacterium sp. PhB136. The sequence continues at coordinate 70,769 of NZ_SMGH01000006.1, forward strand.
CGACACCCACGCCGCGGGCGCCGACGTCTCCCAGTCCCACCGCCGGTACCCCGACGGCGGTCCGAGGACGTCGCGGACCACGGCCTCGGCAGCGTCGGCGAGGCCGTCCCACCCCGGGTAGAGGTCGTCCAGGTGCACGACCCGGCATCTGAGCTCGTCGCCCAGGGCGTTCCCGAGCGTGGTCTTGCCGGTCCCGGAGCGCCCGTCGACCAGGATGACGGACCGGCGGCCGGATGCCCGAGCAGCCGACCGTGCGCGCGAGGCGAGTTCCGTTGCGGGGCCGGGGCCGGGGCCGGGGCCGGGGCGAGCCTCCAGGCCGGTGTGGACGGGGCCGACGGGGCAGACGGGCCCGACGGGACCGACGGGGCCGGTGCGGCCGGTGCCGACCTCGCGCGACTCAGCCACGCCACGTCCCCGCAGCGACCGACACCGCGATCGACACCAGGCCGATCCCGACCAGCACCGCGATCATCGCCCACTCGCGCCCGCCGAACCCGGCTGGCCTGGCCCACGTCCGACGACCGGGCGCACCGAACCCGCGCGACTCCATCGCGACCGCCAGGGTCGTCGCCCGTCGCAACGCCAGCACCAGCAGCGCGAACGCCATCGAGGCACCACGCCGCAGCCGCCCGGTGTCCGCCAGTCCCCGTGCCCGCCGGGCCATCGCGAGCTGCCGCCAGTCGTCGACCAGGAGCGTCATCATCCGGATCGCCGCCAGCGCTCCGAGCACGAAGCGGGCCGGCAGCCGCAGGATCTGTGCCAGCCCGTCCGCGAGGTCCGTGGGATCCACCCGGATGAACAGCGCGATGCTCGGCACCCCCACCGCGAGCACACGGAGCATCGTCGCGACCGCGAGCAGCAGGGACCCGTCGGTGACGTGGACGAAGCCGAGGTCGAGCCACTCCCGTCCGGAGGCCCGCCCGTAGAGCGCGATGCTCACGCCGGTCAGGGGGACCGCGAGGAGCACCGGAGACGTCCGGAGGAGCAGCGTCCGCACCGGGATGCGGAGGATCGGCAGCAGGGCGAGCTCGAGTCCCAGCGCGACCGCGGCGGACACCACGTCGAGGCTCAGCACCAGGCACAGGCCGAGGCCGAGCACGCCGAGGAGCGTGGCCACCGGTTGGACGGCGCGCACGCCTCGGACGGGGCGGACGGGAGGCTCGGCTCGGCTCGACGGGCTCGCCTGCGTCGCGGGGGCGGTCACCGCGGGACCTCGGACCGGGGTCGGGTGGGCGCGGGCGCGGTCGTCGCGCTCGTCGTGCTCGTCGCGCTCGTCGCGCTCGTCGCGCCCGTCGCGCCCGTCGCGCCCGTCGCGCTCAGGACGAGTTCGTCCGCGTCCAGGGCCCGGACCAGGTCGCGGTCGTGGGTCACGGCGACCACCGCTGTCCCGGCGTCCGCAAGGGCTCCGAGCCGGTCGACCACCGCCTGCCACGTCGCGCGGTCCTGCCCCGAGGTCGGTTCGTCGAGCACGATGACCGGGGGCCTCGTCGCGACGACGGTGCCGATCGCGAGGCGCCGGGCCTCCCCACCCGAGAGCGTGAAGGGGTTCGCGTCCGCGAGGTGCCGGAGCCCGAACGCATCGAGCAGTTCGTCCACGCGCTGGTCCGTGTCCGGCATGCCGAGGGCCCTCGGGCCGGCGGCGAGTTCCTCGCGGACGGTGCGGGCGACGAACTGGTGCTCGGGGTCCTGGAAGACGGTGCCGATGCGGGCGGCGAGCTCGCGGCTGGACCAGGCGTGCGGGGCGGTCGTGGCGGTGGTGGTGCTCAGGGCCTCGGTCGCACGGAGGGTGCCGTCGGCGGGGCGGAGGAGTCCGGCGAGCGTGAGGCCGAGCGTGGACTTGCCGACGCCGTTCGGCCCGGTGATCGCGAGGACCCGGCCGGCGCGGACCCGGAGGTCGATGCCGCTCCCGACGCGCTGCCGTTTGCCCCGCGCGGTCCCGAGTCGCTCCGCGACGAGGAGCGCCGCGTCGGGCGCTTCGCGCGGGCCGCCCTCGTCGAGCGGGCCGCCCCCGTCGAGCGGGCGAAATGCCGGGGTGGGGGCCTCGGCGGACGCCGGTATTTCGCCCGCTCGACCGGGCGCGGACTCGAGCGGGCGAAATGCCCGGGTGAGGGCCGCGGCGGACCCGGGTGTTTCGCCCGCTCGACCCGGAGTGCGAGCGGGTGTGCGCGCGGAACCCCTCGCGGGTTCGGTACCGGGGACCCACACGCCGGCCGCGGTCAGGGCGGCGCCGTGGGCCACGAGCACCTCGGCGGGCGGCCCGTCGGCGACCACACCTCCGCCGGGCTCGAGGAGCACGAGACGGTCGACCAGGTCGAGCCAGGTGCCGATCCGGTGCTCCACCACGAGGAGGGTCGCGCCGGTGTCGGCGAGCAGGGCCTCCACGGCGTCGTGCACCTGGGTGACGCCCGCGGGGTCGAGGTTCGCGCACGGCTCGTCGAGGACGAGGGCACCCGGGCGCATCGCGAGCACCCCGGCGAGCGCCAGCCGTTGCCGCTGCCCGCCGGAGAGCATCGTGGTGGACCGGTCGAGCGCCAGGTCGAGCCCGACGACGTCGAGTGCCGACCGGACCCGCTCCCACGTCTCGCCACGCGGGACGCCGGTGTTCTCGCACCCGAATGCCACGTCGTCGCCGACGCGGGACATCACGGTGTGCGCCTCGGGGTCCTGCATCACGAGTCCCACGCGGCCGCGGACGCACTCGGGTGCCGCTCCGTCGACGAGCACGGTGCCCTGCGCGGAGGCGGCGGTGTCGTCCTCGGGGTCCGGCTCGTCCGGCAGCACCGCGGCGACGGCCCGGAGGAGCGTCGACTTCCCGGCGCCGGAGGGACCGACGATCGCGACGCGCTCCCCCGGCTCGACGACGAGGTCGACGCCGCGGACGGCCCAGGCGTCGCGATCGGCGTACCGCCAGCCCCAGTCGTGGAACGCGATCCGGGCCGGGTGCACGCCCGGCGTGCTCACGCTGCCGAGGAGCTGGGACGGCGTCGGGTGTGCTCGCGACCGACCGCGAAGGAGGACAGCACCCCGGTGCGCGCGAGTGCCCGGACGATCAGCCACGATCCGATGCCGGCGATCACGGCACCCGAGATCGTGCCGCAGACGATGTAGACGGTCTTGAACGCGGCGTCGTAGCCCGAGTACCAGAGCACCGAGTCGTTGATGCCCATGGCGAGGCCGGCTGCGGCTCCGGCGAGGACGACCACGGGGAGGCGGTACACGCGGTACAGGAACAGCGCGAGCACGATCTCGGCGCCGAGGCCCTGCACGAGGCCCGCTTCGAGGGTGCTCCAGCCCCACTGCGTCCCGAGGAGCGCCTCGACGCTGGCCGCGACGATCTCGGCGAAGAGCGCGGCGCCGGGCTTCCGGACGACGAGCGCGACGATGGGTCCGGCGAGGAGCCAGACGCCGCCGAAGAGCGCCTGGGTCCCGGGGAGCAGCAGGGCGACCGCTGCGGAGAGGGGCTCGTAGCCGAACTCCCAGAGCTTGAAGACGACGCCGACCACGACGGCGAGCACGCTCGCGACGACGATGTCGACGACCCGCCAGCGGAGCGACCGCTTCGGCGCGGCGGACGTGGGGGTGGTTCGGACGGTGGACGGCGTGCTCGTAGGCATCTGTCAGGACTCCTCCCTGCGCCGGCATGACCCGGATCAGGTTCGACGGTCGGAGCGCTGCTCGCTCCCTCTCAGCCCGGCGATCCCGGACTCCCGTGTGTGTCCTGGCAGTGTACCGCTGCCCTCGGCCCTGTGACGGGGGCTACTTCTTCAGGACGCGGACGAGCTTCCGGAGCACCGTGCCGGTCACCCAGACCAGCGGGATGCTGACGGCGACGAGCGAGATGAGGTTGGGCTCGAACTCGAGGTCCTTGCCCGGGCGACGGATGTACGCGCCGATCGGCACGGAGACGCCGCCGCCCCCGCCGCCACCGTTGTCGTCGCCGTCCCCGCCGCCCCCGAAGCCGAACCACCCGAGGGACACCGGGATGAGTGTCTGGTCGCCGACCTCGACCGGTTCCCCGTAGTTCGTGGAGACGCCGATGGGACGGACCTTGTCTGCGATCTGCGTGACGATGTTGGCCATGCCGGCGACGCTACTCCGCTGTGGATGGACGCCGTTCGCCCACAGACCTGCGTGCGCGGCGGACAGCACAGGGACCCGTCGATACCTTTGGCAGGACCCATCTCAGGAGGATCGTTTGCACACCTGGCCCGGCAACCCCTACCCGCTCGGCGCGACCTACGACGGCAGCGGCACGAACTTCGCGCTGTTCAGCGAGGTCGCAGAGCGCGTGGAGCTCTGTCTCTTCGACGAGGACGGCAACGAGGAACGCGTTCCCCTCGTCGAGGTCGACGCGTACGTCTGGCACGCGTACCTGCCGAACGTCGGCCCCGGACAGCTCTACGGCTTCCGCGTCACCGGTCCGTACGACCCGGCGACCGGCGCACGCTGCAACCCGGAGAAGCTCCTCCTCGACCCGTACGCGAAGGCGACGAGCGGCGAGATCGACTGGGACCAGTCCCTCTTCTCGTACACGTTCGGCGACCCGGACTCCCGGAACGACGAGGACTCCGCGGCGCACATGGTCAAGGGCGTGGTGATCAACCCGTTCTTCGACTGGCAGGGCGACCGCGCACCGCGCACCCCGTACGGCGAGACCGTGATCTACGAGGCCCATGTGAAGGGCCTCACCGAGACGCACCCGGCAGTTCCGGAAGACCAGCGTGGCACCTACGCCGGCGTCTCCCACCCGGCGGTCATCGAGCACCTGCAGCGACTCGGGATCACGACGCTCGAACTGATGCCCGTGCACCAGTTCGTGAACGACTCGACGCTGCAGGACAAGGGCCTCTCGAACTACTGGGGCTACAACACCATCGGGTTCTTCGCGCCGCACTCGCACTACTCGTCCTCGGGCGACCAGGGCCAGCAGGTGCAGGAGTTCAAGACGATGGTGCGCGAGCTCCACCGTGCGGGGATCGAGGTCGTCCTCGACGTGGTCTACAACCACACCGCCGAGGGCAACCACATGGGCCCGACCCTGTCGTTCCGCGGCATCGACAACGCCGCGTACTACCGCTTGATGGACGACGACAAGCGCTACTACATGGACTACACGGGCACCGGCAACTCGCTCAACGTGGGACACCCGCACTCGCTGCAGCTCATCATGGACTCGCTCCGGTACTGGGTGACCGAGATGCACGTCGACGGCTTCCGCTTCGACCTCGCGTCGGCGCTGGCCCGTGAGTTCTACGAGGTCGACCGGCTCTCGGCCTTCTTCGAACTCGTCCAGCAGGACCCGATCGTGTCCCAGGTGAAGCTGATCGCCGAGCCGTGGGACGTCGGCCCCGGTGGCTACCAGGTCGGCAACTTCCCGCCGCAGTGGTCGGAGTGGAACGGCAAGTACCGCGACACCGTGCGCGACTTCTGGCGGGGCGAGTCCTCGACCCTCGGCGAGTTCGCCTCCAGGATCTCCGGCTCCGCCGATCTCTACGAGCACGACGGCCGCACCCCCAAGGCGAGCATCAACTTCATCACCGCGCACGACGGCTTCACGCTGTACGACCTCGTCGCCTACAACGAGAAGCACAACGAAGCCAACGGCGAGGACAACAACGACGGCGAGAGCCACAACCGGTCGTGGAACTCCGGAGTGGAGGGCCCGACGGACGACGAAGCGGTGAACGCGCTCCGGCTGCAGCGTCGCCGGAACTTCATCGCGACGCTGCTCCTCAGCCAGGGCGTCCCGATGATCGCCCACGGTGACGAACTCGGCCGCTCGCAGTCCGGCAACAACAACGTCTACGCGCAGGACTCCGAGCTGAGCTGGATCGACTGGGACACGGCGGACGACGACCTCATCCAGTTCACGGCCGACGTCACGAAGCTCCGGCACGACCACCCGACGTTCCGTCGCACCCGGTACTTCAACGGGCGCCCGGTGCGCCGCGGGCAGGACGAACCGCTGCCGGACGTCGTGTGGCTGACCCCGTCGGGTGACGCGATGGAGCCCGAGGACTGGGACTCCGGATTCGGCAAGAGCGTCGGCATGTACCTGAACGGCGAGGGCATCCGCGGGCGTGACTCCCGCGGGGACCGGGTGACCGACGTCGGGTTCATCACGTACTTCAACGCGCACGACGACGTCGTGACGTTCACGCTGCCCCCGGAGGAGTACTCGCCGGGTTGGACCGTCCGGATCGACACCGCCGACCCCGGCGCGCGCGAGGAAGTCCTCGGCGCCGGCACGCCGCTCGACGTCCCGGCCCGCTCGATGATCGTGCTCCGCGCCGAACCCGACCACGAGGTCACGGTCACCCCCGCGGAGACCCAGACCGCCGGCGCCCCGGCACCGCGCGCACCACAGGACGCGGTGACCCCGGCGAACCCGGCCGGATCGACGGCTCCGAGCGGCACCGCCCAGGGCGGAGCAACGCGGTGACCAGCCGTGTGCCGGTGTCGACGTACCGGCTCCAGGTCTCGCCCGACTTCGACCTGGCCGCGGCGGCCGACGTCGTCGACTACGTGCGGGACCTCGGCGCCGACTGGCTCTACCTCTCCCCCGTGCTGCAGGCGGAGCCCGGCTCGAACCACGGCTACGACGTGGTCGACCACACCCGGATCGACGCCGAGCGCGGCGGGGACGACGCCTTCCGCGCCCTGACCGAGGCGGCCCACGCGGCGGACCTCGGTGTGCTGGTGGACGTCGTCCCGAACCACGTCGGCGTCGCGACGCCGGAGAGCAACCCGTGGTGGTGGTCCCTGCTCGAACAGGGCCAGGGCTCCCCGGTCGCGCCGGCGTTCGACGTCGACTGGCAGGCCGGCGACGGCAAGATCCGGATCCCGGTGCTCGACGACCGGCTGCTGGACGCCGTCACGCTCGACACGACCCGGCAGCCCGCCGTGCTCCTCGTCGGCACGACCGCGTACCCGACCGCACCCGGGACGGTGCACGACGACGACAGCGGCCCGGACGCCGTCGCCGCGGTGCACGCCCGGCAGCACTACGAGTTCGTGCACTGGAAGCGCGCCGACCACGACCTGAACTACCGCCGGTTCTTCGCGGTGAACACCCTCGCCGCGATCCGCGTCGAGGACCCCGAGGTCTTCGCGGCCTCGCACGTCCTCGTCGGGGAGTGGTTCCGGGACGGCCTCGTCGACGGCCTCCGGATCGACCACCCGGACGGGCTGTACGACCCGGCCGGCTACCTCCAGGACCTCCACGAACTGACCGGCGGCGCCTACACGCTCGTCGAGAAGATCCTCGAGCCGGGTGAGGAGCTCCCGGCGAGCTGGCCGGTGGACGGCACGACCGGCTACGACGCGCTCGGCATCGTCGACCGGCTGTTCGTCGACCCCCGTGGTGAGGAACCGCTCTGGGCGACCGTGGACGCCGAGCCCGCCGACTGGCAGGCGCTGACGCACGACACCCGGCGCGGGATCGCTGAGGGCATCCTCGGCAGCGAGGTCGAGCGGCTCGCGCGACTCCTCGGGGCGGACGGCACCGCGCAGGACCTCGACCACGCCCGCGTCGTCGATGCCCTCGCCGAGGTCATCGCGTCGTTCGACGTCTACCGCACCTACCTCCCCGAGGGCGCGCACCACCTCCTCACCGCCCTCGAGCTCGCCGCCGAGACCCGCCCCGACCTCGACGACGTCATCGACCGGATCGCCCCGGCGCTCGTCGACCCGTCGAACGCCGCCGCGATCCGGCTCCAGCAGACCAGCGGCATGGTGATGGCGAAGGGCGTCGAGGACACCGCCTTCTACCGCACCGCGAAGCTCAGCTCCCTGAGCGAGGTGGGCGGCGACCCGAGCATCTTCTCGGTCGGTCCGGACGAGTTCCACGCCGCGCAGCGCGAGCGGCTCGCCAGCTGGCCGCACACGATGACGACGCTCACCACCCACGACACGAAGCGCAGCGAGGACACCCGCGCCCGGATCGCGGTGCTCGCCGAGCTCGGAGACGAGTGGACCGAGACCTTCCAGCGACTGCACGCCCTCGCCCCGCTCGAGGACGAGGTCTTCGCGAACCTGCTCTGGCAGGCGATCGTCGGCGCCCGTCCGGCCTCGCGCGAACGACTGCACGCCTACGCCGAGAAGGCCGCACGCGAAGCGGGGAACAGCACGACCTGGACGGAACCGGACGAGGACTTCGAGGGCCGCATGCACGCGCTCGTCGATGCGTCCTTCGACGATCCCGCCGTGGTCGCACTGCTCGACGACCTGGACCAGCGGGTCGATGCTGCCGGCTGGTCGAACGGCCTCGGCGTGAAGCTCGTCCAGCTCACCGCGCCCGGCGTCCCGGACGTCTACCAGGGCACCGAGCTCTGGGACCGCTCCCTCGTCGACCCGGACAACCGGCGCCCGGTGGACTACGCCGAACGCCGGCACCTCCTCGCCGAGCTCGACGGCCCCGACGACGACGGGCCCGAGGTCCTGCCGTCCGTCGGCATCGACGGCGCGGCGAAGCTCCTGGTCACCAGCCGTGCCCTGCGCCTCCGCCGTGACCGGCCGGAGCTGTTCACCCGGTACCTCCCGATCGAGGCCACCGGCAGCGCGGCCGACCACGTCGTCGCGTTCGACCGCGGCGGCGCCGTCACGGTCGCCACCCGACTCCCGATCGGGCTGGCACGGGTCGGCGGGTGGGGCGACACGCTCGTCCACCCGGCTCCCGTCGACCGCGTCGACCTCCTGACCGGGAGGCCCGTCCCGGCCACCAGGGGCATCGCACTGTCCGAGCTGCTCACCACCTACCCCGTGGCCCTGCTGGTCCCGGCGGCGGACGTGGACGAGACCGGCCACGTCGCCGACGCGGCGACCGGGGCGGACGCGGGGCGCGCCTCCCGACCGGCTGAGACCGCACCGACGCCGGATCCGAGCCGGACCGACTCGACCGAGACGCCCGAACAGGCGGAGATCGACATCCTGGAGGGCCACGCATGACCGCACCCGACCGCTACGCCGTGTGGGCGCCGGACCCCGAGCGGGTCCACCTGGTCGTCGACGGCACCGAGTACCCGCTGACCCGGGGCGACGACGACTGGTGGCGCACCGACGAGATCGTCCCCGTGGTCGGTGCCCGGTACGGGTTCCGCATCGGCGACGACGACGCCGTCCGCCCCGATCCCCGCAGCCGGTACCAGCCGGACGGCGTGCACGGTCCGTCGGAGGTCGTGGACCCGGCGCGGTTCGCGTGGACCGACGAGTCGTGGACCGGTCGGCCGGCCCGCGGCGCGGTGATCTACGAGATGCACGTCGGCACCTTCACCCCCGAGGGCACGCTCGACGCAGCCGCCGAACAGCTCGACCACCTCGTGGAGCTCGGTGTCGAGTTCGTCGAGCTCCTGCCGGTGAACGGCGTCAACGGGGAATGGAACTGGGGCTACGACGGCGTTGCCTGGTACGCGGTGCACGCACCGTACGGCGGCCCGGACGCCTACGACCGCTTCGTCGACACCGCGCACGCGCTGGGCCTCGGCGTCATCCAGGACGTCGTCTACAACCACCTCGGACCGAGCGGCAACTACCTGCCGCTGTACGGGCCGTACCTGGTGCAGGGGCTCGCGAACACGTGGGGTGACTCGGTGAACGTCGAGCACCCGGAGGTCCGTCGGTTCGTCCTCGACAACGTGCGGATGTGGTTCCGGGACCACCACGTCGACGGGCTCCGGCTCGACGCGGTGCACGCGATCCGGGACACCTCCCGGCCGCACGTGCTGGCCGACATGGCGTCGGAGACGGATGCGTACGCGTCCTTCGTCGGCAAGCCGCTCTCGCTCATCGCGGAGTCGGACCTCAACGACCCGGTCATGTTCCGGCCCCGCGAAGCCGCGGGGTACGGGCTCGCCGGGCAGTGGTCCGACGACTTCCACCACGCCGTGCACGTGGCGCTGACCGGGGAGACGAACGGCTACTACGCCGACTTCGCCCCGCTGTCGGCGCTTGCAAAGGTGCTGCGGGACGGCTTCTTCCACGACGGCACGTGGTCCTCGTTCCGCGGCAAGCGGCACGGGCGGCCCATCGACCGCGGCACCTCCCCCGCGACGGCACTCGTCGTCGCGAACCAGAACCACGACCAGATCGGCAACCGCGCGGCCGGCGATCGTCTCGCCGCATCGTTGTCCGACGAGGGCCTGGTCATCGCGGCGGCCCTGACGCTGCTCGGCCCGTTCACGCCGATGCTCTTCATGGGCGAGGAGTTCGCCGCGACGACCCCGTGGCAGTTCTTCACCTCGCACCCCGAGCCGGAACTCGGCAAGGCCACCGCAGAAGGACGGATCGCGGAGTTCGCGGAGCACGGCTGGGACGAGTCGGTCGTGCCGGACCCGCAGGACCCGTCGACGTTCCAGAACTCGAAGCTCGACTGGTCCGACGTGACGTCGGACCGGGGCACGGCGATCCTCCGCGCGTATCGGGTCCTCGTCGCGCTGCGGCGTACCGACGAGGCCTTCGTCGACGACCGCTACGAGGCGAACGCCGTCCGCATCAGTGAGGAACGGCGCTGGCTCGTCCTCACGCGCGGGCTCCTCGGGCCGACCGCAGCACCGGTGCACGTCGTGGTGAACTTCCTCGACGACGCAGCGGAGGTCCCGGTGCCCGGCGCGACCGGAGAGGTCCTGTACGCGTTCGGTGAGGCCTCGGTCGCGACCGACTGCGTCCGGTTCACCGGGCGCGGGGTGGTCGTGCTGCGGTAGTCACGCTCCGTGCCGCTCGGGCGAGGGGCCGGAGTGGTGCGCGAAAGCGACAGTGCTCGACCGGAATCCGGCCGAGCGCTGTCGCTTTCCGGGACTACTCCGGCGAAACGCCGCAGCGCGAGCGACAGTGCGAGCGCCGCGCGAGCGCGAGCGCCGCGCGAGCGTCAGTGGATCGGGTTGGACACCGCGTGCGCGTTGCGCCGCACCGACGGCAGCGGCTTGTGCTCCTTGGCGAGCGCCCGGGCCTCGCGGAGGCGCCGGTCGATGCCCCACTTCGTGACCAGGGTCAGGCTCTCCCGGACGATGTTCCCGCTCATCTTCGAGACGCCGAACTCCCGCTCGGTGAAGGTGATCGGGGTCTCGACGACCTGGAGCCCGGCCTCGAGGGCGCGCCAGCACAGGTCGACCTGGAAGCAGTACCCCTTCGAGGCGATGCCGTCGAGGTCGATGCGCCGGAGCGCCTCGGAGGTGAACACCCGGAACCCACCGGTGGCGTCCCGGACCGCGATGCCGAGTGCGAGTCGTGTGTAGAGGTTGCCGCCGCGGGACAGGAGTTCGCGGTACCAGGGCCAGTTCTCGACCTCGCCGCCCTTGATCCAGCGGGACCCGAGGACGAGGTCGTTCGTGTCCGCCAGCTCGATCAGCCACGGCAGGTACTCCGGGTGGTGCGAGCCGTCGGCGTCCATCTCGACGAGCTTGTCGTACCCGTGTTCGAGGCCCCACGCGAAGCCGGACAGGTACGCGCCGCCGAGGCCGTCCTTGACGGTGCGGTGCAGCACGTGGACGCGATCGGTCGAGGCGGCGATCGCGTCCGCGATGTCGCCGGTGCCGTCGGGCGAGTTGTCGTCGACGACGAGCACGTGCACCGTGTCGTCGGTCGCTGCAAGGGTGCGCGACACGATGGGGCGGACGTTCTCCGCCTCGTCGTAGGTCGGGATGATGACCAGGGTCTCGCTCATGGTGCTCCTCGAAGTTCCGTGTCGAAGGTATCGGTCGGGTGCTGGATCAGCTGTCGGACAGGGATGCGAACACGATCAGGTTGTCCGTGTAGTGCCCGGTGGCCGTGTCGAACGTGCCGTCGCACGTGATCAGGCGGAGTTGCGGGGTGGGGGTCGTGCCGTAGACGTCGCTCGTCGGGAAGGCGGACTTCGAGGCCCGCTCGGTGTCCTGGACGGTGAAGGTCCGGGTGCTGCCGTCGGACATCGCGACGTGGATCTCGTCGCCGGACACGAGTTCGTCGAGGCGGAAGAACACCGCGGCGCTCGTGGGGCTGTCCACGTGTCCGGCGATGACCGCGGGGCCGACCTCGCCGGGGACGATCCCGTCGCTGAACCACCCGGCGTTGTCCCAGCCCTTCGGCGGGTCCAGTTCGCCGGCGGATCCGCGGTGCAGGTCCTCGAGCGAGGCGTCCACGCCGATCGCCGGGATCGTCACGCGGGTCGGGGTGGCGTCGGACTTCGCTGCGGGTGCGGCCGGGTCCTGGAACCCGGTCGTGTCCCGGTCCCCCGCGGCAGCCGAGGCCGACGAACCGGACGCCCCGGCCCCAGACGACCCGGCCCCAGACGACGGCGACGGCGACGACGAAGCCGACGCACCCGCGACCGGGCCGGAACCCGATCCGGAGGCGAACGCGACCCCCGTCACCACGGCCCCCGCGACGACGACCGCAAGAGCGGCAGCCCCCACGGCCACCCACCGACGCCGAAGACCGCGAACCGGACCAGCAGGCCCACGCGCCGACCGCCGCCCGGTCACGACGCGCCTCCGGCCGAGGTCGCGCACCCGCCGAGCACGTCGGAGGTGAGCATCGTCGCCCCGAGCGCCGCCCACGCGTCGCCGTAGTACGTCGGCGTCGTCGCGGCGGTCCGGTCGGCCCGGTCGACGTCCTTCGCGGCCGCACCGGTGGACCCGGCGGCCTGCTCGGCAGCGGCACGCGCGACGTACGCCAGCGCACTCCTGTCCCCGGTCACGGCGGTGCCGCCCAGGTCGAGCTGCGCCGCGAGCTGCGTCGTCCGGCGGAGCGTCGGCGCGATCGACGCCGCGAGGGAACGGTCGGCGCTCGTGCACGCCTCGGCGTACCGGAGCGGCATCCGCATCGCGTCGTAGCCGTACAGCACCCGGGCGTCGTTCCCGGTGGCGGGCATCGGGTCGACGCTGCCGTCCGCGTGCACCTGCGACCAGTCGCTCGGCAGGTCGGACTTCTCGAGCACGGCCTTCGTGACGGCCCGGGAGCCCGCTTCGAGCTCCTTCCAGCGGTCGTCCCCGGTGGCGGATGCGAGCACCCGGTAGGCGGCGGGCGACGCGTACGAGGCGTCGTACCGGTACGGTTCCGAGTCCGCCCACGGCCCGGGCAGCAGGATCCGCCCGAGGTCCGTCGTCGCGGTCTCGTGCTCGAGCACGGCGGCGGCCATCCGCTTGCCGGCCTTGGTGTAGGTGTCGTTCCCCCACGACGACCCGGCGAGCACGAGGGCCCGGGCTGCGTCGAGGTCGGCGTCGCTCGCGGACTGCCCGTCGGCGATGCCGCCGTCGGTCGTCCAGCGCCATGCGAGCAGGTCGTCGTCGGTGAGCATGTGCTTCGCCGTCCACTTCCAGATGTCACCGAAGCGCTCACGGTCACCCGAGGCGTAGGCGATGAGCAGGCCGTACGCCTGCCCCTCGCTGACGGTGTCGTCGCCCTGGTCGGTGCGGACGATGCGGCCGTCCTGCTCGTACCGGTCGAGGAACGCGGCGCGCAGCTCGGCGGCGGAGCGGGTGCCGTCCGGTGCGGTGGTGGAGGTCGGCGTCGACGCGCCACCGGCGTCCGGTGCGGGGTCCGACCAGGGTCGGACCGCCGCGACGGCGATGCCGCCGGCGACGAGGACCGCGGCGAGGCCGACGGCGGTGACGGGGATCCAGTTCCTGCGGGTCATGCTGGCCTGCTCTCTGCTGGTTGACGTGGACGACGGGCTGGTTGACGTGGACGACGGGCTGGCCGCCGTGGACGACGGGCTGGCTGGGGCAGCGGACGGGAGGCTCGGATCACGTCTGCGGATCGGCGGACGTCAGCCGGGCCTCCGGTCCGGATCAGTGGAACAGTCCGCGGAACACGCGCACCACCGCGTGCAGGAACCCCGTTGCCGGGCGGTCGGCGGCCGTGCCGCCACCGCCGGTCTGGACCCCGCCCTTCGGCGTCGCTGCGGTGGCAGCAGCGTCGGTCACGGGCACGATCGTCAGGTCGCCCGCGCTGTTGTCGAGGACGAACAGGGTGGAGACGGTGTTGCCCTTGAGGTCGACGTCCGCGGTGCCGGTCTGGCCGCTCCCCGCGATGTCGAGGTCCCACTTGCCGGCGTCCACGGTGGCGTACTCCGTGGCGGTGCCGAACGCGGCGTTCGTGGCGACGTCGGTGCCGTCCGCGGTGACGTCGACCTTCTTCGCCGTGGTCGCGGCCTGGACGAGCCGGAGCTTCGCCTTGCCGTCACCGGGCTGGGCGAGGTCGTCGGAGAACGCCGCCGTCTTCAGCGACTTGTTCTTGCCGTACGCGACGACGGTGCTCGCGTCGCCGCCCTGCACCGTGACGTCGGTGGAGATCACCGGGGTCGAGTCCGGAGCGTCCGAGGCGCGCATCGAGAGCACGTAGGTGCCGGCGGCGAGCTCCTGGTACGGGCTCACCTGGCCGTAGGTGACGTCGTCGAGCTCGAAGACCTTCTTGCCGCCGGACAGGCTCGACAGTTCGACGTCGACGCCCTTCGTGTCCGGGGAGAGGTGGCCGACGCGGAGCCAGCCCTCGTCGGCGGTCGCGGCGCTGGCGGCCTGGGGTGCGGCGAGGCCGACGGTCGCGGCGACGAGGGTCGCGGCCAGGGCGCCGACGACGGCGACGCGACGGCGGGAGGTGCGTGCGGTGGCGTTCATGGTGGTGCTCCTTCGGGTCGGGTGGTGCTGGTCGTTCCGGGTCAGGGCCGCGCGCGCTCCGCGAGCGGGCGAAATGCCGGGGTGGTCGTGCCGCCGACCGTGGTGTTTCGCCCGCTCACGGGAGCCCGCACACGGGGCTCGTGCACGGGACGCACACGGGGCTCGCACGGGACGCACACGGGGGCGGCGGTCACGATGCGCTGACCGCGGTGCTCGTCGGGTCGGTCGTCGGGAAGACGATCGTCAGGGTGTCGCCGTCGCGTTCGACCGAGGTCGGGCGGAAGGCGCTGGACATGGCCTCGAGGGTCTGCTCGGTGCGGCTCGCGGCCTGCGTGCTCGACGCGTGCAGGACCACGCGGCGGAAGGCCTGGCCGGTCTCGCCGGTCATCGGGGTGAAGCGGTCGACCCGCACGGACCGGTCGGCGAGGACCTGGCCGAGGGCGATCATCGCCCGGGAGTCGACCTGGCCGGCGCGGAACTGCGACTTCGTCCCGGAGTCGGCCTCGAGTGCCGGGTTCTGGGCGAGCTGCGTGCCGAGCGTCTTCCGCTGGTCGGTGGCCTTCGTGATCTCCTGCTTCGCGGTGGTCTCGCCCTGCGGGTGGATCTGCCGGACGTCGACGGCCTGGTTGCCGGTACCGAAGGTCGCGACGCTCGTGGAGTTCGCGATCGCCTGACGGACGTCCGAGGACGAGTTCCCGCCGGTGCGCATCGAGTCCGTCGTGACGACGTAGTCGGAGTCCTTCCAGCCGTTGGGCGACTGCTTCTCCACGGCTCCGTCGGTGTCGAGCTTGTAGTACCAGACCACGTTGTTCCGGGCGAAGCCGTCGTTCACCAGGTCGACCCACATCGCGTCGTCGACGAGCATCCGGGAGCGCTTGTCGACGTTGTCGCCGATCCAGTTCTCCGCCTGCGCCATCGGCTTGTCGAGGTCGGTGACGAGGAACCCGCGGAGCTGCGAGCCCCAGAGCGGCACGGCGGCCACGAGCGCGGCGACGGTGACGAGCGCCCACGCACCGCCGAGGGCGCGACGCGAGACCCCGCGGAAGCGGGTCCGGGCGCGGAAGGCGGTGATCCCGCTCAGGGCGAGGACGGCCCGCTCGCCGACGTAGGCGACGAGGAGCGCGGCGAACGGCACGAGCATGATCACGTACGGCACGGGCAGGTACCCGTTCGGACGGAACATCATCGCGAGGAGGAACACGAGCATCGCGGCGATCGGGCGGACGCGGCGCAGGAAGACCCCGACGATCGCGGCGGCCGAGCCGAGCACGATGAACACCGGGTCGAGTGCCCACCACTGCGACGCCGCCTCGTTCGCCAGGCTGCCGCCGGTGAAGAGCGACCCGCTCGCCTCGCGGCTGCCGAGCTGGTAGGTGACGCCCTCGAGCAGGCTGACCTTGCCGGCGCTCGGCAGGAGCTCGCCCTTCACCGCGGCGAGCAGGATGTACCCGCCACCGATCACGGCGAGGACCGCGCCGGCGACGCTGAGCGTGTACCGGCGGGTGCTCGGGTCGGCACGGCGGAACGCCATCCAGACCAGGAACGGCAGCGCCAGCAGGTAGGTCTCCTTGCTGAGCACCGCGACGCCGAGGCACGCGGCCGCGCCGACGAAGCCCGCGAGCTGCTGTCGGCGGCTGAGCACCAGCACGAACGCGGCGAGGAGCCACGGGGTCGCGACGTTGTCGATGTAGACCGTGCGGTGGTACTGCAGGGCGAGCGGCGACAGGCCGAAGACGAGCACCGCGATCGCGGCGGTCGGACGGGCGGTGCCGAGGCGTCGGGCCAGCACGAACACCAGCACCGCGGAGACCGCGGCGAAGAACACCATCGCCTCACGCGCGGCCTCGACCGCGAACGGGTACCGCGCGAACGCTCCCGTCAGCGACGTGTAGCCGGCGATCTGGATCCAGCCGAGCGGCGGGTGGTCGTACCAGTACGTGTAGTGGGTCAGTTCGCCGAGGTGGGTGATCGCCCACGCCTGGGCGGTGTAGGTCCCCTCGTCGTCGATGCGCTGCGGGATGCCGCCCATGTTCCAGGCCTGCACCACCGCGGCGATCGCCACGACGGGGAGGAGCCACGCGAGGCTCCGGGCGTGCACCTGGAACCAGAGGCGCACACCGGTGGCGGTGGTGGCCCCCCGGACCGGGATGCCGGTCGTGTGGGTGATGCTGGCGGTCATCGGGTACCTCCGGCGCTGCTCGACGAGCCGGCGGTCGCGAAGACCGGCTCGGGGCTGGTGACGGCGGACGGGAAGCCGACCACCTCGGGCTGCTGCACCGGGGTGCGGTGCTGCCCGGTGTGCTCCGTCTTCTCCCAGCCGTTCTGCTTCCGAGCGTGCCGGATCACGGCACGGACGGCCGCCGCGGCGAGGAAGACCTGGTACGGGATCAGGCCGAGGACGAGCTTCACGTAGTCGCGGATCCGGACCTTCTCCTTGTAGAGACGCCCGAACTCGCCGAGCCCGGCGATCTCCACCGCCAGGAGCATCAGCGTCGGAGCGAGCGGGATGAAGGACACCAGGGCGATCGCCGTCGGGACCTTCACGAACGCGATCATGACCACGCTGAGCGGGATGAGCAGCCCGGTCGCCGCCTGGATGAACGGCATCGTGAGCAGGTAGCGGGCGAAGAAGCGCTGCTTCAGCGTCGGGAGCTTCTTCCACTCCCCCTTCTCCAGGACCTGCAGGAAGCCCTGGTTCCAGCGGGTGCGCTGCTTCAGGAGGGACGCGAAGGTCGGCGGGGTCTCCTCGCGGGTGACCGCCTCCGGGCTGTACGCCACGACGACCTTGGCGCCGTCGGCGGAGAGCCGGACCCCGAGCTCGCAGTCCTCGGCGAGGCAGTGCGCGTCCCAGCCGTTCGACCAGTCCAGGCGCTCCTTCGTCACGAAGACGGTGTTGCCGCCGAGCGGGATGAACTTCGACTCGGCGTGGAAGTGCAGACGCGAGCGGAACCAGAAGTAGTACTCGAGGACGTTCCGGAGCGACCACCAGCTGGACTTGAAGTTCATCAGCTGCACGCCGCCCTGCACGACGTCGGCGCCGGTCTCCTGGAACCGGGAGTCGACCAGGGTGAGCAGGTGCGGGTACACCTCGTCCTCCGCGTCGAACACGCCCACGACGTCACCGGTGGCGTGCTGCAGCGCCAGGTTCATCGCCTTCGGCTTGTTCTTCGGCAGGGTGTCGTCGACGACCACCTTGATCAGCCCGGGGTGGCGGGCAGCGGCCTCGCGGACGACCCGATCGGTGCCGGGGTCGTCCTCGCCGACGATCGCGATGATCTCGAAGTCGGGGTGGTCCTGCGTGGCGAGCATGTCGAGCGTCTGCCCCATCACGTCCTCCTCGTGCCGGCCGGGCACCAGGAGCGTGAAGCGGTGCGCCGCGGGACGCGGCGTCTGGCTGAAGCTCGTCGCGCGGAGCGCGGAGCGCGAGCGCCAGGCGTGCAGCATCCACCACAGGGTGGACAGCGCGACCAGCGTGAGCAGGACGGAGATGGCGATGAGGGCGCTGTAGCCGATCCACTCGCCCATCGACCAGGCGGCGTGCGGGACCTGACCCGAGCCTCCCGTCGGGACGTCCGTGGTGCCCCGGTTCGGGACGTTCCCCGACGTGCCGGACTGGTCCTTCGGCTGCAGCAGTGGCCCCGCAGCGATGGTCAACGTGCTCAGCGGTGTCATTCGACGATCTCCTTCGTGCGACGTGCGTCCCGGGAACGGAAGACGAGTGCCTTGTACGCGGCGAACCGGAACGCGGTGCCGAGGACCAGGCCGACCCCGTTGCCGGCGACGTTGTCGGCGAGGGTGGAGGTGAATCCGAGGAGGTAGTGCGAGACGTAGAGGCACCCGGCGGCGATGCCGAGGCCGATCAGGTTCGTGAGCGCGAACAGCAGGCCCTCGCGGATCGTCTCCCGACGTCCGGTGGTGCGCTCGGCACGGAACGTGATGAAGCGGTTGAGGACGTACGCGACGGCCGTCGAGACGACGGCCGAGGCGACCTTCGCGCCGATCGGCTTGTCGTCGAGCACCGTGGCGCGCAGCAGGTTGTAGACGCCGAGGTCGACGAGGAAGCAGAACGCGCCGATGGCGCCGAAGGACACGAGTTGGCGGGCGGTCGCGATCAGGGTCGCGAACCGGCCTGCGGGTGTCACCCGTTCAGGTGGCACCACAACGAGGGTGTCGGTCGAGGTCATGCCCCCGATTCGGGGGGCTTCTCGTCTGGGTTTGGGTGGGGTACGTACTTACCCAGGGGTCTGCCAGACGCGCGACACGCGTTGTTCATCCGGGGTACGCGTGGTGCGGTCCGCAACTGCGGACGGGAGGCACGGTGCCAGCTGGCACCGTGCCTCCCGTCCGTGGTGCGGTCGCGTCTACGCGGGGCGCGAGGTCGGGCTCACGCTCTTCGAGGAGTCGCGTTCCGGGATGTCGCCGAGCGCTTCGTCGATGGCACGCAGTGCATCGGCGTCGAGCGTCACGCCCGCGGCCTTGACGTTGTCCGTGACCTGCGACGGACGGGAGGCCCCGACGATCGCGCTGGCCACGTTCTCGTTCTGCAGCGTCCACGCGATGGCGAGCTGGGCGAGGGTCAGACCGGCCTGGTCGGCGACGGGCTGCAGGCGCTGCACGGCCTCGAGGACCTCGTCGCGCATGAACCGCTTGATCATGTCCGCGCCGCCCTTCTCGTCCGTGGCGCGGGAGCCCTCGGGCAGCGGCTGGCCGGGCTTGTACTTGCCCGTCAGCACACCCTGCGCGATCGGCGACCAGACGATCTGGGACAGGCCGAGCTCCTTCGAGGTGGGGACGACCTCGCCCTCGATGACCCGCCAGAGCATCGAGTACTGCGGCTGGTTCGAGATGAGCTGGAAGCCGAGCTCCTTCGCGAGCGACGCGCCCGCGCGGATCTGCTCCGCGGTCCACTCGGAGACGCCGATGTAGAGCGCCTTGCCCTGTCGCACCACGTCGGCGAAGGCCTGCATGGTCTCTTCGAGCGGGGTCTCGTAGTCGTAGCGGTGCGCCTGGTAGAGGTCGACGTAGTCCGTCTGGAGGCGGGTCAGCGAGCCGTTGATCGACTCCATGATGTGCTTGCGGGAGAGGCCGACGTCGTTGTGCTGCTTCGGGCCGGTGGGCCAGTAGACCTTCGTGAAGACCTCGAGGCCGGCACGACGCTCACCCTTGAGCGCTTCGCCGAGGACCGTCTCCGCCGCCGTGTTGGCGTACGTGTCCGCGGTGTCGAACGTGGTGATGCCGGCGTCGAGCGCTGCCCGGACACACTGGGTGGCGACGTCGTTCTCGACCTGCGAGCCGTGGGTGAGCCAGTTGCCGTACGTGATCTCGGAGATCTTGAGGCCGGAGTTGCCGAGGTACCTGAATTCCATGCTCCGACGCTACCGCGCGCGCCCGGCGCCGCGGGAGGCCCCCGCGGGGCCTCCCGCGCGGCGCGCCGCGCGCCGCGGCCGCGCCGCGCGCCGCGCGCCGCGGCCGCGCTCCCGCGGGAGGGGGAGGTCGAGCGGGAGGGACGGGGGAGGTCGAGCGGGAGGGACGGGGGGGGGGGGAGGTCGAGCGGGCGAAATACCCGGGTCCGTCCGCCGTCGGACACTGGCATTCCGCCCGCTCGACTTCCGGGGCGCCTCCTCCACAAGCGGGTGTCGGTCTCGACGGTCCACAGTGGAGGCTCGACTCACCACCTCGACGGCGGTCCCCCCACGAACATGTGGAGATGACCGCCAGACGTCGACTCCCGTCGGCACTCCGCAATGCCTCGTTCCGCGTACGCAACGCACTCCACCGAGGGGTTCCCCGAGGCCGACTCGACGCGCGAGACCTCGTACGTCCATATCACGGGGTGCGCTCGCCGACGCCGCCAGGAACCACGGAGGAACGCGCTCGAGCGCTCGCTCCGCGGCTGCGAGCAGACCAGGTCTTCAGCCATGTCACCGCTGCGGCGATCATCGGCGTCCCGCTCCCCCGACGGATCGAACGGGATCTCCGGCTGCACGTCACGACGATCGGCGTCGACCAGGCACTCCGCGTCCGTGGTGCCGTCGGACACCGCGCGCGGTACGGCACGGTGCGCTGGTCACACGCGCGCGGGGTGCCGATCAGCCATCCGGCCGACACGTTCGTCGCGCTCGCGACCCTCCTCACCCTCGACGAGCTCATCGTCGCCGGCGATGCACTCGTGGGCTGGCTCGGATGGCTGACCGTCGACGAGTTGACCGCAGCGGTTCGGCGCCGTCGACGGATCAGGGGCATCGTGAAACTGCGCGCGGCGCTCCTCGAGATCCGGGTGGGCTCGCGGTCCCCAGGAGAGACCAGAACGCGACTCGCACTCGTTCGCCGTGGACTCCCCGAACCGGCCCTGAACCACGACGTCGTGGTCGACGGAGTCTGGATCGCCTGCGTCGACCTCGCGTACCCGGAAGCCCGAGTGGCGATCGAGTACGAGAGCGACCTCCACCGAACCGATCCAGGCACGTTCAAGAAGGACCTCACCCGTGGTGAACACCTGAAGGACGTCGACTGGTGGCTGGTCCGATCGACAGCGGACGACCTCGGACGGAACGTGGACCGCTTCGTCTGGCGCATCCGTCGGCTGCTCGACGTCGGTACGGCTGGACGCCACGACACGCGGTCGACGGCGCTCCGATGAACATTGGTTGACGCTTCAACCAATTGGGTGCACAATGGCGTAGCATCAACTTCGATGCGGGCGCATGGATCGGGGCTCCGGTTCGCTCGCGTCGCACCACGAACTCCGTCGTCCCGGAAGGACACCACCATGACGCTCACCGCTGACACCGTTCCCGGCTACCAGACCGGCACCTGGAAGATCGACCCGACCCACTCCGAGGTCACCTTCTCCGTCCGTCACCTGGCGATCAGCAAGGTGAAGGGCAAGTTCGAGAACTTCGACGCGACCGTCGTCACCGCTGAGAACCCGCTCGAGTCGACCGTCGAGGCGAACATCGACGTCGCGTCCATCAACACGGGCCAGGAGCAGCGCGACCAGCACCTCAAGACGAGCGACTTCTTCCTCACGGAGGAGCACCCGCAGCTCACCTTCCGTTCCACCGGCATCGAGGCCAAGGGCGACAACCTGCACATCGCCGGTGACCTGACCCTCCGCGGCGTCACCAAGCCGGTCGTCCTCAAGGCCGAGCTCGGCGGCTTCACGACCGACGGCTACGGCCAGGTCAAGTTCGGCGCCGAGGCGACGACCAAGATCGACCGCACCGAGTTCGGCGTGAACTGGAACGCGGCGCTCGAGGCCGGCGGCTTCACCCTCGGCAACGACGTCACGATCAACCTCGACGTCCAGTTCGTCCTCCAGGCGGCCTGACCCTCGAACGGAACCGCTGCCTGACTGCGGCCCCGAGCCGCACGGCAGCCCTCCCCCTAGTCGAAGCCCCGACGCCATCCCGGCGCCGGGGCTTCGTCGTGCCCGGCGTCCGCAACGCACGCCCACTCGAGCGGGCGAAACACCCGGGCCGCCCGCCCCGTGCACCGCGGCATTTCGCCCGCTCGGCACCCCCGGCGCCCCCGGCGCGCGCGGGCGGTCGGACGAGGACGCCGCTCGACTCCGCATCCACTCGAGCGGGCGAAACACCCGGGCCGCCCGCGCGATGCACCGCGGCATTTCGCCCGCTCGGCGCCCCCGGCGCCCCCGGCGCGCGCGCGGGCGGGCGGTCGGACGAGGACGCCGCTCGACTCCGCATCCACTCGAGCGGGCGAAACACCCGGGCCGCCCGCCCCGTGCACCGCGGCATTTCGCCCGCTCGTGCACGGTGGGGCGGGCCGCGGGGCGGAGCGCGCAGCGCGTACGGTGGGCAGCGCGGCGGCACGCCGGGAATCCCGGGCATCGTGCGCCGGTTCACGCACAGCACCAGCACGCACGCAGCGCACAGCACCAGCACGCACGCACGCAGCGCACAGCACCAGCACGCACGCAGCACGCAGCACGCAGCACGCACGCACGCCCGCACGCACGCACGAGCACGCAGCACGCACGCACGCACGCACGCACGCACGCACGCACGAGCACGCAGCACGCAGCACGCACGCAGCACACACGCACGCCCCCTCGAACAAGGAGCACCACCATGGCCACCGACTGGATCGCGTTGCAGGCCCTCGCCGCAGCCGAGTTCGGCCGCCGCGTCGCCGCCGTCACCGAATGGGACGCGCCGACGCCCGACTCCGAGTGGACCACCAGGGACCTCGTCGCCCACGTGGTCGACGAGCAGCGCTGGATCCCGCTCCTCCTCACCGGGTGCGACTACGCCCAGGCCGAGGCCGACCTGGAACCGATCGGCGACGACCTCGTGACGGAGTGGCAGCGCTTCGCCGGCGCCGCCACCGAGGCTTGGCAGCGCGCCCCGAAGGACACCCCGGTGCACCTCGCGACGGACGTCGTGACCGCGGGCGAGTACCTCGCGGAGCAGACGAGCGACATCACGATCCACACGTGGGACCTCGCCCGTGCCACCGGGAGCGACGACGCGCTGCCCGACGAACTCGTCGAGGCCGTGTGGAAGCACTTCGAACCGCAGATCGAGTCCCTCGCGGCAACCGGCCTCTACGCGGCCCCCGTCGAGGTCGGCGAGGACGCACCGCTCCAGGTCCGCCTGCTCGCCGTCACAGGCCGCGATGCCAGGGTGGCTGCATGAGCATCAGCACGACCCGCCTCGGTGGCACCGGCCTCGAGATCAGCAACATCGTCCTCGGGATGATGTCCTACGGCGACCCGACGAAGGGCTCCCACGAGTGGAGCGTCGGCATCGACGAGGCCCGACCGTTCGTCCGTCGGGCCTTCGACGCCGGCATCACGACGTTCGACACCGCGAACGTCTACTCCGACGGCTCCAGCGAGGAGATCACCGGCACGCTGCTCCGCGAGCTCGGCCCGCGCGAGGACGTCCAGGTCCTCACGAAGGTCTTCAACCGGATGCGTCCCGGCCGGAACGGTGCCGGGCTCTCCCGCGTCGCGATCATGCACGAGATCGACGCGTCCCTGACCCGCCTCGGCACCGACTACGTCGACGTCTACCAGATCCACCGCTTCGACCCGAACACCCCGGTCGAGGAGACGATGGAAGCGCTCCACGACGTCGTCAAGTCGGGCAAGGCGCGCTACATCGGCGCGAGCAGCATGTGGGCGTGGCAGTTCGCCGAGATGCAGCACACCGCCGAGCTGCACGGGTGGACGAAGTTCGTGTCCATGCAGGACCAGTACAACCTGCTCGAGCGCGAGGAAGAGCGCGAGATGCACCCCTTCTGCGAGCACACCGGCGTCGGGGTGATCCCGTGGAGCCCCCTCGCCCGCGGCAAGGTCACCCGCCCGTGGGACGCGCAGGGCTCGGGTTCCCGTGCCGACACCGACCAGTTCGGCAAGACCCTGTACCGCCAGGACGAGGACGCCAACCGCGAGATCGTCGGCACGGTCGAGCAGATCGCCACGGACCGCGGCGTCAGCATGGCCCAGATCGCCCTCGCGTGGGTGGCCGGCAAGAGCGCGGTGTCCGCGCCGATCGTCGGCGCGACGAAGGAGCACCACATCGACGACGCCGTCGCAGCCGCGTCGATCGACCTCACCGAGGACGAGGTGACGCGGCTCGAGTCCGCGTACACGCCCCGGGTGCCGTCCGGTTTCTGACGTCACCACGTGACGGACGGGAGGCCCGGTGCCAGCTGGCACCGGGCCTCCCGTCCGGTCGTGAGCCGGGTCCTACCCCGCCGGATCCGCTGGTGACGCGGCCGCGCGCTCCAGCCGCGCGATGCGCACGAGCGCTGCGCGCTCGCTGCCGGTCTGGTTGCCGAGCACCGCGCCGATGCCGTCGAGGACGAGGCCCGTCGTCCGCCCGACCGGGAACTCGAGGGGGCCGAGCGAGGGCGCTCGCAGCCCGAGCATCGACCGGTGCCGCGGGTCGAGCGTCGACGCGGCACCCTGGAACAGCGCCTGGTAGCCCGGCCGGAGCATGCGCGCGAGCGGCGGGTTCCTGATGAAGCGGACGACGTCCCGGGTGCGCGGCGTCACGGCGAGCTCCCCGCGGTCGAGGTACCCGTTCATCTGGGCGCGGAGCTCCGCCTCGGACTCCGGCGGGTCCTCGACACGCATGAGCCGTCCGGCGATGGCCCATTCCCGGACGTAGGCGTCGGCGCCGCCCGGGATGGGGTCGCCCCACTGCTCGGCGGCTCGGAGGAAGGCGTCGGTGAAGGCGAGGTGCACCCAGCGGGCCAGGTCGGGGTCGTTCGCGGTGTAGTCACGCGTGACACCGTGGCCGTCGACGTACTGCCCCCGGACCTTCTCGTGCAGGCGCAGGACCCACTCGCTCGCGCCACGGGCCGTCGCGGTGTCGCCGTGGGAGACGGTGTAGATCCAGCGGATCGTGCCGGCGAGGCGGCCGAAGGGGTCCTCGCGGTAGCGGGAGTGGTCGGCGACGCCGGCGAGCGCACCCGGGTGCAGCGCCTGGACGAGGAGCGCCCGGACGCCCGCGACGATCGTCTGCTTGCCGCCGTGCACCGCCCAGGTCGCGGAGCCGGGGCCGAAGAAGCCCGCGTCGTCGCCCTGTTCGAGTTCGTCGACCCACGCGGGACGCTCGGTCGCGCCGCCGGTGAACGTGGTGTTGAGCCGGGAGCGGAAGGCGTCGGTGACGAAGGACATGCGCCCATCGTCCGTCGTGCTCCTGACATTGCCCCGGGCACGCCAGCTAGGTTGGACGGGTGAGCATCGACACGCCCCGTCCCTGGCTTGCCGCCTACGCCCCCGGCGTCCCCCACGACATCGAGGAGCCGACCGGTTCGCTCGTCGACCTGGTGGAGCAGTCGGCGAAGCGGTTCCCGAAGAAGGTCGCCCTCGAGTTCTTCAAGCGCACGACGACGTACGCCGAACTCGAGGACCAGATCGTCCGCGCGGCGAACGGGCTCCGGAAGCTCGGCGTCACGGCCGGCGACCGCGTGGCCCTGGTGCTGCCGAACTGCCCGCAGCACGTCGTTGCGTTCTACGCGGTCCTGCGGCTCGGGGCGATCGTCGTCGAGCACAACCCGCTGTACACGCCGCGGGAGCTCCGCCACCAGTTCGAGGACCACGGCGCCCGGGTCGTCATCGCGTGGGACAAGTCCGTCGCCACGCTGCAGGAGTTCCCGTCCGACGTCCGGCTCGACGCGATCGTGTCGGTCGACCTGACGAAGGCGATGCCGCGGAGCACCCGGCTCGCGCTGACCCTGCCCGTGGCGAAGGCCCGGGAGTCCCGCGCGAAGCTCACGACGAAGGTCCGTGGCACCACGAAGTGGGACGACCTCGTCGCGTCGCGGCGGCTGCCCCGGAAGCACCCGCGTCCGGCGACGACGGACACCGCGCTCATCCAGTACACCTCCGGCACGATGGGCACCCCGAAGGGCGCCGTCCTCACGCACCGGAACCTCATCGCGAACGCCGCGCAGGCCCGCGCCTGGGTGCCGCAGATCCAGCCCGGCGACGGCAGCGTCGTCTACGCGATCCTGCCGATGTTCCACGCGTACGGGCTGACGCTCTGCCTGACCTTCGCGATGAGCATGGCCTCCCGGCTGGTGCTGTTCCCGGCGTTCGACCCGGACCTCGTGCTCACCGCCATGAAGCAGCACCCGCCGACGTTCCTGCCGGCCGTGCCGCCGATCTACGCCCGGCTCCAGCACGCCGCCGACTCGAAGAAGGTCTCCCTGCAGGGGATCGAGATCGGGATCTCCGGCGCGATGCCGCTGTCGCAGGACATCGTCGAGCCGTGGGAGGCGCGCACCGGCGGGTACCTCGTCGAGGGCTACGGGCTCTCCGAGTGTTCCCCGGTCATCATGGCGAACCCGGTGTCCGACGCCCGGCGGCTCGGGACGATCGGGCTGCCGTTCCCCTCGACCGAGGCCCGCGTCGCCGACCCGGACGACGCCACCCGGGTCCTCGGCGTCGACGAGTCCGGCGAGCTGCAGGTGCGCGGGCCGCAGGTGTTCAGCGGGTACTGGGGCAAGGCCGAGGCCACCGACGAGGTCTTCACGCCGGACGGCTGGTTCCGCACCGGGGACATCGTCGCGATCGACGCAGACGGGTACGTACGGATCGTGGACCGGCTCAAGGAGCTCATCATCACGGGCGGCTTCAACGTCTCGCCGTCCGAGGTCGAGGACGCCCTGGTCAAGCACCCGAGCGTCCGGGAGGTCGCGGTCGTCGGCATCACGCAGGCGGGCAACGAGCAGGTCGTCGCCGCGGTGGTGCCGCGTGACCCGGCCTCGTTCGACGCCGACGCGCTGCGGGCCTACGCCCGGGAGCACCTGGCGGCGTACAAGGTGCCGCGCCGGGTCGTCGTCGTGGAGGACCTCCCCCGCTCGATGATCGGCAAGGTGCTGCGCCGGAAGGTGCGCGACGCGATCCTCGAGGGGTAGCGCGCGGCGCGTCCGTCTGCAGTGTGCGCGCGTCAGCGCCGCGCGCGCCGCGCGGGCAGCGCCAGCAGCGCGAGCCCGAGCACGACGAGCGCGATGCCCGCCCAGCCCGCGGCACCGAGGTGCTCCCCGACCACGAGCACGGCGAGCACCGCGGCCAGGACGGGCTCGAGCAACGACAGCAGCGTCGCGCCCGAAGCGCTGACCGTCCGGAGCCCGAGCGCGTACAGCGAGTGCCCGAGGACCGTCGGCACGAGCGCGAGGTACAGGAACACCGGCCAGTTCCCGGCGACCACGAGCGCGTCGTGCCCGACCACCACCGCGAGCACCACGAGCGGGACCGCGGCGAGCCCGAACACCGCGCCGACGAGGCCCTGCTCGCTCGGCCGCGCCCGCTCCGCGATCTCGACGCCCGGCCCACCGGGAAGCGTCCCGACGGCAACCGGCGCCGCGCCCGGCCCACCGGGAAGCGTCCCGACAGCACCCGACGCCGCGCCCATCCCCCGTGCGATCGCCCACGAGTACAGCGCGTACGTGAGGCCGGCCACGAGCGCGCACGCCAGCCCGACCGGCAGCGACTCCGAGGCGCCGTTGCCTCCGGGCCGCGCGAGCGTCACGACGACCATCCCGACCACGCTCACGAGCGTCGCCACACCCCAGCGCAGCGTCGGCCGTCGGTGTTCCGCCGCCCACTCGAGGAGTCCCGCGAACACCGGCGACGACCCGATCGCGACCGTCGTGCCGAGCGCCACCCCCGCGTCGGCCAGCGCCGCGTAGAACGTCACCGCGTAGACGGCGAGTGAGGCCGCCCCGAGCCAGGCCCAGCCCCTGGTGCCGCTCGCGGTGACGGCGCGGAGCGTGCCCCGTCCGGCCGCGGCGGCGAGCACGAGGCCGCCGAGCCCGAAGGTCACGGCGCCGAACACGGACGCCGGCACGCCCGGCGCGAAGTGGGTCGCGGTCCCGGTGGTCCCCCAGACGACGGCGGCGACCGCGATCGCGGTCACGCCGGCGAGCGGACGGGAGGCTCGGCTCGCCTCGACCGCGCCGGTCACGACACGTGGACGCTCGGTCGCCGCGTCACCTCGGGTTCCGCTTCGCGCAGGACCTCGCGGGTCACCGGTGCGACGTCCCCGACGCCCGTGAACACGAAGCGGATCGCGTTCCGGATCGGGGAGCCCTCGTTCCACTCGAAGTAGATGCTCGGGACGACCCCGGCGATGTCCCGGATCGCGAGGAGGGTCGAGGCGATCGTGTTCGGGACGTTCCCGGAGCGCACCTTGAGCACGCGGAACCCGTGGATGACGTGCCCCTCGACGACGAGGTCCTCCTCGAAGTCCGACGAGTCGGCGGGCAGCACCTCGAGGAACATCGTCGGGACCCGGGCGGGGATGCCGGAGTCGCGACGTTCCTCGCGTCCCTTCGACCGGTACGCCTCGGCGGTCCCGGCGCCCGGCTCGTTCGCGATGATGCACACGGCACTGAACTGGTCGGCGTCGGCCTCGACGAACTGCCGGGCGGTGGCGTCCAGCTCGATGGAGGACGCGCGGAGTTCGAACGACCGGCGGACCCGGGACACCAGGGACACGACGACGATCGCGACGATGAACACCGTGGCGATCCGCACGCCGTCGGGCCGCTCGAAGACGTTCGCGATGGTCGTGTAGATGAACACCAGCGCGATCACGGCGTACGCGACCATCCGCTTCCGCTGCTGCCGGCGTCGGGCGGAGAGGGTCACCGCGACCGCGGCGCTCGTGATGAGGACGAGCACCCCCGTGGCGTACGCGCCGCCCTGCGCGTCGACGTTCGCCTGGAAGATGATCGTGATGAGGAAGGCGATGAGCGTGAAGATGATGACGAGGGGCCGGGTCGCCCTGGCCCACTGCGGCGCCATGCCGTAGCGCGGCAGGAACCGGGGCACCAGGTTCAGCAGCCCGGCCATCGCGCTCGCGCCCGCGAACCACAGGATCGCGACCGTCGAGAAGTCGTACACCGACCCGAACACGCCTCCGAGGTACTCGTGCGCCAGGTACGCCAGCGCACGACCGTTCGCACCGCCGCCCGGCTGGAACTCGTGCTGGGGGATGAGGAAGGTCGTGACGATCGAGGACGTGATGAGGAACGTGCTCATGATCACCGCCGCGACGGTGAGCAGCCGTTTGGTCCCGCGGATGCGGCCCTCCGGTCGGGGGCCGGTGGCGTCGTCGGCGTCGCCCCGCACCTGCGGCATCACCGCGACACCGGTCTCGAACCCGGACAGGCCGAGCGCGAGCTTCGGGAACACGACGAGCGCGATCCCGATCATCACGAGGGGGTTGCTGTGCTCGGCCGTCAGGCCGCTCCACCAGTCGCTCGCCACGGTCGGTCGCTCGAACACGTGCCAGAGCGCGACGACCACGACGACCGCGTTGAGCATCAGGTAGACGGCGACCAGTCCGACGGCGATGCCGATCGCCTCCTTGAAACCGCGGAGGAACACGACGCCGAGCAGGAGCAGCAGCGCCAGGGTCAGCGGCACCGGGATCTCGGTGAACCAGTGCGGCGTGAACGGGTTCTCGGCGATGTGCGCCGTGGCGTCCGCGGCGGAGAGGGTCATCGTGATCATGAAGTCCGTCACGGCGAACCCGAGCAGCACCAGCACGAACAGCTTGCCCGCCCACCACGGCAGCAGCTTCTCGAGCATCATGATCGATCCGGCACCGCGGAAGCTGTCCTGGGCGACGCGGCGGTAGACCGGCAGCGCACCGAACAGCGTGACGAGCACGAGCACGATGGTCGCGATCGGTGACAGGAGTCCCGCGGCGAGCGCCGCGATGGCGGGCTGGTACCCGAGCGTGGAGAAGTAGTCGACGCCGGTGAGGCACATGACCCGCCACCACGAGTGGGTCTTCTCCACCTCGACCTGGTGCGGCCCCTGGTGGGACGCACCCTGTTCGGAGCCGTGGAGCATCCAGCGGCGCATGCGAGTGCCGCGGTCCGGGGCGGGGCCAGTCGCGTCGCGTTCCGCGGCTCGCTCGGCGTCTGTCGCGGTCACGGTCACGATGGTAGGCCGTGGCGCATCGATCCGCGTGCCGGCTGGTCGATCAGCGCTCGGTCGATCGGCGCGGCCGGTCGATCAGCGCTTCGGCCTGGCGATCACCGATGCGATGCCGGCGACCACGAGCAGCACCCCCGCGGCGATGCAGGCGCCCAGCGCGAGCGTCGTCGGGTCCACCGAGAACCACGGGAGCGCCGTGACCGCCATCGCCGCGGCGAAGACGAGGAGCAGGACGCCCCAGAAGATCGTCCCGAAGCGTGCCGAGGGTCGGGGTCGCGGTGCCGGGACCGGGGTGGTCGTGGTCGGGTCGTCGTTCGTCATGTGCGCGTTCGTCATGTGCTCGTTCGTCATGTGCTCGTTCCTCACTGGTCCACTCGGACGGCGCGGGGCACGTCGACGCCCCCGCCGACGATCCACACCTGCACGGTCGTGACGTCGGCGGCCGCCGCCGTCCGCGCCGCCCGGTTCTCGACGGTCGTGGTCCCGAGGACGCCGCCCAGGTCGTCGTCCCCGTCCCCGTCCGTGTCGGTGTCGGTGTCGGTGTCGGTGTCGACGCCGTAGCCGACGCCGCTCACGTGCACCCGCACCGGGGCGTCGGCCGGCAGCAGGACCTCGGCTCCCCCGGCTCCGAGCCACAGGGTGACCCGCCCGCCCCCGTCGGCCTCGTCCAGCCCGCGCAGGTCGAGCGTCGGGCCACCGACGAGCATCGCGTAGTTCCGCTCGACGCCCTGCCCGACGTCGTCGACCCGCCAGGTCGTCCCTCCGATCACCGTGACCTGCGTGCCTCCGGGCAGGATCCCGGTGACGACCAGCGCGACGACGCCGACGGTGGAGAAGAACCCGAGCCCGCCGCTCTCCCGTCCGCGGACGCCGGCGACGATCGTCGCGACGGCGAGCACGGCGACCGCGGCGGCGATGCCGAGCACGGCGATCGGCAGGTCCGTCTGCTGAGCCCAGACCGCGACCCCGGCACCGGCCACCAGGGCGATGCCGATGCTCACGGCGACGAACGGTGCGCCCGGCTGGCGCTCCGCACGCTCCGTGCGCCGCTCCGCCGCTCGCGCCCGCTCGGCCCGCACCCGTTCCTGGTGCTGTCGGCTCCGGTCCGCCTCGGTGGCGGGCGCGGTCCACCGCCAGGAGGCACCGCTCGCGTCCGCCGTGGACGGCTCGTCGGCGCTGGTCCAGATGTCGCGTCGCGTGGCGGCTCCGGCGGTGTCCTGTCCGTCCGGCGGCCGTGGGCCACGACGGGCGAGCACCACGACGAGCCACACCGCGCCACCGACCAGGACGATCGTCCACGCGGTGCCGAGGGTCGCCGAGAGCCAGTCGGGCATGCCCCACGCCACCGGGACGCCCTGCCACCAGATGCCCTGCACGGCCGGCACGAAGGTCAGCACCACGAGGACGCCGATCGCGACGACGGCGGGGTCGAACACCCCGCGGACCAGTCGCTCGGCGTGGATCCGTCCCTCGGTGTCGGGCAGGAGCGCCCAGCCCGCGGCGTAGGCGAGGAACACCGGTCCGCCGAGCAGCGCGACGACGATCGCGACGCCGCGCACGACGAGCGGGTCGAGCCCGGTGCGCTGGGCGACGGCGCCGCAGACGCCGGCGAGCCAGCGGTCGTCCGAGCGGACGACGTGGATGCCCCGGATCCAGTCGAAGAAACGTGTCGCCGACGCGGGGCCGCCGGTCTCCTGCTGTGTCATGGGCACCAGCCTCGTGCCACCGGGACGTCGACGCCATCGGGGTTCGCCCTGATCGTCCCCTGATCCCTGCCCCGAGGACGACGGTCCCGGTGCCCGTGGTGCCAGGATTGCCCCATGCCGACCGCCAGCATGTCCCGACCGGCCCTCCGGGTCGTCGGTGGCGTCTGCGCCGGGTTCGCCGCGCACACCGGGATCCCGGTCGGCACGGTGCGCCTGGCCACGGCCGTGCTCGCGGTGTGCGGTGGGGCGGGGGTCCTGCTGTACGCGTGGCTCTGGGCGACGACCCCGAGTCAGGGACCGGCGACACCGACGTCCCGCACGGCGATGCTGACCGAGCCGGCGACGGCCGCTGATGCGCACCGACGACGGGCACCGGTGGTGGAGATCCTGCTCGGCGCCGCCCTCCTCGCCGCCGGCGGGGCGATGGTCGCTGCCCGGCTCGGTGTGGACGTGCCGCTGGAGTTCGTCGTGCCCGGGATCGTCGTCGCGACCGGTGCCGCGCTCGCCTGGCGGCAGCTCGACGCCCTCCGGGACGTCCGCTCGGCGGGGTCCTCCGCGGTCGTCGTCCGTGCCCTCGGCGCGCTCGTGCTCGTCGTGCTCGGCATCCTGCTCTTCTTCACCTCGAGCACGCACCCGAACGTGTGGACGGTGCTGACCGCCGCCACCGCCGTCCTGCTCGGTGTCGCCGTGGTGGTCGCACCGTGGGTGGTCCGACTGGTCAGGGACCTCGCGGAGGAACGCGCGGGCCGCGTTCGCGAGGTCGAACGCGCCGAGATGGCCGCGCACCTGCACGACTCGGTGCTCCAGACGCTGGCGCTCATCCAGCAGCGGGCCGAGCCGGGCTCCGACGCCGCCCGACTCGCCAGGGCCCAGGAACGCGAGCTGCGCTCGTGGCTGTTCACCGACCAGGAGGAGCCGACGAGCGACCTCGGCGCGCAGCTCCGCGCGGTCGGCGCCGAGATCGAGACCGAGTACCCGGTGCGCGTCGAGGTGATCGCGATCGGGCCCGCCCGCTCCGACCTGCCAGACGGGCTCGTCGCCGCCGCGCGCGAAGCCGTGCTGAACGCCGCTCGGCACGCGGGCGGCACCGTGAGCGTGTACGCCGAGACCGCGGCCGACCGCGTCGAGGTTAGTGTCGGCGACCGCGGACCGGGGTTCGACGCGACGGCGATCCCGGAGGGCCGGTACGGCGTCCGTGAGTCGATCATCGGTCGGATGCGCCGGCTGGGCGGGACGGCGACCATCGGGCCGGGTCCTGGACGCACCGGGGCCGAGGTCCGGCTCACGCTGCCACTCCCCCACGGCGATGTGCGCGCCCACCCCGCCGAGGACCGTGCGACGAAGGAGACCCCGTGACCGAGCACGCCAGCCCGCTGACCGTCGCGATCGTCGACGACCACTCCATCTTCCGAGCCGGCGTGCGCGCCGGACTGCCACCGAGCCTCCAGGTCGTCGGTGAGGCCGCGACGGTCGACGAAGCGGTCGACCTCGTCGCCACGACCGCGCCGCGCGTCGTCCTCCTCGACGTCCACCTGCCCGGCGGAGCGGGCGGTGGCGGCGCCGAGGTGATCACGCGGTCCGCGCCGGGGCACCCGGACACCCGGTTCCTCGCCCTGAGCGTCTCCGACGCCGCCGAGGACGTCGTGCGGGTGATCCGAGCCGGAGCCCGCGGCTACATCACGAAGAGCTCCTCGAGCACCGACGTCGCCGAGGCGGTCCGCCGGATCGCCGAGGGGGACGCCGTGTTCTCGCCGCGGCTCGCCGGGTTCGTCCTCGACGCGTTCGGCGCGGTGAGCGGGGAGACGGCGCAAGGCGACTCCGAGCTCGACCGGCTGTCGGCGCGGGAACAGGAGGTGATGCGGCTGATCGCCCGCGGCTACGCGTACAAGGAGGTCGCCGGAGACCTGTTCATCTCCGTGAAGACCGTCGAGACGCACGTCTCGAAGGTCCTGCGGAAGCTCCAGCTGTCCAACCGCCACGAGCTGACGGCCTGGGCACTCCAGCGGAAGCTGCTCTGAGCACTACTTCGAGCTGATCCGCGTGTACTTGTTCACCGACCACGGCACGAAGACGACGAGCATCACCGCGATGCCGATGAGCACCGTCGTGATCGGGTGCTGCATCGTCCAGATGTCCGGCACGGGGGCCGATCCGACGTTGCCGAACAGCTGTCGAGCCGCCTGCACCAGGGAGGACACCGGGTTCCACTCGGCGAACACGCGGAGCACCAGCGGCAGCGTGTCGCTCGGCACGAACGCGTTCGAGATGAACGTCAGCGGGAACAGGATCATGAACGACGCGTTGTTGATCACCTCAGGCGTCTTCACGCTCATGCCGAGCAGCGCCATCACCCAGCTGAAGGCGTAGCTGAAGAGCAGCAGCAGTGCGACGCCGGCGAGGAACTCCAGCGGCGACGAGTTCACGCGCCACCCGACCGCCACGCCGGTGAGCATCATGATGACCATCGAGATCGTGTTGAGCACGAGGTCGCTGTTGGTCCGGCCGACGAGCACCGCGGACGAGGACATCGGCAGGGTGCGGAACCGGTCGATGAGCCCTTCCTTGAGGTCCTGCGCCATCGCGGAGCCGGAGAACGTGGCGCCGAAGACGACCGTCTGGGCGAAGATCCCCGCCATCAGGAACTGCGTGTAGTCGGTGCCCTCGACCGAGATCGCGCCGCCGTACACCTGGCTGAAGAGCAGGACGAACATGATCGGCTGCAGGACCGCGAACACGAGCATGTCCGGCGACCGCTTGAGCTTGATCAGGTTCCGCTTCGTGACGGTCCAGCCGTCCTCGAACCAGACGGCGACCGGTGAGGTGACGACGACGGGCAGCTGTCGGCCCGGCGCGGTGATCGTGGCGGTCATCGTGCCGCCTCCTTCTGCTTCGACTGCTTCGCGGGGGCGGCGTCGCCGTCGTCTTCCGTCGCGGCGTGCCCGGTGAGCCGGAGGAACACGTCGTCGAGGGTCGGCCGGCGCATCCCGGCGTCGTGGAGGTCGATGCCCGCGTCGCCGAGGTCGGCGAGCACGCGCTGCAGCGCCGACGGACCGGCGTCGACCGCGATGGCACGGGTGCGGCCGTCGCCGGAGATCTCCACCTCGCCGACGCCGTAGCGGCGGAGGACCGTCGTGGTGGCGTCGCCGTCGCTGTCGTCGACGAGCGTGACCACGACCCGGTGCCCGCCGACCTGGGCCTTGAGGTGGTCGGAGGTGCCCTCGGCGATCACCGTCCCGTCGTCGATCACCGCGATGTCGTCGGCCAGCCGGTCGGCTTCCTCGAGGTACTGCGTGGTCAGCAGAACGGTCGCTCCCTCGGCGACGAGGTCCTCGATGATGCCCCACAGCGCCAAGCGGCTCCGCGGGTCGAGCCCGGTCGTCGGTTCGTCGAGGAAGAGCACGCTCGGGTTCATCACGAGCGCGCCCGCGAGGTCGATCCGTCGCCGCATGCCGCCGGAGAAGCCCTTCACGGGACGGTCGCCGGCCTCGGACAGGTCGAACACGTCGATGAGTTCGCGGGCCCGCTGCCGGGAGGCCTTGCCACCGAGGTGGTAGAGCCGGCCGATCATCTCGAGGTTCTCGAACCCGGTGAGGTTCTCGTCGACCGCGGCGTACTGCCCCGAGACCCCGATCGAGCGCCGGGTGGCCTGCGGGTCCGCGACGACGTCGATCCCCGCGATGGACGCCGAACCGCTGTCCGGCTTGATGAGCGTCGTGAGCACCTTGACCGTCG
Source organism: Curtobacterium sp. PhB136 (assembly GCF_004346855.1). Taxonomy (NCBI): domain Bacteria; kingdom Bacillati; phylum Actinomycetota; class Actinomycetes; order Micrococcales; family Microbacteriaceae; genus Curtobacterium; species Curtobacterium sp. PhB136. The sequence goes on from NZ_SMGH01000006.1 coordinate 106,222, forward strand.
TGGTCTTGCCGGCCCCGTTCGGTCCGAGCAGCGCCTTCACGGTGCCCTGCGGCACCGAGAGGTCGAGTCCGGCGAGCGCGTGGACGGGTCCCGACTTCGATCGGTAGGTCTTGGTCAGCCCTGAGGCTTCGATGATGGCCATGCCGCTCCCTTGTCGAACATGGAATGTATCAGTAGTCCGGTTCGGAGCGGACCGCGGGATCAGACGTCGAAGCCGCCGCCGAAGTCACCACCGAAGTCGTCGAAACCACCACCGCCACCGCCACCGAAGTCAGAGCCGGAGCCGCTGTCGTCCCACGACGCGTTCTCGGCCCCAGTGTCCCCCGAACCACCGTCACTCGCATCCCTCGATGCGTCCGTACCGCCCTCGAAGGAGGACGGATCGGGCAGGAAGGCGCTCATCAGGGTCGACCCGATGACGTAGCCGGCCACGGTGCCGAGGATCGAGGCGCCGATCATGCTGCCGAACGACGGCCCCTGACGCTGCCCGAAGCCACCGCCCATCCCACCGTTCGTCCCGCCGTTCATCCCGCCGAGCGACCGTTCCATGAACCCGGGCTGGCGGATCTCCGAACGGGTCGCCGACTGCGCGAGCGAGCGGGCGTCGTCACCACGGGGCGCGTCACCGGGCGGCGCGGTGCGGGTGAACTCGTCGTAGACCATCCGGCGCTGCTCGGGGGTGAGTCGCTCGAAGGCCTCGGCGTGCACTTCCTCGATGCGCTCGGGCGGGGCCGTCCGGAGCAGGTAGCGGTACCGGTCCACGGCCTGCTGGTCCTCGGGGCGAGCCCCGGCACCACCCCCGGCCGGCGCGGCGTCGTACGACTGCTGCCCGTACCGGTAGCCCTGCGGCTGCTGCGCGTTCCAGCCCTGCTGCTGCTGCTGCTGCTGCTGCTGCTGCTGCGATCGGTCTTCACGGCCGAGCAGACGGTCGAGGAATCCCATGGTGATGCTCCTTCGGGTGCGGGCACGATGTCCGTGGCTGCCACAGTAGGGTCGCCGATCGACGGGTGACTGAGTGCCCGCACAGAGTTCGCCCCAGAACACGAGGGCCACGCCACGAGGAGGAGGATGCCACCATGACCGCCGACGTCGAGGAGCTCCGTCGCCTGCGCCGTGCCCGCAGCCGGATGGACCGCGAGTACGCCGAACCGCTCGACGTCCCCGCGCTCGCCGCCGGGGCGTTCATGTCGACCGCGCACTTCAGCCGCCGCTTCCGCGACGCGTACGGCGAGACCCCCTACGCGTACCTGATGACCCGACGGATCGAACGCGCCCAGGCACTCCTCCGCGCCGGGGACATGAGCGTCACCGACGTCTGCGTGGCCGTGGGCTGTACGAGTCTCGGGTCGTTCTCGTCCCGGTTCGCGGAGCTCGTCGGCATGACGCCGACCGAGTACCGCGCCGCCGACCACTCCGACCTCGCCGGGGTGTGGAGCTGCCACGCGATGGTCGTCACCCGGCCGGTCCGAGCAGTTCTGGAGAAGCGCGCCGCCCCCGCCGGGACCTAGTGTCGCTCGCATGACCATCCAGATCAGCGGCGTGCACGTGCTCGCCGACGACATCGACGCCGCCGTCGCCTTCTACCGCGACGCGATCGGCTTCTCCGTCCGCAACGAGGTCGAGAACGGCGGGTTCCGCTGGGTGACCCTCGTGAGCGACACACACCCGGACCTCGAGCTGGTGCTCTCCGAACCGCACGCCGGCCGGTCCCAGGCGGACGGCGACGCGATCGCCGCGCTCCTGGCGAAGGGGGCGCTGTCGATGCTGCAGCTCCGCGTCACGGACCTCGACGCCGTCTTCGACCGGATCACGGCGAGCGCCGACGCCGAGGTGCTGCAGGAGCCCACCGAGCAGTTCTGGGGTGTCCGCGACGCCGCGGTCCGCGACCCCGCCGGCAACATGGTGCGGATCGCCCAGGCCTGACCGCCCCGCCGCCGCAGCGTCCGGGTCACCCGCGCAGCGCGTCCACCCACACGGCGTGCAGCTCGTCGGCCGCCCCGGGGTGCGCCACCAGGAACGGCACCCCGACCGGCGGGAACCCGTCGACCGGGCCGTCCGCCGTCATCACGACGCCGCCGGCCTCGTGCACGAGGAGCACCGCTGCCCCGTGGTCGACCGGGTCGAACGCCGACACGCATCCGCCGATCCCCCGGCCGGCCGCGACCTGCGCGATGGTGAGCGTCCCGGAGCCGAGGACCCGGAGCGTGCAGGAGCGGGCGGCGAGCGCGTCGAGGAACGTCCCGAAGCCCGGCCACGGCAGGTGCCCGTCGAGTTCGGTCCCGACGACGGCGCCGGCGAGCGGCCGCGGGGTGTCGTCCAGCCGGAGCTGCCGGTCGCGGATCGTGGCACCGCGTCCACGGCGTGCCTCGAGCACCTCGCCGCGCCACGGGTCCGCGACGACGCCGACGACCGGGTGCCCGCTCCGCGTGAGGCAGAGCGACATGCTGGTCCACGGGATGCCGTTCGCCAGGTTCGTCGTGCCGTCGACGGGGTCGAGGTACCACCGGTGCTTGTCCCCGGGCGCCGCGCCGTACTCCTCCCCGGTGAAGCCGTGCGTCGGGAACACCGCGCGGACCCGGCCGCGGACGTGCTGTTCGACGAGCCGGTCGACGTCGGTGACCAGGTCCGCGACGTGCGCCTTCGTCGTCACGGAGCCGACGGGGTGCTCCCGTGTGAACGCGATCACCTCGTGCGCGATCCGGTGGGCGAGCGCCTGCGCGCGCGACGCCACCTCGGCCTCGGTCGGCTCGCGGACGGCGTCCGGCCACCCGTCTCGCTCGGCCGCCTCGAGCGCGGCCCGCACCGGGCCGACGTCGTTCGTCGTGATCGAGTCGACGCCGAGCCGCGCCGCCCAGATCGCCGGCTCGACGTCGTCGACGGTCCACACGGACACCTGCAGACCGAGCTCGTGCGCCGCCCGCACGGTCGCCGGGGTGAGGAACGCCACGTCGAGGTTCAGCGTCGCGGGCGCGAGCTCGTCCAGGTCCGCCGGCGTCGGCGGGTCGAGCGACTCCCATGCCAGCCACACGTCGGCCTCCGGCAGCACCGACCGGACCGCGGTCATCGCCTCGGGCGCCCCGCACCACGCCACCGACACGGCGCCGGCGAACGCGGCGACGGTGTTCGCCGCCACCAGCGCGTCCGCCGCCGAGGTCAGGTCGACGAGGAGCGTCGACCGGCATCCGTCCAGGCGCTCCAGCACGGCGTCGAGCCGCGGGATCCGGTCGAGGCCGTTCCCGAGCCGCGCCACGTCGCACCACGACACGTCCGCGATGCGCCGCGCGTCGCCCCACATCCGGCCGAGGGTCTCGTCGTGCAGGAGCACCGCGACCCCGTCGGCGGTGCGCCGGACGTCGACCTCGATCGCGTCGGCGCCGAGCGCCTCGGCGACCGCGACGGCGGGCAGCGTGTTCTCCCGGCGGACCCGCGGCGCACCGCGGTGCGCGACGAGCCGTGGCGGACGCACGCCGGGCCTCCCGTCCGGGGTGACGGCGACCGCCTGCACGACCTCCGCGCTCATCGCGTGCCCCCGACCAGGACGCCGGAGCGGTAGACGAGGACGGCACCGATCCGGACACCGGTGGTGCTGCCGACCACCGGTGGCGGGCCGGTGACGAAGGATCGGAGCTCCGACTCGCCGGCCGTGAGGACGACCTCGGCGAAGTGGCCGCGCATGAGCACCCGGGACACCGTCGCGGTGACGGGGCCGTCCGCGACCAACGTCACTGCTTCCGGGCGGACGAGGACCTCGTCGCCCGCGGCGGACGGCGTCGTGACCGCGGCGAGGAACGCGCCGGAGACCGTGCTGGTCGAGCCGATGAACGACGCGACGAAGCGCGTCGCCGGAGCCGCGTAGAGGTCCGCCGGCGCCGCGACCTGCTCGATCCGTCCGTCGTGCATCACCGCGATCCGGTCCGAGACGCTGAGCGCCTCGTCCTGGTCGTGGGTGACGATCACGGTCGTGATGCCGAGGCGCTGCTGGATGCGCCGGATCTCGTCGCGCACGCTCACCCGGAGCTTCGCGTCGAGGTTCGACAGCGGCTCGTCGAGGAGCAGCACGTCCGGCTCCTGGACGATCGCACGAGCGAGCGCGACGCGCTGCTGCTCGCCGCCGGAGATCGCCGTCGGCTTCGAGGTCGCGTGGTGCGTCAGCCCGACGAGGTCGAGCGCCGCTCGCACCCGGTCCGCGATCTGCGCCTTCGGCACACGACGGGTCCGGAGCGGGAAGGCCACGTTCTGGGTCACCGTCATGTGCGGCCACAGCGCGTAGTTCTGGAACACCATCGCACTCGGACGGCGTTCCGGGCCGAGCTGGGTGACGTCGCGGCCGCCCATGGCGACCGTGCCGCCGTCAACGGCGAGGAAGCCGGCCACCATGCGGAGCGTGGTCGTCTTGCCGCAGCCGGACGGCCCGAGGAGCGAGACCAGCTCGCCCTTCGCGACGTCGAGGTCGATCCCGGCGACCACGTCGCGGCCGCCGAGCGTCTTCCGCAGACCGCGCAGCGCCAGTCCGTCGGTGGTCGGGATGTCGGTCTGGAGGCTCGGTGCGGGTTCCGCGACGAGCGTCGTGTCCGTCATGGGGTCGCCTTTCGTGCTGGTGAGGGTCATCGGATCTGGAAGCCGTCCGCGAGGCGGCCGCCCATGATGTGCTTCCGGGCGAGCGTCATGAGCACCACCGACGGGATGCTCAGCGCGATCGCGAAGACCGCCGAGACCTGTCGTGGCGAGTTCAGGACGAGGGAGTACATCGCGGTCGGCATCGTCATGTAGGTCGGGGCGCCGACGAGGTACGTGCCCTGGGCCTCGTCGAATGACGCCAGGAACGACATCACCGCGGCGACGAGGATCCCGGGCCAGGCGATCGGGAAGGTCACGCTCCAGAACGTCCGCCAACGGCTTGCCCCGGCGTCGCGAGCCGCTTCCTCGAGCGACCGCGGAACCGCCGAGAACGCCGCGGCGGGCAGCCACGTCATGAACACCACGCATCCGAGGACGTGCACGATCAGGATGCCGGTGACGGTGTTCATCAGGTTCAGGGCCGTGAACATCGCGGACATCGTCACGAAGAGCCCCATCTTCGGGAACGCGTTCGTCGCGAACAGCCCGACGAGGACGATCCGCCGACCCGGGAACTCGATGCGGCTGATCGCCCAGGCCGCGGGGAGGCAGATCACCGCGGCGATGAGGACCGTCAGCGGCGCGAGCACCAGCGAGTTCTGCACCGCGACGCCGAGGGACGGGTCCTCGAAGACCGTCCCCCACCACTGCATGGTCCAGCCGTCCGGCAACACGTTCGGGTAGGTCCACGACGTGGCGAACGCGCGCGCGGCGAGCCACAGCAGGGGGCCGGCGATGAACACCGCGAGCACGACCGCGGTCGCCCAGACCAGGGTGGTGCCGGTGAGTCGCTTGATCACGAAGGCTCCTTCTGCAGTTCGCCCGCGTTCGAACGGACCGTCGAGCGGAGGTAGAAGACGCTGGCCGCCGCGGCGAACGCGAACACGATGAAGGCCATCGCGGTCGACTGCTGCGGTCGGTTGTACGCCTGGAAGTACTTGGAGATGTCGACACCGAGCATCGTCGGGGCGTTCGGGCCGGTGAAGTACGGCACCGTGAACGAGCCGAGGACCCCGATGACGGTGAAGGTCACGGCTATGACGATCGGCGTCGTCGCCATCGGCAGGAGCACCTGCCAGACCACCCGCCACGTGCTCGCGCCGGCGTCCTTCGCGGCCTCGATGAGGGCGTCCGGCGTCCCCTGGAGGGCACCGGCGATCATCAGCACCGCGAACGGAAGACTCGTCCAGACGCTGCCGAAGACGACGGCGACGAGGGTGTACCCCCAGACCGGGAAGTCCATCCCGAACTGCGCCGCGATGCTCCGGAGGAAGCCCTGCGCGTCCGTGAACGTCAGGATCGACCAGCTCGCGATGACGACCGGCACGAAGATCGGCACGACGGCCAGGACACTGAGCGTCTTCCCGACGACGCCGCCGCGGAGCCGCAGGATCACCGCGACGACGACCGCCAGCGCGATCGTCAGGCCGGTGGACAGCGCGGTGACGCCGAGCGTGGCGGCGAGGTCACGGAGGAACACCGGGTTGCCGAGCAGCGTGCCGTAGACCGCGAGCGAGAAGCCGTGCACGGTGTCCTGGCCGATGTCCGCGAGTGCCTGGTTCAGACCGCCGGTGAACCCGAGGCTGAAGAGCGCGGCGTTCACCACCGGGACGCCGACGAACAGGACCACGACGAGGACCGGCGCGGCGACCAGGGCGATGCCCTGGACCCGCCGACGGCGGCCGGTCCGCTCCTCGGCCCGGCCCGGCTGTCCGGGCGTGCTCCGGCCGGGCTGCCCGGGCGTGCGCTGGCTCGGCTGCCCGGGCGTGCCCTCGACGCGAGCGGGGACGGGCGGGAGGCCCGTGGCGGAGTCGCCGCGGGCCTCCCGGTCGGTGATCTGCGTCACTGCGGGACCTTCGCGTCCCACGCCGCGTTCATGTCGGCGGCGAAGTCGCTCTGGAACCCGAGGCGGAGCTTCGACGGGTTCGCGTCCGCGAACTGGTCCGCGACCGACTTCGGCAGCGAGTCGAGCGGGATGACCGGGTAACCGGAGACGGCACTCGCGACGAGCTGCTGGCCCTTCGAGCTCAGGACGAAGTCGGCGAGTTCTTCGGCAGCGGCCTTCTTGGCCGCCGGCTCCGTCTTCGGGATGCCGAGGAAGCTCGCGCTGCCGGTGAACGACGGGTCGGCGATCTGGATCGCCTTGACCGTCTTCGGGATCACGCCGGTCTTCTGCGAGGTGATGAACTGGTCGCTCCAGACCGGCGCCATCGAGATCTGGCCGCTGCCGAGGAGCTGCACGACCTGGTCGTTGCCGTTCGGGTAGACGCCCTTCTGGTACATCGAGGAGCCGAGGGCCTCGAGCTTCGCGAAGCCCTCGTCCCACTTCGACTCGAGCGACTTGTCGTACGTGGTCTGCATCGTCTCCTGCTCGGACGCCGACAGGTACTTCGCGAGGACCGTGGCGACGAACGAGCCGCCGGAGCCACCCGAGGACGGGGAGTTGTACGCGAACTGGCCCGGGTTGGCCTTGATCCAGGCGAGGAGGTCGTCGAGGGTCTCCGGGGCGTCCGTGACCTTCGTCGAGTCGTAGGCGAGCAGCACGCTCGAGGCCCGGTACGGGATCGCGCTCGTGCCGCCCTGCTCCTTCGTCGCCTCGGGGACGTCCTCGAGGTTCGGGATGCTGCTGTCGCTGACCTTCGCCATCAGGCCGGCCTTGCCCGCGGTGGTGACGAAGCCGGCGTCGACCAGGTCGTACGCGACGGACTTACCGGCCTTGACGGCGGTCGCGAGGTTCGCCTGGGTCTGGGCGTCGTGCTCGCCGTGCAGGTCGATGCTCGTGCTGACGTGGATCTCCGGGTTCGCCTTCTCGAAGGCGGGGATGAGCGACTTCTCCCAGAGGTCCTGGACGTTCGTGTCGCCGCTGATGAACACGGTGAGGTTGACTGTGCCGCTGCTGGAGTCGGCGGCGTTCGAGGCGTTGGCGCTCTGCACGCAGCCCGACAGCGCGACGGTCGCGGCGGCCGCGATCGCGAGGCCGGCGAGGACTCGGGTCTTCACGTCGATGTTCTCCCTGGTTCGTGGGGTGGGGGTGATGTGGTGCGGGTGGTGGTGCGGTGGTGGTGCGGGAACGTTCCCGCACCGTGGTCGAGTGTGGCGCTGCCCGGTGAACGGCGGGTGCCCCGCCCGTGCAGCCCCGGTGAACGCTGCGGTGCGCGCGGCCCCGAGGAGGGCTGCGAGAATGGCGTCGTGACCGATCGCACCTGGGGCTGGCTCGCAGCCGTCATCGACGTCGTGCTCATCGTGGTGTTCGCCCTCATCGGGCGTTCCTCGCACGGGGAGACGAACTCCATCGGCGCGCTGTGGACCACCGCGTACCCGTTCCTCGCCGGCTGGGCGATCGCCTACGTCACGAGCGGGGCATGGGCTCGACCGCTGAAGACCTGGCCGACCGGCGTCGTCGCGTGGATCCTGACCGTCTTCGTCGGCATGGCGATCCGGGTCGCGACGGGACAGGGCGTCGTGGACGGCAACCCGCTCCCCATCTCGTTCCTCATCGTCGCCACGGTCGTCCTCGGGGTCTTCCTGCTCGGTTGGCGGCTCGTCGCCCGCGGCGCCCTGCGCGCGGTGGCCGCACGGAGGAGCACATCCGCCCCCGCCCTCGGCGACCCGACGAAGGGCGACCCGGCAGCGGACCCGTCGAACAGCCCGGGCGTCACTCCCGGCACGTGAACGGCACACGGGGAACGCAACCGACGATCCTCGACGTCGCGGCACGAGCCGGCGTGTCGAAGTCCGCGGTGAGCCGCGTGCTGTCCGGTTCCGGCCGGTTCTCCGACGAGACCCGTGAACGTGTCGAGCGCGCGGTCGCCGAGCTCGGCTACGTCGCGAACGCGATGGCCAGGGGTCTCGTCAGCGGACGGACCAACACCATCGGCATGCTCGTCCGTGACGCCTCCTCGATGCTCTACACCGCCCTGCACGCGGTCATGGAGCAACGGGCCTCCGAGCTCGGGTACCGCGTCGTCACCACCACCGGTGTCGGACGCGTCGAGGACGAGAAGTCGGCGCTCGCAGCCCTGGTGTCGATGCGGGTCGACGGGCTCGTCGTCTGCAGCGGCCTGCTGCCCTCGGCTGACATCGCCGAGTTCGCACCACGGATCGCGACGGTGGTGGCCGGTCGACCGGAGCTCCATCCGGCCCTGTCGAGCGTGTACTGCGACGAGGCTGACGGTGGCGCACGGATCGCCGACGCCGTTGCCGACGCCGGACACCGGAATGTCATCGTGCTCACCGTCCCCATCGACAACGCACTCACGCAGCATGCTCGTTCCCGCGCGATGGTCGGACGGTTGCGCGAACGCGGCATCGCGACCGTCGACATCGACGCGAGCTTCGTCCGTCCCGCCGACGACATCGCGGCAGACGTCATCGAGACGATGGAACTCTCCGGCACGACCGCGGTGATGTGCCCGACGGACCGGATGATGCTCGACGTGTGCGATGCCCTCGCGAAGCGCGGCATCGACGTCCCCGGTGACGTCTCGGTGACCGGTTTCGACGGCGTCTACCCGCTCGCGAACGACTGGATCGGGTTCACGACGCTGCAGCAACCCGTCGACCGCATCGGGCGGGAGGCCATCGACCTCGTCATCGGCCGCATCGACGACCCGACACGGCCGGTGGAGCACCGCTCCCTCCGAGGAACGGTCGTCCCGGGACGGACGCTCGTCCGCCGGTAGCCACGAACGGCGGGCACGACGCGCGGCCCTCCGTCAGAACAGGCCTCCGCGCGACCCGTCCCCGTCGAGCCCGCGGAACATGTCCGACACCAGTGCTTCGATCTGCGGCTCGACGAGACGCTCCACGGCCTCGGTGATCCGCGGTCGGTGGTCGATCAGCGCGAGGCACACGGCAGTGCCGGTCGACCGTGCGCACTCGTCGGAGAGGTCGATCTCGTGACGGAGCGCCGCCTTCGCCTCGTCCGACAGCGGTTCGCGCGGCGCGGCCTGTGACGCTCCGGTGCCCGCGAGCCCCTCGAGCGTGAAGAGGAACGGCGCTCCCTCTTGCGGCTGCGGATCGACGTCGAGCCCCTGGAACTCGGGCGAGAGCCCCTCCGCCGGCTGGTACCCCTCGTGCCGCTTCCGTGCTGCGGCGCGCTCGAGCTCACGCTGCAGCAGCGGCAGGTTCTTCGCGGTGTAGTCGTCGACCGAGTCCTCGATGATGGTCGAGATGCGGCCGATCAGGGCGTGCTGCACGGGGTGCGGCACGTCCGGTCCGAACCCCGCGGCGCTGGCGATCGGCGACCCGGTGCACTTCCGACAGATGCGGGTGCGCGGTCGGGCGGTGCCGATCTGCCACCGCGGGAGCCACCGCAGCCAGACGTCGACGGCGTTCCGCACGCGCCCGTCGATGCCGTCCATGGTCCAACGATACGGACTGCGCGCCCGGAGCGGCGCTATGCGGTCGGCTCGGTGACGAAGTCGATGAGCTCCTCGACGCGCCCGAGCAGCGCCGGCTCCAGGTCGGCGAACGTCCGCACCTGCCCGAGGATCCGCTGCCAGGCCCTGGCGATGTCGGCCTGCTCCGCGTTCGGCCACCCGAGCGCCTGGCAGATCCCCTTCTTCCACTCGATCGACCGCGGGATCTTCGGCCAGGCAGTCAGTCCCACCCGCGCGGGCTTCACCGACTGCCAGACGTCGACGAACGGGTGCCCCACGACGAGCACGTGGGCACCCCACTTCCCGCGCATCACGGCGTCCGCGAACCGGGACTCCTTCGACCCGGGGACCAGATGGTCGACGAGCACCCCGACGCGACGCTCCCGTGACGGCCGGAACTCGTCGAGCACCTCCGCCAGGTTGTCGACGCCGGACAGTTCCTCGACGACGACGCCCTCGACGCGGAGGTCCGCTCCCCAGACCTTCTCCACCAGTTCGGCGTCGTGCTTGCCCTCGACCATGATCCGGGAGGGCAGCGCGATCCGCGCGCGCTGCGACTCGACCGCGAAGGAACCCGAGGCGGTCCGGAGCCGACCACCGTCGGACGCATGTCTGACCGTGGGACCGGCACCGGGCCTCCTGGCCGGCGGAGCAGCTGCGGCAGACCGCCCGACCGGCGCCTGCGGCCGACCCAGCGTGACGAGCTCGCCCTCGAGCAGGAACTGCCCGTCGAAGGGGAAGGCGCGGGTGCGGCCCTTCCAGTCCTCGAGGGAGACGTTCCCGGCCTCGAGCCCGACGACGGCGCCGGCCCACCCGGATGCCGGGTCCTCCAGCACCATGTCGCGTTCGAGCGGCACCTGCCGCACCTTCTTCACGCCCTTCGAGCGCCAGTCGCCCGAGAGCACGTCGCTGCCGTACCGGTCGTCGTCCACCCGCACGAGGGTACTGTCGAGTGGTCCCGCAACGGCGCTGGCGGACGGCGCGTTCCCGCGCCCGAACGAACCACAGAACGGAAAGGCACGCCCGTGCGCGCAGCAGTCATCCACGCCCCTCGCGACATCCGCGTCGAGGACCTCGACCAGCCCGAGCTGATCAGCCAGCGCGACGTCGTCGTCAAGGTCGCCGCAGCCTGCGTGTGCGGGTCGGACCTCTGGCCCTACCGCGGCGTCACCGAGACGAAGCACGCCCGACCGATCGGCCACGAGATGGTCGGCGAGGTCACCGCGGTCGGGGCCGAGGTCACCGGCATCGCGGTCGGCGACTTCGTGATCTCCCCCTTCACCATGAACGAGGGCACCTGCCAGGCGTGCCGCAACGGCATGACCTCCGGCTGCGAGCACCTCTCCGGCTTCGGCGGGAAGGACGCCTACGGCGACCCGGTCGGCGGCGCGCAGGCGGAGTACGTCCGCGTCCCCGACGCATCGGCGACCCTGGTCGTCGTCCCCGGACCGGTCGACCCAGCGCTCGTCCCGTCGCTCCTGACGCTGTCCGACGTGTTCTCCACCGGGCACCACGCCGCGGTCTCCGCGGGCGTCGGCCCCGGCAAGACCGTCGTCGTGGTCGGTGACGGCGCCGTCGGGCTCTGCGCGGTCCTCGCGGCGAAGCGCCTCGGCGCCGAGCGCATCATCGCGATGAGCCGGCACGCGGACCGGCAGGCGCTCGCACGGGAGTTCGGTGCGACCGACATCGTCGAGACCCGCGGCGACGAGGGCGTGCAGGCGGTCCGGGACCTGCTCGGCGGCGACCTGGCGGACTGCGCGGTCGAGGCGGTCGGCACCGAGCAGAGCATGGACCAGGCACTGCACGTCGTCCGGCCCGGTGGCGCGCTCGGCTTCGTCGGCGTCCCGCACGGGGTGCCGACCATCGGGATGCGGTACCTCTTCGACACGAACATCACCGTCGGTGGCGGGATGGCCCCGGCGCGGGCGTACATCCCGGAGCTGCTGCCGGACGTGCTGTCCGGCGCGATCGACCCCGGCAAGGTCTTCGACCTGGAGCTCCCGCTCGACGAGGCCGCTGAGGCCTACGCCGCGATGGACGAGCGCCGCGCGATCAAGGTGCTGCTGCGCCCGTAGGTGCACCGCGCGTTCTCACCCATGACGCTTGCGGTGGGAAGGTGAATCGCGCGTGGGAGGTCGGAACTTCCGACCGCCTACGCGCGATTCGACTCACCACGCGCGATTCGACCCGCTGACCCCGCCACGCCACGCCCCGCCCCGGACCCCCGGCGTGTTTCGCGGAACGGAACGCGTGTTTCGGAACTGTGAACAAACCTTTCAGTAAAGAAGGTTGTCCGTTACAGTCCTCGACATGACCACACGAGGACGCACCCCCGGGCAGCCCGCCCTGCTGCGCGTGCTCAACGACCGCGCCGCCCTCGGCATGCTCCTCGACGACGGCCCGATGACCCGGAACGAGATCGCGCAGCGCACCGGGCTGAGCAAGCCGACCGCCGCCGAGATCATCCGCCGGCTCGAAGCGGCCGGGCTGATCCACGAAGCCGGCACCGAGACCCAGACCGGCCGCCGCGGCCCGAGCGCCGTCGTGTACGGCGCGACGACCGACCGGGACCTCGCCGTCGCCGTGGACGTCCAGCTCGTCGACGTCCGCTCCACCGTGGTCGACGCCACCGGGCGCACCTACCCCGTGGCCGAGCACCGGATGAGCGACGCGGAGGTGCGCGCCCCCGGCGAGGACATCGTCGCCGCCGCGGTCGGCCGCGCCGCAGCAGCCGCCGGCGTCGACCCGGACCTGGTCACCGCCGTCGCCGTGGGCGTCCAGGCGTCCGTCGACCACGCCACCGACACCCTCATCTTCACCGACGGGCTGCCCGGCTGGCCGCGCGAACAGGTGTCGGCCACGCTCTCCAGGGCGCTCGGTGTGCAGGTCGTCGTGGAGAACGACGCGAACCTCGCCGCGATCGCCGAACGGAACATGGGCGCCGGCCGCGCGCTCGGCTCCTTCGCCCTGCTGTGGATGGCGGAGGGCCTCGGCATGGCCCTCGACCTCGGCGGCCGCCTGCACGCCGGAGCATCCGGCGCCGCGGGTGAGATCGGCTACCTGAGCGTGCCCGCCGACGCGCTCCCCCTCGACCCGACGGCCACGATCGTCGCGGACCTCATCTCCGAGACCGCGATCACCGCGCTCGCCGCCGAACACGGGATCACCGCACCGGACGGCACCGCTGCCGACTGGCGCCAGGTGCTCCCGCAGCTGCCCGGCCTCCCCGAGCAGCACCCCTTCACGACCGCCCTCGGCGAGCGCGTCGGGCACAACGTGCTCCCCGCGCTCGCCGTCGCCGATCCCGAGACGGTCGTCCTGCACGGCCCGACCGGGATCGCGGGCGGTCCCGCCCTGGCCGCCGCCGTGACCGCCTGGCTCCGGACCCGCTCCCGCTGGTCCACCGCCGTGGTGGCGCCCGGTGTCCCCGACACACCCGTCCTGCACGGCGCACGTCACGTCCTCATCGACGTCGTGCGCACCGCGCTCGCGGACCGGCTCGACCGCATCAGTGACGATGCGACCGAACCGGATCCCGTCCAGCGCGCCTGAGCCAGCACCAACCGCCAGCTCCACCTCCTGTACCGGCACCACTCGAGCCACACCCCAGCCCTGCCAGAGGGCTCTTCGGCGCGCCCGGAACCGGCGCCGCACGTCCGTGCGGCGTCCACCGGACGCCTCGGAGCGAGACCAGAGAGCGAGTCATCCCGTGTCACTCCCCCGCACGCACCTCAGGCGGATCCTCACCGCCACCGCCGTCGCCGCCACCGGCGCGCTCGTCGTCGCCGGCTGCAGTTCCGGCAGCAGCGCGGCGTCCATCGACGAGAGCGCCCCGAAGACCCTCAAGGGCACCGTGTCCCTGTGGCACTTCTTCACCGGCCGTGAAGCCGGCGTCGTCAAGAAGGCCGTCGCCGGCTTCGAGAAGGCGAACCCCGACGTCACGGTCGACATCCACGCCGGCCAGGACGACGAGAAGCTGCAGAAGGCGATCTCGTCCGGGCAGAACATCGACGTCGGCCTGTCCTACTCGACCGCGATCGTCGGGAGCTTCTGCTCCTCGGGCGCCTTCCGCGACCTGTCGCCGTACATCAAGCGCGACAAGGTGGACCTGTCCGACATCCCGAAGGCCGTGCAGGGCTACACCGAGTACAAGGGCACCCGGTGCACGCTCCCGGCCCTCGCCGACGTCAGCGCGCTGATGTACAACAAGCCCGCCATGCAGGCTGCCGGCATCAGCACGCCGCCGAAGACGCTCGACGAGCTCAAGACCGACGCGCTGAAGATGACGACGTACAACGCGGACGGCTCGATCAAGCAGCTCGGCTTCAACCCGCTCATCGACTTCTACGAGAACTCGCCCGAGCACTGGGCACCGATGATCGACGGCACCTGGCTGGACAGCAAGGGCAACAGCGAGATCGGCACTTCCGCCGCCTGGAAGAAGCTCATCGAGTGGCAGAAGGGCTTCGTCGACGCGATCGGCTACGACAAGCTCAAGGCGTTCACGTCCGGCCTCGGCCAGGAGTTCGCCGCGGACAACGCGTTCCAGACCGGGCAGGTCGCGATGCAGATCGACGGTGAGTACCGCACCGCGTTCATCAAGGACCAGAAGCCGGACCTGGACTACGGCACCGCGCCGACCCCGGTGATGGACGGGCTCGGCAACTACGGCTCGACGTACATCGCGGGCAACGTCGCGGGCATCGCGAAGGGCTCGAAGAACCCGGAGCTCGCCTGGGCGCTGCTGGAGTACCTGTCCACGAACACGGACGCGCAGGTCACGATGGGCAACGGGCTGAAGAACATCCCGACCCTCACCTCCGCGCTGACCTCCCCCGACCTCGAGGTCGATGCGAACTACAAGACCTTCGTCGACGTCGCCGGGAACAAGGACACGATGACCTCGCCCGCCACGGCGGACGGCGCCGCGTACATCGGCACCTTCACGAAGTTCTGGCAGGCGTACCAGGAGAACGGCGGCGACCTCGACGCCAAGCTCAAGAAGCTGGACTCCGACATCGACAACGCGAACCAGCTGGCTGGTCCGTGATGAGCGTCCCCACCAAGACCGTCTCCGGCCGGGAGGCGCGGCTCGCCCGTTCCTCCCGGCCCGCGGGCCCGACGGGGTCGGGTCCGGTGCCCGCCACGGCTCCGCCCCGTCGGCGCCGCTCCGCCGACTCCCGCCGCCGACTCGTCGCGCTGACGATGCTGGCGCCGGCCCTGCTGGGCCTCGTGGTGTTCTTCGCGTACCCGCTGGTGGCGTCGATCTTCTACTCGTTCACCCGCTACAACCAGCTGCAGGAGCCGCAGTTCGTCGGCCTGCTGAACTACCGGTTCCTGTTCACCCAGGACCCGCAGGTCGGCGCAGCGGCCCTGAACACGCTCTGGTTCGTCGTCATCCTGGTGCCGGTGCGGATCGTGTGCGGGCTCCTCGTCGCCGGGCTGCTCAGCCGGGCGAAGACCGCGACGGGGTTCTGGCGGACGCTGTTCTACCTGCCCGCCCTGGTCCCGCCGGTCGCGAGCGTCGTGGCGTTCGTGTTCCTGTTCAACCCCGGCACCGGGCCGGTCAACCAGATCCTCCGGGTGTTCGGCATCGACGGGCCGCTGTGGTTCAACGACCCGTCGTGGTCGAAGCCCTCGCTCGTGATCATGGGCGTCTGGGTGATGGGTGACATCATGATCATCTTCCTGGCGTCGCTCCTCGACGTGCCGCGCGACCTCTACGAGGCGGCGTCGCTCGACGGGGCGAACGGCGTCCAGCAGGTGCGGCACATCACGCTGCCGACGATCGCCCCGGTGATCGGCTTCGCTGCGGTGACGGGGGTGATCGCGGCGCTGCAGTACTTCACGGAGGCTGCGGTCGCCTCGGGTGTCGCGAGTGGCAAGGCCACGATCGGCGGTGGGACGGCGGCGCAGCTCGGGTACCCGGGCACGTCGCTCCTGACCTACACCGAGCTGCTCTACCAGCACGGGTTCGCGAACTTCCAGTTCGGCTACGCGTCCGCGATGGCCGTCGTGCTGTTCGTGATCACCGCGATCGTGCTCGTGTTCACGATGCGCCGGATCAGTGTGTTCCGGCCGGAGGAGTCCTGATGACCGCCGTCTCCCAGTCGCCGCTCGCCCGGGCACCCCGTGGCGCAGCGCCCGGAGCAGCCCGCGGGCCGCGTCGCAGCCTGCTGCTCTGGATCGCCGAGCACGCCGCACTCGTCGCGCTCGGTGTCGTCACCCTCGCCCCGATCGTCTTCGTGATCCTGACCTCGCTGATGTCGAGCAACCAGGCGCTGACGGCGTCGATCCTGCCGCGGCCGTTCGACTTCTCGAACTACGCCAGGGTCTTCACCGAACTGCCGCTCGCGCAGTGGTTCGGGAACTCGGCCCTCTACGCCGTGCTCGCGACCGCGTTCATGCTCGTCAGCTCGGTGCCGGCCGCGTACGCGCTGGCGCAGATCAAGTTCAAGGGCGCGAACCTGATCTTCACGGTGATCATCGTCGCGATGCTCCTGCCCCCGCAGGTCACCGCGGTGCCGGTCTACGTGATGTGGTCGCACCTGCACCTGACGGGCACGTTGTGGCCGCTGATCCTGCCGAACCTGCTCGGGGACGCGTTCAGCATCTTCCTGCTCCGGCAGTTCTTCATGACGATCCCGAAGGAGTACGGCGACGCCGCACGGATCGACGGCTGCGGTGAGTGGCGCGTGCTCTGGCGCGTCATCGTGCCGATGGCCCGGCCCGGCATCGCATCAGCGGCGATCTTCATGTTCTTCAACTCGTGGAACGACTACTACGGCCCGCTCCTCTACGCGTCCGAGAACCAGGCTGCCTGGCCGGTGGCGTACGGGCTCGCCACGTTCCGCGGGCAGCACGGCACCGACTGGTCGATGACGATGGCGATGACCGTCGTCGTCATGGTCCCGGTCGTCGTCATCTTCTTCTTCGCACAGAAGGCATTCGTCGAGGGCATCGCGCTCACCGGCGTGAAGGGATAAGCACCACAGTGAAACTCGCAGTCATCGGTGGCGGTTCCACCTACACCCCCGAACTCGTGGACGGCTTCGCCCGGCTCCGCGACCAGCTCCCCATCGACGAGCTCTGGCTCGTCGACCCCGACCCCGTCCGCCGCGAACTCGTCGGCGGTGTGGCGAAGCGCATGTTCGCACACGCCGGGCACCCCGGCACCGTGCACGTCACCGACGACGTCGTCGCCGGGGTCAGCGACGCCGACGCCGTGATGTTCCAGCTCCGCATCGGCGGGCAGGCTGCACGGCAGCAGGACGAGACCTGGCCGCACGAGGCCTGCTGCATCGGGCAGGAGACGACGGGGCCGGGCGGGTTCGCCAAGGCCCTCCGCACGGTGCCCGTGGTCCTGGAGTACGCCGAACTCGTCCGGAAGCACGCCAAGCCGGACGCCTGGATCGTCGACTTCACGAACCCGGTCGGCATCGTCACCCGCGCGCTCCTCGAGGCCGGGCACCGCGCCGTCGGGCTCTGCAACGTGGCGATCGGCTTCCAGCGCCGGTTCGCGGCGGAGTTCCAGGTCGCACCGTCCGCGGTCCGGCTCGACCACGTCGGGCTGAACCACCTGACGTGGGAGCGCGGCGTGCACGTCACCGACGCCGACGGCCGGACCCGTGACGTCCTCGACGACCTGCTCGGCGCCGACGCCCTCGACCGCACCGCCGAGAGCGTGCACATGCACCCGGACCTGCTCCGCCTGCAGCACGCGATCCCGTCGTACTACCTGCGCTACTTCTACAGCCACGACATCGTGCTCGAGGAACAGCTCCACGAGCCGACCCGCGCCGAGGCCGTGATGGCGACCGAGCGTGCCCTGCTCGCGAAGTACGCCGACGAGTCCGTGGTCACGAAGCCCGCCGAGCTCGAGCAGCGCGGCGGTGCGTACTACTCGGAGGCGGCGATCGACGTGCTGTCCTCGATCCTCGGCGACCGCGGTGAAGTGCAGGTGCTCAACGTCCGGAACGACGGCACCTTCCCGTTCCTGCCCGACGACCACGTGATCGAGGTCCCGGCCCGCGTGACCCGGCAGGCGATCACCCCCCTGCCGGTCGCGCCGCTCGACGCGGACATGGTCGGGCTCGTGTCGCACGTCGCCGGGTACGAGCGGCTCGCGCTCGACGCGGCCGTGCACGGCGGACGCGACCGCGTGCTCCGCGCGATGTGGGCCCACCCCCTCGTCGGACAGGTGGACAAGGCCGAGAAGCTCACCGACCTGCTGCTGGCCGCGAACGCGGAACACCTGCCGTGGACGCGATCGGAGCAGGTGACGTGGGCGGGCTGAGCCGCGGCGGCGGGGCGGGGGTGACCCCGGCCTCCAGGCCGACCCGCGACACGACGGACGCGAGCGGCCCGTCGGACGTGGGCCGTGCGCCGGACGGGGGCACCACGGACGCCGGCCGTGCGCCGGACGTGGTGCTCGCCGTGGACGGCGGCGGCAGCAAGACCGACGTCGTCGCGATCGCCCTCGACGGCACGCTCGTGGGGCACGCCCGCGGGCCCGGGTCGAACCCGCAGACCCGCGGGTGGGAGCTCGCCGGACCGATCCTCGACGACGTCCGCGGGCGGGTCGTCCACGCGCTCGACGGTGCGCGCGTCCTGACCACGCACGTGTACCTCGCGGGGCTCGACCTGCCCGACGAGATCACCGCGGCCACGGCGGCGCTGCAGCACTGGGCGCAGGACGGCGGGGCGCCGGACGTCCTCGACAACGACCTGTTCGCGCTGCTCCGCGCCGGCACCCTGTCGCCGGACGCCGCCGCGGTGGTGTGCGGCACCGGCATCAACGCGCTCGCGGTGCGGGCCGACGGTGCGACCTCCCGGTTCCCGGCGATCGGGGACGTGTCGGGCGACTGGGGCGGTGGCGCGTACCTCGGCAACCGGGCGCTGTGGCACGCGGCCCGGGCGGAGGACGGCCGCGGACCGGCGACGGCGCTGACGGCTGCGGTCCCGGCAGCACTCGGGCTCGGCACCGTCCGCGAGGTCACCGAGGCCGTCCACTTCGGCCGCCTCGACCAGAGCGTGTTCAACCGGCTCTGCCCCGTGCTCTTCGAGGTCGCCGCCACGGGCGACCCGGTCGCCGCCGGGGTCGTGGCGCGGCAGGCGGAGGAGATCGTGCTGCTGGCGTCGGTCGCCCTCGGGCGGCTCGGCCTCGGCGCCGCCGGCTCGTCGGTCCCCGTCGTCCTCGGCGGGGGCGTGCTCGCCGCCCGGCACCCGCTGCTCGTCGACGCGGTCGTCGGCGGGTTGGCGGCCCGCGTGCCGGGCGCGGTGCCCACGTGGGTGACCGCTCCCCCGGTGCTCGGTGCGGGGCTCGCGGCGCTGGAGTCCGTCGGTGCGGAGCCCGCGGCGCTCGAGCGGTACCGGGCCGCGGTGCTGTCGCGGTCGTTCGCGTCCACGACGGCGCGCATCGCGTAGGCGCGGCGCCCGGCGCCCGCGCGGCGCCGCCGCCGCGGCCGCGGCCGCGGCCGGTCTGGTCGCGGAAAGCGACAGTGCTCGCCCCGGAGACGGGCGAGCACTGTCGCTTTGCGCGACCGCTCCGGCTAGACCGCCGCCGCCGGCGCGCCCGCGCCCGCGAGCATCCCGAGCGTGTCGACGACCCGGTTCGAGAAGCCCCATTCGTTGTCGTACCAGGCGACGACCTTCACGTGCCGCCCGCCGTCGACCCGGGTGAGCAGGGAGTCGAACACGCTCGACTCACTCCGCCCGGTGATGTCCGTCGACACGATCGGGTCCGCCGTGAACGCCAGCACCCCGGCGAGCGGCCCGGCAGCAGCGGCCCGGTACGCCTCGTTCACCTGCTCGACGGTGACGTCCCGCGCGACGACGGTGTTCAGCTCGACGATCGACCCGACGGGCACCGGCACGCGGATGGCGTCCCCGGACAGCTTGCCGTCGAGTCGCGGGAGCACCAGACCGATCGCCTTCGCGGCACCGGTGGTGGTCGGCACGATGTTCACCCCGGCCGCACGGGCACGGCGCAGGTCGCGGTGCGGTCCGTCCTGCAGGTTCTGCTCCTGCGTGTACGCGTGCACGGTCGTCATGAACCCGTGCTCGATGCCGGCGAGGTCGTCGAGCACCGACGCCAGCGGTGCGAGCGAGTTCGTGGTGCAGCTCGCGTTGCTGATCACGGTGTGGACCGCCGGGTCGAAGGTGTCCGAGTTCACGCCGTAGGCGATCGTCGCGTCCGCACCGGTCGCGGGCGCGCTGATCAGCACCCGCTGCGCGCCGGCCGTCAGGTGCGCGGCGGCGGCGTCCCGGGCCGTGAAGCGGCCGGTGGACTCGAGGACGACCTCGACGCCGAGGTCACCCCACGGCAGGTCGGCGGGCTCGCGGGAGGCGAGGACGCGGATCCGTCGGCCGTCGATCACGAGGGCGTCGCCGTCGACCTCGACGGTGCCGTCGAAGGGTCCGAGCGCGGAGTCGTAGCGGAACAGGTGAGCGAGGGTCTCCGGTGCGGTCAGGTCGTTGACGGCGACGACGTCGAGGTCGTCACCGCCCCGGGCGATGAGTGCGCGGAGGGTGTTGCGGCCGATCCGGCCGAAGCCGTTGATCCCGATGCGGGTCATGGGGGTTCCTTTCGTTCCGCTGACCATGCTCACGGGCCTGGAGGCACGGCTCCAGTGGCAGGACAGCCAGGGTCCGCAAGGATCTCGCCACCATCTCCGAGGCCCTGGCGGGTGCGTCAGTCCTGGAACGTGCGCCGGTACTCCGTCGGCGAGGTCCCGAGCACGCGGCGGAAGTGGGTCCGCAGGTTCGCGTCGGACCCGAGCCCGGCCCGCGCCGCGACCTGGTCCACCCCGAGGTCGGTGCGCTCCAGCAGCTCGCGCGCCAGGTCGACCCGCGCCCGCAGCACCCACTGCATCGGCGTGTAGCCGGTGTCGTCCACGAAGCGGCGTGAGAACGTGCGCGGCGACACCGTGGCGTTCCGGGCGAGGACATCGAGCGTGAGCGGGTCGGCGAGGTGACGGAGTGCCCACTCCCGGGTCTCCGCGAAGACGTCCCCGAGCGGTTCCGGGACGCTCCGCGGGACGTACTGCGCCTGCCCGCCGCTCCGGTACGGGGCGCTGACCAGCCGCCGGGCGACGTGGTTCGACAGCGCGACGCCGTGGTCCCGCCGCACCAGGTGCAGGCACAGGTCGATCCCGCTCGCGGCGCCCGCGCTCGTCAGGACCGTGCCGGCGTCGACGAAGAGCACGTTCTCGTCGACCTCGACGGCGGGGTACCGGTCGCGGAGGACGCGGGTGTAGTGCCAGTGCGTCGTCGCCCGGCGCCCGTCGAGCAGTCCCGCGGCCGCGAGTGCGAACGCTCCCGTGGAGATCGCCGCGATCCGGGTCCCGCGCTCGTGCGCCCGGACGAGTGCCGCGACGACGGAGTCGGGTGGCGGCGTGTCGGCCGGGTACCGGTAGCCGGGCACGAACACGGTGTCCGCCCAGTCGAACGCCTCGAGCCCGTGGTCGACGGCGTACGCCATGCCGTCCCCTCCGGCGACCCGACCGGCACGCGGACCGCACACCCGGACCTCGTACGGCATGCTCGGCCGGTTCGAGAACACCTGCGCCGGGATCCCGACGTCGAGCGGCTTCGCTCCGTCGAGCACGAGCACCGCGACCCGGTGGAGGCGAGGGGACACCATGCCCCGACGCTAGCCGACCCGCGCCCCACGAGTTCTCCACAGGTCAGCGGCTGCCGACCTCCACGCCGAGCTCGTGCGCCAGGCCGCCGAACGGGCCTGACCAGCGTCCGCCCCTCAGGCGTCGCGGATCGCGAGCACCCGGTGCGGTGCCGCCGCCTCCGCCCGCCACCCCGTCGGCAGCGCCGCGTGCAGCTCCGGCAGCGTGAAGCTCCGCCGGATCGAGCGGAGCCCGTCCACGCGCACGAAGGTCCCTGCGGCCACCAGGGCCGACCCGAGCGCGTACGCCCGGTAGGCCGCGGGCGACCGCCGGATGTCCGAGTGCAGGCTCCGCGTCGTCGCGAGCCGCTCGGAGTCGGCCAGGAACCCCGCACGCTCCTCGTCGCCGAGGTGGTGCAGCACGTGGTTCGAGACCACCACGTCGAACCGCTCCCCGGCCGCGACGAGGTCGCCGCTCGACTGCTCGCGGAAGGTCACTCCGCGCGGCGTCGAGCGCGTCGCCGCGGCGATGGCACGGGGATCGGGGTCGATGCCGACCACCTCGACGTCGAACCCGTCGCTCGCCGCCCAGCGCACCAGCGCGCGGGCGAGGTCGCCGCCGCCACAACCGAGGTCGAGCACACGGCCGCGCCCGTTCGCCGGCAGCGCCGGGACGACGTGGGTCCGCCACGCGGCCCGCCATCCGCTGACGAGCGAGTTCACGACGGCGAACCGCCGGAACGTCCGCGCGAGGGCGCGCGGGTCGCAGTCCGGGTCGTCCATCAGCTCCCGCAGCTCCAGGTCGCGGGTGCGCAGGTCGACGGCCGGGAGGCCCGGTCCGGCCTCGGTGCGTCGGCTCACCGGTACTCCACGGCCAGGTCCGGAGCCGCGATCGCCTCGGCGACACGGGTCCCGACGGCGGTCAGGCGGGCGCTCTCGACGGTGAGGCCGGGCCCGAAGGCGAGCGCGACGACGGAGGCCCCGTCTTCGATCCCGGCGTCGAACGCGTCCCGCAGCACGAAGAGCACGGTGGCGCTCGACATGTTCCCGTGGTCACGGAGGACGGCACGGCTGCTCGCCATCGCGGCGTCGGGCAGGGCGAGGGCGTCCTGCGTCCGGTCGAGGATGGCGCGTCCGCCCGGGTGCACGGCCCAGATCGGGACGTCCGCGGCGGGACCGTCGAGGAGCGGTGCGACGGCCTCCGCGACGGTGGCGCCGACGAGCTTGGGGACGGCGGTGCTGAGGACCATCTCGAAGCCCTCGTCGCCGATGTTCCACGCCATCTCCGACGCCCCCTCGGGGACGACCGTGGTCGCGAACCGGTCGAGCCGGAGCCCGGGGCCCTCTGCCGTGACGACCGCTGCGGCCGCGCCGTCACCGAAGACGCTGTTCGCGACGATCTGGTCCGGGTCGTCCGACGCCCGGACGTGCAGCGTGCAGAGCTCGGCGCAGACCACGAGCACGACGGCGGTCGGGTCGGACTCGGCGAACGCGGCAGCGATGCGGAGGGCGGGGAACGCGGCGAAGCAGCCCATGAAGCCGACGTGCTGCCGGAACACCGTGCGGCGCAGGCCGAGTTCCTCGACGATCGCCAGGTCCGGGCCCGGTTGCGTGAAGCCCGTGCAGGACACGGTCACGACGTGGGTGACCTCGGCCGGGTCCATCCCGGAGCGCTCGAGGGCGTCCCGGGCGGAGGCGACGAACAGCGGCGGCGCGAGCTCGCGGTACCGGTCGTTGCGGGTCCCGGTCGACGGCGAGTGCAGGACCCCGTCGGCGTCGCGGAACGCGCCGGGCGCTCCGGCCGGGTCGAGGTCCGTCAGGACGGTGTGCCGATGCTCCACCGCCGAGGCGTCGAAGGCCGCTGGGACGATGCGGCGACCGAGCCGACCGAGGTCGGGCTGCGCGGTGAACAGGTCGCGCACGGCGGCCTGGTCGAGCGTCGTCGGGGGGACGGCGGTGCCGATGGCACGGATCGTTGCGGACACGCCTCATCCTGTCACCGGGCCGTGGACGTGTCCCCAGGAACGACGGGAGGCACGGTGCGGACCCGCACCGTGCCTCCCGTCCGATCTGGTCGCTACGCCTGCGCGCGCTCCAGGACCAGCTCGCGGACGCGCGCCGCGTCCGCCTGGCCCTTCATCGACTTCATGACCGCACCGATGATCGCGCCGGCGGCCTGGACCTTGCCGTCGCGGATCTTCGCGAGCACGTCCGGCTGCGCCGCCAGTGCCTCGTCGACGGCGACGGTGAGGGCGGAGTCGTCCGAGACGACCTTGAGTCCGCGCGACTCGACGACGGCTGCGGGCGAGCCCTCTCCGGCGATGACGCCCTCGAGCACCTGGCGGGCCAGACGGTCGGTCAGCTCGCCGGACTCGACGAGGGTGATGAGTTCGGCGACGTGTGCGGGCGACACCAGGTCGCCGGGGGCGGCGTCCTGCGTGTTCGCGACGCGGCTGATCTCGCCGGTCCACCACTTGCGCGCGGCCTGGGCCGGGGCGCCGGCGGCGACCGTGGCCTCGACCTCGTCGAGGAGCCCGCCGTTCACGACGTCCTGGAACTCGAGGTCCGCGAACCCGAACTCGCCCTTGAGGCGACGACGACGGGCGACAGGGGCCTCCGGCAGGGACGCGCGGAGCTCCTCGATCATCGCCTTGTCCGGGATCACGGGCAGCAGGTCCGGCTCCGGGAAGTACCGGTAGTCGTCGGCGTCCGACTTCGGACGGCCGGCCGACGTGCGACCGGTGTCCTCGTGCCAGTGCCGGGTCTCCTGCGTGATCGTGCCGCCGTCCGCGAGGATCGCGGCCTGACGCTGGATCTCGTAGCGGATGGCACGCTCGACGGCGCGGAACGAGTTGACGTTCTTGGTCTCGGTGCGGGTGCCGAGCTTCTCCTGGCCCCACGGGCGGAGCGAGATGTTCGCGTCGCAGCGCAGGTTGCCACGCTCCATGCGGGCCTCGGACACGCCGAGCGCCCGGACCAGGTCACGGATGACCTGGACGTAGGCGGCACCGAGCTCGGGGGCACGGTGCGCGGCGCCGAAGATCGGCTTCGTGACGATCTCGACGAGCGGGACCCCGGCGCGGTTGTAGTCCACCAGGGAGTACTCGGCACCCTGGATGCGACCGGTCGCACCGCCGACGTGCGTCAGCTTGCCCGCGTCCTCTTCCATGTGGGCGCGCTCGATCGGCACCTGGAACAGCGTGCCGTCGGCGAGCTCGACCTCGACCTCCCCCTCGAAGGCGATGGGCTCGTCGTACTGCGAGATCTGGTAGTTCTTCGGGTTGTCCGGGTAGTAGTAGTTCTTCCGGGCGAACCGCGAGGACTCGGCGATCGAGCAGCCGAGCGCGAGCCCGAGGTTGATCGAGAAGCGCACGGCCTGCTCGTTCACCACGGGGAGCGACCCGGGCAGCCCGAGGTCCACCGGGGTGACGTTCGTGTTGGGCTCGCCGCCGAAGAAGTTCGGGGCGTCGGAGAACATCTTCGTCTTCGTCGCGAGCTCGACGTGCACCTCGAAGCCGAGGACCGGCTCGAAGCGCTCGAGCGCCTCGTCGAAGTCCATGAGTGCGTCCTTGGCGGCCATCAGACCACGCCTTCCTCTGCTGCCGACTGCTGACTTGCGTCGAGGTCCGGGATCCGTTCGATGAGCGGGGCACCCCACTGCTGCTCGAGCAGGCGCTCCAGCGCTGCGCCGTAGCGGTACAGACGGGCGTCCTCGCGCTGCGGTGCCATCAGCTGCACGCCGGTCGGCAGGCCGTCCTCGGGCGCGAGGCCGTTCGGGATGCTCATGCCGGGCACGCCGGCGAGGTTCGCCGGGATCGTGGTGAGGTCGTTGAGGTACATCGCCAACGGGTCGTCGAGCCGCTCGCCGAGGGGGAACGCGGTCGTCGGGGCCGACGGGCTGATGAGCAGGTCGACGTGCTCGAACGCCTTGTCGAAGTCCCGCTGCACGAGCGTCCGGACCTTCTGCGCGCTGCCGTAGTAGGCGTCGTAGTAGCCGGCGCTCAGCGCGTAGGTGCCGAGGATGATGCGGCGCTTGACCTCCGGCCCGAAGCCGGCTTCGCGCGTCGCGGCCATCACGTCCTCGACGGTCGCACCGCCCTCGGGCGTGACGCGGAGGCCGAAGCGGACCGAGTCGAACTTCGCGAGGTTCGAGGACGCCTCCGCCGGGAGGATCAGGTAGTACGCGCTGATCGCGTAGGCGAAGGAGGGGGCATCGATCTCGACGACCACCGCACCCGCGGCCTCGAGGATCGCGACCGTCTCCTGGAAGCGCTGCGTGACGCCGGCCTGGAAGCCGTCCCCACCCGCGAGCTCCTTGACCACGCCGACGCGCAGGCCCTTCAGCGTGTCCGCCTGCAGGCCGTCACGGGCGGCTGCCGCGAACGACGGCCACGCCTCCGGGATGGACGTGGAGTCCTTCGGGTCGTGCCCACCGATGACGTCGTGCAGGAGCGCGGCGTCGAGGACGGTGCGGGCGACCGGGCCGACCTGGTCGAGGCTCGACGCCAGCGCGATCGCGCCGTAGCGGCTGACCCCGCCGTACGTCGGCTTCACGCCGACGGTGCCCGTCACGGCACCCGGCTGACGGATCGAGCCGCCCGTGTCGGAGCCGAGGGCGAGCGGTGCTTCGAACGCGGCGACGGCAGCGGCAGAGCCACCACCGGAGCCGCCGGGGATCCGGCCGAGGTCCCACGGGTTGTGCGTCGGGCCGTACGCCGAGAACTCGGTCGTCGACCCCATCGCGAACTCGTCCATGTTGGTCTTGCCGAGCGGCACCATGCCGGCCCGACGGAGCTTCAGCACCGTGGTGGCGTCGTACGGCGGCACCCAGCCCTCGAGGATCTTCGAGCCGGAGGTCGACGGCATGTCGATGGTGCAGAGGACGTCCTTGATGGCGACCGGCACACCGGCGAGCGCGCCGAGGTCGTCGCCGGCCGCACGACGGGAGTCGATCGACTTCGCGACGCCGATGGCGTTCTCGTTGACGTGCAGGAACGCGTGCACGTCGGGGTCGACGGCCGCGATGCGGTCCAGGTGCGCCTGGGTCGCCTCGACGCTGGAGACGTCGCGCGCCACCAGGGCGTCGGCGAGCGCGGCCGCGCTGAGGCGGGTGATGTCGTCGGTCACTGCTCTTCTCCCAGGATCGCCGTCACGCGGAACCGTTCGCCGTCCGTGTCGGGCGCCCCGGAGAGCGCCTGCTCCTGCGTCAGCGTCGCGCCGACCACGTCGGGTCGGAGGACGTTCGCGAGGGCGACCGGGTGGCTGGTGGCGGGGACGTCCGGCGTGGCGACCTCGGTCACCTTCGCGACGCTGTCGACGATGTGCGACAGCTCCCCGGTCAGCTTCTCGATCTCGGCGGGCGTGAGGGCGATACGTGCGAGGTTCGCCAGGTGGGCGACCTGCTCGCTCGTGATGTCAGGCATGCCGACCAGTCTACCGAGCGCGTCACTTGCCGCTGTCGCCGCCGCTGGTGCCGCCGCTCGTGCCGCCGCTCTTCGTGGTGCTGCCGCCGCTGTTCGTCCCGGTGGCGCCGCCGGTGGTGCTGCCGCTCGTGGTGCTGCTGGTGCTGCTGCTGCTCTTCGACGACGCGCCGATCATCGACTGGCTCGGTGTCGGCAGCGCATCGCCGCCGTACTGCGCGTCGAGGTAGGTCATCATCGACTTCCCCACCCCGAACTTCGCGCTGTACCCGGTCGTCCCCTGCAGGAACGGCCAGTTCGCGAGGCGCACGTTGCCCTGCACGTTGCCGATCCAGGTCGCGTTCGTGTACTTCGTCGACGACGCGACGAGCCAGTTCTGCACGTCACCGTCGGTGGTGCCCGTCTTGGCGAACTTCGGCGTCGCGTCGCCGGGGTTCGCGCTCGCGGCCGTCCCCGCGCCGGTCAGCACGGACTGCAGCGCGTAGTCGACCGTGCCCGCGACGTCGGAGTCCACGCCGCGCGTGCAGGACGCGGGCGTCGGGGTGATCTTCGTGCCGTCCGCCTCGGTGACGGAGTCGATCGCGGTCGGGGTGCACACGATGCCGCCGTTCGCGAAGCCCGCGTAGGCCTCGGCGAGGTCGATCGGCGACAGGTTGTTCGTGCCGAGGATCATCGACGGCACGGAGCTGATCGCCTTCCCCGCCGCGGTGTGGATGCCCATCGACTCGGCGAGGTTCGCGATCTCGCAGAGGTCGAGCTGCTTGCCCATCGCCGCGAACGCGGTGTTGATGGACTCGGCGGTGGCGGCCTGCACCGTCATCGAGGCCGGCACCGACTCGGCGTTCGCCACCGACCAGTCCGGGCCGGCGATGTTCGCGCACGAGTTCGTGAACTCGGACGTCGGGTAGTCGTGCTGACTCGTCGCCACCGACTGGGAGAGGGTGTGCCCGGTGGCGAGCCACTCGGCGAGGGTGAACACCTTGAAGGTGGACCCGGTCTGGAACCCGCCGGAGTTGCCGTACGCGGTGTCCGCGCTGTAGTTCACCGCCGTCGTGCCGGCCGCGGTGCTGTCGCCCTGCGTGTACGTGGTGTTCTGCACCATCGACATGATCCGGCCGGTGCCGGGCTCGACCGTCACGTTCGAGCCGCCCGCGTCGACGCCGGCCATCGAGGTCGGCACGTACGACGACAGCGCGTTCTGCGCCTGGGACTGCAGGTCGAGGTCGAGCGAGGTGTGGATCTCCAGGCCCTTGGTGTCGAGGGTGGCGATGCGCTCCGCGGAGGTCTTGCCGAACGCCGGGTCCTGCAGCACCTGGTCGCGCACGTAGTCGCAGAAGTAGCCGGCGTCGTAGTTCGTCGCGGCGGAGGAGCAGCCGTTCGCCGTCTCGGTGATCTTCGGCTGCACCGGGGTCGCGATCGCCGCGGTCTCGTCGGCCTTCGTGATGGAGTGGTGCGCGTACATCCGCTGGAGGACGTAGTCACGACGGGCCTTCGTCGCCGCGTACCCGTTCGCCGTGCCGTTGTCGGCGTTGCTCGGCTGGTCGATGCGCAGGTTCGAGGGGTTGTTGAGGATCGCGACGAGCGTCGCCGACTGCACGAGCGACAGGTCCTTCGCGTGCACGCCGAAGTAGTACTCCGCCCCGGCCTCGGCGCCGTAGACCCGGCCGCCGAGCCCGACGATGTTGAGGTAGCCGGTGAGGATCTCCGACTTGGAGTACTTCTTGTTCACGGCGATCGCGTACCGCATCTCCTGGAGCTTGCGCTGCGGGGTGACCCCGGCGGCGTCCTCGTAGCAGGCCGCGATCTTGGCCTTCGTCGCTGCGGCGTCCTTGCCGGTGAGCTGCTCGCACTGCTGCACGAGGACGTTCTTGACGTACTGCTGCGTGATGCTCGACCCGCCCTGGACGTCGCCGCCGACGACCGTCGCGGCCGCGCCGCGCAGGGTGCCGATGACGTCGATGCCGCCCTCGTCGTAGTACCGCGGGTCCTCGGTGTCGATCGCCGCCTGCTTCAGGGTCGTGGCGATCGCGCTCGAGTCGACGTTGGTGCGGTTCTCGGCGTAGAAGGACGCGATCTTGACGTCCTTGCCGCCCTGCTTCGCGTAGACGGTGGAGACCTGCTGCGGGGTCTGCACGTCGAGGTAGCTCGGCAGGTCCTCGAAGAACGCGGCGGCACCGGAGGCCCCCTCCCCGGCCACGGCGACGGCCGGGGTCACGGCGACGGCGACGAGGAGCCCGGCGAGCACGGACATCACGACGAACATCAGGAGGGCGCCGGGCCACCGCACTACACGCATGGGAGCACGGTAGGGAGCCGCCCTGGGTCGAGACCGCTCCGACCGCCGCAGAAGCTGCACCGGTCCTCAGGTTCACACTCAGTCGCGTGGCTGCAGGTCCTGCGGTCGGACGAGGTACATGTCCGGGGAGGCACCGACGACGCCCTCGCCGCGGCCGTTGCCCTGGCGGATCCCGTCACGCACCATGTCGCCGCGGCCGACCGCGATCAGCGCGACGTCGTGGAGCGACGCGGTGCCGGGCTTCAGGTAGTCGTTGTGCCCGACCGGTCGGCGGAACAGGTCGCCGGCGTCCTCCGGGTCGACACCGCCGGCGAGGTCGAGGACCGTCGAGCCGAAGCCGGCGACGCCCGGGTCGGTGCCGAAGTACCCGGAACCGGCGATCGGGTCCCAGTGCGCTCCCCCGACGAACACCTCGCCCGAGGACACCGCGAGCTCGGAGGCGTTCGTGACGTCGCTGCCCGGTGACCCGAGCACCGTCAGGCTGTCCGCGCTCATGTGCCCGGACGCCAGGGCCATCAGCGCCGTCGTCGAGCCGTAGGAGTGCGCGACGATCCCGAGCCGCGGCTGCTGACCGTCACGGAGTTCGCGGATGCCGTCGACGGTGCGCTCGAGCCGGGCCGCACCGGTCTTCGCGAGGTCGAGCGAGAGGATGTTCGACAGGTCCGGCGTGCGGTACCCCATCCAGGCGACCACCGCGACACCCGTCCCCGACGCCGGTGCGGCGACCGGAGCGAGCGTCGCCTGCTCCGCGTACAGGTCCCCGGCGGTCGCGGTGAAGTCGACCATCTGCCCGGTGACCGTGAAGAACATCCCCGGGACGACGACGGTCACGTCCGCCGCGGTGTCGAGGTCCCCGATCGCGATCGCGGCGCGACCGGCGCCGCGGGTGTCGAGCGTGATCAGCGACTTCGGCGGGGTGTCGGCGACGCGGCGGAGGGACTCCCGGACCTGCCCGAGCATCGCGGACTCCGACGCCGCGGTGTGCGGGTCCGCGAGCCCGGCGGCGAGCACCGCACGGTTGACGTGGTCGCGCACCGTGTACGGCACGCCGTCCAGGTTGCCGACGACCACCGGGGCGTCCCGTTCGAGCCGTGCGCGATCCGCGGACCCGAGACCGGACCACCAGGTCGTGACCTCGGCGGCGGTCGGCGGGTGGTCCATCGCCGTCGCGACCACATCCGCCTCCGTGGCCGCGTGCGCCAGGCGGTCCGGGGCGACGGCGACGAGGTCGTCGAGGAACGTCCGCCCCCTGGCCGCCCGGAGATCGGCGGTGTCGACCGTGTCCTGTCCCCCGGTCATGACCGGTCGGGAGGCCGTGGCGGGGTCGTGGACGATCGCGGCGGTCCGGACGATCGCGACGGATGTGCTCGCGGGCGCGACCGGCGACTCGACCACTCCGAGCGAGTGCATCGAGGCGGTGATCAGAGCAGCGGCGACGAGCAGCAAACCGGTCTCCCCCGGGAAGGCCTTCCCATCGTCCCCCTGCAGACGACAGGTGATGCTCTGTCGAGTGTAAGGAAGACGGGCCGGAACCGGTCGTGCTCGATGCAACTTGCCCCCTGAACTGGGTGCAAGGAGCAGCGAGTCGCGGTGTGCGGACAGGCCGTCGGCGTGCTCATGGACCGGTGTCAGTCCGCGGCCGGCGCCTCCGGCGCATCGGCCGTCGCCGTCGGTGGCTCGGGCAGGGCGTCCGGTCCCTCGGTCACGAGGAGCCGGAACTGCTCGGCGTCGATGATCCGCACGCCGAGCTGCTCGGCCTTCGTCAGCTTCGATCCGGCACCGGGACCGGCCGCAACGAAGTCGGTCTTCTTGCTGACGCTCGATGCCGCCTTGCCGCCCGCGGCGATGATGGCCTCCTGCGCACCTTCCCGGCTGTACCCCTCCAGCGAGCCGGTCGCGACCACCGTGAGGCCGCTGAGGACACCGCCCTCGGTGCTCGCCGCGCCCGGCCCCGGATGCCCCGGGGTCGTGAACTGCACACCCGCCGCGGTCCAGCGGTCGATGATCTCGCGGTGCCAGTCGACCTCGAACCAGTCGAGGAGGGCGTCCGCGATGATCCCGCCGACCCCGTCCACCGCCGCCAGGTCCTCACGCGACGCGGACCGGATCGCGTCGAGGGAACCGAAGTGGTTCGCCAGCGCCCGCGCGGCGACGGGCCCGACGTGGCGGATGCTCAGGCCGACCAGGATGCGCCAGAGCGGCTTCGTCTTCGCGGCGTCGATGTTCGCGAGCATCTCGAACGCGTTCTTCGACGGGTACCGGCTCGGTTCGCCGGTGTACTCGGCCCCACGGGCAGCGGCGTCGAAGGGCGGGTCCGTCTTCTTGCGCGCCCGGCTGAACGGCGTCACGCGCTTCGGGGTGCCGTCGTCGTCGGTCTTCTCCATGCCGGTCTCGGCGTCGCGGACGATCACCTCGATCGGGACGATGTCCTCCATCGTCAGGTCGAACAACCCCGCTTCGGTGACGAGCGGCGGGACCTCCGGGTGGAGCGGTTGGGTGAGGGCTGCCGCGGCGACCTCACCGAGGCCCTCGATGTCGAGCGACCCGCGGGAGGCGATGTGCTCGACGCGCCCCCGGACCTGGGCGGGGCAGCTGCGGGCGTTCGGGCAGCGGAGGTCGATGTCGCCTTCCTTCGCGGGGGCGAGCGTGGTGCCGCACTCCGGGCACGCGGTCGGCATCACGAACTCGCGCTCGCTGCCGTCCCGCAGTTCCACCACCGGGCCGAGCACCTCGGGGATGACGTCCCCGGCCTTCCGGAGGACGACGGTGTCCCCGATGAGCACGCCCTTCGCCTTCACGACCTGCTGGTTGTGCAGCGTCGCCTGCCGCACCACCGACCCGGCCACCTCGGCCGGGGCCATCACCGCGAACGGCGTGGCCCGACCGGTCCGCCCGACGCTCACGACGATGTCGAGGAGCTTCGTGTGCACTTCTTCCGGCGGGTACTTGTACGCGATCGCCCAGCGCGGCGCCCGGGACGTCGAACCGAGTTCCTCGTGCAGGCCGAGGTCGTCGACCTTGATGACGATGCCGTCGATCTGGTGCTCGACGGACGCGCGGCGCTCCCCGTAGTCCTTGACGAAGCCGAGCACGTCGTCGATGGTGTCGAACACCCGGTGGTGGGTCCCGGTCGGCAGCCCCCAGGTGTGCAGGAGCTCGTAGACCTCGGACTGGGAGCGGACGTCGGTGTCCCGCTCGAGTTCGCGCACCGGCCACGCACCGATGCCGTGCACGAGCATCCGCAGGCGCCGCAGCCGGTCGACCATGAGTTCACGCTTGGCGGCGGACTTGCCCTCTTCCTTCTGCCGGAGGGAGCCCGCTGCGGCGTTCCGCGGGTTGGCGAAGAGGCGCTCCCCCGCTGCGAGCTGCTTGGCGTTCAGCTCGTCGAACTGCTCGACCGGGAAGAAGATCTCGCCCCGCACCTCCACCAGGGGCGGGTGGCCGGAGCCGGACAGCCGGTCCGGGATGGTGCCCATCGTGCGGACGTTGCCGGTGACGTCTTCCCCGACGACACCGTCACCGCGGGTGGCCGCCGTGACGAGGCGCCCGTTCTCGTAGCGGAGGTTGATCGCGAGACCGTCGATCTTCAGCTCGGTGAGGAACCGGACACGCTCGGCTCCCGCGTCCCGCTGGACCTTGATCGCCCAGTCGGTGAGTTCTTCCGGCGAGAAGACGTTGTCGAGCGAGAGCATGCGCTCCGCGTGCTCGACCGGGGCGAACTGCGTGGTCTCGGCCTGCCCGCCCACCGTCTGCGTCGGGCTGTCCTCGGTGAGGAGTTCCGGGAAGCGCCGCTCGATCGCGTCGAGACGGTGCACGAACGCGTCGTACTCGGCGTCCGACGCGGTCGAGGCGTTGTCCTCGTAGTAGCCGTGCCGGAGTTCGTTGATCGTCGAGCGCAGGCGGTCGACCTCACGCGCGGCCTGGGCGGCGTCGAGCCCCTCGGGGTCGATGGTCTCGAACGTGGCGTCGGTCTCGCTCATACCCACAGTTCTACCGTGGACCACCGACCCGGGACGTCAGGCGTCGACCGGGACCGCGCTGACCGTGGTGTCGATGGTGCACTGCCCGAGGACCCGGGTCCCGACGTACACGACGGCCGTCTGCCCGGGTGCGACACCGTGCAGCGGCTCGTCGACGTCGATCACGAGCGTGCCGTCGGCCACCCGGGCCGTCGCGGGCACCGGGTCGGCGTGCGCGCGGATCTGGACGTCGCAGGAGAACGGCGTGGCGGGGTCGGCCGGGGCGGCACCCGCCCAGGTGAACCGCGACCCGGACATCGAGGAGACGGCGAGCGCCTCCTTCGGTCCGACGACGACGGTGTTGTCCTTCGGGCGGATCTCGAGCACGAAGCGCGGCTTGCCGTCCGGTGCCGGGCGGCCGAGTGCGAGTCCGCGGCGCTGCCCGACGGTGTAGCCGGTCGCGCCCTCGTGCGTGCCGACGACCGTGCCGTCGCGCTCGACGACCTCACCCGGGGCGGTGCCCACGCGGTCGGCCAGCCACCCGCGGGTGTCGCCGTCCGGGATGAAGCAGATGTCGTAGGAGTCCGGCTTCTGCGCGACG
Organism: Curtobacterium sp. PhB136; assembly: GCF_004346855.1. Taxonomy (NCBI): domain Bacteria; kingdom Bacillati; phylum Actinomycetota; class Actinomycetes; order Micrococcales; family Microbacteriaceae; genus Curtobacterium; species Curtobacterium sp. PhB136. The sequence continues at coordinate 140,116 of NZ_SMGH01000006.1, forward strand.
GTCAGTCCGCGTGCAGCGGCCTCGGCGCGGACCTCGTCCTTGGAGGGGGTCGCCCCGAGCGGGAACATCGCGTGCTGGAGCTGCTCGGCCGTGAGCACGCCGAGCACGTACGACTGGTCCTTCGCCCACGCGGCCGAGCGGTGGAGCTCCCGCGAGCCGTCCGCCAGGGTGACGATCGAGGCGTAGTGCCCGGTGCAGACCGCGTCGAACCCGAGGGCGAGCGCCTTCTCGAGGAGCGCGGCGAACTTGATGCGCTCGTTGCACCGCATGCAGGGGTTCGGGGTCCGGCCGGCCTGGTACTCGGCCACGAAGTCGTCGACGACGTCTTCCTTGAACCGGGCCGAGAAGTCCCACACGTAGTACGGGATGCCGAGGGCCGAGGCCGCGCGCTGGGCGTCCATCGAGTCCTCGATGGTGCAGCACCCGCGGCTGCCGGTGCGGAGGGTCCCGGGCATCCGGCTCAGTGCCAGGTGCACCCCGACCACGTCGTGGCCGGCGTCGACCGCCCTGGCCGCGGCCACCGCCGAGTCGACACCACCGCTCATCGCCGCCAGAACACGCATGCGTCAAGGGTAACCCGCCGTGCAACCGGTACCGCTGGCGTACGGTTGATCGCGCGATGGCCACGACCGAGAACGACTCATTCGACTTCCGTTCCGTCCTGTTGTCCGGGTTCCTGCCTGCCGCACTCTTCGCCATCGGCGAGGGCGCCATCATCCCGATCATCCCGATCGCCGCGGACTCGCTCGGTGCGAGCCTGGCGATCGCCGGGTTCGTCGCGTCGCTGATCCTCGTCGGGGAGCTCATCGGCGACGTGCCCTCCGGCGTGGTCGTCGCCCGGATCGGCGAGCGCAACGCGATGATCGGCGCCGCACTGGTCTCGGTCGTCGGCCTGCTGGTGTGCACGGCGGCGCCGAACCCGGTGGTGCTCGCGATCGGCGTCTTCCTGGTCGGTGTCTCCACCGCGGTGTTCGCGCTCGCCCGGCACGCCTACATGACCACCGCGATCCCGGTCCGCATCCGGGCCCGCGCGCTCTCCAGCCTCGGCGGCGTGTTCCGCTTCGGGTACTTCGTCGGCCCCTTCATCGCCGCGGGCGTCGTGCACCTGACCGGCACGACGCAGAGCGCCTTCTGGATCCACATCGTCTGCTGCATCGCGGCAGCGGTGACCCTCGTCGTGCTGCGCGACCCCGCGACGGGCGTCCGCGGTCTGCGGTGGCCGAGCCGGGCCTCCCGTCCGGACGGCGACGCCGTCGACGCGACCGACACCGGCGCGATCCTCGTGCAGCAGGAGTCGCACGGCCTCTTCCGCACGATCCGGGCGAACCGCAGCGTGCTGCTCCGACTCGGGAGCGGCGCCGGCCTGATCGGCGCGATGCGCGCCGGGCGACAGGTCATCCTGCCGCTCTGGGCGGTGAGCGTCGGCCTCGACGACGCCACGGCCGCGTTGATCATCGGCATCGCCGGCGCCGTCGACTTCGCACTCTTCTACACGAGCGGCCAGATCATGGACCGCTGGGGACGGCTCGCGAGTGCGCTCCCCTGCATGCTCGGGCTCAGCGTCAGCTACTTCCTGCTCGCGTGGAGCGGGCACCTGGACGCCCGCGTCGGCTGGTTCGTCGGGATCGCGATGGGCATGTCGCTGGCGAACGGCGTCGGGTCCGGGATCCTGATGACGCTCGGGGCGGACCTCGCACCACGGGACGACCCGGCGCCGTTCCTCGGCGCGTGGCGGTTCACCGGCGACTTCGGCCAGGCGGCGGCACCGCTCGTCATCTCCGGCATCACCGCGGTGGCGTCGATCGCGATCGCCAGCGGGGTGATGGGCGTCCTCGGCCTCGTCGGCGCCGGCGTCCTGATCCGCTACGTCCCCCGGTACCTGCCCCGCCGCCTGCGCTGAGCGCGCGGCGCTGCGCGGTTCACGGCCGGGAGGCCGGGGTCGCCCCCGCCACGCACGCCGCGGTGGCGGGGCGGCCGGTACGATGTCGGTGCTCGCGGGAGTGGTGGAATCGGTAGACACGCAGGATTTAGGTTCCTGTGCCCCAGGCGTGAGGGTTCGAGTCCCTCCTTCCGCACCGAGGACGCACGCACACACGCGCGCTGGCAGCCACACGCAGGCCGCCGCACCGAGCCTGCGTGCTCGCGCATCTCATACCGCCGGAGGACGGCCCGTCCGGACCCGCACGGTACTCTCGTCGTGCGGGTGACCTTCCCGTCACCGCACCAGCACGACCGGAAGAAGCATGCACTCCGTCGCACTCGCCCTGATCCCCTGGCTGGATCCGCAGTACATCCTCGACCACTTCGGGGCCGTCGCCGTGCTCGTCGTGTGCGCGATCGTCTTCGCCGAGACCGGCCTGCTGATCGGCTTCATCTTCCCCGGCGACAGCCTGCTCGTGATCACGGGCCTCTTCGCGTTCGACCGCGGCGGGGAGATCGGCGGCATCCCGGTGTGGGTCGCAGCGCTGATGATCGGCGCCGCGGCGTTCCTCGGCGGCGAGCTCGGCTACTACATCGGGAAGAAGGCCGGTCCGCCGATCTTCGAGCGCAAGGAGAGCGGTCTGTTCTCCAAGGCGAACGTCGACCGCACCAACGCCTTCTTCCACCGGTTCGGCGCCCTCGCCGTCATCCTCGCCCGCTTCGTGCCGGTCGTGCGCACCTTCGCGCCGATCGCCGCGGGTGTCGGCCGGATGGACTACAAGAAGTACTCGCTCTACAACGCCATCGGCGCCGTGGTCTGGGGCGTCGGCGTGACGTTCCTCGGCTACTTCATCGGGCACATCCCCTTCGTGGCGCACATCGTCCGCGAGTACATCGACGTCATCCTGCTGCTCGCGGTCGTCGTGACCGTCGTGCCGATGGCGCTGACGTACCTCCGGAACGCCCGCAAGGCGAAGAAGCAGTCCGCCGAGTAGCCACCCCGGCCGGGAGCCGACGCCCCGCACAACCGAAAGCACCTCGCACCACGGGATCCCGCGGTGCGAGGTGCTCTTGGTTGTGCGGGAGCAAGCCGCACCGCGGGCGGCCGCGGGCGGCACCGCGCGCGGCCGCACGGGCGGGCCGCCGCGGGCCGACCCGCGCTACGCGCCGAAGTACTCGCGCACGATCGGGGCGATCCCGCGGAACGCCTTCGCACGGTGCGACAGCGCGTTCTTCTCCGCGCGCGTCAACTCCGCCGACGACCGATCGGCGTCGTCCGGCTTGAAGACCGGGTCGTACCCGTGGCCACCGTCACCGCGACGCTCGGTCAGCACCTCGCCGTTCCACACGGCCTCGACCACGTGCTCCACACCGGCGGGCGTCACGAACGCGGCTGCGCACACGAACGCCGCGGTCCGCTCCACGACACCGTCCAGGTTCCGCAGCAGCAGGTCGATGTTGTCCGCGTCCACCCGGGTCCCCGCGTAGCGCGCGGAGTTGATGCCGGGGGCACCCCCGAGCACGTCGACCGCGATCCCGGAGTCGTCCGCGAGCGCCGGCAGCCCGGTGTGCGCCACCGCCGCGCGCGCCTTGATGAGCGCGTTCGCCGCGTAGGTGTCGCCGTCCTCGACGGGCTCGGGACCGTCGTAGCCCTGCAGCTCCACACCGGATCCGAGGGCGTCGCCGAGGATCTCCCGCAGTTCGACCACCTTCCCCTGGTTGTGGGTCGCCAGGACGACGATGCCGGTCACGCGAGCCCCAGTGCGTCGCGCTGGATCGCCGCCAACGAGGCGTTGCCGGCGAGCCCGAGGTCGAGCAGCACGTTCAGCTCGTCGCGGTCGAACGGCGCGTGCTCGGCGGTGCCCTGCACCTCGATGAACTTGCCGGAGCCGGTCGTGACGATGTTCATGTCGGTGTCGGCGGCGGAGTCCTCGGTGTACGCCAGGTCGAGCATCGGCACACCCCCGACGATGCCGACCGAGATCGCCTGCACGCTGTCGACCAGCGGCGTGGCCTTCTTCGCGATGAAGCCCTTGCCACGACCCCACTCGATCGCGTCCGCCATCGCGACGTACGCGCCGGTGATGGACGCCGTGCGGGTGCCGCCGTCGGCCTGCAGCACGTCGCAGTCGAGCACCAGGGTGTTCTCGCCGAGGCCCTTCATGTCCACGACGGCACGGAGCGAGCGCCCGATCAGGCGGGAGATCTCGTGCGTGCGACCGCCGACCTTGCCCTTGATCGACTCGCGCTGCATGCGCTCGTTCGTGGAGCGCGGGAGCATCGAGTACTCGGCGGTGACCCAGCCGGTGCCCTTGCCGGCCATCCAGCGCGGGACGCCGTTGGTGAAGGACGCGGTGCAGAGCACCTTCGTGTTGCCGAAGGAGATGAGGGCGCTGCCCTCGGCCTGGGTGCTCCAGCCACGTTCGATGGTGACGGGACGGTGGTCGGTGGTCGTGCGACCGTCGATGCGGGTGGTCATGGGGTCCTTTCGATCCGGCCTGGAGGCTCGGTGCGGGTTGTCGGAGCTGGTCACGCCGAGCGGCTGGTCGCCGCCGGGTCGTGGGGACGTGGCAACGTGATGGCGCCGGTCTCGAGGTGGCCGACGCTGACGATCTCAGGACCGAGGAACCGGCGGGCGAGCCGGAGGAACCCGGCCTTGTCGTCGCCGGTCGCCTCGAACGCGTAGGTCGGGGGTTCGGTGGTGGTCCGTTCGAGGCCGTGCTCGACGAGCCGGCGGTAGACGTCGCTCGCCGTTTCCTCCGCGCTGGACACCAGCGTGACGTCGGGGCCCATCACGTACTGGATCGCCGCGGACATCAGCGGGTAGTGCGTGCACCCGAGGACGAGCGTGTCGACGTCGGCGGCCCGGATCGGCGCGAGGTACCCGGCGGCGATCTCGCGGAGCTCGGGCGAGGAGGTGTCCCCGGCCTCGACGAACTCGACGAACCGCGGGCACGCGGCGAGCGTCAGCGACACGTCGGAGGCCACGGCGAAGGCGTCCTCGTAGGAGCGCGACCCGATCGTGCCGACGGTCCCGATCACCCCGATCCGCCCGGTCCTGGTCTGCTTGACGGCCGCGCGGGCCGCGGGCTGGATGACCTCGACCACGGGGATGCCGTACGCCTGTTCGTAGCGTTCGCGGGCGTCCCGGAGCACGGCGGAGGACGCGGTGTTGCACGCGATGACGAGGGCCTTGACGCCCTGCTCGACGAGGTCGTCCATCACCTGCAACGCGTAGCGGCGGACGTCCGCGATGGGCTTCGGGCCGTACGGCGAGTGCACGGTGTCGCCGACGTACCGGATGCTCTCGCGCGGCAGCTGGTCGATGATCGCCCGGGCGACCGTCAGGCCGCCGACGCCGCTGTCGAAGACTCCGATCGGTGCATCCGTCACGGGACCAGCGTACCGACGCACGCCGACAGGTCCGCGTCAGCACAGCCTCCAGGCCGGTGTCCTGACTAGTGTCGGAGACGTGACCAGCGCGCTCCTGACGGACCAGTACGAACTCACCATGGTCGACGCGGCCCTGAAGGACGGCACCGCCGACCGCCGCTGCGTGTTCGAGGTGTTCACCCGACGGCTGCCGGACGGGCGCCGCTACGGCGTCGCTGCCGGGCTCGGCCGCTTCCTCACCGCCCTCACCGACTTCCGCTTCGGGGACGAGGAGATCGGGTTCCTGCGGGACCGCGGCGTCATCGACGCCGGCACCGCGACCTGGCTCGCCGACTACCGGTTCACCGGCGACGTCCGCGCGTACCGCGAGGGCGAGGTCTTCTTCCCGAACTCCCCCGTGCTGCAGATCGAGGGCACCTTCGCCGAAGCCGTCGTCCTCGAGACCCTGGCCCTGTCGATCTTCAACGCCGACTCCGCGATCGCCTCGGCGGCTGCACGGATGGTGTCCGCCGCCGACCACCGCCCGCTCGCCGAGATGGGCTCCCGCCGCACGGGTGAGTGGAACGCGGTCGCCGCTGCCCGCGCCGCGTACATCGCCGGGTTCGGCGCGACGAGCAACCTCGAGGCGGGCCGCAGCTGGGGCATCCCGACGATGGGCACCGCAGCGCACGCCTTCACGCTCCTGCACGACTCCGAGGAAGCGGCGTTCCGCTCGCAGCTCGACGCGCTCGGCGACGGCACCACGCTCCTCGTCGACACGTACGACATCGAGGCCGCCGTCGACACCGCCGTGCGGCTGACGAACGGCAAGCTCGGCGCGGTCCGCATCGACAGCGGCGACCTGCCGTCCGTCGTCGCCTCGGTCCGCGGCCAGCTCGACCGGCTCGGCGCGACGAACACCAAGATCACCGTGACGAACGACCTCGACGAGTACACGATCGCGGCACTCCGCGCGGCCCCCGTCGACTCCTACGGTGTCGGCACGTCCGTCGTGTCCGGCTCCGGACACCCCGCCGCCGGCATGGTCTTCAAGCTCGTCGCCCACCACACCGCCGCCGGCGAGTGGGTGTCGGTGGCGAAGAAGTCCGCCGACAAGGCGTCGATCGGCGGCCGGAAGGACGCCGGGCGTCGCCTCCGCAACGGGATCGCCACGGCGGAGGTCGTGCGGACCTCCGGCTCGGTCGGCCCGGACGAGCGGCCGCTGCTGGTGCCCGTCGTCACCCAGGGCGAGGTCGACCCGGCGTTCCTCGGGGTCCGCGGGGTCGAGGCCGCACGCGCACACCACAAGGGCGCCAAGGCCGAGCTGCCGGCGGACGCGTCGCGGATCGGGCGGGGCGACCCGGCGATCCCGACGCTCATCGTGTGAGCGGCTACTCGGCCTTCATCTTCTCGTAGATGGCCTTGCAGTCCGGGCAGACCGGGAACTTCTCCGGGTCACGGCCCGGGATCCACTTCTTGCCGCACAGGGCCTTCACCGGCTTGCCGCTCAGCGCGGACTGCAGGATCTTGTCCTTCTTGACGTAGTGCGAGAAGCGCTCGTGGTCGCCAGGCTCGATCGCCTCTTCCTCGAGGAGCTTCTCGAGCTCGCGGTCCATCACGTCGAGTCCGCCGCCACCGGGTTCCGTCATGCTCATGACACCAGGGTACGTCGGGTCCGGCTCCCTTGCGTGCTGCTCGCTGCGTGCTGCTCGCGTCTCGTTCCGCTGCGCCGCGGCGGTGCGCGTCTCGTTCCGCTGCGCCGCGGCGGTGCGCGTCTAGTTCCGCTGCGCCGCGGCCAGCAGGTCCGGCCCGTGCCGGTCGAAGAGCTTCCCGCCCGCGACCACGCCGATGCCGAGCACCACGATGCCGACACCCGCGCCGACCACCAGCGTCAGGACCGCCCACGGCTCCGCACCGTCGGAGAGCGCCAGCACCCCGAGCCAGCCCGCCGGGACCGAGAACAGCAGGATCCCGATGATCGTCGTGGACTGCGACACGGTGGAGACCACCCCGGCGGCCTGCGGCTGCTGGAACGGCCGGTCCCCCGGGCGGACGGTCGGGTAGGGCAGCAGCACGGACACGACGCTGGAGATGCCGAGTCCGGCGAAGAGCGCGGCCACGCAGACGCCGATGAGCACCGGGAACGCGACCCAGTCGCCGAACAGCCACGCGGACAGCGCCGACCCCGCGGCGATCGCGGGGACGCCGACGACGATCACCGGGGTCAGCCGGCCGAGACGGTCGCTCCACCCGGGCGCACCAGACGCGACGTGCAGCCACACCGCGGTGTTGTCGTACGAGACGTCGTTGTGCGGGAGGAACCCGGCGATGACGGCCATCAGCGGCAGCGGGATGAGCGCCGTCCAGTGCCACGGCACCCCGGCGACCCCGAGCGGGACGACCACGATCGGCACGAACAGCAGGATCAGGTACGAGGTGCGGTACCGCGGGTCACGCCCCCAGTAGGTCAGCGCACGAGCGGCGACCGCGGCGACCGGGGTCGCCCCGAGCCGGTCGAACCAGCCGAGCGTCCGGTAGCTCCGCACCGCGGTGCGGTCGTCGACGGTGACGAGCATCCGGCCGACGAGTCCCCACCACGCGGCGGCGAGGAGCCCGAGGACCACCAGCGCGAGGAGCAGCTTCACGATGCCCTCACCGGTGTGGCCCGAGGCGACGTCGGCGGGGACCGCCCACGCGGCACCCCACGGCGTCCACCCGGCGATGTCGGCGATCCGCTGGAGCTCGGCGCTCCGGGGGTTCAGCCAGTCGACGCGGAGCAGCAGCGAGACGGTCGGGATGACGAGCACGACGACGACCAGGGCGACGAGCCAGCCGGCGTCACGGCTCGGCCGGTGTGACCCGATCAGCCACGAGCCGACGGTGCAGCCGACGCGGACGAGCAGCCCACAGGTGGCGATCACGACCAGCGACGCGACGACGCCGAGCACACCCGTGCCGGCACCGCGCATCCACGCCACGGACTGGGACACCGCGACGATCGCGACCCCGACGACCGGGACCCCGACCAGCCCCGCGACGGCGAGACCGATCGCCAGGTCGCGGCGACCGACGCCGAACACCGCGAACCGTCGCGGGTCGAACTGGTCCGCACCGCCGACGGCGAGCGGGATGATCGTGAACCCGACCGTGATCAGGGTGCCGACCGGGACGATGACGGCGCGCGCCACCGCGGGATCGGCGGTGCGCAGGGACGACATCGCGATGCCGATGAGCACCGCGGCGACGAGCCCGGCCAGACTGCCGACGACGACGAGGACCGAACGCCTGGCACTCCCGCGGACCTCGCCCGCGAGCAGGTCGGCCCTCAGCCGGAGAAGCTGTGCAACCATTCCATGCTCTCCGCGACGACGCGGCCACCCGCGAGTTCGACGAACTTGTCCTCGAGGCTCTTGCGGCCACGGACCTGGGCCATGGTGCCCGACGCGAGCACCTTGCCCCCGACGATGATGGCGACCGAGTCGCAGGTGCGCTGGACGAGCTCCATCGAGTGACTCGACAGCACGACCGTGCCACCGCCCTGCGTGTAGCGGCGGAGGATCTCGGTGATGGTCGCCGCGCTGACCGGGTCGACGGACTCGAACGGTTCGTCGAGCACGAGCACGCGCGGCGAGTGGATCAGCGTGGCGGCGAGGGCGATCTTCTTCGCCATGCCGACGGAGTAGTCCGCGACCGGACGGCCGAGCGCGTCGCCCAGCCCGAACGCCTCGGCGAGGTCGGAGCTGCGGGCCCTGGCGGTCTTGCCGTCGATCCCGCGGAGCGTCGCCGAGTAGAAGAGCAGCTGCGCGCCGGTGAGCCGGTCGAACAGCCGCAGCCGGTCGGGCAGCACCCCCATGGACCGCTTCGCCGCGGCGGGGTCCGCCCAGACGTCGTGGTCGAGCACCGTCGCCGTGCCGGCGTCCGGGCGCAGGAGGCCGGTGAGCATCGACAGGGTCGTGGTCTTGCCGGCGCCGTTCGGGCCGACGACGCCGAAGATCGAGCCCTGGCGGATCTCGAGGTCGACCTCGTCGGCGGCGAGCGTCTGCCCGTACCGCTTCACGAGGCCGCTGGCGCGGAGGACCACCGGCTGCTGCTTCGGGGCCTGCTTGGGGGCCGTGGTGCGGGCCTTCTTCTTCGGTGCCGGCTTGGTCTGCGTGGTCGCGTCGGCGCGGGGCTCGGCAGTGCGGGGCTCGGCAGTGCGGGGCTCGGCAGTGCGGGGCTCGGCAGTGCCTGTTCCGTCGGCACGGACGGGAGGCTCGGCGTCCGTCACGACGTCACCCTGCGTCGTGTCACTGGTCGCGCTGCTCGTCTTGTCCGTGGCGGCCGTTTCCGCGGCCGCGGCGCCCTGCGGGCGTGTCGCGCGGCTCGGGCGCTTGGCGCGGGGCTTCTTCGCCGTGCTCGGCTTCGTCGTGGTCGACGCTGCGGCCGCAGGCAGCACGCCCGTCCCCTCGGTCGCTCGCGCGTCGTCGCCGGTCGAGGTGTCGTCGACCCTCGTCCGGTCGTCGGTCCTGGTGGTGCTGTCGTCCGTCATGCCGTCCTGGTCGGGGCGGTCGTCCGCATCGCTGTCCCCCGTGTCGCGGTGTGTCGAGACGCCGGCCGTGTCGTCGGCCGTGTCGTCCCCGTCGTCCTGGTCGTCCTGGTCGTCCTGGTCGTCTTGATCGGTGTCGTCGAGCTCGTCGAGCTCGTCCACCTCGTCGTCGACCTCGGTGAGCCACGCAGCGTCGGACGTGGCGTACACGTCCTCGTCGTCCCCTGCTGCAGCCACGGCCCAACCGTACCAACGCGGTGGGGACATCGGCGGGGGCGGACACCCAGTGTCACGAAATGACTACGAACCCGCTCAGCACGTACCCCGGCGCGGGGTCGTTCCGTATGATTCACCGGGACACGACGGAGTGTTCACCACTTGGAAACCTGCTCGGACCGTGCACACGGCCGGGGTTCTCCGCCGTCCACGACGTGACGGTGGCGCGACTCTCGGCTGATTCGGATCGACTGCGAGCAGACTCGACGTGGCTTGTCCGTGCCCAAGGGCGCGCGGGCGGATACCGGAAGGGACCAGTATGACCACGCAGATCGTCATCCTCGCAGCGGGGATGGGCAGCCGCCTCGGGCGCAGCCTGCCGAAGCCGCTCACCGAGCTCAGCGACGGCCGCACCATCATGCAGCAGCAGTTCGAGAACATCCGGGCCGCGTTCGGTTCGAGCGCCCGCATCACGGTCGTCGTCGGCTACAAGTCGGAGTACATCGTCGAGGCGTTCCCGGAAGCGAACTTCGTCTACAACGAGTCCTACGACTCCACCAACACCTCGAAGAGCCTCCTCCGTGCGCTGAAGGCCACGGGCAAGGGCGGGGTCCTCTGGATGAACGGCGACGTCGTCTTCGACCCCCGTGCGCTCGTCCGTGCGGCCGACATGATGGACCAGGACCGGTCCTTCGTGAGCGTCAACACCGAGAAGGTGTCCGACGAAGAAGTCAAGTACACCGTGGACGCGGAGGGCTTCATCCACAAGCTCTCGAAGCAGGTCGTCGGCGGCCTCGGCGAAGCGGTCGGCATCAACTACGTCTCCTCGGCCGACAAGCAGGCCCTGATCCGTCAGCTCGGTCGCGTCGACGACCAGGAGTACTTCGAGGGCGGCATCGAGGCTGCCATCGGTGAGGACGGGCTACGCTGGACGCCGATCGACATCTCCGACCTGTACGCGGTCGAGATCGACTTCGCCGAGGACCTCGAGCGCGCGAACAACCTGTTCGCCTGAGCAGCCGGTCTCCTCTCGGCGATCCAGGCCGGAAGGACCCCATGACGACAGCGAGTGCGCCGACCGCGCCCGTGGCCGCCGCACCAGCGGCGACCCGGAGCTCCGGTCGGCGCTATCGTCATGCGCTCTGGTTGCTGACCAAGCGCGACCTGCGGGTGCGGTACTCGACCTCGGCGCTCGGCTACTTCTGGTCGATCCTCGACCCGCTGGTGATGTCGGCGATCTACTGGTTCGTCTTCACCCAGGTCTTCCACCGTGGATCGGTCGGCGAAGAGCCCTACATCGTCTTCCTCCTCGCGGCACTCCTGCCGTGGATGTGGTTCACCGGAGCGGTCTCCGACTCGACCCGGGCCTTCATCAAGGAGTCGAAGCTCATCCGGTCGACCACGATCCCCCGGAGCATCTGGGTCCTGCGGATCGACGCGTCGAAGGGCATTGAGTTCCTCCTGAGCATCCCGGTCCTCGCGATCTTCGTGATCGCGACCGGAGCACAGGTGCACTGGCAGGTCGTGCTCTACCCGTTCGCGATCGTGCTGCAGGCGGCGCTGGTCTACGGCATCGGCCTCATCGTCGCCCCGCTCGTGGTGTTCTTCCGCGACCTCGAACGCGCCGTGAAGCTGGTGCTCCGCTTCGCCTTCTACGCGTCCCCGATCATCTACGGCCCGAGCGCGCTGCCGGACACCCTCCACGACCTGGCGGCGATCAACCCGCTGACGGGCATCTTCGGCATCTACCGCTCCGCGTTCTTCCCGAGCCAGCTCGACTGGTTCCAGGTCCTCGCCTCCGTCGTGACCACGGCCATCGTGGTCACCGTCGGGCTCCTGGTGTTCCAGCGCAGCGAGCACCGCGTCCTCAAGGAGCTCTGATGACCGCCACGCAGTCGACCGGTCAGACGAAGACCGTGGCCCCGGTGATCTCCGTCACGGACGCCGGCATCCGGTTCAAGCGGAACCGGCGTGCCAGTCGCAGCTTCAAGGACCTGTTCGCCGGCAGCAACCGCCGGAAGCGCGGCGACGAGTTCTGGGCCCTGCGGCACGTCTCGTTCGACGTCCGCCCCGGAGAGGCCATCGGCGTCGTCGGGCGGAACGGCCAGGGCAAGTCGACGCTCCTGAAGCTCGTCGCCCAGGTGATGCTCCCCGACGAAGGCCGGGTCCGCGTCGGCGCGGGCGTCGCTCCGCTCATCGAGATCACCGGCGGGTTCGTCGGCGACCTGACCGTCCGGGACAACGTCTACCTGACCGCCGGGCTGCACGGGATGTCCCGAGCGGAGATCCGCGACAGCTTCGACGAGATCATCGACTTCGCCGAGATCGGCGACTTCGTCGACACCCCCTACAAGCACCTCTCCAGCGGCATGAAGGTCCGGATCGCGTTCGCGGTGATCTCGCGCCTCGACGAGCCGGTGATCCTCGTCGACGAGGTCCTGGCGGTCGGCGACAAGGCCTTCCGCGAGAAGTGCTACAAGCGCATCGAGGAGCTCCTCGCGGGCGGTCGGACGCTCTTCTTCGTCTCCCACAACGACAAGGACCTGCGCCGGTTCTGCCAGCGCGGCCTGTACCTCGACAAGGGCCGGTTGCAGCTCGACGGGCCCATCGAGGAAGCCCTGAAGCGGTACAACGCGGAGTACGGCGTCTGACCCTGGGGTGCCCCCGTCCCACCACAGCCACGCCCGCCAGGACCCCCCTCCACAGGCCCAGGTCCCCGGGCGAATCCCGGCCCCCAGCGTCGGACCCTCCCCCTAACGTTCCCCCCATGCACCCAACACCCACCGCCTACGCGGTCCCCTTCGCGGTCGACCGTACCCATGCGCCACACCGATACGACCTCGTCAACATCAGCGATGAACCGATCGACGGCCTGAGCCTCACGCACCTCGGGACGGGCTACTGTCCGCCGCTCGTCGTCCGCCACCTCGACCCCGGACGCAGCATCGCGATCGCGGTCTTCGGCGTCTCCTTGGAAGAGACGGGCGTCGTCATCGTCCGCTGGCGCCGTCCGGATCGATCCGAGTACCTCTGGCGGATGTCCCTCGCCGGCCCCGGTCTCGCGCCGTGACGTCCCGCCGACCTCAGCGCCCCTGACGCTCCCGGGCGACCTCGTGCCAGCGCGCGAGCAGCCGCTCGATCGCGTCGTGGAAGCGGGCCGTGGCCGTTCCCGGTGTCGTGTCGCCGAAGTACCGCGTCACCCAGTGCTGCAGCTGCGCCAGTTCCTCGGCGTCGTGCGCCGCCGCGTCCACCCGGGCGACCACGTCGTCGGCGTCGGGTGCCAGCAGCCAGTTCGCGGCTGCCAGGTACCCGCGCTCGTCGACGTCCGCCTCGGGGGCGACCGGCCGGGTCACGATGAGCGGCTTGCCCACGGCCAGGCGGTCGTAGATCATGGCGCTGATGTCGGTGATGGCGACGTCGGCGTCGGCGAGCTGCCAGCCGAGTTCCGCCCCGTCGTCGAACACGTGGTGCGCGGACGGATCGGCCGTGTTCGCCGCAGCGATGGCGGCGACGATGCGCTCGTGCGCGGCCTTGTACTCCGCGTCCCGAACGCCGCTCCGCGGGTGCGGCCGGTACACCAGTCGGTGCTGGGGCGACGCGAGCACGCGCTCCGCGATGGTGGTGCCGTGGCTCGCGATCGACCCGTAGGCCGCGGCAGCGCGGTCTCCCTCCCACGTCGGCGCGTAGAGCACCACTGTGCGATCGTCGTGCGGGTACGGCGGTTCCCCGGCGAAGTGGTCGGCCTGCGGACGGCCGATCGCGATCGCGCGCCGATCCAGGTCGTAGTCCCACAGGGCCTCGTCCAAGCGGTCACGAGCGGCGTCACCAGCGATCAGGGCGTAGTCGTACGCCTTGAACTGGTTCGTCGTCATGTACATCTTGTCGCTCTCGCCGTGGTTGACGAAGACGTGCCACATCCGCCCGTACCGCATCATCTGGAAGTTGCGGGCGTTCTGGTTGACGTAGAGCACCACCTTGGGTGCCTGCTCGTCCACGAACTGCTCGAGGTCTACCACCTGACGGGCGTACACCGACCGCACGGGTGCTTCGTCGAGCAGCGTCAGCATGGTGCCGGGGCTGCGCGAGACGATCGCGACCGGGTGCGTGCGGGACAGCTCGGCGAGCGGTGCGTACCACTGCCGGACCTGGTACATGTTCACGGGGCCGTCGGCGAAGTACACCGCGATCTCGATGCTGCCGGGGACCAGGGGCTGCTCCGCCGACAGGCGCCGGGTCAGCTGGCGTCGCTGGCTGCGCGAGCGCAGGAGCCGACGGGCGAGGCGGAACGCCGTGCGGACGTCGTTGGTGATCGGCATGCGGACCTCTCTCTCGTGGTGGGGCTCAGACGATCGGCGGGCGACCGGCGATGGTCATCCGGCCGATCGTCAGCCAGCCCATGGGCGTCGCCGGACCGCAGTCGGTGCTCCAGCCTTCGCGGACGCCACCGAACCAGACCCGCAACCGTGCCGGGTGCCGCCACCAGCGGGCGGTCTGGATCGCGGCCCACGAGCCGACGTAGAGCGGGCGCAGCAGCGGTGGCAGGTTGCGGCGGGCCAGCCAGACCCGGTTCCGGGCGTTCAGACGGTAGTACTCGGTGTGCCGTGCCGGGTCGATCGCGGGGTGGTGCGCGATGAGGTCCCCGGCGTACCAGGCCCGTCGTCCGGCGTCCCACACCCGCCATGCGAGCTCGATGCCCTCGTGCGCGTAGAAGTACGGCGCTCCCCAGCCGCCGACGACGCGGTACACGTCCATCGGCAGCACGACCGCGCCCTCCCACACCGAGAAGACCGGCGACGACTCCGTCGGGTCGCCCTTGCGGATCCGGGGCACCCAGCGGAGCGGACTCGCGGCGCCGGACGGATCGACCACGCGGGGCTGCACCAACCCGAGGGACGGGTCCCGCTCGAACAGGGCGATCGCGTCGCGCAGGAACGTGTCCGAGGGGACGGACGCGTCGTCGTCGAGGAAGAACACGTAGTCGCCGTCGACGACCGCAGCGCCTGCGTTCCGACCGGCGGGGATGCCGACGTTCTCCGGCAGCGCCAGGGCCCGGACACCCTCGGGCAGGCCGACGGGCTCCCAGCCGTTGCCGACGCAGACGACGTCGAGCTCGACGTCGCGCTGTGCGAGGACGCTCTCCAGCCCGCGGCGCAGGTCTTCCGGACGCGTCCCCTGGGTCAGGCTCACGACGGCGACGCGCGGGCGCTCTCGGTGCGGGACCGCGTTCCGGCGGACCGTGCCCGGCGTCATGCCCGCACCCGCTTGGAGGAGATGATCGCCAGGAAGTGCCCGACGGTCGCGATCACGGCCAGCGGCAGCAGGACCCCGACGAGGATCCGGTCTGCCAGGGGATCGCCGATGACGAGCCCGAGCAGCGCGAACACGAAGGCGAGCATCGAGAGCTCGACGGAGTGGTACAGACGGTGGAACGGCAGGAAGCGCGCGATCCGTCGCAGGGAGGCCAGGCGTCGACCGGACGGTGCGGTGGAGGCGTCCCGACGATCGACGAGCTTGTCGAGCCCGGAGTTCGCGCGAGCCACGTGGACCATGTCGTTCAGCGCCTTGTTCCAGACGATCACCAGGCCGAGTGCGCAGCCGATCGTGGTCCACATCCAGTCCGCGTCGTGGATCGGCCAGGTGGCGGCCCGGATGCCGAGCGCGACCGGGATGAGTCCCTCGGTCGTGTAGTGCCCGACCTTGTCGAGGAAGATCCCGGCCGGCGAACGGGTCCCGCGCCACCGCGCGACCTCGCCGTCGGAGCAGTCGACGAGCATCTGGAGCTGCCCGAGCACCAGCGCGAGCGCCGCACCCCAGATCCCCGGGATGAGCAGCGCCGCGGCGACGGACCACCCGACCAGGATCATCAGGCCGGTGACCTGGTTCGCGCTGATCCGGGTCTTCAGGAGCACCCACGTCAGGTACGGGGAGATGTCCCGCAGGTACAGCGACGCCGTCCAGTGCTCCGCGTTGGCGCGGGACCGGACCTCGTCCGGCTGTGCCACGGCACGGAGCTCGGCGATCGAGGTCGGGTGGGCGTAGCCGCGCTCGGCGGGTTCGGGCTGGAGGTCGGGCAAGGAGGTCACCGTCCGGTGTGGGTCGTCAGCTCGGAGGTCCGCGTCAGGAACCCGACGATGAACCCGACCCCCCAGCCGATGTGGATGCAGGGCAGCACGACGAGCAGCCAGCCCCGTGTGGCGGCGTCGGATCGCCGCGAGACCGCGACGGTGCCCACGACGACGAAGAGCAGGTAGACCGCTGGCACCGCGAACCCGAGCATCGCCCAGGCGGCACCGCTGTGGAACAGGGCGCCGATCACGCCGACGATCCCGGCGACCAGGCCGAGTCCGACCGCGGCCACCATGGCCGGCGGGACGAAGTACCGGAGGCCGTTGTTCGCGGGGAACCGTCGAGCCAGTTCACCCCGCCAGAGGCCGGTCGCCACGAACTGCCGGATCAGACGCTTGAGGCTCGGCCGCGGTCGGTATGTCACGACGAGTTCCGGCGTGAACCACACCGTGCCGCCGGTGGTGCGCAGCCGCCGGTTGAGCTCCCAGTCCTGGCCCCGCTTGATGCCCTCGTCGAAGAGACCGACCGCGAAGAGCCGGTCTCGGCGGAAGACGCCGAGGTACGCGGTCTCGGCCGGTCCCGCCTGTCCGCCGACGTGGTGCGGGGTGCCGCCGAGGCCGACGCGGCTGCCGTACGCGAGCGCCACGGCCTTCTCGAACGGCGTGCGACCCTCGGCGCGCATGATGCCGCCGACGTTGTCCGCACCGGACTCCGTCAGGGTCCGCACCGCGATCCGCGTGTACTCCTTGGGCAGCACCGAGTGCGCGTCGACACGGACCACGATCGGGTGCTCGGACGCGCGGATCGCCACGTTCAGGCCGGCCGGCGTCGAGCCGACGGGGTTCTCGACGGCGCGGATCCGGGGGTCGGCGGCACTCATCTCGGCGACGAGTTCGTTCGTGCCGTCGATCGAGGGTCCGAGTGCGAGGACGACCTCGAACGGCCCGGCGTAGTCCTGCTCGAGCAGACTCGCGACGGCGGCCCGGACCTCGGTGACCTCGTTGAGGACGGGCATCACGTACGAGACGCCCGGCAGGGGCTGTCCGTCTGTCTGCATGCGTTCCTCGGGGTCCTGGCGGTGAGCGACTCGCAGCCTATCAAGAGGCCGAGCACCCCACCTGCGCGCTCCCCCACCACCGCCCGCCCCCGCCGAGCGGGCAAAACACCACGGTCCGCCCCGCACCCCGCCTGGGCATTTCGCCCACTCACCACACACACGAACGCCCGCCCCGCCGAGCGGGCGAAACACCACGGTCCGCCCCGCGCCCCACCCGGGCATTTCGCCCGCTCGTGCGAGAGCGAGCGAGCGCGCGGGGCGGGGCCGGCGGGGCGGTGCTGCGGGGCAGACGACGGACGGGAGGCCCGGTGCCGACTGGCACCGAGCCTCCCGTCCGATCTGGGGTTGCGTCAGCTCTTGCTGTCGTAGGTCCCGAGGGTCACGTCAGCCTCGTGGGACTGGCCGTTGCGCACGTAGGTGATCGTCGTCTTCGCGCCACCGGCGAAGTACCGCACCTGCGCCGTGAGGTCGGTCGCGTCCGCGACGGTCGCGTTGCCGATCTTCGTGACGACGTCGCCCTTCTGCAGGCCCGCTCCGGAAGCCGCGCCGCCGGAGGACACCGACTTGATGAGCGCACCCATCTGGGTGGCCTTGGCGTCCTCGTTCGCGTCGCCGACCGTCGCGCCGAGCAGACCGTGCGTCGCCGAGCCGTTGTCGATGATCTCGTTCGCGACCCGCTTCACCAGGTTCGCCGGGATCGAGAAGCCGACGCCGATGCTGCCCGACTGGGAGTCGGACGAGTCCGTGCTGCCGGCACTCGCGATCGCGACGTTGATGCCGATCAGCTTGCCCTTGGAGTCGAGCAGCGCGCCGCCCGAGTTCCCCGGGTTGATGGACGCGTCGGTCTGGATGACCGGGAGCGACACCGTGGCGGTGGTGCCGGTGCTCGAGCCGTTGTCGCCGTTGCCCCAGAAGTCGAACGGGCCGTTGCCGTTGTTGCCCTGGCCCTCGTTCGAGTCGCCGCCGGCGTTCGGGTCGCTCGAGGTGACCTGGATGCTGCGGTTCAGGGTCGACACGATGCCGTCGGTGACGGTGTTCGACAGGCCGAGCGGAGCGCCGATCGCGACCGCGGTGTCGCCGACGTTGAGCTTCGAGGAGTCCGCGAAGGACATCGGCTTCAGGTCGCTCGCGTCGATCTTGATCACCGCGAGGTCGACCGTCGGGTCGGTGCCGACGAGCTTGCCGGCGTAGATCTTGCCGTCCGACGTGGTGACCTGGATCGTCCCCGTCGAGCTGTCACCGTCGAGCGTCACCACGTGGGTGTTCGTGACGATGTAGCCGTCCTTGCTGAGGACCACGCCGGAGCCGGTGCCGGCCTCGCTCGAGGACGACACGTTGATCGTCACGACCGAGGGAGTGGCCTGCGCGGCGACCGCGGTGACGACCGTCGCCGAGTTGTAGTCGTTGACCGTCAGGTTGCCGCCACTGGAGCTCGAGGAGCTCGAGGTGGTGCCGCCGTTCGAGGTCGCCGCCACCCAGCCACCACCGGCAGCCCCGCCGACGAGCGCGCCGACGATGAGGCCGCCCACGAGGGGCAGGACGATGCGGGAACGCGTGGACTTCGGCTTCGTGGCGGTGTCCGTGGCAGCGCCTGCACCCGCTCCGGTCGCTGCTGCGCCGGAGAAGTAGTAGCCGTTGGTGCGGTCGGAGCCGTCGGGTCGCTGGTCGTCGCCGAAGGCGGACGAGGGAGCCTGGGCGGACTGGCCGTACTGCTGCTGGCCGGCGGGCTGGGAGTACGACTGCTGTCCGTAGGACTGCTGGCCGTACTGCTGCTGCCCGTACTGCTGCTGGCCGTAGGCGGACTGGTCGTACTGTGGCTGCCCGGAGGGCTGCTGTCCGTAGGCGGACTGTTCGCTCGCGGACGCCGGCGCCTGCGACGACGCCGGCTGCGCGTACTCGCCGTACCGAGGACGGTCCTGCTGGCCGTACTGGCTGGTCTGGCCGTACTGGCTGGTCTGGCCGTAGTCGCTCGTCTGGCCGTAGGCACTCGTCTGACCGTAGGCACTCGTCTGGCCGTAGTCGCTTGTCTGGCCGGACCCTGCGCCGTAGGGCGAGTGGTCCTGGCCGTAGCCGCCCTGCTGGCCCTGGCCCTGGCCCTGGCCCTGGCCTTGGCCCTGGTCTTGGCCGTACTGCGTCGTGGGGTACGGCGCCGTGTACTGGTTCGACTCGTTCGCCGGCACCGGATCGATCACGTCGGTGTGGTCGGCATCAGCGTGACGCGCGTGCTCGTCGGGGCTCCCCGTCCCGGTCGCGGTGGTCTCGGAGTCGCTCGGCGTCGACGCACCAGCGTCGCCCGCCTGCTGCGCGGCATCGTCGGCGGCGACCTCGGGGGTCGTGTCGTCCGGACGGTTGTCGTCGCCGTGCCCGTTGGGCGTGGTGTCGGTCATGCTGGACGTGCTCCTTTCAAGCTCGTGCAGTCTGTCGCACGCACCTGGGCAGTGCTCCTGACGGCCCTGCGAGTGCACTATGGCGATCTTATGCGTCGGCTGTGGATCGACTCCCGGGCCCGCGCGTCGGCACGCACTAAGTTGGGGTCCGTTCAGCGTGAGCGCTCGTCGGAGGGAACCACATGCGGCAGTCAGGACCCTGGTTGCGCGCCGCGGAGGGCGCGATGCTCCTCGGCCCGGACGGCGTCCCCGCGCCGACGGTGTTCGCCGAGATGAGTGCCCTGGCAGCGCGTACCGGCGCGATCAACCTCGGGCAGGGCTTCCCCGACGAGGACGGCCCCGCCGAGGTCCTCGACGCTGCTGTGCGCGCGATCCGCGACGGCGTGAACCAGTACCCGCCAGGACGCGGTACTCCCGATCTGCGCCTGGCGATCGCAGAGCACCAACGCCGGTGGTACGGCGTCGAGGTCGATCCCGATCGAGAGGTCCTCGTGACCGCCGGTGCGACCGAAGCACTCGCCGCGACACTCCTCGCCCTCGTCGAACCCGGCGACGAGGTGATCACGTTCGAGCCCTTCTACGACGCGTACGGGGCGCTGATCAGCCTCGCGGGCGGCACACACGTCACCGTCCCGCTCACCGCACCCGACTTCCTGCCCGACGACGACACGCTCCGTGCGGCGTTCTCGGACCGGACACGCGCCGTCCTCGTCAACACCCCGCACAACCCGACCGGCCGCATCCTCCCCACCGAGGTGCTCCGGAGGGTCGTCGAGCTCGCGGCACGGTACGACGCCCTGGTCATCACCGACGAGGTCTACGAGCACCTGACCTTCGACGTCCCGCATGTCCCCATCGCCACGCTCCCGGGTGCTCGGGAACGGACCGTGACGATCTCGAGCGCTGGGAAGACCTTCAGCACCACGGGCTGGAAGATCGGCTGGCTCACGGCTCCCCCGGCCCTGGTCGACGCGATCACATCGGTGAAGCAGTTCCTGACGTTCGTCAACGGCGCCCCGTTCCAGCCCGCGGTCGCGGCCGGACTGCGTCTCCCCGACGAGGTGTTCGCGGGGATCGCGGCGGATCTCGCGGCGAAGCACCGGGTGCTGGCCGCGGGGCTGACCGCCGCCGGCTTCGAGGTGATGCGCCCCGACGGCGGGTACTTCGTCATCGCCGACACAGCGCCCCTCGGGTACGAGGACGCGCGGGCGTTCTGCCTCGAACTCCCCACCCTCGCCGGGGTCGTCGGTGTGCCGGTCTCCGCCTTCGTCCGACCCGACCACGCCGCCGGGTACCGCTCGCTCGTGCGCTTCGCGTTCTGCAAGCGTCGATCGGTGCTCGAGGACGCGGCCGGCCGGCTCGCGGGGCTCGGCGCCCGTCACCTGACCGGCGGCTCGCAGCGCTCCTGACGGACCGGGCCCGATGCCCGTGACCTGATGGGTGGCCCGGGTGGCCTCAGCGCTCCGTGACGTCGTAGCGACGCAGTGACAACGAGGGGTTGACCCGCCGGACCTCGTCGGTGACGGCCGTGTCCACCGTCGCGACGAGCATGCCGGGGGCCGCACCGAGTGCCGCGGTGGCCACGCCAGCCGGGTCCAGCACCACCGATCCCCCGATCCCCACCGGCGGTGCCTGCCCGACGCCGACGACCCAGATCGTGTTCTCGATCGCCCTGGCCGTCAGCAGCGTGCGCCAGTGGTGCTCCTTGCCCGGACCGCGGACCCATTCAGCGGGGAGCAGCACCACGTCCACCGACGCCGCGGCCAGTCGCCGCGTGACCTCGGGGAAGCGGAGGTCGTAGCACGTCTCCAGCCCGATCCGCACGCCGCCGAGTTCGAACACGGGGAGCTGTGACGGGTCGCCGGGCTCGATGCGGTCGGACTCTCGGGAGCCGAACGCGTCGTAGAGGTGCACCTTCCGGTACGTCTGCAGGACGGCTCCGTCTGCACCGATCGCGACGAGGGTGTTCCGGAAGCGCTCCGGTCGGTCCGTGGCCTCCGCGGTGCCGACGACGAGCGCGACGCCGGTGTCCCGGGCGACCTGTCGGAGGCCGGTCACGAACGGGCCGTCCATCGGCTGGGCAGCAGCCACGAAGTCGTCGTCGATCTCCGCGGTGAAGTACGACGTGTACTCGGGTGTGACGAGCAGGTCGGCGCCACGTGCTGCGGCCTCGACCGCGGCGTTGCGAACCGTCTCGAGGTTCGCCACCGGGTCGTCGACGGGGGCGAACTGCTCGGCTGCGATCGTCAGGGTCGTCACGGAGCAAGGCTAACCGGCCGACACCGGACCGGCCCGGTCAGCTCCGTCGGACGTCCAGAACGTCGAACGCCCGCCGCAGGATGCCGACCACATCGTCGTCGGCCTCGGTCGCCCACGTGGTGATCGCGACGTCGAAGCACCCCAGCGCCGCCTGCACGATCGTCCGCGCACGCAGGTCGAGGTCGTCGTCCGTGCCGTCGATGCGCCGGGCGACCAACGGTGTGAGGACGTCCGCCCATGCCTGGTGCTTCTCGAGGTTCCTGGCTCGGAGGGACGGCGCGCTCGTCATCACACGGACGGAACGTCGCCCCGTCTCGGAGTCCTCACCGCCACGAGCGACCATCTGCACGAACGCTTCACGGAGCGCGGTCCACACCGGCTCGTCCGACGGTCGTGCGCGGAACGCCTCGGCGAGGGCTCCGCGATGGCGCGCCGGGTCGCCGATGACAGCGTCCTCCTTCGCGGGGAAGTACCGGTGGAAGCTCCGCGCGGAGATCCCGGCTTCGGCAGCGATCTGTTCCACGGTGACGCGCTCGAACCCGTCGGCGTCGAACCGGGCGATCGCGACGGCTGCGATACGCGCGCGCACGGCGTCGCGGGTGATGTCCCGCAGACCAGGGCGCGGTTCCGTGCTCGTGTCGCTCACGCTTCGAGTCTAGCGACCTGGCAGCAAACGCCAGTTGTGTCACCCTCTGCCATTTCCGGCGTACAGTGCCACCTGTACCGCTCTCCATGTCTCGAAAGGACAGCACATGCAGCAACGCACCCTCGGCCAGCAGGGGCTCGTCGTCGGCTCGATCGGCTACGGCGCCATGGGCACGACGTACGCCTACGGGCCGGGCGACGACACCGAGTCGATCGCTGCCATCCGCCGCGCCCACGAACTCGGGGTCACCCACTTCGACACCGCCGAGCTCTACGGATGGGGAACCGGTGAGCAGCTCCTCGGCACGGCCCTGGCACCGATCCGTGACGAGGTCACCATCGCGACGAAGTTCGGGTTCACCCCGGAGACCTACGCGCCGAACTCGCAGCTCGACCACATCCGCGAGGTCGTCGACACGAGCCTCCGCAACCTCGGCACGGACTCGATCGACCTGCTCTACCAGCACATCCACGACCCCGCGGTCCCGATCGAGGACGTCGTCGGCGTCATGCAGGAGTACGTCCAGGCCGGCAAGGTCCGGTTCCTCGGGCTCTCCAACACCGACGCCGAGAGCATCCGACGCGCGAACGCCGTGCACCCGATCTCGGTGCTGCAGACGGAGTACTCGATCTTCTCGCGCGAGTCCGAGGACCTGTTCCCCGTCGTCGACGAACTCGGGGTCGGCCTGGTCGCGTACTCACCCCTGGCACGTGGGTTCCTCAGCGGCGCGGTCGGACCGCGGAGCGCGTACGCCCCGGACGACATCCGTCAGTTCCTCGACTGGTGGGCGCCGGAACACTACGACGCGAACGCCGGCGTCGTCGCCGGACTGACCGAGCTCGCGGCCGCGAAGGGGATCTCGCTCTCCCAGCTTGCCCTCGCGTGGATCCTCGCGCAGCGAGATGACATCGTCCCGATCCCGGGATCGCGGAACCCCGGACGCGTGGCCGAGAACGTCGCCGCCGCCGACGTGACCTTCACGCCGGAGGAACTGGCCCGGATCGACGCACTCGGCCACGGTGTCCGTGGCAAGCGCGCCGGCTGATCGCGACCGCATCCGGACGGGAGGCCCGGCGCACGCCCGCCCCGGGCCTCCCGCCCGCCCCGCCCCGCGCCTCCACAGCCGCGCCCGCCCCGCCTCGCCCCTCGCCTCGCAGCCGAGCGGGCGAAATGCCCGCGTTCCCCGCGAGCCCACCCCGCCATTTCGCCCGCTCGACCCGCGAGCCGCCGAGCCCACGAGCCGACGAGCCGACGAGCCGACGAGCGGGCGAAAGACCAGGCTCCCGCCAGGCGGACACCGCGGCATTCCGCCCGCTCAACCACCCGGGGGCCGAGCGGGCGAAAGACCAGGGTCCCGGCGCATGGGCGATCTGGCACTTCGCCGGCTCGGCGCAGGCAGGGCCGAGCGGGCGAAATGCCCGGGCCCCCGCGGTGGGTACCGCGGCATTTCGCCCGCTCAACGCAGCCGGGCTCGAGCGGGGCTGGGACGGGCGCGGCACGGGCGGACGGAGCGGCGCGACGACTCCGGTACCGGCGGCGCGGCGGCGGCGTCTGCGGACTCGGCGACGGCGGGCGGCGGCGCCAGGCACCAGGCACCAGGCGACGGGCGACGGGCGACGGGCACTAGGCGACACCAGGCGCCAGGCGCCGGGCACCGGGCACCGGGCACCGGGCACCGGGCACCGGGCACCAGGCACCAGGCGTCGGGCGTCGGGCACACGAAGAAGCCCCGGTCCGTGAGGACCGGGGCTTCTGTGTCGCGTTGGTTGCGGGGGCAGGATTTGAACCTACGACCTCTGGGTTATGAGCCCAGCGAGCTACCGAACTGCTCCACCCCGCGGCACGTTGATAAGCCTACACGGGTACGGGCGGGGCGCCAAATCGAGCGCCCCGCCCGTGTGTCAGTTGCCCGAGCTGCTGTCACCCTCGGCGTCGATCGCGGCCTGGATGGCCTCCTGCAGACGCTTGTCCGCCTCCGCCGCGGCGACGAGGTCGTTGTCCGCGTAGGCCTGCGTCCGGTCCTGCAGCGCAGCGTTCGCGTCCGACAGGGCCTGCTGCAACGCCGGGCTCGGCGTGGTGCCCGTGCCCGTCGAACCGGAGGACCCGGTCGACCCGGAGTCGGTCGACCCGGAGCCGGAGCCGCTGTCCGAGGACCCGGAGTCGGAACCGGAGCCCGAGGACCCGGACCCGTTCGCCGCGCCCTGGTCACCCGCGGCCGCACCGGAGTCACCACCGAAGAGCTGGTTCAGCGCCTCGTCGAGGGTGTCCTCGAACGCGATCTTGTCACCGAAGGCCACGAGCACCTTCTGCAGCAGCGGGTACGAGCCGCTCGACGTCGACTGGACGTAGACGGGCTGGACGTAGAGGAACCCGCCACCGACCGGCAGCGTGAGCAGGTTGCCCTGCTTCACGGTGCTGTTCCCGCGTTTCAGGATGTTCAGCTCCTGCGACACGGTGGTGTCGGAGTTGAACAGGTTCTGCACCTGGAGCGGGCCGGGGATGTTGTCCGTCTTCGGGATCGTCAGCAGTGTGAGCTTCCCGTAGCCGGACGAGCGTTTGCCCTTGCCGGCCCCTCCGGCGTCGGAGTCGACGGCGAGGTACCCGGTCAGCACGTTCCGCGCGTTCGACCCCGTCTGCTGGGGTATGTACGTCGTGTAGAGCGTGTAGGCGGTCCCCTGCCCCGGCACCTTCATCGTCAGGTAGTACGGGTCCTGTTGGTCGGCCTTGGCGGTCGTCGTCTGGGTCCCGAGCGCGTTGGTCGTCGTCGTGGAGTCGGTCGCGGTGGTGTCGCTGTCGTTCGACCCGCTGGTGGGGTCGGACGGTGTCGTCCACGCGTCGTCTCCGGAGTAGAACGAGTTCGCGTTGGTGACGTGGTACGTCCCGAGGATCGACCGCTGCACCTTGAAGAGGTCGGTCGGGTAGCGCACGTGGTCGAGGAGCTCGGCGCTCATCGAGGACACGGACTTCATCGACGTCGGGAAGATCTTCTGCCACGTCTTCAGCACCGGGTCCTTGGTGTCCCACGTGTAGAGCGTGACCTTGCCCGTGTAGGCGTCGACGGTGGCCTTGACCGAGTTCCGGATGTAGTTCACCTGGTCGGTGCGGTAGGTCGAGGACTCGGTGCCGTTGATGCTGTCCGACAGGCTCTGGCTCTGCGAGTACGGGTACGCGTCACTGGTCGTGTAGCCGTCCACGATCCACTGCAGCCGGTGGTCGACGATCGCCGGGTAGGCGTCGCTGTCCAGCGTCAGGTACGGCGCGACCTTCTTCACGCGGGTGATCGGGTCACGGTCGTAGAGGATCTGCGAGTCCTGGTTCACCGCGTTCGAGAGCAGGATCTGCTCCGACTGGAACTTCGCCGCGTAGACGAGCCGGTTGAAGAAGTTCCCGATGCTCGGGCCACCGTTGCCCTGGTAGGTGGTGGTCGCGTTGCCGCCGTTGGCGTCGTTCGAGTCGTCGGAGCCGGACGGGTAGTCGAGCTCGACGTTCTTGGAGCCCTTCGGCGCACCGACGATCGAGTACGGCGGCGAGGTCTCACCGAAGTACACGCGCTGCTGGTAGTCGCCGAGGGCACCGGTGGTCGGGATGCCGGACTCGAGGAACACCGGCTTGCCGTCGCTGGCGCGCTGGTTGCCGTAGGCCGCGGTGACGCCGAAGCCGTGGGTGTAGACGAACGTGCGGTTGTACTGCGTGTTCGCCGCGGCGCTGAGGCCGTCGAGGTCGATGTCGCGGACCGCGATGACGGTGTCCTCGGTCTGGCCCTTGATGTCGTAGCGGTCGACGTCGAGCTCGTCCGGGAACTGGTAGTACTGCCGCGACTGCTGCAGCTGGCTGAACGTGTCCGACACGATCTTCGGGTCGATCAGGCGGATGTTCGTCGTGGTCTGGGCGTCTTCCGCCAGGGCGCCGGTGGCCGTCTCGGTGGTGGCGTCGTAGTTCGACTCCTTGACGCCGGCGACCCCGTAGGCGTCACGGGTGGCGTCGATGTTCCGCTGGATGTACGCGGACTCGAACGAGCGCTCCGACGGCGCGACCTGCAGGCGCTGGACGATCCACGGGTAGATGCCGCCGATGACGATGGCGGAGACCAGGAGCAGCCCGGTGCCGACGATGGAGATCCGCCAGCGGCCGATGATCGCGGTGACGATGAACAGGATCGCGACGATCGCGGCGATCCCCGCCATGATCTCGCGGCCCGGGATGGTGGCGTTGACCTCGGTGTACTGCGCACCGGTGATCAGCGAGTTGCTCTTCGTGAGGGCCGCGTACTGGTCGAGCCAGAGACTGACGGCCTGCAGCGCGATGTAGACGGCGGCGGTGATCGCGAGCTGGACGCGGGCGGCGCGCGAGATGCGGACCTCTCGCCCACCGAAGCGCATGGCACCGTAGAGGTAGCACGCGGCGAGTGCGGCGAGGCCGGCGATCAGCACGACCGCGGACGAGTACGCCACGACCGAGCGCCAGAACGGCAGCTCGAAGACGTAGAACCCGATGTCGAGTCCGAACTGCGGGTCCTTCTGGCCGAACGGGGTCCGGTTGAAGTACTCGAGCACCATGCTCCAGCGCGGCGCCGTCGCGAGCCCGGCGAAGATGCCGAGGACGACCGGGATGCCGATCATCACGACGCGGCGGAGCGGCTCGATGACCTGCTGGTAACGGTCCAGCTGCGAGCCGAGCTTCGCGTAGACCGGCCGGAACCGGAACGCCAGCAGGATGCTCAGGTACACCGGGACGGCCATGCCGAGGAACCCGGCGAAGAACATCGCCGTCCCTGCGATCCACCTGGTGGTCAGGACCTGCTGGAACCCGAGCTGCGCGAACCACGCGTAGTCGGTGTACAGGCTGGCGAAGATGAAGAAGGCGATCACCAGTGCAGCGAGCACGATGATCGTGACCACGATCGGGACACGCGGCGAACGCCGTCCCGCGGTGGACGAGGTGGACGAGGCAGTCGTCACGTGATGTGCTCCAGACGTGTCGGACCGGCGGCCCGGCGCACCGGGCCGTCAGTGTTCACGATCCTATTGGACCGGACCGACTGCGAACCTGTACCCGATCTCAGGATGACGGCCAGGGCCTCCCGTCCGGTGCGGTGACGACCACCCCGGGAACGCGAGCCGGGTCGACGCCGACCGTCTCAGGAGCCGCAGGTGGCGAGACCGGCCGTGCTCTTCCCGCTCGCGATCGTGTCGAGGTCGGTGACCGCCTGGTCCAGCGTCTTCACGGCGTAGACGTCGAGCCCGTCCGGGACGTGGCCGACGACCTCGTCACAGTTCGACGCCGGCGCGAGGAAGACGGTCGCTCCCGCGTCCTTCGCGCCGTACAGCTTCTGCCGGATCCCGCCGATGGCCCCGACCTCGCCGTCCGCGGTGATGGTGCCGGTGCCGGCCACGTGCTTGCCGCCGTTGAGCTTGCCCGGTGTGATCTCGTCGATGATCCCGAGCGCGAACATCATGCCGGCGGAGGGTCCGCCGACGTCCTGCAGCTTGATCGAGACGTCGAACGGGAAGTCGTAGTGCTCCACGACCCCGACGCCGAGGAGCGCGGTGCCGCTCTGCTCGCGCGGCGTGACCTGGACGTCCTCGGACTTCCCGTCACGGGTGATCGTCACGGTCGCCGGCGACGAGGTGCCGTGCTTGCCGACCAGGTCGCGGAGCGTCGTCGCGTCCGCGTTCGTCGTCAGCGAGGTGCCGTCGAACGCCGTGATGACGTCGCCCTTCTCGATCACGCCGTCCGCCGCGGTGTCCTTGCCGACCGTCCCCACCTCGAGCTCCGTGGGGATCTTCGTCCCCTGCTGGATCAGGGCAGCGGCCACGGCGGACTGCTGCGAGTTCGTCATGTCGGCGGCGTCCTGCTCGTTCACCTGCTCGGTCGTGGTGCCGGGTGGGTAGATCGC
This sequence comes from Curtobacterium sp. PhB136, assembly GCF_004346855.1. Lineage (NCBI taxonomy): Bacteria > Bacillati > Actinomycetota > Actinomycetes > Micrococcales > Microbacteriaceae > Curtobacterium > Curtobacterium sp. PhB136. The sequence continues at coordinate 168,460 of NZ_SMGH01000006.1, forward strand.
CGAGGCGGGGACGACGGCCTGCGACTTGGTGAACAGCGCGCGGATCACGCTCGTCCACGCCGGACGCTGGGTGGCCGTGCCCTCGACGCTCACGGTGAGCATGTCGAGCGCGCCGGACGTCGGGTACGTCGGGTGTCCGTCGACCTGGATCAGCTTGACGTCCTTCGCGTCCTTGCCGGTCCCCTGCTGCTGCGTGCCGATCGTGTTGAACACGGGGCCGGGCAGCTCGATGACGTACGGGCTCGGCAGGACGCTGGCGATGATCGCGAGCACGACGGCCCCGATCACGAAGGCCCAGCCAACGGTCCGGGTGCGGGAGCGACGACGGGGCGCGGGCGCGAAGAGGGTCAACGGGGTCCTTCCGGAGGGACACATGCGGGCCGACCGCCCACCTGCTCGCCCTTCCTGCCGGAGGGGCTGTTCGCCCTCGGCGCAGCCGGATGGGCGTTCCCACGGGGCCGTCCCAGGTCCGGTCCCACGAGCGGGGATTAGCGTAGTCGGCATGCCTGATGAACCGCAGCCGGGGCCGGACGACGACTTCCAGGAGATGCTCCGCAAGCTCCTCGCCGGCGAGGGGCAGATCGACCCGTCACAGCTCGCCGGTGCCGCCGGCCTGCCCAACGACCCCGCCTTCGTCGCGAACCTGATGAGCCAGCTCCAGCAGGCCGCCCAGAACGGCGGCGACGGCATCGACTTCTCGGTGACCGCCGAGCGCGCGGTCGCCATCGCCAAGGACGGCGCACACGGTGTCGACCCGGCGACGAGCCAGGCGAGCGACCAGGCGTTCCAGGTCGCGGCGCTCTGGCTGGACGAGGTCACGAGCGTCGCCGAGCTCACCGCGACGCCGAGCCTGTACACGCGGGAGCAGTGGGCGAAGGCGACCGCGCCGGTCTGGTCGCAGATCGCCGAGCCGGTCGCGGCGAGCATCGCCGACGCCCTCACCGAGGCGATCGACCAGCGTGCGCCGGAAGAACTGAAGGCCATGCTCGGTGACGTCTCGAAGGCGATGCGCGGCGTGGGCGGCGCACTCTTCGCGATCCAGCTCGGCCAGGTCGTCGGGCAGCTCTCGAAGGAGGTCGTGTCCGGCGGCGACGTCGGGATCCCGCTCCTCGACGAGCAGGTCGCGGCGCTCCTCCCGCAGAACGTCGCCGAGTTCGCCGAGGGCCTCGACGTCCCGGTGGACGAGGTCCGGATCTACCTCGCGGTGCGCGAGCTCGCGCACGCCCGGCTGTTCCGGTCGGCGCGCTGGCTGCGGCTGCACATCATCTCCTCGATCACCGAGTACGCCCGCGGCATCCACATCCCGTTCGACCGGGTCGAGGAACTCGCGGCCGACATCGACCCCACCGACCAGGAGCAGCTCCGCGACGCCCTGGCGTCCGGCGCGCTGATCCCGCCGCGCACCCCGGAGCAGGACGCCGCGCTCGCCCGCCTCGAGACGATGCTCGCGCTCGTCGAGGGCTGGGTCGACACCGTCACCGCCGCCGCCACCGCGCGACTCCCCCGGTCCGGTGCGATCGCCGAGACCGTCCGCCGCCGCCGTGCCGCCGGTGGCCCCGCCGAGTCCGCGTTCGCGACGCTCGTCGGGCTGGAGCTGCGCCCCCGCCGCCTCCGTGAGGCCGCGGCGATGTGGCAACGGGTCACCGACGAGCTCGGTGCCGAGCAGCGCGACGCGCTCTGGGAGCACTTCGACCTGGTGCCCGTCTCCGATGACATCGACGCACCGGACGCACTGGTGGCGCGGCTCCGGAACCCGGGGCAGACGCCGGAGGACGACGAGTTCGACCGTGCGCTCGAGGACCTGCTGAACGACTCGACGGGGTCGCGTCCGCGGGAGGACGAGTCGGGCGGGGTGTCCGACGAGGACGGTCCCGACGCCGGTCCGGCTCCCGAGGGCGGCCCCCGCTAGTCCCGTCCGGCCGACGGGCCGCGGTGGCAGTCCCGTCCGGCCGACAGGTCGCGGTGGCGGTCCCGTCCGGCCGACGGGCCGCGGTGGTGGTCCCGTCCGGCCGACGGGGGCGCGGTGGCGGTCCCGTCCGGCCGACAGGTCGCGGTGGTCCGGCCGGGAGGCTCGGATCGCCGCCGGCACCCGGCCGGCTGTGGGCAACGTGGTTGTCCACAGATCCGACGGTCGCGCCCCGACGCCCGGTCCCGTCCGCCACGGTGGACCCATGGGCATCCGCATCGATCCGACGCTCGAGTTCGTCTGGCGTGACCCGGTCACCGTGCAGCTCGGCGTCGACCCGCCGCGCGCCGTGGTCTGCGTCCCCACCACGGCCGAGGAACGCTTCCTCCTCGCACTCCGGCGCGAGACCGGCCGGGACGCCCTCGCCGGGGTCGCGGGCAGCGTCGGGTGCCGGCCAGAGGTTGCGGCACGGGTCCTCGGCGCGGCGAGCCCGGCGGTGCTCGACATGCTCCCGGAACCCCTGGTCCGCGTCGAGGTCCACGGGGTCGGCGCTCTGCCCGACACGCTCGACACGTTCCTGACCGGGGAAGGTGTGACCGTGGTCCGGACCACGGCCCCACGCGGCGGTCCGGTCACGGTGCCGGACCCGGAACCGAAGACCGCGGTCGTGGTGGCCGACCACGTCGTCGACCCGGCGCTCCGTGCGGCGTGGACCCGTCGCGGCACCCCGCACCTGCCGGTGGTCGTGAGCGACGGGCGCATCCGGGTCGGCCCGTTCCTGGTCCCCGGCGCGGGGCCGTGCATGCAGTGTCTCGAGTACGCGCACGTCGACGACGACCCGACCTGGCCGGCGATCGCCGCGCAGGTGTGGGGGCGGCCGGCCGCGCCGCTCTCGCCGTACCGGGTCGGTGCGGTGGCCGCAGCGGTCACCCGTCTCGTCGTCGAGCGGTTGCCGCGGCGCGCCTCCGTCCCCGGCGACGACCAGCTCGTCTTCGACCGCGACGACCTCAGCGTGTCGCGTCGGCCGGCGCGGCCGCACCCCCGGTGTGCGTGTCGATCGCTGCCAGGAACCGGCTCGGAGCGCGCGCTCCGCCCCGAGTGGACCCCTGTCGTGACCACGTGATCGTGACCGTCCGGCGGGCTCGGGTGAGTCCGACGTAGAACAGCCGGCGCTCTTCGTCGACCTCGGCGTCGGTGGTTGCGTGCGAGATCGGGAGGAGGCCCTCGGCGGCACCGGCGATGACGACGTTCGGCCATTCCAGGCCCTTGGATGAGTGCAGCGTCGCGAGTGTGACGGCGTCGAGTTCGGGCTCGTGGTGGGTCGCTGCCCGGTCGACCAGGTCCTGGGTGAACTGCTGCATCGTCGTGCCCGCGGGGGCGTCCTCGGCGAGGCCCATGATCGCCTGCAGCGCGTCCCACTGCTCGCGGACCGCGCCGGTGCCCTCCGGCGGGGTCGGGGTCCACCCGCTGACCTGCAGCACCAGGCCCACGCGCCGGGTCAGTTCGTCGTCGGTCTGCCGGATCGCCTCACCGCGCATGTGGTGCACGGCGAGCTTCACCTCGGGACGGTCGAAGAACCGGGTGCCGCCCTGCACCCGGTACGGGATCCCGGACCGGCCGAGAGCCGCCTCGAGCGCTGCGGACTGGGCGCCGACACGGAACAGGACGGCGCAGTCGCCGTAGGCACCGCCCTCGCTGACCAGGTCCGTGATCCGGCGTGCGATCGTCGCAGCCTCGTCACCGTCGTGCACGCAGGGCACCACGACGGGCTCGGGGCCGGGCACCGGGTCCTGCGCCGCGAGGTCGAGTGCTCCGGGTCGGCCGCGCATCAACGCGTTGGCGGCGTTGACGACCTCTCGCGTGGACCGGTAGTTCCGCTCGAGCCGCAGCACGGACCCCCGCGGGAACTCCGACCCGAAGCCGAGCAGGTACTTGCTGGACGCACCCGCGAAGGAGTAGATCGTCTGGCTGGCGTCGCCGACGACGCAGAGGTCCTGCCGATCGCCCAGCCACGCCCGGAGCAGGTCGTGCTGGACGGGCGAGACGTCCTGGTACTCGTCGACCACGAAGAACCGGTACTGCTGCCGGACGTAGCTGGCGACGCGCGGTTCGGTCTCGACCATGCCGAGGGTGGCGAGCAGGACGTCCTCGAAGTCCATCTGCCGGCGGTCGTCCTTGAGCCGCTCGTACGCGCGCATCAGGTCGATGACGCGCGCCGGACTGGTCTCGCGCGGCATCACCCGGTCGACGGCCGCCGCCTCGTACTCGTCGAGGGTGAGCCGCTGGACCTTCCGCCACTCCACCTCGGCCGCGAGGTCCCGGAGCACCGGCTTGTCGACGTGCATCCCGATCGTGTCCGCGGCGTGCGCGATCATCCGCGCCTTGGACTCGACGATCTTCGGCGCGTGGCCGCCGACGGTGTCCGGCCAGAAGTAGCTCAGCTGCGACATCGCGGCGGCGTGGAAGGTCCGCGCCTGCACGCTCCCGGCGCCGAGCGCGCGGAGGCGGGAACGGAGTTCACCGGCCGCCCGGGTGGTGAACGTCAGTGCGAGGACGTGCGCCGGCGAGTAGGTGCCGGTGGCGACGCCGTAGGCGATCCGGTGCGTGATGGCCCGCGTCTTGCCGGTCCCGGCGCCGGCGAGGACGGCAACGGGGCCGAGGAGGGTCGTCGCGACGGTGCGCTGCTCCGCGTCGAGCGCTGCGAGCAGCGCCTCCGGGGAGGGTGGTGTCGGCCCGGCCGGGGTGGTGCTCACGGCAGGTCCAGCGGGCCGCCGTACCACTCCTCGATGATCGCCCGGGCGATCGACGTCCGTCCGGGCAGGAGCAGGGTGTCGCCGGCACGCTCGCGGATGTCCTCACGAGAGAACCAGCGGACGTCGAGGATCTCCACGCCGTCCGGGCGGGCGGTCGACGGGTCGCCGTCCACCGCACGGGCACGGAACCCGACCATCAGCGACGCCGGGAACGGCCACGGCTGGGATCCGAGGTACTCCGGCTCCTCGACGTGCACGCCGGACTCCTCGAACACCTCGCGGCGGACGGCGTCCTCGAGCGACTCCCCGGGCTCGACGAACCCGGCGAGCAGCGAGTACCGGTCCTGGTCCCACGCGGCGTTCGACCCGAGGAGGATGCGGTCGTCGGCATCGACGACACCCACGATGATCGCGGCGTCGGTGCGGGGGAAGAGCTCGTGGCCCTGGTCGTCGCGGCGGACCCAGCCGCCGGTGACCACCTCGGTGCTGGAGCCGGTGCGGGGCGAGAAGCCGTGCACCGCGTGCCAGTTCGCCATCGCCACGGCCTCGACCGCGAGGCCCTGGTCACGCGGGGACAGCTCGGTGCCGAACATCCGGAGGCTCTCCCAGGCGGCGTCCTCGGGCTCGATCCGCGCGGCGGTGTCGGCGTCGACGAGGACCGCGGCGAACCGGGTGCCGGCCGGAGCGTCGGCGGCATCGGACACGGAACGGCCGAGGTAGACCAGCGGTGCCCCCTCGGGCACGTCGGCCGCGGCGACGAACCGCAGCGTGCCGTCCGGGTTCCGGAGCATCGCGGCGCCGTGCACCGGCAGGAAGCGGGTCGCCTCGTCGTCGCGCAGCACCCGTCCGAGGTCGGGCGTGCTGCGGTACTCGGCATCACGGTCGAGCTCGTTGCGGGCGAGCGGCAGCCGGGCGGCGAACTCCACGGTCACGGATGACTCCTCGGGTCGGTGTCGTGTCGGGACCGGACCAGCGTGGCGCGCACCGATCCAGACGTCGGCGGACCTACCCTGTGGGGCATGGCGGGATCCCAGTTCACTCTAGCGGCGTTGGCGACGACGGCCGTGCCCGGACTCGTCGTCACGGGCACGCGCACCCTCGGCTCGGTCGCGGCCGGTGACTACGAGTCGGCGGTCCTCCGCGACTCGGACGGCATCGAGTCGGCGATCCGCCGCCCCCGGAACCAGCGGGCCGAAGCGCGGCAGTCGGCCGACCTCCTCGCGATCCGTGCGCTGAGCGCCGGGATCAGGTCGCGCCTCCCGTTCGCGGTCCCCGAGTACCGCGGTCAGGCGCCGATCGGCTCGACCCGCGCCATCGTGACCGGGTTCGTCCCCGGCAGCCACCCGTCGCTCGGCGCCCTCGGCGAGCGTCCGGACCTCGCCACCAGCGTCGGTCGTGCCGTCGCGGCGATCCACCTGCTGCCGACCAGCTTCGTGACCGACGCCGGCCTGCCCTCCCTCACCCCCTTCGAGGTCCTCCGTTCCGCCGTGTCCGTGATGGACCGTGCCGTCGCGACCAAGCTCGTGCCGGCCGCGCTGCAGGACCGCTGGGAGGGCGCCGCGCGCGACCAGCAGCTGTGGCAGTTCACGCCGACCGTCGTGCACGGTGCACTCGGCCCAGACGTCCTGCTCGTGCAGGGCGACGACGTCACCGGTGTCCTCGGCTGGGGCGAGCTCCGACTCGGCGACCCGGCGAAGGACCTGGCGTGGGTGCTCGCCGGCCGTCGCGACGCCTTCGACACCGTGCTCAGCGCCTACGAGGCGAACGGTGGCGGCCGAGACCGCCAGCTCGCCCAGCGGGCCCGGGTCTACCACGAGCTCGAGACGGCGCAGTGGCTCCTGCACGGCGTGCAGGCGAAGAGCACCTCGGTCGTCGACGACGCCGTCGCGATGATGCACCGTCTCGTCGACGCGGTGCACGCACCGTCGGCAGCGCCGCTGCAGTCGGTGTCGCCGGAGACGATGGAGATCGGCGAGGTCGAGCAGCTGCTGTCCTCGACCGAACGTCGGCACGGCTGACGCGGCCGTTCCGGCACTCTCGGCTTCTCCGGCATTTCCGGCCTGGAGGCACGGTGCGGGTCCGTCCCGCGCGTCGCGTCAGCCGATCGCGGCGTCCCAGGCGCGTTCGAGCCCGGCACGGTCGAGCAGCTCCGCCGGCCGGATCTCCAGGTCGTCCGCCACGAAGTAGAACACCGCGTCGACGTCCGCGATCGGGCGCCCGGTGAACTCGGCGTAGGCGACGCGGTACAGCGCGAGCTGCAGCTGCCGGCGTTCCAGGTCGGTCGCTCCGGACGGTGCCTTGCCGGTCTTCCAGTCGACGACCTCGATCCGCCCGTCGATCTCGTAGACCGCGTCGAGCTTGCAGACCACGCTGTGCCCGAGGAACGGGATGTGGATCTCCCGCTCCACCTCGACCGGGGTCAGGCCCGCCCAGCGTGACCGGGCGAAGGTCTCCTGGAACTCGCCGAGACGCCGGGCGTCGTCGTCGCTGACCGCCGCGTCGGGAGCGGCCGACTCGTCCGGGTCGGCGTCCAGCTCGCCGTCCCACACGTCGAGCAGTTCCGGCGATCCGAGCGTCTCGAGCGCCCCGCCGGAGCGCGCACGGAGTTCTACCCACTGGTGGAACAGGGTGCCGAGCCGGGTGGCGCGGTAGGGGCGCTCGGGCATCGGCCGGCGCAGACGCTCCGCGACGGCGTCGGGCTCGGTGAGGTAGTCCTTGAACCCGGAGGCCGGCACCCGGTGCGGGACCACCACGCGGTGCTTCGCGGACCGGGCAGCGCGGCGCTCCGCGAGCAGCAGGTCGATGTCCGCGGCGAAGCGTCCGGCCGCACCCGGGTTCGCGTTCCGCACCCTGTCCGCGGCAGCGGCGACCCGCGGCGCACGGTTCCCGAACGGGACGTGCGGCCACTCCTGGGTCGCGCCGGCGTCGCCGAGGGGGTTCTCCTCGTGCTCGGTGGTCTCCGGGATCCGGTCGGCTGCGACCACCCCGGCGTCGACGAGGTCCGCGAGGTACCGGCTCGGCTGCATCGGCTTCACCCCGCCGGCCCAGAACGAGCCGCTCACCAGCAGCTCGTGGCGCGACCGGGTCAGCGCGACGTACGTCAGCCGGCGCTCTTCTTCCTCGTTGCGGGCCTTCACCTCGTCCTTGAAGGCGTCGATCGCGAGCGTGACGTCCTTCTGGGCGTCGTGCCCCCGCCAGTCCAGGCGCGGGAGCTCGTCCGCGTCGCCGCGGAACTCGTACGGGAGGCGTCCGAACCCGATCCACCCCGATGACCCTTCCTGCGGGCGGGCGGGCAGCGCACCCTCGACCATCCGGGGGACCGCGACCGCGTCCCACTCGAGCCCCTTCGAGCCGTGGATCGTGAGGATCTGCACGGTCCCGGCCTCGGGCTCCTCGGATCGGGGACCCATGTCGTCACGGCGCGCTGCCGCATCGATCCAGCCGAGGAAGGCGCCGAGGTCCGCGCGGTCGTCCGTCCCCACGAACCCGGCGAGTTCGTCGACGAAGGCGTCGAGGTACGCACCGCTCCCCTGCTCGTGCGCGGCGACCTCGATGTCGAGGTGCATCTCCTGGATCACCAGGGTGACGAAGTCGACCAGGTCCCCGGCGGCACGGGACCGGAGCGCGGCGAGCTGCTGCCCGAGCCGGCGCATCCGGTCGCGGCCGGCCGGGGTGATGCCCTGCAGGGCGCCGTGCTCGTCCGGCGCGACCGCGACGAAGTCCAGGGCGTCCACGACCGAGCCGTGCTCACCGACCGCGACCGACGCGCGGAAGGCGGCGGTCACCTCGTCGTCGAGGCGCTGCTGCGTGTGGTCCCGCTTGAACAGCCACTGCGCCAGGCCGTGCAGCGCGACGACGTCCGCCGCGCCCACCCGCCAGCGGGCCCCGGCGAGGAGCCGGATCAGGTCGTTGCCGGCGGCCGGGTCGTGGAGCACCCGGAGGCAGGCCACCAGGTCGACGATCTCCGGACGCTGGAGCAGTCCCCCGGTGCCGAGCACGTGGTACGGCACTCCCCGCTGCCCGAGTGCCCCGGTGAACGCCGCGAGGTCCTTCCGGGCACGGAGGAGCAGCGCCATCGAGCCGCCCTGGTTCCGGCGGCGGTGGTCCTCGAACCAGGCGGCCACGGCGGCCGCTTCTTCGGGCAGGGTCTCGGTGAAGACGGCGTGCACGACACCGGCGTCGGCGCCGGGCCGTGGTGACAGGCGCTCCACGTCGACCTCGGACGCTTCGGACAGGGGCGCTACGACGGCGTTGGCCCCGGCGAGGACGTCGACCGGGTTCCGCCAGCTCGTCGAGAGGGCGAACGTGCGCGGAGCGGCGGCGCCAGCGTCGCCAGCGTCGCCAGCGCGTCCGAAGTCCCGCGGGAACCGGGCGAGGTTCGCCGCGCTCGCGCCGCGGAACCCGTAGATCGACTGGTGCGGGTCCCCGACGGCCATCACCGGGTGGTCGTGGAACAGCCGTGCCAGGAACCGGGTCTGCACCACGGAGGTGTCCTGGTACTCGTCGAGGAGCACCACCCTGAACCGCCCCCGGAGGTCGTCGACCACGCGCGGTGCGGCCTCGGCGGCGGCGAGGGCCAGCGCGATCTGGTCGGAGAACTCCACGAAGCCGCGGTCGACCTTCTGGCGGCGGAACTCCTCGACCAGGTCGGTCAGCGGCTCCAGTGCACCGATCGCCGCCACGGCCGCGGTGATCGCGGCGTACGGCTTCCCGCGGTTGCCGGGGAGCTCGAGCAGCTCGGAGAACTCGATCGCGAAGCGCCGGAGCCGCTCGGGCTCGACGAGGTGCTCCGACGCTGCTCCGGCGAGCGCGACGACGGCCGCGGTGATCGTGTCGACGTTGCGGTCGAGGCCGGCGAGCCGGTCGTCACGGGCGGCGACCACGACCCGGCGTGCCAGCTGCCACGCGGACGGTTCGGTGAGCACCTGGGACTCGCCGTCGCGCCCGACCAGCAGCGCGTTCTCGCGGAAGACGCTGTTCGCGAAGGCGTTGTACGTGGACACGGTCGGGGCTTCGAAGGCGTCGCCGGCCGTGATCAGGCCGGCGTCCTCGAGCGCCCGGATCCGGTCGTTGATCCGGATCGAGAGCTCCCCCGCCGCCTTGCGGGTGAAGGTGAGCCCGAGGATCTCGTCCGGGCGCACGTGGCCGTTGGCCAGCAGCCAGACGACCCGCGACGCCATGGTCTCGGTCTTGCCGCTGCCGGCGCCGGCGACGACCAGGGCCGGTGCGAGGGGTGACTCGATGACGGCGCGCTGCTGCTCGGTCGGGCGCGGACGGCCGAGTGCGTCGGCGATCGCGTCCGCGCCGTGCCGGACCAGGACGTCGTCCTCGAGCAGTTCGTCGGTCACCACGTCACCTCTCCCACCACGTGGATCCGGCACTCGACACCGGTGCGTGCCTTCTCGCAGTGGTCGTCGACGTTGGCGACGAACGTGCGGCCGGCCATGCCCCTGGCGACCTCGTGCAGCCGTTCCCGGTAGGACTCGCGCGCGTCGGGGTCGAACGCGTGCTGGGTCCGCTCCGAGTAGGCGTGCCCGCCCTTCGGGTTCTGCACGAAGACGAGCCGGGCATCGGTCATCGGCGATCCGGCCGGGACGCCCTCGACCGCGCCGTCCTCAACCGCGAGCTGGTAGGCGCCGAGCTGCGGGTGCTCGGGCATGTCGTTCTTCTCGCTCGGCATGCTCCGGCCGGTCTTCAGGTCGACGACGCTGACGCGGCCGTCGGGGTCGATCTCGATGCGGTCGATGCTGCCGCGAACCCGCGCCGGGCCGGTGACGAGTGCGAACGAGGTCTCGGCGCCGAGCAGCTGCCGTCCGGCGCTGGCGAACGTGCGCAGGTAGTCGCTGAGCCCCTCGATCATCCGACGCGTCCTGGCGCGTTCACGGTCGCCGATCCACGGGGACTCGAACGTCAGCTCACCCCACCGGGACTCGACCCGTTCCCACAGCGACTCGACGTCGATCTCGGTCGCGTGCTCCATCGCCTCGTGCACGATCGTGCCGATGCCCATCGCCGGGCTCGGTGCGCCGCCGCCGAACGTCTGCACGAACCAGTGCACGGGGCACTCCTCGAAGGTGCCGATCCGCGACGGGGAGACCCCGACGGTGGGCGGGACGAGGTCGCCGCTGACCGGGTCCTCGACGGCGTCTCCGTCCAGGTCGACGAGCGGGTCTTCCGTCGTCGGCTCGGCGGTGCCGTACCAGTCGTCCGGCGATGCGCCGGGGACCTCGGCCTCGGCCAGGCGCGCGAGTGCGGAGGCCGCCTCGTGGTCACCGGTCGCCACCACCCGACGGCGGAGCGAACCCGCGAGCCCCCGGAGTGAGAGCGGGTGCGCGGTGGGCTGGCGGTCCGGCGGCACGGGCACGAGCCGGACGAACGGGGACGGGGACTCGTCGTCGTTGGCGATCGTCCCGATGACCACCTGGGTCGTGGCGCGGGAGACCGCCCGGGCGAACAGCCGGAGCTCGTCGGCGATCACGGCGGCGCGGTCGTCCACGACGTCGTGGTCGGTCCCGGCAGCGGCGCGGACCAGTCCGTCGGGGTCGAGGAGGCTGCCCCGGACCCGGGTGTTCGGCCACACGCCGTCCTGCAGGCCGAGCACCACGACGACGTCGCACTCGAGCCCGATCGTCGCGGACGGGGTGAGCACGCGGACACGCCCGGCGGTCCGGTCCGGACCGATGCTGTCCTCGGGCAGGTCGGCTCCGAGCAGGTCGTCGACGAAGACCCGCGCGGGGGCGTCCGGCGTGCGCTCGACGAAGCGCTTCGCCGCGGTGAACAGCCCGACCACGGCGTCGAGGTGCCGGTCGGCCTCGCCGGCACCGACACCACCCGCGAGCGACTGGCCGCCCCAGATGCCGGCGAGACCGCTGCGCTCCCAGAGGCCCCAGAGGATCTCCTCGATGCTGGCACCGGACTCGGCGTCGGCGCGGGCCTGGACGAGGCTCCGGGCGAGGCGGGTGGCACGGCGGGCGAAGGCGGCGTCGACGGTGACGAGCCGCTCCGGAGCCCCGAGCGCGTCGACGAGGAGTTCGTCCGCGGTGCGGGTGCCGCCGCCGGCCAGTTCTTCACGCCGGAGCGCGAGCCGGAGCCGCCGCATCGCGAGCGTGTCGAGCCCGCCGAGGGGACCGGTCGCGAACGCGGTCGCGAGGTCGGCGTCGAGCGGCAGCACCCCCAGCGAGACCGCCGCGGCGTCGATCAACGACCGGGCGGCGGAGTCGTCGCGGGGTCGGGTCGGCGCCGCACCCGCGGTGGCGGGGACCTCCGCAACGGAGAGGGCACGGACGAGTTCGGGGATGGCCGCACCACTGCGCGTCACGACCACCATGCGGTGCCACGGGACGCCGTCCATCAGGTGGTGCTCGCGCAGGCGACGGGCGACGGCGACCACGAGCGCGGAACGGCTGCCGCCCTCGAGGTGCAGCACGGAGTCCGGCCGGCCGTCGGTGTCACGGGCGAGCGCGGTCCGCTGCCGCCCCGCCGCGGCAGCCCCGACGCGTCCGGTGATCCCGCTGACGAGCGCCCGGATCGGCGCGGGGTGCCGGTGCACGGTCCCGAGCACGACGTCCTGCACGTGCGCGACACCGAGCCGGGACGCGAGCCGGCCGAGGACGTCGGGCTCTGCACCGCGGAAGGCCGACGCGGCGATGTCCGGATCGCCGAACGCGACGACCTGGACGCCGGAGCGGGCCAGCGCACCGAGGAGTGCGATCTCCCCCTCGACGAGTTCCTGCGTGTCGTCGACGACCACGAGGCGCAGTGCGGCCACCGCGGGCGGGAGTTCCCCGCGGAGCACGGCGGCGGTGGCGAAGGCGACGAGCTCCGCGGCGTCGAGGCTCGTCGTCCGGAAGGCGGTCAACGCGGCCCGGTACTCGTCCACGAGGTCACCGACCGCCCGCCACTCCGGCCGGCCCTTCTCGTCCGCGAGCTCGCGCATGTCGTCCGGTTCGACGCCGGCGGCGACCGCCCGCATCATCACGTCGCGGAGTGCGGTCCGGAACCCGGCGCGTTCCCGGACGACGGCGGTGATCGGCTGCGGCCAGTCCGGGCCGGTGCCGTCGGTCTCGTGGCCGGCGAGCAGGTCAGCGAGGATCCGGTCCTGTTCGCCACCGGTGAGGAGGGTCGGCGCGGGCTGACCCTGCGCGGCCGCGGCGAACGCGACGATCTGGAAGGCCAGGGAGTTCACGGTGCGGGCGAGCGCGCCGGGCGTGACCCGTTCGACCGTCACCGCGAGGTGGTCACGGAGCGCGGTCGCCGCGGTGCGCGAGGACGTCAGGGCGAGCACCGTCGCGTGGCCGTCCGGGGTGATCGCGTCGGGGCGCCGGAGCCGGGTGGCGACGAGGCGGGCGAGCGTCGAGGTCTTGCCGGTGCCGGGAGCGCCGATCACCGCTGCGTGCACGCCGTCGGGCAGCGCGAGCACCGCTGCCTGCCCGGGGTCCGCGACCAGCGCGCGGGACACCTGCGTCGGCGCGGGTGCTGGCGTCAGCGTGGTCGTGGGCACGTCCGTACCGTACCGAGGGCGACCGACAACTCCGGTGACCGACCGGCGGTGCGCCGGACGCCGGACTCCGCACGCCGTGCGCCGGACGCCGTGCGCCGTGCGCCGTGCGCCCAAGGCGAACGGAGGGTCCCGCCGAACACGGCTCGGATATGGTGAGCACGTGGACATCAAGATCGGCATCATCAACAGCCCGCGCGAGATCGCCTTCGAGACGAAGCAGACCGCGGAAGAGATCGAGAAGGCCGTCTCCGAGGCGCTCGCATCCCAGACGCACCTCGCACTGCAGGACGAGAAGGGCCGCAAGTACGTGGTCGCCGCCGCAGCGCTGGCCTACGTCGAGTTCGGCTCCGAAGAAGCCCGCCGCATCGGCTTCGTCGCGTAGCACCGGCGTGGAACTCCTCTTCGCGATCCTCGGCGGCCTGATCTGCGGTGCCATCGCGCACGTGCTGCTGCCGTTGCGCTCGACGCGTGGTCAGCTGCTCGGCCCGACGGTCGGCGGGATCACCGCCGCCGTCCTCTGGGAAGTGCTGACCTGGGCCGGCTGGCAGTACGACGCCACCTGGATCTGGGTCGTCGCACTCGTCGGCGCGGGGGTCGTCGCACTCGCCGCGGAGTGGCTGCTCGGCCGACGCCGCACCGCGAACGACGCCGCCTTCTACGAGGCCGTCAAGAACCGCGGCGGCGCCGGAGCGACACGCCGCGCCTGAGCAGGCCGGACACTGCTGGCGGCACTGCCCGCGGTGCTGCCAGCAGCAGCGCCGCGCTCAGGCCGTGAGCCCGAGGGCGTCCATCCGCCGGGTGTGCGTCGCGATCAGCTCGGTCCAGACCGGCTCCAGCCGCGACTGGTCCTCGCGAGCGTGCGACGCCAGCGCCGACCGTGCGACGAGCAACGTGTCACCCACGAGCCGTCGTCCCCACATCGCCAGCCGGGACGACACCTGCGGTTCTTCGTCGATGCGCGCGCTGAGCTCGTCGACGACGGCCGCTTCTTCGCGCGCGTCGAACACGCCCTGCAGCCGCTGCTGCACGTCGTTCGGCAGTGAGCGCAGCAGGTTCGCGAAGAGGTCGTTGAGGATGCCGGCGGTGACGTAGCCCGTCAGCATCGACTCGTACCAGTCCGCACCGCTCGTCCGGTCGAGGAACAGGTCGATGGCTTCCCGGTGCGGCGCCATCAGCTCGGCCGGGTCGGCTCCGGTCCGCTCGATCTCGGCGACGATCGACCGGTGCCGGTCGAGCGCGGTCGTGGCGAGCACGCCGGTGACCAGCCGTCCGGACAGGGTCGGCGCCGACGCTCCGGCGCGGCCCATCGTCTCGTACAGCGAGAGCTGGAGGTAGGCGGCCTGCCCGAGGTAGACGTCGAGCTCGGGGCTGACGTCGTCGAGCTGCAGGCGCTCCACCTGCGCGGGGTTCTTCGGGTTCCGCGACGCGAGCCATGCTGCTGCGAGCTGCGCCGCGCGCTTCCGGTTCCACCACGACACCACGCCTCCAGCATAGGGGGAAGGACCCGTCCGCTCCGCGCGCCGGTAGACTGGTTCGGACTCCCCGATAGGACAGGGTGACCTTTTTGACTTTCTCAGACCTCAACATCGAGCAGGACATCGTCGATGCGCTCGCCGGCAAGGGCATCATCGAGCCCTTCCCGATCCAGGAGCAGACGATCCCGCTCGCCCTCACCGGCCAGGACATCATCGGCCAGGCCAAGACCGGGACCGGCAAGACCTTCGGGTTCGGCCTCCCCCTCATCCAGCGTCTCGGCGCCGACCCCGCCCACGGCGTGAAGGCCCTCGTGGTCGTCCCGACCCGTGAACTCGCGGTCCAGGTGACCGAGGACCTCGAACTCGCGACCTCGAACCGCTCCACCACGATCGTCTCGATCTACGGCGGCAAGGCGTACGAAGGCCAGATCGAACAGCTCAAGGCTGGCGCGCAGATCGTCGTCGGCACCCCCGGGCGCCTGATCGACCTGCAGCGTCAGCGACTGCTCGACCTCTCCCACGTGCAGGAAGTCGTCCTCGACGAGGCCGACCGCATGCTCGACCTCGGGTTCCTCTCGGACATCGAGCGGATCTTCCAGGCCGTGCCCGACGTGCGCCACACGATGCTGTTCTCGGCGACCATGCCGGCGCCGATCGTCGCGCTCGCCCGTCGCTTCATGTCGCGTCCGGTGCACATCCGCGCCACGGACCCGGACGAGGGCCTCATGCAGGCCAACATCAAGCACCTCATCTACCGCGCGCACTCGCTCGACAAGGACGAGGTCATCGCCCGCATCCTGCAGGCGAACGGCCGCGGCAAGACCGTGATCTTCACCCGCACCAAGCGTGCGGCGGCGAAGCTGGTCGAGGAACTGAAGGACCGCGGGTTCAACGCCGCAGCGGTGCACGGCGACCTCAACCAGGAGCAGCGCGAGCGCGCGATGGCGGCGTTCAAGGCCGGCAAGCGCGACGTGCTCATCGCCACCGACGTCGCGGCCCGCGGCATCGACGTGGACGACGTCACGCACGTGATCAACCACACGATCCCGGACGACCCGGACACGTACCTGCACCGCGCCGGTCGGACCGGTCGCGCGGGCAAGACGGGCATCGCGGTCACGTTCGTGGACTGGGACGACCTGCACAAGTGGACGCTGATCGACAAGGCCCTCGAGTTCGGCATCCCCGAGCCCGTCGAGACCTACTCGTCGTCGCCGCACCTGTTCGAGGAACTCGACATCCCGCAGGGCACCAAGGGCCGTCTGCCCGGCTCGTCGTCGCACGCCGCCACGGCGGGTGCGCCGGAGCGCAGCAGCTCGCGGCCGCCGCGCCAGCCGCGCCAGTCGGAC
Organism: Curtobacterium sp. PhB136; assembly: GCF_004346855.1. NCBI lineage: Bacteria > Bacillati > Actinomycetota > Actinomycetes > Micrococcales > Microbacteriaceae > Curtobacterium > Curtobacterium sp. PhB136. Next base: position 184,443 of record NZ_SMGH01000006.1, read on the forward strand.
GGCTCCGGTGAGTCCGGCGACTCGCGTCCGCGTCGTCGCACCCGGACCGGAGGCTCGGATCGCCCGGCAGCGCAGGCTGCGGACTCCGCGCCCAAGGTCGAGAGCACGGGTCCGGACAGCACCGACGGTGACGGTGCCGCGACCAAGCGTCGTCGTCGTCGCCGTCGTCGCGGGGCCGGCACGGGGGGCGAGGCGACCGCCTCGTCGCCGCAGCCGGCGTCGGACGGCGAGTAGCGCCTCCCGTCCGGTCATCCGGAAGGACTTCGTGAACGCGACAGTGCCCGTGGGTCTCACCCACGGGCACTGTCGCGTTCCGGCAGCAGTCGGTCAGGCCAGGCGCGAGCCGGGGCCGACGACCGGGGCGCTGCCGGTGGCCTGCGCGAGGATCTCGTCGAAGGCGCGGCGGGACGTCCGGTGCTCGCCGAGCCGGTTCGGCTTGCCGGTGCCGTGGTAGTCGCTGGAACCCGTGACGAACAGGTCGTAGCGGTCCGCCCACTCGAGCAGGGTGCGCTTGCCGTGGGCGAGGTTCTCGCGGTGGTCGACCTCGAGGCCACCGAGCCCGGCGTCGACGAGCTCCCGGAGGGCGGCTTCGTCGATGACGATGCCCCGTGAGGTCGCTGCCGGGTGCGCGATCACGGGCACGCCGCCGGCGCCGCGGATGAGTTCGACGCCCCGGAGCGGTGTCGGGGCCTCGTGCGGTTCGTAGTAGCCGGAGGCCGGGTGCAGGATGCCGCGGAACGCCGCACTGCGGTCGGACTCGAGGCCGCGTGCGACGAGCGCGTCGGCGATGTGCGGCCGGCCGATCGTCGCACCGGGGCTGGCCTGCGCGATGACGTCGTCCCAGGTGATCGGGTGGTCCTGGCCGATGCGCTCGACCATGCGACGCGCGCGGGCGAGCCGTCCGTCGCGGATGCGGGTGGTCTCCGCGACGAGCGCGGGGTCCTCGGGGTCGACGAGGTACCCGAGGACGTGCACGCTCCGGTACCCGACACGGGTGCTCAGCTCGAGGCCGGGGACGAGCGTCAGCGGGAGCTCGCGCGCGGCGGCCGTCGCCTCGGCCCAGCCCGACGTGGTGTCGTGGTCGGTCAGCGCGACGGCGTCGAGGCCGGCAGCGGCTGCGGCCCGGACGAGCGCGGCGGGCGGCTCGGTGCCGTCGGAGACACTCGAGTGCGCGTGCAGGTCGATGAACGGGTCGGGCACGGCACAATGCTATCCACAGGTGAGCGGGTGCACAGGCCGAGGGGCTGGTGCGGTGCGATGATGGGGGCATGGCCGACACGACTCCCCGCGCGACGAGCAACCGCTCCACCACCCCCGGCTCCTCGACCTTCAAGGACTTCATCGGGTCCCAGTGGGCCGAGCGGGACCGCCCCGTGCCCGCTGCACGCGAGCAGGCGACGTTCGCTGCCGCGCGCCGGGCACGCATCTCCGAGCTGCACCCCGGACGCACGATCGTGGTGCCCGCCGGGCAGGCGAAGGTCCGCTCGAACGACTGCGACTACCCCTTCCGTCCGCACTCCGCGTTCGCGCACCTGACCGGGTGGGGAACCGACACGGTCGTCGGTTCCGTCCTCGTGATGACCCCGAACGACTCCGGGCACGACGCCACCCTGTACTTCCGCGCCACCGCCGGGCGCGACTCGGAAGAGTTCTACGCGAACCCCGAGATCGGCGAGTTCTGGGTCGGGCCGCGTCCGTCGCTGGCCGAAGTCGCTGCGGACCTCGGTCTCGCGACGGCCGACCTCGGTGACTTCGCGGGTGTCTCGGACGCCCTCGACGACTCCGTGCTGGTCGTCCGCGACGCCGACGCCGACCTCACCCGCGCGCTCGACGACCGGATCGGCTCCCCTGTCGGTGGCCTGGCCGAGTCCGACGACGCTCCCGCTTCCGACGACGTCCTGGCCCGCGACCTCTCCGAGCTCCGTCTCGTGAAGGACCCGTTCGAGGTCAACGAGCTCCGCAAGGCAGTCGACGCGACCAAGCACGGCTTCGACGACGTCATCGCCGACTTCGACGCGGTGCTCGCCCACCCCCGTGGGGAACGCATCGTCGAGGGAACGTTCAACCGCCGAGCACGCGCCGACGGCAACACAGTGGGGTACGACACGATCGCCGCGTCCGGGCACCACGCCTGCATCCTGCACTGGACCCGGAACGACGGCGCCGTCCAGCCCGGCGACCTGATCCTCATCGACGCCGGCGTCGAGGTCGACTCGTTCTACACGGCCGACATCACCCGCACGCTCCCGGTCAGCGGGACGTTCACCGACGTGCAGCGCCTGGTCTACGACGCCGTGCTCGAAGCCGCCGACGCCGCGTTCGCGATCGTCAAGCCGGGCATCACCTTCCGGCAGGTGCACGCCACCGCGATGGACGTCATCGCCCGGAAGACCGCCGAGTGGGGCTTCCTGCCGGTCTCCGCGGAAGAGTCGCTGCAGCCGGACAACCAGTTCCACCGCCGCTACATGGTGCACGGCACGAGCCACCACCTCGGCCTCGACGTCCACGACTGTGCGAAGGCCCGTCGTGAGATGTACATCGACGGCGTCATCGAGCCCGGCATGGTGTTCACGATCGAGCCCGGTCTGTACTTCCAGCAGGACGACCTGACCGTCCCCGAGGAGTTCCGCGGCATCGGCATCCGCATCGAGGACGACATCCTCGTGACCGCCGACGGTGCCGAGAACCTGTCGATCGGCATCCCCAGGACCCCCTCGGAAGTGGAGGGGTGGATCGCCCGCACCGGGCGCTAGCCTGAGCGGGTGAGCACACCCGAGGCGACACCGCAGAGCACCGCCCCGCAGCAGATCGCGATCGACGTCGAGCACTTCGACTCGCCCGACGCCATGCGGCTGCGCGCTGCCCAGCGCATCGAGATCGACAGCACCTACGGAGGGGACACCGAGCCGGGTGCGAAGCCGACCGCGGAGTCCATCGCGGTGTTCTTCGTCGCGCGGGACGCCGACGGCACACCGCTCGGATGCGGGGGCCTGCGCGTCGTCGAGGACGGCGTGACCGAGATCAAGCGGATGTACGTGCGGCGGGAGTCCCGCGGTGCGGGTGTCGCGACGGGGATCCTCCGGCGCCTGGAAGAAGCGGCGCTCGACCTCGGGTCACCGGCGCTCGTGCTCGAGACCGGCACGGAGCAGAAGCGCGCGATCCGGTTCTACGAGCGCGAGGGGTTCACCCGCATCGCGAACTTCGGCCCCTACGTCGGCGCCCCGCTCTCCGCCTGCTACTCGAAGGTCCTCTAGCGCCGGCCGCTTCTGCGGGTCCCGTGCCCCTGCCGACCGGTCGCAATACCCCGCGCTCCCCTTGCCGACCGGTCGTGAACCATCGACCAGCACCCACGCGCAGGACGACTCGTGACCACTCGGCGGTCGGCTCCGGGGTGTCGTGACCGCTCGAACTCGCGGGCCGTCCCGCACCCGCCGTCTCGTACGCGCCACAGCGCACGTGAGATCGCACTCCGTGTCGGGTCCCCGAAGGGGAAGCGACACGGAGTGCGATCTCGGCGGGAGCGCCAAGCGCGAAGCGCGGAGCGCGGAGCGCGAAGCGCGAAGCGCGGAGCGCGGAGCGCGAAGCGCGGAGCGCGGAGCGCGGGGCGCGGGCGTCGCGGGGCGCCGTCAGCGCCACAGCGCACGTGAGATCGCACTCCGTGTCGGGTCCCCGAGGGGGAAGAGACACGGAGTGCGATCTCGGCGGGAGCACGGCGCGGAGCGCGGAGCGCGGAGCGCGGCGCGGCGCGCGCCGCGCGCCGCGTCAGCGCTTGTCGTCGGGGGACGGGGCCTCGGGCGCGGAAGCGCCGGGCGCCTGCGCGTCGGGGGACGACGCCGGCGCCGGAGGCGTCGCGCCCGGGATCCGCTCCCCGTAGCGCGGGGGCTCGTCGGCACGCGGTGCCGACGGCGCAGCCGGCTGTTGCTGCGCGACCGGCTGGGCGGCCTGGCCGGACTGACCCGGCTGACCGGACTGACCCGGCGCCGCGACCTCGCCGTAGCGCGGACCGTCGTTGGTGCCGTAGCGCGGCCGCGCACCCGTGGCCGGGGCGGCGGGGCCGGACTGCGCCGGGCCTCCAGGCTGGTTGTGGGGTGTGGAGTGCCCACCGTAGGGCGACCCCTGGGGCGGACCCGGACGCCACGGCTGCTGCTGCGGCGGTCCCTGGAACTGCGACCCCGGTGCGCTCGACTGCTGCCCCGGGTTCCACGCGGCGTGCGGCGTCGCACCGGACTGGCCGAGGATCCGCTGCGCCTGCCCGACGAGCTGCGGGTCGACGATGATCTGGTAGTTCGTGGCGAGCACCTGGTGCACGCTCGTGAAGTCCCGCTGCCGCTTCGTGATCGCGAAGGAGACGATGCCGTAGAGCATGCCGAACGCGGCGCCGATGATGGCCGCAGCGAGGATGAGGCCGCCGGCCGTCGGTGAGAACAGCGTCAGCACGATGCCGAAGAAGATGCCGAGCCAGAGCCCGGACAGTGCACCGGCCAGGGCGGCACGGCCGTAGGTCATCTTGCCGGTGACGCGCTCGACGGTCTTGAGGTCGTTGCCGACGATCGAGAGCTTGTTCACCGGGAAGTCGGACTCGGCGAGCTTCGCCACCACCGCCTGCGCTTCGGGGTAGCTGTCGAAGGTGCCGAGGACGTCTCCGCGGGGCAGCGTGGGGAAGACCTGCGCCGTGCGACCGCGGAAGGGGCTCTGAGTGCTCACACAGTCATCATCCACCGTCCCCCTTGCGATCGCACGAGAACCACCGGGGAACCGGCCGGGGCATCGCCAGGGAACCGGCCGGGCCACCACCGGGGAACCGGCCGGGCCACCGCCAGGGAACCGGCCGGGCCACCGCCAGGGAACGGACCGGGTGACCGGCTACGCTGAGATCGTGAGCGCCACGAAGGTCTTCGTCGCCCGCCTGGCCGGGTGCTCCGTCTTCGACCCCGCGGGCGATCGCGTCGGCAGGGTCCGGGACGTCCTCGTCGTCTACCGGCGGGCCGATCCTCCGCACGTCGTGGGGTTGATCGTCGAGGTCCCCGGCAAGCGCCGCATCTTCGTCAGCGTCGGCCGGATCACCTCGATCGGTGCCGGGCAGGTGATCACGACCGGCCTGGTCAACATGCGTCGCTTCGAGCAGCGCGGCGGCGAGGTCCGGGTGATCGCGGAGATGCTCGGGCGCAAGGTGCTCATCACGAAGGACCGCATCCGCGCCACGATCGAGGACATCGCGATCGAGGACCGTGGCCAGGGCGACTGGGAGGTGTCGCAGCTCTTCCTCCGCAAGCCGAAGACGACGCCGTCGCCGTTCGGCAAGGGCCCGACGACGTTCGCCACCTGGAACGAGGTCACCGAGGACGAGCTCCCCGGTGAGTCCCAGTCCGCCGAGCACGTCATCGCCGCGTACTCGGACCTGGTGCCGGCCGACCTCGCGTCGACGCTGCTCGACCTGCCGGCGGAGCGCCGGTTCGAGGTGGCGGAGGAACTCCCCGACGACCGGCTCGCCGACGTGCTCGAGGAGATGCCGGACGCCGAGCGGGTGGCGATCCTGTCCTCGCTCGAGGACGCCCGCGCCGCCGACGTCCTCGACCAGATGCAGCCGGACGACGCCGCCGACCTGCTGGCCGAGCTCTCCGACGAGCGGAGCGAAGCGCTCCTGCAGCTCATGGAGCCGGAAGAGGCGCAGGACGTCCGGATGCTGCTCGAGTACGAGCCGGACACCGCCGGTGGCCTCATGACGACCGAGCCGGTGATCGTCTCCGCGGACGCCACCGTGGCCGAGGGCCTCGCGCTGATCCGCCGGCACGAGCTCGCACCGGCGCTCGGCGCGAGCGTCTGCGTCACGCTCCCGCCGTACGAACCGCCGACCGGCCGGTTCCTCGGGCTGGTGCACTTCCAGCGCATGCTCCGCTACCCGCCGAACGAACGCCTCGGCACGCTCATCGACCAGCAGACCGAGCCGGTCCGTGTCGATGCCAGTGCGGCGGAGGTCACGCGTGTGATGGCGACCTACAACCTCGTGTCCGTCCCCGTGGTCGACGACGCCCACCGTCTGGTCGGGGTGGTGACGATCGACGACGTGCTCGACCACGTCCTGCCGGACGACTGGCGAAGTCAGGGCGACGGTGAACCCGCACGCCCCCGCACCAAGAGCCGTAGGACCCCCGTGAGCGCGGGGAGGAGGACCACACGTGGCACGAACGGATGAGAACACCCGTCTCGACTCCCCCAAGGGCATGCGCACCCGCGTCCTGCCGACCCGTCGGCGCTCGGGCCGCGGTGACGCGTTCGGTCGTGCGACCGAAGGCATCGCACGCGCAATGGGAACGCCCTGGTTCCTGGTCGGCCTGACCCTCTTCTGCGTCGTCTGGATGGCCTGGAACGTCTTCACGCCGAAGCAGCTGCAGTTCGACTCCGCGGCCATCGGCTTCACGGCGCTGACGCTGGTGCTGTCGCTGCAGGCCTCGTACGCGGCGCCGCTGATCCTGCTCGCGCAGAACCGGCAGGACGACCGTGACCGGGTGCAGTTCGAGCAGGACCGGCAGCGCGCCGAGCGGAACCTGGCGGACACCGAGTACCTCGCCCGAGAGGTCGTCGCGCTCCGCCTGGCGATGCGGGACATGGCCTCGAAGGACTTCATCCGCGCGGAGCTGCGCTCGCTGCTCGAGGAACTGGACCGTCGCGACGCGATCGACGACGGCGACCCGGAGCGCGCGGTGGACGTCCGTGGCTGACGCCACGCACCCGGTGGACGACGAGGCGCTCGGCGCGCGGGTCCTCACCGCGCTCGGGCGCGTCATCGACCCGGAGATCCGCCGGCCCGTCACGGAGCTCGACATGATCCGTGGTGTCGACGTCCAGCCGGGAGGCACGGTGCGCGTCGACCTGCAGCTCACGATCGTCGGGTGCCCGGCCGCCGACACGATCGAACGCGACGTCCGCACCGCCGCCGGTTCGGTGGACGGGGTGTCGTCGGTGTCCGTGGACGTGTCGGTGATGGACCCGGCGGTCCGTGCGGCCCTGACGGCGCGGCTCCGCGAGGGCCGGCCGAAGGGTGTCCAGTTCACCCCGGACTCGCTCACCCGCGTGATCGCGGTGACGAGCGGCAAGGGCGGCGTCGGCAAGTCCACCGTCACGGTGAACCTGGCCGTCGCGCTCGCCCGTCGCGGGCTCCGGGTCGGGATCGTCGACGTCGACGTGCACGGGTTCAGCGTCCCCGGGTTGATGGGCCTCACGGACGAGCGCGGCGTCGCACCGCGCCCGACCCGGGTGGACAGCATGATCCTGCCGCCGGTCGCCCACGACGTGAAGGTCGTCTCGATCGGGATGTTCGTCGACGACGCCTCCACCGCGGTGTCCTGGCGCGGGCCGATGCTGCACCGCACCGTGAACCAGTTCCTCACCGACGTGTGGTTCGGCGACCTCGACGTACTGCTCCTCGACATGCCGCCCGGCACCGGGGACGTGGCGATCTCCGTCGGGCAGCTCCTGCCGCACGCCGAGGTGCTCGTCGTGACGACCCCACAGGCCGCGGCGGCGGACGTCGCCGAGCGGAGCGGCATCGTGGCGCGACAGACCGGGCAGCGGGTCATCGGCGTCGTGGAGAACATGGCGGGGCTCGTGCAGCCCGACGGCACCGTGCTGCACCTGTTCGGTGAGGGCGGCGGTGCGGAGACCGCGGCCCGGCTCTCCCGCGGGCAGGATTCCCCCGTGCCGGTGCTCGGCAGCGTGCCGCTCTCGGTGCCGCTCCGGCAGGGTGGCGACGCCGGCGAACCCGTGGTGCTCGGTGCCCCGGACGACCCGGCCGCCGTGGCGCTGACCGGGATCGCCGACCGGATCGTGGCGCTCGGACGCGGGCTGTCCGGCCGGAAGCTGGGACTCTCCCTGTCCTGAGCCGACCGCTCCGGCCCCGCTCCGCTTCCCGCTCCCTGTACGTCTCTTCATGGACGCCGAGTGTTGTCGAGAGCAATATGCAGGGACATTCCACAATGCTCCTGCGGAATCAGGGCGCAGGGGCATCCACCGTGCCGACATCGACGTCGGCCGAAGAACTGGAGCACTCAGGTGAACAGGAACACCAGGATCCGGATCGGCGTGATCGGCGCCGTGGCAGCAGCGGTCGTCGGGGGAACACTCGCGGCCGTCCCCGCCACCGCCGCGACCACCACCACCTGCGCGACCGCGTGGGCATCGGGGACCGCCTACAACGGCGGCGCCACCGTCAGCGAGAACGGCACGAACTACACCGCGAACTGGTGGACGCAGGGGGACGACCCCGCGACCCACTCGGGCGCGACCGGCAGCGGGCAGCCGTGGACCTCGACGGGCGCCTGCACGGGCGGCAGCACCGGGGGCGGCGGCACGGGCGGTGGGACCGGCGGCGGGACCACGACGCCCGGCAACGGCAGCACGGGTACGGCGAGCGGGCTGGTCTTCAGCCCGTACAAGGACGTCACGGTGAACCTCGACTGGAACACGAACGTGATGAACACCGCCGTCACCGGCACCCGCATCCCCGTCGTCGGCTCGTCGAACAGCCTCGTGTCGACGAAGGAGCCCGGCCTGAAGGCCATCACGCTCGCCTTCGCGACCGGGACCTGCGGCAGCGAGAACTGGGGCGGGGTCGCCGCGGACGCGTTCGCGAGCGCCAACATCCCGAAGCTCGACGCCGCCGGGGTGAACTACATCGTCAGCACCGGCGGGGCCGCCGGCTCGTTCAAGTGCTCCGGCACCGCACTGCAGAGCTTCATCGCGCGGTACGCCAGCCCCCACATGATCGGCGTCGACTTCGACATCGAGAGCGGGCAGTCCGCGGCCGACGTGCAGAACCTCGTGAGCGCGGCGGCACTAGCCCAGGCGAAGTACCCGGGCCTGCGCTTCTCCTTCACGCTGGCGACCCTCGCCGCGTCGGACGGCAGCTTCGGCGGGCTCAACAGCACCGGGGACGCCACGGTGAAGGCGATCACGGCCTCGACGCTGACGAACTACACGGTCAACCTCATGACGATGGACTTCGGCCGCGCGACCACCGCGAACTGCGTGGTCGTCGGCTCCACCTGCGAGATGGGACAGTCCACGATCCAGGCGGTGACGAACCTGCAGCACACCTACGGGATCGCGGCGTCGAGGATCGAGGTCACGCCGATGCTCGGCGTGAACGACGCCTCCGACGAGGTCTTCACACTGGCCGACGCCGACACGGTGTCCGCGTACGCGAAGGCGCACGGACTCGCCGGGGTGCACACCTGGTCGCTCGACCGCGACACCCCCTGCGCCACCCCGACGAGCACCGCGTCCGCCACGTGCAGCTCGGTGACGGGGACGGCCGCCCTGGCCTGGACCGACCGCTTCCTGGCCGACCTGCGGTAGTCGGGACCCGCTGCACGACAGGAGGCCCGGTGCCAGCTGGCACCGGGCCTCCCGTCCGTCGTCCTGGCCGCGTGTCGGGCCGGAACGGGTCGTTCCTACGTGGACTCGGCGTCGTACGGCGCCTGCTCGCCTGCGGCGAGCGGGACCACCGGCGCCGGCGCCCGCACCTTCGACGCGGTGACCTGGACCGTCTCTGCCGCTCCCGCACCGGTGGCGGAGTCGAGCAGCGCGTCACGGATGATCCGGCGCGGGTCGTACTGGCGCGGATCGAGCTTCTGCCAGTCGACGTCGTCGAAGTCCGGCCCCATCTCCTCGCGCATCCGGTCCTTCGCGGTGTCCGCGAACCGTCGGACGGCCTTCACGAACTCGGCGAGCTTCTGCGCGTACATCGGCAGGCGCTGCGGGCCGAGCAGGAGCACGGCAATGATCCCGATGATCAGGATCTTGTCGAGCGGGATGTTCACGGAGCGAGCCTAACCCGAACCGACCGTGCTGCGGCCTAGAGTTGTCGTCCGAGGAGTGTGCGTGTCAGAGAAAGAGTCGAACTGGAAGTTCGCGGAGGACATCGTCTCCGAGTCCGAGGTGATCGCTCGCGCGCGTGAGCACTCCCTGGAACTCGGCGTCGAGGCGATCTCGCCGGCGATCGGTGCCCAGATCGGTGTCGTCGCCGCAGCGTCCCGAGCCACCGCGATCATCGAGATCGGGACGGGGCTCGGCGTGTCCGGGCTGTACCTGCTCGGCGGCGCGCCGAAGGCCACCCTCACCACGATCGACATCGAGGTGGACCACCAGCAGTACGCCCGCGACGCCTACATCGCCGCCGGCACCGCACCGTCCCGGGTGCGGCTCATCCCCGGACGCGCGAACCAGGTGCTCCCGCGGATGAACGAGGCGTCCTACGACGTCGTGCTCGTCGACGCGGACCCCGAGCACGTGATCGAGTACGTCGAGCACGGGCTGCGCCTGGCACGGCTCGGTGGGACCGTCCTCGTCCCGCACGCGCTCTGGCGCGGACGCGTCGCGGACCCGGTGAAGCGGGACCGTGCCACCACCGACTTCCGGCTGCTCCTGACCGAGGTCTCGACCTCCGGTGCGGTCATCAGCGCGCTGTCTCCGGCCGGCGACGGGCTGCTGCAGATGACCAAGGTCACGAACTAGTCCGCTCCGAGGTGGCGCAGGTAGCGCTCCGGGGACGCCAGGAACGACCGCTGATTCCGCACCAGGTCGAGGTCGTCCCAGGAGCTGCGACGGATGCCCCACTCCCCCACCTCGTGGATCGTGGCGCCGGGGAACGCCGCGAGCACGGGTGAGTGCGTCGACAGCACCACCTGCCCGAGGCCGTCGTCGATGATCGCCTGCAGCAGCCCGATCAGCGTCAGGCACCCCTGGAACGACAGCGCCGACTCAGGTTCGTCGAGGATCCAGAGGCCTGGCCACTGCGACCGGTCGATCACGAAGTCGAGGAACGACTCGCCGTGGCTGCGCTCGTGGAACACGGGCTCCGGGCGGGCACCCGGGTGCTCCTCGAGGTACGTGAAGAACCCGTGCATCGTCTCCGCACGGAGGAAGAACCCGCCCTTCGGCGCACCAGGCTCACGGTGCAGGGCGATGTGCTCCCAGAGCTGCGACTCACTCGGTCGGGTGCTGTGCCCCGAGTTCGTCGACCCGCCCTCTGGGCTCATGCCGTAGGCGAGCGCGATGGCCTCGACCAGGGTCGACTTGCCGGCACCGTTCTCCCCGACGAAGACCGTGACGGTGTCCAGGTCGATCCCCTCGTCGAGGAGCTGCCGGACCGGGGCGAGCGTCGACGGCCAGACGTCGCGGGGCATCGGGTCGGCCGGGTACTCCTCGACGCGACGGACGGGGCGGCGGGATCGTGGCACGGGGCCATCATGCCGACGACCCCCGACAGCACCCAGGACGACAGCAGGCCCGGGACGAGTATCCCGGGCCTGCTGGCTGGTGCCTGTTGTGGTGCGTCGACGAACTAGGCCGAGACGACCTCGGCGAGAGCGTCGTGGAGTTCCTTCGCCTCGGCATCGTTGACCGAGACGACAAGGCGGCCTCCACCTTCGAGCGGAACCCGCACGATGATGAGTCGACCCTCCTTAACAGCCTCCATCGGCCCGTCACCGGTCCTCGGCTTCATGGCTGCCATCAGATGTCCCCTTTCGTGCAGTATGTGCACCCCCATTATCCCGTACCAGGGGGCGAACTGCGAAACCGCCCAGGTTGGGGGGTGCGGATCCCGTCGTCTTCGCGGCTCGGATTCCTAGTCTGTGGACGTGCCGACCGTTCCCTCCACGCGCCGTCCGAGCCCGCCGGACCCCTCAGCTGACCCCATCGCCGACGCCGTCCCCGTCGGTCTCCGCATCGCCGGTGCGTTCTCCTGGCGGCTGCTCATCGTCGCCGCAGCTCTCGCCGTCGTGATCGCGCTCGTGGTGGTGCTGCAGGACATCATCGTGCCGTTCCTCATCGCGCTGCTGCTCTGCGCGCTGCTCGCCCCGATGTCCTCGTTCCTGCAGCGGCACCGGTGGCCGAAGTGGACGGCGGTGCTCTCGAGCCTGGTGTCCGTCGCGCTGGCGATCGGCGCGCTCGCGCTCGTGGTGACGGCGCAGATCCGGTACGACCTGCCGTCGCTCGAACGGCGCCTCCACCACAGCGTCCGGTCGCTGCAGACCCTGCTCGACAGCGAGCCGTTCGGGATCACGGCCAAGGACGTCAACGGGTGGATCTCGGACGGCTTCGACTACCTGCAGGCGCACGTCGCATCGATCCTGTCCGGGTTCCAGGCAGCGGGGACCGGTGCGGTGCACGTCCTCGAGGGCCTGTTCATCGTCGTCTTCACGACCCTCTTCGTGCTCATCGACGGCCGCCGGATCTGGACCTGGGTCCTCCGGCTCTTCCCCCGGCGTGCCCGGCCGCGGATCGGCGTCGCGGGCGAGGCGGGCTGGCACACCCTGACCAGCTTCATCCGGGTGCAGCTCGTCGTCGCGATCACGGACGCGCTCGGCGTGGTGGTCGGTGCGCTGATCCTGCAGGTGCCGCTGGCGATCCCGATCGGCGTGGTCGTGTTCCTCGGCGCGTTCGTCCCCGTGGTCGGCGCGATCGTCGCGGGGAGCGTCGCGGTGCTCATCGCGCTGGTGTTCAACGGATGGGTGCCGGCGCTGTTCATGCTCGGCATCGTGGTGCTCGTGCAGCAGCTCGAGAGCCACGTCCTGCACCCGTTCCTCACCGGCAGCGCCGTGAAGGTGCACCCGCTCGGCGTCGCACTCGGCGTCGTCGCGGGCACCACGATCGCCGGGGTCGTCGGGGCGTTCTTCGCGGTGCCGTTCATCGCGACGGTGAACGCGATGGTGCTCGCAGCGGCGAACTGGCGACCCGACGTGCCACCGTCCGCGTCAGCCGATGCCGATCACGGTGGGGTCCAGTCGTAGCCGTCGACCCACCAGCAGTAGTACATCCACACCCACTGCAGCACCACGCAGAGCACCACCACGAGCACGCGGTAGGCGCGGGACCTGGGCAGCGCCACGATCCCGAGCAACGGCGCGATCGGCAGCAGGATGCGCCACGTGCTCGACTGCGGGAAGAAGACCGCGAGCAGGTAGACGAGGTACGCGACGGCCCACAGCCGGAGCTCGAGGCCGATCCGGCGCGCGGGCGGCATGAACACGAACGCCGCGAAGCCGATCAGCACGACCACGAGCAGCACCGACCCCGCCGGCTGCCGGAACCACCACCCGAACCCCTGGATCCACGGGGCGAAGGGCACGAGGTCCTTCCATCCGATGTACGACGAGCGCCATGCGAGCTCGGTGTCCGTGTACGCCCGCGGCACTCCGGTGACCGCCCACGCGACGGCGGGCCACGCGAGCCCCACCAGGCCGGACACCACCGCGACGACGGCCGGTGCGACGAGCTGTCGGATGCTGCCCAGCGGCGCGAGCCGGATCCATGCGGGGCGGACGACCCAGACCGCGATGACCATCACCATCAGGAGCGCGAACGCCAGCCCGGTCGGCCGCGTCATGCCGAGCAGCAGCACGACGGGCAGCATCGTCCAGAACCGGCGCTCGACGAGGAGCAGCAGCGCGACGAGGAGCAGGAACAGCCCCATCGACTCCGCGTAGGCGACCTGGAACATCACCGAGAGGGGGGCGACACAGAGCAGCACCGTGGCGAACGTCGCCCGGGCCGGGTCGAGGAAGCGCCCCATCAGCCGCCGGAACACCAGCGCCGCCCCCCAGCCGAAGAGCAGTGACACCGAGATCGCCACGAGCTCGAACGACGCCCCGGTCAGGGTCATCAGCGCCCGGACGAGGAACGGGTACGCCGGCATGAACGCCCACGCGTTCTCCGTCACGTGCCCGGCGGCGTCGACCGGCAGCGTCGACGGGTACCCGTTCGCAGCGATCACCCGGTACCAGGCGCCGTCCCAGATGGACGCGAACGACAGGTAGTGCGGGTGCTGCAGGGTGAACGAGTTCGCCGACTGGATGCGCGCGAACGACATGAGCAGCGCGCCCGTGACGATCCGGGCGAGCACGTACACGACCGTGATCCGCAGCCACCACGGGACCACCCGGTAGCGCGCACGCCACCGAGCCGCACCCGGGCGGGGCCGGCGCACCGGCACGGCGCCGGTGTCCCGGGACGAGCCGGTCGTCAGGCCGTCAGCCACCGACGCAGACCGTCCTCCACCGCGGTGATCTGCGCCACGGGGACCTGCTCGTCGTCGTGGTGCGCGAAGACCGGCTCGCCGGGGCCGTAGTTGACCGCGGGCACGCCGAGCGCGGAGAACCGTGCGACGTCGGTCCAGCCGTACTTCGGGCGAGGGGCCGGGCCGCCGACGGCCTCGACGAAGTGCTGCGCGAGCGGGGCGTCGAGCCCGGGGCGGGCGCCGGCGGCGAGGTCGACGATGTCCACCTGGTAGCCGTCGAAGAGCTCGCGGATGTGGGCGACCGCTTCCTCGGCGGAGCGGGACGGTGCGAACCGGTAGTTCACGTGCACCATCACCTCGTCGGGGATGATGTTCCCCGCGATCCCGCCCGTGATGCCGACCGCGTTGAGGCCCTCGCGGTACTCGAGCCCGTCGACCTCGACGGTGCGCGGCTCGTACGCCGCCAGGGTGGCGAGGATCGGGGCCGCCTTGTGGATCGCGTTGTCGCCGATCCAGCTGCGGGCGCTGTGGGAGCGCTTGCCGAACGCGCGGATCTCGGCGCGGAGGTTGCCGTTGCAGCCGCCCTCGATCTGGGCGCCGGACGGCTCGCCGAGGATCGCGAAGTCCCCGGTCAGGAGCTCGGGCCGGGTGCGGGCGAGACGACCGAGGCCGTTCAGCGCGTCGGACACCTCCTCGTGGTCGTACCAGACCCACGTGACGTCGACCGACGGGTCGGTGAGGTCGTACGCGAGCTTCAGCTGGACGGCGCACCCGGCCTTCATGTCGACGGTCCCACGCCCCCAGAGGATCTCGGTGCCGTCCTCGGCCGTCCGGAACTCCGTCGGCAGGTTGTCGTTGAGCGGCACGGTGTCGATGTGCCCGGCGATGACGACGCGGCGGTCACGGCCGAGGTGCGTCCGCGCGACGATCGCGTCGCCGTCGCGGATCACCTCGAGGTGCGGCAGCGGCGCGAGCACCGCCTCGATCGCGTCGGCGAGGGCCTTCTCGTTGCCCGACACCGACTCGATGTCGCAGATGGCACGGGTGATGTCGATGGACGAGGCGGTGAGGTCGAGCGGCTCCGGCATGCCGAAAGCCTACCGGCCGCCGCACGCCGGGACCCGGGCGCCGCACGCCGGGACCCGGCCGCCGTACGCCGAAACCCGGGCGCACCCCTCGCTACCCTGGAACCGTGACCGAGACGACCGACACCACCGACCGCCCCACCTCCGCCTGGGGCCACGGCCTCGCGACCGTCGCCGCCGACGGCACCGAGCTCGACACCTGGTTCCCGGAGACCCATCTCGGCGCACTGCCCGCCGACGCGGTCTTCCCGCTCGAACTCCAGGAGCACATCGGCGAGGACCCCCGCCGCGGGGTCCGGATCGAGGCCGTCACGGTCGAGATCGACATCGATGCGGCACCCGCGAGCACCCCGGACGCCTACCTCCGCCTGCACCTGCTCAGCCACCTGCACGTGCGCCCGAACACGATCAACCTCGACGGCGTCTTCGGGCACCTGCCCATCGTCGCGTGGACGAACGCCGGGCCCGTGCTCCCCGCCGACCTGACGCGCCTGCGCCCGTCCCTGCAGCGCGCGGGCATCGCGGTGCACGCGATCGACAAGTTCCCCCGCCTGCTCGACTACGTGACGCCCGAGCGGGTCCGCATCGCGGACGCGAACCGGGTCCGGCTCGGCGCGCACCTCGCGCCGGGCACCACGGTCATGCACGAGGGCTTCGTCAACTTCAACGCGGGCACCCTCGGCGACGCGATGATCGAGGGCCGCGTCTCCCAGGGCGTCGTCGTCGGCAACGGCACCGACATCGGTGGCGGCGCGTCGATCATGGGCACGCTCTCCGGCGGCGGCACGCACCGGGTGTCCCTCGGGGAGCGCGCGCTCCTCGGGGCGAACGCCGGCCTCGGCATCTCACTCGGCGACGACTCCGTCATCGAGGCGGGGCTCTACGTCACCGCCGGCACGAAGGTCTTGCTCGTCGGGGCCGCGCCGAACCCGGACGGCACCCCGAGGACGGTGAAGGCCGCCGAGCTCTCCGGGGCCCCGAGTGTCCTGTTCCGCCGCAACAGCCTGACGGGTGCCGTCGAGGCGCTGCAGCGCAAGGGCGAGGGCATCCAGCTCAACACGGCGCTGCACGCGTAGCGCCCCCGCGGCCCGCCGCCGGCCCTCCGTCTGCCCGCCGGTTGGGCCTCCGCCCGCCCGGACCCCGCACAACCGAAAGCACCCCGAACCACGTGATCGCGTGGTGCGGGGTGCTTTCGGTTGTGCGAAGGACGCCCACGCGCCGGGGCGCCCGCCGCCGCCGCGCGTCAGCGCTCGGGCAGGTCCCGCTTCGGCGAGCCGACGTAGAGCTGCTGCGGGCGCCCGATCTTGTTGAGCGGGTCGTTGTTGAGCTCGCGCCACTGGGCGATCCAGCCCGGCAGCCGCCCGATCGCGAACAGCACGGTGAACATCCGCGGCGGGAAGCCCATCGCCTTGTAGATGATCCCCGTGTAGAAGTCGACGTTCGGGTAGAGCTTGCGCTCGATGAAGTACTCGTCGGAGAGCGCGATCTGCTCGAGCTCCTTGGCGATGTCGAGCAGGTCGTCCTGCACGCCCAGGGACTCGAGGACCTCGTCCGCCGACTCCTTGACGAGCTTGGCGCGGGGGTCGTAGTTCTTGTAGACGCGGTGCCCGAAGCCCATCAGCTTCACCCCGCGCTCCTTGTTCTTCACCCGCTCGACGAAGCGCTGCACGGGCTCGCCGGAGTCCTTGATCTGCTGCAGCATCTCGAGCACGGCTTCGTTCGCACCGCCGTGCAGCGGGCCGTACAGGGCGTTGATGCCGGCCGAGATCGAGGCGAACATGTTCGCCTTCGTCGAGCCGACCAGCCGGACGGTGGCGGTGGACGCGTTCTGCTCGTGGTCTTCGTGCAGGATCAGCAGGCGGTCCAGCGCCTTCGAGAGCACCGGGTTCGGCTCGTAGGTCTCGGCCATGGTGCCGAAGTTCAGCCGCAGGAAGTTGTCGACGAACGACAGGGAGTTGTCCGGGTAGAGGAACGCCTGACCGATGGACTTCTTGTGCGCGTACGCGGCGATGACCGGGAGCTTCGCGAGGAGCCGCACGGTCTGCAGCTCGACCTTCTCCGGGTCGTCGACGTCCATGTCGTCCTCGTAGTACGTCGACAGGGCGCTGACGGCGCTGGAGAGGACGGACATCGGGTGCGCCGAGTGCGGGAGGGCGTCGAACAGGCGACGGAGGTCCTCGTGCAACAGCGTGTGCCGGCGGATGCGCGCGTCGAAGTCGGCGAGCTCGGCGTCGTTCGGGAGCTCGCCGTAGATCAGGAGCCAGGCGACTTCGAGGAAGGTGCAGTTCGAGGCCACCTGGTCGATCGGGTACCCGCGGTAGCGCAGGATGCCCTGGTCGCCGTCGATGTAGGTGATCGCGCTCTTGGTGGACCCGGTGTTCACGAACCCGTAGTCGAGCGTGTTCATCCCGGTCTGCTTCTTGAACGTCGAGATGTCGACCGTGGACGCACCGTCGACGCTCGGCAGGATCGGGAACTCCGCCTGGCCGCCCGGGTACGTCAGCGTCGCGGTCTCCGTCGCCTGCTCGGCTTCGGGACTCACGGGGACGGGCGTCGTTGGCGGTGTGGCCGTCGTCTGAGCGTCATTGGCAGTGTCAGTCACACCAACAGCCTAATCGCGCCGTCTGTCGCTCGTGCACACCCAGGTCCCTCGAACTTGGTGGGAGTCACGACTAGCGGTCGACCGGTTCGGTGGTCGGCGCTCCGGTGGTTCAGGCCGAAGCGAGCCGGTGACCGCTGGTCAGACGCTGCGCCGCCGCGGCGATCCGCTCGTCGGTCGCGGTGAGCGCGATCCGCACGTGCTGCCCGCCGGCCGCGCCGTAGAAGGTCCCCGGGGCGACGAGGATGCCCCGGTCCGCGAGCCACGCGACGGTGTCGAGTGCCGGTTCGCCGCGCGTGGCCCAGAGGTACAGGCCCGCTTCGCTGTGGTCGACCCGGAAGCCGGCGCCCTCGAGCGCACGGCGGAGCATGCCGCGACGGGCACGGTACAGCGCCTTCTGCTGCTGCACGTGCGCGGTGTCCTCGAGCGCGACGATCATCGCCTGCTGCACCGGCAGCGGCGGCATCATGCCGGTGTGCTTGCGGACGGCGAGCACCTCGGCGAGGACCGCGGCGTCACCAGCGACGAAGGCGGCCCGGTAGCCGGCGAGGTTCGACTGCTTCGAGAGCGAGTACACGCTGAGCACACCGTCCACCGAGTCCCCCACCACGCGGGAGTCGAGGATGGTCGGCGTCGGCGTGACGTCGTAGGGCGGCTCCCAGCCGAGCTCGGCGTAGCACTCGTCCCCGACGATGACCGCGCCGAGTTCCCGAGCGCGGGCGACGGCGACGCGGAGTTCCTCGACGGAGAGGACGCGGCCGTCGGGGTTGCCCGGCGAGTTCAGCCAGATGAGCTTCGTGCCGACCGGCCACGCGGCGGGGTCGTCCGAGGCCAGCGCGGTGGCACCGACGAGCGCGGCGCCGAGTTCGTACGTCGGGTACGCGGCGGCCGGGAACACGACGGTGTCGCCGCGGCCGATGCCGAGCCAGAGCGCGAGCCCGGCGATGAACTCCTTCGAGCCGATCGTCGGCAGGGTCTGGTCCTCCCGCAGCGCGACCCCGTGCCGGCGGCCGTACCAGTCGGCGATCGCCTGACGGAGCGCGGGGGTCCCGGCGACCTGCGGGTAGGCGTGCGCGTCGGTGGCCTCGGCGAGGGCAGAGCGGACGAGCGCGGGCGTCGGGTCCACCGGCGAGCCGACGCTCAGGTCGACGATGCCGCCCTCGTGCTCCGCTGCGCGCTGCTTGAACGGGACGAGCTGGTCCCAGGGGAAGTCGGGGAGGTCGAGGGCCACGTGCGTGTCCGGCTCAGCCGCGCGGCGGTTCGGCCGCGACGACGGGGTGGTCCTTGTGGATCACGCCGACCTTCGCCGCGCCGCCGGGGGAACCGACCTCGTCGAAGAACTCGACGTTGGCCTTGTAGTAGTCGGCCCACTGGTCCGGGAGGTCGTCCTCGTAGTAGATCGCCTCGACCGGGCAGACCGGTTCGCACGCACCGCAGTCCACGCATTCATCCGGGTGGATGTAGAGCGAGCGGTCACCCTCGTAGATGCAGTCCACGGGGCATTCGTCGATGCACGCGCGGTCCTTGACGTCGACACAGGGCTGGGCGATCACGTAGGTCACGGTCGGGGTGCTCCCTTCGGAAACGAGCGCTTCGAGTCTACTCGCGGGGTGCGGCCGACCCTGACCGTCCGGCGACACCCGTCGCCGCGTCGCCCGCGGCTGGGCGCGCCGCCCGCAGCCCGGACAGGTCCGGCCAGGCGAGCGCGAGCATCGCGACGATCGCCGGCCCGAACGTCCACACGTACCCGGCGGCGTTCGCGAGCACCAGCGGGGAGCTCTGCCCGCCGACGGACACCAGGACCTGCGTGGCGACGATCACCCCGATGCCGACCGCCGCGACCATCGCGCGGGACCGGTAGAGCAGCCGCACGCCGACGACCAGACCGACCACGATGAGCGTGGTGAGGACGATGCCGATCGGGAACGCCCCGAGCGTCTGCTGGTGGGTGATCGTCCCGAGGCCACCGGCGAGCAGCCCGACGACGAGGGCGACCACGACCGCGGTGACCTTGCCCGCCGGGGACATGTCCGCGTACGTCTCGGGAGCGGCCGCTGCGGGCGGCTCGTCGTGCCGGAAGCCCTCGGTCGCCGCCGCGTGCTGCCGGACACCGTGCGGCATCACCCAGGACAGCGCGGTCGGGTCGGCGGGGTCCACCGGGTCCACGGCGACCTGCGAGCGGTACTGCTCGATCGCCGCGCGGACCTTCGCCCGCACGGGCAGGACGTCGACGGTGACGTCCGCCTCACCGGAGTCCGGGTCGACGATCATCGAGAACGGCACGTCCTCGGCCTTCGCCGCGTACCGGGCGGCGTTGTGCACCCGCACGTGGTCCGGGTGGCCGTAACCGCCGTCGTCCGCGTAGCTGATCACCGCATCGGCGCGGGTCGACCGGATCGCGGCGCGGACGTCGTCGACGACCTCGCCGAGGTCGGCCATGGTCAGCGAATCGGCGGGGGCGTCGTCCGCCGCGACCGCGCGGCCGTCCGGGCCCCACTGCATGCCGGAGTCGGAGTAGCGCCGCTCGGGCAGGTCGGTCGGCCGGGCGCCCGGTCCACCGAGCCACAGGTGGGCCGGACGCCCGAGCGCTGCCAGCGCGCCGGCGATCTCGGTCTCCCGGTGCGCGGCGACGCGGGGACCGTCACCGAACAGCGGCGCGAGTTCCGGCGTGAGCATCTCGCCGCGCTCGCCCCGGGTCGCCGTGAGGACGGTGACCTCGGCGCCGAGCTCGAGGAGCGTGGCGATGGTCCCACCGGACGACAGGGTCTCGTCGTCCGGGTGGGCGTGCACGAAGAGGACGCGCTCGGGGCGGGTCGCGGGGGCCTTGGACATCGTCTCCCAGGGTACGGGACGCGCCTCGGTCGGCTACCGCGGGGTGACGATGTAGGTCGCGGTCGCGCCGGCGTCGGACTTCGAGAACGTGAGCACCACGCGGTGGTCCTCGCTCCGGAAGATCCCGAACGCGCTCGAGGAGTCCGCACGCTTCGCCGACTCGGTGAACCCGGCGTCCGTGAGCTGCTGTGCCGCGGTCGCGAAGTCGTCCACCGATGACGCCTGCACCTGCACGACCCAGCCGGAGCCGTTCGGGCCGGAGCCGCCACCCAGGACCGTGCCGTCCACGAGCGGGACGGCCGACGTCGGGAAGCCGTCGGGCACCTTGCCGTCGGAGGTCACGTTCGTGCCCTTGAGGGCGGTGTCCAGCGCACCGTCGATGCCACCGGCGATGCTCGACATGCCCTCGCTGATCGCCGATCCGTCGATGCCCTTGACGCTCTCGCTGACGTCCGAGGCCACCGAGGACCCGAGGTCCGTGGCCTGCTTGACGGCGTCCGAGGAGCAGCCGGTGAGACCGGCCAGGGCGATGCCCGCTGCCACGGCGGCGATGAGCGGGGAACGGAGGGCGTTGCGCATGCGGGCACCGTAACGGACCAGCCGGGAGGCTCGGCGCGAGTTCCCTGGGAGTCTCACCTGCCCGCCGGGCCCGGCCAGGGCCTCCAGGCCGTCATGCGCGTCAGCGCACGTCCGTCAGCGCACGTCCGTCAGCGCACGCCGGTCAGCGCAGGTACGCGCGCACCGCCGCGACGAGCGCGTCGATGCCGACCGGGATCGCCGTCTCCGCCTGCGGCGCGTAGAAGGGCGAGTGGTTGCTCGGGATCTCCTCGCCCCGGCGGAACAGCTCCGGGTCCGTGATGCCGGTGAACCAGTAGACGATCGGCACACCGGCGGCGGTGGCGAGCTGCCCGACGTCCTCGGACGCCATCGCGAGCCCCGACTCGAGGTCGACGGCCTTCGGCACCGCGGCGGCGATCGCCTCGAGGACGCGCGCAGCGTGCTCCGGGTCGTTCACCAGCACGTCGGCACCGGGCCAGCGCTCGATCGTGGGTTCCGGGAGTCCGCCCGCGTCGCTCTCGGCACGGACGATGCGCTCGATGGAGGCGATGATCCGGTTCCGGGTCTCCTCGTTGCGGGCCCGGGTGGAGATCTCGATGACGGCCTTGTCCGGGATGATGTTCGCCCGGGTGCCCGCGTGGAAGCTGCCGATGGTGACGACGCCCGCGTCGCTCGGCGACACCTCTCTCGAGACGATCGTCTGCAGCCGGACGACCGCGGACGCCGCGGTGACGACCGGGTCGAGCGAGGCCTGCGGCGCCGAACCGTGCGCGCCCCGGCCGTTGAACGTGATCGTGAACCGGTCGCTCGACGCCATCACGGGGCCGGAGCCGACCGCGACCATGCCGACCGGGGCCGGGGCGGAGTGCTGTCCGAGGACGATCTCGGGCTTCGGGAACCGGTCGACCAGGCCGTCCTCGACCATCGCGCGTGCGCCGGAGATCACCTCTTCCGCGGGCTGGAAGACGGCGACGACGGTGCCGGACCACGCGTCGCGGGTGGCGAGGAGGCGCTCGAGGGTGCCGAGCAACCACGTGACGTGGATGTCGTGTCCGCACGCGTGCATCGTCGGGACGTCCGTGCCGGTCTCGTCGGTGCCGCGGTGCTCGCTGGCGTAGGGCAGGCCGGTCCGTTCCTCCACCGGGAGGCCGTCCATGTCCGCGCGGAGCCAGATCACCGGGCCGTCGCCGTTCGTCAGCACCCCGACGACACCGGTGCCGCCGACGCCTTCGGTCACGTCGATGCCGCCCAGTTCGTGCAGCTTCGCGGTGATGACACCAGCGGTGCGGTGCTCCTGGAACCCGAGTTCCGGGTGGGCGTGGAGGTCCTGGTACAGCGAGAGGAGGTCGAGGGTCACACACACCACGGTAGCGCCGCCTGTTCACATGTGCGCCATGCGCGTGCACCACACGGCGACTAGAACTGGATGCATGACATTTCACACAACGGTTTCCAGAGTCCTCCTCGTGCTCGGTTCGACCGCCCTCATCGCGGTCCCCGCGGAGCAGGCGGCCGCCGCACCTCCCGCACACTCGTCGCCGACACGCTCGGCGCAGGACATGCCGTCGGTCACCAGGACCGTTTCCTGCTCGGCGGGCGGGATGACGGGCGAAGCAGTCCTCAGCCTGGCGAGCGACGGGACGCGATGGCGCACGACGGTCGAGCGGTACAAGATCTCCGCGAACGGACGGAGCAAGGGCAACGTCAACCCCTACGTCTGGGGTCAGAACTTCGTCGGCCAGGTGACCCTCGACGAGCGCGTCTCGTCCAGGGACGCCATGGTCCAGGACGGGCAGTGGCACGATCTCGGCCTGCAGCTGAACCGATCGAGCCTGCCCTGGGCGGCGATGT
Organism: Curtobacterium sp. PhB136; assembly: GCF_004346855.1. NCBI lineage: Bacteria > Bacillati > Actinomycetota > Actinomycetes > Micrococcales > Microbacteriaceae > Curtobacterium > Curtobacterium sp. PhB136. The sequence goes on from NZ_SMGH01000006.1 coordinate 207,385, forward strand.
CCCAGGCGTCGAGCACCGGGGTCGAGTTCGTGTTCGACAAGTCCGGCTCGGATCCTCGCTGCTCGGCGGGGATCTCGTCGAGCAGCCCACGACGGACCGTCCAGCACCTCGCAACCACCCCTGGCCGGATCGACAAGCTCCACCCGCTGGCTTCGTGCTACGTCCTCAGCGACGGGATCACGTGCAGCATCGCGGAGTCCAGGACAGCGACGAGCTCGGTCAACCTGACCGGCGCGGTCACGCCGACGGGAGAGTCGCTCAAGTGGATCACGGGCAACATCAACGCGTCGTGGACGGCCTCGCGGACCGTCGACGTCCGGTGCACGTCACCGGTCATGCGGAAGGGCGAACTCTTCGTCGCGTACCCGACGGGTGTCGACACACAGTTCCGGGTTCAGGTCGACGCGTTCGGCGTGCACATCGACGGGCCCGGCACGGCGTTCGAGGTCGCGAACGGCATCGCCTGCGAGGTCTCCTGAACGCGGAGGACGAACCGCGAACGGCCCGGCCACCTCGACGAGGTGACCGGGCCGTTCGACGAACCTGGGGCTGACGCCGGTTACGCGTCCTGGCGCTTCAGGCGCGCGTAGGAGCGCTGGCGGGCCTGCGCGTCGAGCTCGACCTTGCGGATGCGGACGGCGGCGGGGGTGACCTCGACGCACTCGTCCTCACGCGCGAACTCCAGGCACTCCTCGAGGGAGAGCTGGCGCGACGGCGTCATCGACTCGAAGGAGTCGGCGTTCGCCGAACGCATGTTCGTGAGCTTCTTCTCCTTGGTGATGTTCACGTCCATGTCGTCGGCGCGCGAGTTTTCGCCGATGACCATGCCCTCGTAGACCTCTTCGGTGGGGTTGACGAAGAACGTCATCCGCTCCTGGAGGTTCGTGATGGCGAACGGCGTGACCACACCGGAACGGTCGGAGACGATCGAGCCGTTGATGCGGGTCTGGATCGGGCCGGCCCACTCGTCGTAGCCGTGCGAGATCGCGTTGGCGATGCCGGTGCCGCGGGTCTCGGTGAGGAACGACGTGCGGAAGCCGATCAGGCCGCGCGACGGGACGATGAACTCCATGCGCACCCAGCCGGTGCCGTGGTTCGTCATGTTCTCCATGCGGCCCTTGCGGGCGGCCATGAGCTGCGTGATCGCGCCGAGGTACTCCTCCGGCGTGTCGATCGTCATGTGCTCGTAGGGCTCCTGGAGCTTGCCGTTCTCGTCACGCTTGGTGACTACCTGCGGCTTGCCCACGGTGAGCTCGAAGCCCTCGCGACGCATCTGCTCGACCAGGATGGCGAGCGCGAGCTCACCACGGCCCTGGACTTCCCACGCGTCGGGGCGCCCGATGTCGAGGACCTTGAGCGAGACGTTGCCGACGAGCTCGCGGTCGAGGCGCTCCTTGACCATGCGGGCGGTCAGCTTGTGGCCCTTGACCTTGCCGACGAGCGGCGACGTGTTCGTGCCGATCGTCATCGAGATCGCCGGGTCGTCGACCGTGATGGTCGGCAGCGGACGGACGTCCTCCGGGTCGGTGAGGGTCTCACCGATGGTGATCGTGTCGAAGCCGGCGACGGCGACGATGTCACCGGGGCCCGCGGACTCGGCCGGGTAGCGGTCGAGCGCCTTGGTGATGAGGAGCTCGGTGATGCGGGCGTTGACGACGGTGCCGTCGTGCTTGACCCACGCGACCGTCTGGCCCTTCTTCATGGTGCCGTGGAAGATGCGCAGGAGCGCGAGGCGACCGAGGAACGGCGAGGCGTCGAGGTTCGTGACGTGCGCCTGCAGCGGGTGCTCGTCGTCGTACTTCGGGGCCGGGACGTGCTGGAGGATCGCTTCGAAGAGCGGCTCGAGGTCGTCGTTGTCGGGCAGCTCGCCGTCGTTCGGCTTGTTGCGCGACGCGGCGCCGTTGCGGCCAGAGGCGTAGACCACCGGGACGTCGAGGATCGCGTCGAGGTCGAGGTCGTCGACCTCGTCGGAGAGGTCGGACGCGAGGCCGAGGAGGAGGTCCTGCGACTCCGAGACGACCTCCTCGATGCGGGAGTCCGGGCGGTCCGTCTTGTTGACGAGCAGGATCACCGGGAGCTTGGCGGCGAGCGCCTTGCGGAGCACGAAGCGGGTCTGGGGCAGCGGGCCTTCCGACGCGTCGACGAGCAGCACGACACCGTCGACCATGGAGAGGCCGCGCTCGACCTCACCGCCGAAGTCGGCGTGGCCGGGGGTGTCGATCACGTTGATGGTGATGGGGCCGTCCGAGCCGAACTCGGTCGCGTGCTTGCCGTTGTAGAGCACCGACGTGTTCTTCGCGAGGATGGTGATGCCCTTCTCGCGCTCGAGGTCGTTCGAGTCCATCATGCGGTCTTCGCCCTCGAAGTGGGCGTCGAACGAGTTGGTCTGCGTGAGCATCGCGTCGACGAGCGTGGTCTTGCCGTGGTCGACGTGTGCCACGATGGCGACGTTGCGCAGGTCGGACCGGGTGGCGAGCGCCATACAGGACATCCTTCAAATTCTGGGAGAGTGTCGGGCCAGTGTTTTTGACGGCACCGCACCCGTGGGCAGAACGCCCGACACACCAGTCTACCGGTAGTTCGCAACCGACAGGAGTACAGCGCATGAGCCGACGGCGAACGTGGGTCGAGATCACGATCGTGCTCATGCTCTCGCTCGGCGGCAGCGCGCTCTACTCGGTGCTGCAGATCATCGACGACCTGTCGCAGACCACCCCGCTCGGCCAGCAGTCCACCGCGCTCAACTCCTCGACCACGACCGTGCAGTACGTGGACCTCGCCCGGCAGCTCGTCGGCATCGCGGTGGACCTGGCCCCGGTCGCGCTGGTCTGCTACCTGCTGTGGTCGACCACCCGCCCACACCTGGCCCGGCTCGGCATCGACCGGTTCCGGGTGAAGCCGGACCTCGGCGGGCCGGTGCTCATCGCGCTGTGCATCGGGATCCCCGGGCTCGCGCTCTACTTCACGGGCCGCGCACTCGGGTTCACCGTGAACGTGAACCCGGCGGCGCTCGACTCCTACTGGTGGACGATCCCGGTGCTGCTGCTCTCGGCGATCCGGTCCGGGCTGCAGGAGGAGGTGATCGTCGTCGGCTACCTGTACGCCCGCCTCGGCGAGATCGGGTGGGGCCGGTGGCAGATCATCCTCTCCACCGCGGTGCTCCGCGGCAGCTACCACCTCTACCAGGGCTTCGGCGCGTTCGTCGGCAACGCCGTGATGGGCATCGCGTTCGGCTGGATCTACACGAAGTGGGGACGGCTGATGCCCCTGATCGTCACGCACTGCCTGCTCGACGCCGCGGTGTTCGTGGGCTACCCGTGGGTCGCCCACGCGTTCCCGCAGCTGTTCTCCTGATTCCCACAGCCACCACACAGCGCGGCGAGGGTCGGCTCCCCTCCCCCGGCCCTACCGTGAGCACATGAGCATCCCCGCGGTCGGCGATCCGGCACCGAGGTTCACCCTGCCGGGCATGATCGTCCGCGACGGGGTGCGGACCGACGGCGAGTTCGCGATCGACTCCGAGATCGGCCGGACGGTCGTGCTCGCCTTCTACCCGGGGGACGCCACCCCCGTCTGCACCGCCCAGCTCTGCAGCTACCAGGAGGAGCTCGACGAGTTCGGGGACCTCGGCGCCGTGGTGTGGGGCATCAGCCCGCAGGCGCTCGACTCGCACGAGGCCTTCGCTCGCGGTTCCTCACTCACCTTCCCGCTGCTCAGCGACACCGCCGGCTCCGTCATCCGCGACTACGGCGTGAACGCCCCGGGCATCGGCCTCCGCCGGTCCGTGTTCGTGATCGGTCCCGACGGGATCGTCCGCTGGCGGCACGTCGGACTGGTCGGATTGCGCTTCCCCAAGGCCGAGATCATCCGCGAACAGATCGAACTGCTCGTCGGATAGGTACATACGCATATTTCTTGTTCGTCCCCGGCGTGTCGATTCTCGTTTTTTCTTCTCGTGGGGTATTGACTCTCGAAGCGGAGTCCGGGACGCTTTGTGTACGAGAGATCCTGATGGATCGGCCTCCCCGGGAAATCGGGTCGTCAGCTGGTACGCGCAAGGCGTTTCACGTCCGCTCAGCCGACGTTCCCGGGGAGGCACTCTCGCATCTCTCGCTCTCCTACGATTGAGCGCATGAGCGACTCCCCCACGCCCGAGCCCGCACGGATCGTCGCTCCCGGCATGCGGACGCTCGCCGTCGTGCTCTGGGTCGTCGCGGTCGTGCTGGTCGTCCTCGGCTTCGTGGGCCGCGGGGACACGTCCGCGTGGCTCGTCCCGGTCCCGAGCGTCTTCGTCGCGTTCGTCGCGTGGGCCGTGCTCTGGCGTCCGCGGCTCGAGCTCACCGCGGATGCGCTCGTGGTCGTCGACGTCCGCCGCACCTCCACCTACGCCTGGCCGCGGGTCACCGGGGTGCGGACGAAGTACGGCCTGGAGATCCAGTCGAACGAGCCCGACCGGCGCACGTGGATCGCGCCGCGTCCCACGGCACGCCTGCGCGTCGACCGGCCGGGAGGCTCGGTGCCGGTCAGCGTCGACGCCGCGGCCGCCGAGGTGCTCGCGTTCGTCCCCGAGGCCGCCCCGCAGGACGGCCCACCCCCGGCGTCCGTGGCCCGGCAGCCGATCACGCACCGGCTGCACGGGTGGTCCGTCCTCGCGATGATCGTCCTCGGCATCGCCGCGTCGCTCTCCGCCGCCCGCCTCTGACCGGCCCGGCGCGACCCCACACCGGTCCGGAGGCTCGTGGCGGCGCCGCCACGAGCCTCCCGTCCGCTGCCCACGCACGTTCCCACCCATCTCACGCGCGTTGGAAAGGCGAATCGCGCGTACCGGGTCGAAAGAACCGACCCCCTACGCGCGATTCGACTCCCTACGCGCGATTCGACCCGCTGCACGGGACGGGGGCGGGGCAGGGAACGTGGACGACGAGGGGCGCGTCACCGTGGTGACGCGCCCCTCGCTGGTGGTGCTGGTTACTTCTTGTAGCCCACGTCCTGCCACTTGACCGAGTACTGCTGGAACTGTGCCGGACCGTAGTTCACGAGGTCCTTCCGCACACCCCAGGCGTAGGGCTCGGCGAACAGCGGGATGGTGCCGGCGACCTTGACGATCTTCTTGTCGATCGCGTTCGCGTCGGCGATGCGCTTCGTGGCGTCGAGCTCGGCGTTCGCCTTGTCCCACGCGGCACCGAGCGACGAGTCCGTCACGCCGGAGTAGTTCTGACCGGCGTCGGCCGGGTAGTAGATCGACTTCAGCGAGGACACCGGGAACGGCGTGCCCTGCCAGGCGAAGTACGTGGCGTCGAAGTCGCGGCCGTCCGTGGTGATGTACTTCGTGAAGAAGTCATCGGTCGGGACGGTGTCGATCGTCACCTTGAAGCCGGCGGCCTTCGTCTGCTGCTGCACGAGCTGCGCGATGTTGGCCGAGTTCGGGTTGTCCGAGGGGATCACGAACCGGACCTCGAGCGTCTTGCCGCCCTTGGTCGCGTAGCCGTCGGAGCCGATCTTGTACCCGGCGTCCTCGAGCTTCGACTTCGCCTTGGCGGTGCTGTAGCCGTACACGCTGGTCGCGTGGTCGGTGTAGCCCTTCTGGCCGGGCAGGTAGGTGAGGCTGTTCAGCACGCCACCCGGGCTCTTCACCGGCGACAGGATCGCCTGCGAGAGGACCTTGCGGTTGATCGCCTGCGCGAACGCCTGACGGACGTCCTGGTCCTTGAACACGTCGGCGGTGCCGTTCAGCGTGATCTGGCGCTGCGTGGTGCCGAGCGAGCGCTCGATCTTCGAGTCCGAGCGGGAGTTCGCGGTCTTGTAGTTGTCCGCGCTGCCGTTCAGGTTGAAGGCGTCGAGCTCCTTGTTGGCGTACGCCTGGGCGACGCCGTCACGGGAGACCGTCTTGAAGATGATCGTGTCGAGCTTCGGCGCGTCACCCCACCACTTCGGGTTCTTCGCGAAGGTCACGACGCCGCCGTTGGCGTCGAAGGACTTGACGATGTACGGACCACCGGAGACGTAGGTCTTGCCGTCGGCCGCGTACGGGCCCTTGGCCCACGCCTTGTTGAAGTGGTCGGGGGTGTCGACCGCCCAGGAGGGGTAGATCGAGGAGAACACCGACGGCCAGTCCGCGTTCACCTTCGAGAAGGTGATGAGGACGTCCTGCGCGCTGGAGCCCTGCTTCACCGAGTCGACGTCTTCCCAGACGTTGGTGGCGAGCGGCGCGAAGGCCGGGTCGGTGCCGTTGAGCGCCTTCCAGTTCGCCGCGACGTCCTTCTCGGTGATCGGGGTGCCGTCGGACCAGACCGCCTTGGGGTTGATCTTGATCTCGACCGTCTGGGGCGAGTCCTTCGTCAGCTTGATCGAGTCGACGTAGTCCTTGTTCGCCTCCCACTCACCGTTCTCCTTGAACTGGATGAAGCTCGGGAGGTAGGTGCCGGCGATCGTCTGGTCGTCGACGGTGCCGGAGTCCAGGTTGCTGATCTGCCAGTTGGCGGGCGCCGAGTCGATCGGCAGCGTGAGCGAGCCGCCGTCCTTGACCGAGGCGCGATCGGCGGTGCTCCACCCGGTCGACTTCAGTGACGACGACGCGACCGCCGAGCTGTCGTCACCAGCCGTCCCGCCGCCGGAGCAGCCCGCGAGCACGATGGCCGAAGCCGCCGCGACGGCGAACACGGCTGTTGCTTTGATCCTCATTCGCATGGCGAGGATTCCCTTTCGTTGTTTCGCGCGGATCGCGCTGAACACGGCGACCCCCGTCGCCGTGGCTGTTGGGAGTTGACCCTAGCCACACCTTGGCCGTTGCCGTGAATGGTCGTACGGAATCGAAACAAGTCCGTAACAGTCGTTGTCTAGCGTTGCGGCCGTCGTCCTGAGCATGACTCCGGGGCGGCTACGCTGTCCCCACCGACAGCGCCGTCCGGCCGGACGGTCAATCGACCCCTGGGAACCGCCAATGCTCGCATTCATCGCGAAACGGATCGTCAACTACGTGATCCTGACGATCGTCGCGACGACGCTGGGATACATCCTGGCCAGCACGACGCTCAATCCGGCAGCTCGCTTCTACGGACGGAACCCCCCGGTCCCGCAGAACACGATCGACGCGTCGCTCGCGAAGATCGGCGCCGACCCCGGGGTGCCCGTCCTGGTGCGGACCTGGAACTGGTGGGTGGACCTCGTCACCCACGGGTCGCTCGGGATCAGCACGCGGAACACCGAGGTGACGGCGGACATCATCGCCCGCTCCGGCACGAGCCTCCGGCTGCTCATCATCGGCGCGCTGCTCGGCGCGATCCTCGGTGTCCTGCTCGGCGTGTGGAACGCGGTGCGGCAGTACAAGACCTCCGACCAGGTGTCCACGTACCTCTCGTTCGCGGTCCTCGCGACGCCGGTGTTCGTCATCGCGGTCGTGCTGATGATCCTCGCGACCGGGCTGAACAGCGCCGTCGGGTCGCAGGTGATCCGCTTCACGGGCGAGTACACGCCCGGCTACGGAGGCGGCTTCTTCGCCAACCTCGGCGACCGGCTCGTCCACCTGCTGCTCCCGACGATCTCGCTCACCATCGGTGCGATCGCCAGCTACTCGCGGTACCAGCGGTCCGCGATGCTCGACGTCCTGTCGAACGACTTCATCCGCACCGCCCGCTCGAAGGGCCGCACCCGCGGCTCCGCGATCATGCGGCACGGTGTCCGGGTCGCGCTCATCCCGATGTCCACGTTCTTCGCGTACTCGTTCGGTCTGATCCTGACCGGCGCGAGCGTCACCGAGCTCGTGTTCAGCTGGCACGGGATGGGCGAGTACTTCGTCACCAGCATCACCAACAACGACATCAACGCAGCGGCCGGGACGATCCTGTTCACGGCGATCCTGGTGCTCATCGCCGGGACGCTCGCCGATCTCCTGTACGCGGCGCTCGACCCGCGAGTGAGGGTGTGACCCGTGTCGCTTCTCGACCCCACCACCACGACCACCGCCGGTGACCCGGGCGACGGCAACGCCGGGGTGCCCGCGCACGTCGTCGACGCCACCAGCCGACGGACGCCGTTCTGGCGGAAGGTGCTCAGCACCTGGCGCGCCCGGATCGGTGCGACGGCGCTGCTGCTCATCATCCTGTGGGCCTTCGTCGGCCCGCTGCTCTACCAATGGAACTCGGTGGACTCCGACGGGCTCGCGTTCGGCATGGGCCCGAGCGCGTCGCACTGGTTCGGCACGAACGACATCGGCCAGGACATCTACGCGCAGACCCTCGTCGGCCTGCAGAAGTCGCTGCTGATCGGCCTCATCGCCGGCCCCGGTTCGACGCTGATCGCCGGCATCGTCGGTGCGATCGCGGGGTACTTCGGCGGGTTCGCCGACCGGGCGATCGTCTGGGCGATCGACCTGCTGCTCGTGATCCCGTCGTTCTACGCGCTCGTGCTCCTCAGCCCGGTGTTCAAGAACCTCACCTGGGTGGCGCTCATCGTCGGCCTGGCGATCTTCAACTGGATGATCATGGCCCGCGTGATCCGCGGGCAGACGATGTCGCTGCGGGAGCGCGACTACGTCAAGGCAGCTCGGTTCATGGGCGTCCCGTCGTCCACGATCATCCGCCGGCACATCCTGCCGAACGTCGCCTCGCTGCTGATCATCGACGCCACGCTCGGCGTCGGCGCGATGATCCTGGCGGAGAGCACGCTGAGCTTCTTCGGCTTCGGCATCCAGGTGCCGGACGTCTCGCTCGGCACGCTGCTCGCCGCCGGCAGCCAGTCGGCGGTGACCCGGCCGTGGCTGTTCGTCCTCCCCGCCGCGACCCTCGTCGCCACCGTCCTGTCCACGAGCCTGCTCGGCGACGCCCTGCGCGACGCCATCGACCCCACCTCCGGAGCCAACCGTGACTGACCCCCTGCTCTCCGTCTCGGACCTCTCCGTCACGTTCAACGCGAACTCGCGCCCCGTGTACGCCGTCCGCGGCGTCGACTACGAGGTCCGTCAGGGCGAGTTCCTCGGCATCGTCGGCGAGTCGGGCTCCGGCAAGTCGGTGTCCTCGATGGCCGTGATGGGTCTGCTGCCCTCCTCGGCGCAGGTCGGGGGCAGCATCAAGTACGACGGGCAGGAGCTCGTCGGCCTGAACGACCGCGAGATGTCGAAGCTCCGCGGCCGGGACATCGCGATGGTGTTCCAGGACCCGCTGTCCGCGCTCACGCCGGTGTACACGATCGGGCAGCAGATCGTCGAGGGGCTCCGCCTGCACGACCGGTCGCTCACCGCGCACGCCGCCCGGACCCGCGCGGAGGAGCTCCTCCGCGTCGTCGGCATCCCGAACCCCGCCCGGCGGCTCGACGCGTTCCCGCACGAGTTCTCCGGCGGCATGCGGCAGCGCGCGATGATCGCCATCGCGATCGCGAACGACCCGAAGCTCATCATCGCGGACGAGCCGACCACCGCGCTCGACGTGACGATCCAGGCGCAGATCCTCGACGTGCTGCAGACCGCGAAGGACATGACCGGCGCCGCCGTGGTGCTGATCACCCACGACCTCGGGGTCGTCGCGGGCAACGCCGACCGGGTCGCCGTGATGTACGCCGGCCGGATCGTCGAGACGGCGCCCGTGCAGACCCTGTTCCGCGAACCGGTGATGCCGTACACGATCGGCCTGCTCCGGTCGATGCCGAACATGTCGGCGCCCCGCACGGAGCGGCTCGTGCCGCTCGAGGGCCGCCCGCCGCTCCTCACGCAGCAGCCGACGGGGTGTCCGTTCGCCGACCGCTGCCCGGCCGCGATCGACGCCTGCCGTGACGGCGAACCGGCACTCCTGGCGCCGAGCATCACGAACGCCGGCGCCGGTACCGTCGGGGAGACCGTCCCCGGCTCCGTCGCCGACCTGGCCACCGGCGCGACGGTCGCCGCCCCCGCCGTACTGCCCGACCACACCGCCGCGTGCATCCGCCGCGACGAGATCGCCGCGGGCACCCTCGAGCGCTCCGAGATCTTCCCCCGCCCGGACGACATCGAAGAGGCCGCGACGGACCACGGCGACGACGTGGTCCTGCGACTCGACGACGTCGTGAAGACCTTCCCGCTCACCAAGGGCGCGGTCTTCCGTCGGCGGATCGGCGAGGTCCACGCGGTCGACGGCATCTCGCTCGAGCTCAAGCGCGGCAAGGTCCTCGGCCTGGTCGGCGAGTCCGGCTGCGGCAAGACGACGACGATCATGGAGATCCTCGAGCTCGCGGGCGCCCAGCAGGGCTCCATCACCGTGAACGGCGTCGACACCGCCACGCTGAGCAAGCGCGACCGTCTCGCGCTGCGGAGCGACATCCAGGTCGTCTTCCAGGACCCGATGGCGTCGCTCGACCCCCGGCTCGACATCGGCTCGGTGATCGGGGAACCGCTCACCGTGCAGGGTGTCCCGAAGGCCGAGATCCGCCAGCGTGTGCAGGACTCCCTGGCGCTGGTGGGCCTCGAGCCGAGCTACATCGACCGGTTCCCGCACGAGTTCTCCGGCGGCCAGCGGCAGCGCATCGGCATCGCCCGGGCGCTCATCGTCGAGCCGAAGATCCTGGTGCTCGACGAACCCGTCTCCGCGCTCGACGTCTCGGTGCAGGCCGGTGTCATCAACCTCCTCGAGGACCTGAAGCACCGCCTGGGCCTGTCGTACCTGTTCGTGGCGCACGACCTGTCGGTCGTCCGGCACATCGCCGACGACGTCGCGGTGATGTACCTCGGTCGCATCGTCGAGTACGGCGAGGGCGACCTGGTCTTCGACGACCCGCAGCACCCCTACACGCGGGCGCTGCTGTCCGCGGTGCCCGTCCCGGACCCCGACGCCGAGGCCGCACGCGGCCGGATCCTGCTCGAGGGCGACCTGCCGTCGCCGACCGAGCGGGTCGACGGGTGCCGGTTCCGCACCCGGTGCCCGCTCTACCAGCTCCTCGACGAGACCCGGCAGGAGCAGTGCCGCAGCATCGACCCGGCCCTGCAGGCCGTGCACGGCCGTGGCGTGGCGTGCATCCAGACCGACCAGAACGACCTGCTCACGCAGCGCGCGGTTGCGGCCGTGTAGCGGCGGTCACGTCTCCACCTGACAGACGGGAGGCTCCGCACCGGACCGGTGCGGAGCCTCCCGTCCGTCATCTCCTGACGTGACGTGCTCTGGTCAGGCGACCAGGGCGAGGACCAGCAGGAGCACCGCGACCACGCCGGAGACGACGGCCGTACGGTCCCAGGACCGGACCACTTCGCCGTCGGCCGCGCCGCGGTCGCGTGCGAGCGCCCAGGCGTCGAGGACGACCGAGAGCTCGGCGGAGGTCGGCATCACGGGCCGCTCGCCGCGCCGGGCGGGCTTCGGCCGGGGCAGGGTCGGACCGCCCCAGCAGGTCAGCTTCCGCGGCTCGGTGGTCTCGACGACGATCTGGTACCGCAGCCGGACGTCCGCGACCGCGCCCCACGGCACCACCGTCACCCGGAGCGGGTTGACCACCGTCAGGCGGTCGGCGGTGACCCGGACGGACGGCTGGACCATGAGCACCCAGACGCCCCAGACGATGACCGCGATCGGTCCGACGGCGTGCAGGACCACGTCCCAGCTGCCCCGGACCGCCGCGTCGACGAGCAGGGCGAGCCCCAGGAACGCGACGAGGCCGGACGACACCAGTCCCCCGCGGCCACCGCGGAGGACGATCGGTCGTCCGGCCTCGTCGTTCGTCAGGTCGATCAGCGCCCGAACTCGAAGGACGCACCCGGGATCGCCGCGAGGAGGTCCCTGGTGTACTGCTCGCGCGGGTTGGCGAAGACCTCGTCGGTCGTCGCCTTCTCCACGATCTGGCCCTTGCGCATCACGCACACGTTGTCCGCGACGAGGCGGACGACCGCGAGGTCGTGCGTGATGAACAGGTAGGTCAGGCCGAGCTCCGACTGCAGCTCCGTGAGCAGGTCGAGGATCTGGCCCTGGACGAGCACGTCGAGGGCGGAGACCGCCTCGTCGAGCACGATGACCTCGGGCTTGAGCGCCAGCGCACGGGCGACGGCGATGCGCTGTCGCTGACCGCCGGAGAGCTCGTTCGGGTAGCGGTTCACCATCGATGCCGGCAGGGCCACCTGGTCGAGGAGCTCACGCACCCGGGCACGGCGCGAGGCCTTGTCCCCGATGCGGTGCGTGACGAGCGGCTCGGCGATGGTGTTCCCGACGTTGTACATCGGGTCCAGCGACCCGTACGGGTCCTGGAACACCGGCTGCACGCGACGGCGGAAGTCGAAGAGCTCCTTGCCCTTCAGCGCCCCGATGTCGATGCCGTCGAACTGCACGCTGCCGCTCGTGATGTCCTCGAGCTGGAGCACGAGCTTGGCGACCGTGGACTTGCCAGAGCCGGACTCGCCGACGAGCGCCATGGTGGTGCCCTTCGGGATCGAGAACGACACGTCGTCGACGGCCTTCAGCTCACGGCTCGCGAGGTTCTTGCCGCGCAGCTTGTAGACCTTCTCGAGGTTCTTCACCACGATGAGGTCCTTCGCCGGCTGGTGCTCGCGCTCCTGGGCGCGGGCGATCAGCTCGGCGTCGTCGCTGCCGGCGTCGGCGATGTCGACGTGCGCGTGCTGCACCTTGGACTGGATGCGACGGCTCGCCAGCGACGGCGCCGCAGCGACCAGGCGCTGCGTGTACGGGTGCTGCGGGTTGCCGAGGATCTCCTTCGACGGACCCGCCTCGACGACCTGGCCCTTGTACATCACGACGAGCTTCTCGGCGCGCTCGGCGGCGAGGCCGAGGTCGTGCGTGATGAAGAGCACGCTCGTGCCGAAGTCACGAGTCAGCGTCTCGAGGTGGTCGAGGATGACGCGCTGCACGGTGACGTCCAGGGCGCTGGTCGGCTCGTCCGCGATGAGCAGCTGCGGGCGGCTCGACAGGCCGATGCCGATGAGCACGCGCTGGCGCATGCCGCCGGAGAACTCGTGCGGGTACTGCTTGAGGCGGTTCGCGGCGTCGCCGAGGCCCGCTTCCTTCAGGACCTCGATCGCACGCTCGCGGACGGCCTTCTTGCCGACGGCCATGCCGTTCGCACGGATCGCCTCCTCGACCTGGAACCCGATGGTCCACAGCGGGTTGAGGTTCGACATCGGGTCCTGCGGGACGTAGCCGATCTCCTTGCCGCGGATCTCGGACATCTCCTTGTCGGAGAGACCGACGAGCTCGCGACCGTTGAACTTGATCGACCCGCCGGTCACCTGGCCGGCGCCGGGCAGGAGCTTGATGATCGCCTGGGCGCTCGTCGACTTGCCGGAGCCGGACTCGCCCACGATCGCGAGGCGTTCGCCCTGCTCGAGGGTGAAGTCGACGCCACGGACGGCCTGCACGAAGCCGCTCTGGGTCTTGAAGCCGATCTGGAGCCCGGAGATCTCGAGGAGCGGGGCGCCGCTGTTGCCGGCGCGACGGGCCGTCGTCTCGGTCAGAGTCTCGCTCATCGGCGGGCCCTCGCCTTCGGGTCGAGTGCGTCGCGGACCACGTCACCGAGGAGGAGGAACGCGAGCACGGTGATGGACAGGGCGGCGGACGGCCAGAAGATCGTCGCCGGGTTGGTCCGGATGGAGGACTGTGCGGCGCCGATGTCGAGGCCCCAGCTCAGTGCCGACGGCGGGAGACCGATGCCGAGGAAGGACAGCGTGGCCTCCGCGACGATGAACGTGCCGAGGGACACCGTCGCGACGACGATGACCGGTGCGAGCGAGTTCGGGATGACGTGGCGCACGAGCGTCTTGACGCGGCTGACCCCGAGCGCCGCCGAGGCGGTGACGTAGTCGGCCTGCTTCGCACTGAGCACCGCGCCACGCATGATGCGGGCGATCTGCGGCCAGGCGAAGGCGGCGAGCACCAGCGACACCGTGAGGGCGTTGCGGGCCGGGATCACGGACATGATCACGATCGCACCGAGGACGGTGGGGATCGAGAAGAAGATGTCACCGATGCGGGACACGATCGTGTCCAGCCAGCCGCCGAAGAAGCCGGCCAGGGCGCCGATCACGATGCCGACGACCGAGACCAGGACGGTCGCGACGATGCCGACGATCAGCGAGTTGCGGGCACCCCAGATCACGCGGGCGTACGTGTCGTAGCCCTGACGCGTGAAGCCGAGGATGTGCCCGGCGCGCGGGCCCTCGTCGCTGTTGTTGAGGTTCGACGCACGGGGGTCGATGTGCGTGAAGAGCCCGGGGAACACCGCGACGACGATGATCAGCACGATCAGGATCGACGAGACCCAGAAGGTCGGACGGGTGCGCATGGACTCCCAGGCGTCGGTCCAGAGCGACCGTGCCTTCTCGTCCTCGTTGACGTTGTCGATCGCCTGGAGCGGCGTCTCCTCGAGCGGCGCGACGTAGTGCGTCGCCGAGCGCGATTCGGTGTTACTTGGCATAGCGGATCCTCGGGTCCAGGACGGCGTACAGCAGGTCGACCAGGAGGTTGGCGAGCATGAAGATGATGACCATCACGGCGACGAAGGACACCACGGTGGGGCCCTGGCCGAGCTTGACGGCCTGGTAGACCGTGCCGCCGACGCCGTGGATGTTGAAGATGCCCTCGGTCACGATCGCGCCGACCATCAGGTTGCCGATGTCGATGCCGAGGTACGTCACCACCGGGATGAGCGAGTTCCGGAAGATGTGCACACCGATCACGCGGCGACGCGGGAGGCCCTTCGCCGTCGCGGTGCGGACGAAGTCGGCACTCATGTTCTCCGCGATACTCGCCCGGGTCAGGCGGACGATGTAGGCGAACGACACCGATGCCAGCACGATCGCCGGGAGCACGAGCTCGGACCACGGCGCGTCACCGGAGACCGTCACGCGGAACAGCCCCAGGTTGATGCCGAAGACGTACTGCAGCACGAAGCCGACGACGAAGGTCGGGACCGAGATGAGCAGCAGCGACACGACGAGCGCGGTGGCGTCGAACCACTTGCCCTTCTTGAGGCCGGCGATGACACCGACGACGATGCCGGCGACGGCCTCGAAGACGAGCGACAGGATCGCGAGCCGGGCCGTGATCGGGAAGGCCTGCGCGAGCTGCTGGCTGACCGGGATGCCCGAGTAGGTCATCCCGAGGTCGCCGCGGAACACGCCGCCGATCCAGAGCAGGTACTGGATGATGAACGGCTTGTCGAGGTTGTACTGCGCGCGGATCTGTTCGATCACCTGCGGCGACGGCTGGTGGTCGCCGAAGAGCGCTGCGATGGGGTCCCCGGGGAGGGAGAACACCATGAAGTAGATGAGGAACGTGGCACCGAAGAACACGGGGATCAGCTGCAGGAGGCGCTTCCCGAGGTACCAGAGCATCAGATCTCCGCCTGGTTCGGAGCGAGCATGTGGATCACAGTCATTTCGTCAGGGTGGACGTTCCGTGCGGTGACACGGTTGCCCGACGCGGGGGCGGCGCCCGCTGTGGGTTGTGGGGAGGTGGTGCCGCCGCGGTACGGGGGCTCGGGAACCTGTGGCTCCCGAACCCCCGTCCGGTGGTGCTGCTGAGGCAGGATACCTGCTCTCAGTTGGTTACTTCTTGACCTCGACGTCGTAGTACAGCGGCACCGAGTCCCAGCCGAACTTGACGTTCGACACGTTGTCGGCAGACCAGACACCGGTCACGTTCGAGTACCAGAGCGGGATCTCCGGCAGGTCCTTGAGCAGGAGCTCCTGGGCCTGGTCGAAGATCTTGTTGCCGGCATCGACGCTGCTGGCCGACTGACCCTTCTTGAGCAGGTCGTTGTACTCGGTCGACGCGTAGCGCGAGTAGTTGTTCGACGAACCGGCACCCATGGTCGGGCCGAGGAAGTTGTACAGCGACGGGTAGTCGGCCTGCCAACCGGTGCGGCTACCGCCCGTGAGCTTGTCGTTCGTCTGGACGTCCAGCGCTTCCTGGAAGGTCGGGTACGCCTTGCCCTCGGCCTTGATGCCCAGCGTGTTCGAGATGCTGTTCGTGACCGCGGTCACCCACGCCTCGTGTCCGCCGTCGGCGTTGTACGAGATGGTGAGGGTGTCGTTGTACGGCGAGATCTTGTCGGCCTCGGCCCAGAGCTTCTTGGCTTCGGACTTGTTGTACTTGAGGACGTCAGCGCCGTCGAGGTTCTTCGACCAGCCGTCGATGACCGGCGAGGTGAAGTCGCTGGCCGCGGTGCGGGTGCCGTCGAAGATCTTCGAGGTGATCTGCTTGCGGTTGATCGACATCGAAACGGCCTGGCGGCGGAGTTCGCCTTCCTTGCCCTTCCAGTGGTCGAGGTAGTAGGGCAGGTAGATGCCCTGGAAGATCGCCGCAGGCTGGTTCACGTTCGAGTCGGGGAAGTCCGACTTGTAGTTCGCGAAGGCCGAGTCCGGCACGGCGTCGAGGATGTCGAGGTTGCCACCCTGCGCGTCGGAGTACGCGGTGTCCTGCGAGGTGTAGAACGTGATCGTCAGACCACCGTTCTTCGGCTTGCGCTTGCCCTCGTAGTCCTTGTTGGTGACGAGCTTGATGTCCGTGTTGTGCGTCCAGGCGCTCTTGCCGTCGAGCTTGTACGGACCGTTGCCGATCGGGTTCTCACCGAAGGCCTTGGTGTCGTCGTAGAAGACGGAGGGCAGCGGGACGAACGCCGAGTAGCCGAGCGACAGCGGGAAGTCCGACTGCGCCGCCTTCAGCGTCACCGTGAACTCGGTGTCGCTGACCGTCTTGAGGCCCGTGAGCTTCGCGTCGGCGTCGGCGTTGTAGCCCTCGATGTTCTCGAAGTAGTAGCTCGCGCCCTGGGCGTTCGACTTCTGCGCCGCCCAGTTCCACGCCTTCGTGAACGACTCGGACGTGATCTTCTCACCGTTGGTGAAGGTCCAGCCCGAGTTGAGCTTGATGTCGAACGTCTTGGAGTCGTCCGTGGTGATGCTCTTCGCGACCTCGTTCACCGGCTTGCCGTCGGCGTCGTAGGAGCGGAGGCCCTCGAAGATCGAGTTGATGATCTTGCCACCACCGGTCTCGGTGGTGTTCGAGGGGATGAGCGGGTTCTGGGGCTCGCTGCCGTTCGTGGTGACGATGCCGCTCGCGTTCGTCGAGCCGGAGCTCGAGTCACTGCTGCTGCTGCCACTGTTGCTGGAGCAGCCGGCCAGGGCGATTGCTGTGGCCCCGAG
Source organism: Curtobacterium sp. PhB136 (assembly GCF_004346855.1). NCBI lineage: Bacteria > Bacillati > Actinomycetota > Actinomycetes > Micrococcales > Microbacteriaceae > Curtobacterium > Curtobacterium sp. PhB136. The sequence continues at coordinate 224,483 of NZ_SMGH01000006.1, forward strand.
CACGGCGAGGGCTGCGAGCCCAGCGCGCTTCTTGATCAAAGGTTCCTCCTGGTGCATGGGACGCGCCGGGCACAGAGGTGTCGCCAGGCGCGTTTGACCTTTGCACTGTAGGCAGTGGGCTGAGAACCCACCAAACCCTGGGCCGAACGGTTACACGCTGGTAACCAACTTGCATGATCCTTGCGAGATGCTGCAAGATACCCGCGTTTCACCACCCAACATGCTGTTTTGTTGCATGCGCATGGGTTTCGTTGCACCCCTGGAGAGTTCTTCGCAGTGTGCCACCCCTTCGGGGGTCGTGTCACGCGGGCGCGCTGCCGCGCCGTCACTGGCGTGACTCGCCCGGTGCAGTGGGTGGGCTGTGCGGTCGCTGGACGCAACGATCCATCCCCTGGACGAAAGGGACCGCTCCACTGGCGCGGGGCGCGGCGGGGGCGGGGCGGCGCGGGGCGCGGCGCGGGGCGGGCGGGCGGACTCGAAACGACGACCTCGCTGTCGTACGACAACGACCATGTCGTCCAAACGCGCACGCAAGTACCGGCGCGCACAACCGGTGACGAAGTGGTCGTCGTACGACAGCGACCATGTCGTTCGGGGTCGGCGGGCGCCGGAAGCCCGGGCTGCGCAGCGACGTCGGCGGCCCGCACCGGGCGCGCGGAAGGCCCGGAGCCGAGGGGCTCCGGGCCTTCCGTGGTCGTGCGGCTGCGGCTGCGGCTGCGGCTGCGGCTGCGGCCTACGCGAACGCCTCGATCGGCGGGCACGCGCAGACCAGGTTGCGGTCCCCGTACGCCTGGTCGATGCGGCGCACCGGCGGCCAGTACTTCCGCTCCGCGATGCCCGGCAGCGGGTACACCGCCTGCTCCCGCGTGTAGGCGTGCGTCCACTCCCCCGAGATCACCGACGCGGCCGTGTGCGGCGCCCCGACGAGCGGGTTGTCGTCCGCGGGCCATTCCCCGCGTTCGACGGCGGCGGCCTCGGCGCGGATGGCGAGCATCGCGTCGACGAAGCGGTCGAGTTCGGCGAGGTCTTCGCTCTCGGTCGGCTCCACCATCAGCGTGCCGGCGACCGGGAACGACATGGTCGGCGCGTGGAAGCCGTAGTCCACCAGGCGCTTCGCGACGTCGTCCACGGTGATGCCGGTGGCGTCGCGGAGCGGTCGGAGGTCGAGGATGCACTCGTGCGCGACGAGGCCGGACTCCCCCGTGTAGAGCACCGGGAAGGCGTCACGGAGTCGTGCGGCGATGTAGTTCGCCCCGAGCACCGCGGTCTCCGTCGCACGGGTCAGGCCGTCGAGCCCCATCATGCGGACGTACGTCCACGTGATCGGGAGGATGCTCGGGCTGCCGTACGGCGCCGCCGAGACGGGACCGCCGGCGTGCGCCAGGCGCCCGCCCGAGGTCGACCCCGGCCGGCGGTCCTCGTCCTGGGCCATCGGGTGACCGGGCAGGAACGGCGCGAGGTGCGCCTTCGCCGCGACCGGACCGACGCCCGGGCCGCCGCCGCCGTGCGGGATGCAGAACGTCTTGTGTAGGTTGAGGTGCGAGACGTCGCCGCCGAAGTCCCCGAACCGCGCGTGCCCGAGGAGTGCGTTGAGGTTCGCCCCGTCGACGTAGACCTGACCGCCCGCGTCGTGCACCGCGTCGCAGATCTCGCGGATGTCGTGCTCGTACACGCCGTGGGTCGACGGGTACGTGATCATCAGCGCGGCGAGTGCGTCGGCGTGCTCGGCCACGCGGGTGCGGAGGTCCGCGAGCTCGACGTTGCCGTTCTCGTCGCAGGCGACCACGACGACCTTCATGCCGGCGAGCACCGCCGACGCGGCGTTCGTGCCGTGCGCGCTCGACGGGATGAGGCAGACCGTTCGGGCCTCGTCGCCACGGGACCGGTGGTACCCGCGGATCGCGAGGAGCCCCGCGAGCTCGCCCTGGCTGCCGGCGTTCGGCTGGACGGAGACGGTGTCGTACCCGGTGACCTCGGCGAGCCAGGTCTCGAGGTCGCTGATCATGCCGAGGTAGCCCTCGACGTCGGAGCGCGGGGCGAACGGGTGGATGTTCGCGAACTCCGGCCAGGTCACCGCCGCCATCTCGGTTGCGGCGTTGAGCTTCATCGTGCAGCTGCCGAGCGGGATCATGCCGCGGTCGAGCGCGTAGTCCTTGTCGGCGAGGTGCTTGAGGTAGCGCATCATCCGGGTCTCGCTCCGGTGGGAGCTGAACACGGGGTGCGTCAGGTACTCGCTCTGCCGCAGCAGGTCGGACGGGAGGCTCGGGGCCGCGTCCGCCACGGCGGTCTCGACCGCACGCTGGTCCGGACCGGTGCCACCGGCGAGGAGGCTCGCCAGCACACGGACGTCGTCGGGCGTGGTCGTCTCGTCGACGGAGGCCAGCACGGTGTCGGCGTCGACGAGGTGGAGCAGGTAGCCGGCGTCGTGGGCTGCGCTGACGACCGCCTCGGCCCGCCCGGGCATGCTGAGCGTGACGGTGTCGAAGAACGCGTCGTGGACGACACGCACGTCGGCGGCACGAGCGGCATCGGCGAGCGCCGTCGCCGTGCGGGCCACGCGGTTCGCGATGAACCGCAACCCTTCGGGCCCGTGGTAGACCGCGTACATCGAGGCCATCACGGCGAGGAGCACCTGCGCGGTGCAGATGTTCGAGGTCGCCTTCTCACGGCGGATGTGCTGCTCGCGGGTCTGCAGGCTGAGCCGGTAGGCCATCCCGCCGGCAGCGTCGAAGGACACCCCGACGAGGCGGCCGGGCAGCTGGCGCTCGAGCCCGGCGCGCACGGCGAGGTACCCGGCGTGTGGGCCGCCGAAGCCGAGCGGGACGCCGAAGCGCTGTGACGTGCCGACGGCGACGTCCGCGCCGAGGTCGCCCGGGCTCGCGAGGAGCGTCATCGCGAGGAGGTCCGCCGCGACCACAGCGATCCCGCCGCCCGCGTGGACGCGCTCGATGGTCGAGGACGGGTCGACGACGTGTCCGGAGGCGCCCGGGTACTGCAGCACCACGCCGAACGCCCCGTCGAGCTGGTCGTCGGACGGTCCGGCGACGGCGTCGAACGCACGCAGGGTGATGCCGACGGCTTCCGCGCGGTGTTCGAGCAGCGCGCGCGTCTGCGGCAGCAGGTCGGTGTCGACGAGGAACGCGTCGCCCTTCACCTTGGACGCGCGCCGGGCGAGGAGCATGCCCTCGACCACGGCCGTGCCCTCGTCGAGCATCGAGGCGCCGGCCGTGGCCATGCCGGTCAGGTCGGCGACCATCGTCTGGAAGTTGATGAGCGCTTCGAGGCGCCCCTGCGAGATCTCCGGCTGGTACGGCGTGTAGGCCGTGTACCAGCTCGGGTTCTCGAGCACGTTGCGCTGGATCACGGCGGGCGTGTGGGTGCCGTAGTACCCGAGGCCGATCATCGCGCGGTGGACGGTGTTCCGGGACGCTGCCGTGCGGAGTTCGGCGAGCGCCTCGGTCTCGCCGATCGCCGCCGGGATCGACGACGACGCGACGGGTGCCGCGTGGATCGCGGCCGGGATCGCGGCGCGGACGAGTTCGTCGAGCGAGCTGTGCCCGACGGTCTCGAGCATGACGCGCTGGTCGGCCGGGGTGGTCCCGATGTGCCGGTCCGCGAACGTGGTCTGGAGGTTCAGGTCGGTGTCCGTCATGCGATGGACGCCCGGTACGCGTCGTGGTCCATCAGGTCCTCGGGGAAGGAAGTGCCCTCGACCTTGATCTTCACGAGCCAGCCGGCGCCGAACGGGTCCTGGTTGACCGTGTCGGGGGCGTCGACGACGGCGTCGTTGACCTCGATGACCTCACCCTCGATGGGGGCGAAGAGTTCACCGACGCTCTTGGTCGACTCGATCTCACCGAGCTGGTCCCCGGCGGTCGCGGTGGTGCCGACGGCGGGCAGCTCGACGTAGACGACGTCACCGAGCTGCTCGGCGGCGTGGTCGGTGATGCCGACGGTGACGACGTCACCCTCGACGAGGAGCCACTCGTGGTCCTTGGTGTACTGCAGAGCGGTCTGGTCGGTCATGGGGGTCAGCCTTTCGCGGGGCGGCGGTAGAAGGGGAACGCGGTGACGGTGGCGGGGATGGCCGTTCCGCGGACGTCGATGTGGAGGAGTTGTCCCCCGGTGGCCGCGGACGGGTCGACGAACGCCATCGCGACTGGGTGCCCGAGCGTCGGCGAGAGCGCGCCGGAGGTCACGGAGCCGACGACCGTGCCGTCGAGCAGTACCGGGTACCCGGCGCGGGCGGCACGGCGGCCCTCCATCACGAGGCCGACGAGCACGGGGGCGTCGTCCGCGGGCTCGACACCCGACGAACCGACGAACGCCCCGTCCTTCGCGACGACCCGGCCGAGTCCGGCCTGCGCCGGGCGGGTGGACACCGTGAGCTCGTGCCCGTAGAGCGGCATCCCGGCCTCGAGGCGCAGGGTGTCGCGCGCGGCGAGCCCGGCGGGCACCACGCCACGCGGCGCACCGGCGTCGAGCAGCGCGTCCCAGATCGCCGGCGCGACGTCGGGGTCGCTGTAGATCTCGAAGCCGTCCTCGCCGGTGTACCCGGTCCGGGCGACGAGCACCTCGGCGCCGTCGAACGTCGCGTGCAGCACCCGGTAGTAGCGGAGCTCGTCGAGCGGCGACTCGGGCTGCAGCCGGTCCTCGACCACGAGTTCGTCGAGCGTCCCGGCGGCCGCTGGGCCCTGGACCGCGACGAGCGCGGTGGTGTCGGAGTCGTCGCTGACCTGCACGTCGAAGCCCGCGGCGCGTTCCTGCAGCGCGGACACGGCGACGGCACGGTTGGCGGCGTTCGCGACGACGAGGTACGAGTGCTCGGACACCCGGTAGACGACGAGGTCGTCGAGGATCCCGCCCGTCTCCTCGAGCAGGAGCGAGTACTTCGCGCGGCCGACGGTCATCGCGCCGAACGCCCCGGCGAGCGCATGGTCGAGGAAGGCCACGGCGTCGGGGCCGGTGACGCCGATCTCCGCCATGTGCGAGAGGTCGAAGACACCCGCGGCCTGGCGGACGGCGTGGTGCTCGGCGAGGTCGGACGAGTACCGGACCGGCATGCGGTAGCCGGCGAAGTCGGTGAACGTGGCACCGGCCGACTCGTGCGCCGCTTCGAGCGGGGACGAACGGAGGGATGAGGACATTGCGGAGTTCTCCTGGCGTGCGCAGGGCCCGGCCAGCGCCGGGCGGCACCCGACGACGATCGTCGGGTGGAACTCCCCCTCTGTCATGGGCCTGAGAGTTTCACCGCGGCCCGTGAGGTCCGCGGCTTTCACCGTGGGCGAGACGACCGGCCCCGATGGAGCACGGGCGTCTGCTTTTCAGAGTGGCCTGTCCGCTGCGGTGTTGGACCTGAGAGATTGGCGGGGAGGATGCTCCTTCGGTGCCGCTCGGCCGTCGGCGAGCGACGGCGGGCGGCGTCTCCCGCGGCGGGTGATCGGCCTCGATGTTCTGTTGTCCGCGGAGATCTTACCGAGATCGCGTTACGGGCATGTGAACCGTGCCACCGGTTCGACATCTCGTAGAGTGGCCACGTGGCAGGACAGAGACAGCGCCCCCGCGGGCAGCTCGAGCAGGCGGTGCTCGACGCGCTCTGGTCCGCCGACGGCGGACTGACGGCACGACAGGTGCTGGATGCCTTCCCGGAACCCCGTCCCGCACTCACGACCGTCCTCACCGTGCTCGACCGCCTGGGCCGCAAGGGCGCGGTGGAACGGCAGGAGCACGCGGACGCCGCACTGACGTTCCGTGCCACCCACTCGCGTGAAGAGCAGACCGCGTCGTTGATGTCGACCGCACTGGCGGCCGCCTCCGACCGGGAAGCCGCACTCCTCCAGTTCACGGGTTCGCTGGCCTCGGACGACCTCGACGTCCTCCGCCGCGCCCTCGACGCCCGCGCCCGCTCCTGACGGTCCCCCTCCCGTGGTGGTCACCGGCGTCGTCCTCATCGTGCTCGCGCTGGCGGTCGTCGCCCTCGCGCCACGGATCCTGACGAGGTCCGCCTGGACGATCGACCGGCCGCGCACCGCGCTGGTCTCGTGGTCGCTCGCGGTCGTCCTCGGCGCGCTCGGGTTCGTCGCGGGCATCACGCTCGTGGTGACGGCGAACCGGCCGGTCACCGATCCGTTCGCGCTCGGCGACTCCCCCTCGCACGGCCTGAACATCGGGGTCGCGCTCATCGCAGTCCTGGCGTTCGTCATCGCCGTGCGGGTCCGCCCCGGTTCCGAGCACCGGGCCGTCAAGGAGGCGATGCGCTCCGGTGCCGCCCCGCACCGGGAGATCGACGGCACCCTCGTCGCCGTGGTGGAGGCCGAACACGCCCTGGCCTGCGCAGTGCCGGGGCGAAGTGGTGGCGTCCTCGTCAGCTCCGGTCTCGCAGACCGGTTGCGGACGGACGAACTGGAGGCCGTGGTCGCCCACGAACGAGCGCACCTGCACCAGCGCCACGCGGCCGTCGTCGCGGTCGCGGAGTCGATCGAGCGTGCGGTCCCGTGGATCCCGGGGGCACGCGCCATGGCGCGCTCGACGCGCGTCCTCGTCGAGTTCGCGGCCGACGACGCGGCCGCACGCCGCATCGGACGTGACGCGGTGCGCCGGGCCGTGCTGGTGGCGGACGAGACGAGCGCGCTCGCGGCGATCCGAGCCTCCCGGCTGAGGTGAACGGACACCTGTCGGAGGCGAGGCATATGGTGTTCTCACCGTGAAGCCACTGACCGAAGCAGACATCCGTTCGTCATTCGTCAACGCCACCCAGGACGAACTCGCGCAGCTCCCGATCCCCGGACTCCACGAGATGCTCTGGGACGACCGCGAGTTCCTCGGCTGGCGGGACCCGCAGGCCGCGCGCCGCGGGTACATCGTGTCCTGGATCGACGGACGAGCCGTCGGCATCGTCGTGCGCTCCGCCGGTGGATCGCTCCGCCCCGGGATCGCCGCGATGTGCTCGTTCTGCCACTCCCCGCAGCCCGCGACCCAGGTGCGCCTGTTCTCCGCGGCGCGTGCCGGTGAGTCCGGCCGGAACGGCAACACGATCGGCACCTACATCTGCGAGGACCTCGGCTGCCCGCTCCTCATCCGCACCGCGCCGCCCCACCTGAACCCGCCGGCGACGATCGCGATGCGTGGCGAGGCCCTGCTGCAGCGCGTCCAGAACTTCACGGCCGACATCATGAAGACGGCGTGACCGGACGCTTCAGCACGGCACGCTGGGTCGTCGTCGAGGAACGGGGTGACGGGCGCTGGCGCCTCGCCCTGCACGATGAGGCCGATGATGAACTCGGGGCGTTCGGGATCGGGGTCGAAGGGCCGTGGGACCCGGACGTCGAGCCGCACGTGTCGTTCGTGCTGACGCAGCTCGGGCTCGCGCTCACCGGGGCACGACCGTGGCGCGTCGACGAGCTCGGCGACCACCGCGCACCGGTCCTTCCGGCGTAGCCGGGGCGCCGGTCCGCCGGTCCGCCGGTCCTCCGGTCGGCCGGTCCGCGGCGACGCTCAGTCCGCCCCGGCGACGAAGTTACGGAGGATCTCGCGGTCGTCGTCGGCACGCGCCGCCCAGCAGAGTTCGCTGCGGTGCTCCCCCGTGAGCGGCAGGAGCACGACGGTGTCGGGCGCGGCCAGGGTCGCGCTCGCCGGAGCGACCGTGACGCCGAGACCCGCGCCGACCAGGTGGAGCACCGTCGCCCAGGTCGTTGCCTCCTGCACGACCTCCGGCACCCGGCCGTCCCGGACCACCGGCGCCAGGTTCCGCTCGGTCGCGACGGCCCCGGCCTCGGCGGGGAAGAACACGAACGGGTCGTCGAGCAGTTCCCACCCCGCGATCGAGGTCCGGTGGGCGAACCGGTGCCCGAGCGGGACCGCGGCGACGAACGGCTCGCTCCGGAACGGCCGCAGCCGCACGCCCTCGGTCGGGTCGGGGTCGCGGACGATCGCCAGGTCGAGCTCGCCGCGGACGATGCGCGCGAGGAGCCGGGACGTGTAGCCCTCGGTGAGCTCCACGCGGACCAGCGGGTGGCGCTCCCGGAACCGTTGCACGCGCTCGATCGGGCCGAGCGGCAGCGCCGAGACGACGAAGCCCACGTCGAGCCGACCGGCTTCCCCGCGCCCCACCCGCACTGCCTCGTCGAGGTCCCGCTCCACCTGGGCGAGGAGCGAGCGCGCGCGGCCCTGGAGCACGCGCCCTGCCGGTGTCAGCGCCACGCTCCTGGACGTCCGGGCGAACAGGTCGACGCCCAGCGCGCGCTCGGTGCGCCGGATCTGCTGCGAGAGCGCGGGCTGGGCGACGTGCAGGGCCTCGGCCGCGCGGCCGAAGTGCAGCGCGTCGGCGACCGCGAGGAACGCGCGGAGCTGGCGGAGGTCGACGTCCGGGTGATCCATGCATCCAGCGTATCGATGGTCGCGAACGAGTATTGGACGTGACTTCGTGGTGGACCGAGGATGGGACCATGCCCGACACCGCATCCGTCACCATCAGCGACATGGCCTCGGCCGCCGACGCCGACGCCTTCCGGACACTGAACGAAGCGTGGATCGAACGCTTCTTCACGCTCGAGGACGAGGACCGCAAGCTCCTCGGCGACCCCGTCGGCCAGATCGTCGAACCCGGCGGCGCGGTCTTCGTCGCCCGGATGGACGATGCCGTCGTCGGGTGCGTCGGCATCATGCCCGTCGGCGACGGCGAGTACGAGCTCGTGAAGATGGCCGTCGCGGCCGACCACCAGGGTCACGGCACCGGCCGTCGACTCATCCAGTACGCGATCGACCGCGCCCGCGCCGTGGGTGCGCGACGGCTCGTGCTCGAGACGAACTCCGCGCTGGCGAGCGCCGTGCACCTGTACGAGACCACCGGGTTCCGGCACCTCGGCCCCGAGGAACGGCATGCGAGCCCGTACGTCCGCGCCGACGTCGCCATGGCGCTCGAACTCTGACCACCCCCGGGCTCGGCCGTCCCCCGGGCTCGGCCGTCCCTCTGGCTCGTCCAGCCCGTAGGGTGAGCGCATGGGGATCGTCGGGGTCGTGCTGTTCGCCGTCGCTGGGCTGGCACTGCTGAACGGCATGCCGCACTTCGTGGCGGGCTCGGCGGGGCTGGTGTTCCGCACCCCGTTCGGCCGGTACTCGTCCGCACGGACGAACGTGGTCTGGGGCATGGCGAACTTCGTCATCGCGATCGGACTGCTCTTCGGACGCACCGCCGTCGCCAGTCCGACGAGCGGCGACATCGTCTGGTTCGTCGTCGGGTCCCTCGTCTCGATCCTGCTGTTCGCGTTCCGCGCCGCCGACTTCTTCGACGACCGATCCGACCGTCCTGCTGACGGATCGCAGGAGTCGGCCGACAGTGCCTGAGGACATGCGGATCACCGAACGCACCGACGCCGACCTGGACACCCTCGTCGAGGTGCTCTGGCGCGTCCACACCGACGGCTACCCGGCCACCTGGCCCGACGACCCGCGCGCGTGGCTCCGCCCCGAGGGACTCCTCGGCGCCTGGGTCGCGGTCGAGGACGACCGCATCGTCGGCCACGTCGGCATCGCCGTCCCCGGCCCCGGGCGGATGCCCGAGGTCACCCGGCTCTTCGTCGATCCCTCGCACCGCTCCCGCGGGCTGGCCGACGGCCTGCTCGACGCCGCCGAGCGGTTCGCACCGGGTCCGCACATCCGGCTCGACGTCACGGAGGAGACGCCCGCTGCCTGGCGCCTCTACGAGCGGCGCGGCTGGCGGCTCACCGGCACCGGGCTCGCGGACTGGTCGAAGCCGTCGGGCGAGACGCCGCTGCTGCGGTACTACGCCAAGCGCGTCGGCTGACCCCGCCGCGGGTGCGCTTGCTACGCTCGGCGCATGGCGACGCACGAGGTCCAGGCCGTCCGCGACGAGGGCATGTGGCAGGTGTTCATCGACGGGTTCCTCGTGACCCAGGTCGCCCGCTGGCCCGCGGTGGGCTTCGTCGCCCGTGAATGGGTGGCCCTCACCGAAGAGGTGCCGTCCCGCGAGGTCGACATCCACATCCGGGTCGTCGGCCGCAACCAGTTCCTCGACGCCTGACGGCCCGCTCGCCCCTCAGCGCGCCGCGGTCAGGCGACGTGCCAGACCACGGCCTCCTGCGCGCTCGACGGGTAGGCCGCCGCGATCCGCAGCACCGCCTCGCGCAGGGTGTCCGGCGAGCACGCCAGGTTGATGCGGGCGAAGCCCCGCCCCTCGGACCCGAACGGCACCCCGGAGTTCAGCGCGACGAACGCGTGCTCCCGGAGCTGCACGGCCGGGTCGTCGCCGAGACCGATCCCGCGGAAGTCGAGCCACGCCAGGTACCCCGCGCGCGGCCGTGCGTACACGACGCCGGGCAGGTGCTCGGCGAGGAGCTTCGCGAGCAGCCGGTCGTTCGCCACGATCCGGTCGATGACGTCGTCGAGCCACCCGACGGCGAGCGAGAACGCCGCGAGGTTCGCGTGCAGCCCGAGGATGCTCGTCCGGCAGGCGACCTCCTCCCAGAGGGTGTCGAGGAGTTCGGCGGTCGCGGCGTCGCCGGCCACGATGACGGAGCACTTCACGCCGGCGAGGTTCCACCCCTTGCTCGCCGAGGTGACGCAGACGCTCCGCGCCCCCGCCTCGGAAGCGATCGACGCGAACGGGGTGAACTGCACGCCCGGGTGGGTCAGCGGTGCGTGGATCTCGTCCGAGACGACCAGCACGTCGTACTTCGCGGCCAGCGACGCCAGGGCCTCCAGGTCGGACCGGTCGTGGACGAGCCCGATCGGGTTGTGCGGGTTGCAGAGCAGGAAGACGCTGACGCCGGAGGCGAATGCACGCTCGAGCCCCTCGAGGTCGAGCCGGTAGACGCCCCAGCGCTCCGTGAGCGGGACCTCTTCCACCTGACATCGGGCCTCTTCGATGAGCTCGAAGAACGGCGGGTACACCGGCGGGGTGATCGCGACGCGGCCGCCGTCGGGCAGCGCGAGCCGCAGGGTCTCCACGATGCCGACGCTGACGTCGGTGGCGAGGTACACGCGGGCGGGGTCGACGTCCCAGCCCCAGCGGTCCCGGGCGAACGCGGCGAAGGCCGGTGCCAGCGGGCCCGGCCCGTCGAGGTACCCGAGGTCGGACTGCTGCACGCGCTCGACGAGCGCCTGCCGGATCTCCGGAGCGACCTCGTGGTCCATCTCGGCGACGAACAGGGGCAGCACGTCGGGCGCGTACCGCGTCCACTTGATGCTCGTCCGGACCCCGCGGAGCGTGCCGACCGGGTCCTCCTCGTCGTTCGCCATGCCCTCAGGATGCACCGACCGGGAGGCGCGGCGCGAGTCCGGATGTCATCGAGCGTCGTCTGCGGCCCGCGCTGGGGCCGGTGGCCACCCCGTCGGCCTACTGTCGGTCCCATGACCAGCAGCACAACGAGCAGCAGCACCGCCGACAAGGCGTCGACGCTGCAGACCCTCCACCAGGCACCCGAGATCCTGCGCGTCGTGAACGTATGGGACGCGATCAGCGCGAAGACGGTCGCGGCACTGCCGGAGACCAGGGCCATCGCGACCGCCGGGCACTCGATCGCCGCGTCCTACGGGTACGAGGACGGCGGGATGCCCCTCGACCTGGCGCTCCAGGGCGCCCGGATCGTCGCCGAGGCCGTCGACCTGCCGGTGTCCGCCGACCTCGACGACGGGTACGAGGACCCGGCGGAGACGATCCGTCGTGCGATCGGCTTCGGCATCGTCGGCGCGAACGTCGAGGACCGCCTCCGCCCGTTCGACGAGGCAGTCGCCCGTGTCGCCGCCATCACGAAGGCCGCGGAGCAGGAGGGCGTGCCGTTCCAGCTGAACGCCCGCACGGACGCCATCGCCCGCGGCGGGGACCGCCCGATCGACGAGAGCATCGCGGACGCGATCGCCCGCGGCAAGGCGTTCCTGGACGCCGGCGCACCGCTCGTGTTCGTCCCGGGTGCGATCCAGCGTGACGTCGTGGAGCGGCTCGTCGAGGGGCTCGGCCGCGGGAAGCTCTCCGTGATCGGCCTGCCCGGCGCCCTGCCCGCGGCCGAGTACGAGGCACTCGGCGTCGCCCGCATCTCCTACGGGCCGCTCACCCAGCGCGTCGCGCTCCGGGCACTCCGCGACCTGGCGACCGACCTGTACGACGGTGGCGTCGTGCCGGAGGACACCCCGACCCTGAACTGAACCAGCAGACGGACGGGAGGCCCGTGGCGGAGTCGCCACGGGCCTCCCGTCCGATGTGCGACCGGTACGGTCGGCCCATGGGTCTCGATGTCGACGCGCTGCTCACTCCCCCGTCACCCGTCGCCGCACGGGCGCTCGAGGTCGCGCGTGCCTGGTGCACGCCGGCGCTCGTCAACCACTGCCTGCGCTCGTGGGCGTGGGCATCCCTGCTGGCCACGGCGGAGTCCCTCGACCCGGACCGTGAGCTGCTCTTCGTCGCGACGATGCTGCACGACCTCGGCGTGACACAGTCCTTCGACGCCCACACCGTCCCGTTCGAGGACGCGGGCGGCGCCGTCGGCAGCGTGTTCGCAGTCGGTGCGGGCTGGAGCGGCGAACGAGCCCGTCGTGTCGGCGAGGTCATCGAGCGGCACATGTGGCCCTCCGTCGACCCGGTACTCGACCTCGAGGGGCACCTGCTCGAGGTCGCCACCTCCCTCGACGTCTCCGGCGCCGGCTTCCCGCGCTGGTCACCCGCCGATCTCCGCGCGGTCACGGCGGCCGTTCCGCGGCTCGACTTCTCCGGGTCGTTCCACGCGCTCGTGCACGACCAGGCCGTGCGCAAACCCGGGTCGGCGGCGGCTCGGCTCGACGGATCGGGCAACGTCCTCGCTGGCAGCGACCGATGGATGGACTTCCTGCGGGACGTCGTGTAGAGTTCTTGTTTGGTGCATTGCAGCGAACCCATCTGACTCGCGCACACCGAACCGTCTCGAAGCCGACTCACCCGAGTCGCATTCCCACGAGACCACCGCTCCGCCGCACGTCCGTACTCCGGACCAGGCCGAGCAGCACGTCGAATGCCGACGTGCGCGTGCCCACCACACGCGACCGACGCGACTCAGTCGTCCGTCGGACCGCAGCGTGGGCCGCCAGAAGACGAGAAAGCAACAACCATGACCAGCAACGAACGAATCACCATCCTCGGGACCGCCACCGCGGCACCCGTCATCTCCCCTGACCGCATCGCAGAGTTCCCCGTGCGGGACGCCGGCACCCAGCGCGAGTACCTCGTGCGCGTGCCCGTCGACGTGCTCGACCTCTTCGTCACCCCCGGCACCCGTGTCGAGGTCGACGGCGAGGCCGGCTGGACCGTCCCCGGCCGCCCGTGGCTCGGCGAGTCGAGCCGCACCCTGCTCCAGGCGGCGAGCATCCGTCGTTCGGAGCTCGCGCTCGCGGCCTGAGCCGCTCGGCCTCGGTGCCTGGGTTGCCTGGCACCCCATTGGCCACGAGACGCCGCTGAACACACGAAACGCCGCCGATTCCGGCGGCGTTTCGTCGTTCGTGGGGCGTCTCGATGCGATCGGGGTAGCCACCGCGGCTCAGGGGCCGTCGGCTCCTTCGAACGGAGTCCGGCCGTCGGCGTTGAGCGGGCGATCGGGGCCCGCTCCCGCTGCGGCGTCGCGGAGCCGCCGGATGAACGCCTGGTCCTCCAGGTCGAGTTCGTCCTCGGGCGCCGGGGTCAGGACGAGTTCACTCGCGGGGCCGACCAGCACCGTGGTCGTCTCGATCGCGCCGTCCGCTCCGACCGTTGGCACGTGGACCGTGTCCGTGCGCCCGTTCGCTCCGAGTACCGCCGCGTAGTCAGCGAGCGCTTCGGCGATGAGGTCGCCGGTCATGATGACGCTGCCGTCGTAGTTGATGTACTTCACGTTCCACCTCCCCACGTGACGGTATGCACGGCGGTTCCGTGCACGCCCAGTGGATGCGTTCGGTGGATGAGGCGGGGTGGGCGGCGGTGCGCTGCGCTCCGGGCCGGCGGGTGTGCGTGTGCGGCGGTGCGGCGGTGCGGGTCTCTGCGAGGAAAGCGACAACCCCCAGCCAATTGCGCAACGCATTCGGCAGCGGGATGTCGCTCGATGCGCACGAATGCCTCGGGGCGACATCACGCAGGCGAAAGCGCAGCGCAAACGTGTACGTACTGTCGCATCCCCGGCGAGGGTTGGGGCACGACCGGTCTCGATCTTCCGCGACGGTTGCATCCGGCGGCACTCCGGCAGTTTCGGTCGGATATAGTCCTCGGCTATAGGGAGGCGCACATGTTGCTCGACCGGTCATCTGAGCTCATCAAGTTCGCTCGTGAGGACATCGGCATGTCCCAGACGGACCTCGCACGCGCCGCCGGCATGCAGCAGCCGACCATCTCGGCGTACGAGAGCGGACGGAAGCGTCCGCGACCGGAGACACTGCAGCGACTCCTGACCGCAGCCCGCCTGCGGCCGAGCATTCCCTTGGAGCTCTTCGCCGATGTGATCCGCGCAGAGGCAGGACGGTTCCACCTGTCGAACGTGCGCGTGTTCGGATCGACTGTCCGCGGCGAGGACAACGAGCACAGCGACATCGACCTGCTCGTGTCGCTGGAGCCGGGGGCATCGTTGTTCGACCTCGGGGGTTTCGCGGATGCGGTCGAGCAGCTCACCGGGTTCGAGGTCGACATCCTCACTGAGGACCAGTCCTTCGACGAGCACTTCTCCCACGTCCGAGACCAAGCGGTCCCCCTGTGACCGGCTCCTTCACGAGGAGACCGCGGGTCGGCGTCGGAACCGACTCCGCGACACCCGACCGCTGGCCCGCACTCCAGGAGAGCTTCGTGGATCTGCTCTCCGAGTGCGCACAGATCGTCGAGCTCGGACGCGATGCCTTCAGTGCCCCGCGGAGCCTCACCTACCGGGCAGCAGAAGCGGTGATCATCCACTTCGACGACTTGCTCGGTCGGCTTCCGGATGACCGCGCGGCACGGCTGCCATCCGCGCTGTCACTCGCCGCGGTCCGCAAGACTCGGAAAATCCTGTCCCACGACTACCGTTCCGCACGCGCGGAGATCGTCTGGGACGTGATCGAACAACGGATACCGCAGGTCATCCTCGCGGTGATCGATTGACCGTCAGGAGGCGAGTACGGGACGCGACGCAGCGCTGATCTCGGTCCACACCTCGTCGAGGGAGAGCCCGAGGACGTCCGCGATCGCGGCGATCGTCGGGAAGGCCGGAGTGGCCACGCGACCGGTCTCGATCTTCCGCAACGTCTCCGGCGAGACTCCCGCGTCGAGCGCGACCTCGAGCATCGACCGCTCACCACGAGCCCGACGGAGCAGTGCACCGAGGCGCTGACCGCGTTCGACGTCAGCGGGAGTGAGCGGCAGGCGGACCATGCGACCGATACTAGTACCGGTATAGTCTTGCCGGGATAGTTATTGGCAGCACGGACGGAACGCAGCACATGATCGAGATCTTCACGCCGGACGAGCTCCCCCGCGCACGAGCGGTCGGTGCCCTCGTCGGCCGGATCCTGCACGCACTCCAGGGGCGGGCGCAGGTCGGGACGAACCTCCTCGACATCGACCGATGGGCGAAGGCGATGATCCTCGAGGCCGGCGCGGAGTCCTGCTACGTCGACTACGCGCCGTCGTTCGGCCGGGGTCCCTTCGGCCACTACATCTGCACATCGGTGAACGACGCGGTCCTGCACGGGCTCCCCCGCGACCAGGTGCTCCGCGACGGAGACCTGCTGACGCTCGACCTCGCGGTCTCGCTCGACGGCGTCGTCGCGGACTCCGCCGTCAGCTTCGTCGTCGGGAGGGCAGCGGTGCCAGAAGACCTCGCGATGATCGAGACCACCGAGCGGGCCCTCGCCGCAGGCATCGCCGCCGCAGTGCCCGGCGCGAAGATCGGCGACCTGTCGTCGGCGATCGGTGCGGTCCTGCACGAGGCCGGCTACCCGATCAACCTGGAGTTCGGCGGCCACGGTGTCGGCTCGACCATGCACGGCGACCCGCACATCGCGAACGACGGCCGCCCCGGACGCGGCTACACGCTCCGACCAGGGCTCCTGCTCGCGCTCGAACCGTGGGTGATGGCGGACACCGACGTCCTCGTCACGGACGACGACGGTTGGACCCTCCGGAGCGCGACCGGCGCACGGACGGCGCACAGTGAGCACACGATCGCGATCACCGAGGCCGGCGCCGAGATCCTGACGCTCCGAGGCTGACCGGCGCGAAGCCCCTTGTCAGTACGTGCCCTTGACGACGAAGTAGGAGCCGCGGATCTCGCCCGCGAGCTTCGACCGCTGCCGCGCGAACTTGAACGCCGACAGCTCCTCGGGCACGTCCATCCCGAGCGAGAGCTTGAACCCGACCGCACGCTTGCCGCCGTCCTCGATGGCGTACATCACGTTGATCGCCAGGCCGGACTCGTAGAAGACGTAGGCCATGCGGAGTCCCCCGACCTCGAAGGCGGAGACCTCGAGTGCCGGCGACGCGATCACGATGCCGCGCTCGTCGTCGAGCACCTTCGCCACGTACGCCACGACCTCGGGCGCCTCGTCCGCGGTGCTCGTGACGAACACGTGGTCGTACTTGTTCTTGTAGTACCGGGCCTCGTTCGCGCGGAGGCCGGCGAGCGCTTCGGCGACCGGGGAGGTCTCGAGGCCTGTCGTGGAGACATCGACGAAGTCGACCCTGTACGTCATGGCGCAACGGTACCGCCGATGCGGACGATTCAATCGAACCGGCAGGCGCCGACCCCGAAGTGCTCGTGCGCAGCCACGGGTCAGTTGTTGAAGCGGAACGAGTGCCCCCGCTCACGTGAGCTCACGCTAGTACAGATATCCGCGGATTGGCGGGGATCGACGATTCATGGTGTGCAGGCAGGATAAGGCGAGTTCAGGGGCGTTTGCGGCAGAGATGCGGCACAGCGAAGACTGGCGGATGGAAGCTCCGCCTGTCAGGGTGTGCGGCATGCACCCCGAGGATGAACGCTTCGAGTACCGCACGCGGTTCAGCCGAGAGGCCGACGGGCCGGTCCTGGTGGCAATGGAGCACTTGAGTGGACTGCGGCAAGCGGCCTCTGTCGGGTGGGAACTGGAGGCGCGTCGAGTGGGTCGCTGGCAGCCGTTCGACGCTTCTTCGATCCCAGGCTTGGTTCGGCTGCGTCAGCCAGATTCGAACACGGTGCATGCCGGAGTGCTCATCGACGGTTGGCGGCTCGACTCGGCTGGCGAGACCTACTCGACGTTCTGCGGCCCGAAGACGGGTGCGAACCGGTTGGTCGAGACGACTGACGCGCTGACTTGCAAACGGTGCATCGCGTCGAGCCGATCCTCCGAGAAGCCAACGGACGTGCGAGCTCTCATCAGCTGGCACGCGAAGGAGATCGAGCGTCTCGTTCGGCTGTCGGCGCTCTGAGCAGCGCGCCGAGCTGCTGGTAGTCGACAATGCTCGCCTATCGTGGCGCTGTGGCTGAAGACATCGAGTCCATCATCCGTCGCGTAGTGCGCGAAGAGCTCGAGAGGGCTCAAGTACCGACGGAGCAAGCGGCTGAGCTCAAACAGGCCTACACGGTCCAAAGCATGTCCGAAGCATACGAAGTGAGCGTCTCATACCTCCGCGATGACATCGCCCGGGGAAAGCTGCATCCGAAGTATCTCGGACGCAAGCCACTCGTCGGCATCGAGGAGGCCCGTCGGTGGTTCGCCTCGCTCGCGGACGACCGGCCAAGCACGTAACGACAATCAGCGCTAACCGTCGAGCAACTTCGCGAGTCGCTGGTCTTCAAGGCTGAGGTTGAAGCCGTTGTCGGGGTGATACGTCCATGAGGCGTGGATGCCTCGGAAGTCGGCTTCCTGCATACCGTCCAAAGCGCGGGTGCTGAGCATGCGGTCCTGCAAGGCGGCGCTTGCCTTTACCCGTTTGAGGACGCAAACGACGTTGAGGATGTTGACTTCGTCGGACTCGACGTCAACGTCGTCGTCCGCAGCAGTGGTGAGGATGAGGGAGACGCCCTTGTCGGCGTACTCGACGCCTTCCTTGCCCTTGAGTTCACACTTCGACACCGCGGTCTTGAAGCGCGGTGTGGGCGGCTCCTGCTTCGCGCAACCCGCTACGCCAACGATGACGATGCTTGCGATGGCCAGGGTGGTGAGAGCACGCTTCATAGTCGAAGCATAGGGTTTCTCAACTTTGACCAGCATGCCCCAGTTCGGGCGGTTGGTGTGAGGTGTCGGCGGAGCCTCGGGCTGGGCGATAGGCCCAATGTTCGCCAACACCGATGCTCATCACCGAACCCTAAGAGTCCTCTTGCTCCGCCTCAAGCGTCTTCTCTGCCACGATCTGGGTAAGGGCGGCGATCACATCACCCTTCGAGGCTTGCCTCAGCATAAGGTTCAGTCCAATGCCAGCGAGCACCTGCACGACATCGGCCACCCGCTGCTTCCCGCCTTCGAACATGTCGTCCATCGCGGAGTAACCCATGGGGTCGTCTTCATGAAGCCCCATGAGGACCATCCTGTAGGCAATCGCCTCATCAGCAGGACCGGCCTCGCCTGGTTCTCGCATCGATCGTTCTCCTTCATCGTGTCGGTGGTGGTCTGGATCATCGCATCATGCTCGAGCACAAGTGGGCTCCCCCGGAGCATCCCGACGTCGCGTTGGACGAGCCGTACGGGCTAGGGCCGGAGCACATCGAGGGGCCCGGAGAACGCCTAGCGACGCCACGTCCGGTGTACGTGTGGATCCGGTACCAGCACGCGGGGCTTCTGCGCCTCAGGGGTTTCGCTGTCGCTCACACCCCCGTGGCCGTCCTCGTGCAGGTGACGTGGCAGGGCCGCCTGCAGCAGGTGTGGTGCTGGCGAGCCGCAGTCAAGAATCGGACGTTGAAGGAACGGCGGCGTCCGCGACTGGATCGTTGAGGCTGGCGTGCTTCAGCGCCATGAGCGCTGCACGCTCGTAGTCACCGCGCATGAAGACCTTTGAGAAGGCTCGCTTGATCAGAGGCGGCTGCGAGTCCCGAAGAGTTGCGAATGTCAAGAAGTAAGCGTCGAAGTTGCTGATGCCTTCCCCGAGGGAGCGCGCGTGGTCCATCGAAGGCACCTCCGTTCCGCTCCCCGCAATGAGAAGCCCGCGGACGTAACTCACGTATAGGGCTGTGCGCCGCATATGCACGCGGTGCTTGGCGACCCAACCGCTTGGTAGCTGGCTGACCGCCGCAAACAGTTCTTGCGACGCTTGCGAGGCGTCCGCGGCTTGCTGCCTCTGCACGGCCCCGAGTTCGGGAGACTGGCGGGCGGTGGCGTCGTCGATCATCGACGACATCAGTAGGACAAGTTTTTGGAATCCGTAGATCACCTCGTCGAACTGCTGCCGCCCGCGCAGGAGACGGGCTTTGCGAGCTTCCAGTGCAGGCTTGGCCAGGTACTCGACCGCGAAGGTTGTGACGATGGCGAGCACGATGGGCAGGACGAAGGCCCTGACAAGTGGGTCCTTGAGCAGGTCTTCCAGCACGGCTAGTCGGCCACGCGCTTCGGTGCGGTCTTGGTGTTCCAGTGCCCCGGCTTCCACTCCCCCGTCGCCTCGAAGTGCTGACGTGTCTTGTAGTGATCGTTGAGCGCGCTGAGCACAGCAGCATGGGCCAGCCAGTAGGTCACGAAGACGCCAAGGACCGCGAGGACGAGCCAAACCAGAGTCATGCTCTGATTGTGGTGCATCTCGCTGACATTGTGTCAGTTCTTTGGTGACACCCCCGACCCCGGTTGGGTCGGGGGTGTCACCAGCCGCAGAACGCGGAACTCAGAACCGGGTAGCTCGGACGACTAGCCGGGACGCATAAGTCAGCGTGGCTCCCGAGTCCTGGTAGCCCTTGAGCTTGATGTAGTCGCCTGCGTTGCAATACATGGTGGTGGTTACGTTGCCGTAGGTGCCCGTCGCCCCCGGGCGGAGGTCGGCTGCTGGCGGGTTGGTTGACTGATCGTTCTGCGTGAGCTCGAGGTATCGGGTCCCGGAGCTGTTGGAGGTCCACTGAACGGTGCCGGTGACTTCGTACCAGCCAGCGATCGCCACGGGTCCGACGACGCCGTTGGAAAGCGGCATGAGGCTGCTGTCATAGGTCACCGAGGTGGCCGTAGAGCTACCGAGGGTGGCGAGTGTTGTCGAGCTGCTGAGCGAGAGGCGGCTCTGCTGCTGGATAACGGCGATGCTGTCCATATCCGAGCGCACCCAGGCAGCCGCACGACGGTAGAAGTACGACCCGTCGGCTACGTAGGCCGTGTTGCCCGTGGCCACCGTCGTGTCGGCCCGCATGTCGCTTTCACTCCGGTAGCGGATCGGGCTTCCCGAGAGTGCCGCGTAGCGGAAGCTGTTCGTGATCGTGACGCCCGACGCGTTCGTCGCGGTGACACCAGCCGGGACGAGGACCGCCGCCAACTCGAGCGCACCGGCCGGGATGGAAGGCTTCACCGGCGAGGCACTGGCGATACCAGTCGTCTTGCCCAGCGTCGGCACGCTGTCCGCGTCGCCCTGACCGCCGGCACCACCGTCGTTCTGCTTGACCCAGACGACATCGATACGCGAGTTCGATGACGGGGCAGCGTCCAGCTGCAGATTTACGCTGCCGGTATTAGTGATGATGATCGCGCCGTCCGACGCGGCTCGCGACAGCAGAAAATCGGCCGTCACGATAGCCACGTTCATGCTCGACGTCGATCCGACCACGTTGCCGGTGGCGCTTGACGTCCACAGGACGCCGGTGCGGACCGAACCGTCGGCCGATCGGACAAAGCGCGCTGCGTCCATGAGGCGTGCATCGAGCGGATTGGCTGCGCTGTTCTGGGTGAAACCCTTACTCAGAGTCATCGGTGGATCCTTCCAGGTTTTGCGAATCGTGTGCAGCGGTTCCCCAGCCGAAGTAATCTTCTGCCGAGGCACCCAATGGCCATTGGATTATGTGCTTAGTGTCGTCGATCATTTCGAGACCCGCTTTCTTTCTATTGTCGTCATCCGGCAATCCCTTCGAGGTAGCGGGCTTGAGCTCGCCCTGAGATCTCCGCAACCGTTTCCGAATCGAGGTTCGGCATTGGCTGGAAGTAGTTGTTCTGTTCGATCGTCTTCGTCGGACCAGAAGCAACCATCCGAGAAGGTGTCGGATCCATGTACCGCACGTTCGCGCCGTTGTTCATCGCCTCGAGCAGTGGCCGGTTCGCAGCAGTTGCGTACTGGTTCATCACGAACTCACGCCCATGCACCAGACCGGCAACCTGCGCCGTACCAAAGTTGCCCGTGTACCCGCCAGCGGAATACCCCGGCAGTCCGAGCGCCTTCCCAATCACCTTCTGCAGCGCCTTCGACTGATCCGCGATCGCCTTAGCGATTTTGTCCGCGTTCGCATTCGCCGCCGACAGTTGCTTCTCAGCCGTATCAATCAGCGTCTTGTAGTTCGCGTCCGCAACCTGCCCGCCAATCGCAGCCGACGTCGACTGAATCGACCCGTACTGCGAATTGATCGCAGACAGTTGACCTTTCGACATCGACGCAAGCGACTTCGCCAGAGGCAGACCCTCATCGACGCCGAGAGACGCAACCTCATTCAGAAGCGCCGGTGCCAGACCGTTCTTCTGCAACGTCACCAGCAACGCCTGGAACTGCTTCAGCTTCGACGCACGCGACGTCAAACCACGCAGCAGAGACGAACCCGACCGGTAATTGCCGTACGAGAAATCAGACAACTTCCCCGACACCGAAGACGCCATCGACGTGGACGACGACTTCAGATCATCGAGCTTGTCGGACGCGTTGTCCACAGCCTTCGCGGCGGCATCTGACTGCTTCTGCAGTCGCAGCATCGCTACTTCGTTCTTGTTCGCAATCGACAGGAACGAGGCTCGCTGACGGGTGCTGTACTTCCCGGAGTCCTGCCCCATCGAGTACAGGTCCCGCACGGCCGTGGACGCGTCGTAGGAGCCGTCACGGATCGCTGAGCGGAACGAGATGCGGTCACCCTCATCCGCGCCCGTAGGCGCGTTCTTCGCCTTCGTGAGGGCGTCCGCTGCCCGCTGAGCGACGACCCGGGCGGTCTTCGTCTCAGCCTGCGCTGCGAGAAGGGCCGAACGGTTCGCATCAGTCTTCGCCTTGTTGAACACCGACTGCGCCTGCCGCTGTGCGGTCTGTGCTGCCTTGAAGCGGTTCTTGGCGAGCTTGTTCTGCTCCGTGCGGGTGGCGACGAGCCCACCGTCCGCGTAGTGACCCGCGTTCACTCGGTCGAGGAACCCGGTGCCGTACTTGTCGACCGAGCTGCGGCGGATGATGTACTCGCCGTTGGAGAGCATCGCGGGGATCGAATCGGACGTGCCAGTCCCGGGCCCACGCACGACACCTCCGGAGGCCTTGTAAGCCGCCTTCGCCGCTCCTGGTGCAGCACCAGCGTCCACGGCCTGCTGCACCAGCACCTGCCGGACAGAGATGACACGCCCGTTGTTGCGGGTCACGAAGCTGTCCAGAAGCTGCTGAGCGGTCGAAACGCCCGACAGGTCGACCTGCGTGCGGAGGTTCTTCGGCAGAGCGTTGTAGGTGGCCTGCAGCTTCTGCGTTGCTGCCGAAGCCGTGCCCGTCTGCGCGTCGAAAAGGGTTGCCCACTCCTTGGGCGTGCCGAGGATCTTGTCCGCGTAGTCCTGAGCCGCCTGCCCCGTCACCCCGTACTGGCCGAGAGCAGCGATGAGCGAACTCCGTCCAGTCTCGAGGGCGTCCGTTGCTGCCTTCTGATCCCCGGCCTGCTGGTACAGCGCACCCGCGTAGTTCAGGCTGGACTGCGCGATCGAGTCGAGAGACGCGGAGTTCGCGCGCCCCTTCTCCGTCGACACGTCCAGCGACTTGCCGTTGTCTTCGATCGAAGCGGTGACGGCGTCGATCGCGGACTCGAAATCGCGCTGCGCGGAGTTCACGTCGAGCTGGTCGGACGTAAGACCCTTGATCTGTGCGACCAGATCACTGACCTTCTGGGCCGCGTCCTCCGCAGAGTCCGCGACGTCGCCGGTAGCAGCCGCAACAGCCGCTGCGGGGTCCTTCGCGTCCTGCGCGGCCGATGCATAGTCCCCCATCGCGAGCTGCGCGAGGTTCGTGTCCGACGCGGTGATCCCCATCGCGTTCGCCTGTTCCACGAGCGCGTTGCGGTAGTCGCCGCCG
The DNA here is from genome assembly GCF_004346855.1 of Curtobacterium sp. PhB136. NCBI lineage: Bacteria > Bacillati > Actinomycetota > Actinomycetes > Micrococcales > Microbacteriaceae > Curtobacterium > Curtobacterium sp. PhB136. The sequence goes on from NZ_SMGH01000006.1 coordinate 247,629, forward strand.
ATCGCGTCCACGAGGCGGTGGATCGACGTTGCGGAACCGTCCGTCTGGTCGGCTAGCAACTTGAACGCTTCAGCCGCCCGAGACGGGTCCGCCCGCTGCAGCGTCCCGAGTTCGGTGTTGAGCTCGCGGAGCGCCTTCGCCGCGGCGAACGTGTCCGGGGATGCGAAGCGGGAACTCATCGCCTCGAGGAAGTTGCCGCTGTTGTGCTGCGCGAAGTCCGACAGCACCTTGTCAAGATCCTTGAACTGCGTCTGAATGTCATCCAGCCACGGGGCTTCGTAGCTGCCCTGCCCAATCGTCTTGTAGATCTCCACGGCACTCTTCGCGGTGACGAGCGAGTTCCCAACCTCCGCGCTGGTGGCCTTGAGCTTCGCGAGCTCCAAGTTCAGCAGCGCCACCGACGCGACACCGGCACCGATGCCAAGAGCCCACGGACCGGTCAGGTATCCGCTGATCGAACCGAGCGCACCCTTGCCGGTAATGCCCGCCTCACGAAGCGTGGCAAGAGCGGCGCGGAACTCCACGATCTTCGGGATTGCGACAAGCAGCCCGCCGGCCAAAAGGGATGTCCCACCGGCAACGCCGGTAAGTGCGAGCGCGGATCCCTTAACCGGTTCGGGAAGGTCGTTGAACGCGGCGACGACGTTGGTCATCGTCTGCACAAGCGGACGGAGCGCACCGTCAGCCGCTGAGCCCGTCTCGACCAGTCCAGACTGGAACGCAGATCGCAGCTTCTTGAGGTCACCGTTGAGGTTGTCCGACTTGATGCGCGCCTGCTCCATTGCGTAGCCGGCGTCGTTGTTCTGGTCGATGTACTCCTGGATGCCCTTCGCGCCCTCCTTGTAGAGCACCGTGGCGGCGCGCACGGCATCTGAACCGAAGATCTGCGCCAGCGCCTGCTGCCGCTGTGCATCGCTCAGCGTCGAGAGCTTGTCGTGGAGAACCTGCGCGATATCCGCAGCACCGAGGAACTGTCCGTTGGCGTCCTGGACGTTGATCCCGAGGGATTTCATCAGTTCCGCGGACTGCTTCGACGGGTTGGCGAGCTGCTGCAGCATCGTCTTCAGCGAGGTACCTGCGTCGGACCCGAGCAGACCAGCGTCAGCGAAGGACGACAAGATGCCCGTCGTCTCCTCGAGCGAGAACCCGAAGTTAGACGCGACCAGACCGGACTGGTTGAGCGCGTCACCAAGCTGCTCGACACCACCGAGGGCCTTGCCCGCGCCCGCAGCGAGTTCGTCCGCGATGTGCGGGACGTCCTTGCCGGAGAGCCCGAACTGCTTCATCGCGACGGCGGCAATCTGAGTCGCCTTGCCGAGTTCCACGTTGTCGGACGCGGCCAGCGCGAGCACACCGTTCAGCCCACCGCCGAGGATGTCCTTCGTCGCGAGGCCGGCCTTACCGAGCTCGATCTGTGCCTCAGTGACCTGCTCAGCGGTGTACCCGAAGGAAGCGCCGGCAGTGAGCGCCTGGTTCCGGAACTTGTCCATCTCCGACGCCGTGGCGTTGGTCGCCGCCTGGACCTTCGACATCTGGGCGTCGAAGTCAGCAGCAGACTTCACCACGAGGCCGACCGCCGCAACAGCCGCAGCACCAGCAGTGAGGAAACCAGCGCCGACCTTCTCGGACGCCTCCCCAACCTTCTCGAGCTTGTCGGATTCCTTCGCCGTATCCGCAGTCGCTTTGCGGACCTTCTCCATACCCTTGACGTAATTATCAATAGCGGCACGGATCGTAACTTGCACTACTCTGTCGGCCAAAATATTCTCCTGTGATTAGGAGAAATCGGCACGCCAAAACACTCACCCTTACCCGGGCATGCCAAGATCTCTCTTGTTCATGCCCGGGTAAACCGGCGGGCTGGTACTCGTCAATTCTAAGGCGACCGACTCGCATACGAGTGCCGATAGGGCACCTTCTAGGCCTCGGACGACTACACATTCGGGCTACCATCGGGCGAGTCGGCCCCTGGAGCCAGGTCTTGCGCGCGATGCTCCCACGCGCCATGATCCTGCTATGGACCGTCTCTACCGGGTGTTCGTCAGCTCCACCTTCACCGATCTGGTCGAGGAACGCAGGGAGGTTATGCAAGCCCTACTTGAGCTCGACTGCATGCCTGCTGGCATGGAGCTATTCCCCTCGTCGGACGCTCAGCAGTGGGACATAATTGAGCGCACGTTGGATAATTGCGATTATTATATTGTAGTCGTCGGCGGCCGTTATGGCTCCTTGACGGCCGAGGGGATCAGTTACACGGAAAAGGAATACGATCTCGCCCAAAAGCTCGGTATTCCCATCCTAGGTTTCATCCATGGGGACCCAGGGTCAATTCCCGCAGCGAAGTCTGACTTGGACAAGGATCTACAAGGAAAGCTAGAGGAATTTCGAAAGAAGGTCGAGGGGCGGCACATCAGGCGTTGGTCGAATGCCGACCAACTAGGTTCTGCGGTTTCCCGGTCGTTGACACAGGAGATTCAGCGAAACCCTCGATCCGGTTGGGTGAGAGGGGACAATGCTCTCACTCCCGAACTGGAAGCCGAACTTCGCGCCCTTCGGGCGGGTAGCCAATCACGCGTCGCCCCACCTCAAAGCGCAGAGGGCAAGGTGCTTCGACAGGGAGACGACCTGATCGAAATAACTTTCCTCTTGGTGTATGACTCCTACACTGAACCCGAAGAATTCACAAAGGAAGTCACCTGGGACAGGGTGCTGCAAGTTATCGGGGATAGCTTGATCACCGAGGCTGCAGAGTCGCAGCTGAGAATAGCCCTCTGCAATGCGCTTGCGGACACCGAACCCGATCCCGGCGTGGGTGTCTACGTAGCGCAGAATAGCTGGGCTATCATCGTTCGTCAGCTCCGTGCACTTGGCTATATCGAGTTGGGCACCAAGGCTCGCGCGGTAACTGACAGCCAGGTGTATTGGACCCTAGCGCCAGCTGGGGAAGAACGCATTATGGAGATCTCTGCTCTCTACCGAGAAGGATGACCGCCGGATTTGGCGTGGGGAGAGAAGCGCGCCCGCCCAGGAGGTCAGGGCTGGTACAAGGCTTGGTACAACCCCCACCCCTTGTCACTGGCTCGCCTCGGCAACCTGTTCGATCATCGAATCGGACAGTGCGCGAATCTCGGTGGGCTTGTCGGCTTGGAACGCGAAGTCGTTGAGTGAGTTCTGCAAACTCTGACCGGCACCCTCGTCGCCGTAGCGGATGTCCCATAGTTCCTGCGCCTTGGCCTCGAGGGTGGAGTGGTCTTCGAGGTATCGGTTGATGACGTCGACTTCACCGTCTCCGTATGCCTTCGCGAGGATGGCCTTGGCGAGGATGGTGTCGTTGCTGATGGCTGCCGTTTCGTAGAGCGCAGCCAGCGCCCTTCCATCCTCAGTTCGACTGGCTCGGTCGAGCGCGTCTCGGTACGAGAGCGTGTCCGAAGTGGACGCGTACTTCGGCAGGCCGAACATCTCCGCTTCGAGTGCCGTGCGCCGGCCGGTGAGCGTGGTGTCTCGCTCGTCACGCAGCTGTCCGAGCTGGTAATTGGTGTCGCGGTAGAGCTTGGCGATGGCCTGCTGCTTGGCATCGGGGGTGAAGCGTCGGTCGTTGCGGATCTCTTCGACGCGGCGCTGGTACTGCTGCCGAGTGGCTTCTGCGAGGTCGTGCTGCTTGGTGCGGGGTGTGGTCATGCTCGTTCCTTCCGTGCTTTGAAGTGCGCGAGTTGTTCGCGGTTGATTCGATAGGCGCGACCTACTCTGTTCGCTTTGAGTCTGTTCTCACGGATCGCCTTGCGGATTGCACGGTCTGTCATCGCGAGGGCGTCAGCTGCTTGCTTCGTGCTGAGCCATTCCGATTGTGCGGGTAGTTCCGGCAATGCAGCACTCTGAGTTCCGGTCGCGGCACTTCTCCACGACAATGCCGCTACCTTCATTGCAATTAGCGTCTGATCAATCTCGGCATCCTCACCACGATGCTCGAGGTGATAAGCCTCCAGGCCCGCGTACCGCAGCATCCACGCGGCCACCCGCCCGGAGACGATCAGCACGGGTCCCTCGAGCCCGTGCACAAGTTCATGAGCCTGCCGGCCCCTGGCCGCCACTTACGCCACCTCGTCAGCGGTCGACAGGGAGGCGAGATGGATCAGACAACGTGCGCCACGATCGCGACTCTTGTACCGGTGCTGCTTCTCGCTATCGCCCTTGAGGGCCGGAGCGTGCACGTGAAGCTGCGGCTGCAGCCCTGGTACCCGTGGCTCGTAGGAGCAGCGCTGGTGACCGGGTTCGCGGCGATGGGTCTCGCTTTGTACGGCACGTCGGCGAAGGGCTTTGAGGACGGCGACGGCGCGATCATCGTGACCTGGGTCTTCACCTGCATCACCGCGGCGTGCACGTTCTTCTTCCTCATCATGCTCGCGGTCTCTGTCGAGGTTGAGGCAGACGCTGCGAAGGCGCACGAAGCAGCTGTTGCGAAGATGAACAAGAGCGCGTGGGGACGCTTCCGGCTTCGGTTGGGCGGTCGCCGTGCCAATGGCTAGGAGCCTCACTCGGCGTCCCCCGTGGCGTCCTTGAAGGTCGACCACCACTGCTGAGCGGCGACGCGCAGGTCGTAGTCGCTCCCGTCGCCGACCTTGTACGCCGGCTCGAGGTAGAGCATCGCAAGGTGTAGCAGAGCCCCGTAGAGGACATCCGACCAAGCGTCTGAGCCGAGCTTGGCCGCTGCGAGTGCGTGGTGGTCCACAACAGTCCGCACCAGCTGATTGGGATCGTCGGTGACAGTCGCGAGCTGGGAGGCGAGAGCGTAGCCGGCGAGGCTAATCGATCCGGCCCCGACGACGGTGCTCGGGATGCCATCACTGTCTTCGTAGAGTTGCGTGAGCATCTTGTTGCCGGCTGCCTCCAGTTCGCCGAGGTAGGCCTTCAGCCAGGTGCGGCTTTCGTTGGTCATGGAAATCCCTAACGGTTGTGGTGCAGCCCGAAGGCTGGATGATCGAGACGGGGGCACGTCTCGTCGTGTTCGAGGACGGCATGCGCGATCCCGGGGCCTGAGATGTCGATGACTGCAGCTGCAGAGCAGTCGGGGCAGGCGACGGTCATCGGGTTCATGCGGCACCTGCGATGACTTCGGTGCTGTCGTAGGGGGTGTTAGAAGCGTTAGGAGTGATAGAACCGTCTTCGGAACTAACAGATCTAACGGAACTAACAGGGCCATAGAGGCCCCGTGATGGCTTCAAGATGCGCTTCGCGTCCACTGCGCGCTTGAGGTACACGTCGAGCTGAGCAACCGGGATCGTCGGCAGCAGGTGCTGAATCTCTTGACGCGAGACGGGAGCATCGGCCTGGTAGACGACGCCGATGATGTCGGCCATCCGATCCCCCACGCCCGCGGACACCTTGATCGCGTCAGCGGCAGCGCGGGCAGCCTCCAACCCTCCGCCGTTGAGTGCCCAGGCCCCAGAGTCGGACAGCAGCAGTGCGTACTCGCCCTCCTTCGCATCGCGAGAGGTGACATGCAGCGTCGCGCTCTGCTCCTGTCGCTCACGGCGCAGCACGAGCACGGTGTCGGCAGCTCCTGCGATGCCCTGGGTGCCGCTCACGGCGTCCAGGAAGTCATCTCCGCCGCTCTTCCGGGTGTGGTGGACGATGATGAGGGACGAGCCCGGCTCCGCGTCTGTGGTGGCCTTGAGTGCGCCAAGGAACTCGTAGTCCGCGGCGTACTGCGACTTCGTTGCTGCGGTACTCGGAAGTACCTTCCCGAGGGTGTCGAGGATGACGACGGGGTTCTGGTCGATGTTCCGAGAGATGAACTCTCTGATCGAAGGGATCACCTGACCGCCGTCGAGTGCTGTGACGAACTCGAGTCGGGGGGTAACCACCTCCGGGTTGAGCGTGCGGATGCGCTGCTGCAGACGGCGGGGGCCGTCTTCGAGTGCGAGGTACAAGACCGGTCGGGGCGCGCCCGTAGGTACACCGCCAAGTGCTTTGTCGCCAACGTGGAGCGAGAGCGCCAGGCCGAGCACAAGCCAGCTCTTGCCGATTTTTGGGGCAGCGACGAGCAAGGTCATGCCTTCGGGGATGATGCCTGGCACGACGTACTGAGTGGGTGGGAACTCCTGCTGCATCAGCCAGCGGGCGTCGAAAGTGGTCGGGGGTCGGGTCATTGGGGCTCCTGTCCGGAGTGGATCTGGGCGCGGATCTCGGCCGCACGTTTGGCTGCGGCTTCAGCGCCGCGATGTCTCTGTGCCGTGAGAAAGGCGTCGATGGTTTCGTGCTCACGGGACGGTTGACGTCGGCACATCTCCACGTAGAGGCGGTCCGCCTCGTGTTGGGCGTGGTCGACCTCGAGTTGCCGTGCGGCTCTGCCTTGCTCGTACGCGAAGACGTAGAGCTGGGTCAGTGCGGGTGACAGCTGCCGTAGCTCCACGACGCCGGCCGCCAGGTCGATCGCGAGTTGGTGTAGGTACCGCTCGGCATGTGGCGACAGGGTGATGTGGTCCGGGTACGAGAAAGCCCCCACCTCGAAAAAAGAGGTAGGGGCTGCTCGATCCGGACGACTCACGGCCATTCGGGCGGCTCCGGACGTTCCGCTTCCTGAGCTGCTTCAAGCAGGCAGATGGCGAGCCTCCGCGCCTCATCGCCAGCGAGCTCGGTCAGCGGGCGTTCCGCTCGCACGCCGACGATGCCGTTGATCGCGAGAACGGAGAAGCCTGTGGCTAACGTCTTCCCCGCGCCCATCAGGCAGCCACCTGCAGCGTCGGTGCGAGAAGAGGCACAGCGAGAGTGCGCGTCCTGACATCAGACACTCGAGCAATGAGGGCGTGCGCTAGCCGCAGCGCTTCCGCCGGGGTGAGGATGATCGAGTACCCGTCGCTGAACTGGCTTGGCTGCGCGTCGATGATCACCTCGGCTCGGCCGGTCAGGGTGGTTTCGACTTCTACGAGCTTGATCACGTCGTCCATCAGGCGTCCTCGTTGAGCTCGCTGGCGAGGGCTACGGCGCTGTTGTAGTTCGCGTTGAAGGATGCGACGCGTGCGGGCGTGAGTGGTGTGTCGTCGTCGCAGAGGTAGCCGGCCACGATCCAGCAAGACTCGGCTTCTGGGATCTCTTCGGATGCGGCGTACTTGATGACCTCGACGAGAGTGTCGCGGTCGCTGACGGTGAACGCCTTGTGCTGGAGCAGGTCGCCCCAGGTGAGCATGTGCGGGGTGCCGTTGAGGAGGCAGCCGTTCTCGTGGCAGTCGACGAGGATGATGGCGTCCTGGTCGATGTCGTGCCAGTGAATGTCGGTGGCCTCTGCGACACTGAAAACTGCGGGCTTGATGTTCGTCTGAGACACTGTCTTGTCCTTCTTCGGTTTCGTGATGGTTACTGGTTGGACTGGGGCCCGGTTGCCGCCGGGCCCTTCTTCATGCCGTACGTCATGGTCTTGCCGGACCGAGACGGGCGACGTTCTGCTATTCGGTTGAGGTAGCGCAGCACCTCGGCTGCCACATCAGGTTCGAGGTTCAGCTGGAGCGGCTTGTCCGATACAGACGGCATCCGCAACCACTCCCGGCTGCGATCGAGGCCTCCGCGCGACGCGGGGTCCGGATCATGCCGACGAACCATCAAAGGGCCAGTGAGCTTCCAGTCGACCGGCTGACCCCCACCTTCGATCGCGCGCACAACTGCGTCGAACGTCGGATCCCGATGTGGGAGAACCCCGCGACCTTGGTCCGGCGAGGCTACTGACGGGTCGCGGGTCATCCGGCCTCCCGCAGCGAGGCCGTCGAGTTGCCCTCGATGAGAGCGGACACGTCCTCGCGCCGGACGTACACGCGGCGGCCGATCCTGACGACCTTGATCGGGCAGTCGCGCGAGCGCAGCCACATCCGAGCTGCACCTTCTGTCTTCCGAAGCAGCGGTGCCGCTTCTGGGACGGTGAGCAGAGTGCTCATCGACATCTCCTTCAACTCGAGCTTGCGCCGCCCTGACAAGGCGACACCATCAGTATGCGCAGCATGCGGAGGTTTGTCAAACGTACGAAAGTGGGGCAAGATCAGACCATGCCTTTCCTCATCACGAGCGTCAGTGATCACGACCCCTCCGTAGCTGACGCCACGCTCGAGCCCTTCCCCGGGTTCCGGGTTGTGCCCCGGTTGTTCGTGCGCGTCGAGGGGGAACTGAACGTCGAGTACGAACCAGAGTTCGAGATCACCTTCGACATGCCGACGAGTAAGTACCGACCGACGTTCGTGGGCATCCGCGCAGACGAGGTGAACGGCACGATGCTCCGGACCGTCCGCGTGACTGACTATGTGAAGGGGGCGGCCCGGCTCGGTATCTACCTGCCATTGGACGATGACGTTGATCAGGAGCCGCTCGCATCGCTGTTCGACTTCGACCGAGGCGAGTCCATCTACGGCGACGAGTTTGCCCACTACCTCGCGCAGGGCGGTCCAAACGCTCTGGCGATCGCTCACGTCGCCTTCAGTTATGTCTTCGCCCAGCTCGCGTCTGAGCCGCCGGCGAAGGCCGTCCAGCGAGACGTGCGACTAACGCCCCGGACTGCTGATAACTGGATCTCGAAAGCGAGGGCGGCTGGTCTGTTAAACCCGAGTGGGGACGAGAACGACGCCGCGCCGCAGCTCGAGGCATGGAGCACTGTCATGGAACGATTTGAGGGGATGTCTTGAGATGAGTGACGTCTACAAGCGCACGGACGGCAGCTACCGAGCGCGCTTTGAGTGGAGGGACGACGAGGATCGTCGTCGCGAGAAGACGAAAGTGTTCCGGCTGAAAGGCGACGCACAGCGCTGGCTCGATGACCAGCGGATTGCTTGGAAGACAGGTAGCTGGGTTGACCCGAATCACGGTGTCACCACTCTGCAGGACTTCTTCGATCAGTGGGCACCGCGACAGGTGTGGGAGCCGACCACCGTGACGGCGATGACGCTAGCCGTCGACAAGTGCTCGTTCCGAAACGTACGGCTCGACAAGCTTCGCCGGTCGCACGTCGAGCAGTGGGTGAAGGTGATGACCACGGATCTGGCTGCGTCAACCATCCACACACGAGTGAACAACGTTCGCAGCGCGTTACGGGCCGCGGTGCGCGACAAGTACCTCGGAGCCGACCCCTCAGAGGGCGTCGTTCTCCCCCGACGCCGACGCGCTGCGCAGGCAATGCGGATCCCGACACCTGCCGAGCTGGCGTCCGTGATTGACGCCGCGGACGACTGGTTCAAGACGTACATCCGCCTCTGCGCGTTCGCTGGGCTCCGACTCGGAGAGGCCTCTGCGGTTCAGGCCGGAGACATAGCGTTCCTCGAGCGGAGACTGCAGGTCCGCCGTCAGGTGCAGCGTGCTGGCGGACAGGAGGTTCGGATCTCGCCGCCAAAATACGGCTCAGAACGAGACGTGTACGTGCCGGACGAACTCACCGCGGCTCTGTCGTGGCACATCTCAGAAGTGGGTGTTCGAGGGGATGAGCGGTGGCTGTTCGTCGGGTCTGGCGGCAACCCTCCGCACGGGAACACCATCTACTACTGGTGGGCGAAGACCATCGCTGCAGCCGGCGTTGAGCCCTTCAAGCTCCACGACTGTCGCCACTTCTTCGCGTCTGGCCTGATCGCCGCCGGCTGCGACGTCGTGACCGTCCAGCGTGCATTGGGGCACCACTCCGCCACGGTCACGCTGAACACCTACGCGCACCTATGGCCGGACGCGGAGGACCGGACTCGTGCCGCAACCGCAGGCCTTATGCGCCAGGTTTCCGAGACGAACGCGGCACTGGTGCGGCACGGAGTGGCCGAAACGCTCTAGATCCGCGCAGAATCGGACCCGTCAGTTGTTGATGCGGAACTCCACCACGTCGCCGTCCTGCATGACGTAGTCCTTGCCCTCGATGCGGGCCTTGCCGTGCGCACGCGCCTCGGCGATCGACCCGGCCTCCATCAGGTCGGCGAAGGAGATGACCTCCGCCTTGATGAAGCCCTTCTCGAAGTCGGTGTGGATGACGCCGGCCGCCTGGGGAGCCTTCCAGCCCTTGCCGATGGTCCACGCGCGCGCTTCCTTCGGCCCGGCGGTGAGGTAGGTCTGCAGTCCGAGGGTGTCGAACCCGATGCGTGCGAGCTGGTCGAGCCCCGACTCGGTCTGGCCGGTCGACTCGAGCAGCTCTGCGGCGTCCTCGGGGTCGAGGTCGATGAGCTCGGACTCGATCTTCGCGTCGAGGAACACCGCCTGCGCCGGGGCGACGAGTGCGGACAGCTCGCCCTTGCGTGCCTCGTCGGTGAGGATCGCCTCGTCGACGTTGAAGACGAAGATGAACGGCTTCGCACTGAGGAGGCCGAGCTCGGCGATCGGCGACAGGTCGATCTTGGTCGCGGAGAGCAGTGTGCCCTGCTCCAGGGCGGCGCGCGCTTCGCGAGCGGTCTCGAGCACGATCGGCTCGGCCTGCTTCAGCTTCACGGTCTTCTCGTAGCGCGGGAGCGCCTTGTCGATGGTCTCGATGTCGGCGAGGATCAGCTCGGTGTTGATGACCTCGAGGTCGTCGGATGGCGAGACCTTGTTCGCCACGTGCACGACGTCGTCGTCGGCGAACCCGCGGACGACCTGCGCGATGGCGTCGGCTTCGCGGATGTTGGCGAGGAACTTGTTGCCGAGCCCCTCGCCCTCGCTCGCACCCTTGACGATGCCCGCGATGTCGACGAACGACACCGGCGCCGGCACGGTCTTCTCCGAGTTGAACAGCGTCGCGAGCTGGTCGAGCCGCGAGTCGGGCAGGTTGACGACACCGATGTTCGGCTCGATGGTGGCGAACGGGTAGTTCGCCGCCAGGACCTGGTTCTTGGTGAGGGCGTTGAACAGGGTCGACTTGCCGACGTTCGGGAGACCGACGATTCCGATGGTGAGAGCCACGGGAGTAGAGCCTAACGGTGGAGGGCCTGGACGGCTGCCGCGACCGTCGCGAAGACCTCGGCCTGGGCCCGCTGCGATGCGCGCCACCCACCGGTCACCTCGAGCGAGTGGTCGGCGCCGGCGACGGTCTGGAGGCTCGCAGCCGTCCGCGAGACGCGTTCCGGCCGCCACATGCCGTCGTCCGACCCCCCGATCGCGACGTGCGTGTCCGGTGCGGTCGCCAGCGCGGCGACCACGTCGTCGTTCGTGAGCACCGGCGTCAGCCACACACCGCGCACCTCGCGCCGCACGGCCCAGGGCAGCGCGAAGCACCCGAACGACTTGGCGATGACGAGGTCGGGCACGCGTTCGCCGATCGCCGACCGGACGGCCGCCTCGACGAACGCGACGGGTGCACTCGCCGCAGTCTCGTCCACGGTCCAGGTCGGCGCGATGACCTCGCAGCCGGCGTCGACCGCGATCTGCCGGGACCACCACAACAGCGGCGCCTGCTGTCCGTACCCGGCGCCCTGGAGCAGCAGCACGAGTGGGCGTCGCATGGTCTCGTTCCCCATGTCCCAACCGTACGTGGCAGCCTGGCTGCATGTGGTTCGAACGCGATCGGCTCGGCGTGCACTCGATGGGGCACGATGCCCGAGGACAGCGGCGGTACTTCACCCCCGAGACGATCGACGCGCTCGGGGCGTTGCCCCCGCGAGAACTCGAGGACTTGCACGACGTCCTCGCGCAGCTCGAAGCCGACGTCCTCGTCGAGTACGACCCGGAGGACGCGTCGATCGACCACGACGACGAGGACCGGCACCGACTCGTGACGCTCCCGGTCGACTTCGCGTTCCCGCCGACCACCACCGACCTCGCCACGGCGTTCACCGCACACGTCCAGAGCGTCCCGCTCCGCTGGCGTCTCGACGTCGCAGCGGTCGCGTTCGAGCTCGTCGGGACCCTCCTCGACCCGTACTGGGCGGAGCAGCGGGCACGCCGGACTGCGACGTGGCGCATCACCGCACGACGCCGTCGCGGCTCCCGGCGGTCCCGACGCCGCTGAACCGCGCCGTCGAGGAGCTCGCGCCGGCGCAACGCCGTCCCGCGTTCCGACGATGTCGGCGCCCCGTGCGACGATCGGTTCCGTGCCGTTGAACTTCACCGCGATCGACTTCGAGACCGCGAACAGCTCGCCCGCCAGTGCGTGCTCGGTCGGACTCGTCAAGGTCCGGGCCGGCAAGGTCGTCGAACGGGCGTCGTGGTTCATCCGACCGCCGTTCGGGCACGACGCCTTCCTCGAGTGGAACACCCGCATCCACGGCATCGTCGCCGAGGACGTGGTCCGCGCGAAGACGTGGGAGCAGCAGTACCCCGACCTCGTCGCGTTCGCCGAGGGGGACGTCCTGGTGGCGCACAACGCCCGGTTCGACATGGGTGTGATCGCAGGCGGCTGCTCGGCGACCGGCATCGAGCTCTCCGAGCACCACTCGATGTGCTCGCTGCAGGTCGCGCGGCGGACGTACACGCTCGACTCGTACCGGCTGCCGGTCGCGGCGATGGCCGCCGGCTTCGAGGGCTTCCAGCACCACGACGCCGCGGCCGACGCCGAAGCGTGCGCGGCGATCGTGATCCACGCTGCCGGACGGCACGCTGCGGACACGGTCGAAGCACTCGGCGCAGCAACACGGGTGACGATCAACCCGGTGCGGATCCGTGCCGAGAAGCCGAAGGCGGCGAACCAGCCCCGGCTCTCGAACCGCCCGATGATCTTCGCGGACTGACCAGGCCGGACCGAACCGACGGACCTCCCGGCCGGGCCGCCACAGCGCTACGCTCACCGCATGGCGACCCCCAGCACGATCCAGCGCGAGACGGTCATCGCCGCGCGCCCGTCCGAGATCGTCCCGTACCTCGCGGACCTGCACCGCTGGGTGGAGTGGTCGCCGTGGGAGGGGCAGGACCCGGCCCTGCAGCGCGAGTACGGCGGCACCCCGGGCACGGTCGGGTCCACGTACGCGTGGAAGGGCAACCGCAAGGCCGGTGCCGGTTCGATGGCGATCACGAAGGTCGCCCCGGCAGAGGTCGACGTCGACCTGCAGTTCACCGCACCGTTCAAGTCGTCCAGCGCGGTCGCGTTCCGGTTGACGGACGTGAGCGATGCTGACCACGCGGATGCGGCCACACGCCTCGTCTGGTCGATGACGAGCCCGCAGAACCTGATGTCCCGCGTGATGGGCGTCTTCGTCAACATGGACAAGTTCCTCGGCGGCGACTTCGAGAAGGGGCTCGCGAAGCTCAAGGCGGCGGTGGAGCGCTGACGGAACGGACGCCGATGGTATTGTCACGACAATCCCACGCGGCACCGATGCCGTGCACCCGCACCTCCTGAAGGACCCAGATGACCAACGAAGGCCAGCTGCCGTCCGACCTGTTCATGGACCTGGACCGGTCGGGCCCGATGCCCCTCTACTTCCAGGTCGCCTCGCGCATCGAGGAGTCGATCCGCTCCGGCGCGATGCCTCCCGGCGCCCGCCTCGAGAACGAGATCGCCCTCGGTGAACGGCTCGGCCTGTCCCGCCCGACGATCCGACGCGCGATCCAGGACCTGGTCGACAAGGGCCTGCTCGTCCGCCGCCGCGGCATCGGCACGCAGGTCGTGCACGGCCCGGTGACGCGCAAGGTCGAGCTCACGAGCCTCTACGACGACCTGGCGCAGGGTGCGCAGAAGCCGGCGACGACGCTCCTGGAACGGAACGACGTGCCGGCGCCGGACGTCGTGGCCGAGGCGCTCAGTGTCGAGCCGGGGACGATCGTCGCGCACATCCGCCGGGTCCGGTTCGCCGAGGACGTGCCGATGGCCATCCTCGAGAACTACCTGCCGCCGGAGTTCCTCGACATCACGGAGACCGACCTGCAGGCGCACGGGCTCTACCAGCTGCTGCGTGCCCGCGGCGTCACGATGCGCGTCGCGAAGCAGCGGATCGGCGCGCGGGCGGTCACCGACGAGGAGGCCGGTCTCCTCGAGATCGAGGACGGCGACCCCGTCCTGACGATGAGCCGCACCGCGTACGACGCCTCGGGCCGAGCGGTCGAGTACGGCGTGCACTGCTACCGCCCGGACCGCTACTCGTTCGAGGTCACGCTCGTCGACAAGTAGGCCGTCGTCCGCTGCGCCTCACGCCAGTGCGGGCACCCCGAGCTCGCCGGTGACGTACTGTGCACGCCCGAAACCGAACGACCAGTCCTGCGGGCCGTTCTCGACGTAGCCGATGAAGACGTCCTCCGATGCGACGCCGATCCCGGCGAGCGCGTCGTGGATCGCCGCGTAGAGCGTGGTCTTCGCCTCGTCGGTCCGGCCGCGCTGCGTGAACACCTGGATCATCACGACGCCGTCGGTGCGCTCGAAGCCGAGCCCCGCGTCCTCGGCGATGATCTGCTGCGCCGGGTGCTCGGTGATGATCTGGAACCGGTCGCGCAGCGGGATCCCGTAGACGTCGACGATGGCGGTGTGGATCGCGTCCGCGATGGCGCGGACGGCTTCCGGGCTGCGCCCGGTGGCGAGGTCGATACGGACGAGCGGCATGGCGCCTCCTGCAGTTCGGGACTTTGTCCTGACAAACTAACATGAATCGGCCGGCGACACCACGACGGCCTGGAGGCTCGGTGCCAGCTGGCACCGAGCCTCCAGGCCGGTGGGGTGTCGCGTCGGACGCGCGCTGCCTAGACGGCCGGCACGATGATGTCGCGCACCAGCGCGTCGAGCTGCGCATCGGCGTCCAGGAACTGGCGGAGCGTCGTCACGGTCGCGCCGAACCGCTCGAACTCGTCGATGGTCATGCCGTCGACGTCGTAGCCGCGGGCGAACTCCGGCGTCGCCTTCCGCAGCGCGTCGAGCACGTGCGCCGGGACCTCGTCGTCGATCGCGTCCGGCCGGAACGGGAACGCGTTGGCGTTGATGTCCTTCGACCACTGGAAGGGCGGGGAGACCACGAGGTCGCCGCCCTGGAACTCGGACCACTGCAGGGCGTTGCGGAACGCGGCGACGAGCACACGGGATCGGAAGCCGCGCTCCCGGAAGACCCGGTACGCGTTCTTCACCGCCGCGACGCCGGCCCACTCGAGGTACCCGGGGTCGATCATGACGTGGTCGCGCTTGACGACCGTCTTCAGCCAGTCGTCGAGGCGACCCGCCATCAGCGTCACCACGTGGCCGAACTCCTGCTCCGGCAGGCCGTCGGCGGCGCGACGGTCGAGCGCGCGCTCGATCGCCTCTCCGACGGCGACGACCTGGGCGACCGAGAACGACACCGTCGCGTTGATCGAGACACCGCGGTAGGCCGCTTCCTCGATCGCGGCGATGCCGGTCTTCGTCGCGGGGATCTTCACGATGATGTTCGGCGCGAGCCCGGAGAACCGCACCGCCTGCTCGACCAGTGCGTCCTGGTCGCGGTGGAAGCGCGGGTCGGTCTGCATCGAGAGCCGGCCGTTCCGCCCACCCGACGCCTCGAACGCGGGCAGCAACTGTGCGGCCGCGGCGATCGAGAGCTCCTCGACGGCCTTCCAGCCGATCCAGGACTCCCCCGCGGTCGGGTGCTCGGCTGCGATCTGCCGGATCCGCGGCACCCAGGTCTCCGGGTCCTGCTTGATGCAGGTGTAGGCGATGACCGGGTTGCAGGTGGCGCCGACGGCACCGTACTCGGTGATCGCGGTGGCGAGCTCGCGCGGGTCGGCGGAGTCGTTCCACAGCGCGGTCGGGGTCTGCTCCGCCGCCTGGCGGGTGACCGGGCGGGCGTCGGTCTCGGTGGTGACCGGTGTGTCGAGGGTGTTCGTCATCGGTGCAGTCCCTTCGTGATCGTGTCGAGTTGGAAGCGCGAGACCTCGTCGGCGTTCTCGTCCTCGGCGAAGACGCTCGACACGGCGACCGTGTCCTCACGCGCGGTGAACCCCACGCGGTCGAGCGCGGCCCAGAACCGGTCGAAGTCGACGTCGCCCTGGCCCACCGGGAGGTGCTGGTGGACACGCACGGCGTTGCCCGGCGGGTTGGTGATGTACCGGAGGCCGTGCGACCGGTTGTGGTCGAAGGCGTCGGCGACGTGGACCAGCTGGAGCGAGTCGCCGGCGGCGTCGATGATCGCGTCCATGTCCCCGCCGTAGTGGAAGGTGTGGCACGCGACGTAGACGAAGCCGACGTGCTTCGAGTTCAGCCCGCGGATGACGCGGAGCGCTTCGAGGCCGTCCTCGACGAAGTCGTCCGGGTGCGGGTCGATCAGCACGCGGAGGTCCGCGTCCTCGATGATCGGCAGGAGCTCCTCCATGGCCCAGTAGAACTGCGCCTCGGACTCCTCGGCACGCTCGGGACGGCCGGAGAACTCGGTGTTGATCGTGTCCACACCGAGGCGCTTCGTGATCTCGATGACGCGCTTCCACTGCTTGACCGCGGTCTCACGGGTCTCGCGGTCGGGGCCCGACCAGCGGAGCACCGGCAGGACGCTCGCCACCTGGACCCCGGCGTCCGTGCACGCCGCCGCGAAGGCGTCGACGAGGTCGTCGTCGGCCTTCGGGTGGCGGAAGAACGGGATGAAGTCCTTGTGCGGGGTCAGCTGGAGGTACTCGTAGCCGAGGTCCGCGACCTTCTGCGGGAACTCCAGCAGCGACAGGTCGTGGTGGAACGGGGTCGGGTCGAGGGCGATCTTCGGCATCAGGCCCCCGCGAGTGCGTTCGCACCGGCGTCGTAGAACGCCGGCTTCGCGGTGGCGTAGGTGACGGACTCGAGTGCGCCGGACTGCTGCGCACGGACCGCGACCTCGGCCACGACGGAGGCCGTGTAGCCGTCCCAGGCGCTCGGGCCGTCGATGCCGCCCTGCTTCGCGGCGTCCACCCAGCGCTGGACCTCTTCGTCGTAGGCCGCACCGAACCGCTCGACGAACGACGGGGTCACGCCCTGGCCGGAGACCCCCTGCGACACGAGGTTCAGCGAGGTCTCCCGCCCGATGTACGCCACGCCGGACTCGAAGACCGCGTCGGTCGTCACCTGGTAGCCGAACTGGGCGTTCACGTTGATCTCGACGATCGCCATGGTGCCGGACTCGGTGGTGAACAGGACGAACTGCGGCTCGGGCAGGTCGGCCGGGGCCAGGGAGTTCTTCCGCGGCTTCTTGACCTCCACGCTCGTGATCGCCTCGCCGGTGATGAACGGGATGATGTCGATCTCGTGGATCACCGAGTCGTGGATGAGCATCGACTCGCTGAAGTTCGGCGGCGTGGTCGGGTTCCGGTGCGCGTGGTGCAGCGCGAGGAGGGCGCCGTTCGAGCCGGACTCGCGGAGCGCCTTGAGCTCCTGGTAGCCCTTGTCGAAGCGGCGCATGAAGCCGACCTGGATCTTCGGGCGGTCCGCCGTGGCCTGCTCGAGCTCCACGATCCGGAGGGAGTCCTCGGCGCTCGTCGTGAGGGGCTTCTCGCAGAGCACGGCGAGGCCGCGCTCGAGCGCCGGCACGAGGACCGGCTCGTGCAGGAAGCCCGGCGTCGCGACGATGACGGCGTCGATCCCGGTGGCGTCGAGCGCTTCCTCGAAGGAGGCGGCGGCGATCGCGCCGGGGGCCTTCGCGGCGGCGGCCGTGGCGCGCGCCGTGTCCGGGTCGACGATCGCGACGACGTCGGCGCCCGCGATGGTCGAGGTGATGCGACGGATGTGGTCGCTGCCCATCGCGCCCGCGCCGACGACGGCGACGCGGAGGTTGTCAGTGGTGCTCATGGTGTGCTCCTGCGGTGGTGGAGTGCTGCTGGTGGACGGCTCAGGACGCGCGGGCTGCGGACGTCGAACCGAGGATGTGCTGGAAGGTGCGGTCGGCGATCGGGCCGGGGGCGTCGACCGAGCAGCCGTACATGTCCTGCTCGACGATGCCGAAGACGTCCGGGTTGATCGCCGCGACCGCCTCGATGATCGGCGCGAGCGCGGGGACGCCGTGCGGGGGCTCGGTCATGATGCCCTGGGACACGGCGGTGGCGAACGGCACGTCGTTCTTCAGCACGTCGAAGAGCAGGTCGGTGTCCACCTGCTTGAGGTGCAGGTAGCCGATGCGCTCGGGGTGCTCCGCGATCAGCTTCAGGTTGTCGCCCCCGTAGTAGGCGAAGTGCCCGGTGTCGAGGCAGAGGTTCGTGTACTCGGGGTTCGTGACCTCGAGGAAGCGCACCGTCTCCTTGTACGTCCCGACGTGGCTGTCCGCGTGCGTGTGGAACTGCTGGTGGACGCCGTACTCCTCGAGCAGCGCCTTGCCGAGCTGGTCGTGTCCCTTGCCGAGGCGCTCCCACTGCTCGTCGGTCAGCGTGCGCGACTCGAGCACTTCCTCCGTCGCATCGGAGCGCCAGAGGTCCGGGATCGTCACGAGGTGTTCCGCGCCGAGCTTCGACGCGAGGCCGGCGACCGCCACGGCCTGGTCCCACGCGCGCTGGAACTGGTCCTCGCCCTTGTGGAACCCGGTGAAGACCGTGCCTGCCGAGAGCTCGAGCCCGCGGGACTCGAGCTCGTCGGAGAGCTGGGCGGGGTCGGTCGGCAGGTACCCGTACGGGCCGAGCTCGATCCACTGGTAGCCCGCCGCGGCCGCCTCGTCGAGGAAGCGCTGCCACGGGACCTGCTTCGGGTCGTCGGGGAACCAGACGCCCCACGAGTCCGGCGCGGTGCCGATCCGGATGGAGGCCGGCGCTGCGTCCGTCGAGGGATTGCCGATGGGGGTGGCGGTGTCGGTCATGACGTCGCTGTCGCTTTCTGTGTCGGAGGGGTCAGCCGAGCAGGGGCCGCTGGTTCGCGACCTGCTGCTCGTAGGCGGTGCGGGCGGCCCGGGTACTCGGCAGCGTCGAGGTCTGCGCGACCGGGACGTCCCACCAACCGGCGCCGTCGGGGGCGTACACGAGCGGGTCCGAGTTGACGTGCACGAGCGTGGTGTGGTCGTTCGCCTTCGCCTGGCGCACCGCGGCCTTGAGGTCCTCGATGGCGTCGGGCCCGGGCTGGACCTCGATCACGTCGACGCCGTAGGAACGCGCGTTCGCCGCCAGGTCGACGGGCAGCGGTTCGCCGTTCTCGAAGGACTCGGTCTCGTCGAGGTAGCGGTACTTCGTGCCGAAGCGCTCGGACCCGACGGTCTCGGACAGGTGCCCGATCGACGCGTAGCCGTGGTTCTGGATGAGCACGACGATGATCTTGATGCCCTCGGCCACGGCCGTGACGAGCTCGGTGTGCAGCATCAGGTAGGAGCCGTCGCCGACCATCACGATCGCGTCCCGGTCGGGGGCGCCACGACGGACGCCGATGCCACCGGCGATCTCGTAGCCCATGCACGAGAACGCGTACTCGACGTGGTAGCCGAGCTCGTCCCGCACGCGCCACAGCTTGTGCAGGTCGCCGGGCAGCGAGCCGGCGGCCTGGATCACGACGTCACGCGGGTCGGAGACCTCCTGCACCGCGCCGATGATCTCCGGCTGGCCGGGCAGCGCGTTGCCGGACGGCGCGAACGCGGCGTCCACCAGGGCGTCCCAGTCCTGCTTCCGCGAGGCGATCTCCGCGGCGTACTCCGCGTCCACGGTGAACGCCGGGTCCGCAAGCGACGCGGTCAACGCGACCAGGGCCTCCCGGGCGTCGGCGACCAGCGGGAGCTGCGTGCCGTGCTTGTACGCGTCGAACGCGGCCACGTTCACGTTGACGAACGTGACGTCCGGGTCCTGGAACGCGGTCCGCGACGCCGTCGTGAAGTCGCTGTACCGGGTGCCGATCCCGATCACCACGTCGGCGGAGGCGGCGATCGCGTTCGCGGCGGCCGTGCCGGTCGCACCGATGCCACCGAGGTACTGCGGGTGGTCCCACGTGAGCGAGCCGCCACCCGCCTGCGAGGTGCCGACCGGGATGCCGGTCGCCTCGACGAACGCGGCGAGCTCGGGAGCGGCGTCCGCGTAGAGGACCCCGCCGCCGGCGACGATCACCGGACGCTTCGCGTCCCGGATCGCCGCGACCGCACGGGCCAGGGGTCCGTGCTCCGGCAGCGGGCGACGGATGTGCCACTCGCGCGGCTGCAGGAAGGCGACGGGGACGTCGAACTCCTCGGCCTGCACGTCCTCCGGCAACGCGATCGTCACCGCACCGGTCTCCGCCGGGTCGGTGAGCACGCGCATCGCGGCGAGCGCGATCGAGAACAGCTGCTCCGGACGCTCGACACGGTCGAAGTAGCGGGACAGCGGGCGGAACGCGTCCGTGACCTGGATCGAGGTGTCGTGCGGCATCTCGATCTGCTGCAGCACCGGGTCGGTGGTGCGCGTCGCGAAGGTGTCGGACGGCAGCAGCAGCGCCGGCAGGCGGTTCGTGGTCGCGAGGGCGGCCGCCGTGAGCATGTTCGCGGCGCCGGGCCCGACCGACGCCGTCGAGGCGAAGGTCGCACGGCGGCGGTGCATGCGTGCGAAGCCGACGGCCTCGTGCACCATCGCCTGCTCGTTGCGGGCCTGGTGGTACGGCAGGAGACCGGGCTGCTCGACGTGGAGCTGCTTGATCGCCTGTCCGAGACCCGCGACGTTGCCGTGCCCGAAGATCCCGAAGATCCCCGGGATCGTCCGTTCGCGGACGTCGCCGTCGACGGTCCACTGGTTGGCGAGGAACTCGACGAGTGCCTGGCCGACCGTCATCCGACGCGTGGTCGTCATCGGACTTCCTCCTTGCCGTAGGGCAGGCGCGGGTCGAGCGTCTCGCTCGCCCACACCTGGCGGACCCAGCCGTGGGCGGGGTCGTCGGTGATGTTCCAGACGCGCTCCGGATCCGGCCCGGCCATCACGTTGAGGTAGTACATGTCGTAGCCAGGGGCCGCGACGGCCGGACCGTGCCAGCCGTACGGCACCAGGGCGATGTCGCCGGTGCGGACCTCGCGGAACTCGTCGATCGCGCGGTCGTCCGAGGCGTAGGTCCGGTGCAGGGCGAACGGGTCGGCGGTCTCCGGTGCCACGCCTTCCGCACCGCGGGTCACCGCGGACTCGTAGTAGTAGATCTCCTCGAGGTTCGACTCCTCCCCCGGCACGTTCGTGTCGTGCTTGTGGGGCGGGTACGACGACCAGTTGCCGGCCGGCGTGATCACCTCGCACACGATGAACTTGACCGCGTCGAGTGCTGCCGGGGTGCCGAAGTTGTGCACCTGGCGGCTCGACTGGCCGGCGCCGCGGAGCTCCACGGGCACGTCCTGCCGGGGCAGGTACGTGGTGGGCTTGACCGTGTCGGTGGGCGCTTCCGCGACCGCCACGCGACCTGCTCCGGTGATCCGTGCCTCCGTCCCGGATCCCAGGTAGAGGACGTCGGTCGGACCGTCGAAGACGCTGGCGCGTCCTTCGAGCGCTTGCACGCCGCCGCCGTGGGTCTGCTCGCCGCCGCCGTACGTGACCGTGAAGCTGCCGGCCAGCGGCACGACGATGCGTTCCACGGCGTCGGCGTTCAGCTCGAGCGAGCTTCCGTCGGTCAGCGTCCCGGTCCGGAGACCGGTGTGCGCCCACCCCTCGATGCGACCGTCGACCACGTCGGTCCAGCCCGCGTCGGGGCGGGTGCCCCGCGGGACGAACCAGGAGTCCTGCTGCTGCTGTTCCTGCGTCATCGCCTTCGTCCGGGTCAGTTGTTCGACGGGAAGCCGAGGTTGATGCCCCCGTGCGACGGGTCCAGCCAGCGGCTCGTGATCGCCTTCTGGCGGGTGAAGAAGCTCACGCCGTCGGCGCCGTACGCCTTGTGGTCGCCGAACAGCGAGTTCTTCCAGCCGCCGAACGAGTAGTACGCGACCGGGACCGGGATCGGCACGTTGATGCCGATCATGCCGACCTGCACGTCGCGCTGGAAGCGGCGGGCGGCGCCACCGTCGTTGGTGAAGATCGCGGTGCCGTTGCCGAACGCGCCACTGTTGATGAGCTCGAGGCCCTCTTCGTAGGTGGCCACCCGGACGATCGACAGCACCGGTCCGAAGATCTCCTCGGTGTAGACGCGGCTGGTGGTCGGCACCTGGTCGATCAGCGTCGGGCCGAGCCAGAAGCCGTTCGCGTCACCGTCGGGCTGCACGTCGCGGCCGTCGACGACGACCACCGCGCCGTCCTGCTCGGCGACCTCGATGTAGGAGGCGACCTTGTCGCGGTGCTGCTTCGTGACGAGCGGGCCCATGTCGCACCCGCGACGACCGTCGCCGATGCGCAGCGTGGCCGCGCGCTCCGTGATCTTCTCGATGAGCTCGTCGGCGACGGGCTCGACGGCGACCACGACGGAGATCGCCATGCAGCGCTCACCGGCGGAGCCGAAGCCCGCGTTGATCGCGTTGTCCGCGACGAGGTCGAGGTCGGCGTCCGGCAGCACGAGCATGTGGTTCTTCGCGCCGCCGAGGGCCTGCACGCGCTTGCCGTGCTTGGTTCCGGTCTCGTAGACGTACTGCGCGATCGGGGTCGAGCCGACGAACGAGATCGACTCGACGTCCGGGCTCGTGAGGAGCCCGTCGACGGAGGCCTTGTCGCCGTTCAGCACGTTGAAGACGCCGTCCGGGAGCCCGGCTTCCTTGAACTTCTCGGCGAGCCAGATGGCGGCGCTCGGGTCCTTCTCGCTCGGCTTCAGCACCACGGTGTTGCCCGCCGCGATCGCGATCGGCAGGAACCACAGCGGGACCATCGCCGGGAAGTTGAACGGGCTGATGATGCCGACGACGCCGAGCGGCTGACGGATCGAGTACACGTCGATGCCGGTCGAGACCTGGTCGCTGAACTCGCCCTTGAGCAGCTGCGGGATGCTCGTCGCGAGCTCGACCACTTCCTGCCCGCGGGCGATCTCGCCGAGCGCGTCGTCGATGACCTTGCCGTGCTCGCTGGTGATGATCTCGGCGAGCTCGGCCTTGTCGCGGTTCAGGATCTCGCGGAAGGCGAAGAGGATCTGCTGGCGCTTGGCGAGCGAGAGGTTGCCCCACGCCGGGAACGCCGCCTTCGCGCTGGCGATCGCCGCCTGGATCTCGTCCTCGTTCGCGAGGGCGACCTGCTTCGTGGCGACGCCGATCGCCGGGTCGTAGACCGGGGCGGTGTTGCCCGAGGTGGACTCGACGCGCTTGCCGTCGATCCAGTGGCCGATCGTCGTGGTGACGGTGTCCGAGATGGTCATGCGTTGGTTCCTTCGAGAGTGGTGGTGGTCACGTCTTCGTGGTGGGTGCTCGTGCCGGTGTGGACGAGGCCCGCGGCGACGTCCACCGCGGCGGCGACGTCGCCGTCCGGCGGGTACAGCAGGGTGCGGCCGACGACGAGGCCGCGGACGCCGGGCAGGGCCAGCGCGTCCGCCCACTTCGCGTACGTCTCGAGCGGCTTGCTCGACGGGTCGCCGCCGAGCAGGAGCGTCGGCAGCGTCGTCGCCGCCATCACCCGCTCCATGTCGTCGACGACGGGGATCTTCAGCCAGCTGTAGGCGCTGGTCTCGCCGAGGCCCGCGGCGATGGCCATCGAGGTGATCACGGCGTCGGCGGTCAGGTCGTTCACGACCTTGCCGTCCCGCCAGGTGGACATGAAGGGCTCGAGCATGATCGGCAGGCCGTTCGCCGCCGCCTCGGTGACCGCCCGCGCCGTCGCCTCGAGCGTCGGTGCCGTGCCGGCGTCGGCGAGGTTGATCCGCACGAGCAGCTTGGCGAAGTCGAGGCCGGCGTCCTTGATCGAGCGCGCCGAGTACGCGGTGTAGCGGTCGTCCATCTCGAACGACGCCCCGCGGAGCCCGCCGCGGTTCATCGAGCCGACGACGACCTTGTCGTCGAGGGCACCGAGGAGCGCCAGGTCCTCGAGGATGTCCGGCGTGCCGAGCACCCCGTCCACGCCGGGGCGGCTGACGGCGACCACGAGCCGTTCGAGCAGGTCGTACCGGTCCGCCATCGCGGACTCGTCGTCCCGCACGGCCAGGGCACCGCGTGCCGGGTGGTCGGCGGCGACGATGAAGAGCTTGCCGTCGTCGGCGAGCAGGTCGCGCTTGCGACGACCGTCGAGCGCGGCCTGCACCCGCTCCGGGTGGGCGGCGCGGACGTCGCGCAGCCGGGCGAAGTCAGCGTGGCTGATCTCAGGCATGGATGGCCTCTTCCGTCGGGTTCTCCTGCAGGAACGTCTCGATCTCGTCGCTCGTCGGCATCGCCGTCGAGCACTCGAACCGCGTGGCGACGATGGCACCGGCCGCGTTCGCGAAGGCGAGGATCCGCTCGAGGCCCCAGCCCTGCAGCAGGCCGTGGGTGAGCGCCCCGCCGAAGCCGTCGCCCGAGCCGAGCCCGTTGACGACGTCGATGTGGTGCGGGCGGAGCTCGACGAACTCGTCCCGGGTCTTCGCGAGGACGCCCTTCGGCCCCTGCTTGACGATGGCGATCTCGACGCCGCGCTCGAGCAGGGCGTCGGCCGCGCGGACCGGGTCGGTCTCCCCGACGGCGACCTCGCACTCCTCGCGGTTGCCCACGGCGACGGTGGCGTGGTCGAGGGCGACCGCCACCTCACGCGTCGCGGCTGCCGGCGAGGACCAGAACATCGAGCGGTAGTCCAGGTCGAGGACGGTGTGGAGGGCTGTGGGTGCCTTCGCCTCGGTCCGCGCCTGGAACGCGACGTGGTGCGCGCTGCGGCTCGGCTCCTCGCTGAGGCCGGTCACCGTGGTCCAGAACACCTTCGCGCGCTCGATCTCGTGCAGCGGGAGGGACTTCGCGGTGATCATCAGGTCCGGCGCCTTCGGGGCCCGGTAGAAGTAGAGCGGGAAGTCGTCCGGCGGGAAGATCTCGCAGAAGGCGACGGGGGTGTTCAGCCCCTCGACGGTGTCGATGAACGCGTTGGCGACGCCGAACTCCGGGAGCGTGCGGGCGATGTACCGACCGAACGGGTCGTTGCCCGTGCGGGTGATGACGGCGGCGTCGGCGCCGTGCCGGGCTGCGGCGATGGCGACGTTCGTGGCGCTGCCCCCGACGGACTTCGAGAACGTCGCGACGTCCTCGAGCGGGCCCGTCTGCTGGGGGTAGATGTCGACGCTCACGCGACCCATCGTGATCACGTCGTAGGCGTGGGGAGCTTCGTTCGTCATGCGACGTGAGGGACCTTCCGTGCGGCTTCATCGGCGGACGATCACGACTGTACACCTTCCTTGGCTTAATGTCATGACATGGTTTCGGACGCCGTCTCGACGGCTGCACCGGCCGGCCTGGAGGCTCGCCCCGCGTCCTGCCGGCGGGTGTCGGTGGGTCCTGGGAAGGTCTGGTCATGGACTTCCCCGCCCTGCTCATCGGCCTCCTGATCGGCGCGCTCGCGGGCGCCGCCGTCGCGTGGTCGTCCGCCCGGAGCCGCGCCGGCGCCGCCTCCGCGACGGCTGATGCGCTCCGCGCTCGCTTGGAAGAGGTCCGTCGCGACGCCGATGACCGCCTCGACGCGCAGGACACCCAGTACCGGCGACAGGTCGACTCACTGGAACGGCGGGCGGCCGAGCTCGAGCACCTCGTGCAGCGCATGCACGGCGCCGAGTCCGCCCGGGCGCAGGACGAGTCGAAGGTGCTCACCGCGCTCAGCCCCGTCGCGGACACCCTGGACGTGATGCGCGCCAAGATCGCCGAGCTCGAACGCTCCCGCAGCGAGCAGTACGGCGCGATCTCCACGCAGCTGCGATCGGCCGCCGAGTCCGAAGAGCGTCTGCGCGCCACCGCGGAGACGCTCGCGAGCGCACTCTCCGCCAACAACACCCGCGGGGTCTGGGGCGAGACGCAGCTCCGGAACGTGGTCGAGGCAGCGGGACTCCTCGAACGCGTCGACTTCGACGTGCAGTCCTCCGTCACCACGTCCGCCGGTGCCGCACGGCCCGACATGATCGTGCACCTGCCCGGCGGCAAGAGCATCGCCGTCGACGCCAAGGTGCCGTTCAGCGCCTACCTGCAGGCGATGGAGATCCCCGCGTCCGCCGTCGGCGCCGAGGGGGCGCGACGCACGCAGCTGATGGCGCAGCACGTCAAGGCGCTGCGCGTGCACGTGGACGCCCTCGCCGCGCGGGAGTACTGGTCCGGGTACGACGCCTCACCCGAGCTCACGGTGGCGTTCATCCCGTCGGAGTCGCTCATCGCGAGCGCCCTGGCCGCGGATCCCGGCCTGCTCGACCACGCCTTCCGGAAGCGGGTCGCACTCGCCTCGCCGGTCACGCTGTGGTCGGTCCTCAAGACCGTGGCGTTCTCCTGGCAGCAGGACGTCGTGACCGCTGAGGCCCGTGAGCTCTTCCGGGTCTCGCGGGAGCTCTACGGCCGCCTGTCGACCATGGCCGGCCACGTGGACAAGCTCGGGCGGGCGATCCGGGGCAGCGTCGTGGACTACAACCGGTTCGTGGGGTCGCTCGAACGCCAGGTGCTGCCGAGCGCGCGGCGGCTGTCACTGCTCGACGAGTCGAAGGTGATCGCGGACCCCACCACGATCGAGGACGAGCCGCGCCTGCTCACCGCACCGGAGCTCGTCGGCGCCGACCGCGACGACTAGCGACGGCGGGCACCGTCGCGCGGCGGCGTCCGTCGCGCGTGCCCGCCCGTCGCGCGTGCCCGCCCGTCGCGCGCGCTGCCCGCTCCCCGTCGCGCGTGCCCGCCCGCCGCGCGTGCCCGCCCGCCGCGCGCGGTGCGGATCGCTCCCGCACAACCAAAACCGAACTGCACCACGTGTTCACGTGGCGCAGTTCGGTTTTGGTTGTGCGAGATTCGCCGGCGGCGCGCGCCGGCGTCAGCGGATCAGAACCACTTCTCGGCGCGGTGGTCCGCCTGGATGCGGCGGATGGTGTTCGAGCGCGAGCGCAGCACGAGCGAGTCGGTGTGGATGACCCCGCGCGAGCGGCGGACACCGTCGACGAGGACGCCGTCGGTGACACCGGTGGCGACGAAGAACGTGTTGTCGCCCGTGACCAGGTCGTCCTGGTCGAGGACCTTGTCCAGGTCGTGACCGGCGGCGATGGCGCGCTCGCGCTCCTCGTCGTCCTTCGGCTGCAGCTTGCCGAGGATCACACCACCGAGCGCCTTGATCGCGCACGCCGTGATGATGCCCTCGGGGGTGCCGCCGACACCGACGCACATGTCGATCGGCGAGCCGGGCAGCGCCGCGGCGATGCCACCGGCGACGTCACCGTCGAGCAGCAGCCGGGTACCGGCACCGGTCGCACGGATCGCGCGGATCAGCTCGTCGTGACGAGGACGGTCGAGCACGGCGATGACCATGTCCTCGAGGTCCTTGTGCTTCGCCTTCGCCAGCGCACGGATGTTCTCCCCGATCGGCTTCTCCAGGTCGAGGACACCGCGACCATCGGGTCCGGCGGCGATCTTGTCCATGTAGAAGACGGCGGACGGGTCGTACATCGAGCCGCGGTCCGAGACGGCCATCACGGAGATGGCGTTCTGCCGGCCGGCGGCGGTGAGCGAGGTGCCGTCGATCGGGTCGACCGCGATGTCGCAGGCCGGGCCGTGCCCGTTGCCGACGTGCTCGCCGTTGTAGAGCATCGGGGCGTTGTCCTTCTCGCCCTCACCGATGACGACGACGCCGTCGAAGTTCACCGTGCCGAGGAACTTACGCATCGCGTCGACGGCAGCGCCGTCCGCGAGGTTCTTCTCGCCACGACCGACCCACGGCTGCGCCCGGATCGCCGCTGCCTCCGTCGCACGCACGAGTTCGAGGGCCAGGTTGCGGTCGGGCTGGAGGAACAGGGAGCCGGTTTCAGTGGTGGGAGTCACGCCCGCCAGCCTACTCAGCGGTGCCGGGGTCACACACCGGAGCGGCTGACTACGATCGGTTCGGACGCCACCGAGTCGAAGGAGATCCACGTGCCCATCGCAACGCCGGAACAGTACGCCGAGATGATCGACCGCGCGAAGGCCGGCAAGTTCGCCTACCCCGCGGTCAACGTGTCCTCGTCGCAGACCATCAACGCGGTCCTCCAGGGCCTCACCGAGGCCGGCTCGGACGGCATCCTGCAGGTCACGACGGGTGGTGCCGACTACTTCGCCGGCCACACCGTCAAGAACCGTGCCGCCGGTGCCCTCGCGATGGCCAAGTTCGCGCACGAGGTCGCCAAGAACTACCCCATCACGGTGGCGCTGCACACGGACCACTGCCCGAAGGACGCCCTCGACGGCTTCGTCCTCCCGCTCATCGCGGCGAGCGAGGAAGAAGTCCGACACGGCCGCAACCCGATCTTCCAGTCGCACATGTGGGACGGCTCGGCCGTGCCCCTGGACGAGAACATCGAGATCGCCCGCACGATGATCGAGAAGACCCGCAACATCAACGCCATCCTCGAGGTCGAGATCGGCGTCGTCGGCGGCGAGGAGGACGGTGTCGAGCACGAGGGCACGAACGACGCCCTGTACACGACCTCCGGCGACGTGGAGCGGGTCGTCGACGCCCTCGGCCTGGGCGACAGGGGCCGCTGGATCGCCGCCCTCACCTTCGGCAACGTGCACGGCGTCTACAAGCCGGGCAACGTGAAGCTCCGACCCGAGCTCCTCGGCGAGATCCAGGCAGCGGTCGCGGCGAAGCACGGCACCGGCGAGAACCCCCTCGACCTCGTCTTCCACGGCGGCTCCGGCTCGACCGACGACGAGATCCACGAAGCGGTCCGCAACGGCGTCATCAAGATGAACATCGACACCGACACGCAGTACGCGTTCACCCGCTCGATCGCCGGGTCGATGTTCACCAACTACGAGGGCGTCCTGAAGATCGACGGCGAGGTCGGCAACAAGAAGCAGTACGACCCGCGTGCATGGGGCAAGGTCGCCGAGACGGCGATGGCCGCCCGCGTGGGCGAGGCCGCGAAGGTCCTCGGCTCGGCCGGTCACAGCCAGAGCTGATCCACAGAGCACCATCCGGGAGGGCCGGGGCGCGTCCGCAGGGCGCGTCCCGTGCCACGATGGTCGGGTGACCGTCGACGCCATCGCCTCCGAGTTCGCCCACTTCGTCACCGAGTCGCCGACGGCGTTCCACGCCGCGGCCGTGACCCGCGACCGGCTCGTCGCCGCCGGCTTCGCCGAGCTCGTCGAGCAGGACGCCTGGCCGACCGAGCCCGGCGCGTACGTCGTCGTCCGTGACGGCGCGGTGATCGCCTGGCGCGTCCCGACCGGGGCGACCGCGACCACCCCGTTCCGCATCCTCGGCGCGCACACCGACTCCCCCGGCTTCCGCATCAAGCCGAACCCCGTCGTCCGTGTCGGCGGCTGGGAGCAGTTGAACGTCGAGGTCTACGGCGGTCCGATCCTGTCGACGTGGTTCGACCGGGACCTGCGGATCGCCGGCCGGGTCGTCCACGCCGACGGCACGGTCACGCTGCTCGACACCGACGCCGTCGCCCGGATCCCGAACCTCGCGATCCACCTCGACCGCGGCGTCAACGCCGGCAACGAGATCGACCGGCAGCGGCACACCCTTCCCGTGGTCGGCACGGACGGCACCGCTGCCGGCGGCGTCGACGCGCTGCAGTGGCTCCGCGGCCGCGTCGGGGAGACCGCCGTCTCGTGGGACCTCTTCCTGGCCGACACGCAGGCTCCCGCGCGGGTCGGGATCGACGGGTCGTTCCTGGCGTCGGGCCGGATGGACAACCTCACCAGCGTGCACGCCGGACTCCGCGGGATCATCGACGCCCCGACCGACGGTGCGCACATCCCGGTGTTCGCGGCGTTCGACCACGAAGAGGTCGGCTCCGCGACCCCGTCCGGCGCGGGCGGCCCGTTCCTCGAGGACGTCCTCGGCCGCGTGCAGGAGGGCCTCGGCGCCACCCGCTCCGAGGCCGCCCGGGCGTTCCGCGCCTCGTGGCTGCTCTCGAGCGACGCCGGGCACCTGGTGCACCCGAACTACGCGGAGAAGCACGACCCGACCAACCGGCCGCGGCCGGGCGGCGGTCCGCTCCTCAAGATCAGCGCGAACCAGCGCTACATGACCGAGGCGAAGGGCGAAGCCGTCTTCGCTGCGGCCTGCGACGCGGCCGGGGCGGCGTACCAGCCGTTCGTGAACGTCAACACGATCCCGGGCGGCTCCACGATCGGTCCGATCGCGGCGACCCGGCTCGGGATCCCCACGGTCGACATCGGCGTCGGGCTGCTCTCGATGCACTCGGTCCGCGAACTCGTGCACGTCGAGGACCTCGCGGCGCTGCACGGCGCCGTCACGAGCTTCCTGGCGGGCTGACGGCGGCGGGCCCTGGCTCGGCGGCCCTCGGCTGGGCCCGGGCCTGGGCTTGGGCTTGGGTCATGGCCTCGGCCTGGCCGGTCTGGGTCCCGGTCAGGAACCGGCGTGCTGCACGAGCCACGCCATGAAGTGGCCGTCCTGCATCACGACGGTGAGGAACGCCGACATCGTGACCACGGTCGCGACGACGCCCCCGAGGAGCGGCACCCAGACGGTGCGCTTCCGGCGGCGGAGACGGACGATCGACCACCAGGCGACGAGGACGAACACCACGACGCTGCCGAGGGCGCTCACGATCGCCGCCGTCGTCAGGGCACCCGGGTCGGACAGGGCCGTGTACCGGAGCTCGAGTTCGCGGGCGACGCCGGACGCCACGGTGCCGACGGACAGCGACTGCACGACCGAGACGAGCCCGAACGCGAGCAGCATCACGGAGAGCAGGAAGTCGGCGGGCGATGCGCCGAAGCGGGCGGCGACGGGGCCGTCGGCCGGTGCCTGGTCCCGGGCCGGAGCGGGCGTCCGGGACGCTGTGGTCGTCGGTGGCGCAGTGCTCGTCCGGGGTGCCCCGGTGGCGGCTGCCTGCTGTGCGGCGCGGGCCTGTTCGCGGCGTTCCTGCTCCGCGAGGACCGGGTTGACCCAGCCGTCGGGGGCGTACTCGCCGTACTGCGGGGCCGGACGACCCTGGACGCGGACGTCCGCCGTGCCGGCGTGGTCAGGAGCCGCGCGGTCCGGGACCGCGGACCACCCGTCGTCGGCGCTCACCGGTTCCGCCCGCCCAGCGCGCGCGTCGGGTTGCCCGCCGCGTCGGTGCGGAGTTCCTTGGGCAGGGAGAACATCAGGTCCTCGTGCGCGGTCACGACCTCTTCCACGCTGCCGTAGCCCGCGTCCGCCAGCTGTTCGAGCACCTCGTGCACGAGTTCTTCGGGCACCGACGCACCGCTCGTGACGCCGACGGTCAGCACGCCGTCGAGCCACTCCTGCCGGATCTCCTCCGCGTAGTCCACGCGGTGGGCCGCACGTGCGCCGTGCTCCAGCGCCACCTCGACCAGGCGGACGCTGTTCGACGAGTTCGCCGAGCCGACGACGATCACCAGGTCGGCCTGCGGAGCGACCTTCTTGATCGCGACCTGCCGGTTCTGCGTGGCGTAGCAGATGTCGTCCGAGGGCGGGTTCTCGATGGTGGGGAACTTCTCGCGCAGGAGCCGGACGGTCTCCATCGTCTCGTCGACGCTCAGCGTGGTCTGGGAGAGCCACACGAGGTTGTCGGGGTCGTCCACCACCAGGTCGGCGACGTCCTCGGGTCCGTTCACCAGGATCGTGCGCTCGGGTGCGTGCCCCATCGTGCCCTCGACCTCTTCGTGGCCGGTGTGCCCGATGAGGATGATCGTGCGCTCGGCCTTCGCGAACCGGGTGGCCTCGCGGTGCACCTTCGTGACGAGGGGGCAGGTCGCGTCGATGGCGTGCAGGTCGCGCTCGGCGGCACCGGCGACGACCGCGGGCGAGACGCCGTGGGCACTGAACACGACGTGCGATCCGCGGGGCACCTCGGCGACGTCGTCGACGAACACGGCACCGCGCTGCTCGAGCGTCGACACGACGTGCACGTTGTGGACGATCTGCTTCCGGACGTAGACGGGTTCGCCGTACTGTTCCAGGGCCTTCTCGACGGCGACGACGGCGCGGTCGACCCCGGCGCAGTACCCGCGGGGCGCCGCGAGCAGGACCTTCTTCGTCCCCGTGACCGGGTCGTTCCGCAGCCGACCGCGCGGCGCGGGGCTGCGCGGCGGGGCGAGTGGGACCGAGTGGCCGTTGGTGATCGTCACGTCCCCGATGATAGGTGAGCGGGACCGACACCGGCTGGGCGCACGTCAGCGGTGTCCGGCACGATGGGACCGCACCACCAGGAGGAGCGCATGGCGATCGAACAGGGACCCCCGACGGCCGACAACCCGTGGCCCGTCGCGCTGCTCGGCGCGAAGATGCGGGACTGGATCGACCGCCTCGGCACCGCCTGGGTCGAGGGCGAGATCACGCAGTGGAACGTCGCCGGCGGCAACGTCTACGGCAAGCTCAAGGACGTCGAGGTCGACGCGACCGTGTCGTTCTCGATCTGGTCGAGCGTCCGCTCCCGGGTCCCCGCCGACCTGAAGCAGGGCGCGCGGGTCGTCGCGGCCGTCAAGCCGAACTACTGG
Organism: Curtobacterium sp. PhB136; assembly: GCF_004346855.1. Taxonomy (NCBI): domain Bacteria; kingdom Bacillati; phylum Actinomycetota; class Actinomycetes; order Micrococcales; family Microbacteriaceae; genus Curtobacterium; species Curtobacterium sp. PhB136. Next base: position 279,857 of record NZ_SMGH01000006.1, read on the forward strand.
GTCAAGGGCGGCTCGCTGACGATGCAGGTCGTCGAGATGAAGCACGTCGGCCTCGGTGACCTCCTCGAGCGTCTCGAACGCCTGCGCCGGACCCTCGCGGAAGAGGGCCTCTTCGACCCCGCGCGCAAGCGTCGGCTGCCGTTCCTCCCCCACCGCATCGGGCTGGTCACCGGCAAGGACTCCGACGCCGAGAAGGACGTCAAGCGGAACGCCCAGCTGCGCTGGCCGCAGGTGGAGTTCCGGACGATCCACGCCGCGGTGCAAGGCGAGCGTGCCGTCGCCGAGGTGACCGCCGCGATCCAGGAACTCGACGCCGACCCCGAGGTCGACGTCATCATCATCGCCCGCGGTGGCGGCGACTTCCAGAACCTGCTCGGCTTCAGCGACGAAGGACTCGTCCGTGCCGCTGCCGCCGCGACGACCCCGATCGTCTCGGCGATCGGGCACGAAGCCGACCGGCCGATCCTCGACGAGGTCGCGGACCTCCGGGCGTCGACCCCGACCGACGCCGCCAAGCGCGTGGTGCCCGACGTCGCCGAGGAACTCGCGAACGTCCGGCAGGCCCGGGCCAGGCTCGGGCTGCGGCTCTCGCACACGCTCTCGGTCGAGGCGGACCGGATCGCGGCGCTCCGCTCCCGTCCGGCGCTCGCCTCCACCGCCTGGCTCGTCGACACCCGCGCCGAGGAAGTGGCGCGCGACCTCTCCCGCGCCCGGGAACTCCTCGACCGCCGCATCGAGCGGTCGCACTCGGACGTCGGGCACCTGACCGGCCGACTCCGGGCGCTCTCGCCGCGCGACACCCTGCGTCGCGGCTACGCCATCGTGCAGACCACGGACGGCGCGGTCGTCCGTGCCGCGGCCGACCTCGACGGCCTGACGGACGTCCGGGTCACCCTCGGCGCCGGCACCGCGACCGGAACGCTCGAGTCGGAGGGCCCGGGCCCCGACGGCGAAGGCTGATCCGGAGCGTCGGTGGACCCTCGGTAGGATCAGGGGGTGTCATCCGAGGAACAGTCCGAGTCCGACGTCCGGTCCCTGAGCTACGAGGCCGCGCGCGACGAACTCGTGCGCGTCGTCGCCGAGCTCGAGCAGGGCTCGGCCACGCTCGAGCGCTCGCTGTCGCTCTGGGAACGCGGTGAGGCGCTCGCCGCCCGCTGCGAGGAGTGGCTCGTCGGCGCGCGCGCCCGACTCGACGCCGCCCGTGCCGCAACCGAGGACGCCGACCGGTGACCGACCCCGAGACCGGCCGCCCGATCGTCGCGGAGCTCGGCCGCCCCGAGACCGCCGAAGAGACCTGGGCCCGCAAGGACACCGCGCGCCGCGCCCGTCGGCAGCACCAGACCGCGTTCAACCTGGTCCTCGCGCTGATCGCATCGCTCGGCATCGTGGTCTTCCTCGTCGCCGTCGTCGCACGCCCCGACAGCACCGTCGACCGTGACGTCGACTACCGTCAGGTCGCCTCGCAGGCGGACGTCCCCGGCGTCACCCTCGCGGCGCCGGCGCTCCCGAGCTCGTACACGTCGAACCGTGCGGACTACAAGGACCGGGCCGCGGACGGCGTCGACGTCTGGACGGTCGGCTTCCTCACCCCGGACGACCAGTTCGTCGGCCTGCAGCAGGGCATCGGCGCGAACCCGACGTGGGTCGCGAACCAGCTCGACCAGCACGCCGCGACCGGCAGCCGCACGATCAGCGGCACGAAGTGGACCGTGTACGACCGCCGCGACGAAGGCAAGGACGCCGGCAACCAGGCGTACTCGCTCGTCGCGACCTTCGGCAAGAGCACCATCGTGCTCGCCGGCACGGCGGACGAGAAGTCCTTCACGACCATCGCCACGGCCGTGGCGAAGCAGCTCGGCGCCTGAGCGCGCAGCACCACCCGAACCCGAGGAGCAGGACCCCATGACCGATCGCGCCGCGTCCACCCCCGCCGAGGCACTCCGTCTCCTCGTCGAGGGGAACGCCCGGTTCGCCGCCGACAAGCGACGCACCGGCCGCATCGACCCCGAGCGGCGCAGCGAACTCGCCGGCTCGCAGTCCCCGTTCGCCACGGTCCTCGGCTGCTCCGACTCCCGCGTGCCGTTCGAGCACGTGTTCGACGCCGGCATCGGTGACGTCTTCGCCATCCGCAACGCCGGCCAGATCGTCGACGACGTCGTCCTCGGCTCGATCGAGTTCGCGGTCGTCGCGCTCGGCACCCCGCTCGTCGTGGTCCTGCGGCACACCAAGTGCGGCGCCGTCGCCGCGGCCCGTTCCGGCGAGCCGGTCCCCGCACCGCACCTGCAGGTCCTCGTCGACGCGATCGCCCCGAGCGTCGAACGGGTGCGCGCGACCGACGCCGACCTGCCCCAGGAAGCCATCGGAGCCGCCCACCTCGAAGCCACGCTCGCCGCCGTGCTCGAGCGCTCCGGTGCCGTGTCCGACGCCATCGCCGAGGGTAGATTGGCCGTCGTCGGTGCGACCTACGACCTCACCACGGGCGAAGTGTCGATCGACACCGTCGTGGGCGACGCCTGACCCACGACATCAGCCCCACCAGGAAGGACCACGACGACGTGACCGACACCACCACGCAGCCCGCGACGACCGACTACCGGATCGAACACGACACGATGGGCGAGGTCCGCGTGCCCGCGTCCGCGCTCTACCGCGCGCAGACGCAGCGCGCCGTCGAGAACTTCCCGATCTCCGGCACCGGGCTCGAGTCGGCGCAGATCGTCGCCCTGGCCCGGATCAAGCGCGCCGCCGCGATCGTGAACGGCCAGCTGGGCATCGTCGACGCCGCCGTCGCGGACGCCATCGTGCAGGCCGCCGACACGATCATCGCCGGTGAGCACCACGACCAGTTCCCGGTCGACGTCTACCAGACCGGCAGCGGCACCTCCTCGAACATGAACATGAACGAGGTCCTGGCGACCCTCGCGTCGCGGAGCGGCACGGACGTGCACCCGAACGACCACGTGAACGCCTCGCAGTCCTCGAACGACGTCTTCCCGACCTCGGTCCACGTCGCCGTGACGGACGCGCTGATCCGGTCGCTCGTCCCTGCGCTCACGCACCTGGCCGAGTCGCTCGAGGCCAAGGCCACGCTCTGGGCCGACGCGGTGAAGTCGGGCCGCACGCACCTGATGGACGCCACCCCGGTCACCCTCGGCCAGGAGTTCGGCGGGTACGCGCGCCAGATCCGTCTCGGCATCGAGCGTGTCAACGCCACGCTCCCCCGCGTCGCCGAGGTCCCGCTCGGCGGCACCGCCGTCGGTACCGGCATCAACACGCCCACCGGCTTCCCGCAGCGGGTCATCGCCCAGCTCGCCGAGGACACCGGCCTGCCGATCACCGAAGCGCTCGACCACTTCGAGGCGCAGGGCGCACGTGACGCCCTCGTCGAGGCGTCGGGCGCGCTCAAGGTCCTCGCCGTCAGCCTGACCAAGATCAACAACGACCTGCGCTGGATGGGTTCCGGCCCGAACACCGGCCTCGGCGAACTGCACATCCCGGACCTGCAGCCCGGCTCGTCGATCATGCCCGGCAAGGTGAACCCGGTCATCCCCGAGGCCACCCTGATGGTCGCCGCGCGGGTCATCGGCAACGACGCCACGGTCTCCTGGGCCGGTGCGTCCGGTGCCTTCGAGCTCAACGTCGCGATCCCGGTGATGGGTACCGCACTGCTCGAGTCGATCCGCCTGCTCGCCAACAGCTCCCGCGTGCTCGCCGACAAGACCGTCGACGGGCTCCAGGCGAACCTCGAACGCGCCCGCGCCTTCGCCGAGTCGTCGCCGTCGATCGTGACGCCGCTGAACCGGGTCATCGGCTACGAGGCCGCGGCCAAGGTCGCGAAGTACGCCGTCGCCGAGGGCATCACCGTCCGCGAAGCGGTCGTGGCGCTCGGCCACGTCGAGCGTGGCGAGGTCACCGAGGCCCAGCTCGACGAGGCCCTCGACGTCCTCAGCATGACCCACCCGAACTGAGCCGCCGCGCGTCGCCGCCACCACGGCTGACGCGACCACACGGCCGACGGGAGGCCCGGTGCCAGCTGGCACCGGGCCTCCCGTCCGTCCCGGCGTCCCCACGTCGGCCAGCGCGTTCTGGTGGCGCACAACGGAAACCGCCTCGAACCACGGACGTCCGTGGTTCGAGGCGGTTTCCGTTGTGCAAGTCCGGCCCGCACCAGCCGCCGCGGCGGGCGGCGCGGCCGCGGCGGGCGGCGCCGCGGGCGCGGCGCTACACCAGGTCGGGCGAGTCGAGCATCTCCGTCACCAGGGCTGCGATCGCCGAGCGCTCGGACCGCGTCAGCGTGACGTGTGCGAACAGCGGGTGTCCCTTGAGCCGCTCGATGACCGACGCGACCCCGTCGTGCCGACCGACCCGCAGGTTGTCGCGCTGGGCGACGTCGTGGGTGAGCACGACCCGCGAGTTCTGCCCGATGCGGGAGAGCATCGTGAGGAGCACGTTGCGCTCGAGCGACTGCGCCTCGTCCACGATCACGAAGGCGTCGTGCAGGGAGCGACCACGGATGTGGGTGAGCGGGAGCACCTCGAGCATGCCGCGCTCGACCACCTCGTCCAGCACGTTGTCGGAGACCAGCGCGCCGAGCGTGTCGTACACGGCCTGCGCCCACGGGTTCATCTTCTCGCCGGCGTCGCCGGGCAGGAAGCCGAGCTCCTGGCCGCCCACCGCGTAGAGCGGCCGGAACACCATGATCTTCTTGTGCTGCTGCCGTTCGAGCACCGCCTCGAGACCGGCGCACAGGGCGAGCGCCGACTTCCCCGTGCCGGCACTGCCGCCGAGGGACACGATGCCGATCTCCGGGTCGAGGAGCGCGTCGATCGCGAGACGCTGTTCGGCAGAACGACCGCGGAGGCCGAACACCTCACGGTCGCCGCGCACCAGGGCGACGGAGCCGGCGGTGTGTACCCGACCGAGTGCGGATCCGCGCTCGGAGTGGATGACCACGCCGGTGTTCACCGGGACTCCGGCCAGCTGCGCGGACGCGATCTCCTCACGCTCGTAGAGGTCGGACATCTGCTCGCCGGACACCTGCAGCTCGGCGATGCCCGTGTAGCCGGAGTCGACGGCGAGTTCGGCGCGGTACTCCTCGGCCGCGAGGCCGACGGACGCCGCCTTGACGCGGAGCGGGAGGTCCTTCGAGACCACCACCACGTCGAGGCCGTCGTTCGCCAGGTTCATCGCGACCGCGAGGATCCGCGAGTCGTTGTCGCCGAGCTGGAGCCCGGACGGCAGGACAGACTGGTTGGAGTGGTTCAGCTCGACGCGGAGCGAGCCGCCCGCGCCGACCGCCACCGGGAAGTCGAGCCGCTCGTGTTCGACACGGAGCTCGTCGAGGATGCGGAGGGCCTGCCGCGCGAAGTACCCGATCTCCGGGTCGTTGCGCTTGGACTCGAGTTCACTGACGACCACGACGGGCAGCACCACGGCGTGCTCGTCGAAGCGGAACAGGGCCCGCGGATCGCTCAGCAGGACCGAGGTGTCCAGCACGTAGGTGCGCTGCGCGGTCCTGGTCGACGCATCGACCGAAGCCGACACCGACGCTGCTGACGAGGTTCCGTGGGAGACGTTCTGAGAGGTCACGACCACTCCATCCCCGGGCCGCGAACGACCCGGTCCTTGTCCTCGACACGGCCACGGAGCGGGTCCCGAAGCACCGACTGTGGCCGCTTCGATCGGGCGCGGTGCCCGATTCGGCAAAGCTACGTCCGGCCACCGACAGGGTCGCCACCGACACGCGGATCGCTCGGTTACGTTCGCGTGAACGGGACCTGAGAGCGAGCGGCGGGCGAGCCGGCCCCGCCGCGCGACTAGAAGGAGGTGGCGTAGGAGATGCAGGCGTCCCGGAACATGTCGAGCGTCTCGTCCGTCGTCGACGCGAACACCGACACGCGGACGGTCCCGAGCCGGGTGCTGGTCGTCACGCCGTGGTTGTGCAGCGCGGCGGACAGCGCGGTGAGGCGCCCCTCGGCCGGCCGGAGCACCACGATGCCGGCACGCTCGGCCGGGTCGCGGCTCGACTCGACCTCGAGCCCGAACTCGTCCGCGATCGCGAAGACCCGCTCGACCCGGTCCGCGACGCGCTCCTGCACCGCCCGGACCCCCACGGCCGTGAGGCGCTCGAGCGAGACCGCGAGCCGTGCCTGGGCGACGGGGTCGATCCGCGTCATCGTGAACCCGGCGGCACCCGGGCGGACCGAGGGCACCTCGACGGGCCAGCCGGTGGTGCCGTGCGGGCCGGAGAGCGCCGGCTGGAGGCGCTCGAGCGCACGGTCACTGAAGGCGGTGAAGCCGGTGCCCCACCCGGCGTGCAGCCACTTCTGGCCGCCGGTGGCGACGACGTCGGCGACCTCGTAGGGGGCGTCGACCACGCCGAAGCCCTGGATCGCGTCGACGATGAGCAGGCGGTCGCCGATCACGTCACGGATCCCGGCCAGGTCGGCGAGGTACCCGGTGCGCCAGTCGACGAGCGACACGGCGACGGCGGTGATCGCGTCCTCGGGCGAGGCGGGGGTGGCGGCCAGCCAGGACTCGACGAGGGACGGCGTGACCCAGCCGGCACCGGACTCGATGACGACGGGACGGACGCGGCCGCCGGTGGCGGACGCGGCGCTGGCGAGTGCGAGCGGCATCGACGGGTACTCGTCCGCGGCGACGAGCACGCCGCCGGTGAGGCCGAACGCGGTGTGCAGGAGCCCGGGGGTGGTCGCGGTCTGCGAGACGACCTGGTCCGCGCGGCGACCGACCAGGCGCGCGGCGACGGCGCGGACGCGGGCGTCCTGCTCGTCGAGCGTCTCCATGGCGCCGAAGCGCATGTGCTCCTGGATGGTGCCGAGGACCCGCTGTTCCTCGAGCACGGCGGTCTGCACCGGGCCGAACGCGGCGTGGTCGAGGTACCCGGGTTCCTCGGCGAAGCCGGCGACGTACTCGTCGATCTCGATCACAGTGGTGCACCTTTCACAGAAGCAGAACCCTGTGAGTGTACTGGGACCCGACCCGGCCGCCGAACCGGAGCGATCGGCGCGTCAGCCGGACCGGAGGGCCCGACGCGTCAGCCGCCGAACCGACGCGACCGCAGCCCGAAGTCACGCACGGCCCGGAGGAAGTCGACCTCGCGCAGGTCCGGGTAGAACGCCTCGACGAAGTAGAACTCGCTGTGCGCGCTCTGCCACAGCATAAAGTCCGACAGGCGCTGCTCCCCCGAGGTCCGGATCATCAGGTCCGGGTCCGGCTGGCCCTGCGTGTACAGGTGGTCGCCGATGAGCTCCGGCGTCAGGACCTCGGCGAGGGTGTCGAGCGTGCCGCCGCCCTCACCGTGCGCCCGGACGATGCTCCGCATGGCGTCCGCGATCTCCCGCCGGCCGCCGTACCCGACCGCCAGGTTGATGTGCAGCCCGGTGTGGTCGGCACTCCGTGCCTCGGCCTCGGACAGTGCGGTGACGAGCTCCTCGGGCAGGCCGTCGTTCGACCCGACGTGCTGCACGCGCCACGACCGGTGGTGCGAGAGGCGGTCGGCCAGCGCGGCGATGATGCCGATGAGCTGCTCGAGTTCGTCGCCGCCGCGGCCCTTGAGGTTGTCCGCGGAGAGCAGGTAGAGCGTGACGACCTGGACGCCGAGGTCGTCGCACCAGGACAGGAACTCGGGGATCTTCGCCGCGCCGGCCCGGTGGCCGTGCGCCGCGGTCTCGAGCCCGAGCTGCTTCGCCCAGCGGCGGTTCCCGTCGACGATCATCGCGACGTGCTTCGGCTTCGGTGCGTCCTCGATCTGGCGACGGATGCGCTGCTGGTACGCGCGGTAGAGGATCCCGCGTCCCGCCCAACCCAGCTTGCCCGTCACGCGACGAGCGTAGTGCACCGGACCTCGGTGCGGACTCCCAGCCGTCGGTCTGCCGGCCCTCCGTATCGTCGGAGCATGCAGCAGGACCTGGACACCGGAACCCTCCCCCACGTCCCGTTCACGGAAGAAGCGGCGACCGCCGTCGACGAGCGGCCCGCCTGGCGTGGGTGGATCCACCTCGGCACGTTCCCGTTCGCCGTCGCGATGGGGATCGTCCTGGTCACCCTCGCCGCCTCACCCGCCGCGAAGGCCGGTTCAGCGGTGTTCATGGCGACGTCGCTGATCATGTTCGGCGTCTCCGCGACCTACCACCGCTTCCCCTGGGGGCCGGTCGTCAAGCGCGTCCTGAAGCGCATCGACCACACGAACATCTTCCTGCTCATCGCGGGGACGTACACGCCCGTCGCGGTGTGTGCGCTGCCGCACACGCTGATGCTCGTGGTGCTGTGGGTGATGTGGGGCGGCGCGCTCCTCGGCATCGCCTTCCGGGTCTTCTGGATCGGCGCACCCCGGTGGCTCTACGTGCCGCTGTACCTCGCGCTCGGCTGCGCGGCCCTCGGGATCCTGCCGCAGCTCTTCGCCGCGAGCGTCCCGATGACGGTCCTGGTCCTGTCCGGCGGACTCGCGTACGTCGTGGGTGCGCTGGTCTACGGGTTCAAGCGGCCGAACCCCTCGCCGACGTTCTTCGGCTTCCACGAGGTCTTCCACGCACTCACCGTCGCCGCCTTCGCGGCGCAGTGGGCGGGCATCCTGCTGGTGGCGCTGCACCCGGTCCGCTGACGCTCGGACCCAGTTCGCCCGGCGGCACGACACGCGCGTTCCTTCCCATGACGCCCGCACTGGGAAGTCGAATCGCGCGTACGAGGTGGAAAGAAAGCACCCCCTACGCGCGATTCGACTCCCTACGCGCGATTCCGCTCACCACGCGCGATTCGACTCACCACGCGCGGGTCGACCCACCACGCCGGATTCCACCCACCACGCGCGAGTCAACCCACCACGCGCGGGTCGACCCACCACGCGCGAGTGGGCGCGCCGAGGGCGGACGGGAGGCCCGTGGCGGGGCCGCCACGGGCCTCCCGTCCGCCGATGGGTCGCGCCTACCCGCGTTCCGTGTCGTCGCCGACGTCGGTACGGCCCGGCTCGTCCGTGGGGACGGTCTCGCCACGCGCCTCTGCTTCCAGGCGCTCCCGGATCTCGGCGCGGTAGCGGGTCCGTCGGATGCGGCGGGTCATGTCGATGACGAGCAGGATCGTCACGACGGCGACGAGGGCGATCGCGATGAACCCGACGACGCCCGGTGTGACGTCCACGTCCGGGACGGTCGAGGTCGGGCTGGGGCTCGGGGTGGCGGCGAGTACTGCCGCGATGGTGCTCACGCGTTGACGTCCTGTTCCGGTGGGATCCCCGCGAAGAGGTCGGACTCCGGCAGGTCGGTGGGCACACGTGCCTCCACCAGCTGGTAGTCCTCGGTCGGCCACACCGTCGCGAGGAGGTCGTTCGGCCAGTAGAAGAAGGGGCTGTCCGGCGGCACCTGGGACGCGTGCGCACGGAGCGCCGCGTCCCGGGCGTCGAAGTACTCGTGCACGTCCACGTGCGTCGTCGCGAGGTCCGGGCGGTCCGCGAAGCGCTCCACCCACTCGCCGAGCTGCGGGACCAGGGGGCTGTCCGGGTCGCGTTCCTTCAGGGCCTCGTAGAAGGCGGTGAAGCGGCGCGGGTTCATGGTGCGCTCGTAGTACAGCTTCGAGATCGCCCAGGGTTCCCCGGCGTCCGGGTACTTGTCCGGGTCGGCGGCGTCGCGCCAGGCGGCCACCGAGACCTCGTGCGTGCGGATGTGATCCGGGTGCGGGTACCCGCCGTTCTCGTCGTACGTGACGAGCACGTGCGGGCGGAACCGGCGGACCACGCGGACCAGTGCCTCGGTCGAGAACTCGAGCGGGACGGTCGAGAACGTGCCGGGGCGGACGGTCTCGCCCTTCTCCGCGTCCGGCAGGCCGGAGTCGTGGTAGCCGAGCCAGACGTGGTCGATCCCGAGCGCCGCCTGTGCCGCCGCCATCTCCCCGCGGCGGAAGCCCGCCATGTCGCGGTGCGCTCGACTGGTCGCGGGTTCGCCGAGCTGGTCGTTGAGGATGTCGCCGGCTTCGCCGCCGGTGCAGGAGACGACCAGGACGTCGTCGCCCGCGGCCGCGTACTTCGCCGCGGTGGCCGCTCCCTTGCTCGACTCGTCGTCGGGATGGGCGTGGACGGCCATCAGACGGTGTGGCACGGGGATCCTCACGGTTCTCGATCGGGGACGCGGGTGATCCACGGAGACCGTGAACTACCCTGGGATCAGGATAATCACCCCGGGAGCCCCGAACTGTCCGAACAGCACAACCCGAGCACCACACGAACCACCGCAGCCGCCCTGGACGACCGCTACGGGCGGACCGCCGGCCGCACCCGCCGGACCCGGACGATCGCGATCGCCGCAGCCGCCGCGATCGTCGTCGTGTTCGGTGCCTGGGTGATCTGGGCGGGCCCCGGCCAGACCTCGCACGGCATCGACAGCGACGACGTTGGCTACGAGATCCTCTCGGCACACCGCGCGGTCGTGCACTCGCAGGTGTCGGTCGACCCGGGCACCGAGATGGACTGCGCCATCCAGGTGCTCGACAAGTCGTACACGATCGTCGGCTGGAAGGTCGTCTCGCTCCCCGCGGTGACCGAGCGCACCCGGTCCATCTCGACCGAGGTGAACACCACGACACGCGGCGTGACCGGCTTGATCCACACCTGCTGGGTTCCCTAGACTGCCGTGATTCGCCTGACGAGACCGACCGCTCCGGTCGGTCTCGTTCTTTCATGGCCGAAGGGATGACTTCCATGAGCAACGACACGCAGGCCATCTGGCTCACGCAAGAGGCACACGACCGTCTCACCGCTGAGCTCGAGGAGCTGAGCGGCGAAGGCCGTGCCGAGATCGCCCGCCGCATCGAAGCCGCGCGCGAAGAAGGCGACCTCAAGGAGAACGGCGGCTACCACGCGGCCAAGGACGAGCAGGGCAAGATCGAGGCGCGCATCCGCGTCCTCACCGAGCTCCTCAAGCACGCCACGGTGAGCGAAGCCGAGTTCGACGGCACCGTCGAACCCGGCACCGTCGTGACCGCGACGATCGCCGGCGACCCGTCGACGTTCCTCGTCGGCAGCCGCGAGATCGTCGCCGAGGGCTCGGACCTGACCGTCTACAGCCCGGTCAGCCCGGTGGGTGCCGCGATCGTCGGTCTCCGTGCCGGTGACACCGCGACGTACACCGCGCCGAACGGCAAGGAGATCACCGTCGAGGTGACGGACGTCGAGCGCTACGAGCCGTAGGGCCCGCACCCCACACCGACAGGAGGCCCGTGGCGGGATCGCCACGGGCCTCCTGTCCGTCGTCGGGAGAGCCGACCGCCTCAGTGCAGCAGCTGCTCCGGGCGGAAGCCCGCCTCGTGGAGCCGCTGGATGACCTCTTCGGCGTGCTCGGGGCCGCGGGCCTCGATCGAGAGGTCCAGGGCGACCTCGCTGATCACGAGCCCCTGGCCGTGGCGGGTGTGCAGGACCTCCACCACGTTCGCGCCGGCGTCGGAGATGACCTGGGAGACCCGGGCGAGCTGCCCCGGACGGTCCGGCAGCATGATCCGGATGCCGATGTAGCGCGACGCGGCGACGAGCCCGCGCGTGATGACCCGCTCCATCATGAGCGGGTCGATGTTGCCGCCGCTGAGGAGCACCACCGTGCGCCCGGTGTCCCGCACCGCGCCGGCCATGATCGCCGCGACGCCCACCGCACCGGCGGCTTCGACCACGAGCTTCGCGCGCTCGAGGAGGACCAGGAGTGCCCGGGCGGTGTCGTCGTCGGAGACCGTGACGATCTCGTCCACGAGGTCGCGGATGATCGGGAAGTTCAGTTCGCCGGGGCGGGCGACCGCGATGCCGTCGGCGATGGTCGGGCTCGTGGTGATGGTGACCGGTTCGCCGGCGTCGAGCGAGTCCGGGTACGACGCTGCGTTCTCGGCCTGCACACCGATGACCCGGATCGGCCGCCCGAGACGCTCGGCGAGGCCCTTCACGGCGATCGCGATGCCGGAGATCACACCGCCGCCGCCGATCGGCACGACGACCGTGTCGACGTCGGGCACCTGGTCGACGATCTCGAGGCCGAGCGTGCCCTGCCCGGCGATCACGTCGGGGTGGTCGAACGGCGGGATGAACACGGCGCCGGTCCGGGCCGCGAAGTCCTTTGCGGCCGACAGCGCTTCTTCGACGGAGTGCCCGCGGAGCACGACCTCGGCGCCGTAGTGCCGGGTGGCCTGCAGCTTCGGCAGCGCCACCCCGACCGGCGTGAAGATCGTCGCCGGGATGCCGAGCTCCCGAGCGGCGAGGGCGACGCCCTGCGCGTGGTTGCCCGCGCTCGCGGCGACGACGCCCTTCGCGCGCTGCTCGGCGGTCAGGGCGGAGAGCCGGTTGTAGGCGCCCCGGACCTTGTACGCACCGGTGCGCTGCAGGTTCTCGCACTTCAGGTGCACCGGGGAACCGAGGACCTCGGCGAGGAACTGCGAGGTCTCCATCGGGGTGACCCGAGCCACGCCCGCAATCGTCACGCGCGCCCGCTCGATGTCGTCGATGGTCGGGATCGTCGGCGCAGTGGTGTCGGTCACGGTCCCATCATCGTCGGTCCGGCCCGTCCTGACGAACCCGTGACGTCAGTTCGTGCTGGCGGTTCCCGGAGCGGCAGCCGGTTCCTTGTCGCTGCCGGGAGCCGGGACGTCGTCACGCGTGGTGTGGCGGCGTCGACGCAGCAGCTGCAGCTGCCCGTGCTGCCCGCGCTTCGGTGTCGCTTCGAGGACGTGGTCCGAGTCGAGCCGGCGCCAGCGACCGCTCGCGATCGTGGTGACCATCGCGTTCAGGGTGGCGATGAGCGGCACGGCGAAGAACGCGCCGGCGATGCCCGCGAGACCGGACGCCGCGGTGACGCCGAGGACGACCGCGAGCGGGTGCACCTTGACCGCGTTGCCCATCACGAGCGGCTGGAGGATGTGCCCCTCGATCTGCTGGACGAGCAGGACGACCGCGAGCACGAGGACCGCGGCGACCGGCCCGTTGAAGATCAGGGCGACGAAGACGGCCAGGAAGCCGGTGACGATCGCACCGACGACGGGGATGAACGCGCCGAGGAACACGAACGCCGCGATCGGGATCACGAGCGGCATGCCGCCGAAGAACAGCCCGACGATGAACGCACCGAGACCGATGCCGACCGCGTCGACGAACGCGACGAAGATCTGCACCCGGATGAAGCTCGTCAGGGTGATCCAGCCGGCCACGCCGGCACCGTCCACCGCGGCACGGGCCTTCTTCGGGAAGAGCCGGACGGTCCAGCGCCAGACGTTCTTGCCGTCGACGAGCAGGAAGATCGTCGTGAACAGGATGATGAACAGCGCTTCGAACGCGTGGGTCGCCCCCGAGCCGGCGCTCGCGACGCCGGACAGGATCGACGCCGAGTTGTCCTGCAGCCACTTCGTGCCGTCGTCGAGCCACCCGTTGACGTCGCTCTGGGTGATGCCGAGGCCGGAGTTCAGGACGAGGTCGCGGATGTTCGCGTACTGCGACACCGTGCGGTCACGGAGCGACGGGTACGACGCGATGACCTGGTCGACGACGAGCCACAGCAGCGCACCGATGGCCGCGAGACCGCCGAGCAGGCTGATCACGATCGCGAGCCACTTCGGCACGTGGTGCCGCTGCATCCAGTTCGAGATCGGCACGAGGAGCGCCGAGACCACGATGCCGACGAGGAACGGGATCAGGATCTCGCTGAAGATGGTCATCAGCCAGATGAAGAGCGCGATCACGCCGACGACGACGAGCACCCGCCAGGACCACGCACCGGCGATCCGGATCCCCGTGGGCACCGACTCCTCGACCACGGGGTCGGGGTGCGACTTCCGCTCCACGACCACTGGTTCGACGACCGTCTTCCTGCCCCATGCCATGGCTGGAGTGTATCTGCGCGGCGGCCGACGTGTTCCAGATGCGGCATATGACCAGAGCGTCGCACGTCGGCGGTGCTCAGTAGGGTCGAGTCGTGCCCAGGACCACGCTCTCCGCCGCCGAGGCCCGCCGCGTCGCACTCGCCGCGCAGGGATTCGGACGGCCGCCGCTCGACACCGTCCCGACCCGGGGCATCAGCGCCGGGATCGGTCGGCTGGGGCTGCTGCAGATCGACTCGGTGAACGTCTTCGAGCGCAGCCACTACCTGCCGCTCTTCGCCCGGCTCGGCGCCTACGACCGGCAGGCCCTCGACCGCCTCACCCTGACCAAGCGCGGCTCGCACCTGGAGTACTGGGCCCACGAAGCGGCGTTCATCCCGCGCGACGACCTCCGGCTGTTCCGCTGGAAGATGGACGCGTTCCGGGTGCGTGACGCCGGCCCGACGCGGATCGACGGAGTCACCCGCACCGAGGCGGTCCGGCGCGAGCTGCACGCGCTCCTGGCGAGCGAGGGCCCGATGCCGGCGAGCGCGGTCGAGCACGAGTCGAACGTCCGGCGCGGTCCCTGGTGGGGCTGGAGCGACGTGAAGCTCGGGCTCGAGCAGATGTTCCGCTGGGGCGAAGCGGTGAGCGCCGGCCGGTCCGGGTTCGAGCGCGTGTACGCGCTGCCCGACCAGGTCCTGCCCGCCGGGTTCCTGGACACCGCACCGGCACGCCCCGACGCCATCCGCGAACTCGTCGCCCGGGCGTCCCGCGCCCTCGGGGTCGGCACGCGGGCGGACATCGCCGACTACTACCGGCTCCGGTCGGACGACACCGGCGCGGCGATCGCCGAACTGCAGGACGCCGGTGTGCTCCTGCCCGTGCAGGTGGAGGGCTGGCGCGAGCGCGCGTGGATGCACGCCGAGGCCCGGGTGCCGCGGGCGCTCACGACCGACGCGGTCCTCAGCCCGTTCGACCCGGTCGTGTGGTTCCGGCGCCGGGCCGAGCGGATGTACGGCTTCCACTACCGGATCGAGATCTACACACCGGCACCGAAGCGGGTCTACGGGTACTACGTGCTCCCGGTGCTGCAGGACGACGCCCTGGTCGGTCGTGTCGACCTCAAGAGCGATCGGCAGCGCGGGGTCCTCCGCGTGCGGACGGCGTGGGAAGAGCCCGGTGCCACGCTCGACCCGGAGCGCCTGGCCGCGACGATCCGCCGGGCCGCCGCGTGGCAGGGGCTCGACGACGTCGAGGTGACCGACCGCGGCACCGCAGCCGCACGGCTCGCCGGAGCGCTGGGCGTCCCGCTCGTGCCCCACGTCGACGCGGACGACGCCGACGCGCCCGAACCGGCCGACGCCGACGGGTCCCAACCGGCCGGGCCCGCGGCACAGGACGCCGCGCAGGACGTCGGCTAGAAGCGGTCCTGGATGCCGCGGAGCCGCGCGATGCGGTCCGGCAGCGGCGGGTGCGTCGAGAAGAGCCGGTCCATCACGCCCGGCTTCATCGGGTCCGCGATCCACAGGTGCGCCATCGAGGAGTTCTGCGTCCGCATCGGCTGCCCGGAGGCGCCGAGCTTCTCGAGCGCCCGCGCCAGCCCCTCGGGGTGCCGGGTGGTGAGCGCCCCGGTGGCGTCGGCGAGGTACTCGCGCTGCCGGGACACCGCCGCCTGCACGCCCATGGCGGCGATCGGTGCCACGATCACGGCGACGATCCCGGCGATGAGCAGGATCGGGTTCGCGCCGCCGCCGCCGTTGTCGTTGTTCCGGTTCCGCCCGCCGGACAGTCCGCTGAAGATCGAGATGCGCAGGAGCACGTCGGCGATGAGCCCGACCGCGACCACCAGCCCGAAGACCATCGTCGACACCCGGATGTCGTAGTTCCGGACGTGTCCGAGTTCGTGCGCCATGACGCCCTCGAGCTCCTGGTCGTCCATGATCTCGAGCAGCCCGGTCGTCGCGGCCACGACCGCGTGCTCCGGGTCCCGGCCGGTCGCGAAGGCGTTCGGCGACGGATCGCGGATGACGAAGACACGGGGCATCGGCATGCCGGTGGCGATCGCCAGGTTTTCCACCGTCCGCCAGAGCCGCGGCTCGGTGTTCCGGTCGATCTCGATGCCGCCCGCGATGGCGGTGGCCTGCCGCGCGGCGGTGAAGTACTGCAGCACGGCGTACCCGAGTGCGACGACGAGGACGATGACGCCGATCGAGACGTTCCCCGCCAGGTACCCGCCGAGGAACCCGAGCGCACCGATGATGACCAGGAACACCAGGACGATGACGACGGTGTTGCGCTTGTTCCGCGCGATCGCGCTGTACATCAGCGGCTTCCGGGACGGTGGGTCAGAACTGGACGCGCGGCGGTTCGGCGATCGCCGAGGGCTCGGCGGTCTCGAAGAAGGACGCTTCGCTGAACCCGCGGCGCTTGGCGAACGTGGAGTTCGGGAGGACCTTGATCTTCGTGTTGAGCTCGCGGACCCCGCCGTTGTAGAACCGCCGGGCCGACTGGATCTTGTCCTCGGTGTCGACGAGCTGGGTCTGCAGCTGCAGGAAGTTCTGGCTCGACTGCAGGTGCGGGTAGCCCTCGGCCACGGCGAACACGCTCTTCAGCGCCTTCTGCATGTGGCCCTCGGCGGCTGAGGCGGCGTCCGCGTCCCCGGCGCTGAGCGTCTCCGCACGGGCCTTCGTGACGTCGGTGAAGACGGCCTTCTCGTGGGTGGCGTACCCCTTCACCGTGTCGACGATGGTGGGGATCAGGTCGGCGCGCCGCTTGAGCTGCACCGAGATGTCACTCCACGCCTCGTCCACGCGGACCTTCAGCGTGACGAGCGAGTTGTACGTGACCCAGAGGTAGATCCCGACGATCACGAGGACCACGACCACCACGCCGACGACGATCAGGGTCGTGATGAGTCCGGTGTCCATGCGGGAGTGCTCCTCGTCGGGTCGGGTTCGGCCAGGTCAGGCCATCGACGATTCTAACGACGCTGCGTGCGCCTGCCGCGCGCGAGCGGTGGTTCACGGGCGATTCCCCAGGCACGCACACCGGGCGTCCGGACAGGGGCCGGATCGCGCGGATCATCCGCGAGGTGTATTGACCGATGGGCCGTCGTCACGTGGGATGGAGGGGCATGAACACGCACGGGGACGACGTGGACACCAGGGCAGTCGGGGGCGACGGCCCCGTTCGTCGTGCCCGCGTGGGGGTGCTCGGCGGTCTCACCGCAGCCCTCGCGGCGGCGCTGCTCGCGCTGAGCGTCGCGCCCGCCGCGGCCGCGACGGGAGCCACCACTGCCGCGGCGGCGAACGGCGCCACCGCAGCCGCAGTCCCCGCGACGCCGACACCGACACCGGCGCCCACCCAGTCGCTGACCCGCCCGAGCGCCGCACCGACCGGCACCCCGACGTCGACCCCGAGCACCCCGCCGACCGGCCGACCGCCCGTCGACCCGACGATCGCCGACCCGGGCGACCTCACGAGCGCCACGGGCCGCTTCCACGGCACCGCGACCCCCGGCCACCGCGTCCGCGTGATCGATCCGAGGGTGACGAGTTCCTCGGTCTGCACGGCGACGACGAGCACCACCGGCGCCTGGTCCTGCTTCGGCCGCGTGCACACCGGCGCACAGCAGGTCTTCACGGTGCAGGACGTCTCCGACACCTCGCGCCACACCGCCGACGCTCCGGCCGCCGACGTCGTCGTGCCGCCCACCATCACCACGCGGGACCCCACCACCGGCACGGTCGTCGGCAGCGGCGACACGGGGACCACCGTGACGGTGTCGGTCTCCGGCTCGCCCGCGGTCCGCACGGCCACGGTCGGGTCCGACGGCCGCTGGGTCGTGTCCTGGTCGACCGGCGCGGCACCGCACCCGAGCGGCACGGTCACGATGACGGCCACCCAGACCGTCAGCACCGCGCGGGGCTACCGGTCCGACCTCCGGAGCGCCGCGTCCGCCCCGGTCTCGGTCACGTTCGACCGGACGCCACCGGCAGCGCCTCGGATCACCGCGCCGCGGACCGGAGAGCGCGTCGCCGACCAGCCGCTCACCGTGCGCGGGACCGGGGAGCCCGCGGCTGCGGTGACGGTCTACGTCGACCGTGCCCCCGTCTGCGGTGCGACCGTCGGCAGCGACGGTGCGTGGTCGTGCTCGACCCGGGGCGTCCCGCTCGCCGCGGGCGCACGATCGGTCACCGCACTGCAGCACGACGCCGCGGGCAACCACTCGGCGTCCTCGACCGCCGTCGTGGTCCGGGTCGCCGGCGCATCCGGCAGCACCCCGGGTGCCACCGCCACCGGTCCGGGCAGCACCGCGTCCGGCAGCACGACCCCCGGCGGCCCGACGGCCGGCGGGACGACGCCGGACCCGGGCGGGGACGGCAGCAGCACGGGTGCACCGGGCACGGGCACGGGCGGCTCCGGTGGTGGCGCGGGCGGGAACGGCTCCGGCGACGGCAGCGCAGGCGCCGGCGCTGGTTCGAGCGGCGGCGCAGGCCACGGCATCGACTGGTCCGGTCCCGCCGGCGACTGGTCCGTCGCGACGACGTTCGACCAGACCGTCCCCACGATCCAGTCCTCGTTCTCCTGGCGCACCCTGCTGGTCGCCGCGGCCGTCGCAGCGGCGTTCCTCCTCCTCGTCGCGGGCCCGGTCCGACTCGTCGCCCGGTCGCTCCACGGCCGCGTGTCCCTGCGACTCGCCTCGTTCACCGGCCGGAACCGTCCGCGCTCCGAGCGCCGCCGCGGGGACGACTCCCTGCCCGGGTGGGTGTCGGTCGGCATCGCCGTGGTGCTCGCCACCGTCCTGACCCTGCTCGGGGTCGGCGTCGAACTCGAGGCGCGCTACGTCCGCCTCGCCATCGCCGTCCTCCTCGGCACCGCCGTGCTCACGGCGGGCGTGGTCGTGGCGACGCGGTGGGCCGCCGGAGCGGACCGGCACGCGGTCGGGTACCGGGTCTCACCGTGGCTCGTGCTCACCGCCCTCGTGGCCTGCGCCGTCACCCGCACGGCAGACCTCTCCCCCGCGGTCGTGGTCGGCGTGCTGCTCGTCCCGGTCGGCCGGACCGACGTGGACACCGGTGCGATGCGCCTCGGGGCTGGGGTCGCCGCCTGCGCTCGGAGCGCCACCTGGCGGTCCGTCGCACTCCTCGTCCTCGCCGCAGCGGGGTGGGTGCTGCACAGCCTCACGCTCGGCTCCGGGTTCTGGGTCTCGCTCGTGTCGGAGTTCGCGATCACGCTCTGCGTCGGTGGCCTCGGCTCGTTCGTGGTCACCCTCCTCCCCCTGCCCGGCTCGGCGGGCGGCGCGCTCTGGGCGCACTCGCGGACCCGGTACGCGTCGATCGCCGCCGTGGGCGTCGCGCTCGGTGCCGCCGTGTACTCGGGCACCGCCGGCACGCACGTCTCCCCCGTCGTGATGGCCGTCGTCGCCTGCGGGTGCGTCGCCGTCGCGGCCGCCACCTGGGTGTGGGTCCGCGTGCTGGAACCGGACACGCGCGCCTGAGCCGAGCCGGGCCTCCCGACCGGGTGCACGTCCGGCAGAGCACCGGACCGGACCGGCCTGGAGGCTCGTCCCACCTCCGCCACGGCGACCCGCGTCGCCGACGCGGCCGGTCTCCGAGCGCGGCGCGTGCCACCCGGATCGGCGCGCGGATACGCTGACGGACGGTGCGACGGCAGCACCGGACGAGCCAGGGAGCGACGATGACCGAGACCCGATCCGACTACGACCCGACCCGCTTCCGCGAGGTCTTCGAGGGCAGCTACACCTACGCCAACGGCTTCGCGCGGAACACGCACCGCTTCGCCGCGCGGCCGGCCCTCCGAGACCCGGACTCCGACCGGTCGTGGACGTACGCCGAGCTCGGCGACGTGGTCGACCGGGTCGGCGGCTGGCTCGTCCGGCACGGGGTGGAGCGCGGTTCGGTCGTGATGGTGGAGCTGTTCAACTCCCCCGAGTTCGCGATGCTCTACCTGGCCTGCCACCGGATCGGCGCGGTGTTCTCGCCGACGAACTTCCGGCTCGCACCCGACGAGGTCGCCTTCATCGTCGACGACTCCGCCCCCGTCGTGCTCGTGTACGACGCGGCACGCGCGGAGGACCTCGCAGCTGCCCGCACCTCGGCGTCGCACCGGCCGGCACACGTCGTCGTGGTCGGCTCCGGTGATCCCGCGGTCGGCTCCGACGTCCCGTTCGCCGACCTCCTCGCCGACGAGCCCGTCACCGCCGACGAGCTCGCCGCCACCGAGCCGCGCTCCACGTACGACGAGACCACCCGCCTGTACACCTCGGGCACCACGGGACGGCCGAAGCCGGTCCCGCTGCCGAGCCTCGTGGAGGTGCTCAGCGCGCACGACGTCATCATGCACTTCCCGCTGAGCCCGTTCGACAAGACGCTCAACATGTCGCCGCTGTTCCACCGTGGCGGTCTGTACTCGGGCGGTCCGAACCCGGTGTTCTACGTCGGCGCCGAACTCACCACGCTCCGGCACTTCGACCCGGACCGGGTGCTCGACCTCGTCGAGTCCGAGCGGCTGACCTTCCTGATCGGCGCGCCGCCGAACCTCGTGCAGCTCGCGAACGCGCAGGAGCGCCGACCGCGCGACCTCTCCTCCCTGAACGGCATCGTGACGATGGGCGCACCGCTCGACCGGGCAGCGGCGCTCCGCTACCAGGAGCTGCTCTCCCCGCGGATCTTCAACGGCTACGGCACCACCGAGACCTTCTGGAACACGTTCCTGCGCCCCGAGGACTTCCCGGACGGTGCCGGCTCGACGGGCCGCGCCTCCACCGACGACGACGTCGCCGTGGTCCGGGTGTACACGGACAAGCTCGCCGATCCGAGCGACACCGTGCCGAAGGACGGCAGCGAGATCGGCGAGTTCGCGGTGCGCACCGTGAAGTCCGGGTACTCGTACCGGAACCCGGGGCTCGAGGCGGAGAAGTTCGCGAACGGCTGGTTCTACCCGGGCGACCTCGCGACCTGGGACGAGCACGAGCGCGTGACGATCGTCGGGCGCAAGGACGACATGATCATCTCCGGCGGCGAGAACGTGCACCCGGTGCAGGTCGAGGCCGTGCTGCAGGAGCACGCGGGCGTCGCGGACTCCGTGGTGGTCGGGGTGCCCGACGAGCGCTGGGGCGAGGTCGTCGTGGCGTTCGTGATCCGCGCGGACCAGGGTCTGCCCGCCGACGACGTGGCCGCGGCGGCGGCGCTCGAGGAGTGGACCGGGACGCACCCGGGGCTCGCGCGGTACAAGCGGCCGCGGCGGTACCGGTTCGTCACCGAGCTGCCGTACAACGCGACGGGCAAGAAGGTGCACTACCTCGCGAAGGCGACCGCCGCCGAGGACCAGGCCGCCGGCCGCTTCATCGAGCCGTAGGGGCGCTGGTCGCGCGGCCAGGAGGCGCTCTGGTCGCGCTCGTCAGTGTGTCGGCGTGCGGCGGGCGAAGAGGCCGGGCAGCAGCCCGCCGATCTTCGTGCCCACACACAGGCTCACGAACGTCGCGAGGGGCGTGGCGAGCGACTCCGGGTCGAACGTGGCGACGGCGACGAGCCCGACCGTCCCCGGCACGAGCAGCAGGAAGGCCGGCAGGAACGACACCGTCGCGGGGATCACCGGCACGAGCCGCTCGAGCCACCGCGTCGCGACGAACAGCACGGCCGCCGCGATGCCCGTCGCGACGACGCTCCCGACGAGCGGCGCGAGGCCGGACACGAGCGCGTAGGCCAGCACCATCACCACGATCGACGCGGCCGTGAGCTTCCAGCCGGCGCCGAACACCAGCCCGATCCCGATGGCGAGCACCCCGACGGCGACCCAGGACAGCCAGTACGGCGGGACGGACTCCCAGCCCGCCAGGTCGTTGCCGACCCCCGCGACCTCCCCCACGAGTGCGGCCGAGGTCGGGTCGACGTGCAGGCCGGTGACGGCGCTGCCGGCGGCGATCCCGGCTGCCATGAACCCGAGGATGATGAGCCCCTGCATGAGCCGGGCCGACCCGGTCACGATGTCGGCCGCGGTGAGCTCGAGGAGCGCGTTCGTGATGAGCGCGCCGGGGACGAAGACCGCGACGGGTGCGCAGACGGCGAACAGCGGCACGTGGTCGAACCCGGTGCCGGCGGCCACGAGGCCGACGACCGCGGTCGAGACGAAGGCGGCGAGGAACGGGACGACGGCGACGGCCTCGCGGTACCGGCGGAGCAGCAGCCCGATGACGCCGACGACCGCGCCGACGCCGAGCGCGACGAGGATCGCCCACCACGGGCACCGGAACACGACGGCGAGCCCCGCAGAGGTCAGCGCGTTCCCGAGCACCCACGGCAGCGGTGCGGGCGGCCGGGTGCCGTCGCGGATCGCCCGGACCCGCGCCGGGATCTCGGCGAGGGCGATCGACCCGCTCTCCAGCCCGAGCACCAGGCGGTTCGCCCTGGCGGCCTGGCGGAAGGAGAGCTCGACGCCCTCGGCGTTCACGATCGTGGCAGCACCCGTCGAGGTCTCGCTCACGATCACCAGCGCGGGCAGCACCCCGACCGCGAGTTCCGGGCCGATGCCGGCGGCGTCGCGGGCCTTCTCGAGCGCCGAACGGACGTCGGTGACCGAGCTGCCGGCGTCGAGGAGCAGGGTGCCGAGCGTGCCGAGGAGCATCCCGACCGGGACGGTCTCGCCGTCGACGACCTCGTGCGCCTCTGGCTGCCGGAGGACTCCACGGAGGTTCGCGATCGCACTGCCGAATCCCACCACCGGAGCATGCTAACGGTCGCGGGTCACCCCGATGAGCAGGGGCGCTCAGCCCGTCGTCTGGACCGCCTGGGTCCGCAGCCGCATCTCGGTCGTGAACCCCTCGGTCTCCGGGTGCAGCTCGTCGTCCGGAGCGGACTGCACGAGCACCCCGATCGCCGGCGCGAGGAGGATGCTCGACGTCGTCGCCATGCCCCACCGGTCGACCGTCGGGACGTGCACGGTGTCGGCCAGACCGGCCTGGGCGAGGGCGGCGGCGTACTCCAGCACGGCGTACGCGGCGTCGTCCGTGGTGAGCACGGACGCAAGGCCGTAGATGATGTGTTTCACGGGCGGGGACCTCCCGGCCCGGAATCGCCACGAGACGGGGGACGACCTCGGCCGAACGGTACGCGCACTCCACGGTGCTTGCCCAGGTTCAGCCCATAGGTTTCGGGGAACCGCAGTTGCGGGAACTCTGAGTTCGGCCGAAGGGCTGTTCCTGATGGAAGCAGCCTCCATGCCGTCTTCATCGACCCTGTACCGACCCACCACCCCGCGTGCTCCGGGCGCCACCTCCGGCACCTCCACGTACAAGGACCTCCTCGAAGAGGTCCGCTCGGCTGGCCTCCTGGAACGCCGTGTCGGCTTCTACTGGACCGTGTTCGCCGTGCTCGTCGGTCTCGTCGCCGTCTGCTGGGCCGCCGTCGCCATGCTCGGTGGCTCGTGGTTCCAGCTGATCCCCGCCGCCGTCCTCGGCGCCCTGTTCACCCAGTTCGCGTTCCTGGCGCACGAAGCCGCACACCGGCAGGTGTTCGCCTCCCGCAAGTGGAACGACCACGCCGGCCGGGTGCTCGGCACCTTCCTCGTGGGGCTCTCGTACACGTGGTGGATGAACAAGCACAACCGTCACCACGGCAACCCGAACACCATCGGCAAGGACCCCGACATCGCGCAGGACACGGTGTCCTTCATCGAGGAAGACGCCGCCGAGCGTCGCGGACTGCTCCGCTACCTCACCCGTGTGCAGGGCTGGGCGTTCTTCCCGCTGCTGACGATGGAAGGCGCGAACCTGCACTTCCTCGGCGTCCGCGCACTCGTCACCGGCCAGCACATCAAGGGCACCGGGCGTGACCGCATCATCGAGGCCGTCCTGCTCGTCGCACGCTTCGCGCTGTACTTCTGGGCGATCTTCACGCTGATGCCGCTCGGCGTCGGCTTCGCGTTCCTCGGTGTCCAGCTCGCCGTCTTCGGTGTGATGATGGGCGGCTCGTTCGCGCCGAACCACAAGGGCATGCCGATCATCGCGGAGGGCGCCCGCATCGACTTCCTCTCCCGCCAGGTCCGCACCTCCCGCAACATCACGGGCGGCATCTGGGCCGACCACCTCTTCGGTGGCCTCAACCACCAGGCGGAGCACCACCTCTTCCCGAGCATGGCGCGGCCGAACCTGCGCCTCGCGAAGCCGATGGTGAAGGCGCACTGCGAGAAGCACAACATCCCCTACACCGAGGCGAGCCTCGGCAAGTCGTACGGCATCGTCGTCGCCTACCTCAACCGGGTCGGGCTCGCGGCGCGTGACCCGTTCACCTGCCCCATGGTCACGGGCTACCGCCTGCACTGAGGCGCGCACGGAACCACGAGACGGAAACAGCACCGCGGGATCCCCGCGGTGCTGTTTCGTTCCGCGGTGCTGTCGCAGCGCCGGGGTCGCTCGGTATCGGTACCCCCGGAGGGACTCGAACCCTCAGCTCAGCGATTTTAAGTCGCGTGCCTCTACCGATTGGGCCACGGGGGCGGGCTGCAACAGCCTAGCGACCAGCGCACACGCCTCGAACGGCTCGAACGCGAACGCCTCGAACGCCTCGAACGCCGAAGGGCGGCCACCCGGTGGGGTGACCGCCCTTCGGCGTGAGCGGAGTGCTACTTCGCGGTGGCCTTCTCGCCGTCGACCGGAGCGGCGTCCTTCGAGACGTCCTCGGCCGGGGTGGCGTACGCCGGACCGGCAGCGCCGGCGGGCGTGCCTGCTTCCGGAGCCGGCGCGGCAACGGCCGCGGGCTCCTCGGTCGCGGCGGGCTTCGGACGGGACGCGAACGCCTCGAACGCGGCGCGCGGGGTCTCACGGTCGTCGAGGGACGCGATGTCGCGGCCCAGGAAGAAGCCGCCGACCCAGTCGCCGATGACGCGCCACTTGCGCTCCCACGACGGCATCGCCATGCCGTGGTAGCCACGGTGCGCGCCCCAGGCGAGGAAGCCCTTCATGGCGAACTTGCCGGACTGGAAGACACCGATGCCGATGCCGAGACCCGCGACGGCGCCGAGGTTCTCGTGCTTGTAGTCGACCGTCGCTTCGCCGCGGAGCGTCGCGACGAGGTTCTTCGCGAGCTGCTTGGCCTGACGGACCGCGTGCTGGGCGTTCGGCACGCACATGCCGCCGACGCCACCACCGGTGAGGTCCGGCACGGCTGCGACGTCGCCACAGGCCCAGGCGTCCGCGATGACCGTGTCCTCGTCGACGACGCGGAGGTCGGGCTGCACGGTGATGCGGCCGCGCGGCTCGAGCGGGAAGTCGGTGCCCTTGACCATCGGGTTCGCCATCACGCCGGCGGTCCAGATGATGAGGTCGGACTCGACGGTCTGGATCGACTCATCCTTGGCCTTGAGCTGGCAGACGCCACCGACGGCCGAGGCGAGCTGCGTGTCGAGGTGCACGTTCGCACCGCGCTGCGCGAGGTTCTTGAGCACCCAGTGCGAGGTCTCGAGCGAGACCTCGGGCATGATGCGGCCCATCGCCTCGACCAGGTGGAAGTGCGTGTCGTCGAAGGACAGCTCCGGGTAGCTCTTCAGCAGGTCGGTGACGAACGAGCGGAGCTCGGCGAACACCTCGATGCCGGCGAAGCCACCACCGACGACGACGACGGTGAGCAGGCGGTCACGCTCGGGACCGGCCGGCAGGTTCGACGCCTTGGCGAAGTTGGTGAGGACCTTGTCGCGGATCGCGGCGGCCTCTTCGATGGTCTTGAGGCCGATCGCCTCGTCCGCGACGCCCGCGATGGGGAACGTGCGGGAGACGGCACCGGCGGTCATCACGATCTGGTCGTAGGACTCTTCCCACGGCTCGCCGATCTCCGGCGTGATGGTCGCGGTCTTCGTGGCGTGGTCGACCTTCGTGACCTTCGCCGTGACGACGCGGGTCTTCTTGAGGTGACGACGGTGCGAGACGACCGCGTGGCGCGGCTCGATCGAACCGGCAGCCACCTCCGGCAGGAACGGCTGGTACGTCATGTACGGCAGCGGATCCACCATCACGACCTCAGCTTCGCCCTGGCGAAGGTGCTTCTCGAGCTTCCAGGCGGTGTAGAAGCCGGCGTAACCGCCGCCGACGACGAGGATCTTGGGCACGGGGAATGGTCTCCTTGGAGTGGGGGTGGTTGCCGGGCGGCTGGTCAGACTTCGCCGCCACCCGCCCCGACTCCAGCGTCTGCACCCTCATCATACGCCCGGCATTCGCACCGGTCGGGCGACCACGATGCGCGTTCGAGCGCGAGGTCGCCGATGGGGTTCACGCCGGGTCCGGCAGCGAGTGAGTGACCGACGAGGGCGTGCAGGCACTTCACGCGGACGGGCATGCCGCCCGCGCTGATGCCGTCGATCTCGTCGACGTGCTCGATGGACTCGCGGTCCGCGAGGTAGGCCTCGTGCGCCGCGCGGTAGCGCTCGGCGGTGTCGGGGTCATCGAGCAGCGCGGCGAGCTCGGGCATGACCCCGGTCGCCTCGAGTGTGCTGACGGCAGCGGTGGCCGCCGGGTGGCACAGGTAGTACAGCGTGGGGAACGGTGTGCCGTTCGACAGCCGCGGCTTCGTGGCGACCACCGTCGGGTTGCCGCAGACGCAGCGTGCCGCGATGCCGACGACGTCGCGAGCAGGGCGGCCCAGCTGGGCCGACACCACCTGCACGTCGTGGTCGGACGGCGGGTCGAACGGAGGGGTCGTCACGGGTACAAGAGGCTACCCGAGTTCCGCGGCTCCCCGCACCGTGTGACGACGGGCGGTCAGTTCGAGGAGTTCCCCGTGCCGGAGACGTCGGGCGCGACGAGCTCCTGCGTGGTCTCCTCGGACAGGCCGGACTTCAGCACGGACGACATCATCGCCTGCACCCAGTCCACCTTCGGCGTCTGCACCTTCGCGCTCACGGGGGTCCCGGAGTCCGTCGTCGGGGAGTCGTCGGAGGTGCTCGTGCCCTCGCCCATCACCAGGAAGCTCTGCTCCCCCGGGTACACGTAGAGCAGCCGGTCACGGGCCTGCGCCTCGATGTAGGCGGGGTCGTCCCAGCGCGCGACGTCCTTCTGCTTCTGCGCGACGTCGGACTTCTGCGCCGCCACCTCACGCTGCTGCTGCGCGATCTGCTCCTGCTGCTGGATGAGCGTCCGGAGCGACGGGGCGAGGACCACGACGAACAGCACGATGATCGCGAGCATGAGCAGGCTGAACCCGGAGAACCGGATCGAGCGGTACCACGGCTGCTCGGCCGTGCCGCCCTCGGGCATCGCCACGGGGACGCGGCGGACGCGGGGCTTCTGGCTGGGCACGTCACGACGATAACCCGGCCGTCGGCGTGGTCCGCGCCGCCGCGCCTGCGTTTCGGCCCCTTCCCAGCCGGGCGTACGGGACGACACGCAGACGCGCCCCGTGCCGTGGTCCGGATGAGCGGACGGGAGGCACGGGGCGCGTCGGGTGGACGACCTGCGTCCGGTGTGCTGCTGGCTAGAGGGTCTGTGCCCCTACAGCGCTGCGGCGCGCGGGAACGCGGTGCGGCCGGCGTAGACCGCGGCGTCGCCGAGCTCTTCCTCGATGCGGAGGAGCTGGTTGTACTTCGCGACGCGGTCCGAGCGGGCCGGGGCGCCGGTCTTGATCTGGCCACCGTCGACGGCCACCGCGATGTCCGCGATGGTGGTGTCCTCGGTCTCGCCGGAGCGGTGCGAGAGGATCGCCGTCATGCCGTGGCGCTGCGCGAGCGACACCGCGTCGAGGGTCTCGGTCAGCGTGCCGATCTGGTTCACCTTGACCAGGATCGAGTTGCCGGCCTTCTCGTCGATGCCCCGCTGCAGGCGCTTCGGGTTGGTGACGTAGAGGTCGTCGCCGACGATCTGCACCTTGCCACCGAGCTCGGCGGTGAGGTGGGTCCAGCCTTCCCAGTCGTCCTCGGCCAGCGGGTCCTCGATGGTGACGAGCGGGTAGTTCGCGACCAGGTCGGAGAAGTAGCTCGTGAACTCCTGCGAGGAGAGCTGCTTGCCCTCGAAGTTGTACTTGCCGTCCGCGAAGAACTCGGTGGAGGCGACGTCGAGCCCGAGCGCGATGTCCTTGCCCGGGGTGAAGCCGGCCTTCTCGATCGCGGCGACGAGGAAGTCGAGCGCCGCACGGTTCGACGCGAGCTCCGGCGCGAAGCCGCCCTCGTCGCCGAGGCCGGTCGCCAGGCCCTGCTTCTTCAGCTCGCCCTTGAGGGCGTGGTAGGTCTCGACGCCCCAGCGGAGCGCTTCGGAGAAGGACTCGGCGCCGTAGGGCACCAGGAAGAACTCCTGGATGTCGACGTTGGTGTCGGCGTGCGCGCCACCGTTGACGACGTTCATCAGCGGGACGGGCAGCGTGTGCGCGTTCGGGCCGCCGAGGTAGCGGAAGAGCGGCAGGTCGGCCGAGTCGGCGGCGGCGCGGGCGACGGCGAGCGAGGCGCCGAGGATCGCGTTCGCACCGAGGCGCGACTTGTTCTCGGTGCCGTCGAGCTCGATGAGCGCGGCGTCGACGAGACGCTGGTCGGTGGCGTCGAAGCCCTCGAGCGCGGGGCCGATCTCGTCGAGCACCGCCTCCACTGCCTTGAGGACGCCCTTGCCGCCGTAGCGGGACGCGTCTCCGTCGCGCAGCTCATATGCCTCGAAGGCGCCGGTGGAGGCACCGGACGGGACGAGCGCGCGCGAGACGACGCCGTCGTCGAGGAGGACCTCGACCTCGACCGTCGGGTTGCCTCGGGAATCGAGGACTTCGCGTGCTCCTACGGCATCGATCACGGCCACGGGGTACTCCCTACACGTTGCGGTTGTGGTTCTTGCGGGGTCGATCCTACCGACGACGGATGAACGGTTTCGCGCCGCGTCGGACGGACTGTGGAGAACTCAGGCGAGCGGGCGGAACTCCACACCCGCGAGCGAGGTGGTGTCGGCGTTCACGGTGGCGAACGCGCCGAAGCCCTGCGCCGCCAGCCCCGCGAGCAGGTTCTTCGTGTTCTTGGTCCGTCGTTCGAGCCGGACACGCTGGTGCTGCTCGAGCGCCTCGCCCTTGAGCGCCGCGAGCCGCACCGGGTCGACGTCCTTGTCGTACACGAGCACCACGGCGTCGGAGGTCGCCGCTTCCGGCAGGGTCACGAGGTCCACGAGCCGCTCGAAGCCGAGCGAGAAGCCGACCGCCGGGACGTCCTGGCCGAGGAAGCGGCCGATCATGCCGTCGTACCGGCCGCCACCGCCCAGGCTGTAGCCGAAGTCCGGGTGCGCCACCTCGAAGATGGTCCCCGTGTAGTACCCCATGCCGCGCACGAGCGTCGGGTCGAAGCGGAGGTCGACGCCCGGCAGCGCCTCGCGCAGTCGGAGGAGGTCGGCGAACGCGTCCGCGTCGAGCCAGGGCGCGCCGGTCACACTCGCCCAGTCGGCGTCCTCGAGTGCACGGATCGTCTGCTCGAGGTCGGGGACGTCGACGCCGACGGTGTCGACGAGTTCGCGGGCGACGCCGTCCGGGCCGATCTTGTCGAGCTTGTCGATCGTGATGAGCGCCCGGTCCGCCGCGGTCGGGTCGGTGACGCCCCACGAGGCGAGGAGCGCGATGAGGATGCGCCGGTCGTTGATGCGGATCGACGTCCCGGTGATCCCGAGCGCGTCGAGTGCGGCCGTCGTGGCGCGGATGAGCTCGATCTCCGCGAGCTGTCCCGGCTCACCGAGGATGTCGATGTCGCACTGCACGAACTGCCGGTAGCGCCCCTTCTGCGGACGCTCGGCACGCCAGACCGGGGCGATCTGCACGGAGCGGAACACGGTCGGCAGCTCCGCGCGGTGCGAGGCGTAGAACCGGGCGAGCGGCACCGTGAGGTCGAAGCGGAGCCCGAGGTCGGCGAGGTCGAGCGGGGCCTCGGCGCTCCGGAGGTCCTCGACGGTGAGGCCGCGCCGCATCACGCCGAACGCGAGCTTCTCGTTGTCCCCGCCGAGCCCGGAGTGCAGCCGCGCGGCGTCCTCGACGACGGGGGTCTCGATCTCGTCGAAGCCGTGCCGCGCGTACACGCCACGGATCACGCCGAGGACGTGCTCGCGACGCGCCTTGTCCGCGGGGAGGAAGTCACGCATGCCACGGGGTGCCGTCACGGTCGTCGCCATGGGGTCAATCCTGTCAGATCGGCGACGCGGGCTTGCGGACCATCCGACCTACTGACATACTGGATCCAGAACCTCGGTTCATGAAGCGCCTGATCCGCTTCCGAACCGATCGCGTGGGCAACGTGCTGCAGTGTGCCCCGCGGTTCGAGCGGGCTTCCCTGCCGGCGCCACTATCCCTGGTGGCGTCGTCTGCCCGCTCGCGGGCGTCCTCCTTTTTTCGGGTTGGGAGGACGCCCGCACTCTCGTCTTGCTCGTCGACGGTCGGGCCTCGGCTCGTCGCTGTCCGACGCTGGTCAGGCCTCGGCTGCTGCGCGCCCCTCGGTCTCCAGCAGCCGCACCGCCGCGCGGAGGCTCTCGATCGCATCGATCCCGTCGCGCTCAGCGGTCGCGACCGACGCGAGCATCGACACGCCCCACGCGACGTCGGACGTGGCGACCGGACCGCCGGACGCACCGACGGGCGTGGCGCCAGCCCCGGCCAGCTCCACGACGGATGCGACCACCGCGTCGGCGGACCCACGTTCCTCCAGGCGTTCCAGCAGTTTCACCGCCCGCTCCAGCGGCGGCATCGCGCGCGGCACCCCGTCGAACGCACTCGTCCGCGACGACTTCTCGGCCGCCTTCGCGGCACGCCAGACCCGGACCACGTCCTCGACGGTGTCGGCCCGCTCGTCGCCGAAGACGTGCGGGTGGCGGCGGACCATCTTGTCCCGCACGGACGCCGCCACGTCCTCGAGGTCGAACTCCCCGGCGCGTGCGGCGATGCCCGCGTGCAGGACCACCTGGTACAGCACGTCGCCGAGCTCCTCACGGAGTTCGCCGACGTCCTCGTCCTCGATGGCGTCGACGAGTTCGTACGCCTCCTCGACCGCGTACCGCGCGAGGGTGCGGTGCGTCTGCTCGCGGTTCCAGACGCATCCGCCGTCCGGGTCCAGCAGGCGGTCGACGACGGCGATGAGGTCGGAGACGGCGGTCATCGGGCCAGTATCCGGTATCGTTGCGGGTGGCGTGTCGGGAAGTCTGGTCGACGGACCGTTTCCCGACCCTCGTACGGAGTCCCATGCTGGCAGTCGTCCGCTCCCCCCGCTTCAGCGCCGTCGCCCTGCTCACCGCGGCCGTGTTCGGCCTCGTCCTGGCGAACACCCCCGCCGGCCCGGGCCTCGAACACCTGCTGCACCTGCACGCACCCTGGGGTGCGGTGGGCCTCGACCTCTCGGTGGCGCACTGGATCAGCGACGGACTCCTCGCGGTGTTCTTCCTGCTCGTCGCGATCGAGCTGAAGCACGAACTCGTCGTGGGCGAGCTGTCGAACGCGAAGACCGCGATCGTCCCCGCGATCGCGGCCGTCGGCGGTGTGCTGGTCCCCGCCGGCATCTACCTCGCGGTGACCGCCGGCACGCAGTACACGCACGGCTGGCCGATCCCCACGGCGACCGACATCGCGTTCGCGCTCGGGGTCCTCGCGATGTTCGGGCGCGGGCTGCCGTCGACGCTCCGGGTGTTCCTGCTGGCGTTGGCGGTACTCGACGACCTCATCGCGATCGTCATCATCGCCGTGGTGTTCGCGCACGACACGCACTTCCTCGCCCTCGGCGGTGCCGCCGTCGTCCTGGTCCTGTTCTGGCTGCTCGGACGCATGCTCCGTCCCGGTCGACCGGGACAGGCCTGGATGATCGCGGCGATGGTCGTGCTCGGCGTCCTGACCTGGTGGCTCGTGTACCACTCGGGCGTGCACGCGACGATCG
The DNA here is from genome assembly GCF_004346855.1 of Curtobacterium sp. PhB136. Classification (NCBI taxonomy): domain Bacteria; kingdom Bacillati; phylum Actinomycetota; class Actinomycetes; order Micrococcales; family Microbacteriaceae; genus Curtobacterium; species Curtobacterium sp. PhB136. The sequence continues at coordinate 311,564 of NZ_SMGH01000006.1, forward strand.
CCGGGGTCGCGCTCGGGCTCGTGCTGCCCCGGCGCCCCGGGCACACCCTGCACGAGCGCGTGGAGCCCTGGTCGAACGCGATCGTCCTGCCGGTGTTCGCGTTCGCGTCGGCTGCGGTGATGATCCCCGCCGTCGGCATCAGCGAGCTCTCCCCCACCTTCTGGGCCGTCGTCCTGGCGCTGCCCGTCGGCAAGGTGATCGGCATCACGCTGTTCGGGTCCGTCGCCACGCGGATCTTCCGCGGTCCGGGGCGTCCCTCGCTGTCGTTCATGTCGATCGTCACCGTCGGGGTGCTCGGCGGCATCGGCTTCACCGTCTCGCTGCTGATGAACGAGCTCGCGTTCGCGTCGAACGAGGAGATCGTCGACGAGGGCGTGCTCGCGGTCCTGGTGGGCTCGGGCATCGCGATGGTCGCCTCGGCGATCGTCGTCAGCATCCGGGCGCGCCAGTACCGCGCGCGCCGCGAGCTCTCCGAGGCCGAGTCCACCGAGTAGCGCCGCGGGGTGCGTCCGCCACGACCCGCTCCGCCCGGCGCCCGCGGACTCGGACTCGGACTCGGACTCGGAACGACACCCTCGTTGTCGTACGACAGCGGTCTCGTCGTTGCTTGCGGACGCAACGATCTCGGCGGAGTCGGTACGACAGGGTCGCTGTCGTACGACAACGGTCTTGTCGCTGGTTGCGAGCGCGCGCAGACGCGAGCGCGGTGAGCGTGCGCTGACGCCGGACGGGAGGCCCGGTGCCAGCTGGCACCGGGCCTCCCGTCCGGGGTGGCGCAGCGTGCTACGCGGCCGGCGCCTCCGCCGGGGCAGCCGCGCCGTAGACCGCGGTGAGGATGCTCTCGACCCACTCGATCAGGCCGTCGTCGGGCAGGGCCTCGCCGTGCGGACGCGGCATCGGGATGCTCGACGCGTTCTGCTGCGGGAACCACTTCGCGCCTGGGTACATCCGCTTCAGCCGGACCTGGGACGAGTCGGCGAGCTCCTTGCCCGCGACCCGCAGGTTCGACCCCATGACGACCACGTCGGAGAGCCCGACCTGCTGCGCCATCCGCCGGAGCCTTGAGACCTCGACCAGGGTCTGGACAGCCTCCGGCGGCTGCCCGTACCGGTCGGTGAGCTCGTCGAGCACCATGTCGATCGCGTCGTGCTGCGCCGTCGGGGCAGAGGCGGCGGAGAGCTTCTGGTACGCCTCGAGCCGGAGCCGCTCGGACTCGACGTAGTCCTCGGGGATGTGCGCGTCGACGGGGATCTCGAGCCGGAGCTCGGTCTGCCCCTCGGCGACGTCCCCGCGGAACTGGGACACGGCTTCGCCGATCATGCGGAGGTACAGGTCGAAGCCGACGCCCGCGATGTGGCCGGACTGCTCACCGCCGAGCAGGTTGCCCGCACCGCGGATCTCGAGGTCCTTCATCGCGACCTGCATGCCCGCACCGAGCTCGTTGTTCGCCGCGATGGTCTCGAGGCGGTCCTGCGCGGTCTCGGAGAGGGGCTTGTCGGCGTCGTAGAGGAAGTACGCGTACCCGCGCTCACGTCCACGACCGACACGACCACGGAGCTGGTGCAGCTGCGACAGCCCGTACTTGTCGGCGCGGTCGATGATGAGCGTGTTCGCGTTCGCGATGTCGAGGCCCGTCTCGATGATGGTCGTCGAGACGAGCACGTCGAAGCGGCGCTCCCAGAAGTCGACCATCACCTGCTCGAGGGTCTGCTCGGACATCTGCCCGTGCGCGACGGCGATGCGGGCGTCCGGGACGATCTCGGCGAGGTGCGCCGCGACCGACTGGATGTCCTTCACACGGTTGTGCACGTAGAAGACCTGGCCCTCGCGGAGCATCTCGCGCCGGATCGCCGCGGCCACCTGCAGGTCGGACTGCGGGCCGACGAAGGTCAGGATCGGGTGGCGGTCTTCCGGCGGGGTGGCGAGGGTCGACATCTCACGGATGCCCGTCACCGCCATCTCGAGCGAACGCGGGATCGGCGTCGCGGACATCGCCAGGACGTCCACGTTGGTCTTGAGCTTCTTGAGCTGGTCCTTGTGCTCGACGCCGAAGCGCTGCTCCTCGTCGATGATGACGAGGCCGACGTCCTTGAACTGCACGCCCTGCGAGAGGATCCGGTGCGTGCCGATGACGATGTCGACGGTGCCGTCGGCGAGGCCCGCGAGCGTCTCCTTCGACTCCTTCTCGGTCTGGAACCGGCTGAGCGCGCGGAGGTGCACCGGGAACCCGGCGAAGCGCTCCTGGAAGGTCTCCATGTGCTGGCGGACGAGGAGCGTCGTGGGGACGAGCATCGCGACCTGCTTGCCGTCCTGCACGGCCTTGAACGCGGCGCGGATCGCGACCTCGGTCTTGCCGTAGCCGACATCGCCGGAGAGCAGGCGGTCCATCGGGATCGGGCGCTCCATGTCGCGCTTGATCTCGTCGATGGTGGTGAGCTGGTCGGCGGTCTCGGCGAACGGGAACGCTTCTTCGAGCTCGCGCTGCCACGGCGTGTCCAGGCCGAACGCGTGCCCCTTCGAGGCCATGCGCGCGGAGTACAGCTTCACGAGGTCGACGGCGATGTCACGGACGGCCTTGCGGGCCTTGGACTTCGCGGCGGACCAGTCGGAGCCGCCCATCTTCGACAGGGTCGGGGACTCGCCGCCGACGTACCGGGAGAGCTGGTCGAGCTGGTCGGTCGGCACGAAGAGCTTGTCGCCCGGGTACCCGCGCTTCGAGGGCGCGTACTCGAGCACGAGGTACTCGCGCTGCGTCTTCACCGCGTTGCGCCCGCCGCTCGACACCTCGCGCGAGACGAGCTCGACGAACTTGCCGATGCCGTGCGTGGCGTGCACGACGACGTCGCCCGGCTTGAGCTGCAGCGGGTCGACGACGTTCTTGCGGCGGCTCGCGAGCTTCTTGACGGTGCGGGCGCCCTGCTGCGCGGTGCGGCCGTAGAACTCGGCCTCGGACAGGACGGCGATGCGGGGGTCCGGGATGGAGAACCCGTGCTCGACCACTGCGGTCGTGACGATCGCGATGCCGGGCTGCGGCGGCGCGGTGACCGCTTCGGCGCGGGCCGCGACCCCGGCGTCGGCGAGGACCTGCACGGCGCGCTCGACGAGGCCCTGCCCCTGTGCGGTGACCACGACGGCCCAGCCGTCCTCGGTGAGTGCCTTGACGTGCGCGATGGCCCCGTCGGCGCTGCCAGCGAAGCTCGGGACGGCGTCGGCGCGCACGCGGACGTACTCCCCCGCCTCGGCCGCGGCGTCGGCGTCGCTCAGCGGTTCGTCGAGGCCCGAGTCGAACGGCGAGACCGTCCACCAGGTGCGGTCGCCCCGCGTGGCACGGAGCTGCGGGACGGTGAGGAAGTTGCCGGCGTCGAGGTCGATCGGCGCCTGGGCCCCGGCGACCGCGGCGCTCCACGCGGCCTGCAGGAACTCCTGGTTCGTCTCGGCGAGGCTGTGCGCACGGCCGCTCACCCGCTCCGGCGAGAACACCGCGATGGTGGCGTCCGCGGGCAGGTAGTTCGTCATGGGGACGAGTTCCTCGACCAGGGCCGGTGCCAGGGACTCCATGCCCTCCACCGGGATGCCCTCGGCGACCTTCGCGAGCATCTGCGACAGGTTCGGGAACTCGTGCAGCATCTCCCGCGCACGCTGGCGCACGTCGTCACTGAGCAGGAGTTCGCGCGAGGCGGTCAGCTCGACGGAGCCGAGGTCGTCCTCTGTCGAGCGCTGGTCCGCGACGGAGAACGCCTTGATGCCGTCGATCTCGTCGCCGAAGAAGTCGACGCGGACCGGGTGGTCGGCGGTCGGCGGGAAGACGTCGAGGATGCCACCGCGGACGGCGAACTCGCCACGACGAGTGACCAGGTCGACGCGGGCGTAGGCGAGGTCGACCAGCTGCGCGGCGATCGCCCCGAGGTCGTTGCCCCGCGACCCGGTGCGCAGCACGACCGGTGCGAGCGCGGTGAGGTTGCCGGCGATGGGCTGCAGCGCTGCGCGGACGCTGGCGACGACGACCGTGGTCGGCCGGTCGGCGGCGGGGGCGTCGTCCCAGGCCTGGAGCGCCCGGAGCGTCGCGATGCGCGTGCCGACGGTCTGCGCGCTCGGCGACAGGCGCTCGTGCGGCAGGGTCTCCCACGCGGGGAACTCGAGGACCTGCGCCTCGGGGAGGTAGCTCGACACGGCACCGCGGACCGCCTCGGCTTCACGACCCGTGGCCGTGATCACGAGGACGCACTGCGGGCCCTTCCGCTCGGCCATCAGCGCGGCGAGCAGTGGCACACGCAGGCCGTCGACCACCGAGAAGTCGGCGTCGCGGGGTGCGGCGCGGAGGACGCGATCGAACGCGGAGGCGCGCGAGAGCGCAGGGATGATGCCCGAGATCGTCACTCAGGACATGGTACCGGCGACGTCCGACAAGGACCGCCCGGTGCGCGACGGGCGAACGAAGCGCCGGGCGCCAGAGGTCAGGACGGCGCGTGCACGCGCTGCTGCGCGGCGACGAGCCCGAGGTCCACGATCGCCTCGACCGCGTCCGCGGCGTCGCCGATCAGGATCGGCAGCGACTTCTTCTCCGTCGGGGAGAAGTCGCGGAGGACGTAGTCGGCCGGGTCCTGACGACCGGGCGGGCGGCCGATGCCGACGCGCACCCGGGCGAACTCGTTCGTACCCGTGGCCTTGATGATGTCGCGGAGCCCGTTGTGCCCGCCGTGTCCGCCGTTGCCCTTGAGGCGCACGGTGTCGAACGGCAGGTCGAGCTCGTCGTGCACGACGATCAGGTCGGCAGCGGTGGCACCGTAGAACCCGAGCACCGACGACACCGGGCCGCCGGAGGTGTTCATGAACGACCCCGGCTTGGCGAGCACCAGGCGGGGGCCACCCGGCACCAGGCGCCCCTCGGCGACCTGGTTCGGGGTCTTGTGCTTCTTGAAGCTCGCGCCCATGCGCGCAGCGAGTTCGTCGAGGACCATCTGGCCGACGTTGTGACGGTGGCCCGCGTAGTCGGGCCCGGGGTTCCCGAGCCCGACCACGACGTGCAAACGATCAGTCACCAGCGTCGACCAGACGTCCCGAACGGGGTGTTACTCGGAGACCGGCTCGGAGCCGCCCTCGGCACCGGACTCGGCGCCGGCCTCAGCCGATGCCTCGTCCGCGGCGTCGTCGTCAGCGGTGCCGCGCGGGGTGACGATCGCGACGACCAGCGCCTCGGCGTCGGTCTCGAGCTCGGCGCCCTCGGGGAGGGTGAGCTGCGATGCGTGGATCTGCGTGCCGTCCTCGAGGCCCTCGACGTCGACGACGACGTGCTCGGGGATGTCCGTCGCGAGGACGAGCAGCGAGATCGTGTTGAGGTCCTGCACGTGGATGGTGCCGGAGAAGGACTCGCCCTCGATGACGACGGGGACGTCGACGGTGACCTTCTCGCCACGGCGGAGGACGACGAGGTCGATGTGCTCGATGATCTGGCGCACCGGGTCACGCTGGACGTCCTTGACGAGGGCGAGCTGCGCGGTGCCGTCGATGTCGAGGTCCACGACCGCGTTCGCGGTACGGACGAGCAGCATGGTCTCGTGACCCGGCAGCGAGATGTGCACCGGCTCGGTGCCGTGGCCGTAGACGACCGCGGGGATCTTGTCGCTGGCACGGATCTTGCGCGCAGCGCCCTTGCCGAACTTGGTGCGGACTTCCGCTGCGAGCTTGGTGTAGTCGGCCATGGTGCCTCCTGGTGTGGGGAACGACACCGGGATGCCGGCATCGTGGGGTCTGTGGTGTTGCAACTCGAACGCGTGCACGCGTGAGGAACGTTCCCAGAGGTCAGCCGGGTCTCCCACCGCGTCGATCACGGCCGCGCGTACGCGACCCTCGCCGAAGTCGTCCGCAAGTCTAGCAGGACCCGTCCGGGCGTGTCGCACACGGCCCGGAACGGCGCGTGGGAAGTCGAATCGCGCGTAGGGGGTCGAAACGCGCGTAGGAGGTCGGTTCTTTCGACCTCCTACGCGCGATTCGACTTTCGATCGCGCGCGCGATGGGTGAAAACCCGCATCCACGGCGGACGGGAGGCTCGGCGCCAGCTGGCACCGAGCCTCCCGTCCGCCCTTCGGTCCGGCCTAGTGCCCGGACGCCTCCGCCTCGTGTGGCACCTTGAGGAAGCACAGGACCGTGAACGCGAGTGCGTAGAGGACGACGAACGTCCAGACCACGCCGCCGGGTCCGCCCCACGGCAGGACCGCGCTGACGACGGCGTTGCCGAGGAAGGTGGCCCCGCCGGCCGCGGTCGCGTACATCGCCATCGCCGCGCCGCGACGCTCCTCGCCCGCGAAGGCCGGGACGATCGCGCCCATCGGCGTGAAGCCGGCGAGCATGATGCCGAAGACGGTGCCTGCGGCGGTCGCGAGCCAGAAGCCCCACTCCGAACCGGCCGGGACGAGGTGCGGGACGTACCACCAGGCCAGCAGACCGAGGGCCGAGGCGGCGATGCCGAACCACTTCACGGTGCGGATCCAGCCGATGCGGTCGCCGAGTGCGCCGAAGAACGCGTTGAAGACGATGTTGCCCGCGTAGACGATGACGGTCATGGTGAGCCACTTCGACTGCCCCCAGCCGAGCTCGGTGCCGATGATGGCCGGCATGATCACGAACATGCCGAACTCCGGCGCCGTGTTCACGAGGCGGATCACGACGGCCAGCAGGACCTTGGGGCGCGTGATGCAGACCTCGATGCCGCTCGCGATCACCCTGGCGGCGGAGTGCTCGCGCGGGGCGATGCGCCCGAGGCCGGTGCGCTCGTGCACGCCGAAGCGGACGAACGCCCACCCCGCGACGACGAACAGCAGGGAGAGCGCCATCGACCAGGTCTCCCCCGTCGCCGCGCCGCCGAACGCGGGGATGCTGCCGATCGCGATGAGGGAGCCGAGGGTCGGCAGGCCTCCCGTGAACACCACGTAGAACCAGCCGACGGCGGTGGCGTTCCGCTCGCGGGCGACGGTGTGGTTCACCCAGCAGAGGAACGAGAACGCGAACAGCGGGAAGCCGAGACCGCGGAGGAAGTACGTCAGCGCGATGAGTCCGACGGACCCGGTCGGCAGCGCCGCGAGGAACGTGACCTGGAACACGACCCAGAGCGCCGCGCCGATGGTCATCACCCGGCGCGGTCCCCAGAGTTCGGAGAGCACGCCCGCGAAGTACGAGGCGACCAGGACGGCGACGCCGTAGATCCCGATGACCATCGCGGCACTGTCGGTGCCGCCGGCCCCGAGGGCACCCGCGATGTGCGGGGCGATGAAGTTCGACTCGATGCCGTCGCCGGTCATGAAGACGAGGACCCCGAGGAAGCCCCAGCGGAGCGGGTGCGGGATGCCGAGGCGGGCGAGGAGGCCCTCCCGGGAAGCGACGGCGTCGCCGGGACCTGCGGATGGCGCCTCGTCCGGTGACGGTGTGTCGTTGGGTGGGGCGGTGACCCCGTTGGGCGGCGTGAGTGTGGCAGCGCGGTTGCGGTTGACGTCCGACATGCGTCGTCTCTCTGGTGTGCCCCGGAGTGCTCGACCCGGCATCGCGGCATGTCTCCGGGGTGCGCCGCGCGCCGTTCCGCGCTGCCCGCGCAGTGGCTGCGGGAAGCGGGAGGTCGGCGATGATGCGAGTCCTGTACCCGGGGCTCGGCCCCGGCGGACCATCGCCGGCCCGAAGCATGGTGTCCGAGATTAGACCGCTCCAACGGGGTTCGTCAAAGACGACAACTGTTGGGTAACGATGTGTGGTGCGGGGTGTGCGGGGTGGCCGTTCCGCGCGTAGAGGGTCGAATCGCGCGTAGGAGGTCGAAACGCGCGTAGGGGGTCGAATCGCGCGTAGGGGGTCGGTTCTTTCGACCTCCTACGCGCGATTCGTGTTCCCAGTGCGCGCGTGATGGGTGGGAACGCGCGTGGGTGCCGGGCGGGAGGCTCGGTTCGGGCCGGCACCGAGCCTCCCGTCCGGTGGTGACGCACGCCGGGCGCGGGGCGCTCCCCCCATGGCAGCTCCCCACCCCCGACGCGCGGCGCCCGACGCCCGGCACCCGGAGCGCGGCGCGTCGCGTCGCGTCGCGGCGCGCGTCAGTCGACGTCGGCCGGTGCGGCCGGCGCGAGGCGCCGGATCGTCGCGTCGAGTCGGCGATCGACGGCGAGCTGGTCCGCCTCCGCCTTCCGGAGCACGGACGCGTCGCTCGCCGTGACGTGCCGGAGGCGGCTCCACTCCGCGTCGTACAGCGCACTCCGGTAGCCGGAGGACTCCTGGCAGGCGACGTCCCGCTTCGCGATGGTGATCTCCGGGTCCTGCACGGGCGTCGAGGAGATGTTCGTTCCGTAGTCCATCCGGATCGACTGCGAGGGCATCCCGTTCGGCGACGCCGGGAGGTCCGCGAGCCCGGCCGGCGCCATGCACGCGTGCCACTTCGCGGCTGCTGCGACGACGGTGTCGTCCTCGCGGGCAGCGGTCGCGGCGAGGTACGTCAAGCCCTTCGCCACGATCGAGGCGCTCTGCACGGCGCCGCTCGCGTCGTCGGTGCCGAGCGTGCGGTAGCCCTGCCGGAAGCACCGGGTGGTCTCCTGCTCTGAGGCGTCGGCGAACGCCGCGTTCCGCTTCGGGTCCTCACCCCACGCCGTCATGCCGTCCTCGTTCGCGCCGACCGTCGACGGGCCGTGGTAGCCGCGTGTCCGAGCTGTCTCGGCGTCGAGCGGTTCGCTCCAGGCGAGGGCGGGTGACGTGTTGCCCCGCTCCGGTGTCTCGTCCTGGTCGGAGACCGCGTCGAGCCCGGCGATCGTCGCCCACGGCACCGGGAAGTCGATGCCGGCCGCGCGGAGACACGGCTGGATGACCAGGTTCAGTGCGTAGGTGTCCTTCCGGCCCCCCGGCTGGACGTAGCCGTCGAGGGGCATCGTCCAGGCTCCCGGATCCCGTTCGGTCGTCGGCGAGACGGCGACGTCGGCGGGCTCGGGCAGGCCGTGCACGACGCCGGCGGCGAGGCCGATGACGACCAGGGCGAGCGTGCCGGTCTTCGCGGCGCGACTGGTGATCTGCATGGTTCCCCCTAGGCGCGGACGAGGCCGCGTTCGTGTGCGGTGATGACGACCTGGATCCGGTTCCGGAGGCCGAGCTTCATCAGCACGGCGCGGACGTGGGTCTTCACGGTGGCCTCGCTGAGGAACACGCTCGCGGCGATCTCCGCGTTGCTGAGGCCCTTCGCGACGAGCAGGAACACCTCGCGCTCGCGGGCCGTGAGGGCGTCGAGGACCTCGTCCCGGCGGTCCGGCTCGACAGGGGTGCCCTGCGCGCGGAGGAGTTCGAGGGCCTCGGACTCGGTCGGCGCCGGTCTGCCCTCGTGGACGTCCCGGATCGTGGCCGTCACGACCTCGGGGAGCGCGTCCTTCGTCAGGAACGCGGCGGCTCCGGCGCGGAGGGCGGCGAGGACCGCGTCGTCGCGGCGGATCGTCGTCAGGGCGACCACGCGGGGCCGGTCGTCGTCCGCAGCAGCGAGGCGAGCGAGGGTCTCGATGCCGTTCATCACGGGCATCCGCAGGTCGAGCAGGAGCACGTCGGGGTGTTCGGTGGTACAGAGCTCGAGAGCTTCGGCGCCGTCGGCCGCGGTCCCGACGCAGGTCATGTCGTCCTGGGCGTCGACGAGCATCCGCATGCCGGAGGCGAAGAGCCGCTGGTCGTCGACGACGGCGACGCGGATCACCGTGCGACCTCGAGCATCGGCGCCACGGCGGGGGCATCGACGGTCGGCAGCCACGCCGTCACCACCCACTCGTGCTCCGCGTCACCGGTGCCGGCGCGGAGCCACCCGCCGGCGATCCGTGCCCGCTCCTGCATCCCGGCGATCCCGGAACCCGCGCCGTCGAGTTCGACGAGCGGTGCGCCGCCGGTCGACGTCACCACGACGCCGAGGCCCGGTCCACGCCAGTCGAGGACCACGCGTGCCGTGGCGGTCCGGCCCTGGTGCTTGAGGACGTTCGTCAGGCTCTCCTGGACGATGCGGTGCACTGCGGAGCCGACGGCCGGAGCCATGGTGGACGGTGCGCCGTGCTGCTCGAACGACGCGGTCATCCCGAGCTCGCGCATGTCCTCGACCAGGGGCGGCACGTCCTCGAGACCATGCCGTGCGTCGTCGCCAGCGCCCTGGATCCGTTCCACGAGTGCGCGGACGTCGCCGAGTGCCGACCGGCTCACATCGGCGATGTCCTGCAACGCCCGCGCCGCGTGCTCGTCCCGGACCACGATCGCCGCGGCACCCTGGGCTTGCGACACGACGACCGCGAGCGAGTGCGCCAGCGAGTCGTGCACGTCCCGGGCGATCCGCGCCCGCTCCTGCTCCGCATGGAGTTCACCGGTCGTCACCTCGGTCTCCCGCTCGGCCTCGACGACGCGCACCCGAGCGAGCCCGATCCGCCACGTCGCCCCGATCGCGACGCCGACCGCCCACCCGATGCCGCTCGCCCCGGCGATCGCCAGCGCGATGAACGCCAGGTTCGTCCGGGTCCCGGTCGACGAGCCGACCCAGAGTCCCCACACGTCAGGGTCCGCGACCGTGGGGACGACCATCGCCCACGCGGCGGCGACGCTGGCGACCGCGAGGACGGGCACCGCGAGCCATCGCAGGAGGTCCGACCGTCCGGCACCCACGATGCCGACGACGATCGCGATGGCCAGGTACTCCGGCCAGGTCGTGTCGGTCGGCCGGTGCAGCAACCGGAACGCCTGCAGGAGCGGCACCACGACGACGAGCCCGAGGGCGGTCGACGGCATCCAGTTCGCCAGACCGATCGCCACCGCGAGGGCGGACACCACGAGGACGTGGTCCGCGAGCCCGGAGCGGCCGGCCTCGGCGACGATCCAGAGCACGAGGTACACGGCGCCGGCAGCGGGTGCCAGGAGGTGCCGGAACCGGCGGAGGGTGGAGGTCATGACGCCGAGCGTATGGGGACGCTCGGGCGGTCAGCGAGCGGCGGCGGCGCTTTTCATCCGAGGTGATGAGTACACCGCACGAGGGGACCCCGGAGGCTCACCGGGCGGCGAGGGCAGTGCGCAGCAAGGGGCCGAACCGCTCCAACGCCGACACCGACGCGGTCTCGCCGACGCTGAGCGTCACGGTGCGCAGCAGGGAGTCGCCGTCCGACTCGGCTGCGCGGACCACCGTCGAGTCAGCGGCAGCGGTCCGGAGCGCTCCGACACACGACTTCGTCTTCATCCCGGCGTAGAGCACCGCGGTGCTCCGGGTGACGACGTCGTCGCTGCTGAGGTACTCCCACTGTCCGGAGACGGTCTCGACGGCGCTGTAACAGGCGGCGAGCGCGGCCCCGACCGTCCCGGACCGTTCCGCCGCGGCAATCATCCGTTCCTTCGGCAGGTCGATCTCGGCGACGTCGCGCAACCACTTCGAGGTCGCTCGGGTCGTGAGCCAGGCCGCGGTCGCCCGGAGGTCGTGGGTGAGCACGAACTGGTCGACGTCCCGGAAGACGAGTGTCTCTCCCGGTGCGATCGTCTCGTCGAGGAGGGTCGCCGGCGGGTACTGGCTGTGGAACAGCTCGAACCGTGCGACGACGGCGGATCGGGTCGGCCTGGGGTCGAGGGCGCCGGACCGCAGGAGGTCGATCGTCCACACCGACGGGGTCAGGTTCCGCAGGTGAACGGACGCCCCGACGCGGCACTCCTCGAACCAGTACCCCGCCGACAGCGTCGCGTCCTCGGCGTACAGGGACGCCGGGACCCCTCCCGGTGATGTGACGGCGCAAGGATGCGGTCGGCGGAGACCCGGTCCGTTCGGCGCGGCGATCGACGCCACGGACGACACGACGTGGATCGGCGAGACGGCGGCCGCAGCAACGGCGGGAGCGGTGGCGACGGGGAACAGTCCCAGGCACAACGCGGCGACGGTGGCGATCGTGATGCGGACGACGTTGACTCGCATGAGCACCCCTCGGGTCGGGTGGCTGCACGGTACGCCCGCGGTGGCCACCCGGCAAGTGGACGCGGCTGTCTACAGCGCGGAGACGGCCCGTGCTGTCGTCAGCGCGGGTCGAGCTGGGGTTCGCCGAGGCGCCGGTCGAACTCCTGCAGTCGACTCGGCATCGCTGCGACCTCGTACCGTCCCTGCTCGGAGTCGAGCGTCACGATGTGGAGCTGCGGGTTGATCGTCCAGAGCTGACGCCACGGCGGTCGCCTCCCCGTGTCGGGGCCGAGGCGGACGCCCGTGAACTCGGTCTTCTTCCCGCTCGGGATGCGCATCTGCCACCGGTAGCGCTCGAAGGTCACCCCGGTCGGCGTGACGGTGAACCGCCCGTGCCGCCACTTCTCACCGGGTTCCCGGACCGCCGCCTCGATGCGGTCTCCCACGATGCGTTGGCCGATGGCGAGTCCGAGGACCAGCGCACCGCCGCCGATGACGATCGCCACCGCGAAGCCGAGCCCGTACGCCCAGAACGGCCCGCGGTTCTCACGCCCCGTGATCGCGGGGAGGACGAAGAACACGGCGGCGAGTCCGACGACCATGCCGATCACCATCGTGACGACACGGAAGCCGTGCTCTCGGAGGGGTTGACGATCTCGTGGCATCGCTGAGGCTCCTTCGGTTTCAAGCCTGATCGAACCAGATCGTCGCCGCACCGTCCGGACGCGTGCGGTGTCGCGCAATCCGCGGGCGGTCAGCGGCCGAGGTCGCGGCGGTGCCGTTGCGCGGCGGCGAGGAGTTCCCGCGCGCTGTCGCTCGCGGCCTCGGCGTCGTCCCGAGCGTGTTCGAGGCGCTCGATCTCGGCGGTCGCGCGCTCGAGGTCGCGCTGGAGTTCGGCTCGGCGCTCCTCGGCGGCCTCGAGGTCGGTCTCGGCCGCGTCGAGTGCCGCGTCGGCATCGCGGGACTCCGCCCGCGCGGCGGTCTCGGCCTGGCGGGCGGCGCGGCGGTCGGCAGCGGGGTCGCGCTTCGGTTCGGGTTCCGGGGTCGGCTGCGGCTCGTCTCGGGACTCCGGCCGGGAGGCTCGGGCCGGCTTGTGCTTCCGTCTCCCCTCCGAGATGGGGATGGGTGGGGCATCGCTGCCGGACCAGGCATCGGGGACCGCGTCCGGCACCGCGAGCGCGCCGTCCAGGTCGACGTCGTCGAACCCCGCGCTCTCGAGCGGCTGGACCAGGAGTCCCGAGCGGACCGCCGCCCCCGCGTGCGGATCGGCCATCGCGGCCTCGATCGTGGCGCGGACCTGGTCGACCACCGCCGCGGTGACCTCGTGTCCCGCTTCGGAAGCGAGGTCCGCGCCGGCCTGCGCGAGGGCGCCGACGACGCTCGACCGCTGGCGCCGGAGGGCCGCGATCTCCTTCGGGTCGGCGTTCGCCTGGGCCTCGCGGATCGCGGGGCCGAGGTCGACCGCCTCGTCGAGCGAACCGTCCGCTGCCAGGAGGTCGATCACCCAGGCGGCCGGCGCGGGCTTCCGGAGCTTCCCGATCGCTGCCGCGAGGTCCCGGTCGTCCTTCCGGGCGGCCCGCTGCCGTGCGGTGCGTTCGGCGACGAAGTCCGCCGGCGCGCTCCGGAGGAGGTCGCGGGCTGCCTCCGCGAGCGTGTCGATGTCCACGCCCCGGAGGCTACCCGCGCCCGCTCACCAGTCGTGGACGGTGCCGTCGGCCAGGCGGTTGAACGGCAGGTATGCCTGCTCGTAGGGGTACTTGCCCGCTTCGTCCACGTCGAGCGAGACACCGAGACCCGGCTGGTCGCCCGGGTGCAGGTAGCCGTCGGTGAACGTGAAGGTCTGCTGGAAGACCTGGTTCGTGCGGTCCCCGTGCTGCATGTACTCCTGGATGCCGAAGTTGTGGATCGCCATACCGAGGTGCATCTGCGCCGCGAGCCCGACCGGCGAGATGTCGGTCGGCCCGTGGAACCCGGACTTGATCTGGTACATCGCGGCGTAGTCCATCGTCTTCTTCAGCGGGGTCACGCCGCCCATGTGGGTGACGGCACCGCGGACGTAGTCGATGAGCTGGTCGCGGATGATGTCCTTGAAGTCCCAGATCGTGTTGAAGACCTCACCGATCGCGAGCGGCGTCGTGGTGTGCTGCCGGACGAGCTTCAGGGCTTCCTGGTTCTCCGCCGGGGTGCAGTCCTCGAGCCAGAACAGGTCGTACGGCTCGAGCGACTTGCCGAGCTTCGCGGCCTGCAGCGGGGTCATCCGGTGGTGGCCGTCGTGCAGCAGGGGCAGCTCGGGGCCGAACTCGTTGCGGACGGCTTCGAACACGGTGGGCACGTGCCGGAGGTACGCGCGGGTGTCCCAGTCCTCCATCGCCGGGAAGGCACCACGCTGCGCCGGCTCGAAGTCGTACCGGACGCCGGTGTTGCCCTCGGTGGTCTTGTTCGACGCGATGCCGTAGATCGACTCCAGCCCGGGGACACCCGTCTGCACGCGGATCGAGCGGTAGCCCTCTTCCTGGTGCGCGCGGATCGAGTCGAACAGCTCGGGCAGTTCCTTGCCGGAGGCGTGCCCGTACGCCATCAGCCCGGTGCGCGATGCGCCGCCGAGCAGCTGGTAGAGCGGCATCCCTGCGACCTTCGCCTTGATGTCCCAGAGCGCCATGTCCACGGCGGCGATCGCGGCCATCGTGACCGGGCCGCGACGCCAGTACGACGAGCGGTAGAGGAACTGCCAGGCGTCCTCGATGCGGCTGGCATCGCGGCCGATGAGCAGCGGGACGACGTGCTCGGACAGGTACGCGGCAGCCGCGAGTTCACGGCCGTTCAGCGTCGCGTCGCCGAGGCCCGTGACGCCGTCAGCGGTGGTGATCTTCAGCGTGACGAAGTTGCGGTCGGGGCTGGTGACGATCACCTCGGCCTGCTCGATGAGCTGCCCGCGGTCGGCGGACGGCCAGGTGTCCGGACGACCCGATGTCGCGTCGGCGGCTCGGTCGTCCGTCGCGCCGGGGACGGGGGCCGCCGGGTTCGTGGTGCCGGTCGGGGCCTGGTCGGCGTCGGTCATGCTGGTACTCCTTCGGATGCGCGGGCACTGGCCGCGCGGATGCGGTCGGCTGCGGCGGTCACCGCGGTGACGACGGGGGTGGTGTCGAGTTCAGGGGCGATCACGGCGAGGACGTCGTGCACGTCCGAGCCTGCACCGGGAGCGCCCGGGTCGTTCACGAGCTCCGGCTGCGTGGTCACGTGCAGCCACCACGCGGCGACGAGGGTTGCGGCACCGGGGCCGATGCCGGCCGACGGGTCGCGGGCGAGGCGGTGCCGCAGGACGTCCACGACCCGGACGGGCAGCTTCTCGGAACCGCCGGAGGCGATCTGGGTGAGGGTGTGCCGGATGCGCGGGTTCTCGAACCGGTCGACGAGCGCCGCGCGGGCGTCGGCGATCTCCTCGGCGGGGAGGGGCAGCTCGAGCGCGGCTTCGTCCCACAGCTGCTCGACCGCCGTCCGGCAGGTCGGGTCGGCCATGGCGTCGGCGACGGTCTCGTGCCCGAGCTGCAGGCCGAGGTAGGCGAGCAGGGAGTGCGAGCCGTTCAGGAGCCAGAGCTTCCGCTGCTCGTACGGGGTGACGTCGTCGACGACGCGCGCGCCGGCGGTCTCCCACGCGGGGCGCTCGACCCCGGGGAACGCGTCCTCGATCACCCACTCCGCGAAGGGCTCGGTGACGACGGGGACGCGGTCCCCGTCGAGCGCCCCGGGCAGCGCGTCGAGCCCGGCGACGTCCGCGGCCGTGGTCGCCGGGGTGATCCGGTCCACCATCGAGCTCGGGAACGACACGTTCGCGTCGATCCAGGCGCGGAGCGCTTCGTCGGTCACGGCACCGAGGACCGCGTCGCGCAGCACCGAACCGTTGTGCGTGAGGTTGTCGAGGCTCATCAGCGCGATCGGCCCCGCTCCGGCCCGGCGTCGGGCGTCGAGGCCGGCGACCAGGCGAGCCGGGACGTCGGCCCCCGATCGGTAGCCCTGCTCCGTGACCGTCAGTGTGACGATCGCGGTCTCCGGGGACGCGAGCGCGTTCGTCCAGGCGTCGGAGTCGCTGCCCGGGTGGGCGGCGACGATCGTGTCGATCACCTCGGCGGAGTCACCGTCCGCCGCCCGGGTGACCAGGGTGTACCGGCAGTCCTGCGCCGTCAGGGCATCGGCCGCGTCCGGCGAGCGCCCGGTGAACGCGGTGATCCCCCACGGCGCTCCGGACGCGTGCTCGGTGTACCAGGCGAGGTGGGCGCGCGCGAACGCCCCCACCCCGAGGTGCACGATGCCGCGACGGCGCTCGGTCATGCCGACACCGGGACGAGCGACTTGAGGTACGCCAGGTTGTCCGCGGTGCGGGCCGCGAGCGGCAGGTCGGTGGAGAAGTCCTCCACCGTGACCCAGCCGTCGTACCCGTGGGTGCCGAGCGCCGCGAAGTAGTCCGACACGGATGCCTGACCGGCACGGAGCGGTGCCCACTGGTTCTGCCAGATGGCGCTGCCGTCGGCCCGGGTGTCGCCGGTGTCGACCCAGCGGGCGTTCTTCACGTGGACGTGCGCCAGGTACGGGCCGAGGAGCTCGAACGCGGCGAGGTGGTCTTCCTGCCCCTCGATGACGAGGTTGCCGAGGTCGTGGATGACGCCGACGTGCTCCGGGTCGAGGCCGTCGACGAGCCGCAGGGCAGCCGAGGCCGACGGGGTGATCGTCATGTGGTGCAGCTCGACCAGCGCCTTCACACCGAGTTCGGTCGCGCGGGACACCGCCCACTCGAGGTCGGCGCGGGTCCGGTCGAAGACCTGTGCGTAGGTCTCGCCGGTGCGCTCCTTCTCCTGCCGGTACATCGGCATGCTGACACGGACCTGGCGGGCGCCGAGCTCGCTGGTGACGCGGAGCATCGTCTCGACGCCGTCGTGGTTCGCGGCCTGCTGGTAGCCACCGATGCCGGAGTACTCGAGCCCCGCTGCGTCCGTGATGCGGGCGATGTCGCCGACGCGGTCCTGGATGCCGGTGAACTGCCACGTGGCGTTGTTGCCCGCCCAGAAGGACTGCTCGGCCGGCACCGTGGTGCCCTCGGCCGGGCGGTCGTCGACGATGCGCCACTCGATGCCGTCCCAGCCCTGTTCGGCCAGGGTCGTCGCGGCCGCTTCCGGGGTCCAGTCCGGGGTGGATGCGGTGAACACGGAGAACTTCATCGGTTCGCTCCTTCTGCTGCGGTTGCTGCCGGGACGACGGGGACGACGTCGTCGTACTTGCCCTCGATCACGTCGTCGATGCGGACGGGCTGGCCGAGCGTCGCGCTGACGTACAGTCCGCGGACCGTGGCCAGCGAGACCAGCGCGGCGTCGACGGTCACGCCGGGTTCCCGCCCGTTGCGGATCGCGTCCACGATGTCGCTGTACTGGCGTCCGTGGCCGGCGAGGAAGTGCTCTGACTCCTGCGGGCCGCCGACGACGTGCTCCGGGGGGACGATGTCGGCCTTCTGGTCGACGGCGTCCGCGACCGCCGTGGCGTTCGCGGTCGTCGATGCGGACTCGAGGGTGGCGGCGTCCGGCGCGACGTGGAAGTAGGCCAGCCGGTCGTCGTCGACGATGGCGGACCCGTGCGTGCCGTAGATCGCGTAGCGCGCGGAGAGACCCGGGTACGCGGCGGTGGTGCAGTGGATGACGCCGAGCGCGCCGTTCTCGAAGCGGACCGTGGCGACCGCCGTGTCCTCGACCTCGATCCGGTCGTGCGCGAGGAGCCCGATCTGGGCGGAGATCTCCACCGGGCGACCGAGGGTCCACACGAGGAGGTCGACGGTGTGCACGCCCTGGTTCATCACCGCGCCGCCGCCGTCGAGGTCCCAGGTACCCCGCCAGTCGCCGGAGTCGTAGTAGCCCTGCGAGCGGTACCAGGCGACGCTCGCGAGGCCGGAGGTCACCCGTCCGAAGCCCCCGCCGTGCGCGGCCTGCGCCACGGCGACCGAGGCCGGGTCGAACCGGTGCTGGCTGATCACGCTGACGACGAGGCCGCGGTCACGAGCAGACGCGGCGAGCGCGGCGATCTGACGGGCCCGGGGCATCGTGGTGTCGAGCGGCTTCTCGATGACGACGTGCTTGCCCGCGGCGAGCGCCGCTTCGGCGAGTGCGACGTGCATGCCGGACGGGGAGCAGATCGCGACGACGTCGATGTCGGTCTGCGCGATGGCTTCTTCGATCGTCGACGTGGTGAGCGGGCGGGGTGCACCCGATGCCTCGATCTCGTCGGCGGCGCTGGTGGCGGCTTCGGGGATGGCGTCGACGAGGGCGACGACGTCGAGGCCGTCGTTCGCGAGCGCGACGCGGGCGTGGTGGCGACCGATGACGCCGGCGCCGACGACGGCGAGCTTGAGGGGTGCTGTGGTGTCTGCGGTCATCGCAGGGTCACTCCGATCTGGTCGGTGAGGGTGCGGAGGGCTCGCCCCGCGCGGCCGAACGCCGCGGGGCCGGAGAACCCGCCGAGGGAGGTGAAGTCGCTGAGGTGCGGTTCGAGGGACGCGTACCCGGAGTACCCGGCGTCGCGCAGGGCGGTGAGGGTCTCGAGGAGTTCCCCGTCGCCTTCCCCGGCCGGGACCACCGACGAGTCGGCGGCGAGGGCGTCCTTCACCTGGAGGTACTCGACGTACGGGGCGAGCTGCGCCCAGCCGTCGGTGTACGGCTGGACGCCGCACTGGACGTAGTTCGCGTTGTCCCAGGCGAGCCGGAGTGCCGGGGAACCGACGCTCTCGACGATGTCGAGCACGCGCGAGGGGACGTCGCCGTAGATGTCCTTCTCGTTCTCGTGCAGCAGGACCACGCCTTCGCGGGACGCCAGCTCGGCGAGTGCGCGCATCCGCGTGAGGACGGCGTCACGGACGTCCTCCGGCTGGCGGCCCTCGTGGTAGAAGGAGAAGATCCGGATGTACTTCGTGCCGAGCGCGTGGGCCGCGGCGATCGCACGGCCGAGTCGCTGGAGCTCGTGCTCGACGGGTTCGTCGACGGAGACCTTGCCGATCGGCGATGCGATCGCGGACACGGTCTGGCCGCGTTCTTCGAACAGGCGGTGCAGCCCGGCGAGCTGGTCGTCGTCGAGGTCGACGACGTTCACCCCCCAGGCGCTCCGGACCTCGATCGCACTGGCGCCGAGCGCCTGCAGGACCGCGACCTGGATCGCGGGGTCGGCGTCGATCTCGTCACCGAAGCCGGTGAGCTCCCAACTGAGCTGGGTCATTTCGTTCCCTTCATGAGGACCAGGGTGGCCGACGCGGCGGACGCGCGCCGGGCCTCCCGTCCGATCTGTGGACAACTCGCTACTTGACGGAGCCGGCGGTGAGACCGCCCGCCCACCAGGTTCACTTGACGGAGCCGGCGGTGAGACCGCCCGCCCACCAGGTTCACTTGACGGAGCCGGCGGTGAGACCGCCCACCAGGTACCGCTGGAAGATGAGGTAGAGCGCGACGACCGGCGCCGCACACACGATGGAGGCAGCCATCATCTGGCCGTAGATCGGGACGGCTCCGCCCTCCTGCGTGGTGCCGAGCACCTGCAGGACCACGGCGACGGTGCGCGTGTTCGGGGTCGTCATGATCGTGGAGAACAGGACGTCGTTCCACCCGAGCAGGAAGGCGAAGATCGCCGACACGACGATGCCCGGCCACGAGAGCGGCAGCACGATCTTCGTGAGGATCTTCGTCGACGAGGCGCCGTCGATGCGGGCGGCCTCCTCGAGTTCCTTCGGCAGCCCACGGAGGTACGTGACCATCACCCACGTCGAGAACGGCAGGGCGAACGTCAGGTACGTCACGAACAGCCCCCACCGGGTGCCGATGATCTGCACGCCGGTCGCACTCGCGATGTTCGAGAACACCACGAAGACGGGCAGCAGCAGGAGCGTGCCGGGGATGGACTGCAGCGCGAGCAGGCCGCGGAGGAACGTCAGGCGCCCGAGGAACCGGAACCGGACGAGCACGTAGGCGGTCGACACGGCGAGTGCGGCACTCGCCACGGCGACGGCACCGGCGGTCAGGATGCTGTTGACCAGCCCCTCGCCGAGGGCGACCGTCGACCAGATGTCGACGTAGTTCGCGAGGGTGAACTCGGACGGGAAGTACTCACCGCGGGCGACCGCGACGTCCGAGTTGACCGAGCCGAAGACGATGTAGAGCACCGGGACGGCGATGAACGCGATGATGACGGCGATCACGACGATGAGCAGCCAGCGCGGCAGGAGCCGGGTGACGTCGGTGTCGTACGGGCGCTTGTGGCGCTTGGTGTTGCCGGCCGAGGTGATGCTCTCGGTGAGCGTTGCGGTCGGTCGGGTCCTGGTGGCGCTGTAGCCGCTCATGCGCGTGCTCCCTCGATGTCGGCGGCGGCCGGGGCGGCGAGCGTTGCGCGGTCGGCGCGACGCTGCTTGCGGCTGGGCCCGGCGTCGTCACCGGTGTCGAGCTGGACGGCCCGCAGGTAGACGAACAGCGGGATGGCGACGATGATCAGCGAGCAGATCGCCATCGCCGCGGACAGACCGAAGCGGAAGGACTGGAAGCTCGCGATGTACGTCAGGACCGGCATGACCTCGACGCTCGAGGGCAGCGGGATGCCGAACAGCACGAACGGCAGCGTGAAGTTGTTGATGTTGTGCAGGATCGCGATGATCACCGCGAGGCTGAGCGGTCCGCGGAGGTACGGGAAGACCACGTAGCGGAGCTTGATCCACCAGGTCGCGCCGTCGAGCGATGCGGCTTCGTGGACCTCGAGGTCGACGGCCTGGAGGCCCGCCAGGCTGAGCAGGTACACGAACGGCCACGACGTCCAGACCATGACCGCGGCGAGGGCCCAGTAGGACGCGGCACCGTTCAGCCAGAGGACGTCGGTGTGGAAGATCGCGTTCACGACGCCCTGCGGCTGCAGCATCGTCCGGAAGAACGTGCCGACGACGAAGGCGGGGAGCACGTACGGGATGAGGTAGATCGAGCGGACCAGACCGCGGCCCGGGAACCGGTTCTGGGTGGAGATCGCCGCCGCGACGCCGATCGGTACGGTGACGGCGGTGACGAGCACCGCGAGCGACGACGAGATCCAGATGGAGTGCAGGAGCGGCGAGTCCGTGATCGCCTCGGCGAAGTTCGCGAACCCGACGAACGGGGCGCTGAACCACTGGCGCAGCGTGTACTGGTCGAGGTCGAGCATCGCGATCCAGAAGCCGACGAGCAGCGGGACCACGATGATGGCGAGCATCAGCACGCCGCCGGGGATGAGCATCCAGAGCGGACGCTCGCGCTTGTAGAGCGGGGTGGTGCCGTGCGGGCGCACCTCGTGGTGCGTCTGGGGCTTGGCCTGCGTGGTCGTCATCACAGACCTCCGTTCTTCTGACGGTCGAGCGTGGACTGGGCGTCCTCCTGCGCGTCCTGCAGACGCTTCCGGAGCTGGTCGTCGGTGACCTCGCCGCTCTTCAGCGAGGGGATCGACTGCACGACGACGTCGACGAGGGCGAGCTGGATGTCGGACCACGCCCCGGTGAAGGCGGTCGGCTTCGAGAGCTTCCCGGCGTCGATGATCGGCTTGAGCTGCGGGTTCTGGTCCGCGAGCTGCTTGGCTGCGTCGACGTTCGTCGGCAGGTTGCCGAAGAGGTCGTAGTACTCGAGCTGCGCCTTCTTGGAGCTGACCTGCTTGATGAAGTCGAACGACAGGTCCTGCTTCGTGCCGTAGTCCGCGACGACGAAGTTGTCGCCGGAGAGGATGCTCGCCGCCTCGATCCCGTCGGCCGGACGTTCGGTCGCACCCGGGGGCACGGTGGGCAGCAGCGCGAACTCGTAGTCGCCGTCCACCTTGGTGCCCTTGAAGGAGTTGATCGCCGTGGTGGTGGTCATCGGGAAGAACGCGGCCTTGCCGTCGGTGAACTGCGCGAGGGCCTGCGCGTTGTTCCAGCCGATCGCGGCCTTGTCGACGACGCCGTCCTTGGTCACCCAGTCGAAGTAGGTGCGGTAGGCGTTCTGCACGGCGTCCGCGTCGAGTTCGGCCTTGCTGCCGTCCACGATCGTGTTGCCGGCGTTCTCGGCCATGCCCCAGATGAACTTCCACGGGTCGAAGCCGTCGGCGTACGCGACGGCCAGGCCGTGCACGTCACCGCTGGTGGTCGCCTTCGCGTCCGCGGTGAGCTCGTCCCACGTGGTCGGCATCTCGGTGATCCCGGCCTTCGCGAGGAGGTCCTTGTTCACCGCCATCACGAAGGGACGGCTGGCGAACGGGATCCCGATCTGCTTCGAGGCGCTCGGCCCCGAGATCCCGAAGGACGCCGGATCGAACTGGTCCTTGCCGCCGACCTCCTTCCACTCCTTCGCGCCCATCTGGACGAAGGCGCCGGTGGCGTAGGCGGTCGGGGTGAAGGTGGTGCCGATCGCGTAGACGTCCGGGCCCTGCCCGGAGATGACGCTCGTCTGGATGGCGGTCAGTTCCTCTTGTGCAGAGGAGTACGTCTCCCACTGGATGTCGGCTCCGGTGGTGCGCTTGAACTCAGCGGCCGTGTCCTGCTGCCACTGCTTGCGTTCCTTGGGGTAGGTCGTGTCCGCGCCCATCATCACGCGGAGGGTGTTCGGGTCGTCGCCGCTGCCGTTCACGATCGCGCATCCCTGCAGGGACAACGCGGCGAGGGCGACCACGACCACGGAACCGATCAGGGTCCGTGTCTTCATGGGGGTTTCCTCCTCGGAGCCTCCGTCCGGGCGGCACTGCCCGGGGTGACCACCACTGTTGCGTCCGTGGCAACATCCGGCAACCGGTTGCCACTTGTTGCCAGATCCGAATACGTTTCCGACATCGGAGCACCGCCGCTCCGCACTGTCCACCCGTCAAGGAGGCCGCGTGTGACCGAGATCGACACGTCCCGCCGGGTCACGATCCGTGACGTGGCCGACGCCACCGGAGTCGCCCCGTCCACGGTCTCCCGTGCGCTCTCGATGCCGGATCGCGTGAACCGTGCCACGCAGCAGCGCATCCAGGAAGCCGCACGCGAACTCGGCTACGTCCCGAACTCGCAGGCCCGTGCCCTGACGTCCGGGCGGACCCGCGCGGTCGCCGTGCTCGTCTCCGACATCACGAACCCGTTCTACTTCGACGTCATCCGCGGCACGCAGCACCAGCTGGCCGCCGCCGGGTGGACGCAGCTGCTCGTCGACACCGAGGAGTCCGCCGACGCCGAGACCGCCGCGCTCAGCGCCGTCGCCGCGAAGGCCGACGGCGTGGTGCTCACCGCGTCCCGCCTCTCCGACACGCAGATCGCCCGGTACGCCGAACGGATCCCGCTCGTCGTCGTCAACCGCCGCCCGGCCGGCGTGCCCTCCGTGCTGATCGACACCCCCGGCGGGGTCGAGCAGGCCGTGCAGCACCTCGTGTCGCTCGGGCACCGCGACGTCCTCTACGTCGCCGGCCCGGACAGCTCGTGGTCGAACGAGCGCCGCTGGAAGGCGCTCGTGCAGGTCGCGAAACGCCTCGACGTGCGGGTCGCCCGGATCGGCCCGCACGCGCCGTTCGTCGACTCCGGTGCCGCCGCCGCGGACGCCGCCGTCAACGCCGGCGCCACCGCGTGCATCGCCTTCAACGACCTCATCGCCATCGGGATGCTCGGCCGGCTCCGGGAACGCGGCATCCGCGTCCCCGAGGACATCAGCATCGTCGGCTGCGACGACATCTTCGGCGCCGACTTCTGCAACCCGCCGCTCACCACGATGACGTCGCCGATCGAGCGCGCCGGCCGGGTCGCGATCACGATGCTGCTCGGTCGGCTCGGCGCCATCCCCGCCGAGCAGCTGCCCGGCGAACGCATGCGCGGAGCCGTCGCGCTGCCCACCCACCTGACCGTCCGCGAGTCCACCGGACCCGCGCCTTCCGCGCGTCCGCGTGCGTCCTGACCGCGCCGCCGCGCGCCTTCCATCGCGCCGTTGCGCGCCCGCCCATCGCGCCGCCGCGCGCGTTCCCTGAGGAGTTGACGATGACCCAGCACACCCCGACCGCCACCGTGCTCGCCCCGCACCCCGACCGGCTGTTCCCCGCCGACCCGGCGACGCGCACGATCGCGCGGAGCGTCTACGACGCGGTCAAGGACGCCCCGATCATCTCCCCCCACGGCCACGTCGACGCGTCGATGATCGCCGCCGACGAGCCGTTCCCGGACCCCGCAGCGCTCCTCATCACGCCCGACCACTACGTGCTCCGGCTCCTCCACGCGAACGGGGTGCCGCTCGACGCGCTCGGCCGCGACCCGCAGGCGACCCCGAGCGGGCGGTCGATCTGGCACCAGCTCGCGTCGCACTGGGACGACTTCCTCGGAACCCCGGTCCGGTACTGGTTCGAGACCGAACTGCACGACGTGTTCGGCCTCGACCAGGAACCGTCCGCCGCGAACGCCGACGCGCAGTACGACCGCATCGCCGCAGCGCTCCGCGAGCCCTCGTTCCGGCCGCGCGCCCTCTTCGACTCCTTCGGCATCGAGGTCCTCGCCACCACCGACGCCCCGACGGCGGACCTCGCCGCGCACGCGCGGCTCGCCGCCGACCCGTCGTTCACCGGCCGGGTGGTCCCCACGTTCCGCGCGGACGCCGTCTTCGATCCGTCGCGACCGGACTGGAGGCACGTGGTCACGTCGATCGGCGAGGCCGCCGGCATCGACACCGGTTCCCACCACGGGCTCCTGGCAGCACTGCGCGCACGTCGCCAGCACTTCATCCAGCACGGCGCCACGGCCACCGACACCGGGGTGCTCGACGCCGGTTCCGCCCCGCTGCCCGCCGCCGAGCGCGAACGGATCCACACCGCGGCGCTCCGCGACCCGTCGTCCGTCACCACGGCGGACGCCACCGCGTACCGGCACGACATGCTCTTCCGCTGGGCCGAGATGAGCGTCGACGACGGACTCGTCATGCAGCTGCACCCCGGGGTGATCCGGAACCACCACACTCCGACCCTGGAGCGCTTCGGACCCGACACCGGGCACGACCTGCCCGCCGTCGGCGCGTTCACCGAACCCCTGCGTCCGCTCCTCGAGGCGTTCGGCACCGCACCCGGCTTCCACCTCGTGCTCTTCACCGTCGACGAGACCGTGTTCTCCCGGGAGATCGGTCCCCTCGCCGGGTTCTACCCCGCCGTCTACGCGGGCGCGCCGTGGTGGTTCATCGACACCCCGGCCGCGATCGGACGCTACCGCGGCGCCGTCACCGACTCGGCGTCGTTCACGAAGACCTCCGGGTTCATCGACGACACCCGCGCGTACTGCTCCATCCCCGCGCGGCACGACATGGCCCGGCGTGCCGACGCCGCGTACCTGGCCGGGCTCGTCGTCACGCACCAGGTCTCCGAGGAGGACGCCGTCCGCACGGCACGCCGGATCGTGTCCGACATCCCGAAGGCGACGTTCAAGCTCTAGGCGCGCTGCTCCGTCGTTGCCGGGTGCTCCGGCGCCGCGCGGTGCTCGGTCGCAGCGCGGACGAGGGCCAGGGCCGCCGCCATCCGCGGCTCCGGGTCCCCGTCCCAGCGGCACTCCAGGGAGACCAGGCCGCGGTAGCCGCCCTCGTGCACCGCCGCGAGGAACGCCGGCCACGGCCACGCCGATGCGGAGTCCCCCGGGGGCTCGCGGTCGTGGTCGGAGACGTGCACGTGACCGATCCGCGCGGCCAGGTCGCGCACCACGTCGAGGGACTCCGACTCCGCTTGGACGTGGAAGAGGTCCGCGACGACGTCGACGTCCCCGAGGTCGTGCTCGTCGAGGAACGCCACCGCCTCGGCGATGGTGTGGACGAGGTTCGTCTCGCTGCGGTTCAGCGGCTCGAGGACGATCCGGAGGTCGTGCTCCGCGGCGGTGTCCCGCGCCGACCGGACGACCCGGGCGAAGCGCGCGCGTGCCACCGCGACGGGCATCCCGTCCGGGGCGGTCCGTGCGGTGCCCGAGCCGAAGACGATCACCGCGCCCGGTTCCGCGACCGAGGCGACGATCGGGAGCACCTGGGCGAAGTAGTCGTCGACGCGCTCGGGCGCCGCGGTGAGGAGCGGCAGGTCCGGCGGGACGAACAGCGCGAAGGAGGGGAAGCGCTGTCCCGCGTAGAACTCGTTCCTCCGCCACCGGTCGCCGTGCTGCGCCCCGCCGTGCTGCGCCCCGCTGTGCTGCGCTTCGCCGTGCACGGCGAGGTTGCCCGTGATCGCCGGTTCGACGTGGTCTGCGCCGGCTCGTCGTGCCGCTTCCGTCAGTTCCGCTCCGGCGACGATGCCGATCCCGCTGAAGGCCATGCGCCCATGCTGCTCCGGCTCGGGAACCACCGGGCTCGTTGCCACCTGTTGCCACGCCGGCAGTCCCCGCGTGTCACGGTGCCGAGACGAACCCCTCCAGGCGCTCCGCGATCGTGTGTACGTCGTCGAGACGGCCCTCGGCGATCGCGACGATGAAGCCGTAGGACTCGCCGTTCGACATCGTCAGCGTCCGGCCGTTCACCCCGAGGAACACGACGAGGACCATCAACCCGAGTCGCTTGTTCCCGTCGACGAGGGAGCGGTTCCGGACGACGGAGTGCACGAGTGCAGCGGCCTTGTCGACGAGCGTCGGGTACGCGTCCCGTCCACCGACGGTCGCGGCGGCGCGGGCGAGCGCCGCCTCGAGGAGTCCGGGATCGCGCACCAGGACGTCGTCACCGATCGAGCGCCGAGCGATGTGGAGCGCTTCGTCCAGCGTGAGGTGGATCATCGCGTATCAAGGTTGGTATCGCGGGGCGCCTTGCAGTCGAGGAGCATCAGGCGCTCCAGCCGGGAGTGGCGAGGCCGGTCTCGTAGGCGAAGACGACGAGCTGGGCGCGGTCCCTGGCGCCGAGCTTGATCATCGCGCGGGACACGTGGGTCTTCGTCGTGGCCGGGCTGACGAAGAGCCGCTCGGCGATCTCGGCGTTCGTCAGCCCGGCGGCGACGAGTCGCATGACCTCGCGCTCCCGGTCCGTCAGGACGTCGAGTCCGGGAGCCAGCGACGCGGGCTTGGCGTGGGTCGCATAGGCCTCCACCAGGGACCGGGTGGCTCCGGGTGAGAGCAGCGACTCCCCCGCGACCACGGTGCGGATCGCCCGGAGGAGTTCGGCGGGCTCGGTGTCCTTGACGAGGAACCCCGCAGCGCCGCCGCGGATCGCCTCGAACACGTAGTCGTCCTCCTCGAAGGTCGTGAGGACGATGACGTGGACACCCGCGAGCGCCCGGTCCGCGGAGATCCGCCGCGTGGCTTCGAGACCGTCGGTCCCCGGCATCCGGATGTCCATGAGCACCACGTCGGGTCGCTCACGGGCGACGACGTCGACGGCCGTGGAGCCGTCCGGTGCCTCGCCGACGACCGTCATGCCCGGCTCGGCGTCGACGAGCGCCCGGAGGCCGGCGCGGATCAGCCCCTGGTCGTCGACGAGGACGACCCGGATCGGATCCGGCACGGGCGTGGTGGCGGGCGCGGTGTCACTGGTCATCCGGTCCCTGCTTCCCCGATCGGCAACCGCGCGACGACGCGCCACCCGCCGTCCGCTGTCGGCCCGGCGTCGAGGCTGCCCCCGACCGCCGCCGCGCGCTCGCGCATGCCGGTGATGCCGTTTCCGTGCTCCCTGGACGGAGCGCTCGTCCGGCGGAGCGCCGGCTCGGTCGCCGTGCCGGACGCCGTGCCCGGTGCATCGGTCACGCTGATCTCGAGGAGGTCCGCGCCGACGTCGACGAGGACCACGGCGGAGTGCTCGGGCGCGTGCTTCATCACGTTCGTCACGGACTCCTGCACGATGCGGAAGGCGTTGCGGTCGACGACCCCACCGACGACACCGACGTCGCCGTGGACATCGAGCCGGACGTCGACGCCGGCATCACTGGCCCGTGCCACGAGGTCGGGGATCCGATCGAGCCCAGGGGTCGGGTTGCGTTCGGATCCCGTCGGGCCGTCGACCGCGCGGAGCACACCGAGGATCGTGCGGAGTTCGACCAGGGCCTGCCTGCTGGTGTCGCGGATGCTCGTCAGGGAGTCCCGCGTCTGCTCCGGCAGCGCGGCGCCGAGGTGGAGTGCGACCCCGGCCTGCAGGTTGATCAGGGACATGCTGTGTGCGACGGAGTCGTGGAGTTCCCGGGCGATCCGCACGCGTTCGTCGTCCGCACGCTGGCGTTCGGCAGCGGCGCGGGCATTCCGGGCATCGGCGGCACGGGCGACCCGGACACGGACCAGTTCGGTGATCGCGATCGTCGCCGTGAGCCACGCCAGGCTCAGCGTCATCGTGGTCACCGTCGGGAACGGCGCCCGACCCATCAGGGTGTCCGCCGTCGGCAGGAGCACCTGGGCTATGCCCGCGGCGACGTAGACCGGGATGCGGTGCCCGCGGAACCACGCGTTCGCGAGTGCCATCGTGAGCGCCGCGACGAAGGGACCGCGGGGGCTGACGACCAGCGCGAAGCCGATCGTCGTGCCGAGCGTCACCGCCAGCACCGCGACGGGCCACCGCCACCGGAACGGCAGGACGACGACGCCGGCGACGAGGAGCGCCACCGCCAGCGGACCGAGCGCCACCGCGCCGACCCCGGCATCGACATGCCGTGCCCACGGGGGCCCGGTGCCGTCCGCGAACCCGCCGGAGAACCGCGATGCCACGAGGGTGCCGACGATCTGCACCAGGGCGACCGGGAGGACACGACCGACCCGCGCGAAGCGTCGTCGACCGGCCCAGAGGCGGTCGGACAGTGCGGGGCCGGTGGTCATGCGTCGAGCCTAGGGTCGGCACGGATCGGGGGCATCCGGCGCCAGCCGGACCTGTGGACTACTCCCCCGGGCGTAGTCGGCTGTGGAGAACCACGTGCACTACGACCGCGGGAGCAGGCGGAAGTGGGGTCGGGTGGCGGACGCGTGACGAGCCTCCAGACCGGAGCCTTGGAGGGTCGCAACTGCGACACCCGAACCGCCCCAGGAGGCCCTCATGCTCACCACACTCGCCGTCGCCGCGCCGTACATGCACGGCGGCGGGTTCCCGTTCTTCGTCTTCCCCGCGTTCTTCTTCTTCGTGTTCCTGGTGGTGTTCCTGGTCTTCGGCGTCTTCCGCCGCGGCAGCTGGCGCGCGCTCGCCGACGCCCGGTCGGTGCTCGCCGACCGGTTCGCCCGCGGCGAGATCAGCGCCGAGGAGTACCGGTCGCGCCTGTCCGAGCTCAGCCGGAAGTAGCAGTCAGGGCAGGACGTCGAGGATCGCCGCGACGGTCTCGTCCACGGAACCGTGGATCGGGATCGACGCGGCGGCCTCGTCGGCCTCGGGGCGCTCGAGCGTGGCGAACTGCGAGTCGAGCAGCGAGTTCGGCATGTACTCGTGGTGCCGGTGCGACTGGCGCTCGTGGATGAGCTCCTCCGAGCCGTCCAGATAAGCGATGAAGAGGTCCGGCGCGCTGTCACGGAGCCGGTCCCGGTACGTCCGCTTCAGCGCCGAGTTCGCCATCACGCAGCGCTTGCCGCTCGCCTCGACCTCGACGATCCGCGCTGCGCAGGCATCGAGCCAGGGCCAGCGGTCCTCGTCGGTCAGCGGGATCCCCTGCCGCATCTTCTCCTTGTTGGCAGTGGGGTGCAGCCCGTCGGCGTCCACGAACTCGCACGTCTCGCCCCGGTCCTGCAGGGCGGCGGCGAGCGCTTCGCCGACGGTCGACTTGCCGGAGCCGGAGACGCCCATCACGAGCACGGGCGGTCGGACGGATCGGTCGCTCATCCCTCCACCGTATGGAACTCGGTGAACAGTCTCCACAGGTTGCCGTAACACCGATGCGGTCACAGCCCGGGGACCGTAGGTTGGGCGCAAACGTCAGGACAAAGGAGTGGACGTGGCTGACAGCAACGAACAGGCGAACATCGGCGTGATCGGTCTCGCCGTCATGGGGTCGAACCTCGCACGCAACCTCGCGTCGCGTGAGGGCAACACCGTCGCGGTCTACAACCGCACATACGCACGGACCGAAGAACTCCTCAAGGAGCACGGCGACGCCGGCTTCATCGCGTCGGAGGACATCGACGGCTTCGTCGCGTCCCTGTCCAAGCCGCGGACCGCGATCATCATGGTGCAGGCCGGCAAGGGCACCGACGCGGTGATCTCGCAGCTGGCGGAGAAGTTCGAAGAAGGCGACATCATCGTCGATGGCGGCAACGCGAACTTCCACGACACCATCCGGCGCGAGCACGACCTGCGCGAGAAGGGCCTGAACTTCGTCGGCACCGGCATCTCCGGTGGTGAAGAGGGCGCACTGAAGGGCCCGTCGATCATGCCGGGCGGCTCGAAGGAAGCCTGGGAGACCCTCGGCCCGATCCTCAAGTCGATCGCCGCGGTCGCCGAGGGCGAGCCCTGTGTGACCCACATCGGTACCGACGGCGCCGGGCACTTCGTGAAGATGGTGCACAACGGCATCGAGTACGCCGACATGCAGCTCATCGCCGAGTCCTACGACCTGCTCCGTCGCGTCGGGGGCCTCTCGGTCGAAGACCTCGTCGCGGTGTTCCAGGAGTGGAACGGCGGCGACCTGGAGTCCTACCTGATCGAGATCACGGTGGAGGTCCTCAAGCAGCGGGACGCCGACTCGGGCAAGCCGCTCGTCGACGTCATCCGCGACGAAGCGGGGTCGAAGGGCACCGGCGTGTGGACCGTGCAGAACGCGGTCGGGCTCGGCATCCCGGTGTCCGGCATCGGCGAAGCGGTGTTCGCCCGCGCGGTGTCGTCGAAGCCGTCGCAGCGTGCAGCGGTCCAGAAGTCGATCACGAACCGTCCGTCCATCGCCGAGGTACCGGACACCTTCGCCGACGACGTCCGCGCGGCGCTCTACGCGTCGAAGGTCGTCGCGTACGCGCAGGGCTTCGACCTGATCATCGCGGGGGCGAAGGAGTACGGCTGGGGCATCAACCTCGGCAACGTCGCGAAGATCTGGCGCGGTGGCTGCATCATCCGTGCACAGTTCCTCAACCGCATCGTCGAGGCCTACGACAAGAACCCGTCGCTCGAGTCGTTGCTGGTCGACCCGTACTTCGCGAACGCGGTGGCCGAGGGCGAAGCCGCCTGGCGTCGCATCGTCGGCATCGCCGCGGCGTCGGGGATCCCCGCGCCCGGGTTCTCGTCCGCGCTGTCGTACTTCGACTCGCTCGCGTCCGAACGGCTGCCCGCGTCGCTGATCCAGGGGCAGCGCGACTTCTTCGGTGCGCACACGTACCAGCGGATCGACAAGGACGGCACGTTCCACACGCTGTGGTCCGAGGACGACCGTCGCGAGGTCGAGCAGGAGCCGTCGACGCACTGATTCGCTGCCGCACGGAACGGGTCTCGCCATGCGGCGGGGCCCGTTCTGCGTGCTGGCGGGGTGCGGCGGCGGGCAGGCGGCGGCGGGCGCAGGCGGGCGGCCGTCGGCCGTCAGGCCGTCAGGCGGTCCGGCCGTCAGGCCGTCAGGCCGTCAGGCCGTCAGGCCGTCAGGCCGTCAGGCGACGATGCGCTCCCGCGCGAGCTCGGCGAGGAGCCGTTCGAGCTTCGGTCCGCGACCGAGCAACCGGCGTGAGCCCGGCGCCGTCCGGACGTAGAAGGTCGCGACGGCGATCGAGTCGTCGGCCCGCACGTAGTGCATGGCGATCGCGCAGGCGTTCCGGTCAGACGGTGTCGGCACGTCCTCGAGCCCGACGTGCATCACCCGGCTCCACCGGATCACGAGCAGCCGGGTCGCCCGCCGTTCGTCGAGTTCCCACAGGGACGCCTCGGTCGCCCCGAACGCCCAGGTGATGCGGTGTCCGAGCGTGACCTCGGACCGCGCTTCCTCGACCATGGTCCGGAGCTCGTTCGTCGGTGCGGCCGGGACCAGCCACACCGTGGGGTCGATCCGCCGGATGGCCAGCGCGAGCGACTCGTCCTCGCGCCGGCGGCGGAGGCCCTGCATGCGGAGCACCCCGGCCAGGATCACGCTCACCCCGAGCGCGATGACGATCACCTCGGCGATGCCGAACGCCGTGAGGTCCGCTTCGGGGGTCCGTGCGACGACGACGATCCGCGCGACGAGGAGCGCAGCCCAGACCCCGACGATGACCCAGCGCACGATCGCGAGGCGCCGAGCCGGTGACGACGTGTGCCGGGCGCGTCCGTCCCGTGGGACACGGTCGGGTCGGCTCAGCACACCCTGATCCTCGCACGCCGCACTGCACGGCGACACCGAGGAGGGGTGAACGCACGGCACCAACCGTTCACAGGACGACGGACCTACGATCAGGACGTGCCCACCAGCGGAACGTCGCTCCGGCCACGCCTGCTGGCTGCGGTCACCGGTGTCGTGGCGATGCTCGCGTTCCTCGGGGCCGCCGAACTCGGAGCGCTCGTCCTCGGCGGTGCCGGCAGTCCGCTCGTCGCCGTCGGTTCAGCCGTCATCGACCTCGCCCCGGCCGGCGCGAAGAACACCATGGTCGCGCTCTTCGGCACCGGCGACAAGGTCGCGCTCTTCGTGCTGATGGCCGTCCTGATGACCGCGATCTCCGCCGGCGCCGGGATCCTCGAGCGCGCCCGGCCACCCTTCGGTGCCCTGGTCTTCGCCGCCGGTGGTGCCCTGTCACTCCTCGCGGTGACCACACGATCGGGTGCCGGCCAGTTCGACGGCGCTCCGAGCATCATCGGCGTCGCCGCAGCGGTCGTGGTGCTGCGGCTCGTCATGGCCCGACTCCGCCGGTGGGAACTCGTCGCCGCGACCCCGACCCGCGCCGCGTCCGCCATGCCGGAACGCCGGGCGTTCATCGTGTGGTCGGTCACCGCCGGTGCGCTCGCGCTCCTCGTCGGTACCGGAGCACGACTCGGCTCGGCCGCGATGCAGCGCGCAGCGGCCATCCGACGAGCGGTACACCTCCCCGCGCCGAAGACGGCGTCCCCGGCGGTACCGGCCGGAGCCTCCCTCGACGTCACCGGGATCACCCCCTACGTCACGCCGAACGCCGACTTCTACCGGATCGACACTGCGCTCCGCGTCCCCTCGATCGACCCGGCCGACTGGAGCCTCCGCATCCACGGCGCCGTCGAGCACGAGATCGAACTGACCTGGGACGACCTGCTGGCACTTCCCCTCGAAGAGCACATGGCGACGCTGAGTTGCGTGTCGAACGAGGTCGGCGGGGACCTCATCGGCAACGCACTGTGGCTCGGCTACCCGATCCGCCACCTGCTCGCGAAGGCCTCTCCGACCGGCGACGCCGACATGGTGCTCTCCCGGAGCATCGACGGATTCACCGCCGGTACCCCCCTCGACGTGCTGCAGGACGACGGGACGGCGGCGCTCCTCGCCGTCGGCATGAACGGCGACCCGCTGCCGGCGGAGCACGGCTTCCCGGTGCGGATGGTCGTGCCCGGGCTCTTCGGGTACGTCTCGGCGACGAAGTGGGTCACCGAGATGGAGGTGACCCGGTTCGCCGACGCGCAGGGCTACTGGACGCCGCGCGGGTGGTCGGAGCGCGGGCCGGTGAAGCTGGAGTCCCGCATCGACACCCCGGCAAACGGTGCGACCGTGCAGGTGGGCGACCGCGTCCCGATCGCCGGCGTCGCCTGGCAACCGCACACCGGCGTGAAGGCCGTGCAGGTCAAGGTCGGAGCCGAGGACTGGCAGGACGCCGAACTCGCCGACTCGGTCTCCGCCGACACCTGGCGGCAGTGGGTCTACCGGTGGACCGCCACGAAGGGCTCGCACGAGGTGCAGGTGCGCGCGGTGAGCACCGACGGTGAGGTGCAGACGAGCGTCCAGCGACCGCCGGCGCCGAACGGTGCCACCGGCTGGGACACCGTCACGCTCACCGCGCGCTGACGCGCGGCGCGGGCGCGCGGGCGCAGCGCGGCTCAGGCCGGGAGGGTGGCCACGACGCAGGTGCCGTCGACGTCGTCGTCGTGCTCGATGCGCGCGGTGAAGCCGGCAGCGGTGAAGGCCGCAGCGGACACCGGTGCCTGCGCCTCGGACACCTCGATGACGACCGAACCGCCTGCACGCAGCCACTCTCCCGCGCCGAGGGCGATCCGGCGGTGCAGTTCGAGGCCATCCCCGCCACCGTCGAGCGCGACACGGTGCTCGTGGTCGCGTGCTTCGACCGGCATCGTGGCGATGGCGTCCGTCGGCACGTACGGGGCGTTCACCGCGATGACGTCGACGGCCCCGCGGAACCGGTCCGGCAGCGGCGCGAAGAGGTCGCCGCGCACCACGATCCCGCGGTCGCCGATGTTCTCCGCGGCGATGTCGACGGCATCCGGGTCGATGTCGGACGCGACGAGGTCGAGCGCTCCGACGCGCTCGAGGAGCGCGACGGCGATGGCACCCGCACCGCAGCACAGGTCGACCACCCGGTCGTAGCGGTGCAGGAGCCGAGCGGCCTGTTCGACGACGACCGCGGTCCGGGCACGCGGGACGAAGACGCCCGACGTCACACGGATGCGGTGCCCGTCGAACGCGGCCCAGCCCAGGACGTACTCGAGCGGTTCCCCCGCGAGTCGACGCTGGACCAGGGTGCGCAGCCGGGCGGGGTCGCCGTCGCCGGCGGCCAGGAGGAGATCGGCTTCGTCCTCGGCGAAGACGCTCCCCGCCGCCCGGAGTCGGGCGGCGAGGGCGTCACGCGCAGGGTGTGGCACGGGAGCCGTCAGGCGGCGCCGTCGAACATCGAGGTGACCGAGCCGTCGTCGAAGACCTCGTGGATGGCGCGGGCGAGGAGCGGCGCGATCGGCAGGATCTCGAGGCGGTCCCAGCGCTTCTCCACCGGCACCGGGAGCGTGTCCGTGACGACGACTCGGTCGATGAACTCACTCTGCAGGAGCTCGGTGGCGGGGTCGGAGAACACGGCGTGGGTCGCGGCGACGACGACACCGATCGCGCCGGCGGCCTTGAGGGCCTCTGCTGCCTTGGCGATGGTGCGGCCGGTGTCGATGAGGTCGTCGACGAGCAGGCACCAGCGGCCGGAGACGTCACCGACGATCTCGTGCACGCTGACCTGGTTCGGGACGAGCGGGTCGCGGCGCTTGTGGATGATCGCGAGCGGCGCACCGAGCTTCTCGGACCAGATGTCAGCGACGCGGACGCGCCCCATGTCCGGCGAGACGACGGTGAGCGTCGACGGGTCGAGGATCTGCTTGAAGCGCTCGAGGAGCACCGGCATCGCGAAGAGGTGGTCGACCGGGCCGTCGAAGAAGCCCTGGATCTGCGCGGCGTGCAGGTCGACGCTCATGATCCGGTGCGCGCCGGCGGCCTTGAACAGGTCGGCGACGAGTCGCGCCGAGATCGGCTCACGACCGCGGCCCTTCTTGTCCTGCCGGGCGTAGGGGTAGAACGGCGCGACGACGGTGATGCGCTTCGCCGAGGCACGCTTCAGGGCATCGACGATGATGAGCTGCTCCATGAGCCACTCGTTGATCGGTGCGGTGTGCGACTGGATGACGAAGGCGTCACAGCCGCGGACCGACTCGTCGAAGCGGACGTAGAGCTCGCCGTTCGCGAAGGTCCGGGCATCGGTGGGGACCAGGTCGACGCCGAGTTCCTCTGCGATCTCCGCGGAGAGAGCCGGATGTGCCCGCCCCGAGACGAGGACGAGTCGTTTCTGGCCGGTCGTTTTGATTCCGGACAAGTGCCGTACTCACTCCCTGACCCCGAGGGGCCGTGTGTCCAGGACCCGTCGCCGGGCCCTCTTGTGGCGGCGGATCGCCGTCGAGAAGGTGTCATTCGCCTCGCGCACGCCGAGCTGCCTCGGCCGCCGGCGTGCCGGGTCGGTGTTCTTCGACCCAGTCGTCGGTGTTGCGCTGTGGGGCGTAGCTGATCGCGAGCGACCCGGCCGGCACGTCCTTGCGGACGGTGGTGCCTGCGCCGGTGTACGCCCCGTCGCCAATCCTAACCGGGGCGACGAAGACGTTGTGCGAACCGGTGCGGACGTTCGACCCGACCTCGGTCCGGTGCTTGTCGACGCCGTCGTAGTTCGCAGTGATGGTGTTGGCCCCGATGTTCGAGTCCTCTCCCACCTCGGCGTCACCGATGTAGGACAGGTGCGGCACCTTGCTGCCCCGGCCGATCTTCGCGTTCTTGGTCTCGACGAAGGTGCCGATCTTGCCGCCGTCGCCGAGGATCGTGCCCGGGCGGAGGTACGCGAACGGTCCGACGGAAGCGCCGTCGCCGATGACCGCGAGGGTGGCGTCGGTGCGGTTCACGGTGGCACCCACGCCCACCTCGGTGTCGCGGAGGGTCGTGCCGGGTCCGACGACCGCCCCCGACGCGATCGCCGTCGCGCCGATGAGCTGCGTGTCGGGCAGGATCTCGGCGTCGGGTTCGATCGAGACGTCGAGGTCGATCCAGGTCGACGTCGGGTCCTGCACGGTGACGCCGGCGAGCTGGTGACGGCGGACGATGCGGTCGTTCAGCACGCGGGCGGCGTCCGCGAGCTGCGCGCGGTCGTTGATGCCGGCGAGGAGCCAGGGGTCGTCGAAGGTGACGACGTCGACGCGCCCCCCGCGCGACGCGATGAGGGCCGGTGCATCGGTGATGTACTTCTCGCCCTGCACGTTCGCCGTGGTGAGCGACGGAAGCACCGTGCGGAGGTGTGCGAGGTCGAAGGCGTAGATCCCGGCGTTCGTCTCCGTGATCGCGCGCTGTTCGTCGGTGGCGTCCTTGTGCTCGACGACCCCGGCGAACCCGCCGTGCTCGTCGCGCAGGATGCGCCCGAGGCCGGTCGGGTCCGGAGCGATCGCGCTGACGAAGGTGGCGGCGTTCGCGCCGGCGTGGTGCACGTCGACGAGGCGACGGAGCGACTCGGCTTCGACGAGCGGCACGTCGCCCGAGAGCACCACGACCGCGCCGTCGAAGTCGGCGGGCAGCGCTGCCACCGCGACTTCGACCGCGCGCCCGGTGCCGGGGACGTCGTCCTGGTCCACGACGATGGCGTCGGGCATGCGCTCCGTGACCTCTGCCGCGACCAGTTCACGCTCGTGCCGCACGACCACGGCGATGTGCGCGGGCTCGAGCGACTCGGCGGTGCGCAGCACGTGGGCGATGAGGGGCAGGCCGGCGAGCCGGTGTAGCACCTTCGGGGTGGACGACTTCATGCGCGTGCCCTGCCCGGCGGCGAGGACGACGACGGCGATCCGCTGGTCGGTCATGTCCCCATCCTGGCGCACCCGGGCCTCCGAGCACGAGCCGGCCACGGCCCTGTGCAGAACCATGCGCGGATCCGCAGCCTGTGGACGGGTCGGTGCCGAGCCTCCCGGCCGCGGGTGGGTCGATGTGCCTGCAAGAGGCGACAACGACGACGTCGTACGACAGCGAGGTTGTCGTACCGGGTCGGCCCGGAACAGCGGCGGCCGCAAGCGGCGACAACGACGACGTCGTACGACAGCGGGATCGTCGTGCCGCGTCGGATCAGCGCACGCGCCCCTCGTCCCGCACGAACGCCATCAGCACCAGGCCCGCGAGCAGCACCACCACGATGCCGATGATCCCGAAGCGCGTCGACCCGCCGATCGTCACCGCGATCCCGAACATCGCCGGCGCGATGAACGCCGCCGCCCGCCCCGTGGTGGCGTACAGCCCGAAGAGCTCCCCCTCTTTCCCGGGGGTCGCGAGCCGCGTCAGGTACGCCCGCGAGGACGCCTGCACCGGCCCGACGAACACGCACAGCGCGAGTCCGAGGACCCAGAAGCCGACGGGTGCGCTCCCGACGAAGAGCACGGCGGTGCCGCAGACGACCAGTCCGACGAGCGACACGGTGATCAGGGCGCGGGAGCCGAAGCGGTCGTCCAGCCGGCCGGAGAGGGCCGTCGCGACCCCGGCCACGACGTTCGCGACGATGGCGAACTCGATCACCCCGGACGCGCTGAACCCGAAGACCTGCGCGGCGATGATCCCGCCGAAGGTGAACACCGCGCCGACGCCGTCCCGGAAGACGGCGCTCGCGATGAGGAACGCGAGGACGTTCCGCCGTTCCCGCCAGAGCCGCGCGATGTCCCGGCCGAGGTCGCGGTACGCGGAGAACAGGGTGCCGGTGCGGGTGCGGTCGGCGGGGGCCTCGGGGATGACGAGGAAGAGCGGGATCGAACTCACGGTGAGCCAGATCGCGGCGATCCCGATCGCGACGCGGACGTCCCACTGCCCCGTCGCGACGGTCGCGGGCAGGTCCAGGAGCCCGGCGGTGCCCGACCCGCCGAAGTCCTGGATGCAGAGCACGAGCAGGACCACGAGCAGCACGATGCCGCCGAAGTACCCGGCCGCCCAGCCGATGGCCGAGACCCGCCCGGTCCGGGGGCCGGAGGCGACCTGCCCGAGCATCGCGTTGTAGCCGACGCAGGCGATCTCGTACGCGACCGTGCCGATGCCGATGAGGGCTGCTCCGAGCACCAGGAACGGCTGGCTCGGCGCGACGAACACCATCGCCCCGATGGACAGCGCGATGCCGATCGTCGCGATGAGCACCGAACGTCGGCGGTGTCCGGACGAGTCCGCCAGGCGTCCGACCGCCGGGGCGACGAGCGCGACCACGATGCCGGCGATCGTCAGTGCGGCCGAGACGACGGCCGCGTTGTGGGCGAGCTCCCGTTCGACGGCCTGGCGGGCTGCCCGGGACGAGTCCTCCGCCGCGACCAGAGCCGGGTCCACGAACGCGCGGCTCGCCAGGTAGGTGCTGAACACGAACGTCGTCACGACGGCGTTGAACGCGGCCGAGCCCCAGTCCCAGAGGGCCCAGGACACGAGGGCGCGCCGGTCGGTGCGCTGCGGCGGTGGAGCGACGGTCATGCGCGAACCGTAGCGCGTCCGGGTGACGCACCGGTGGCCCCGTTCCGGGTCACGTGCCGGCCGGGAGGCTCGGTGCCGGTGGCGAGCCGAGCCTCCCGTCCGCAGTGTGCACGCACCGCGCGCGACGCGCGCTACGCGGCGGGGACGCCGGCCGGGTAGACGACGGACTTCAGGGACGCCGGATCGGTGTCGCTCTCGAGGGCCTCGCGGACGTCGTCGAGCCCGAAGCGGCCGGTGACCAGCGAGTCGAGGTCGACCTGCCCGGACGCGACGAGCTCGATGGCGACCGGCCACGTGTTCGTGTACCGGAAGATCCCGGTGACCGTGACCTCGAGGTTCTGGATGTGCTCGACGGGCAGCGTCATCTCGGAGTTGCCGAGCCCGACGAGGACCGCGGCTCCGGCGGGCCCGACGGCCTTGATCCCGTCGGAGACCGCGCGGGGTGCTCCGCTCGCGTCGATGAACGCGTCGACGGGGGCGATGTCGGACGCGACGGACACCACGGTCGGGTCGACGACCTCGGTCGCGCCGTAGGACAGTGCGCGCTCCCGACGCTCGGCGACGAGGTCGCTGATCACGATGCGGGACGCGCCGAAGGCCCTGGCCGCCTGCGCGCAGATGATGCCGATCGGACCGGCGCCCGCGATGAGGACCGAGGAGCCGGGGACGATCCCGGCCTTCCGGACGGCCGCGATGCCCACGGAGAGGGGTTCGAGGAGCGCGCCGGCCTCGAACGAGACGGTGTCCGGCAGCGTGTGCGCGAACTCGGCCTCGATCGTGACGTACTCGGCGAAGGCCCCGTCCACCGGCGGCGTCGCGTAGAAGCGCATGTGCGGGCAGAGGTTGTACCGGCCCGCGAGGCACTGCGCGCACCGGTGACAGGGGCGCTGCGGTTCGACCGCGACGCGCTCCCCCACGCGGCCCGCGTCGACGCCGTCGCCGACGGCGACGATCGTGCCGGAGAGCTCGTGGCCGAGGACGAGGGGCTCCTCGACGACGAAGTCGCCGATCCGGCCGTGCCGGAAGTAGTGCACGTCGGAGCCGCAGACGCCGACCGCGGCGACCTGGACGAGGACGTCGCCCGGGTCGACCGCGGGGACGGGACGGTCCTCCACGGTGAGGTCGTCCTGGCCCTGCAGGACGCTGACGCGCTGGGTGCTGCCGCGCTGGGTGTCGGAGCGCTGGGTGCTGGTGGTCATGGGGTGGTCGCTTCCTGCGAGGTGGAGGTGGGATCAGGAGTGGGAGTGGGGGCCGGGGCGAGGGTCGGGTCGTCGAGCAGGTCGCGGAACCCGAGCTCGGCTGCGCCACGGAGGAGCACGTCGGCGCCGAGTGCGGTGGGCACGATCCGGACCCGGTCGGCCATCGCCGCCATCGACTGCGCCCGGACCGCGGTGACGATCCGGTCACCGACGTGCCCGAGGAGCACGCCGAGGAACCCGCCGAGGACGACGACCTCCGGGTTGACGGTGTGGATCGCGTTCCGGAGCCCGGTCGCGAGCGCCGCGACCTGGCGGTCCACGACCCGCTCGACCTCGGGACCCCCGGCGTCCAGCGCGGCGGCGAGGGCCGGCAGGTCGTCCGCGTCGACCCCGGTCACGGCGACGAGGGCGGCTCGGGAGGCCTCGGTCTCGAGACACCCGAACGCACCGCAGTGGCACCGGATCCCGTTGTCCGCCACGAAGGTGTGCCCGAGCTCGCCCGCGTAGCCGTCCGCGCCGCTCAGCGGCCGGTCCGCGCTGATCACGCCGCCGCCGATGCCGCTCGCGCCGCCGTTGAGGTAGACGAGGTCGCGGACCCCGCGCCCGCTGCCGTAGAGGTGCTCCGCCCGGGCACCGAGGTTCGCGTCGTTCGCGACCCGCACCGGCCGTCCGGTCGCGACGGCGAGGGGTCCGGCGAACGGCTCGTCGCGCCAGCCGAGGTGCGGGGCGTACCGGACGAGGCCGTCCTCGACACGGACGGTGCCGGGGATCGAGACGCCGATGCCGACCGTGCGGAACGACCGCATCACGTCCTGCAGGCCGTCGAGGAGCCCGGCGACGATGCGCACGGCGTCCGCGGCGCCCGGCCGGTGGTCGGTGTGCTCGGTGACGCGGTGCCGGATGCTGCCGTCGAGACCGACGAGGGCGACCGTGACGGCGTCGATCTCCACGGTCACGGCGACGGCGACGACGTCGGGGGACGCCCGGACGACGGGGCTCGGACGGCCGACGCCGGGTGCGGCTCCCTCGGACTCGCGGACGAGCCCGAGGTCGACGAGCTCCCCGACGAGCGCCAGCGTCGTCGAGCGGTTCAGCCCGGTGCGGCGGGTCAGGTCGGCGCGCGTCAGCGGTCCGTCCTCGTGCACGATCCGGAGCACGCGGGCGGTGTTCCGCCGCGGCCGGTCGGCGCCGGGCGCAGACTCGCGGGCCACGGGGTCGCGGGGCACGGGCTCGCGGGCGACGGGGTCGCCGGGCACGGGCTCGCGGGGCACGTCGGGTGGCATCGGCGCGGCGCTCACCGCGACTGCGAGTACGCCGCGTCGAAGGCGGCGTCGGGCGGGGCGATCGTGCCGAGGCGCCGGATGAACGCCAGTGCCTCCGGGCCGCCGACGAGCCGGTCCATGCCGGCGTCCTCCCACTCGACGCTCGTCGGCCCGGTGTAGCCGATGTGGTTCAGCACGCGGAACACCCGCTCCCACGGCACGTCCCCGTGGCCGGCGGTGACGAAGTCCCAGCCCCGCCGCGGGTCGCCCCACGGCAGGTGCGACGCGAGCCGTCCGTTGCGGCCGTCGAGCTGCTTCACCGACTCCTTGCAGTGCACGTGGTACACCCGGTCGGCGAAGTCGAGCAGGAAGGCGGCGGGGTCGAGGTCCTGCCACACGAAGTGCGACGGGTCGAAGTTGAACCCGAACGCCGGGCGGTCCGCGAAGACCTCGAGCGTGCGCTTCGCGGTCCAGTAGTCGTAGGCGATCTCGGACGGGTGGACCTCGAGCGCGAACCGCACCCCGACCTCCTCGAAGACGTCGAGGACCGGCGACCAGCGGTCGTGGAAGTCCTGGTACCCGGCGTCGATCATCCCGGGCGGCACGGGCGGGAACCCGGCGACCGTCTTCCAGATCGAGGACCCGGAGAACCCCGTGACGGTGTCGACACCGAGCGCAGCGGCGGCGCGGGCGGTCCACTGCAGTTCCTCGGCGGCGCGCTGCCGGACGCCCTCGGGGTCGCCGTCGCCCCACACGTGCGGCGGCACGATGTCCTGGTGCCTGGCGTCGATCGGGTCGTCGCACACGGCCTGGCCGACCAGGTGGTTCGCGATCGTCCAGACGCCGAGCCCGTTGTCGTCGAGGATCCGGCGGCGGTCCGCGACGTACTCCGGGTCGGTCGCGGCACGCCGGACGTCGAGGTGGTCGCCCCAGCAGGCGATCTCCAGTCCGTCGTACCCCCAGCCGCCGGCGAGCCGGGCGACCTCCTCGAACGGCAGGTCCGCCCACTGGCCGGTGAACAGGGTGACCGGCCGGGAGGCTCGTGGTTCGTCCGTCATGCTGCTTCCTTCCGTCTCGGGCCGGTTCCCGGGCCGTGGCCGGGTCGGACCGTCGTCACCAGGTGTCCGGTCGCGCGTCGAGCGGGACCGTGGCGGCGCGCTCCGGCCGGGACGTCACGGGCACCACGGTGTGTTCCCGTGCGGCGGTCGCGACCGCTTCCATCACCTCGAGCACGTGGTACGCCAGGTCCCCGGACGCCCGGTGTGGACGGTCGGTGGCGATGGCGTGCGCCATGTCGGCGAGGCCGTACCCGCGCCCGGCGTCGGCGTAGCCCGCGCGGACGGGGAGTTCCCGCCACGTGCGGTCGTCGGCGGTGGCGATCGACGCGGTCTCGGAGAACGCGTTCGGGTCCGGGACGGCGAGGGTGCCGGCCGTGCCGTACACCTCGAACAGCGGGGAGCGCGTGGCCCAGACCTCGAAAGAGACGGTCACGGTGGAGACGACCCCGCCCTCGTGCTCGAGGATCGCGACGACGTGCGTGTCGACGTCCACCGGGATCGCGGCACCGGCGTCCGGACCGGATCCGACCGTGCGTGCACGGGCGGACCGGGTGGCGCTCCCGCTGACCCGGACGACCGGGCCGAAGAACGCGACGAGGCTGGTCAGGTAGTACGGCCCCATGTCGAGCAGCGGACCGCCGCCCGGCTGGTAGTAGAACGCGGGTGCCGGGTGCCACAGCTCGTGCCCGGGTGCGCTCCACGCGACGGCCGCGCCGACCGGGTCACCGATCGCGCCGTCGTCCAGTGCGGCCCTGGCGGTCTGGATCCCGGTGCCGAGGACGGTGTCGGGCGCGCTGCCGACCCGGAGTCCGGCGGCGCGCGCCTGCTCGAGCACCGGGGCGGCCTCGGCGGTGGAGGTCGCGAGGGGCTTCTCACCGTAGACGTGCTTGCCCGCGGCGAGCGCCGCGAGCGCGACCGAAGCGTGCGCGGCGGGGATCGTGAGGTTCAGGACGACGTCGACGTCCTCGTGCGCCAGGAGTTCGTCGACGCCGAGGGCGAGGACGCCCTGCTCCGCCGCGACGGTCGCCGCCCGCTCGGTGTCGAGGTCGGCGACGGCGGTGAGCCGCAGCCCCGGCAGGGCGGG
The DNA here is from genome assembly GCF_004346855.1 of Curtobacterium sp. PhB136. NCBI lineage: Bacteria > Bacillati > Actinomycetota > Actinomycetes > Micrococcales > Microbacteriaceae > Curtobacterium > Curtobacterium sp. PhB136. The sequence goes on from NZ_SMGH01000006.1 coordinate 354,844, forward strand.
GAGGTGCTGGAGGTACTGCCGGCTGATGTTCCCGACGCCGACCATCCCGACGCGGAGCGCCGCGCCGTCGCTCATCGGGCTGCCCACAGGAGTCCCCGTTCGATGACGGTGCGGAGCGGCTGGGACTCGACGACCTCGAGCCGGTGGCCGGGCGCGGAGACGAAGACCCGTCCTGCGCCCCACTGCCGCGTCCAGATCGCCGGCGAGGTCACCGGGCGGTTCCACGCGTCGAAGTCGCGCGCTTCCTGCGTCGTGGTGGCGAGCACGTCGCAGTACTCGTCGCTCAGCACCCAGTACTGCTCGGTGACGAGGTCGAAGTCGGCGATGCCGTCGGTGATCGGGTGGGTCCGGCCGAGGTCCGTCATGTGCACCGTGTAGTGCAGGTAGTTGTCGGCCTGGTCGCCGGCGCGCTCGGCCGGGGGCTTGGCCGCGTGGTGCGCGAACTGCCCGCCGATCATGTGCAGGTAGTCGGCGTTGGCGCGGAACGAGTCGGCGATGCCGCCGTGCCACCCGGCGAGTCCGGTGCCGGCGAGCACGGCGCGCTGGAGGCCGGCGAACTCGTCGTCGGCGATGGTCGACATCGTGACGACCTGCACGATCAGGTCGACGGTGCGCATGAACGCCTCGTCGGCGTAGACGGCGGTGGAGTCCTCCACGCGGACGTCGAACCCGTGCTCCCGCAGGAAGGGGACGAACGCGTCGGTGGTCTCGACGGGTTGGTGTCCGTCCCACCCGCCTCGGACGATGAGTGCCTGGCGCTGCTGCATGGTGCCCTTCTGGTCGTCGTTCACGGGATGGCCGTCCAGCTGCTGCCGTCGGCGGCGCTGCGTTCGACGGCGTCGAGCACGCGCTGCACGTGCAGACCGTCCTCGAACGAGGGCGAGGGGTCCGTGCCGGCGACGATCGCGTCGACGAAGTCCTTCACCTGGTGGCTGAAGGTGTGCTCGTACCCGATGAGGTGCCCGGTCGGCCACCACGCGGCCATGTAGGGGTGTTCGGGTTCGGTGACGAGGATCCGCCGGAAGCCCTGCTCGCCCGCGGGGCCTGCGGACTCGTAGAGGCGGAGCTCGTTCATCGACTCGAGGTCGAACTGGATGGCGCCCTCGGAGCCGCTGATCTCGAGCGTCAGGCCGTTCTTCCGCCCGGTGGCGTAGCGCGTCGCCTCGAACGTGCCGATCGCGCCGTCGGCCGCACCGCCGCCGAGCCGGCCGATGAAGAACGCGGCGTCGTCGACGGTGACCTGTCCGCGCTCGCTCGACGCGGTGCCGGAGAGTCCGACGCCGTCGGCGAGCAGGGGGCGCTCGGTCACGAAGGTCTCGAGGGTGCCGGAGACGCTGGCGAGCTGCGCGCCGGTGACGTGTTCGACGAGGTCGATGGCGTGGGCGCCGATGTCCCCGAGCGATCCGGAGCCGGCGAGCGACTTGTCGAGCCGCCACGTCATCGGTCCGTCGGCGTCGGCGAGCCAGTCCTGCAGGTAGAGCGCGCGGACCTGCCGCACGGTGCCGATGCGGCCGGCTTGCACGAGCTGTCGTGCGAAGGCGATCGCGGGCACCCGGCGGTAGCTGAAGCCGACCATGGCGCGGACGCCGCGTGCCCGGGCGGCTGCGGCGGCGGCCGTCATCGCCTCGGCCTCGGCCACGGTGTTCGCGAGCGGCTTCTCGCACAGGACGTGCTTGCCCGCCTCGAGCGCCGCGATCGCGATCTCGACGTGCGAGGAGCCCGGGGACACGACGTCCACGACGTCGATGTCCGGGTCGGCGACGACCGCGCGCCAGTCGGTCGACGCTGCCTGCCAGCCGTACCGCGCCCTGGCGGCTTCGGCGCGGTCCGGGTCACGCCCGACGACCACCGCCATCTCCGGTTCCACGGCGAGGTCGAAGAACCTCGGGGTGGTCCGCCAGGCCTGCGAGTGGGCGGCTCCCATGAAGCCGTGTCCCACCATCGCGACCCGAAGTCGTTCCTGTGCCATCCGCTCGCTCCCTTGCGATCACGTCCTTGCCACGATCCACCCTAACGCTTATGTTGGGCGCGGCAACATTTTGTTTCGACGACGAACGGTGACCATCATGGCAACGACGCCCACCCGTGCAGACAAGTTCTCCTTCGGTCTCTGGACCATCGGCTACAACGGCTCCGACCCCTTCGGCGGCCCCACCCGCCCGCAGCTCGACGTGGTCGAGGCGGTCGAGAAGCTCGACGAGCTCGGTGCCTACGGCCTGACCTTCCACGACGACGACCTCTTCGCGTTCGGCTCGACCGACGCCGAGCGTCAGACCCAGATCGACCGCCTCAAGGGCGCGCTCGAGGCCACCGGGATCATCGTGCCGATGGTCACCACGAACCTCTTCTCCGCCCCGGTCTTCAAGGACGGCGGCTTCACGTCCAACGACCGGCAGGTCCGCCGCTTCGCGCTCCGCAAGGTGCTCCGCAACGTCGACCTCGCCGCCGAGCTCGGCGCGAAGACCTTCGTGATGTGGGGTGGCCGCGAGGGCGCCGAGTACGACAGCGCCAAGGACGTGCAGGCCGCCCTCTCCCGCTACAAGGAGTCCGTCGACCTGCTCGCGCAGTACGTCACCGACAAGGGCTACGACATCCGCTTCGCCATCGAGCCGAAGCCGAACGAGCCCCGCGGCGACATCCTCCTGCCGACCCTCGGGCACGCGATCGCGTTCATCGACACCCTCGAGCGTCCGGAGCTGTTCGGCGTGAACCCCGAGGTCGGCCACGAGCAGATGGCGGGGCTGAACTTCACGGCCGGCATCGCCCAGGCGCTCTACTCCGGCAAGCTCTTCCACATCGACCTCAACGGCCAGCGCGGCATCAAGTACGACCAGGACCTGGTGTTCGGCCACGGCGACCTGCAGAACGCGTTCTCCCTCGTCGACCTGCTCGAGCACGGCTCCCCGCAGGGCGGTGTCGCCTACGACGGCCCCCGCCACTTCGACTACAAGCCGTCCCGCACCGAGGACATCTCCGGTGTCTGGGACTCCGCCGCGGCGAACATGCGCATGTACCTGCTCCTCAAGGAGCGTGCGCAGGCGTTCCGCGCCGACCCCGAGGTCCAGGCGGCCCTCTCCGCGGCCAAGGTCGACGAGCTGTCCACGCCGACGCTGAACGACGGCGAGTCCTACGACGCGTTCCTGGCCGACCGCTCCGCGTTCGAGGACTTCGACGCCGACGCCTACTTCGGCGGCAAGGGCTTCGGCTTCGTCCGGCTGCAGCAGCTGGCCGTCGAGCACCTCATGGGCGCGCGGAATTGAGAGCGGACGCGCCAGCGGCCGCATTCCGCGCGCCGAGGCGGCCTACCGCCGAGGAGAGCTGATGACACTGGTGGCAGGGGTCGACTCGTCGACCCAGTCCTGCAAGGTCACGATCCGTGACGCCGACACCGGAGCCGTGGTCCGCGACGGGCGCGCGTCCCACCCGGACGGCACCTCGGTCGACCCCCGCCACTGGTGGGACGCCCTCGGCGCCGCCGTGGCGGACGCCGGTGGGCTCGACGACGTGGCGGGCATCGCGATCGCCGGCCAGCAGCACGGCATGGTCGTGCTCGACGCCGACGGACGCGTCGTCCGCGACGCGCTCCTCTGGAACGACGTCCGCAGCGCGGACGCGGCCGCGCAGATGGTCGAGGAACTCGGACGGGAGGCATGGGTCACCCGGACGGGTCTGGTCCCGGTGGCGTCGTTCACCGGGACGAAGCTGCGGTGGCTCCGCGACGCCGAGCCGGAGAACGCACGCCGGGTGGCGGCCGTGGCACTCCCCCACGACTGGCTGTCCTGGCGGCTGCGCGGGTTCGGCCCCGCGGGCGAGAGCCCGCTCGGACCCGACCTCGACGCGCTCGCGACCGACGGCTCGGACGCCAGTGGTACGGCGTACTGGGACCCGGCGCGCCGGGACTACGACCCGGCGCTGTTCGAGCTCGCGTTCGGGCGACGGATGCGCACGGCGACGACGGGCGACGAGGACGCCGTCGTGGTCCCCCGCGTCGTCGCACCGGACGAGGCGATGGGCACGCTGTCGGCGGACGTGACACTCCCCGGCGGCGCGGTCGCCCGCGCCGGGCTCGTCATCGGGGCCGGCACCGGCGACAACGCCGGAGCCGCGCTCGGCCTCGGACTCGCCGCAGGCGACGTCGCGGTGTCCCTCGGGACCAGCGGGACCGTCTTCGGCGTGACCGACACCGGGCTCGCCGACCCGAGCGGGACCGTGGCGGGCTTCGCCGACGGAACCGGGTCGCGCCTCCCGATCGTCACGACACTCAACGCGGCCCGCGTGCTCGAGGTGATCGGCGGCCTGCTCGGCGTCGACCACGGCGAGCTCGGGCGCCTCGCGCTCGAGGCGCCGACCGGTGCCGACGGTCTCGTGCTCGTGCCGTACTTCGTCGGCGAGCGCACGCCGAACCGACCGGACGCGACCGCGTCCCTGCTCGGCATGACGCCGGCGACGACCGACCGGGAGCACCTGGCCCGGGCTGCGTTCGAGGGCATGCTCTGCGCGCTCGCGGACGGCCTCGCCGCCGTCGAGGCGTCCGGCGTCCGAGTCGAACGGCTGCTGCTCATCGGCGGCGCCGCGCGGAACGAGGCGGTCCGCACGATCGCCGCGCAGGTGTTCGGCCGCGACGTGCACCTGCCGGAACCCGGCGAGTACGTCGCCGCCGGGGCGGCGCGTCAGGCAGCATGGGCACTGACCGGGTCACTGCCGACGTGGGAGGTCGCCACGACGACGGTCCCCGCCGACCCGCACCCCGAGGTGCTCGAGCGCTACCGCGCCGCCGTCCGCTGAGGAGGACCCCACGATGCCGCTGACCGACCTGCCCCTCGACGAGCTCCGCACCCACCGGCCGGAGGTCCGCTGTCCGGACGACTTCGACGCGTTCTGGGCGGACACGATCGCGTCGGCTCGGGCGGCGGCGGAACGTGCCGGTGCCGTGCCGGTCCTGACGCCGGCGGTGACGCCGGTGACCGCGCTCACCGTGGAGGACCTCGTCTTCCCCGGCTTCGCCGCCGACCCCGTCCGCGCCTGGGTGACCAGGCCGGCCGGGGCGGGCGACGAGCCGCTGCCGGCCGTCGTCGAGTTCCTCGGGTACAACGGCGGACGGGCCCTCCCCGGCGAGCGCGTCGCCTGGGCCCTCGCCGGGTACGTGCACGTCGTGATGGACACCCGCGGCCAGGGCAGCGGCTGGGGCGGCGGCGAGACCCCGGACCCGCACGGCTCCGGCCCGCACATCGGCGGGTGGATGACGCGCGGGATCGAGGACCCGGCCGACCACTACTACCGGCGCGTGTACACCGACGCGGTGCGGTTGGTCGACGCCGTCCGGACCCTGCCCGGTGTCGACCCGGCGCGGATCGCGCTGACCGGCGGGAGCCAGGGCGGCGGGACCACGATCGCGGCGGCGGCACTCGTGGAGGCGCACGTCGGGCCGGTCACCGCGGTGATGCCGGACGTCGCGTTCCTCTGCGACTGGGAGCACGGGGCACTCGTCGCGACGAGCGACCCGTACCAGGAACTCGTCCGCTACCTCGCCGTGCACCGGGACGCGGCCGAGACGGTGTGGACCACGGCGTCGTACCTCGACGGCGTGAACTTCGCGGCCCGGATCACGGCGCCGGCGCTGTTCTCCGTCGCGCTCATGGACGACGTGGTGCCGCCGCGGACCACCTTCGCGGCGTACAACGCCCTCGCGTCGACCGACAAGCACATCGAGGTCTACCCGTACAACGGTCACGAGGGCGGCGGCTTCCGGCAGTGGGAGCGGCAGGCGGCCTTCCTGGCGGCTCGTCCCTGACGCTCACCGAGGACGTCCCGGTGCGCTGCGGGTCTCGTAGCGCGCCGGCACCCAGGTGAGGACACCCTCGAAGAGCTGGGCGGCGGAGAACAGCACGAGGAAGACGGCGCTGGACGCGGTCGACGCACGTACCCCGATCACCGGGTACAGGAGCAGCGCGACGGCGATGCAGACGCACAGGACCGCGGCGACCAGGGACAGGGAACGCGCGGACGAGAAGGTCGACCCGGTGAGCACCACGCCGGCCTCGAGGACCCAGGCGATCGCGATCACGACCACCCAGGCGCTGAGCTCCCCCGGCGGGTGCACGACCGCGGCCACGCCCGCGACCAGGACGAACGTCCCGAGGACGCCGTGCACGACGCGCCGGGGCATCGCCATGCCGTCGCCCGCACCGGCCCGACCGATGCGCAGGAGTCCCGCCATCACCATGTACGAGCCGAGGAGGTGCACCTCCGCGTCGATCGCGGCGGGGGGCCGGGTGAGGACGAGGACCGCCACGATGAACCCGACCACGCCGAGGACCACGAGCACGGCGCCCTGCCGTGCTCGCCGCGCCGCCGGGCGGGGACGCTGACCCGACCAGTCGGCCGGCACCGGTTGCTCTGTCATGGCCGCGACCCTGCCCCCGATCGGCGTCACCGGATTCACCCGCAACGGATGAACCCGCCCGGCCCGAGCGGATGTAGTCCTGTCATCGGCGCGGCACGGATCACGACGACCATCGCGCGGAAGGGCAGTGGGGATCGTGAGTGGTGCAGGCGCGGGTGCAGGGGCAGGGGCGCCGGGGCAGGAGCCCGTCGTCGTCCCGGACGACGCGGCGGAACGGCGACTGCGCATCGCGCTCGCCGTCGTCGGCGTGGTCGCGGTCCTCGCCGGCGTCACCGCCCTGGTCCTCCCGCACGCGACGGTGGTCGCGGTCGTCTGGGTGTTCGGCATCCACCTGGTGGTGTCCGGCGGAGCGATGCTCGTGCGCGCGGTCGCCGTCGGCGGGTCGTCCGGATGGCGGCGGATCGCGCTCGTGGTCGTCGGCCTGCTCGTCGTCGCCGGCGGGGTCATCGCGATCCTGCACCCGCCGGTCGGGATCCGCGTCCTCGTGCTGGTGACCGGGTTCGCCTGGGCGTTGGAGGGCATCGCGCTCCTGTACGCCCCCGGCGGCGGCCACCGCGGCCTGACCATCACGGCGGCGGTCCTCAGCGTCCTCGGCGGAGTGCTCCTGATCAACGTGCCGGCACTCGGCACGGTGTTCGCCGTCGCCGCCGTCAGCTGCGTGCTCGTCGTCTTCGGCGTCGTCCAGCTGGTCGTGGTCGCGACCTGGTCGGGCGCCTCCGAGGAGGTCGACCTGCCATGACGGTCCAGGAGCAGGAGGCACCGAGCACGCAGGGCGACAAGTCGCTCTCCGTCCTCGCGTTGGCGGCGATGGTCGTCGGTTCGATGGTGGGTGCCGGCGTGTTCTCGCTCCCCCGGAACTTCGCGTCCGGAGCCGGCGTCGTCGCGACGGTGATCGCGTGGATCGTGGCGGGCGTCGGGATGCTGATGCTCGTCTTCGTCTTCCAGGCACTCTCGACGCACCGGCCGGACCTCGACGCCGGCATCTTCGCCTACGCCAAGGCGGGGTTCGGCAACTACATCGGCTTCTTCTCCGCGTTCGGCTACTGGGCGAGCGCCTGCGTCGGCAACGTCACCTACTGGGTCCTCATCGGCTCGACCCTCGGCTCGGTGCTGCCCGCCTTCGGGGAGGGCGACACGCTCCTCTCCGTCGTCGTCACCTCGGCGATGCTCTGGGCGTTCCACCTGTTCGTCCTCCGCGGCACGAAGAACGCGGCGGTCCTCAACACCGTCGTCACCATCGCGAAGCTCGTCCCGATCCTGCTGTTCGTCATCGTCGGGGCGATCGTCGGCACGCACTGGGAGACGTTCCGGCTGAACCTCTGGGGCGGCGCGGAGCCGAGCGCCGGGGAGCTGTTCTCGCAGGTGCGGTCGACGATGCTCGTCACGGTCTTCGTGTTCCTCGGTGTCGAGGGAGCGACCGTCTACTCCCGGTACGCGCGCCGGCGCGAGGACATCGGCCGCGCCACCATCAGCGGCTTCCTCGGGGTCCTCGCCGTCTTCGCCCTCGTCACCCTCGTGTCGTTCGCCGCGCTCCCCGCCGCCGAGCTGAGCGGTCTGCGCCAGCCCTCGATGGCCGGCGTGTTCGGCGCGATCGTCGGGACCTGGGGCACGGTCCTCATCAACGTGGGGCTGGTCGTCTCGGTGCTCGGTGCGTACCTGGCCTGGACGCTGATGTCGAGCGAGGTGCTGTACCAGGCGGCGCGACAGGAGGACGCCCCGCGGTTCCTGACCAAGGTCAACCGGCACGGCACGCCCTGGATGGCGCTGGCCTTCACGAGCGGGCTCATCCAGGTGTTCCTCGTCATCACGATGTTCTCCGACGACGCGCTCACGTCGATGCTCGAGCTCTGCAGTTCCCTGTCGCTGATCCCGTACTTCCTCACTGCCCTGTACGCGGTGCAGTACGGCATCCCGCGGTGGTCGCGGCGCGCGCACCGTGACGTCGACCCGGCCCTCGTGCCGAGCGGTGGGCTGTCACGTCGACAACTCGTCGCGGCCTTCGTCGCGGTCGTGTACACGGTGTTCCTCGTCATCGCGGCCGGCCCCCAGTACCTGCTGCTGTCGTTCCTGATCTACGCCCCGGCGACGGTGCTCTACGTCATCGCCCGACGGGAGCGCACGCTCCGGGTGTTCACCGGCCCGGAGGTGGTCCTCTGCGTCGTCGCGGTCGCGGGCGCCGTCGTCGCCGTCATCGGGCTCGTCACCGGTTTCATCACGCTCTAGTCACCGCATGCACCACGCTCCAGGAGGAGGCACCATGGACAGCGAAGCCACCACGCTCGACGACCAGGAGACCGGGTCCGGACCACGGTTCGGCGCCTACTCCGAGGTCGGCACGCTCCGCCGGGTCCTGGTCTGCGAACCCGGACTGGCGCACCGGCGCCTCACACCGAGCAACAACGACGCGCTCCTGTTCGACGACGTCCTCTGGGTCGAGAACGCGCAGGACGACCACCGCGACTTCGTCAGGAGCCTGCGGTCGCGTGACGTCGAGGTGTTCGAACTCCACCAGGTGCTCGCGGAGACGCTCGCCGTCCCCGGCGCCCGCGACTGGTTGCTCGAGCGGAAGATCACGCCGAACGAGGTCGGCCCGCTCCTCGTCGACGCGACGCTGGAGCACCTCGGCGGGTACACCGACCGCGAGCTCGCGGACGTGCTGATCGGCGGCCTGAACGTCGAGGACCTCGACCCCGAGGGGCGCCCGGACCACCTCCGGCTGCACGGGGACGCCTCGGCCGCCGACTACCTCATGCCGCCCCTGCCGAACATGCTCTACACCAGGGACACCACCTGTTGGATCAACGGGGTGTTCACGCTGAACCCGCTGTACTGGCCGGCACGCCACGACGAGACCCTGCTCATGAAGGCCGTGTACACGTTCCACCCCGAGTTCGCCCCGGCGCTCGACCGGCACGTCTGGGGCGACCCGGACGAGGACTGGGGCCTGGCGACCATCGAGGGCGGTGACGTCCTGCCGGTCGGCAACGGTGTCGTCCTCATCGGGATGAGCGAGCGCACCTCGCGGCAGGCGATCACGCAGGTCGCGTCGGCGCTCTTCGCGCGCGGCGAGGCGGAGCGGGTGATCGTCGCGGGGATGCCGAAGCTCCGGGCGGCGATGCACCTCGACACCGTGCTCACCTTCGCCGACCGGGACGTGGTCACCGTCTACCGCGCCATCGTCGACCACATCCACCCGTTCACGCTGCGACCGGGGCCGGACGGCGGGGTGCACGTCACCGACGAGACCGCGCCGTTCCTCGACGTCGTCGCCGCGGCACTCGGCGTCGACGGGCTCCGGGTCGTGGACACCGGCGGCGACGAGTACGCCGCGGAACGCCAGCAGTGGGACAGCGCCAACAACGTCGTCGCCGTGGAGCCCGGCGTCGTGTACGCCTACGACCGGAACACCCTCACCAACGACCTGCTGGGCGGCGCCGGCATCGAGGTCCTGACGATCCGGGGTGCCGAACTCGGCCGGGGGCGCGGCGGCGGGCACTGCATGACCTGTCCGCTGCTGCGCGACCCGCTGCCCGCATGACCGGCGCACCGGGGTCGACCACCCGGCCGACGACCCGACAGGTCCTGGTGTTCACCGGGGTGGTCTGCGCGCTCGTCGGGATCGGCGTGGCAGCCGGGGCCGTCGGGGGCCACGCGGGCGACCGGGCGACGACGGCCGCCGCACTCCCCGCTGGCACCGGCACGTGCGACGCCGCGCAGGTCGCCCGTCACGTGCTGCCGAGCATGGTCACGATCCGCGTCGGGTCGGCGTCCGGCGAGGGCTCCGGCAGCGGCGAGGTCATCGACGCGTCCGGCATCGTCCTCACGAACGACCACGTCATCGCGGCGGCCGACGGCGACACCGTCTCGCTCGAACTCGACGACGGCACGGAACTGTCGGCGACGATCATCGGCCGCGACCCGCGCACCGACCTCGCCGTCCTCCGCGCCGACACCGACCGCGCGCTCACGCCGCTCGGCTGGGGCGACTCCGACGACCTCGTCGTCGGCGAGCCCGTCGTCGCACTCGGCGCACCGCTCGGGCTGACCGGCACCGTCACGACCGGCATCGTCAGCGCGCTCGGCCGGAGCGTGCCCGTCCCGACCGGGGACGGCAGCGGCACGACCGTCCTCACCGGCGCCGTGCAGACCGACGCCGCGATCAACCCCGGCAACTCCGGCGGCGCCCTCGTCGACTGCCGCGGACGGCTCGTCGGGATCAACACCGCGATCGCCACCGTGCCGAGCGCCAGCGGCGTCAGCAGCGGCAGCGTCGGGATCGGGTTCGCCGTCCCCGCCGCCGTCGCACGGCCGATCGCCGCGGCGCTCCGTGCCGACGGCCGCGTCGCACACCCGACGCTCGGCGTCCGGACGGTCCCCGTCGTGGTCCGGCACCGCGACGACACCACCGCGGTCGGGCTCCAGCTCACCGCCGTGGCCGACGACGGCCCCGCCGCAGCGGCCGGCCTCCGTCCCGGCGACGTGGTCACCGCGATCGGCGGCGTCGACACCCTCCACCCGGACACGGTCGCCCACCTCGAGGCGACCCGTGACGCCGGCGACGACCTCCGCGTCACGGTCGTCCGCGACGGCGACGAGCACGTGGTCACCGCGACCCTGGTCGCGGCCGCGACGTCCTGAACACCACACACGACAGAGAGAGGACCACTGGTCACGATGGACACGGATCGGTTCGGGAAGATCGTCGTCGGCTTCGACGGCTCGGAGGAGTCCACCGCTGCACTCCTGGCAGCGCTCACGCTGGCGGACGGCCTCGACGCGCAGGTCGACGTCGTCACGTCGTGGCGATGGCCGGTGACCTGGAGCAGCCTCCCCGTCGGGAGCTCGTGGTCACCGCTCCACGACGCCGAGGAGATCCGGCAGCAGGCGACGGAGCTGCTCGAGAACACCGGGCCGCACCGTGCGGAGGTGATGACCCGCGAAGCCGAGGGGAGCGCCGCCGACGTGCTGCTCTCCGCCGCGGTCGGCGCCGCGCTCCTCGTCGTCGGCAGTCGCGGGCGCGGCGGGTTCCGCGGACTCCTCCTCGGCTCCGTCAGCACCGCGTGCATGCAGCACGCGCCGTGCCCGGTCCTCATCCACCGCGGGGTGGAGCACCCCGAGGCAACCGGTGTCCCCACCATCGTCGTCGGGGTCGACGGATCGCACGAGTCCGGGCAGGCGCTCCGGTTCGCCGTGACCACGGCACGCCGGCTCGGCCACCGGGTCCGGGTGATCACCACGTGGCAGTGGCCGAAGGCGCTCAACCGGGACGAAGCCCCCTTCGACCACTGGTCCCCGGAACGCGATGCCCGGGCGACGGCGTCGTCCGCACTCGACGCCGCCGAGGACCTCATCGACGACGACGTGGAGGTCACGAGCGACCTCGTCGAGGGGTCCCCCGCCGAGGTCCTCATCGACGCCAGCCGGGACGCAGCACTCCTCGTCCTCGGCAACCGTGGGCTCGGCGGGTTCCGCGGGCTCCTCGTCGGATCGGTCAGCCAGGAGTGCGCCCAGCACGCGCACTGCCCGGTCGTCGTACACCGCTCATGACCGGCCGAACCCGGGGCCGCGTCGGTGCCCGGCTCCTCTGTTCCCTCGCCGTGCTGACGTGCGTGGTCGCGACGGTGGGCGGCTGCGACCGGGCGCGGCCGGACGCGGACACGCCACGGGAGGCCGTGCAGGGCACGTGGGTCCTCGACCACGACGTCGACGCACCGGAGGTCCCGTTCGTCACCTTCGCGAAGGACCGGTCGTGGAGCGCGTCGGACGGCTGCGACCGCGTGTACGGGACGTGGCGGATCACCGCCGCCAACCGCCTGACCGTCGTCACCGGCCCGCACGCCGAACTGTCCTGCGCCGGCGCGGAGATGGTCGACGCGGTGCTCGCCGCCGACACCGCCCGGGTGCCCCGCGCGACCGAACGGCTGCAGCTCCGGGGCGGTGGGTCGACGCTCGCGCTCGATCCGTCGACCGACCCGGACGTCGGCGGCCAGGGCCGGCCGATCGGCTACTGGGTGCACGACCACTCGGCGGGGTCGCCGTACCTCTCGCTGCGGGCCGACGACTCGTACCGGCTGTCCGACGGGTGCGGCACCAGCACGGGTACGTGGAAGTTCTCCACCACCGAGCAGGTCCGGCTGTACCCGACCGACACCGCCAGCAGCACCACGTGCCAGGACGGCGACGACCCCGGGGTGGGTGCCAGCACCCGCGGCAGGGTCTCCGGGAGCACGATGACGCTGAGCACCACGGACGGCGCGACGACGGGCACGCTCCACCGATTCGAGCGATGACCGCGACGAGCGGGTTTCTTGCGGGTTCCCGTCTGCCGTCCGCAGCGTGCTCCGCGCTAGTGTCCGGACCATGGGATACCCGAAGTCCCCTGCGCAACGTCGCGCAGGCACCGTCCTCTCCCGGCTCACCACCGGCGCCCGTTCCGTGACCGCGCGACAGCTCGGCCGGCTCCCCCACGTCGCAGCACGGACACTCGTGCGGCTCGCCAGCGGCTCCGAGACCCGTCGGATGCTGAACCAGGAGCTGCTCGGCGTCGGCCCGGCCACCCCGGCCGACGTGCTCGGCAACTACCTCCGCGGGTACGTGCCCCTCGGCCTCGAAGAGCGCCCCGACGACGTGGTGTGGTCGCTCGTCCAGCCGCGCGCCGTGATCGACGCCGAGAGCGTGCACGTGCCGGACCGGGTGCGCCGCTACAGCCGGAACAGTGACCTGACGATCGACCTCCGCGCACCGTTCGACCCGGTGATCGCCGGGTGCGCCGAGCGCGAGTCGACCTGGATCACCCCGGCGGTGGTCGCGGCCTGGCAGGAACTCGACCGCGCCGGACACGTCCGCGCGTGCGCCGCGTACCGCGACGGCGAGCTGCTCGCGGGGCTCTGGGGCATGGAACTCGGCTCGACGTTCAGCATCATGAGCATCTTCCACCGGGAGAGCCGAGCGGGGACCGTCCTCCTCGCCCGCGTGATGGGCGAGCTCGGCGCCGGCGTCGACATGATCGACTGCGGGTTCATCACCGAGCACATGCCCCGGTTCGGCGCGCACGAGATCCCGCTCGACGAGTTCCAGCGCCGCGCCGTGGACGGGCTCGTGGCGTCGGTCACCGCACCGCAGTCGGAGCCGACGCCGGGGTCGGAGCCGACACCGGACTCGACGCGACCGGCACCGGCGCCACGGATGGCGCAGGTCTAGCCAGTCCTCGGAGTCGACGCCCGGACGCCTGCTCGTTCCACTCGGTCGACGCCCGGGCGGTCCGGCATCGATGCGGACCCCCGTGCCCCGCCGTCCGGTCGCAGCGCCACCGGTCGAAGGCGCTCCGGCAGCGCGAGCCGGTCGTCGGCTGTTCGTCGTTCGGAGTGTCCTGCACGTTGAGAAGACGTACCGAGGAGCGGGATCGTCACGCTCTCCAGCAGAATGCGTCCGCGCCGCGGCACGGCACGGCACGGCACGGCAAAAGCGACATCACCCCGGACGATGCGCCGCGCGTTCACCTGCGCGGTGTCGCTTTCACCGGCCGCTCAGCCCGTCGTCGCCGCCGACGGTGACGCTGAGGGCGAGGCTGTCCCGGGGATGTCCGGCGACGTGTTCGTGTGGCGTTCCCCGTACTTCTCCCGGTTGAGCGCGTCTGCGTCGCCGGGAGCGCACGGCGTCTGCATCTCGACTGTGCTCCCGTACTCCGTCGTGCCGAACTCGATGAAGAAGCCGTCGTCGAACGTTCCCGCACTCGGGTACCGCAGCTGGGTGCCGGGGGCATCGCCGCCGATGTGGGTACGCACGGGTTCGTACCCGGCGCTCCGCCACAACCGCTCGATCCGGTCAACGGTGTCCGCACGCGTGTGCTTGTCGGTCCCCGGGCCGAGGCGGGTGATCCCCCATCGCGCTCCGTCGGCCCCGCAGGCTTCCGCTGCTGAGTCGGACGCGAGCCAGGACCCGCCCACCGCATCCTGGGTCGACTCCGCGAGGGCGTTCCCCGCGGTCCAGGCGATCTCAGCAGATCCCACGCCAGCGGTCTTCGCGTCGGCCATCGTCGGCTCCGTTCCCGAACCCGAACAGCCGTCAATGAGCAGCGCGAAGGCGATCGCGCTGACGACTGCCAGGTTGCGGAGGTGCTGCACAGCGGTCAGACCGAGGCTGCCCAGAACAGGAGCGCTCCGTAGAGGGCGGCCACCTGCAGGACGTACGCCCCGGCGGCCACGATCCCGACGATGCCGATCACGCGCGCTGCCGGCCGTGGTCCGGAGACACGCCGCAGCGCGACCGACACCCAGATGAGCAGGACGAGGAGCACGACGGCGCTCACGACGAAGCCCCAACCCTGCTCGAGCATGCGCTGCTCCGCGCTGAACGCCACGACGCTGAGCGCGATCGCTGCCAGACCGGGGCCGACGATCCACCAGCTCCGGCCGCGTTCATCGGTCCCGTCCCCCTGCGCGTACCCGTCCGTGGGCATCCGCGAGCTCACGAGGTGCTCTCCGCCGACGGTGCCGCCGTCCCGGGGATGTCCGGTGGGGTGTTCGTGTGGCGTTCCCCGTACTTCTCCCGGTTGAGCGCGTTCGCGTCCCCCGGCGTGCACGGCGTCTGCAGCTGCAGCGTGCTCGCGTGTTCCGTGATGCCGAACTCGATGAAGAACCCGTCGGCGAGTGTGTTCCCGGCGGGGTACCGGAGCTGCTTTCCGGGGGCGTCCCCGGTGATGTCCGAACGGACGGGATCCCATCCCTTTGCGCGCCATTGGGTCTCCATGCGGTCGAGCGCGACGTCACGGGCATCCGTGTCGGTGCTCGGGCCGAACCGCGCGATCACCCACTGGGCCCCGTTGGCGCCGCAAGATCGAGCCGCAGTGTCGGCCGAGAGCCAATCACCCCCGATGAGCGCCTGGGTCGCTTCCGCCTCGGCGTTCATCCGGTCCCACTCGCGCTTGGCGCCCGCTGAGTCCGTCCCTGATGCAGTCGATGTCATTGCTGGCTCCTTCGGCGAGGTGTCGGTTGCGCAGCCCGCGACGACGAGGCCGAACGCCAGAACCGGGATGATGACCGTGGTTGGTCGGCGGCGTCGGTCGGTCAAGGGATCCTCGTTCCGGTCGGGGTGTACCCGAGGCTCGTGTAGCCGGTGTTCCTGAGCGGCGACGTCCCCGCATCCAGGTACCCGTACTCGGTCACGGGCTGGCTCCGGAGCCGCGCTTCGGTCGCGGGCGTCGCCCCGTGGTCATCAGTGCCAGGGTAACGGTGCCCGTCGATGGTCTCGGTGTTCGACGAGAACGTCCGGGCGCCCCAGCTCGGGTCGCCCGGGTTGAGCCGATGTGCGCTGTGCAGGGCGAGCACCTGACCACGGTTCGCGGTGAAGGGGTTCCCGGTGTTGATGGGTTGGTCGCCACCGAACGCCGGACGAGCTACTTCCACGTCGCCTCGGCCGATGTTCGCGATGTAGTCCTCCTTGCCCTGGGACGCCCACACGTGGCCCCGCGGGACCTCGACCGCGTGAACGTCGGGCACGCGCGGGTCGACCCCGGCGGAAGCGAGGAGGGTGAGGTTCGCGACCGGCGTCTTGGCGACCGCGAGCGTGGCGGTCGTGGTGCCGTACGAGTGCGCCACGACGGAGAGGTGCGAGCCACCCGACCAGGAGCGGGCGCCGGAGACGCCCTCGAGGAAACCGCTGAGGTTCCGGGCTCCGGCCTCGGCCTTCGCGGACGCGAGGACCTCGGCGCTCGGCGGCATGTCGGGGGTGTCGTAGCCGATCCACGCGACGGTCGCCATCTCCTGACGCACGCCGATCTGGTCCGCCGCGAAGCGCTGCGCCAGCGAGAGGTTCTCGGCGGCACCGGCCCAGGCACGCATGCTGCCCGCCACCGTGTTCCCCATCCCCGGCACGTCCACCGTCACGTTGCTCGCGGTGTCGAGGTCACCCACCGCGACGGCAGCGAGCGGCGGCTCACCGAGCGTCAGCGCGACGATCGTCCGGGGTGCCGCCGGCGTGCTGGCGAGGAGCGTCTCGTCGAGGGCCTCGAGCGCGCCGATGTGGTCTGCGAGCCGCCGGTACTCCGCACCCTCGGCCGCACTGAGGGGCTCCCCACGGCTGATCCTCGCGGTGAGCGTGTCGTACCGGTCACGGGCCTTCGGCAGCTCGACGTCGAGGGTGTGCTGGTTCGCACGGCCACGATCGGCGTACCGCACGCCGTTGAGGTTGCCGACGACCGCGGAGAGCCCGGTGACGAGCGCGGTGCGCTCATCGGCTCCGAGACCCGTCCACCACGCCTTCACCGAGCCGGTGCTCGGCGGGTGGTCGAGCATCCGCTGCGCTTCACCCGGGTGGTCCGCAGCCCATCGGGCGAGCGCGTCCGGCCCCTTCGCGGCGAGGGCGGCGAGCATCGGGAGACGGGCGGCGTCCTGGAACGCCCGAGACGCGGCAGCGAAGTCGACCTGGGTGAGCACCGCCGGCAGGGTGTTCCCGCTGAGCTCCGGCAGCACCAGCGGTCCGCCCCCGATCTGTCCGCGGATCGCCTGCCCGAGGTCGTCCTGCGCGCTCCGCCACCGGGTGTTGAGCCGTCCGGCTCGTCCACGGAGGTCGTCGTTCAGCGCGCGGTACTCCTCGGGCACCGCGTCGTCGCCGTCGGACGCGGCGACCTTCGCGCGGAGTTCGTCGATGTCCGCGAGCAGCGCGCGCCTGGTCCGCCGCACCCCGCTGAGTTCCTCGGCGAAGACGTCGAGCGCGGAGGCCACCGCGGCCCCCGCCGCTCCGAGTGCGTCCGCCTTCTCGGTGGCGCCGTGCATCGCGTCCGGCAGGGGGTCCGTCGCGCCCGGCGACGACAGCACCCCGCCGATGCCGTGCCATCCGTCGCGAACCGCGCCGGCGCTTCGCTGCACCTGCGCGGTCGCGGTACGGAGTGCGCTCGCGCCGTCGCTGACCGGCCCCGCCGTCGGGGTGACGGTCGGCAGCGCGGACTCGTCGATCAGTCCGGCCTTCATCGGGGCACCCCTCGGGAACCGGCGCGGGGTGCGGCAGCGGTCGCCGTGTCGGCCATCGTCACGTCGGCCTCGGCGAAGGCGGCCATCACACCGGTGGCAGCGGCGATGCCCCGCTCGACGGTCCGGACGGCCGCCGTCGCGTCGCCCTGTCGTGCGCTGACGAACGCCTGTGCAGCGCCCACCGGATCGCTGCCGGTCAGCGCGGCGACCACGTCCCGGAGCGCTCCCTCGACGTCGATCGCCGCGCGCTGCATCCTCGTCCCTGCCGCCGCGGCATCGTCGATCTTCGACTGCGCCCCCGCGACGTCGACCTTCCACCCCTGACCCATGGGCCCCCGTCCGTCCCGGCAAGCGTAGCGCTTGCTACAGACGGGAGGTCGGGGGCCCGGCAACCTGTGGACGACTCCGCCCGAGTGGTCAGACCACCGTCCAGCGCACCACGCGCGGCTCGGCGAGCGACACCTCGTGCACCGGCCCGGCGACCCGCAGGGTCGCACGATCCGTCGCCGTCCCGGGGACGGGCTCTGCAGCCGCCCCGTCGGAGACCGCGACGATCCCGCCGGAGTCGACCGGGCCTCCCGGCCGTGATGCCGACGCGTGCGACGCGACCCACACCTCGACGTCACCGGGCTCGACCACCTTCCGCATCCGCCGGTCGGTGAACGCGAACCGCTGCACGGGGACCGTGAAGCGGACCCGGGCGGACTCCCCCGGCGCGAGCGACACCCGGGCGTACCCGAGCAGCTGGACCACGGGGCGCGTGACGCTGGCGTGCACGTCGTGCCCGTAGAGCTGCACGACGTCGGAGCCGCTCCGGGATCCGGTGTTCCGGACCGTGACGGTCGCGGTGAACGTGCCGTCGGTGGTGACGCCGTCGTCGACGACGAGGTCCTCGTGCACGAACGTCGTGTACGTCAGCCCGAAGCCGAACGGCCGGACCGGGGTGGAGTCGGCCGCGGTGACGTCCGACGCACCGCCGAGCCGCGGGTGCAGGTACGAGTACGGCTGTGCGCCGGCGGACCGGGGCAGCGAGACGGGCAGACGGCCCGACGGTTCCGTGGCACCGGTGAGCAGGTCGGCGATCGCGAGGCCGCCCCCTTCCCCCGGGAAGAACGCCTGCACCACGGCGCACGGACGGGGTCCGGGGCCGTCGAGCGCCCAGCCGATCGCGTACGGACGGCCGGTGAGCAACACCAGCACGGTCGGGGTGCCGGTGGCGACGACCGCCTCGACGAGCTCGCGCTGCACGCCGGGCAGGTCGAGCGACTCGGAGTCGTTGCCCTCGCCGACGGTGCCGCGGCCGAACAGGCCGGCCTGGTCGCCGACGACGACCACGGCGACCTCGGACGCTGTCGCGGCAGCGACGGCGTCGTCGAACCCGGACCGGTCGTCCCCGGTGACGGCGCACCCGGCGGCGAACCGGACGTCCGCAGCGGACAGCGCCTGCGACAGCGCCTCGGACACGGTCGGGATCGAGAAGCCGAGGGGCAGGTCCGGGTGGCTCGCGAGCACGTGGTTCGCGAACGAGTAGCAGCCCTGCAGTGCCTCCGCGCGGTCGGCGTTCGGGCCGATCACGGCGACGCGCGCGGTCGACGACGCCAGCGGCAGGACGCCGTCGTTCGACAGCAGGACGAGGGACTCCTCGGCCAGACGCCGGGCGAGCGCCTGGTGCTCCGGGGTGTCCAGGTCCACGTCGGTGGGCGGTGCGTCCGCGTACGCATCCGGGTCGAGCAGGCCGAGCCGCTCCTTCTGCCGCAGCACGCGCAGGACGGCGCGGTCGACGAGTGCCTCGTCGACGTCGCCGGCGCGGACACGGTCGACCAGCGGTGCCAGGTAGGCGTCGCCGGTGGGCAGCTCGACGTCGATGCCGGCCTCGAGCGCCATTGCAGCGGCCTCGCCCCGGTCGGCGGCGATGCCGTGCATCACCTCGAGGAACGCGACGGAGAAGTAGTCCGCGACGACGGTCCCGTCGAAGCCGAGCCGGTCGCGCAGCAGGTCCGTCAGGAGCGACCCGTTCGCGGCGACGGGCACGCCGTCGATCTCCGCGTAGGAGTTCATCACGCTGCGCGCGCCACCGTCGAGCAGCGCCATCTCGAACGGCGGCAGGAACACGTCGGCGATCTCCCGGGCGCCGGCGTGCACGGGTGCGTGGTTCCGCCCCGCCTGCGATGCCGAGTACCCGAGGAAGTGCTTCAGCGTCGCGTCGACGCCGGCGCTCTGCACCCCGCGGACGTAGGCGGTGCCGACGGTGCCGACCAGGTACGGGTCCTCACCGATGCACTCGTCGACACGGCCCCAGCGCGGGTCCCGGATGACGTCGAGCACGGGTGCGAGGCCCTGGTGTACACCGAGCTGCCGCATCGAGCGGCCGATGACCGCACCGACCTGCTCGACGAGGTCCGGGTCGAACGACGCACCCCACGCGAGCGGGGTCGGGAACGTGGCGGCCTTCCACGCGGCGAGTCCGGTGAGGCACTCCTCGTGGACGAGCGCCGGGATCCCGAGCCGGGTCTCGCGCTGCAGACGGCGCTGCTCCGCCCACAGCCACGCGGCGCGCTCGTCGGGTTCGACGGGGCGGGTGCCGTAGACGCGGGTGAACTGGCCGAGGCCGTTGCGGGTGATGTCCGCGAGCGACGCCGCGGGGGCGTCGGCGTCGCTCGCTGCGGTCATCTCGCCCTGCATGGGGGCGACGAGGCCGTTCTGGTCGAGCCAGTAGCCGACGAGCTGGGCGGTCTTCTCCTCGAGCGTCATCTGGGCGAGGAGGGACTCGGGGCTGCGGGTCGCGGCGGTCGCGGTCGTCGTGTCGGTCGCGTCGGTCGTGTCCGTCGCGTCGGTCGTTCCGGCCTGGTGGCTCGTGGGCGCGTCCGTCACGCGGGTCGCGTCCGTCGCGGTCATCCCTTCACCGCCCCGGTCAGGCCGCCGACGATGCGTCGCTGGAACACCGCGAAGAACGCGAGCGCCGGGATCATCGACAGCGAGGTGAACGCCAGGACCTTGGCGGTGTCCACGGAGTACTGCGACGAGAACGCCTGCACCCCGAGCGGCAGCGTGTAGTTCGCCGCGTCGTTGAGGATGAACAGCGGCAGGATGTAGCTGTTCCAGCTGCCGATGAACGCCAGGATGCCGGTCGTCACGACCCCGGGGAGCGACAGCGGCACGACCATCCGGAAGAAGAACCCGATCCGGCTCGCACCGTCGATCGCAGCGGCTTCCTCGAGCTCGTCCGGGATCGCCCGGAGGAACGGCACCAGGATGATGACGGTCGTGGGCAGCGCGAACGCGATCTGCGGCAGGATCACCCCGGCCAGGTTGTTGGTCAGCCCGAGGTCCTTCACGAGCAGGTAGAGCGGCGTGATCGCGACGGTGATCGGGAACATCAGGCCGGCGGCGAAGAGCGAGTAGAGCGCACCGCGTCCGCGGAACTGGTAGCGGGCGAGCACGAAGCTGACCATCAGGCCGAGCACGACGACCCCGATGGTGGTCGTGACGCCCGCGATCAGTGAGTTCCCGAGCTCCTGCCAGAAGACGCCGCTGGAGAGCACGGCGCTGTAGTTGCCGAAGTTCCAGGGCGCGGGCAGGCCGGCCGGGCTCGACGTGATCTGCGCGTTGGTCCGGAAGCCGCCGAGCACGATGTACGCCACGGGGCCGATGCAGACCGCGATGAACAGCAGCGCGATGAAGTAGGTGCCGAGGTTCCGTTCCCGGCGGACCGGGCCCTCGTGCCCCCGGTTCCGGCCCTTGCGTCCCGGCGCGACGATCGATGCGGTGGCGGTCATCGTGTGGCCTTCTCGGTGAGGGCGCCGGCGGTGTCGCGGCGCAGGACGAACCGCTGGTACACGAGTGCGATGACCAGCGAGATGAGGAAGATCACCACGGCCACGGCGTTGCCGTACCCGTAGTTGCCGGAGTTCCGGCCGTTCGCGACCATGTACGTCGCCATCGTCGAGGTCCCCGCGGTGGAGGCGATGTACTGGCCCCAGATGATGTAGACGAGGTCGAACAGCTGGAGCGACCCGATGATCGACAGGAACGCCCAGATGCGCAGCGTCGGGCCGAGCAGCGGCAGCGTGATGCGCCGCTGGATCTGCCAGTAGCCGGCGCCGTCGAGCTGCGCGGCCTCGAACAGCTCCTCCGGGATGCTCTGCAGCCCGGCGAGGAACAGGATGACCGCGAACCCGATGTACTTCCACGAGATGATCGCCAGGAGCGTCCAGATCGCGATGTCCGGGTTGGACAGCCAGTCGTTCCGAAGCGCCCCGAGCCCGAGGGTCTGCAGCAGGTCGTTCGCCGCGCCGGCCGAGGAGAGCATCAGGCTCCACCCGGTGCCGACGATCACCTCGGAGATGACGTACGGCACGAAGATGAGCACGCGGATGAGGCCGCGGCCGCGGATCCGCTGGTTGAGCAGCAGCGCCAGGATGATCGCGATCGGTCCCTGGACGAGGAGCGACCCGATGACGATGAACAGGTTGTGCCACAGCACGCCCCGGAAGTCCGGGTCGGTGAAGATGATCTTGTAGTTGTCGAGCCCGACGAAGTCCGTCGGCGCCCCGTAGCCCTGCCACTTGTAGAAGCCGTAGTACGCGGCGAGTCCGACGGGCAGGATGACGAAGGCGACGAACATGATCGTCGCGGGTCCGGCGAGCAGGGCGACCTCGACCCGCTTGCGGACGTCGGCGGCCGGCTTCCGGGGCCGGGGGGCCGGGGCCGACGGCTGCGCGCCGTCGGCCCCGGTCCGACCCGCGTCCGCCCGCTCACCGGAGCGGGGCGGACGCGGAGCGATCGAGGTGGCCATGGGGTGCGTCAGCCCTTCGCCGCGGCCTGGTTGACCGTCGTCACGATGTCGTCGACGCTGCCCTTGCCGGCGAGCAGGTTCACGACGCTGGTGTTCAGCGCGTTGCCGACGTTCTGGCCGTACAGGGTGTCGAGGTAGTTCGAGACGAACGGTGCCTTGTTGTACGCCGCGAGGACGTTCTTCAGGTACGGCTCCGTCACGACGCTCTGCGCCGACTGGTTCGCCGGGATGGCGTTGAAGGCCTTGTAGTAGGCCTCCTGCACGTCCTTGCCGGTCATGTAGTTGAGGAACTGCGTGCACGGCACCTTCGGGGCCTTCGCGGAGCAGGAGTACCCGTCGACCGCGCCCATCATCGAACCAGGTGCGCCCTTGCCGCCCGAGACCTCGGGGAAGGGGAAGAAGCCGAGGTCGGCGAGGGGCTTGCCGTCCGGGGTCAGGGAGGAGATCACGCCCGGGTCCCACGCTCCCATGAGCTCCATCGCGGCCTTGTGGTTCGCGACGAGACCGGCGGAGCTGCCGGCGCCCTGCTGCGCTGCGGTGGTGAGGTAGCCGTCGTTGAAGGGCTTGGTGTCGAAGAACGCCTTGGTGTCCTTGCCCGCCTGCTCCCAGCAGCTGTTCGTGAACTTCAGGTCCTTCGCGGCGCCGTTCAGCGTCTTCTCGCTGCAGGCACGGAGTGCGAAGTTGTAGTACCAGTGCGCGGCCGGCCATGCGTCCTTCGCACCGACGGCCACCGGCTGGATGTCCGCGGCCTTGAGCTTGGCGATGTCGGCGTTCAGCTCGGCCATCGTGGTCGGGGTGCCCTTGATGCCGGCCTGCTCGAAGAGGTCCTGGCTGTACCAGATGCCCTCGGGGTTGACGTCGACGGGCATGGCGTAGGTCTTGCCGTCGCTCTCGTAGCCCTTGAACGCGCCGTCGCTGATCTGCGCCTTCGCGGTCTTGCCGATCGAGCCGGAGATGTCCATCAGCTGGCCCGCCTGGACCATGGCGGCCATCTTGCCGCCGCCGCGCTGCAGGAACACGTCGGGGGCGGAGCCGGAGTTCAGCGCGGTCTGGAGCTTGCCGTCGAGGTCCTCGTTCTGGATCGCCTGGATCTTGATCGTGACGTTCGGGTGCAGCTGCTCGAAGTCCTTGACGGTCTTCTCCCAGAACGCCTTGCCGGGGCCGGTGGTGGAGTTGTGCCAGAAGGTCATCGTGACCTTGCCGTCGCTGCTCGCCGCGTCACTGCCTGCAGAACAACCTGCGGCGGTGAGTGCGGTCGCCCCGATCAGCGCGATGGCTGCCGCGGCTCGGATCTTCCTCGTCATCGTGGAACTCCTCGGTGTCGTCGTTGACATGCGCGACATCGGCTGCCGCTGGAGAGAGCGTGCCAGGCGCTCACGCAACTTGTCAATCGATATCGATAACGTTTTCTAAACGGCCTCGAACCGGTCCCCACGGCGCGCTTCGAGCGGTACGGTGAGCACATGGAGACCGCTGTCGGCACGCACCCCGGCCCGGGCCGCGTGACGATCGCCGACGTCGCACGTGCCGCCGGGGTGTCGATCCCGACGGTGTCGAAGGTCATCAACAACCGCGACGGCGTGGCCTCGGCGACGATGCTGCGGGTGCAGGAGGTGGTCGAGCGACTCGGCTACGAGACCTCCCTCGTCGCGCGGAGCCTCCGGAGTTCGCGGACCGGCGTGATCGGCATCCTCGTCCCCGAGTTCGAGCCGTTCTCCACCGAGCTCCTCCGCGGTGTGTCCGCAGCGGCGATCGGCACCGGGTACGAACTCCTCGCCTACGCCGGACTCGTGACGGGCGCCAGTCAGCCGGGCTGGGAGCGCCGATCGCTGTCCCGGCTCTCCGGCACCCTCATCGACGGGGCCATCGTCGTCACCCCGACGACGGCGCTCCCGACCTCCTCGATCCCCGTCGTCGCCATCGACCCGCACACCGGCCCAGAGGGACACGCCACCGTCGACACCGACAACGAGGGCGGCGCACGGAGCGCCGTCGAGCACCTGCTCGCGCTCGGGCACACCCGCATCGCGCACATCCACGGGCGCGCCGACCTCGCCTCGGCACAGCTGCGCGAGACGGGCTACCGGGGGGCGCTCGCCGCCGCCGGCATCCACGTCGACGAGGACCTGGTCCGCGCCGGCGACTACCAGGAGGACCGGGCCACCGCCGTCGCCCGCGAGCTCCTCAGCATCCCGGACCGGCCGACCGCAGTGTTCGCCGCGAACGACTCGTCGGCGATCGGCGTGCTGCACGCCGCGGCCGCACTCGGGCTCCGGGTCCCCGAGGACCTGTCGGTGATCGGCTTCGACGACGTCCCGCAGGCCTCGACCACCACGCCGCCGCTGACCACCGTGGCACAGCCCCTCGCCGACCTCGGTGCCGCCGCCGTGGAGATGCTCCTCACGATGCTCCGTGGGGAGCCGTCGCCGGAACACGTCCGGCTGTCCACGAGCCTCCGCGTGCGCCAGAGCACCGGCCCCGTCCCGTCCTAGCCCCGCGTCGCGCCGTCGCGCCGTCGCGCCGCGGTGTAGGCAGTCGAATCGCGCGTAGGGGGTCCGGAGTTCCGACTGCCCACGCGCGATTCACCTTCTCAGCGCACCCGTGATGGGAAGGAACGCACGCGCCGGGCACCGCGCACGCGCCGCACGCGCCGCACGCGCCGCGAGCACCACGCGCACCGCGCGCACCGCGCGCACCACGGGGCACCACGGGCACCGCGCGCACCGCGGGCACCGCGGGCCGCGTCAGCGCCGCAGCGTCTGCTTCGGGTACTCGCCGAACCGCTCCAGGTACACCGCCGAGAACCGCCCCAGGTGCGCGAACCCCCACCGCCGCGCCACGTCCCCCACGGTCACCGACTGCGGGTCGAGCTCGAGCAGGTCCTGCCGGACGTGGTCGAGCCGGACCCCGCGGAGGTAGGTGAGCGGCGAGACGCCGAGCACCCGCGCGAAGGACTCCTGCACCGACCGCACGCTGAGCCCGCCGACGGCGGCGAGGTCCGCGACCGTGACGGTCTCCCGGGCGTGCGCGTGGACGTACTCGACCATCGTCCGGAGCCGTGCGTTCCTCGGCGCCGACAGCTCGGCGGGCAACGCATCCACCTTCGGCGGGAACATGCCGAGGAAGGCCGCGGCGACCCCGCGCTTCGCGTCCGCCCACGCCGTCGAGTCGACTCCGTCCCGGAGCGCACGGGACAGCGCCCCGAGCGCGTCGTGCCACGGGCCGAGGCCCGCGTCGTCGTCCGCCCGGGTCCGGTCGAAGCGGAGCGGCCCGTCGCCGAGGTCGTAGCGTTCCGCGGCGACGTCCCGCACCAGGGAGCGCGCGATGTGCACGAGCCGCTGGTCGTGGTCGGTCCCGCTGAACACGAACTCCTGCTCCGTCGGGGAGAGCAACGGCGCATCGTGCCACATGTCGTGCCGCTCGCCGGCGACGTCGACGACCGCGGTGCCCGACGTGATCCACTGCACGACGTAGTGGTCCCCCGGCGACACGCTGCCGCGGAGGAACCCGGTGACCCGGCAGCGCCGGATCGTCACCTCGTCGTCGCCGACCGCCGTGTACCGGTAGGAGTACGCCTCGCCGGTGCGCCGCGACGTCCACGCGCGCCCGACGTCGGCCGCCGTCAGGTCACGGATCGCCGACTCGGGGTCGCGCCCGGCGACCTCGAACCGGATGAGTTCGCTCACGCGGCTGCCCGCCACGCCGTGCCGCTGCCTGCGCGCCCCATCGCGTTATCCGGATACGCTGACCCGGTGCCCTGGGCGTATCGTGTCGCCCAGCCGACCAGCGCTGAGGAGGCGACCGGGTGACCGCCAGCGACCTCGACCTGGACCTCGATGCCGCACTCACGCGGCTCGACGGAGCGCTGGCCATGCTGCGGACCCGGCTCCGTGAAGAACTCGACGTCGCCGGTGTCGACCTGTCGCTCGTGCAGTTCGTGTCCCGTGCGGAGAGCGGGAGTCGCCCGGTCCGCGTCAAGGACCTGGCCTCGCACCTCGGCATCACCGGGCCGGCGGTCACCAGTGCGGTCGATCGACTCGAGCGGGCCGGTCACCTGGTCCGTCGCCCGAACCCGGAGGACGGCCGGAGCCGACTCATCGGCCTGACGGAGACGACACGGCGCCGCTACCACGCTGCGATGGACAGCACGAACGAGCACCTGCACGAGCTGATGTCCTCCTTCTCCGATCGTGACAAGGCCAGGTTCGTCCGCATCATCGACCGCGTGGTCACCGCGCTCGACGGCGGCGCACCCAACCCCTGAACGGCAGAGTAGAGGGCACGCGGCACCGCTCCGAACGATTGTCCACCGTGCGCAGTTGCATAAGTGTTCTACCTAATTCCGGACCGTGCAAGGCGAACCGCCGTACCGTCGAACCGGCGGGGAACACGGGGAACGGATCAGGACGGAGGACAGCCATGAGCAACTACGACACCGAACCGGGCATCGATCCGGTCCGCATCACGACGTTCCGTCGGATGCACCGCAAGTGGAAGTTCGGTGAACCGCCGCCGGAGGACCAGACGCTGTTCGACGACCTCTTCACGGAGACGACGCGTCAACGCTGACGTCGCGGACACGCGGACGAACACACTGCCGGGAGGCCCGGTGCCGGTCGGCACCGGGCCTCCCGTCGTGTGCGCGGTCCAGCTCAGTGCACGCCGCACGCAGCCGCTGCGCGCCCCACGCCGCGGTCAGGCGGGTGCCGGGGCCGTCGAGTCGGCGACGTGGAGCTCGCACGGGATCAGGGCGTGCGTCAGGTCGGTCGACGCACCCTCGAGCCGGTCGACGAGGGACTCGACCGCGAGACGGCCGAGCGCCGGCCCCGGTGCGTTCAGTGTCGTGAGCACGGGCTCGGTCGCGGTGCCGGCGCTGTCCGAGGACACGATCGCGATCACCGAGACGTCCTCGGGGACACGGCGCCCGCCGGCGCGGAGGCCGCTCACCAGCCCGAAGTTCGAGTCGTCCTTCATGATGACGGCCGCGGTGACGTCGGGGTCGCGGGCGAGGAGCTCCGCCGCCGCGCGACGCCCGCCCTCCGCCGAGGCACCGGACGACACGACGGTGCCCGCGATGCCACGGCGGGCGACCGAGGCACGGAACGCCGCCTCGGAGCGCACCTTCGGCCCGTACTCCGCCATCGCGGTGCCGTCGAGGTCCTCGACGACCAGACCGATCCGCCGGTGCCCGAGGCCGGTGAGGTGGTCGAGCGCGTCCTCGACGGTGCGCTCGAAGTCGATGTCCACGAACGAGATCGCGGAGGGGTCGGCGGTCCGGCCGATCGAGACGAACGGCACGTCCATCCGGGTGAGCTGCTCGATCCGGGGGTCGTGCATGGTGACCTCCATCACGATGACGCCGTCGGCGAGGCCACCGGAGATCAGGTCGCGGACGTCGTCGGCGGTGGCGGCTGACGGCCAGAGCACGAGGTGGTACCCGAGCTCGGACGCACGACCCGCGGCGCTCGTGAAGAACTGCAGCGCCGTCTGGCCGAGGCGGTGTTCGAGCACCGGGAACAGCAGCGCGATGATCCGCGTCCGCCGGCTCGCGAGCGCGCGGGCGACGACGTTGTTCCGGTAGCCGAGCTCCCGCATCGCCGCGGTCACCCGGTCCCTGGTCGCCGGGGAGACCCGCTTGTTGCCGTTCACGACGAAGGACACCGTGGCGATGGAGACCCCCGCCCGGTCGGCGACCTGCTGCATCGTCGCCATGTCGTCTCCTGTCGTGTGCTCCGCTCACTGTACTGGGGAGCTGCTCGGAAAAAGTTCGTCTAAGCGCTTTACTATCGAAGCGCTTAGATGCTAGCTTCGGCGCACTCGGCCACCACCAGAGAAGAGCGAAGCAATGAAGCCTCGACACCGCAGGGTCGCCCCTGCCCTCACCGCCGTCGCCATGCTGGCGACCATCCCCCTCGTGCTCGCCGGTTGTTCCGGCGGGTCGTCCGCCTCATCGGGCGGCAAGGTGACCTCGATCACCGTCCTGGACTACTACAACCAGGGCAACGACAAGAAGGTCATCGGCGACTACCTCGACAAGTGCGGCGCCGCCAACGACGTCACGATCAAGCGGAGCCTGGTCCCCGGGGCCTCGCTCATCCAGAAGGTCCTCCAGCAGGCGTCGTCGAAGACCCTGCCGGACGTCCTCATGCTCGACAACCCGGACCTCCAGCAGATCGCCGAGACCGGTGCGCTCTCGCCGCTCACCGACTACGGCATCTCCACCGACGGCTACGCCAAGGGCGTGCTGCAGGCCGGCACCTACAAGGGCAAGGTCTACGGCCTCGCCCCGACCGTCAACACCATCGCGCTGTTCTACAACAAGGACGTGCTCGCGAAGGCCGGCATCACCCCGCCGAAGACCTGGGACGAACTGAAGACCGACGCGGCGAAGCTCACGACGGGCAGCCAGTACGGCTTCGCGGTCGACGCGAACGCCACGTACGAGGGCACCTGGCAGTTCCTGCCCTTCATGTGGTCCAACGGCGGCGACGAGAAGAACATCGCCACCACGAAGACCGCCGAGGCGCTCGGCCTCTGGACCGACCTGGTCAAGGACGGCTCGATGTCCAAGAGCGTCGTGAACTGGACGCAGGCGGACGTCAACGACCAGTTCATGGCCGGCAAGGCCGCGATGATGATCAACGGCCCGTGGCAGATCCCCGGCCTCAAGGCGTCGAAGGTCGACTACGGCATCGCGCAGATCCCGGTGCAGTCCGCGAGCGACACCGCGGTCGCCCCGCTCGGCGGCGAGGTGTGGACCGTCCCGAACACCGGCGACTCCGCCAAGCAGAAGGTCGCGGCGAAGGTCGTCTCCTGCATGAACGACGCGAAGAACCAGCTCGCGATGGCGAAGCTCCGCTACACGATCCCCTCGAAGACGTCGGCCGCCGAGCAGTTCGGCAAGGACGTCCCGGAGGAGCAGGTGTTCGTCGACCTGGTCGCCAGCGCCCGCGCACGCACCGGTGAGCTCGGAGCCGACTGGCCCAAGGCCGCCACGAAGATCTACACCGCCGTGCAGTCCGCGCTGACCGGGCAGGACTCCCCCGCCGACGCGCTGAAGAACGCGCAGTCGAGCAACTGAGCATGACCAGCACTGCAGAGCCCATCGCCCCGCAGCGGGCCGTCGGCGACGGGGCATCCGCCTCGTCCCGGCGGCCCGGGCGCCGGGGGCCGGGAACGCGCAGCAGGAGCCTCCGCTTCGAGCGGATCGCCCAGCTGCTGTTCTTGCTCCCCGCCGTCGTCTTCCTGCTGCTGTTCTTCGGCTACCCCGTCGTGAAGAACATCATCATGAGCTTCCAGGCGTACACGACGAGCACCTTCTACACGGGCGAGGCCCCGTGGGTCGGACTCGCGAACTACGTCTCCGTCGTCTCGTCCCAGCTGTTCGGCACCGCGCTCCTCAACACGGCGCTGTTCACGATCGGCTCCATCGTCGGTCAGTTCGTCATCGGGCTCGCGCTCGCGCTGTTCTTCCGACGGAACTTCCCGCTCTCCGGGCTCCTCCGCTCCCTGCTCCTGCTGCCGTGGCTCCTGCCGCTCATCGTCTCGAGCGCGGTGTGGAAGTGGATGCTCGACCAGGACTCCGGCGTCCTCAACCAGTTCCTCAACGTGTTCGGGATCGGCTCCGTGCCCTGGCTGACGAGCCCAGCCGTCGCCCTCATCACGGTGATCGGCGTGAACATCTGGATCGGCATCCCGTTCAACACGACGATCCTCTACGGCGGTCTGCAGGACATCCCCGCCGAGCTGTACGAGGCGGCGTCGCTCGACGGTGCCACCGGGTGGAAGGCCTTCTGGGCGATCACCTGGCCGATGCTCCGCCCGGTCGTCAGCGTCACGCTCGTGCTCGGCGTCGTCTACACGATCAAGGTGCTCGACATCATCCTCGGGTTGACGAACGGCGGCCCGGCGAACGCCACCCAGACCATCGCCACGCAGTCCTACGACCTGTCGTTCAAGCAGTTCGACTTCGGGCAGGGCGCCGCGCTCAGCAACATCCTCATCGTGATCTCCGCGCTGTTCGCGATCGTGTACCTGCGCCTGAACCGGAAGGCCGTCGATGACTGAGGCAGCACGCACCACGACGCTGGGCACCCGCGCACTCACGGTCCAGGGCCGGAGACCCGCCCGCGCCACCACCCCGAAGCAGTGGATCCTGTCCGGCGTGGGGATCCTGATCCTCGCCGTGATGCTGTTCCCCGTCTACTGGATGATCAACATCTCGCTGCAGCCGGCGGGCCCGGCGATCGAGGCCGCCTGGTTCCCGATCCACGCGCAGCTGCACGGGTACGCCCAGGCGATCGCGGACCAGGGCGGGGCGCTCGTCACGAGCCTCCTGATCGCCCTGGGCAGCGTGGTCGTGAGCCTGGTGATCGCGACACCGGCGTCGTACGCGCTCGCCCAGTTCAAGGTGAAGGGCGTCGGGGCCGTCCTGTTCGGCATCCTCATCTCGCAGATGATCCCCGGCATCGTCGTCGCGAACGCGCTGTACGCGGCGTACAACGACCTCGGCCTGCTCAACACGATCCCCGGGCTGATCCTCGCCGACTCGACCGCGGGTGTCCCGTTCGCGATCCTCATCATGCGGGCGTTCATGCAGAACATCCCGCCGTCGATCATCGAGGCGGCGAAGGTGGACGGTGCCGGCAACTTCCGGGCGTTCCGCTCGGTCGTCATCCCGATCAGCTTCAACGCGCTGATCACCGCGGGGCTGTTCACGTTCCTGTTCACGTGGAGCGACTTCCTGTTCGCGCTGACCCTCACCACCACCGGCGACGTCCGCCCGATCACGCTCGGCATCTACAACTACATCGGCACCTTCACCGCCGACTGGTCGACCGTCATGGCCGCAGCGGTGATGGCGTCGATCCCCGCCATCGTGCTGCTCCTCGTGGCACAGAAGTTCATCGCCGCCGGGGCCACCGGCGGTGCCGTCAAGTGATCCCAGCACCACCACGACCCCGGAAGGCCGACACCATGACCACCACCCCGCTCCGCATCACCGTCTGGGGCGAGAACGTCCACGAGCAGGTCGAGCAGCACGTCGCGGACCGGTACCCCGACGGCATGCACGGCGCGATCGCGGACGGCATCCGGGAGAACCTCCCCGACGCGCTCGTCCGGACCGCGACGATGCAGGAACCCGAGCACGGTCTGACCGACGAGGTCCTCGCGCAGACCGACGTCCTCACCTGGTGGGGGCACGCGGCACACGCCGACGTCGACGACGCCGTGGTCGACCGCGTGCACAAGCACGTGCTCGCCGGCATGGGCCTCGTCGTCCTGCACTCCGGCCACTGGTCGAAGATCTTCGGCAAGCTGATGGGCACGACGTGCACGCTCCGGTGGCGGAGCGAGCACGACCAGGAACTCGTCTGGACCGTGAACCCGCAGCACCCGATCACCCGCGGCGTGCCGAACCCGATCGTCATCCCCGAGCAGGAGATGTACGGCGAGTACTTCGACGTCCCGACCCCCGACGAGCTCGTGTTCATCTCGGGCTTCACCGGCGGCGAGGTGTTCCGGAGCGGCATGACGTACCGCCGCGGCCTCGGGAAGATCTTCTTCTTCTCCCCCGGCGACCAGGACTTCCCCGTGTACCACCACAAGGACGTCCGCCGGGTGATCGCGAACGCGACCGAGTGGGCCCGCCCGGAGCGCGAGCGCGAGATCCCGACGCTCCGCCGCTACGACCTCGGGGAGTACTTCGAGGGCCAGCACTACCGCGGCCCGTTCGACGACGCCCCGGTCGCGGAGACCGAGACGGCCGCGGAGACCGAGACCGAACCGGCCGAGGCCCGCGCGTGACGCCCCTCCGCGTCGTCCAGGTCGGCGCCGGCGGCATGGGCCGGGCCTGGCTCGGCACGGTCGCCGCCGACCCCGAGGTCGAACTCGTCGGCATCGTCGACCTGGACCTCGACGCAGCACGCGCCGGCGCGGAGACGGCCGGGGACCCGTCGATCCCGGTCGGCACGAGCCTCACCGCACTCGCGGCGGAGACCGGTGCCGAGGCCGTCCTCGACGTCACGGTGCCGGTCGCCCACCACCCGATCACGCTCGAGGCCCTGCACGCCGGCCTGCCGGTCCTCGGCGAGAAGCCGGCAGCGCAGACGGTCGCCGAGGCACTCTCCCTCGCCGCAGCCGCCGAGTCCACCGGTGTGCTGTTCATGGTGTCCCAGTCCCGCCGCTACAACGACCGGCTCGTCGCGTTCCGGCAGCACGTCCGCGGGCTCGGCGACCTCGGCACGCTGAGCACCCGGTTCGCGAAGGCCCCGCACTTCGGCGGCTTCCGCGAGGAGATGGACGACGTCCTGCTCCTCGACATGGCGATCCACCCGTTCGACTCCGCCCGCTACGTGCTCGAGCGGGATCCCGTGTCGGTGTACTGCGAGTCGTACAACCCGTCGTGGTCCTGGTACCGCGGGGATGCTGCGGCGGCGGCGGTGTTCACGTTCGAGGACGACATCCGCTACGTCTACGACGGCTCGTGGTGCGCGCCCGGCGCGGAGACGTCGTGGAACGGCGACTGGCGCGCGTCGGGTGCGGCTGGGACCGCGCTCTGGGACGGCGACCACGACCCGTCGAGCGACCTCGACGGCACACCGGGCTCCCCCGCTGCGGCCGACGGCGTCGGCGAGGAGATCGCGGGGGCGCTCTCGTCCTTCGTCCGGGCACTCCGCACCGGGGCCACCCCGGACGGCGAGGTGCACGGGAACATCATGAGCCTGGCGATGGTGGAGGCCGCCATCGCGTCGACCCGGTCGGGGCAGCGCGTCGTGATCGACGAGGTGCTCGACCGGGCGCACGCCGAGGCGCTGGCAGCCGAGCGCGACGACGCCGCGCGCGAGCGCCTGGCGGCGTGGGGCTCGGTCCGCAACGCACTCACGGCGGCGGTGCCGGCCACGGGGTGAGACGGCGACCCACAACCGACGGGAGGCCCGGTGCCAGCTGGCACCGGGCCTCCCGTCCGTCTGCGGCCGGCTCCGCACCGTGCGAGGTTCCGGACACCGTGCCAGGCCGGGCGCCTGCCGGACCGTCCGCGACCTCGCACAGTCCGCGTCAGCGGCGGTGGACCGCCGCCCGGAGCACGTCGTCGGCGCGGTCGTTCAGCCGGCCGAGCAGCGCCGCGAGGGCGCGCAGGTCGTCGTCGGCGAACTCCCCCACGATGTCGTCGAAGGTCTCGTCGCCGTGGGTGTCGAGCTGGTCCAGCAGGCGACGCCCCGCCGGCGCGAGCTCGAGCAGGCTCGCGCGCCCGTCCTGGGGATCCGGTGTCGTCCCGAGGTGACCGGCCGACACGAGCGATGCCACGCGACGACTCACGACCGGCCGGGACAACCCGGTCAGTTCCGCGACGGCCGTCGACCGGACCGGGCCCAGGTGTTCGACGGCCCGCAGGAGCACCCGCGCCGTCGGGTCCAGGCCGCCGCGCTCCTCGATCAGGACGGAGCGGAGCGCCTGCCGGACCCAGAGGCGGTCGAGCTGCTGCCGGAGAGCACGCTCGGAGTCGTTGCGGTCGTCGGTCACGTGGTCCAGCGTACGACCCGAATTTAGTTGCTTGCTGGAAGCATCTGGTGTAACTTTGCAGTCGCTGCAAGGTCGAGACCGGTGCCGACGCCCACCCCAGGGGTCCGCGCGCACGGCACGTCCGGTCTCCCCCGCAGCCGACCGACCGATCGAACCGAAGGAACCCATGTCAACCGCCACCGCACCCGTCCCGGTGCATCGCGGGCGTCACAGCGCCCCCGCTCCCGGCAGCGCCGGGAACGGCCAGCAGCCGCTCATGACGCACCGTCAGATCCTGCTCGTCATCTACGGCCTGATGGCGGGCATGTTCCTGTCCTCGCTCGGGCAGACGGTGTTCGGCACCGCGATCCGCACCATCGGCGACGACCTGCACGGCCTCGACCAGCAGGCGTGGGTGACGACGGCGTACCTGATCACCTCGACGATCGCGACGCCGATCTACGGCAAGCTCTCCGACATCTTCGGCCGTCGGCCGCTCTACATCTTCGGCATCGTCGTCTTCATCCTCGGCGCCGTGCTCTCCTCGATGTCCACGTCGATGCTCATGCTCGCCGGCTTCCGCGCCGTGCAGGGCATCGGCGCCGGCGCGCTGATGTCGCTGCCGCTGGCGATCATGGGCGACATCCTCGCGCCCCGCGAGCGGGCGAAGTACCAGGGGTACTTCCTCGCCGTGTTCGGCATCTCCTCGGTGATCGGTCCGCTGATCGGCGGCCTCCTCGCCGGCACCAGCGAGATCCTCTTCATCACCGGCTGGCGCTGGGTGCTCCTCATCAACGTGCCGATCGGGATCGCCGCGCTGATCATGGTGATCGTCTTCCTGCACCTGCCGAAGGTGCACGACAAGGCCGAGAAGCCGAAGGTCGACTGGTGGGGCGCGACCGCCGTCATCGTCACGCTCGTCCCGCTGCTCCTCGTCGCCGAACAGGGCCGCACCTGGGGCTGGGGCTCCGCCGCCGCCATCGCCTGCTACGTGATCGGCGTCGTCGGTCTCGTCGCACTGCTCCTCATCGAGTCGAAGATGGGCGACGCGGCGATCATCCCGCTGAAGCTCTTCCGCTCCGGCACGTTCTCGATGGCCACCGTGATCGGGTTCCTCGTCGGGTTCGCGATGTTCGGCGCGATGCTGACCATCCCGCTCTACCTGCAGATCGTCGTCGGCCTCAGCCCCACCCAGTCCGGCTTCGCGACGCTGCCGCTCGTCGGCGGCCTGATGATCGCGTCGATCACCTCCGGCCAGATCGTCGCCCGCGTCGGCCGGTACCGGATCTTCCCGGTGATCGGCACCGCGCTGGTGTCCGCCGGCTACGTCGTCCTGACGTTCATGTCGATCGACAAGCCGCTCTGGTTCCTGATGATCGGGATGTTCCTCATCGGCCTCGGGCTCGGCTCCGTGATGCAGTCCCTGACCCTCGCGTCGCAGGGGTCCGTCCAGGCACGTGACATGGGCGTCGCCACGTCCTCCGCGACCTTCTTCCGCCAGATCGGTGGCACGCTCGGCACCGCGGTGCTCCTGTCGATCCTGTTCTCCGTCATGCCGACGAACATCGTGCACGCGACCGCGAACCGCGCCGACCTCACGAGTGCGCTCGATGCGGCGCTCGACCCCACCGTCGCATCCGCTCCCGCGAACCGTGGCGTGATGCGGCAGATCTGGACGCCGATCGTCACCCCGATCGAGGAGCAGGTCGACGCCGGGCTGGCGGACGGCACGACGGCGGCGAAGCAGGCGGCCGACCAGGCCGTCATCGACCAGGTCACCGCAGCCGTGCAGGCGCAGGTCGCGGCGGGCACCGTCCCGGCTGCGGCAGCGCAGACCGTCATCGACCAGCAGGTCGCAGCGGCCACCCCGGCCGCCGAGGCCACGGCACTCGACGCCGCCGCGTCGAAGGCGCACGCATCGGTCTCCGACGGTGCCCTCGTGGTCGACTGGTCGGACGACGCACAGCGCTCGTACTACGTCGGCCAGGCCGTCCCGACGATCGTCGAGTCGCTGAACGACTCGTCGAACGACTCGAGCGCGTCGGCCACGAACGACACCTCGTTCCTGACCGGTGCCGACAGCCGCCTCACTCGACCGTTCATGAGCGGGTTCAACGCCTCCGCCGTGACGATCTACTGGGTCGGGCTCGGGGTCATCCTGCTCGCGTTCGTCCTGACCTGGTTCTTCCGGGTGCCGCCGCTCCGTGCGCGCTCCGCACTGCAGGAGCGGGCCGACATGTCCGCTTCGGCCGAGCTCGAGGCGGAGGCCGGGATGGCCGCTGCCGAAGCCGGGTCCTTCACCGGGCCGATGACCGGCTCCACGCCGACCGTCCGGCGGTGACGTCGTGACCCCCACCGTGGCCGAGTCCGAGCCGTGCTCGCTCCGGGAGCGGAAGAAGCAGCAGACCCGGCAGGCCATCCACGACGCCGCGCTCCGGCTCGTGGCGGACTCCGGCCTCGGTGGGGTCACCGTCGAGCAGATCTGCGCGGCGGCACACGTCTCCCCGCGGACCTTCTTCAACTACTTCCCGTCGAAGGCGGACGCGGCGCTCGGGTTCCCGCCGAACACCGTGCCCGCCGCGGTCCGGACGCGGTTCCTGGCGTCGTCCGGCGCCCTCGTGTCCGACGTCTGCGCCCTGGTCGCGCACACGGTCGCCCTGCCGCAGGACCGGCACCGCGCCCGTGACCTCGTCGAGCGGCACCCCGAGGTGATGCCGACGATGCTCGACTGGATGGCCGCGACCCGGCGTGCCGTGATCCGGGTCGCCGCCGAGCGCACCGACGAGCAGACCGCCCGCACGGCGGTGACGCTCGTGATGGGCGCGCTCATCGAGCTGGCGCAGCGCACCACCGTGGCCGACGGGGACGAGCTCACCGCGGTGCTGCGGGGCGTCGTCGGCGAGATGGGGGCGCTGGCGCGGGCCTGACGCGCGGGGGCGCGGGGGGCGCGGGGGGCGCGGGGGGCGCGAGCTTCAGCGCGGGATCACGCTGAACAGGAACTTCTTCCGCACCATGTACCAGGCCAGCAGGA
Organism: Curtobacterium sp. PhB136; assembly: GCF_004346855.1. Lineage (NCBI taxonomy): Bacteria > Bacillati > Actinomycetota > Actinomycetes > Micrococcales > Microbacteriaceae > Curtobacterium > Curtobacterium sp. PhB136. The sequence goes on from NZ_SMGH01000006.1 coordinate 391,542, forward strand.
TCAGCAGCGAGTGGGTGACGAAGCCGATCCACCCGTTGCTCCAGTCGACCCCCGGGATCGACGCGATGGCCAGTGCGAAGAACACCTGCCAGACGAAGACGTAGAGACTCGCCTGCCCGATCGGGATCCACAGCCACCCGATCGCCGCCGCGATCGGCTTCCAGAACACGGTGAGGATCGCGTAGGACACGATCGCGAAGAACGCGATGTCGACCAGGCGCCCCCACTGCAGGTCCACCCGCTGGTACGCCGTGTTGTACAGGTCGTCGTACATCGACGCCGGGAACGGCACAGGCGTGAAGCCGAAGTGGTTCGCGGCCCAGACGTAGACCAGGAACGCCGCGTAGCCGCAGATGCCGACGCCGACGCCGATCAGCACCTTCCCGAGGCGTCCGGTCAACGCACGCACGATCTGCCGGCGGTAGTAGCCGAGGACCAGGCCGTGCGTGAACACGACCTGCCAGGTGAGGAGCGGGAACACCGACTCGAACTGGGAGTTCAGCGGCCGGAACTCCGGGTGGAGCGCCTGGAAGACGTAGAGGGCCCAGCTGCCGATGAGCACCGCCCACCAGAACCCGCGCCGGATCACCCAGAGCAGCGGCGGGATGAACAGGCTCAGCACCACGAAGAGGCCCATGATGTTGAACGGCCACGGCCCCATCTCGAGCAGCAGGAACTGCCGGATGGCGTACCAGGGCGGCGGGTACGCGAGCAGCTGCATGGCGTTCGGGTACAGGTCGTAGACGCGTCCCTCGGCGCCGACGCCGCCGGTCCCGGTCCCCCGGTCCGTGAACGTCGTGATCGCGTCGGTGTTCAGGAACGGCAGGAAGCTCAGCGCGAAGACGACCGCGATCACCACCAGCGTGACGAGGTACTGCTTCCGCGCGCGCTTCCAGGCGCCGACCGCGGCCACCCACTCGCCGAACTTCTTGATCGCGAGCGGGTAGGTCATGCCGAGGACCATGCCGGAGAGGAACACGAACATCTCCGCGCCGGTGATCGCCCCGACCGCGTGCAGCGTGATGTACGAGTACGGACCACCGATCTCGATGTGGGTGATCACCACCGCCAGGATGATGAACCCGCGGAACAGGTCGAGCCGCAGGTCGCGCCCGGGCTTGCCGTCGTCGGGGTACCGCCAGCTCGGCAGGAGTCGGCCGAACAGCCCGCTCAGCAGGAACACGATCGCGAGCCCCACCGCCAACCAGACGATTCACGCCATCTGGTCGCCGCCGGTGTCGAGCTGCTGGTTCGTCGCCGCGTTGCCGTCCTGCGGCGTGACCCGTTCGGTGACGGGGCCGAACACGAACCGGTCGGTGCCCTGCAGGTCGGTGCGGAAGGAGCCCGCGATCCCCGGCACCGCGGTGTCCCGCCAGTCGGCCACGCGGTTGCCGGCCTCGGGTTCGCGCCGGTTCGTCTCGAGGAAGGTCACACCGCGGATGAGCGGGCGGTCCTCGATCGCGCTGAAGACCTGCCGCCACCACCCCTGCTTGACCGCGAGCTCCGTCGCGCCCCGGAGCGAGTGGTCGTACAGCGCACCGGTGTCCAGGAGCATCGGCCGGTCGTGTCCCACGGCGAAGCGGTCGTAGAAGTCGCTCTGCTGCTGGGCGTCGTAGCCCCAGGCCTCGTCGAACCGGGCTGCGACCTCGCCCGACACGGGGACGTCGTTCGTCGTCAGCGGGACGTCCCGACCGGCCGCCTGGGTCGCCTTCCCCTTGCCGAAGAAGAACATCGACATGCCGACCCAGTCGACGGACGAGTCGCCCGGCCAGTAGGGCTGGTACGGATCGTCGGCGGCGGTGAGCTGGCCGTCCCCGTTGGTGTCGAGCTTCGCGGTGTCCGTCGCTGACAGGTCCGCCAGGCGCCCGGCGGACTCGCCGAACGGGTACCCGGCGCCGTACGACGGGGACCAGACCATCAGTGCGTCCGACGTCCCGCCGTGCACCGCGGTCGCGAGCGCGCGGAACGCCCGCACGTACTGCGTCGGCTGCTGCCCCCAGCGCACCCACGTGCCGTTCGTCTGCGGTGCGAAGCGGACGAGCACCTGCGTGTCGTACTGGTCGTGCACTTCCTCGAACAGCGTGTTCGCGTGCCGGGCGTCCGCGGCGGTCAGCGACCGGAGCGCGGCGTCGGGCTCCAAGCTGACGACGAGGGTCGCGCCCTGGGCGGCCGCGGCCCGGGTGGAGCGCAGCAGCTGCCGTTCCGCGCTCGCGTCGACGGGGTAGTCGATCTCCACCGCGTAGCTCGAGGGCGTCGCGCCGAGCCGCCCTTCGTACCCGTCGGGGGCGTCCGATCCCCAGTCGAGGTCCGGCCCGAACCAGGTCTTCCCCGAGGACGGCGACAGCGACGCCGCCTGCGCCGGGATGGCTCCCCCGAGCAGGAGCACGCCGACCGTGACCAGGATCGCCACGACACGGACGAGCGTCCGCCTCACCGTGTGCACACCAGGGTCCAGACGTTGTGCCCGTGTTCGTGCCGGTGTTCGAGGCGGTCCAGCGCGGCGATGGCGAGTGCGAGCCCGCGGCCGCTCTCGGCGTCGAGGTCGGCCATCGTGACGGCGCTGAGGTCGATGTCGACCGGCAGCCCGTTGTCACGGAGCTCCGCGGTGAACTCGTGGTCGGTGGCGGTGAGCTCCACGGAGTATCGGCGTCCCTGCTGTTGGTCGGCGCGAGCGGTGTGCTCGACGATGTTCGCGGCGATCTCGGCGAGCGCGGTCTCGAGCGCGAAGCGGTGCGCCATGTCGTCGACGCCGAGGCCGGCCCACCACGCGCCGAAGCGGTCCTGCACGGTGTCGAGGCTCTCCGGCACGGCGGGCACGTCGAAGGACGCGACGTCGAAGGCCGTCACAGCGGACCACCGGCCGTGCTCGACTCGTGCTCGGACTGCACGCCGGTCCCCGGGCCGCGGTACAGCACCGCGCGGATCACGATGCTGAAGATGAACAGGTCGAAGACGACCCACGCGGTGTTCACGAGCGGCGCGATGCCCGACGCCTGTCCGGCGAGGTACCGGATCCCGATCAGGATCAGCGCGGCGACGAGCGCGGCCATCGCGATCAGCTGGGGCCGGACGAGGTCCCAGCGCGGCTTCTGCTCGGACTCGTCGCGGACCTTCGGGGTGACGCGGAACCCGAGGGGCTTGCCGCGGAACACGTTCTCGAACGCGCTCGTCACGCTCTCGATCCACACCGGGAAGAGCGCGAGGGAGTACTGCTGCCCGCGCCACGTGGGTCTACCGGCCGCGACCACCCAGAACAACAGCTGGTTGAGCACCAGGAACGGGATGAGCCGGGCGAAGAAGTCCACGCTGTAGGCCTGGACGGGGACGACCCCGAACGACAGGCAGAGCACCGGCGCCGCGATGTAGACGATGGCCGCGAAGCCGGACAGGTAGCTCCACATCGTGGAGAAGTACATCAGGCGCTGTCCGAACGACAGGCCCTTCTGCACGAGCGGGTTCTCGCGGAAGAACACCTGCATGGTGCCCTGCGCCCAGCGGAGCCGCTGTACGAGCATCGTCGGCAGGTCTTCGGGGGCGAGGCCCTTCGCCAGGATCTCGTCGTGGTAGGCCGACTTCCAGCCGAGGCCGTGCAGGCGCATCGCGGTCGCCATGTCCTCGGTCACCGAGATCGTCGCCAGGGGCATGATCGCCTGGGCCTCGTCGCCGCGGTTCACGTCGACGGCGCGGGCGAGCACGGCGATCGCCTCGATCGCCGCGACCGGCGACGCGTTCCGCTGCCCGAGGACGTCGAGTGCGGCGTCGTCGAGCCCGGCGAACGTGTTGGCGTCCGTCGACATCGCGGCGAGTTCCTGCAGGTCGTTCCGCACCGACTCGAGGTCGGCCGCGGCGAACCGGAACGCGATCGCGTCGATGCCCCGCTGGAACTCGTACGTGACGTCACCGAGCGGTTCGCTGCCGGCCATCTGGTCGCGGGCGCGGTCCACCACCGCTTCGGCGTCGTCGAGGGCGCGCAGCACGCGCGGGTCCGTCTCGGTCTCGCGGGCGCGGGACAGGAGCTTTCGGGAGGTCTTGATCGTGCGCTGGACGGACGCCTCGACTTCGCGGACGTAGCGGGAGATGCCGAGCTGCATCAGGGCTTCTCGCCGGAGGATGGCGTTCGACCCGCAGAAGAACGCCGCGTTCCAGCCGTCCTTGGACTGCTGGATCGGGCCGTAGAACAGCGGCGCCTGGCTGCCGAGGAGGTCGGCGTCGGGCACGTTCTCGAACCACTGCGGTGTCTGGACGAGCGCCATCCGCGGGTCCTTGAAGTACCCGAGCGTGCGGTCCAGGATCGCCGGGTCGGGGACCTGGTCGGCGTCCAGGATGAGCAGGAACTCGCCCTGGGTCGCCATCAGCGCGTTGTTGAGGTTGCCCGCCTTGGCGTGCCGCGGCCGGTCGATCCAGTCCTGCCCGCGGGTGATCACGCCGAGCCCGAGGCGCTCGGCAGCGTCGCGCATCTCCGGCCGGTTGCCGTCGTCGAGGATCCACGTGCTGTGCGGGTACGTGATCGCCTTCGCCGCGTGCGCGGTGCGCATCACGAGGTCGACCGGCTCGTTGTACGTGGTGATGAACACGTCCACGGTGACGTCGGTGCTCGGGGTCGTCGGTGGTTCGCCGCGTTCCCGGAGCTTCCAGGCACCGAACGCGAACAGCAGCGAGTCGATCACGCTGTACGTCTCGGCGAGGATCAGCGGCACCGCGATCCACCACGAGTGCCAGTTCACCGAGGCGACCCAGCGCCATGCGACGTAGTTGATGCCGGCGAGCGACGCCAGCACCGCAACGGTCCGGACGGTCACCAGGCGGCGGCGCGCCGTGCTCTGCGTGAGGCGCCGGCGGTCCTGCCGGCTGAGGTCGAGCGCCGTCACCGTCGGGCTCCCGAGCCGACGACGGCCGTCGTGGTGCGCTGCAACGTGTCTCCTGATCGCGGCGTGGTGGTTGGTCACGCCCTGTCCGTCGGGTCGGACTCGGCGTAGGGACCTGTCTACCCCAGACCCGCTCCGTCTGTCAGCCCGCCGCCCCGATCTGGGGATGGACGTCGACGGAGAAGCCGATGTCCGCCGCCAGCCGCTCCACCACGAGGTCGAAGTACGCCGCGTGGTCGGAGACCGACCCCACGTAGTGCCCGAACAGCTCGAACGACACCGTCCCGAACACGGCCGTCCAGGCCATCAGCGTGCGCATCACGGCCTCGGCGGGCGCGTCCTTCGCGATCCCCCGCGACCGGATGTACGCGGCCGCACCGTCGACCACCGACCCGACCGGCCGGGGAGCCGGGCTGACCGTGGGCGGTGGGAGGGGCCTCCCGGCCATGGCGTCGACCACGATCCGGACCAGCACCATCGTCGCGCGCGTGGCGGGCTCGATCGTCTCCTGCGGGGCCGCGTAGCCGGGGACGGGACTGCCGTAGAGCAGCGCGAAGTCGCCGGGGTGCGCGACGGACCAGTCGCGGACCGCGCGGCACGCGGCGAGCCAGCGTGCGCCGACGTCCTGCCGGTTGTGCGCGGCGTCGGCACGTTCGACGGCGTCTCCGAGTTCGTCGTAGTCCTGCACGAGGAGCGCGGTCAGCAGGTCGTCCCGGCTCGGGAAGTACCGGTAGAGCGCGGAGGACACCATCCCGACGTCCCGGGCGACGGCCCGGAGGCTGAGCTGCGCGGGCCCCTCGTCGGTCAGCCGTGCCCGTGCGGCAGCCAAGATGCGTCCCCGGATCGTCTCGCGAGCCAGGTCTCGTGCGGTCGGTGGCCGGTCTGTCATCCCTCCACCCTGGCACGCGAGAGCACTGCACACAACCGAGAGCACTGCTCTTGCGGTGGGCGGCACCGCGTGTCATGCTCATCGAACAGAGAGCACTGCTCTCGCGATTCTCGGACGGAAGGACTCCCCATGTCGGACCACCTGGTCATCGGCGCCGGCCCCGTCGGCCGGCACGTCGCCGCACTCCTCGCCGAGCGTGGCGAGCACGTCACGGTCGCCACCCGCTCGGGTCGTGACACCGGCCTGGAGGGCGTTGGTCACGTCGCCCTGGACGCTGCGGACCCCGAGGCACTCACCCGGGCGATCGAGGGTGCGGCCGCCCTCTACAACTGCGCCAACCCGGGCGACTACACGCAGTGGGAGCGGACCTGGCCGCCGCTCGCCGCCTCCCTGCTCACCGCGGCCGAGCGGACCGGCGCGGTGTACGCGATCACCGGGAACCTCTACCCGTACGGCCCCGTCGACGGCCCGATGCGCGAGGACCTGCCCGACGCGGCGACCGACCACAAGGGGATCCTCCGGGCGCGGCTGTGGCGGGATGCCCTCGACGCCCACCGCGCCGGCCGGGTCCGCGCCGTCGAGGTCCGGGCATCGGACTACGTCGGACCCGGCATCGGCGCGAACGGCCACATCACCCGTGTGCTGCCCGGTGCCCTCGCGGGGAAGACCGCGTGGATGATCGGCCGCACCGACCTGCCGCACACCTTCACGGACGTGCTCGACGTCGCGCGGACCCTCGTCGCCGCCGCCGACGACGAGTCCGCGCACGGACGCCTCTGGAACGTCCCCTCGAACCCGCCGAGGTCGCAGGTCGAGGCGCTCACCGACGTGCTCGCCGCAGCCGGGAAGCCGCCCGTGACCGTGCGGCGGCTGCCCGGTGGAGCACTACGTGCGCTCGGGTTGGTCTCGCCGATGATGCGGGAGATCGCCGACATGCGGTACCAGTGGACGGCGCCGTACGTGCTCGACGACACCGCGGCCCGGGCGCACTTCGGCATCGAGCCGACCCCGTGGGACGAGGTGTGCCGCCGCACCGCCGCCGGGGTCGCCGCGTCAGGTCGCGCGTAGGACGTCGCTCCGCGCGTTGGCAGTCGTTTCGCGCGTCGGCAGTCGTTCCGCGCGTAGGACGTCGTTTCGCGCGTAGGCAGTCGTTCCGCGCGTAGGACGTCGTTTCGCGCGTAGGCAGTCGTTCCTTTCGACCCCCTCCGCACGTTTCGACCACCCAGCGCGGGTGCGGTGGGTGAGAACGCAACCCACTGACAGACGGGAGGCCCGGTGCCAGCTGGCACCGGGCCTCCCGTCCGTGTCGTCCTGGGTCAGTAGCGCGGCTTGCGCACCGGACGCTCGTCGCGGTCCTCGCGCGGGCCACGGCGGTAGCCGCCACCGCGGCGGTCCGGCTGGATCTCGATGAGACGACCGCTGATGCGGGTGTCGCGGAGCTTGTCGAGCACGTCGCCCGGCATGTCCGACGGCAGCTCGACGATGGAGAAGTCCGGCTGGATGCGGATCGCACCGAAGTCGTCGCGACGCAGCCCGCCCTCGTTCGCGAGCGCCCCGACGATCTGGCGCGGCTCGACGCGGTGACGACGACCGACCTCGATCCGGTACGGGGTCATCGGCACCGAGCGGCGACGACGGTCGCCACCGTCGGCCTCGCGCTCGCGGCCCTTGCGGTCGTCGCGACGCTGGTCGCGCTCGACCTGGCGGCGGAGGGCGTCCTCGGCCGGGTCGAGGAGCAGCGGGGTGTCCCCCTGCGCGACGACGGCGAGGGCTGCCGCGACGTCCTGCTCGGGGACGTCGTGGTGCTCGACGTAGTGGGCGATGATGTCGCGAAACGCCTCGATGCGCTCACGCGACTCGAGTGCGGCGGTGATGGCGTCGTCGAAGCGCGTCAGGCGGGTGACGTTGACGTCCTCGACCGAGGGCAGCGTCATCTCGGTGAGGGGCTGGCGCGTGGCCTTCTCGATCGCGACGAGGAGACGACGCTCACGCGGGGTGACGAAGCTGATCGCCGCACCGCTGCGGCCGGCACGACCGGTGCGGCCGATGCGGTGCACGTAGGACTCGGTGTCGACCGGGATGTCGAAGTTCACGACGTGCGTGATGCGGTCGACGTCGAGGCCTCGGGCGGCGACGTCGGTCGCGACCAGGATGTCGAGCTTGCCCGACTTCAGCTGGTTCACGGTGCGCTCGCGCTGGGCCTGGGCCACGTCACCGCTGATGGCGGCTGCGGCGTACCCGCGGGCGCGGAGCTTCTCGGCCAGGGTCTCGGTCTCGCTCTTGGTGCGGACGAAGATGATCAGACCCTCGAAGTCCTCCACCTCCAGGATGCGGGTGAGCGCGTCGACCTTCTGCGCGTACGACACGATGAGGTAGCGCTGCGTCGTGTTGGCGGACGTGGTCGTCTTCGCCTTGACCGTGATCTCGGCCGGGTCGTTGAGGTACTGCTTCGAGATGCGGCGGATCTGCGCGGGCATCGTCGCCGAGAAGAGCGCGACCTGCTTGGTGTCCGGGGTCTCGGCGAGGATCGTCTCGACGTCCTCCGCGAAGCCCATCTTGAGCATCTCGTCGGCTTCGTCGAGGACCAGGTACTTCAGCTCGGACAGGTCGAGCGTGCCCTTCGCGATGTGGTCCATGATGCGACCAGGGGTGCCCACGACGACGTCGACGCCGCGGCGGAGCGCGGAGAGCTGCACGCCGTACGCCTGCCCGCCGTAGACCGGGAGGACGTGCACGCCGCGCATGTGCGAGGCGTACTGCTCGAACGCTTCGCACACCTGCAGGGCGAGCTCGCGGGTCGGGGAGAGCACGAGGGCCTGGGGCAGCTTGCTGCCGGCTTCCATGCGGGACAGGACGGGCAGCGCGAACGCGGCGGTCTTGCCGGTACCGGTCTGCGCGAGACCGACGACGTCACGCCCTTCGAGCAGGGTCGGGATGGTCGCGGCCTGGATCGCGGAGGGGGTCTCGTACCCGATCTCCTTGACGGCCTTGAGGACGGGCTCGCTGAGCCCCAGGTCGGCGAACGTCACCACGGGCCCCTCGTCGATGGGCTCGGTGGTGCTGTTCGTGTCGGAACTCATCCTGGTACGGTACCCGGTCCCCGGCGCAGAGCACGACCAAACGATGCGCAAGAACACGGCCTGCATAGGATTCGGGCGTGGACTCCAAAGCTGCCTCGGTCATCCGGATCCTCCGCGCGGAGATCATCGACGGCACGCTCCCCGGCGGCACCCGCCTGAAGGAGGACACCATCGGTGCCCGGTTCGACGTCTCCCGGGTGCCGGTCCGCGAGGCGCTCCGGCAGCTCGAGACCGAGGGGTTCGTGGTCTCCGAGAAGTACAAGGGCGTGACCGTCGCGTCGACCTCCACCGCGGTCGTCGTCGAGCTCATGCAGATCCGCCGCGGGCTCGAGACGCTCGCCGCCGGCCTGGCCGCCCGACGACGCGGGGGCGACCAGGCCGCCGGGTTGCAGGCCGTCGTCGCACGCGGCCGGTCAGAGGGCGAGGCCGGGCACTTCGCCGAGCTCCCGCCGCTGATCTTCGAGTTCCACCGGCTCGTGGCCAGGGCATCGGGGAACGCACGACTCGAGCAGATGATCGAGCGGCTCCTCGAACAGACCGCGTGGGGCTTCGAGCAGGAGATCGAGGACCGGGTGACCTCCAGCTGGACCGACCACGGCGCCGTCGCGGCCGCGATCCTGGCCGGATCGCCGATGCAGGCGCGCCTGCTGATGGACGAGCACATCGAGAAGGACGAGGCGATCTACCGCCGGTCCTTCCCTGGCTAGGAACGTATACAAAGATGCCGCGGTCTGAAACGATGGCCCCCGAAGTCAGCGGTACTTCGGGAACGGAATCGAGACCTTACATGCGCGAAACCAGCCGGAAACAGGTTTTCGTATACAAAAGTCATGACCTCGTGAATCCAGTCCCATCGGACTCACCCCGCGAACCCATCCGTGGAGTTACCCATGACTGCCGTAACCCGCACCACCGCCCCGACCGCCACCGTCCCGCCGTCCGGATCGCGTACCGTCGCCTCCTCGCTCGACCGGATCGGCTTCACCCGAGCCCAGTTCTGGATCTTGATGCTGATCCTCGCCGGGGAGTTCTTCGACACCCTCGAGCAGAACTCCGTCGGCGCGATGGCCACCAACATCAAGGCCTCGCTGCAGATCGGAGACGTCCAGCTCACCACGATCAACACCGCGACCGTCCTCGGCGGTCTGGTCGGTCGGTTCGTCGCCGGCTGGCTCGCCGACCGCTACGGACGCCGTTTCTCGCTCAGCCTGAACCTGCTCGTCTACACGCTGGGCGGACTGCTCAGCGCGATCTCGTTCAACTACGACATGCTCCTCGTGAGCCGCTTCATCGTCGGCATCGGCATCGGCGGCGAGTTCATGATCGGCATCGCGATGCTGTCCGAGATGGTGGCCACGCGCTTCCGCGGCGGTCTCATCGCGACGATCAACGTGGGTGCCGGCGGCGTGGGCAACTTCATCTCCTACGGACTCTTCCTGCTGCTCCTCGGCCCGCTCGCCCCGGCGCTCGGCGGCGACCACCACGTGTGGCGCTGGACGTTCGTCATCCTCGCGGTCCCCGCCCTGTTCGTCGTCCTCTACCGTCGCCGCCTGCCGGAGACCCCGCGCTTCCTGCTCTCGAAGGGCCGCGTCGCCGAGGCGAACCGGTCCCTCGCGATCCTCGCGTCGAACTCGCTGCGACCCACCGACGCGAAGCCCCCGGTGGAGCTGACCGAGGCGGACCTGCCGCCGGAGCAGCTGCACTCCTCCCCCGCCGCGGTCTTCCACCGCTCGGTCCTCCGTCGCACGATCTCGATCGGCGTCGCGTCCTGGATGGCGTTCGGGTCGCAGGTCACACTGAACTTCCTGATGCCGACGCTGCTCGTCGAGCGCGGCTACTCGGTGTCGCAGAGCCTGCTCTACACGATGATCATGAACATCGGTTCGCTCCTCGGAGCCACGACCGCGGCGCTCATCGCCAACCGCGTCGGGCGGCGGAGCGCCGTCACCGCTGCCGGTGTCCTCGGCTGTCTGACGGCCCTGGCGTTCGCGGCGTTCGGCAACAGCACTGCCGCGATCCTCGTGCTCGGTGCGCTCTTCCAGTACTTCACGATGGTGACGAACACCACGCTCGCAGCCTGGACCGCCGAGGTCTACCCGACGTCGATCCGTGCCTCGGGTGCGAGCATCGTGAACGGCATCGGCAACATCGCCGGCGCGGTGATGCCCTTCCTCGCGATCGCCCTCTACGGCTCGTTCGCCTTTGCCGGTGTCTTCGGCCTGGCGGCACTGATGTACGCGATCCTCGTGTTCGCGGCCCGCTTCGCACCGGAGACCCGCGGACGCTCGCTCGAGGACGTCAACGAGCTCGCCCTGTCCCGCTGAGCGCGTGGGCGTCGGCACTCCCGGTGCCCGCACTCCCGGCACCACCAGCACCCGTACCAGCACCAGCACCAGCACCGACCCCATGGAGGAACTCATGGACACCCTCACCGTCTCCGCGACCGCGAACGGCCTCAACTACCTCCCCGAGTACGTGGCGGACGTCTCCGGCATCTTCGCCGAGCACGGCCTGTCCGTGACCGCGAAGGCCTGCGACCCGTGGACCGGCGTCCTCGACGACCTCGAGTCCGGCGAGGCCGACCTCGCTCTCGGTGGCCTCTGGGTCCCCGCGATGTACGCCGGTTCGCCCCGTGCGCTGAGCGTCGTCGGGCAGCTGAACCACAAGTTCCCGATGACCATCGTCGCGCGGAACGCGACCGGGCCGGTCGGGCTGGACTGGCTCGCCGGCAAGGTGGCACTGGCACCCGGCGCGGGCGGCAGCGCTCCGTACGAGTACACGGCCGGACTGATCCGCGAGGCCGGACTCGACCCGGCGGCCACGCGCTGGGTCCGCGACCTCTCGACCGCGATGCTCATCGAGCTCTACCGCGCCGGACTCGGCGACGCGATCGTGCTCGACCTCGTCTCGGCCATGGAGCTCGAGGCCGCCGGTGACGGCACCGTCGTCTTCCGCCACCTGGACACGGGCGTGATGCCGAACAGCGTCTACTACACGCGCACCGATCGCGTCGCGGAGCTCGGCGAGAAGATCGAACGATTCGTCGCGGCGATCGACGTCGCCGAGCGGCGCATCACCGCAGGTGCAGCCGGTGCCGACATCGAGCAGGTCCTCGCCGCGCGCTGGCCCGACAAGGACCACGACCTCCTCCGTTCCGCGGCGCAGCAGATGGCGGACGGCGGCGTCTGGGACAGTGTCACGATCGACCGAGGCGCCTCGGACCGGTGGATGCAGATCCTCGACGAGGGCGGACTGGTGACGCACCGGCCGTCGTTGGAGGAGTTGCTCGGCAGCACCAGCGCCGTCGGTTCCGCCTCGTGACCCTGGTCCTCGGAGCCGACGACGTCCGCCGGCTGCTCCCCGAAGTCGACGCGATCGCTGCGGTCGAGGCCGTGCACGCCGACCTGGGCTCCGGCGCGATGGTGCAGCCCGCCCCCGTCACGCTCGGTGGCACCGACGACGCCCTGTTCCTCCCGATGGCCGTCCGGTCGGACCGGCTCGGCTTCGCGGCGGTGAAGCTGATGGCGGACATCCCCGCGAACGTCGGCACGGCCCTGCCCAGCCAGCGCTCGACGATCCTGGTGTCCTCCGTCTCGACAGGCGAGTGCATCGCGGTCATCGACGGCGCCGGCATCACGCGGGTCCGGACTGCGGCGGCCTCGGCGGTCGCCACCCGGCACCTGGCACGGCCGGACAGTCGGGTCCTCGGCCTGGTCGGCGCGGGCAACCTGGCGATCGAGCACGTCCGCGCGATCAGCGCGGTGAGGCCGATCGAGCAGGTGGTCGTCTGGTCACGCTCGTCATCGACCGTCGAACGGTTCCGCGAACAGCTCGCGGAGGCCGGTGACGGAGCGACGGACGTGGCCGTCGTCGTCGCCGAGGACCCCCACGATGTGGTGGAACGTACGGACGTGCTCTGCACGCTCACCCCGTCCGTCGAGCCGATCGTGCGCGGTGCCTGGCTGCACCGTGGACAGCACGTCAACGCGGTCGGCGCCCGGCCGCGTCCGACGCACCGCGAGCTCGACGCGACCGCGATGGCCAGGGGCACCCTGGTGGTGGACAGCGCGGCGACTGCGCGCGCGAAGTCCGGGGACCTGGTGCTCGCGATCGCCGAGGGCGCACTCCGGACGAACGCGCGACTCGTGGAGCTGGGCGAGGTCGTCGCCGGTCTCGCGAGCGGACGGGCGTCGGAGGACGAGATCACGGTGTTCGACTCGGTCGGGCTCGCGGCGCAGGACCTTGCGGTGGCCGCGGCGGTCATCCAGCTCGCGCAGCGGCACGGGGTGGGCGAAACAGTCCACCTCTCGGCTGCCGCGTCGTCGCTCGCCCCGGTGCCCTGAGGTCCGGCGTCCCGAGGTCCGGCGTCCCGAGGTTCAGGCCGTCCGGCGCTCGCTCCGCACGCGCAGGCGCCGGGTGGGGGCGTTCCGGAGCGTCTCGGCGGGGAACTCCCCGAAGCGCTGTGCGTAGGCCGCGGAGAACCGTCCCATGTGCCGGAACCCCCAGTCGCGGGCGACGCCGCCGACCGTCACCACACCGGGGTCGGCGAGCTGGAGGACGACCCGCACGCGGTCCAGTCGCATGTCCTGGACGAAGGCCATCGGCGATCGACCGGCCTCCTGCAGGAACGCACTCTGCAGCGTCCGTGCGCTGACGTCCGCGGCGCCGCAGAGGTCGGAAAGGGTCACTGGTCCGCCGCAGTGCGCCGCTGCCCAGGAGCGCGCCGCCTCCAGGGTCCGTCGCGCAGCGCGACCACCGACCGACGGCTCGCCGACCGACGGCTCGCCGGCCTGCGCGGTGCCGAAGACGGCGAGGACGGACTCGGCGAGCTCCACCTGGAGCGACGACCGGACCACGGCGGAGTCGTCGCCCGAGACCGCGGCCGACGCCACGGCGGCGATCGCGGCGCGGAGGCCGGGCAGTCCGTCGGATCGCGGACGCCGGTTCAGCGTCGGCACGTCGCCGACGTCGGGTTCCACGAGTCGGCCGACGGCACGGAGGAAGGCCAGGTCGATCCGCACGAGGTGGTGCACGCCGGCGGGAGCGGAGAACGAGAACGGTCGGGCCACCGGGAACGTCTCGGGGACCCCGGGCAGCGTCACGTCACCCTCGGCCCCGGTCCCGATGCGGGCACCGCCCGTCGCCGTCCACCCGAACACCAGCCCGTCGCCCGGGTCCACGACGCCGTGGCGTTCGGTCGACACGGCGGCGTTCAGCAGTTCGACGTGCAGGTCGCGGATCGAGCGGTGCCGCAGGCGGAACGCGGTGTCCGTCCCGAACCCGATGCACTGCGCGTGGTAGCGGTCCTCGTACAGCCGGGTCGCGATGGCGCGGTCGTTCGTGGCCCGGTCCGCAACCCGGTGCTCGACGACGTGTGGTCCGTCGCCGACGCGCGTCAACACGACGAGGCGGACGCCCGTGGTCCGCACACGTGCTCGACGTCACGGTCCTGCCAGGCTCCCACCTCGGGGCCCTGACCATCGACGAATCCGTGCATGACAACCCCTCCTCGCGCTGAACGGCCCCGCACCACGCACACCTCCGCGAGACGATTCCAGTATCGCTCGGACGGATTGCGCAAGAGCAGGGGTTGACAAACCGAGATCGGTACGCTGGCGTCATGAGTGACGAGGACGTGTCACCTCCGGCGCCGGACGTCGTACAGCCGGGTTCGGCGGCGCCCACCGCACGGCTCTCGCGCAACGTGCGCGAGGCGCTGCGGTTCCTGCACGAGCACGCACAGGAGCGCATCTCGGTGCCCGATGTCGCAGCGGCCGTCCACCTGTCCCCCCGCGGCCTGCAGAAGGCGTTCCAGCGCGAGGTCGGGGTCACCCCGGGCCGGTACCTCCGCGCGCTCCGGCTCGACGGCGTGCGGCGGGAGCTGCAGTCCGCGCGACCCACTGACCACAGCACCGTCGCCGAGATCGCGCAGCGTTGGCACTTCAGCAACGCCGGGCGGATGGCGGCGGAGTACCGCTCCGTGTACGGCAGCGCCCCGTCCGCCGCACTGCGCTACTTCGAACCCGACGACGAGCCACGTGACCGGGTCGCGGCCATCGGGGAGCCGGGCAGCACCCGGCGGCGCTTCCGCCTGGTCCTCGACTGCGAGATCGACGTCGAGGATCCAGGAGCCCTGCTCGCGAGCGCCCACCGCCGTTCCGAACGGAGTGGCGACGCGTGGCAGGGGTACCGGCCGGACGGCGGGACCGAGGACCTCGTCGCCTTCCTGCTCAACGACGCCGTCCGCGGCGCCGTCCGTGACGCCGACGGGCTCCGGCTGCTCGCGCTGAACCCGCTGCTGCGGGTACCCGAGGCCGACGGCTCCTACGCCGCGGCGGAGCTCCCGCCGTGGACGGCCGTCCTGAGCCCACCGGGCAGTCCACGGATGGGCCCGCGGGTAGCATCGGAACCGGACCAGGAGGACGCTGATGGATGACGCAGTCGATCGTGCACTCCGCGCGATCCGGTCGACCGAGATCGCGGACGACGACCTCAGTGAGCCGTTCCAGCGCGCGGTCCCCGTGGGCGGCGTCTCCGTGTCCTCGTTCGGGTCCATCGTGGCGAGCGAGACGATCTCGGCGACCGACGACACGGCCTTCCGCGTCGACGAGATCCAGTTCGACCTCGCCGAGGGACCGTGCTGGACGGCGCTCCGGCACCGCGCCCCCGTGCTCGAGGGCGACATCGTCGGCAACCCGAACCGCGAGTGGCCGGCGTTCAACGACGCCGTCCGCGCGGAATCGGTCCGCGCGGTGTTCGCGTTCCCGATCGTCTTCGGCCCGTTCCCCCTCGGCGCGGTCGACATCTACGCGCCGCGCCCCACCGAACTCCGCGGCGCACAGGTCGAGGCGGCCGCGGCCCTCGCCGACGCACTGGGCCGACGGGTACTCCGTCGCGCGATCCGCAGCGCCCAGGACGAGGACGAAGCACTCGTCGACCAGAACCCGTTCTCCCGTCGTGTCGTGCACCAGGCCACCGGGGTCGTCCTCGCGCAGCTCGACGTCACCCCCGAGGACGCCTACCTGCTCATCCAGGGGCACGCGTTCGCCCGCCGCACACCCATGCGGCAGGTCGCCGAGGAGATCCTCGCCGGGACCGTCCGGTTCGAGAAGCACGGGGACCTGATCGAGGAGGTCCGATGACCGCTGCCGAACGAGAAGCACGGATCGTGGAGACCTTCGCGACGCTCGCCGACACCCTGGTCGACTCGTACGACGTCGTGGAACTCCTGCAGACCCTCGTCGAGACCTGCACCGAGGTCCTCGACATCGACGCCGCCGGCATCATGCTCGCGAACGGGTGGGGTGAGCTCGAGGTGATCGCTTCGACCTCCGAGGCCAGCCGCCTCATCGAGGTGCTCCAGCTCGACGCCGAGGCCGGCCCGTGCATGGAGTCCTTCGCGACCGGCCGGACGATCACCTGCCCGGACATCACGGATGCCCCCGACGAGTGGGCGGCGTTCCAGCGTGGCGCTCTCGCACTCGGGGTCCGCTCGGTCCACGCCGTACCGCTCCGGCTGCGCTCCTCCGTCATCGGCACGCTCAACCTGTTCGGCACGTCCGTCGGCGACCTCGTCGAACCGGACGTCCGCATCGCGCGGGCGCTGGCGGACGTCGCGACGATCGGCATCCTGCACGAGCGGACCCTCCGCGAGCACGAGGTCGTCAGCGCGCAGCTCCAGCGCGCGATCGGTTCGCGCGAGGTCATCGAGCAGGCCAAGGGCGTGGTCTCCCACGTCAAGGGCGTGTCCATCGACGACGCCTTCGGAGTGATCCGTGCGCACGCGACCGCGACCGGCGGGCGACTCTCCGACGTCGCCCGCGCGATCGTGGACCGCACACTCCAGCTCTGATCAGGCGATCGGCCCGTACAGTGGCGTCTCCACCTGGTCGAGTTCCAGCTCGGCCGTCTGCTGGATCAGCGCCAGCAGGTCGGCGTCGAGACCCGGCGCGAACTCCTCCAGCCGCTCCGGGGCGATGAACGAGGGCGCACCCTTCGGCGCCTGCTCTGATGCGTCCAGGTCCGTCCCGTCCCCCGAGGGCGACGCTCCGCGGAAGATCTTCGCCGCCTCCGACGCACCGTCGAGGTCGAAGCTGTACTGCTTGCTCTGCAGGCCGAGGTCGACGAGCTCCTTGACCTCCGGGAACTGCTCGGCGTTCGTCTTCGGGATCGGCAGCAGCGACTTCCACTCGACGCCGAGCGCCTCGAGGGCCTTCGCGTAGGCGTTCTCGTGCGCCTGGTCACGGACGATCAGGTACGCCACGGTCGCCCGCGCCGTCGGGTTGTCCGTCATCTCGTAGATGCGGCACTTCTGCAGCCGGCCGGTCGACTCGAGCATCAGGTTGTAGAGCAGGTCGAGCGGCAGGTTGCCGGAGTTGTAGACGTAGCTGCCGCTCCACGGGTTGCCGGCGGAGTCCACGGGCAGTGCCCCCTGCGCGCCGACGAGGTAGTGGTGGATGTTGCCGGTGTCGAGCGCGATGCGCAGCGGCGTCGCGCCCTTCGCACCCGGCTGGTCGACCGGGTCGGTCACCTTGCCGGTGTATCCCGGTGCGCCGTCGAGCAGGCGGGAGATCGTCGTGCCGATGAGTTCGACGTGGCTGATCTCCTCGGTGCCGACGCCCTGGATGAGGTCCCGGAACGGCTTCGCGGCTGGGCCGCGGAAGTTCATCGCCTGGAAGAGGTACTGCATCATCGTGCGCATCTCGCCGAACTGGCCGCCGAGCCCTTCCTGCAGGGCGTTCGCGGCTGCGGGGTCCGGGTCGCCCGGGGCGATGTCGTTGATCCAGGTCTGTGCGTGGAAGTACATGCTGACTCCTGATCCGTGCGGCGTCGTCACCGCGCGGTGCTCACGCTCCTCGGGGCGGCCTGGGCACGGAGTCGGGTGATCCACGAGGCGCAGCGCGCGCCGCGCGGCGCGCGGCGCAGCGCGCCGTGCAGGTCCGCGGGCGGTGCGCCGTGGCGGCGCGCAACGGAAACCGGCTCGAACCACGGACGTGCGTGGTTCGAGCCGGTTTCGGTTGTGCGGGAGCGTTCCGCACCGCGGCCGGGGCGAGCAGACGGCGGACGGGAGGCTCGGTGCGGGGCCGACCCGGGCCTCCAGGCCGTCAGGGGGTCTGGTCCGCCGCGGTGGCCGGGTCGGTCGTGGCGGTGACTGCGGGTGCGTCGGAGTCAGCTGCGTCGGGTGCGTCGGCTGTAGCCGTGGCTGCGGCGGCCGCGGCCACCGCTGCGGCCGCCAGCCGGTCCGCTCGGCGGAACTCGCCGTTGCGGGCGAGCGCGCCGGCGGCGCCCGCCGCCACCGAGATCGGGCCGAGGATGATGAACCAGTCCGGGAGCGCCACGAGCGGCAGCGCCGCCAGGACGCCGGCGAGCGCCGAGGTCGCCGCGATCTGCAGCAGCCGGGAGCGGACGGGGCGCATCGCACGCCCGAGCAGCATCGTGAACGGGAGTGCCACGATCGCGGCCGCCATCGTCGGCAGGAACGCGACCACGTCGACCATCAGCATCCAGACCACGGTGCCGCCGATCGCGCTCAGCCACGAGCCGAAGGAGGTCTCGACGTCCCAGCCGGACGACGCGCCGGCCCCGACCAGGCCGATGACGACCGTCGCCGGCAGGGTCACGCCGAGCATCCAGCCGAAGGCGCGGATCTCGAGCCACCGGCTGTCCGACCAGGTCCAGGTCGCCGGTGCGGTGGCGCTCATGCCGCGCGCCCGGCGACGATGCCGACGATCTCGGTGACCGCCGTGCGGAACGGCCGGATCCGGAGCAGCGGGAGGGCGAAGCGCAGGACGCCGAGCATCGCGTCGACGAGTCGGTTCGTCCGGCTCTGCCCCGGCGAGGTGTCGTACGTCCAGAACAGCGCGAACAGCAGGTAGCCCGTCCAGAGCGCCGTCGGCAGGTCCTCGGCGAGGTCGGCTGGGAGCTTCTGCCGGGCGCCGGCGACCGCACGGCGGAAGAGGTCGAGCACCAGGTCCCGGGCTTCGGACGACTCGGCGGACAGCGGGTTGATCGGCGAGTCCGGGGCGACCGCGGCGGCGAGGAACTGCGGCGCGATGGCGTGGTAGGTGGCGAGGTTCGTCAGGCCCGAGCGGACCACGATGCCGATCCGGGCGGTGAGGTCGTCGGTGGTGTCGAGCAGGGGCAGCGCGACGGCGCGGTGCTCCTGCTGCACGTCGACGTAGAGCTCCTGGACGAGGTGGTCCTTCGTCGGGAAGTGGTAGTAGGCGTTGCCGACGGAGAGCCCGGCCTCTGCCGCGATCCCGCGCATCGTGGTGGCGTCGTAGCCCTGCTCCCGCAGCGACCGGATCGCCACCGCGCGGATGGCTGCCCGTGTGCGCTCCCGCTTCGGGAGCGGCTTCCCCTCGTTTTCGAACATGTTCAAAAACTACACCCCACCCGGTCCGGTGTCACTAGGGTGGTGCGATGACGAGCGTGCGGGAGTTCCAGGTCACCGTCGACTGCGCCGACCCGCAACGGGTGGCGCGGTTCTGGGCCGACGTGCTCGGGTACACCGTCCAGGAGTCGGGGACGTCGTGCGTCGACCCGAACGGCGTCGGGCCCCGGCTGTACTTCCAGCAGGTGCCGGAGGGCAAGGTCGTGAAGAACCGCGTGCACCTCGACGTGCGGGTCGGGACCGGGCTCGTCGGTGCCGAGCGGCTCGATGCGCTGGAGGCCGAGTGCGCGCGACTGGTCGCGATCGGTGCCACGCGCGTCCGGCTCCTGCCCGCGGACGACGACGAGGAGTCGTGCATCGTGATGCAGGACGTCGAGGGCAACGAGTTCTGCCTGGACTGATCCGTCCGACCACCCTGCTCACCCTGACGAAGGAGTCGGCGTGCTCTCACCCACCCAGGAACGGCTCACCACGCTGATGGACCGTGTCGTCCCCGGCGACGAGGACCCGTCCGCGAGTCAGGCCGGTGGCCTGGCGTTCCTCGAGTCGGTGGTCGCCGAGCGACCCGAGTGGGCCGACCGGCTGGACGACGTGGTCGCCCGCGAAGAGGCCAGTGTGCACTGGGACTGGTTCGCCGAGCTCGTCGCGGGTGGCTTCTACGCCGACCCGGCCAACGGCGGCAACGCGGGCGCGGCGTCGTGGCGGATGGTCGACTGGCAGCCGGAACCCCTCGGCGGGTGGCCGACCACGTTCCCGGTCGCCGAGGCGACGCCGGTCACCGTGCACCCGGCTGCGCTGGAGGACCGCTACGACGCGATCGTGATCGGCTCCGGAGCCGGCGGCGGCGTGGCTGCCTGCGGCCTGGCCGAAGCCGGACGCCGTGTCCTCGTGGTGGAAGCGGGCGAATGGCCCGCCATCGGCACGCTCGCCGAGGACCACCTCCGGAACCCGCGGTCCGACTGGGGCCTCGCGCCGCGCTCCGGCCCGACCGACGACCGGGACGTCCGGGTCGCCGACGACGGCCGCACCCGGCTGCCGATCCGGCCCGCGGACCCCGGGTGGAACAACAACGCGTCCACCGCCGGCGGCGGCACCCGTGTGTACGGGGCGCAGGCCTGGCGGTTCGCACCCCTCGACTTCCGGATGGCGTCGACGTACGGGGTCCCGGACGGCAGCGCGCTCCGGGACTGGCCGATCTCCTACGACGACCTGGAGCCGTACTACTCACGTGCCGAGTGGGAGGTCGGGGTCAGCGGCGGCATCGACGACGGCAGGTGGAGCGGGCCGCGCTCCCGTCCGTACCCGATGCCGGCCGTCGCCGCAGGTCCGGCCCGCGAGCGGTTCGCGGCGGCGGCGTCCGCGCTCGGCTTCGGCACGGTGCACGTCCCGCTGCTGGTCAACAGCACGCCGTGGCTCGGCCGACGGGCCTGCGCGGGGTGCAACCAGTGCGTCGGGTTCTCCTGCCCGGTCGACGCGAAGAACGGCTCGCAGAACACCATGCTGACCCGGGCGTTCGCCACCGGCCGCGCGCAGGTCGTGCTGCGGACGCGCGCCGCTCGGCTCCGCATCGACGCGACCGGACGGGTCGTCGGCGTGACCCTCGTCGGCACCCGGGACGGCCGGGACTGGCAGCGCGACGTCGACGCAGCGGAGATCGTCGTCGCAGCCGGGGCGATCGAGTCCGCACGGCTGCTCCTGAACAGCCGGAGCGACCTGGAACCGAACGGCATCGGGAACGGCAACGACCTGGTCGGGCGGCACCTGCAGGGGCACGTGTACGGCGGGGCGACCGGTGTGTTCGACGACGTGGTGGAGGACCTGGTCGGCCCCGGCCCATCCATCGCGACCACGGACCACCGGCACGGCAACGCCGGGCTCGTCGGCGGCGGCATGATCGCGAACGAGTTCGTCGCCACCCCGTCGAACACCTACCGGTACCTGGTCGGTGCGGGGCTCCTCCCCCGGGCCGGCACCGCATCGAAGGAGGGCATGCGCCGCCTGGTCCGCCGGACCGCCCGACTGATGGGCCCGATCCAGGAGGTGACCTCCGCCGACTCCCGCGTCCGCGTGGACGACGGGGTCACCGACCGGTACGGCGTGCCCGTCGCCCGCCTGAGCGGCAGCGTGCACGCGGAGGACCTGCGTGCCCGCGACGCGACGAGCGCACGCAGTGCCGCGTGGCTCCGCGCCGCCGGAGCCGTCCGGGCCGTCGAGGTCGGGGGCACTCCGGTCGGACCGTCCGGCGGGCAGCACCAGGCTGGGACGCTCCGGATGGGGTCGGACCCGTCGCACTCGGTCGTCGACGAGTTCGGCCGGGTGTGGGGACACGAGAACCTCCGCGTGACCGACGGGTCGGTGCACGTCACGAACGGCGGGGTGAACCCGGTGCTGACGATCTTCGCGACGGCGATGCGGAGCGTCGAACAGATGACCGCGGAGTAGCGCAGCCGACCGCGGAGGAGGTCAGTCGACGGCGCGGAGCGTCGTGCTCGGGTACTCCCCGAACCGCTCCGCGTAGACCCCGGAGAACCGCCCCAGGTGCGCGAACCCCCAGCGGAGCGCGATGTCCTTGACGCTGGTCTCGCCGGGGTCGGCGCGACGGAGTTCGGAGTGCACGTGGTCGAGGCGCACCGCGCGCAGGTACTCGCTCGGCGACGTGTCGAGCGCCCGCCGGAAGCCGTCCTGCAGCGCTCGGACCCCGAGGCCCGCAGCCTTCGCGGCTGCGGTCGGCGTGATCGGCAGGTGTGCGTTCGCGTGGATGAACTCGACGGCGGTGCGCACGCGTGCGTTCCCGGGCACGAGGAGCGCGGGCGGCAGCGACACCGGCAGCTGCGGGTAGAGCTCGAGGAACGCGATGGCGGCGAGCCGGGACATCTCCGCGCGGAGCAACGGCGACGCGGGCGCACCGATCAGGGTGCGCGAGATCAACCCCATCGCCTGCCCCCACGTCCGGACGGCGTCCCGCCCCGGCACGACCGCGCCGTCCACCCGGAGTTCGCCGTGCTCGATGCCCGTCTGCTCCGCGGCGACCCGTTCGACGAGCCCGCGGTCGAGGTGCACGAGCTTCTGGTCGAAGTCGGCGTACGAGAACCGGAACGGACGATCCGCGGGGAAGAGCACCGGCGTCCCCGGTGCGACGGCGACCTCGGCTGCGCCGACGTCGACGACGCCGCCGCCGGTCGTCACCCAGTTGACGATGAACTCGTCGCCGGTCGGCAGGATCTCACCGTCGAGCCGTCCGCCGTGGAAGGACGAGGTGCGGAGGGTCATCGACTCGTCGCCGATGGCGTGGTGCGAGTACGAGAACGGGCGGCCCTCCACCTCGGCCGCCGACCACCGGAGGCCGTGGTACAGCTCGCGGAACATCTCCACGGCCTCGCCACGATCGGTGCCGCGTGCTTCGATGCGCACGCGGGCAGGGGCTTCCTCGGTCACGACAGCATCGTCACACACGCAGATGACGCGGAGCCCGTCAGTGGCACGTCCCTGTCCGGATCGCGCCGGTCACTGCGGTCCGTACAGCCCGATGAGCATCGCGGCGGACGTCCGCGCCTCGCGAGCCGGGGCGACCGTGCCCATCGTCGCCGCTGCGACCTGCGCCCCTTCGGCCAGCAGGACGATCGAGGCCGTCAACATCGCCGGGAGACCGGCGCTGGTCACGAGGTCGTCGACGATCCCGGTGAACACCCGCGTGTGGTCACGCACCATCGCGAGGACCCGCGGGTTCGTCCGACCGAGCTCCCCGTACGCGTTGATGAACACGCAGCCGGCGAAGTCGTCCTCGGCGAACCAGCCCTCGAGGAACGTGAAGATGCCGATGAGCGCGTCGCGGGGATCGTCGATGGGGTCGACCGCGCGGAGCAGGTTGCCGGTCCACCGGTCGTGCTGCTGGCGGAGGACCGCCTCGACGAGGGCGTCCTTCGACACCACGACCGAGGCCGCACGGCCCGCCGGCACACCGGCACGGAGCGCGACGTCCTCGAGTTCCACCGTGGTCGTCCCGGCGCGGTTGAAGAGGTCGTCCGCGGCCGCCATCAACCGTCGGTGGCACTCGACGTCACTGAGGACTGCGGGCATGACGGGTCCGATCGGGAGGGTGCTGCGGAGGAGTTCCGAGTCCTGACCATAGGCCAGCGTCGCCCGAGCGCCGCCAGGTGTCCGATGACCGGCGGTCCGGACGCCCCACCTGTCCGCGATGCGCGGCGCTGGCGGGTCCGGCCGCGCAGTACGGTCGGGGCATGAGCGGCGGACGCACGAGCAGCACAGAGCAGGACGACGAGACCCCACCGGGTGAGGCGGACCGCCGTGTCGGCACCGAGCTCCGCTGGCCGGCCGTCGTGGCGGTCCTCATCGCGCTCGGCCTCTACGGCGCCCTGCCGAGCGAGTTCCCCGCGTCCCTGCGCTTCGGTGTGGTCGCCCTCGGGCTCGTCCTGCTCATCCCGGTCACGATCCTCAACCCCGTCCGGCTCGACCGTCAGACCCGCTGGTCGCGCACCATGTCCACGGCGCTCGCGCTGCTGCTGGTCGTCGCGAACCAGGCGGCACTGGTGATCCTGATCGTCGTCCTGGTGTCCCAGGAGCACCCGAACGGTCCAGCAGACCTGCTCGCCGCGCTCCAGGTCTGGATCACGAACATCATGGCGTTCGGCCTGTTGTTCTGGGAGCTCGACCGCGGGGGCCCGGTGTCCCGCCGTGTGGACCACCGGGCCGACCTGCCGCCGGCGGACTTCCGGTTCCCGCAGGACGAGGACGAGAACACGGTCATCGAGGTGCAGCGACGCTCCTCGGTGAAGAGCGACTGGGTGCCCTCCTTCGTCGACTACCTCTACCTCTCCCTGACGAACTCGACGGCGTACTCCCCCACCGACGTGATGCCGCTGTCCTCCCGGGTGAAGGGGTTGATGGGTCTGCAGTCCGCCGCGTCGTTCGTGATGGTCGCGCTCGTCATCGCCCGCGCCGTCTCCCTGCTCGGATCCTGACGCGAGCGGGATCCCCTGACGCGCGCGGAATCCCCTGACGCGAGCGGTATCGTCGGCCCCGACCACCCCGGAAGGACCCACGATGACCGTCACCACCCCGGTGGACACCGCCGCCCTCGACGAGCTCCTCGGTGCCGACCAGGTCCTCCGCGACCCGGCCTCGCTCGAGCGCTACAGCCACGACGACGCCGAGTGGGCCGAGTTCTCCCGGCCGCTGGCGGTCGTCCGGGCCCGGAGCACCGACGACGTCGTCGCCGCGGTCCGCTGGGCGGCAGCAGCCGGCGTCCGGGTCGTCCCCCGCGGAGCCGGCACGGGACTCTCCGGCGGCGCGAACGCCGTCGCGGACAGCATCGTCCTGTCCCTCGAGCTGATGAACGCCGTGCTCGAGGTGAACACCGACGAGCGCTACGCCGTCACCCAGCCCGGCGTCATCAACGACGCCCTCCGCGCCACCGTCGCCGAGCACGGCCTCTGGTACCCGCCGGACCCGGCGAGCTCCGCGATCTCGACCATCGGCGGCAACGTCGCCACGAACGCCGGCGGCATCTGCTGCGTCAAGTACGGCGTCACCCGCGACTACGTCCTCGGGCTCACCGTCGTCCTCGCGGACGGCTCCGTGGTGCAGCTCGGCCGGAAGACCGCGAAGGGCGTCGCCGGCTACGACCTGACCGCGTTGATGGTCGGCTCCGAGGGGACGCTCGGCATCGTCACGAGCGTCACCGTGAAGCTCCTCCCCCTCGCCGGCCGCGACGAACGCGCCGTCATCGGCTACTTCCCGTCCCTCAGCGCCGCCGGTGACGCCGTCGCGGCGATCTCCCGCGCCGGGATCATCCCCGCCGCGCTGGAGATCGTCGACCGCACCTGCCTCCGCGCCGTGGACGAGTGGATGCACCTCGGTCTGCCGTCCGAGGTCGACACCCTCCTGCTCGCCCGCATCGACGAACGCGGGGCGGCCGGGGACGAGATCGCCGACCACGTCGCCCGGGTCTTCGGGGACGCCGGTGGCACCGACGTCGAACGCGCCACCGACCCGGAGGAGATCGACCGACTCTTCCAGGCCCGCCGGCTCGCCTACCCGGCGCTCGAACGCCTCGGCCCGGTCCTGACCGAGGACATCTGCGTCCCCCGCAGCGCGGTCCCCGAGATGCTCCGGCGGATCCAGGCGACCGCCGCCGCGAACGACGTCACGATCGCCAACATCGCGCACGCCGGTGACGGCAACCTGCACCCGCTGATCATCGCGCCGGAGGACGACCCCGCCGCGAAGGACCGAGCGAAGACCGCCTTCGACCGGATCGTCGCCGACTGCCTGGCGCTCGGCGGCACGGTGACCGGCGAGCACGGCGTCGGGCTGCTGAAGCTCCCCGGCCTCCGGCAGGAGCTCGGCGAGCGCGTCATCGCGATGCACCGCTCCGTCAAGGACGCTCTCGACCCCGCCGGCACGCTCAACCCCGGCAAGGCGTTCTGATGGTCGCCACCTTCACCTCCTCCGACGGCGCCCGCCTCGCGTACACCGACTCCGGTCCGGCGGGCCCCGGCGGGCGCACGGTCGTCCTCGTCGCCGGCTACGCCATGCCCGCGACGGGCTGGGCACTGCAGGAGGACGCCCTCCGCGCCGCCGGGCACCGGGTGATCGCCTTCGACCGCCGGAGCCACGGCGAGAGCGAGGACACCCTCCGGGGTCAGCGGGTCGCCCGCCACGGTGCCGACCTGCACGAGCTGCTGGAGGTCCTCGACCTGCAGGACGCCGTCCTCGTCGGGCAGTCCATGGGCGCGAGCACGATCTGGGCCACGATCGACCTGTTCGGCACCGAGGGCATCGCCGGCGTCCTGACCATCGACCAGACCCCGAAGCTCATCAACACCGACGACTGGCCGCACGGCTTCTACGGCATGACGCCGGAGAACAGCGGCACCTTCTTCGACCAGGGCATCCCGGACACCGGCCGCGGCCTCCGTGTCGACCAGGGGAACGCCGGCGTCCAGCGACTCATCGCCAGGATCGGCGGCTTCCCGGCCGTCCGCACCCCGAACGCGCCGGAGACCGTCCGCCTGCTCCGCGACCACGGCCAGCAGGACTGGCGCGACGTCGTCGAGCGGCTCGACGTCCCCTTCACGATGGTCGCCGGACGGGACAGCCAGCTCTGGCCGTGCTCCCACGCCGAGGCAGCCGTCGGCGTGAACCCGAACGGCAGGGTCGTCGTCATCGAGGACGCCGGCCACGCCACCAACCTCGACCAGCCCGACGCCTTCAACGACGTCCTCCTCGCCTTCCTGGAGTCACTGTGAACCGTCACCCCGCGCCCGTCCAGCCCGGCCCCGGCCAGGAGTCCGTCTGGGACTACCCCCGCCCGCCCCGCGTCGAGTCCTCCACCGAGCGGATCGTCGTCCGACTCGGTGGCGTCGCGATCGCGGACACCACGTCCGCCGTCCGCGTCCTGGAGACGAGCCACCCGCCCGTCTACTACATCCCCGCGGACGACTTCGTGCCGGGAGCGCTGACCCCCACGACCGGCTCGAGCATGTGCGAGTTCAAGGGACGTGCGAGCTACTTCGACGTGCACGGCGGCGACACGACCGTCCCCCGTGCCGGCTGGACCTACCCCACCCCCGAGCCCGGCTTCGCCGAGCTGCTCGACCGCGTCGCGATCTACCCCGGCCAGATGGACTCCTGCGAGGTCGCGGGCGAGACCGTCCACGCCCAGGCCGGTGACTTCTACGGCGGCTGGATCACGTCGAAGGTGGTCGGCCCGTTCAAGGGCGAACCCGGCACCCTCGGGTGGTGACGCTGCGGCTCTGCAGATGGTGACGGGCCGGACGGGAGGCGCGGGTCGGGCCCGCCCCGTGCCTCCCGTCCGGCACCGTGGTCCAGTTCTGGTCCGCGCCGGTCAGGAAGGACGTCGGGAGGAGTCGGTGTGCAGAAGCCAGTCCATGTCGAGGTGTTGGCGGACCTTCTCCTTCGGTGAGATGTCGGCGACGTCCGAGACGAAGTCGATGTCGACGCGGTGGATCCGACCGGTGAACGGGAAGCCCTCGCGGGTTCGGTAGTACTCGTCGACGGGGCGATGGTGTTCACGCCGAACCCGAGCGTCGAG
The DNA here is from genome assembly GCF_004346855.1 of Curtobacterium sp. PhB136. NCBI lineage: Bacteria > Bacillati > Actinomycetota > Actinomycetes > Micrococcales > Microbacteriaceae > Curtobacterium > Curtobacterium sp. PhB136. The sequence continues at coordinate 418,843 of NZ_SMGH01000006.1, forward strand.
TCATTGATCGCGACCGGGCCCGCCGCATCGAGTGCGCTGAAGACGGAGGTATCGCCCGTCGTGGAGCCCCGCGTCTGCGCACTCGATCGCGCTGGCGCTGGCGCTGCGGCAGGGACAGGACAAGGGGCCAGGACGGGGCGCGGGACAGCGACCCGCCCCCGCCACCTGATCTGGGGTGTTCTCGAAGCGAGGGATCCTCCATAAGGTCGAGATCGGCCGTCCGGCCCGTTGCTTCGTCTGCCCTCTTCCCAGAACGGGTCCATGCGTCCTCGTCCTCCTCGTCGCGCCCGAACGGTGCTCGGCGTCCTCCTCGCCGCCGTCGTCGTCCTCAGCGGAGCCGTCACGACAGCCCCCGCGTTCGCGAGCACCGTCGACCCGTCGGGATCGACCGCGTCGCCGTCGCCTGAAGTGTCGGAGCAGCCGACGGACCCCGATGACCCCGGCGCACCGACGGCGACTCCCACGCCCGATGTCCCGACGCCGTCCGAGTCACCGACGCCGTCCGCGACCGCGACCCCGACGCCGGAACCGACGACCACTGCCCCACCCGAGCCGACGCCCACGGCGACGGCGACAGCAACGGCGACGCCGGAACCGACCCCGGCCTCCCGGCCGACCGCGCTCCGCGTGAACGGGGCGACTTCGCCCATGGCGGTCGACCCGAGCGCCACCGTGCGGTTCTCATGGGTGCCGGACGCGGCGGTGGAGCGCACCTACCGGATCGTCGTGGCCACGTCGCCGGCGGCAGCGGCGGCGGGCACCGGGGACGTCTGGGACTCCGGGAACGTAACGTCGGCGGCGACGCAGAACGTGCCGTACCGGGGACCGCGCCTGGCGAACTCGGCGCGGTACTGGTTCAGCGTGCAGAGCACCGGCGACGACCGCCCCGCCTCGCCGTGGGCGACGCCGTCGACGTTCGGCACCACGGTGAGCGCGTGGTCCGCGAAGCCGATCTGGTCCGCGAAGCCGACCACCGCGTGGCAGAGCTACACCGTCGACGCGACGGTCACCGTGGACGCGGTGGCCATGGGCGTGGTGTTCCGGGCGAAGGACGCACGCAACGGGTACCTGTGGCAGTTCCGCGCGGACAACGACACGCTCGTGCCGCACGTCCAGCGGAACGGCGCCTACCGGGCACTGCCCGCGATCCGGCTGGCGAACGCCGGCGTCCGCATCACCCGGGGCTCCGCGTTCCCGGTCCGCATCGTGGTCACGGGGAACCGGATCGTCACCTCGGTCCGCGGGACGGTCGTGGACGACCGGCGGGACTCGACGTTCACCGAGGGGTGGGTCGGCGTCCGCACCGGCGCTTCGGAGCGGGGATCGATCACCGGACTCCGCGTCACGTCCTCGGACGGGGCGGCGCTCTGGTCGGCGAGCGGGACGACGTCGACCCCGGACCTGCCCTGCACGACGCTGAAGAACGGGCGGACGACGGTCGGCGTCCGCGCGAACTGCGTGTACGACGCGTGGGCGAACTACACCGTGCACGCGACGGTGATGATGGGCGCGTCGCCGACCGGCATCGTCCTCCGCGCGTCGGACGACGCGAACGGGTACCTCTGGCAGTTCGACACGGCGACCTCGACGCTCCGCCCGCACGTGCAGGTGCACGGGTCCTACCGGCTGCTGAAGACGGTGTCCCTGAAGACCAAGGTGCTGAAGGCGCACCAGTACGCGATCCGGATCCAGGTGCAGGGCTCCACGATCCGCACCTGGTTCGCCGGGCGGCTCGTGGACACCCGGACGGACAAGACGTTCAGCCGAGGGCTGGTCGGCTTCCGGACCAGCACGAAGGAGACGGTGCAGGCGAACGTCTTCACCGTCACCGCGCCGTCCGGGCTGCAGGTGTACGCGAAGAACTCCGCCCGGACCGACATGTCCTGCGCGACCCTCAGCGCGACGGGCGTCCTGTCGGTGCCGAAGGGGAGCCGCTGCCTCATCGACTCGGCCGTGCCGGACTGGACGTTCGCCAGGACCTCGTTCACCCTGCCCGCCGGGAAGATCCGCTGGGCGACGGTGTGGTCCACCGGGTCCTCGCCGGCGCCGACGCGGCAGTACGTGTACCGGCTCTCGGTGAACGGGTCGTTCGCCGCCGCCGGCCCGGTGCGGCCCATCGGCACCGAGGTCCGCTACGACAGCACGGACGTCACGTCCCTGCTGCACGCCGGGCAGCGGAACGCGCTCGCCGCGCTCGCCTACACGACGGCGGACCGGCGGTTGCTGGTCCAGCTCGTCGTCACCTACGAGGACGGCACGCGTGTCGTCATCGGGAGCGGATCGTCGTGGCGCACGCTCGACGGCACCGGCGCCTTCCGTCCGGGCGCCTCGGTCGGCACCGGGTACTACGTCGCCCCGTCGGAGAACATCGACGCGGCCCGGTACCCGGACGGCTGGGACACGGCCGCGTTCGACGACAGCAGCTGGCGGGCCGCCGAGGTCCGCCCGACGATCGCCGCGCTGACCGCGTCCCCGCTCGTGCCGATCGTGGAGACCACGCACGCGGTGCGCTCGACCGTCCGTTCCGCATCCGGCACGCTCGTCGTCGACTTCGGCAGGACGTGGATGGGCGGCATCAGCCTGGCCGTGTCGAGCAGCGCGGCCCGGAACGTCACCGTGACCTACGGCGAGACCCTGACCTCGGCGAAGACCATCGCCGCGACGACCACGGCCGGCAACCGCTGGGTCGATTCCTACCGTCTGCGCCCCGGCAAGCAGACGATCGCGGGCTGGGGGCTCCGGGTCTTCCGGTACGTGCAGATCACCGGGCTGCCGTCCGGCGTCACCGCGTCCGCCGTCCGGGCCGTCGCGCTGCACTCCCCCATCGGGACCGACGCCGACTTCGACTCCTCCAACGCCACGCTCGACGCGGTCCGCGACCTGTCCGCCACCACGATCGAGAGCACCACGCTCGGCATGTACGTCGACTCGTGGGAGCGCGAACGGGCACCGTACGAGGCCGACGCGTACATCGAGCAGCTCGCGCAGGCGGCGCTCGACACCGACTCCGCCGCCGCCGCGTACACGTCGCGGTGGCTCCTGGCGAACGCCACCTGGCCGACCGAGTGGCCGCTGTTCGACGCCCTCGCCGTCCACGCCCGGTGGATGGAGACCGGCGACACCACCGAGATCTCCGCGAACTGGGCCGCACTGCAGAAGACCCTGCTGACGAAGTACATCGACACGGGGACCGGCCTGGTGCGGCACGACTCGTCGAAGGACATCGTGGACTGGCCCGGCGCCGAACGCGACGGGTACGTGTTCACGACGACCAACACCGTCGTGAACGCGCTGACGTACCGGGACCTCGTCGTGATGTCGGAGCTGGCGACCGCGATCGGCCGGACCGCCGACGCCGCGACGTACACGAAGCAGGCCGCGGCGCTCCGCACCGCGATCAACGCCCGGCTCTGGGACCCGACCAAGCGCGCCTACCGCGACGGGCTCACCGCGAGCGGCGGTGCCGTCGCGCACTGGGCCGTGCAGGCGAGCGCCTTCGCACTCGCCGCCGGCGTCGCCGACACGTCGACGGCCACCCGGGCAGCGGCGTACGTCGCCGGCCGCGGCATGGCCTGCAGCGTGTACTGCGCCGCGTTCCTCGTGCCGGGGCTGTTCGCGAACGGCCAGGCCACGGCGGCGACCGCGATGCTGACCAGCACCGGGAAGCGGAGCTGGTCGAACATGATCCGCGTCGGTGCCGGCGCGACGATGGAGGCGTGGGACCTGTCCCTCAAGGCGAACACGACCTACTCCCACCCGTGGGCGGCGTCACCGGCCTCGATCGTGGTGTCGAGCCTCGTCGGGCTCCGGGCCACCACGCCCTCGTGGTCCACGTTCGAGGTCGCGCCGGAGCCCGGCGGGATCGCGAACGCGACGCTCGCGCGGCCGACCGTGCGCGGGACGATCCGGGCCGGGTACGCGATCGTGGGGTCCGGGGTCGACGTGGCGGTGTCCGTGCCGGCGACCACGCGTGCAAGCGTGCGGGTGCCGGGGACGAGCTCGAGCGTGTGGGTGGACGGGGTGTCGCAGCCGGCGACGCGGACGGGCGGGGATGCGGTGGTCGAGGTCGGGCCCGGGTGTCACACGGTGTCGGTCGGCGCGACGCCGGCTGCGGTGCTCCGCGGGGTGTGCCGGTAGCGCTCACCGCTCACGTGCCCTCCGCGTCGAACGGCGCCACCTCCCCCGTTGCCAGCGGAACGACCGGCGCGGTTGCCCGGACCCGCGGCGCGGTCACCTGCACGGTCTCGACGACGGTCGGCACCAGGGCTTCGGCCGGCGCCGCCAACGCGTCCCGGACGATCCGCCGCGGGTCGTACTGCCGCGGGTCCAGCGACCGCCACTCGACGTCGTCGAAGTCCGGCCCCATCTCCTCGCGCAGCTGCGACTTCGCGTCCTGCGCGAATGCCCGCGCCGCCTTGACGAACTCCGCGAGCGTCTGCGCGTAGTGCGGCAGGTGCCGCTCGTGCACACCCTCACCGACACCGGCCGCGCAGCACTCGACGGTGGCCACGAGATCGCGGCGGAGGTGCTCCAGGACCTGTTCGCACCGTTGCACGAAGCGCAGCGAGGTGCCCTGATGGAGGCGCTCGCCGTGCTCACCGCTCAGGAGACGGTGATCGCCACGAGCCCCGCGACGCCGGCGAGGGAGAGCAGCACCACCACGAACGGGTCGATGCCCATCCGCGTTGCGCGGACTGTCTGAACGGTGCGTGATCTGTCTGGTCGTACGATCCGGGCCATGAGCACGACCGACGAACAGCCGCGCGGAGCGGACCGGTTCGAGCGCCTGTCCGCGGGACTCACCAGCGTCCTGGAACCGGAACTCGAAGTCCTCGACGCGATGGACCGCGTCATCGCTGCGTGCGTCGAGCTCACCTCGGCGACCGAGGCCGGGGTCGTCCTGGGTGACGCATCCGGCACCCTGCACGTGATCGCGTCGACCAGCGAGCGCAGCAGCGACGCGGAGGAGGCGCAGCTCGGCACGAACGAGGGCCCGTGCGTGGACTGCCACCGAACCGGGAAGGCGATCGACGTGCCGGACGTGGCCACCCACGAGTCGGTGTGGCCGGTGTTCACGGAGACCCTGCGCGGGCGAGGACTCCACGGGACGTTCGCCGAACCGATCCGGCTGCGGGACGCGACGATCGGCTCGTTGTGCGTCTTCGCAGCACACCGGGACGGACACGACGACAGTGACGTGGTGCTGATCCAGCTGCTCGCCGACGCCGCCTCCGCCGCACTCGTCCGGCAGCGGGACGGCGGGCGCCTGCACAGCCTCGACGAGCAGGTCCAGGACGCACTCCAGGCGCGCGTGGTCGTGGAGCAGGCGAAGGGTGCGCTCGCGTTCCGACGTGGCATCCGCATCGACGAGGCCTTCCAGGTCCTCCGGCGCGCGGCGCACAGTGCTGGCAACGGCATGCGGGCCTCGGCCGAGGACGTCGTCCACCGCGGCTCGGACCTCGGGAGCACCGCCTGAGGAGCATCCGCGGCGGACACCGCTTCTAAGGGGACCCACCACCGCCGGTTCACCCCTTGACCGCGCCGCCCAGCCCCGCCGAGTTCAGGAACATCCGCTGGAACCCGAGGAACAGCACCACCGGGATGAGCGTGGAGATCGCCAGTGCCGCCAGGAACACGTCGAGCTCGGTCGTGGACTGGATGCTCGGCAGCCGCACCGAGAGCGGCTGGAGCGCCGGGTCCGGCAGGACGAGCAGCGGCCACAGGAAGTCCTTCCACGAGTTGATGACCGCGAACACGGACACCACCCCGAGGATCGGCTTGGACATCGGCAGCACCATCGACCAGAACATCCGGAACGGTCCGGCGCCGTCGGTCGACGCGGCCTCGAAGACCTCCCGCGGGAGCGCGTCGAAGAACCGCTTGACGAGCAGGATGTTGAACGCGTTGGCGCCGGCCGGCAGCCAGACCGCCCAGTACGTGTTGATGAGCGACGTCCCGATCACGGGCGGGTGCAGGATCGTCAGGTACAGCGGGACGAGCAGCACCACCGACGGGATGAACAGCGTGGAGAGCACCATGCCCTCGAGCACGCGCGCGTACGCCGGCCGCAGGATCGAGAGCACGTAGCCGCCGGTCGTCGCGACCAGGATCTGCATCACCCACGCCCCGATGGCCAGGACGAGCGTGTTCCCGAAGTACAGGCTGATGTGGACGTCGTTCCAGGCCGCGGAGAGGTTCGCCCAGTCGACGCCGTTCGGGAACAGCGCGAGCGGCGTGCGGAGCGTGTCCTGGGTCGGGGTGATCGCGGACTTGGCGAGCCAGAGCATCGGCCCGAGGCCGAGCCCGACCAGGCCGATGAGCAGCAGCCCGTTCAGCGAGAACAGTGACGCACGGACGGAGCGCCGGCCGCGGTCGGCACGCGCGATGATGCCGCGGCTGGTGCTGTCCACCGGGGCCGCCGACCGACGCGGCGGTCGGCGGACTGGCCGGAGCGGCGGTCGACGCACCGGTGCGACGCTCGCACCGGCGGGGTCGTCGGAGCCGAGGACGGGTGCGGAGGGAACCGTCGAGGTCATCAGACGCTCCACTTCTTCGTGAGCCGGAAGTACAGGATGCTGAGCGCCGCGAGCACGATCGCCAGCATGATGCTGAGCGCGGTGGCCGATCCGTAGTCGCCGCCGGTCGAGTTCGCGAACGCGTAGTCGTAGATCATCAGCAGGATCGTCGTGGTGGAGTTGTTCGGCCCGCCGCCGGTGAACAGGTACGGCTCGAGGAACACCTGCGCCGTCCCGATCACCTGCAGGATGAGCGTCACGAACAGCACGCCGCGGAGCTGTGGCAGCGTGACGTGCCAGATCTTCCGCCACACGCGGGCGCCGTCCACCTCGGCGGCGTCGTAGAGCTCGGGCGGCACCGAGAGCAGCGCCGCCAGGTAGATGATCACGGTGCCACCGGCCGCCGCCCACGTCGCCTCGAGCACCAGGGACGGCATCGCGGTGCCGGCGTTCTGCAGCCACGGCTGTGGCGGGATCCCGACGAACCCGAGGATCGTGTTGAAGACACCGGTCGCGGATCCGTCGTAGAAGAACTTCCAGAGCAGCACCGCGACCACCGGCGGGACGACCACCGGCAGGTAGACCAAGGCGCTGAAGAAGCCCTTCGCCCGACGGAGCTCGCTCATCAGCACGGCCATCACGAGCGGCAGCGGGTAGCCGAACACCAGGGCCAGCACCGCGAACCACACGGTGTTGCCGATGGCCGTCGGCAGGAGCGGGTCGTGCAGGACGTTCGCGAAGTTGTCCCAACCGACGAACGTCGGCGCGGTCACCAGGTTCGTCTGCTGGAAGGACATCACCGTCGCGCGGACGATGGGCCACCAGGAGAACAGCCCGAAGACCAGGATCAGCGGGAGGGCGAAGACGAGCGTCGAAAGCCCACCCCGACGCAACCAGGTCGCGGGGGTGCGCCGCCGGTCCCGAGGACCGTCAGGGTCCGGACGGGAGGCTCGGCGCGGCTCCCGCAACCCGGTTGCGTTGGTCGTCATCTCACTTGGCCGAATCGAGCTTGGCCTGGATCTGCGTCTGCGCGTCCGACAGCAGCTTCGCCGGGTCCGCTGACTTGTCCGTCAGGACGGCCTGGACCACCGGGTCGAGCAGGCCGTAGAGCTCCTGCGTGTTCTTCGCCGGCTCCGGGACGATCGTCTGGTCGAACTGCTGCTCGGTGTACGGCTTCATCTGGTCGAGCGGCACGTTGATCCACTCCTTGGTCCACTCGAGGGTCTTGTCGTAGGTGGCCTTGTCGAAGACCGGGACCTGCGGCGCACCGACCGGCTGGTCGGAGGCGGCGAGGGTCTTCGCGTCGCGCTGGGCGTCGGCCTTCGTGAAGAGCTTCTGCATGTAGTAGAAGTCGATCCACTTGACCGCTGCGGCCTGCTGCTCGGCGGTCGACTTGGCGCTGACCGCGGCGAGCGTGCCACCGCCGAGCGCTCCGGCGTCCTTCCCGCTGAGGGGCACGACCGTCTCGCCGTAGGACTTCGGGTCGATCTGGTTCTGCGACACGAGCGAGCCGTAGTTGCCGCCGCCGGAGACGTACATGCCGACCTGGCCGGAGGCGAACGCCTGGTTGATGGCGTTCCAGTCGTAGAGGAAGTTGCCGCCCATCGAGTCGTCCTTCCACCGCATGTCCTGCATGAGCGTCAGGGCCTTCTCGTACGCGGCGGTGTCGACGGTGGCCTTGGTCTTCGCGCCGGAGCCGGTCTCCGCACGACCGCCCATCGCGTAGGCCAGTGACGTGAGGATCCAGCCGCCCGTGTTGCCCTGGGTCATCGTCGCGTAGCCGGCCTTGCCGGTCTTGTCGGCGATCTGCTTCGCGTCGGCGCGGACCTCGGCCCAGGTGGTCGGCGGCGAGTCCGGGTCGAGACCGGCCTGGGTGAACAGGTCGCGGTTGTAGTGCAGCGCCTGGCCGTACGCCGCGATGGGGAGGGCTTCGATGTCGCCGTCCGCGTTCTCGCCGTTCTTCACGACGTTCGGGTTGAACTTCTCCGCGTACGGCAGCTTCGAGACCAGGCCGGAGATGTCCGCGATCTGGTTCTGCTGGATGAGCGACTTGCCGTCCGTGAACGGGATCGTGAACACGTCCGGCAGCGTGCCGCCGGCGAGCTCGGCGGCGAACGTCGTGCCGGTCCACGTGTACTCACGGCTCGTCACGGTGATCTTCGGGTTGGCCTTCTCGAACGCCTTCACCTGGTTCTGGAAGGCGACCTTGGCCGGCTTCTCGAGGCCGGCGTCGATGGCGACGACGATCTTGGTCTTCCCGTCGGAGCTGGCGGCGTTCGATCCGGTGCTGCAGCCGGCGAGCATGCCGATCGCTGCGGTGGTGGCGATCGCGGCGAACGCGATCCTGGTGCGTGACTTCATCGTCATGTCCTCTTGGTCGTGGAGCGGGTCGGGTGGTGCGTGCTGTGTCAGGCGGAACGGACGGTGAGCCAGACGCTCGTGTCCGGGGGCAGGGTGTGGTCGGGGAGGGGTCCGCTCGCGAGCAGGACGTCGGCGTCGTCGGGGAGCGGCACCGCGGTCGTCCCGCAGTTCGTGCGGTGGAGCAGTGCGCCCCGGTGGAACGCGATGACGTCGGGGGCGTCGTCGTCCCAGACGAGGTCGCCGTGCTGCAGGTCGTCGCCACGGCGGAGTTCGAGCACCCGGCGGTACAGGGACAGCGTCGACGCGGGGTCGTCCTGCTGCGCGGCCACCGAGTACGTCCCCCAGTCCGCGGGCTGCGGGAGCCACGGCTCGCCGGTGGCCCCGGCGGGGCTGAAGCCGGCCGTCGCGGGGTCGGTCGTCCACGGCAGCGGGACACGGCACCCGTCGCGGCCCGGGTCGACACCCCCGGAACGGTGGTGCATCGGGTCCTCGATCCGGTCGAGCGGGATGTCCTCCACCTCGGGCAGCCCGAGCTCGTCGCCCTGGTAGACGTAGAGCGCACCGGGGAGCGCGGCGGCGAGCATCGCGGCGGCCCGGGCACGTCGGGCGCCGACGACGAGGTCGCTCGGCGTCCCGGACCGCTTGGTGTCGAACGCGAACGCGCTGTCCTCGCGCCCGAACCGGGTCACCGGGCGGGTGACGTCGTGGTTCGAGAGCACCCACGTCGCCGGGGCGCCGACGGGTCCGTGCACGGCGAGGGTCTCCTCGATCGCGGCACGGAGTCCCTCGGCGCCCCACGGCCGCGCCATGAAGTCGAAGTTGAACGCCATGTGGATCTCGTCGGGCCGCAGGTAGAGCGCGAACCGCTCGAGGTCCGCCAACCAGATCTCCCCCACGAGGACCCGGTCGCCGAGGGTGTCCCCGTCGTCCGTCGCCGCACGCGCGGTGTACTCGTCCGCGACCGCACGCCATCCGCGGTAGATCTCGTGCAGGTCGTCGCGGTCGACGTTGGGGTGCTGCCCGGCGGGGTACTCCCCCACGATCTCCGGCAGCGCCGGGTCCTTCGCCACGAGTGCGGCGGAGTCGATCCGGACACCGGCGACCCCGCGGTCGAGCCAGAACCGGAGGACGTCCTCGTGCTCACGCCGGACGTCCGGGTGGTCCCAGTTCAGGTCCGGCTGCTCGGGGGTGAACAGGTGCAGGTACCACTGCCCTGGCGTGCCGTCGGGGTCCGTGGTCCGCGTCCAGGTGCTGCCGGAGAAGCTCGACGGCCAGTTGCCGGGCGGCAGGTCCCCGTCCGGTCCGAGCCCGTCGCGGAACCAGAACCGGGCCCGGGCGTCGCTGCCCGGTTCGCTCGCGAGTGCCTCCTGGAACCAGGCGTGCTGGTCGGACACGTGGTTCGGGACCACGTCGACGATCGTGCGGATGCCGAGCGCAGCGGCCTCGGCGATGAGCGCCTCAGCCTCGGCGACGTCGCCGAAGTCCGGGTGGATCGCGCGGTAGTCCTCGACGTCGTACCCGCCGTCGGCCAGCGGTGAGCGGTACCAGGGGGTGAACCAGATCGCGTCGATGCCGAGGGCGGCGAGGTACCCGAGCCGTGACCGGACGCCCGCGAGGTCGCCGATCCCGTCGCCGTTCCCGTCCGCGAAGCTGCGGACGTAGACCTGGTAGATCGCGGCGGTGCGCCACCACTCCTGGTCGGTGACCGGCGTCGTGGAGCCGATCCGAGCCTCCAGACCGGGGTCGTCGGAGGCCGACGTGCCGGGCGTGGCCGCGGTGTCACGGGGCGGGCTGAGCGTCATCGTCCGGTCCTTCCGACGGTCGGGCGACAGTGCCTCGACCGGATTTGGTTTAGCGCTATACTCGGCGCTGGAGTGACAATATGGTGCTCCGCTCCCGGATGTCAACTCCCCTCACGAAGCAGGAACGAACCGCCCGTGCCCGTCACCCTCAAGGACATCGCCGCCGAGGCCGGAGTCAGCCTCATGACGGTCTCGAACGTCGTGAACGGCAACCACGACAAGGTCTCCGCCGGCACCATCGAGCGCGTCCGCGCCATCGTCGATCGGCGCGGCTACGTGGCCAACGCGTCCGCGCGGAGCCTCGCCGCGAAGACCTCACGGCTGATCGGCCTGCTCGTCCCGTCATCCGAACACGACATCCTCGTGCTCAGTCCGCACAACGTCGCGGTGTTCGGGTTCCTGGAACGGCAACTCCGCGATCGCGGCTACCACCTGCTGTTCCGCGGCGTGAACGAGACCGCCGAGGTCGACGTCGCACTGCGGTCCTGGAACCTCGACGGCGCGGTCGTGCTCGGGTTCCTCGACGAAGAGGTCGACGGTTTCCGACCGACCGGCGGCACCCCGATCCTGGCGCTCGACAGCTACTCCGCGAACACCCGGACCACCGGGGTGCGCTCCGACGACCGGGAGGGCGGACGGCTCGCGGCCGAACACCTGCTCGCCCTCGGACACCGGCGGATCGCGTTCGCCAGCCCGGCGTTCTCCGACGTGGGCCTCGTCCGCCAGCGCTTCGAGGGGTTCCTGCAGGCGCACCTCGAGGCCGGCGTGGCATGGGACCCGGCCGACCAGGTCGTCGTCGACCCGACCTGGGAGTTCGGCGTCACCGCCGGCGCAGCGCTCGCCGGCGACCACCCGCACGTCACCGCCGTGTTCGCCACGGCCGACATCCTGGCCGTCGGCATCACGGAGGGGCTCCGGCAGGACGGCCGCTCCGTCCCCGGCGACGTGTCGATCGTCGGCTTCGACGACATCGACGTCGCGCACTACGTCACGCCGAAGCTGACGACCGTCCGCCAGGACGTCGCGGCGAAGGGGTCGATCGCGGCGAGCATGCTCCTCGACGAGGTGCAGGGCCGGGGTGCACCCGGCGAGCCCGTGGTCATCCCCGTGGAACTGGTCGTGCGGGATTCGACGGCGGTGCGCTGAGCGCTCCGCGCGGTCCGGTGCCCCGATCCGCGGCGTTCCGGCGTCGACCGGAGGACGATGGTGGGCACCGACGCACATGAACGGAAGCGAGTCGACGATGACCGCAGACGATCCCCTCGAGACGGACCCGGAGCACTACCGGCTGCTGTGGGAGAACGAGCACGTCCGGGTGCTGGACTACACGGACGAGCCGGGCGACCAGACCCACCCGCACCGGCACCCGAACAGCGTGATGGTGACGCTGACCGCGTTCGAACGGCAGCTCGCCGCCGACGACCGGACCGTGGACGTCGCGCTCCCCGCCGGGAAGGCCGTGTGGCTCGCCGCGCAACGACACTCCGGCCGCAACACCGGCGCGACCCCGACACACACCGTCCTCATCGAGCTGAAGGACGCGCCAGGGGCCGGAGCGCCGACATCCGTCCTCGGCCCGGTGCCGTGACCCGCCGTGGCCGTTCCGAGGTCAGCGCGGACCGTCGATCTCGAGCCAGGACCCGGCACCGCCCCGAGCGTCGCCGTCGATCCCGGGTCGTTCCCGCAACGCGGCGAGTTCCCGGTCGATCGCGGCGCGGTCCGTCGTCGACCCGAGTTGCCGGTCGAGGTCCGCGTCCGGTCGGCCCGTGACGTCGGGGATGCCGTTCGTCGCGAGGAGCTCGTCGGTGGCCGCAGCTCGAGCCTGCATCTGCGCGATGCGTTCCCTGGCGTGGTCGAGCCGTGCCGCGGCCTGGTCGAACTGACCGCTGATGCCGGCGACCGCCTCGTTGACGCGGACCTGTGCCGCTGAGGCCGCGTAGGAGGCCTTGATCGTCTCCTTCTCGATCCGGAACGCCGCGAGCCGTTCGCGGAGCCGCTGCTCCGTCTCCTGCAGCCGGGTCTGCTGGCGTTCGAGCCCCTCGAACTGCACGCGGAGCGTCGCGACCTGCGCGGCGACCGACGTCCGTCGTTCCAGGGCGATCCGAGCGAGGTCCTCGCGTCCCTGGTCGATCGCGTCCCGCGCCTGCTCGCCGAGCCGCGCGTACCGGGCGCCCTCCTCCTGTCCCTGGAGCTCGACGCGCTTGCGGGCCGTGGCGATGTCGGCGATCCCGCGGCGCACCTGCTGGAGCATCTCGGCCTCACGGTCGTAGGTGTCGTCGAGGGCGTCGCGTGGATCGTCCATCCGGTCGATCGCTCGGGCGGCCTTGCCCTGCATGATGGCCTTCAGGCGTCCGGTGTTGCTCACGGTCGGTCCCTTCGTGTCAGGTCTCGGTACGCATTCGTCCCGGCCGCCAGCGCGGCCGCTTCCCGGTCGACGTCGTCCCGGAGGATCGAGATCCGTCCGCCGGTCTCGCTGGTGACGGAACGGATCGTGCTCGAGAGACGGTCGACGATGCCGGACAGCTCGGCGGTCTGGCTCCGGAGCGCCGGCAGCTCGACCGCGACCCGGCCGGCGTCGTGGTCGGTCAGGAGGAACGCGATCGCTCCGTCGACGGAGGCCGCACCCGCATCGATGCGGAGGACGAGCCGCCGGACTCCGGGCTCCGCTCGGTCGACCGCGATCGCGTAGGCGAGCGCCGCATGCGCCCGTTCGACCGTGCGAGCGAGGTCCGCCCTGAGCGCGATCGCGGTCCGCCGTGGTCCGGGCGTCGTCGCCATCCGGACCCGCCAGCCGATCGTCCGGACGGTCGTGCTGCGTCGGAGGGCGCGGGCCATCCGCAGCACGATGATCGCCACTGCCGCCCAGAACGCGATGAGCGCCACCACGAGCGAGACCAGCACCCAGCCGAGAACGTCCATCGAGAACCTCCTGCCGACCAGGATCACTCGCGCCGCGGCGACGGACCATCACCCGATCGGGGCGATATCGAGCGGTCCGGTCCCGCCGGGACCGCCCGCGGGTCTACCGTCGGGCGGACCGGGGAAACCAGGGCCCCGGGGTTGGGGAACACTGTGGCGTGGAGCAGGGTCGATGCGACCGTGAGCAGCAGATGACCAGTGCGACGCGGGTGCGTCGGATCACCGCGACGGGTGTGGTCGGTGCGGCGATCGGGGCGTTCGCCCTCACGGCAGCCTCAGCGGGACCGGCGCAGGCGGCGGACGTCGCTCCGGTCAACCCCGTCACCGTGCCGGTCGACGGCCACGCGGCGAACCAGGGATTCCTGGTGTTCGTGCAGGGCGACGTCGCACTCTCCGCCGACGAGGCAGAGGGCACAGTCGCCGCGGGCGGGGACCTGGCGTTCGACACGGACTACAACATCGCGGCCGGCAGCGTCCCGATCGGCGCGCCCACGCTGCCCGGCGACGACCGTCCGACGTACCTCTACGTCCAGGGCGGTGTCCAGTTCCCCGCGGACAGCGGCGCGATCCTCCGTGTCCTCAACGGCGGGCTCACGCACATCGGCGACACGTCGACCTACGACGCGTTCGACGCCGACCAGAACGGGGCGTCGATCGCCTACCGGATCGCTCCGGAGGGCGGTACCGCCGAGAGCATCCCCCGCATCGAGGGGACCGTCGCCGAGCCGGCTACCACCGTCCCACGGCTGGCCGACCCGTCGGTCCTCGACTTCGACGCGTCCTTCACCCGCTACCGCGCGCTCTCGACCGACATCGGCACGTGCCCGGCGACGACCACCCTCGCGGACGACGAGGGCACGCCCGTCACCACCCCCGTCCCCGACGGGTCGGCCGCCCGTGTCGCCGTCCGACCGGGCGTGACGAACGTGCTGACCGTCTCCGCGGCCGACCTCGCCGCCCTCGGGCAGCTCACCTTCGACGGGCTTCCCCGATCGGACAGCCCACTGGTGGTCAACGTCACCGGGACGTCGTTCGACGGGTCCATCCCGAACCTCGCGAACCTGACGAACGGGCAGGCTCCCTTCGTGCTGTGGAACTTCCCCGACGCGACGACCGTCCACGTCACCGGTGCCGACGCGCTCGAAGGCACCATCTACGCGCCACGTGCCCTCCTGCAGTGGGACGTCACACAGAACATCGAGGGCAACGTGATCGCCGCGTCCTTCGTCCACGGGGTCCCGGCCCGACCAGGCCCCGCCCCTCGTGAGATCCACGGCTTCCCCTTCGCGGCCGAGGTGTCGTGCGTCACGACCGACGCCGTGACCGGGAACTTGACGCTCGTCAAACAGGTCGACGGCGGCACGGCCTCCGCGTCCGACTGGACGCTGTCCGCTGCCGGGGCCGGTGCCGGGGCCACGACCATCAGCGGTCAGAGCGGCAGCTCCGCGGTGACCGACCAGACCGTCGCTGCTGGCGACTACGCCCTCTCCGAGTCGGGCGGCCCCGACGGGTACACGGCTGGCGACTGGACGTGCGTCGGCGCGCGGGTCACCGGCGCGACGGTCACCGTCGAGGGCGGTGACGACGTGGTGTGCACCATCGTCAACACGGCCCTGTCGCCGACTCCGACACCGACACCGACGCCGACACCCACCCCGACGGCGCAACCGACTCCGACCCCCACCGGCACGCCGGCCCCGGACGCCGGGCCGCCGTCGGACCCGGGTGCCGGCGCGGGGCCGGGGATCACCGGTGACGGTGGGGAATCGCCCTGGGGGGATGCGGGCTCGCTCGCCTTCACCGGGTACGACCCGCTCAGGCTCACACTCGTCGCCGGAGCGCTCCTGCTCGGCGGGCTCACGCTGACCCTCGTCGTCGCACGGCAGCGCGCACGTCGCTCGTGACCCGACGACCCACTCTGGGCTACCGCAGCAGCCCTTCCTTGGTCAGCCAGTCCTTCGCCGCGGTCGCGGCTTGGGCCTTCTCGCTCCCTTCGACACGGTTGCGCAGCGCGATGAGGTCGTCTGTGGTGAGCTTCGCGGAGATCTTGTTCAACACCGAAGCGAGTTTCGCGCTGGAGATCTTCTTGTTGAGGAACGGCAGGACGTTCTGCGCCGCGATCAAGTTCTCGGGGTCCTTCAGCACGAGCAGCTTCTTCGTCACGAGGTCGGGCGACGTCGTGTAGATGTCGGCCACCTGCACCGTGTCGTCGACGAGCGCCTTGACCGTGTCGGGTCCGCCGTAGTCCTCGATCGACTTGAACGTCACCTTGTCGACGCCGTACGTCGACTTGAGCCCGGGGATGCCGTAGGGAAGTGTGCCGAACTGCGGGTTGGCTCCGAGCGTGAACGGCTGGATCTTCGCCAGGTCCGAGATCGACGTGAGGCCCTCCTTCGCCGCCTCCGCCTGGGTCACGACGTACGCGTCCTTGTCCTGCGCCGGCGACGGGTCGAGCACCTGGAAGTCGCTCGGGACCTCGGTCTTCAGGGCCGCGTCGACGTCCGCTGTCGTCTTCGCGGTGGCCTTGGTGTCGTAGAAGAACAGCAGGTTGCCGTTGTACTCCGGCATGAGGTTGATCGAACCGTCCTTGAGCGCGGGGATCGTGGTCTGCCTGGGGCCGAGGTTGAACTTGGTCGTCACGTCGAACCCCGCGTCCTTCAGGGCCAGCGCGTACATGTTGCCGAGGATCTCGCTCTCCGGGAAGTTGAACGAACCGACCACGATCGGCGTGCTGCCCGATCCGGAGCTGCCCCCTGGAGCCGCCTTCGTGGGATCAGAAGTGGAACATCCGGAGAGGGCGACGATCGTTCCGATCGCCACCACGCCCGCGAGGATGCGTGTCGTGGTGCCTGCTGTGAACATCAGTGGTCCCTTTCGTCGACGGTGGATACCGTCACCGCGCGGCGCCGGGATGGCAGCGTACGGACGTGTGTGCGACGGCGGCGGGTCGGTGCTTCGTGGCCGCGTCGGGTGAGGCGCTGCGCGAGCGCGAAGAGCCCGTCGATCACGAGGGCGAGCACCGTGACGAGCAACGCGCCACCGAGGATGAGGTCGTTGTCGTTCAGGCTGATCCCGGTCGAGATGATCGCACCGAGCCCGCCGAGCGAGACGTACGACGCGATGACCACCGTCGCGATGACCTGCAGGACCGATGCGCGGATCCCGCCGATGATGAGCGGCAGCGACAGCGGGATCTCGACCTTCCAGACGATCTGCAGTTCGGTCATCCCGATCGAGCGGGCGGCATCCACCGTCTCCGGATCCACGGACTCCACTCCTGCGTACGCCCCGGCGAGGATCGACGGGATCGCCAGGACGACGAACGCGATGATGGACGCGAAGAACGCGGTCTGCGTGAACGGCACGGTCAACCCGATGACGACGAAGAGGGTGCCGAGCAGACCCAGGGTCGGCAGGGCGCGCATGCCGCCGCTGAAGGCGATGACGAACCCGCGTCCGCGGCCGGTGTGGCCGATGTACAAGCCCAGTGGAAGCGCGATCAGGGCTGCGATCGCGACGGAGATGAACGTGTACAGGAGGTGCTCGACGATCCGGTCCTGGATCGGGAGCGGAGTCTGGAGGCCGGGACGGTAGTTCGCCGAGTCGAGGAGCCAAGCGACGGCGTTGAGGAAGAACTGCACGGTCAGGCCCCGCGTTCGATCGTCGCCAGCGCTGCGCGCCGCCGTGGCCGGAGCGGGGTTCGACGCGACCACGGCATCAGCACGCGCCCGATCGTCACGAGGACGGCGTCGAAGACCAGTGCGATGACGAGGCTCGCCACCACGCCGACGAGGATCTCTTCGAGGAACTGCCGATGTCGCCCGTCGGTGAACAGGAAGCCGATGTTCGCGGAACCGACGAGGGCGCCCACCGAGACCAGGGCAACGGTGCTCGCGGAGACCACCCGCATCCCTGCGAGGAGGACGGGGCCGGCCAACGGGAACTCGACCGCCCAGAAACGGTGCCACGCCGAGAAACCCACCGAGGTGGCCGAGTCGATGACGTCCGCCGAGACGGCGCCGAACGCGTCGGACGACAACCGCACCATGATGGCGACCGCGTAGACGGAGAGCCCGACGACGATGTTGACGGGATCCGTGATGCGTGTCCCGAGCAGGTACGGGAGGATCACGAAGAGCGGCAGGGACGGGATCGTGTACAGCAGACTGCCGCCGCCGACGATGACCGATCGAACTGGCCGCCAACGGTTCGCCACCCACCCGAGCGGCACCGCCACGACGAACCCGAGGACGATCGGCACGGCGGCGAGCGCCGTGTGCGTGACGGTGAGGCTCCAGATGAGACCGAAGTTCGCGGTGATCCAGTGCAGGTCAGCACCCCAATCCTCATCGGAAGGCCAGCGGATGGGGCCTTCGTCCCGCAGGGCTGCTGCGTCCGTCTGAGAGTAGCCGCGCAGGACGGTTCTGACCGGGTGGCGAGGTGTTCGGCTTATTCGCGGATGGCACTGGTGGCGCGGATCACGGATCCCAGTGGTGACGGGCGTTCCACGGGTTTCGGGTATCTGTTCCACGGAAGGTCGTGCTGTCGCATCCTGATGGCGCGGCGTGCGCCTTGCACGCTCAAGCGAGAGCGCCGATGTCACCGAGATCGCTCGGCCTCAGACCTCCAGCGACGCGCTCAGAGCGGGGATCCGTCTTGCAGCAAGATCTCCTTCGAGCGCCAACCGGTACAGCTCCTTGTCGCGTTGCACGATATCGAGCGACTCGGATGCCATCAACGACAGGACGGAGTGAACTTCTTCCACGGTAACTCCAAGGTGGCGAAGATCGCGTCGAAGGTCTGCGACGCCAAGCCACGCACCGGCACGCATCGGTTGAACGTCGGCAGCCTCCTCCATGAGTTGACGGAGGACGGCGTGCATGACTGCAGAGCGTCGCTTCCGCTCATCACCTGCGCGTTCGAGGACCTGGTGACGCTCGACTGCGGTAAGCGTCGGATCGACCAGAGATTCAATCTCGTTCCAGTCCAACCCTCTGGAGGCGTGTTCGGTGACTGCCGTCACGAGGGTTCGGAGCAAGAGGATGCCGACTGCGGCTTCTTGGTCCGCGGCAGTATGAGTTCGCCTGTGGAAGTCGTTACCAACCACGAGGGAGGTGCTCGCTCCCTCTGCGGCTCGATGTTCGGCCAGAGCCTGGAAGCTCACCTGGCTCTCTGGGACGACATCTTCCCCGCTGCTCTTGGCATCGATGGCTAGGGCGAGTGCCTTGCCCAGGATCACGCGGGTGGCGGTCACGTCGGTGCGCCCAGCGCCACCAATCCGCTCCGCTTGGAACCCGAGAAATCGGAACGCATCCCGCGTGGCGTACTCCATCCGGTTTGGATCGCGACTGTCCGTGGCGGAGGCCAAGAGCTCAGCGACGAGCAGGTCGGCGTGTTGCTTGGCCGAAGAAGTCACCGCAGCGACCGGCCGGGGCTCGACTTCTCCTGACGGAGAGGAACTGGACGCGAGATCGAGCGGCAGTATGCCCGCAGCCGCTCTCCCCAGCGGGGTCAGGTGAAACTCCTTCTGTGAGAGCTTCGTAACCATGCCGGCTTCGCGAAGAAGTCCGAGCCTCGCACGGACAGCGCTTGTCGACAGCGCGTTCCGGCCGGCGACTCCACTCCTGCTTGCGAGTTCAGCCGTAGTCAGAGCGCCCTCACGAAGCAGCCCGAGTATCTCACCGACAAATCGCACACGAGCGTGCGCGATGCGGACGAAGTCAACGCCTTCACCCGAGGAGGCCCACTCAAGCGCTTCCGGCGTGGCGGCCCAGGCGGACTCACTCACACGAGAGATCAGGCCGAGAACATGGAGGCTTCCCCGCGCCTGCCGAGCCGAAGCCGACGAGACTCCGTACGAGACCAGGGCCTCGTCGATTGAGAGTTCATCCACGGGCGCCTCCGCAAGTTGGACGACGTGGTGTGCGACTGAGAGCGAACCCGTCTCCGGCGAGGGCAGGTAAAGGCTTCCACCGTCCGCTCGGCTGCTGAATCCCCCAGACTCGAGTGCATTGAGAGCCGCAAGCGTCTTCAGCCCGGCGCTCGGCACCTCTGGGGCGGTGCCGATCTGCTCAAGGGAGGGCTCGCCCAGCTCTAGCGCATTGAGCACCTCGGCCCCAGAGGGGGTGAGACGGAGGAGACCGTCGAAGAGGGTTGCCATTCCAGTCGCACGAAGCCAGTTAGAACGGCGTCGCACCTGATCCAGCGACGCCCAACCCATGCGGTATTTCTCGTTTGCGACTTCACGCAACGACTCGTGGGTGAGTGGTCGGTCCACCAGTTGAACGAGAAGCTCGCCCATGAACCGGACCCTAGCGTGCAGAAGCATCACCAGCTCGAGAGGGTCCTTCTTCTTCGCCCACGCTTCCACGTCAACGGTGCCCCGGAGGTGGCCATCCCGCCGCTCCGTGAGTCCAGCGCCGAGGAAGCGGGACACGTCACTGAGCGAGAGTTCTCTGTCCCCGGCAGACACGCGCTTGGATCCCGATTTGGCATGCGCCAGGCCCTCCACCATGCCTGCGAGGGTGTCAAGCCAGTCCTCCATGGGCCCTGGCATGTGGGGAGCAGTTTGAGCTCTGTCGGACCAGCGCAGGGCTCTGACGGGGTTATGCACAGCAATAACCTCTAGCGCTTGCCAGAGATCCGCAACCGCGTGCCATCACGCGGGACGGTCAGGACGGCTGTAGGACCGGGCTTCATTCCGACCTTGATCCCACACGCGACCTTCGCCCAGTCTCGCTTGACGGCGAAGCGGGTGGTCAGGAACTCGACGCTCGCGCTGCTGTTCGAGGATCCGCTCGGTCTCATCAGGCAAAGCGGACCCGCACTCGATACCTTCAGTCTGAGAGCGGCTTTAGCCCGATCTCGCGTGCAAGACGCTGGAGCTCGCGATCTTCTGCTTCGTAGCCAGCCCGTCCAACGTTGCGCAACGGGTGCGCTTCAGGATCCAAGATGAAGCTGTACGCCCGATTCGGGAGCGCTTTGGCGGACTTGCCCGTCAGAAGCGATGCGCGGATCTTCGCAACCACCTCATCGTCGAGGCTCGTTCGAGCCAACCAGTCGAGCTCGGACTGATCGGCGGGCGGTACGGCCCGCTCTTGCTCCGCCTGGGCCTTCCCTTCGATGTGTTCGCCGAGTCGAAGCTGCCATCCAATCTGGTGGACGTACGCAATCAGGTCGCGAAGGTGCTCTTCGTCTCGCACGTCTGCAGGAGACATCGGATTCCCGAGACGGTCAAGGTCGACGTAGAAGCCCCGCTGCTTCTGCTTGTCGTGACGCTTTGACCATGCGCGCAGGGTCCCAAGGAGCGCCAGGTTGCGCTCAGGCTCCGACGGCTGTTCGTCAAACCAGTATTTCTCCTCTTCCAGAAACTGATGCACCTGACCAAGCTTCTTCGTGTGACTCGCCCACAGTGCATCCAGCCACTCGCACCGGAACTGAGCGCCTTCGGGCTCCCACACCATCTGAAGTCGGCGCTCATGGAGAGCGATGGCTTTGCCGGACTCCTCGATTGCAAGGATCGCGATGGACCTAGCCAGCCCTACGTCGCCGCCGTCGAGAAGCCTGATGGAACTACTCAGGAGTTTGTCGGCATTGGCGAGCAGTGCATCCCCAAGCGCGATGACCTGCGGCGGCGTCCGCTGGGATAACCCCAACTTCACCGACGGATACGAGCCGGGCGCTACGGGCAGGCGGACTCATCGTGCCCTCCTGGCGACGAACCTGCCGGAGATCGCGATCACCGTCGGTGCCGCCACATCTGGATCTGCTCACACAGGCGAACGCCAGCGACATCTAGCTGACCGCCGTGGCGGCGCTCCTCACGCTGGTCTACGCGGCGGTCGGGTTGATGTTCCGACCGAGGCTGCGCATCGCCGGGATGGGCATGGACTCCCTCGTCGTCGTGCTGCTCTACTTCGCCGTCGCGGGGCTCATCGCTATCGCCTTCCATGAAGGCCGTTGCCACGCCTCGTGAGGGTACTGCCCGCTTTCGCTGGAAAGTGAAAGCGGGCAGCCGCGCCGCACCGAGGATCAGAAAACTCAAGGCGCGGGCGCTAGGACGGTAACCAGCCGTCCTACCCCCATTGTGCGGCATCTCGGATGTGGGTCAGCGCCGAGGCGGGTCCGGCAGGGAGCAGCCGGTGTACGGGAGCGAGCCTCGGGGTGACGTTAGAGACGCCACCGCCCGGGACGAATCAACTCCTTCGTCGCCATCCGGCACGGACCTCACCGATGCCCGCCGACTCACCGGCATCACCGCACAGGGCGAGGCGCGCGTAGTCGCTTGACGAAGGTTTGGGTGCGGCGCCCGACGTGTGCCGGGGCGGCTGAGGTGAAGTCATCGCAGTCCGCTGAGTTCGGGTTCGAGAGCTTGTCTTTCGTGGCGGGAGTGACGGCCGTGTCGCCAACCATCACTCGGCGGTTCGACGGAATTCGGAGATTTCCAGGCCGAGATCGCCCACGCGTTCGAGGAGCGCGTGGACCTCCGTCGGATCACCGAAGGATCCCGTTAGCAGGGTCTGCGCTGGTCCGATCTGAACCAGTTCGAACTCCGGGAAGGCTGCAGCGAGCGTTTCCGACATGGCGTACGGTAAGCGGAACTCGTAACGGCTCATTTGACCATTCCTCCCAACCGGCTCGATCCCATCGTCGAACCTGAGGTTGGTTGGCGCGTCCCACATTCCGGGTGAAACCGGGCACGCCATCGAGTTCAGATCAACCCGTGCTTCCTTGCTGCTGCGACAGCATCGGCACGACCTGAGACGGCCAGCTTCAGGTAGATGCTCCGCAGGTGCGTCTTCACCGTGTTGCTGCTGAGGTGATGCTTCGCTGCGATGACGCCTACCGTCTGATGCTCCGGGAGTTCGAGGAGCAGCTCTCGCTCCTTCCGGGTGAGCGGGACGAAAGCGGCGCCGTCCGTGAGATGAATGTCCGCGACCGAGCACAGCGTGAGCAGATGGGCGGCGTAAGGCTCAACGCCGCCGTGTTGTCCCTGGGTGGCGAACACGATCCTTGCTCCCCGTCCTTGACAGGCGAGGAACTCCCGCGCGTACCCGTACTGCTCGCTGACTTCCATTGCATGGCGTACTTGGTCTGCCGCGTCGTTCATTCGGCCGCTGCTCAAAGCTCGGTCGGCAACCGCCAGATGTCCTTGCACGACGGAGGTCCCGTTCCACGCGCCATCCTTGAAGCTCAGGCGTTCGGTGAGCGCGTGCTCGGCCGTCCGATCTCCTCCGACCGTCTCGCGAACGCGCATCGTCAGGACCTCCAGTGAGTCGCTGCCGAGGATGCCGGAAACCAGACGGCGGACCTCGGCGGCGCTGGCTGCGCCGTGCAGAACCCCTGACCATTCGTGGAGGCGGGGCGCAACGGCAGCGACGATACGAGGATGAGCGGCGCCGTCGGTGCGGACAAGGTCAAGAAGCTGTGGGAACGCCTCCCGCACTGTCCGTCGGTCATCGAGCGCGTGCAGCAGGAGCAGCGATCGCGTTTCGAACCCAAGACCGAGCTCGGTTCCTGTGGGATCAGCCGTCTCGATCTGGTGGACGGCCTTGAACGACACCGGCTCGCAGCGTTCATAGGAGCACAGCGTGTTGATCAGCATGGCTCGCGCTGTTGCGCGGTTGTACGGCGGCGACGTGTCGAACGGTACTGCCGCCATTCGCTGTTCTTGCACGGCGGCCGTTCGCCAGTCACCTCGTCGGCCGGCGAGCGTGGCTGCCAGATCGGTGGCGACGAGGAACACCCACGCGGCCCCGCTTCGGTGTGCGGCGGCTTGCACGGAAAGGAGTAGTGCTTCGGCGTCCTCGAATCGGTCCGTCGCGATCAGGCAGTGTGCGATCGCGAGTCGAACGCCCAACGCGGCAGGCAGCGAAGGCAGCGGTGTCGTGCGCAGATACGTACCGAGCGACTCGAGCGTTGTTGCTGCTTCCACCGGATCGACGATCAACAGTGCCGAAATGGTGCGGATGATCGGTCGCCACCGTTCTGCGACGTCGTCCGGCGCATCGTTGAGCGATCGGTTGATCGTGGCCATGTGATCTGTCGCGCCGATGCGGTCAGGGAAAGATGGCACGTCCATCGCGAGCCGTATCACTGCCACCGGGAGGGACGGGCACGTGCCCTCCAACTTCCGCAATGCCTTGGCGACGATGCCGCTGCGCCCCTGCATGAGCAGCAACAGTCCGGAGCGCTCCAGCTGCTCGGCGAGGATGGAGACGTCGCGGGACTGTATTGCTTGCTTCATCGCATCGTCGTGCGAACCGGACTCCTCGTACCACCGCGCTGCCACCGCGTGGTTCTGGATCGCCCCGCATTCATCTCGCCGTCGATACTCCGCCCGCATGTAGCCGACCAGGATCGGGTGGATTCGGAACCCGTCGATCTGCCGGTCAGCGTCAACGAACATATGCCGTGAACTCAAGCGTTGCAGGACGGCACCGGCGTCGCGGCGTCGTGTGAGCGTCACAGCAAGGTCAAGTGGCACGTCCTCCGTCACCGATGCTCGCATCAGCACCTCGCGATCCGAGTCGTTCAACCCGTCGAGGATGCGGCGGACAAGGTAGTCCGCGACTTGGTGATTGTCGCCGTCGAATTCCTGGATTGCCGCGGACGTGCTCGACGCAGCGGCGAGGTACGGCATGGCCAAACCGAGCCCAGCTGCCCATCCTCCGACGTGAGCGGTGAGGATGTCTGAGTCACTCACGCTGAGAGGCACACCGCACTGTCGGGCGAGTTCAAGAGTCTCATCGGAAGTGAAGGCGAGGTCCTTGTGGGGCAAGGAGAACGCCCCACCTGCAGCGTCGATCACTTCGGCGAAACCGTCGGGCGCGTACCGACCCGTCATCACGATACGGACGGTCTCCGGAAGCGCGGCGACGAGGTTCACCAGCGGCGCGACGCCGAGACCTCCGACAAGCGCGTTCACGTTGTCGATGAGCACCCACCGGAGTCCAGGAGGCGATGACGTTTGGGCAGCCTCGCCGGGAACGTCACGTTGCGCTCCTTCGCGGATGACCTGTACCACGACGCCGCGCGCGATGAGGATGTCTTCCCACTGCTCAAGCAGTGTTGTCTTGCCGATGCCACCTGGTCCCCAGATGGTGAGGAGCCGTTGGTCGGACTCACCGAATGTCGTCAGGTGCGTCAGGAGCCGTCGCCGTCGGACTCGGGCGCGACCCGTCGTCGTATCTCCGCGGAGGGCCATGATGGTTGTCTGCATGGACTCGCCTTTCCCCTGAAGAAGGCTTGATCTCCCTGCGACAGTAGAGCGGTATGCCCGGTGATGTAAGGCTCCACCGCTTCCCGCCGCAACGGGGCACGATTCTCACCCATATTGGGTGACCAAGCTGCCTGGAGATGGGCAGGTGTTCGCCGCTCAGTGCCGGCTGCGATGGCGATGCCGTTTCCGTCACCCGCGGTCGTTCGGGCCGGACGTCGTGAGGGCGGCGACGGCCGCCGCGTTGCTTGAGTAGATCGTCACGTCGCCGGTGAGCGCGAATTCTTCGAGCTCCGCCTGCAGTTCGGGGCGGAGCCGACTGTAGGAGACGGTCAGGTTCTGATTCCGGCACCATTCCAGCGTGTCGCCCATGACGTCTGCAGCTGTGGTGTCCACCCCCGTCACAGCCTCGCAGTCGAGCACGAGGTGCCGTACGTGTTCGCTCCTGCCTGCCTCGACGGTGGCCCGCACGGCATCACCGAAGCGCTGTGCGTTGCCGAAGAACAACGGTCCGGCGAAACGCAGCACGATGACGCCCGGAGCCGTGGTGAAGACGCCGTCCTTCGCTGATCTGAACGCGTCGAGCGGTTCTCCGTCTCCAGTGAGCACGTCGACCGGCGGGTTAGAGGCGCGGCGCACCACGTCGATGAGAGACAGGATGAACGCGATGACTACCCCGATCACCGGGCCGAGGAACAACGCCCCGAGGAAGCACACCGCCGCGACGGCGAACTCGAAGCGCCGGAGCTGCCAGAGACGCGCGAGTTCCCGCAGACCGAGCAACGGAACGACCGCGACCGCCACGATGGCGCCGATCGCCGGTGAAGGGATGTCTCGCAGGAGGGCCGTGCCGAAGCACACGACGACAAAGGTGAGGATCGCGGCGACGAGGGCGGGCAGTTGCGTTCGCGATCCGGCTTGGTCCATGGCAGCGGTACGCGAGGCGGAGGAGCCAACGGTGAACCCGCCGGTCACCCCCGCGCTGAGGTTGGCGGCGGCGAACGCGAACAGGTCGCGGTTCGGGTCGTCGTGGTAGCCGTGTCGCTCGGCGTAACGACGTGCCACGAGGAGTCCCTCGGCTATGGTCACGAGCGTCAGGGCCAGCGCGCTCGGCACCACCTGGAACCATTGCGTCAAGCTGATCTGCGGCCAGGTGAAGGTTGGCGGTCCGGCCGGCACATCTCCCAGGATCGACACCCCGGCGTCGTCCAGGTGGAACACGACGAGTGCGACGGTCGACGCGACGAGGACCACGAGTGCCCACGGCACTGAGCGGAGCCTGCGTCCGATGAGGAGCACCGCTATGGAGGCGACAGCGATCAGGACGGACCAGAGGTTGGTCCCGCCGAGTCCGGTGAGCAGCTGACCGGCTTTCTCCACGAACTCGCCGCCGCTGTCGATGTGGACGCCGAGCATTTTCGCGAGCTGGCTGACGAGGATGTCGAGCGCGAGGCCGCCGACGAACCCGACGAGGATCGGCGCGGACAGGAAGTTCGCGAGGAACCCGAGCTTGAGGACGGCGCACAGCGCGAACATCACCGCGCCGATCAATGCCTGGGCGAACGCGAGTTGCAGGTACGTGTCGCTGTCCGCCGCGACCAATCCGGTGAGCGAGGACCCGACGAGCGCCGCTGCGGCTGCGTCCGGCGAGGCGACGAGCTGTCGACTCGAGGCCAAGAGGGCGTACAGCACGGCAGGCACGATGAGTGCGTAGAGACCGGCGGTCGGCGGCAGTCCTGCGATCTGCGCGTAGCCGATGTTGAGTGGGATCGCGATGGCAGCGAGGGTGACGCCAGCCAACGCCTCTGTGCGCCAGTTACCCGCGCTGAGCCCGGCAAGTACTCGCATTAGAAACTCTCAATCCCTCTGCCGATGTTGATGACTCCGCTGATCAGGAAAAGCACGGTCATGATCGCCGTGGCCTGGCGTGACAGCTCAACCCGCATCTGGTCCAGCGGCCCGTCTGCCCGGCGACCAAGTATCCGGGAGAGCACGATCGGACCCGCGACTGTCGTTGATGCCACCGCGACGAACACACCGATCGTCCAAACCTCCGTTCCGATCGCAGCGTTGCTCGTGCCGATCGTCAAACCCGCGGCGCAACCCGACAGGAGGTTTTTCGGGTTGACGGACGCCAGGGCGAGTCCGATTCCGGTCGTCCTCCAGGGTTTCAACGCCTCAACCGTCCTGAGCCAAGGCGGGGGCCCCTGGGCTGATCCTGTTGCCCCGTGCGGGCGGATCTGCCGGATGGCCAGTGCAATGAGCGTTGCGCCGAACAGGATCTTGAGGGTGCCGATGATCGGCCGGGATGCGTCCTCGCTGACGGTGTTTATGGCAGAGGCGAGGATGGTTGCCGTCGTGAGAAGCAGGAGGACCCCAAGAACCCACCCTCCGACGAAAGCTCCCGCTACTCGAGATGCTTGCGGTGTGCGGAGCATCACGATGACTGCGATCACCGGTATGGGACTGATCGCGATCGTGACCGCTTGTGGGAGGAGTTCACCAATCAGCGTTGCAGCGTTCATCGCTCTGGTCGGCGTCGCTTGGCGGGTGTGACCCCGGAGAGGTCCCCGAGCGCTGGGCGCATCCAGCGTGCGTCCGGGTTCGCGTCGACGAGGAGCGCGCGGACGAGGAGCGTGAGCGGGAGCGCGAGGATCGCGCCGAGCGGCCCGAGGAGCGCCGACCACACGACCACGGACAGGAACGAGATCGTCTGGTTCAACGACACCGCGGAGCCGGTGATGTGCGGCTGCAGGCCCGACTGGATGACACCGTTGATCACCGCGTAGACGACGATCACCGCGAGGGCCGTCGGCCACCCGAACGCGAGCAGTGCGAGGAACGCTGGGGGGATGAGGCCGATCCAGTAGCCGATGTTCGGGATGAACCCGGTGATGAAGGCGAGCAGACCCCAGAGCAGCGCACCCGGGATCCCGAGGACCACCAGCGCCAGCGCGTCGAGCGCCGCCACCGCTGCGCCGAGCAGCGCCGTGACGAGCATGTACCGGCGCACGCTCACCGTGTACGCGACCAGTGCCTCCACCAGGCCGGGACGCGCCGGTCGGAGCCGACCCGCGATGAGGTGTCCCCAGCCGGCGTCGAGGGTCATGAACACGATGAGTGACAGCACGAGGAAGGTGGAGAAGCCGAACCCGAAGACGCTCCCGATGAGACCGGACACCACGCCGACGATCTTCCCCGGGTCGAAGGTGGCGAAGACCGCTGCGACCTGCTCCGGTCCCACGCCGAGGGATTCCAGGCCGTTGGCGACCGATTGCTCGAGATCGGCGAACTGGTCGGAGTACTGCGGGAACAGCGTCGCGAACTGCGCGAGAGAGATCACGAGCGCGGCGGTGAACGCCACGGTGACCACGAGCACGATGACGATCACGACCGCTGACGCGAGGCTCCGGGCGAACCCGAGGCGTTCGAGGAAGACCCGAGCCGGTTGCACGCAGATGGTGACGACAAGCGCGAGGACGGTCGGGCCGATGATCGGGGCGAACCGCGCACAACCGAACGCGACGACGACGGCGCAGGCGAGGCCGATGACGGTGCGCAGGCCGCGGCCGAGACCGGCGCGGTCGTCCGGCGAGCGCGGGGCCGCGTCCGCGGCCGGCGGCACCGGCGCGGTGTCGTGATTGCGTCTTCTCCACAACACGGTGGTCTCCTCGTGGTTCGTCGGCGCTGGTACCGGTCAGGGGTGAACCGGCGCGGCGGGGACGGCGTCGTCCGGAGGGACTCCGGCCGTGTCGGCAGGGCCGGGTGGGCGCGAGACGAGCTCGACGGTCGCTACCGCGACGAGCCCTCCGACGAGGGTCCACACGATCAGTGCCGGCTGCAGTGGCCGGTGCAGGACGATGACCGCCGCCGCTCCGAGCGCGATGAGCGTCCGCAGCACCAGCCGCCAGCGGTACACGGCTTCGCCGACCCGTCCGGTGGTGACCCCGTGGGCTCGTGCGCTGCCCCGCGCGGCCGCGGCCAACCGGTTCCACCCTCCGCGGACCCGGACGGCGGGACGGGACGAACCCGAGAACCAGGCGACCACGGCGACCGACAGCGCCAGCACGGTGACGGCGATCGAGGCGCTCAGGACGAAGGCTACCGCCGCGTCGTACACGGCCCTGGCGGCGTTCCTCGGCATGAGGTCCGGAGCGAGTGCCCGGACGGTGACGATGCGGCCGAACGCGACACCCAGCACGGTCACGAGCATCGCGACGGCGATACCGACGGCGGCCAGCGCGAGCGCTCGGGACCGTCGACGGGCCATCACCACCCCGACACCGATGCAGGCGACGACGAGCCACGGGAGCCACAGTGCGGTGACCTGCACGAGCGCGTACGCGGTCTGCGCGCGGACGGCTGCGTCCGAGGACGCCACGACGATGGTGCGGTCGATTTCGGGGAGACGGGACGCGAATGAGATGCCGCGGTCGAGGAGCCGCTCCTTGACCTCGGCCACGATCGGCCCGAGTTGGATCCCGATCGAGCCGTCCGCCGCGATCGTCACCGCCGCCCGGTCGTCACCGCTCAGGGCCCCCACCATCTGGGTGTGGCCGGTTCGGAGCAGCCGTTGCCACAGCTCCGCGAACGCATCGGACGCGACGAACCGCCGCACGGTCTGGTGGACGAGCTCCTCGACGCCGGCCGCCGCCGGGGCTTGCAGGGTTGAGAGTGCCTGGGCGGCACGCGGCGGGAGATCGAGCTGGCCGACACCGTCGAACACCGTCTTCGTCAGGGCGCGGACGTCGAGCTGCTCGTCGACCGCGTCGATCGTTCGACTCACCACCAGGCTCTGCACGGCCTGGTCGCGGGCGAGCGGCGCGAAGGTCTGCACGAAGGCCTCGGTGGAGGTCAGCTGCCGGTCTGCCCACGCGCTCACCACGGCGACCGGGGCGAGGATCGCCCCGATGACGATGAGCGCAGCCGACGGGATCACCCATGCCCGACCCCGGCGGGCCGGAGCCGGCCGGTCGGGCCCCGTCGCCGCGTCGAGCTCCGCCCGCAACCGGGCGTTCTCGACCCGGAGTGCCGCGAGTTCGGCCTCGGCGTCGGTGCTCATGGGTGATCCCGTCCGCTGCGGACCCGGTTACCGGCTCGCGGTCATGTCGTGCGCGAGTTCGTGTTCGTCAGCTTCGGACAGGGACGTCTGCACGATGGTGCCGCCGAACCCGCGGAGCGCCTCACCGAACTTGTCCTCGGTGATCTTCGTCGCGTACAGGACGACGGCCGAGCGCCCGTCCGCGACGGCGGACTTCACCCGGTCCCGGAACTCAGCGTTGAGCCCCGTCTTGTCGAGTCCGGCGATGAGCCCGCCGAGCGCGCCGCCGATGACGAATCCGAAGAACGGGACGAAGAACAGCAGGCCGAGCAGGCTGCCGAAGAGCGCACCCGTGCCGACTCCCACCCCGACCTTGCCGGCCGGCCCGGGTGTCTCGACGTGGGTCTTGCCCTCGGAATCGGCACGCACGAGCGCGACTCCGGCGAGCTCGACGACGAGATCCTCCTGCAGCCGTTGCACTTCCTCGTACGCCGCGACGGCTTCCGCTTCGTCGTTAAACGAGATGACAATGAGATCGGACATTGTTTGAACCCTTCGATTGCGAGCGACGGAGACGAGGGTCTCTACGCGCTGTAGCGGTTGGCTCGCAGGGGTGCGGCGTCAGTGATCAGCTGATGCGCCTTCTCGACCGTTGCCGCGTCGCCATGGACGATCACGAGGTACCGGTCGGCTTTGAGGTCGTCCTCGTACTGCGGAATCTCCTCCTCGGGGACGGCCAGGCCGACCAGTGCACCGAGACCCGCACCGATGCCGGCACCGACCAGTGTGCTCGCCAGCCAGCCCGCCGCAGCAACCCAACCGATGCCCGGCAGCCACACAAACCCGAGGAGCAGCCAGCCGGTCAGGGCACCCCAGAGCGCTCCCCACCCGCCGAACGATCCCGCCTGGTTGCCGACGGGGATCCAGCCGTGGACGGTCTTCTCGTCCTTGACGCCCTTCCCGACGACGGACACGACATCCTCGCCGTAGCCGGCTTCCTTGAGGGTCTGCACCGCGGCGAGAGCCTCGTCGCTAGAAGCGAACACGCCGATGGTGGAGTCGGAGGTTGTGGTGGTGGTCATGGTTTCCTGCCTTCTTCCGAGTGGGTAGTGCGTGGGTGTGGCTACGGCGCGAGCAGGCGCTGCTTCGCCGCCGTGAACTCTTGGTCGCTGAGCAGACCCTGCTGGCGTAGTGCACTGAGGCGGTCGAGTTCGCTCATCAGATCGGTCGGGCCGGGTGGGGAGGGTGCTGGAACTTGCGAGGTCGGGATGGTCTGTTCGAGTTCGTATGCGTTCGCTTCCTCGCGGCGTTGCGCATTTTCCTGCTGGTGGGTCGCAACCGCGCCGCCGACCGCTGAGGCCGTTCCAGCGACGACGGCCGTTCGAGCGGCGAGGCCGAGCAGGCCGGGTCTTCCGAATCTCCGAAATGGCATGTCCTGCCCCTTTCACTTGATGTGTGCTGCCGCGGCGAGCTCGTTGAGTTCTGGGGCCGGTACGCGCACGGTCTCGAGCAGTTCGCCGCCGCTCTCTGAGAAGCGTTCCGCGAGGTTCTTCGCCCAGAGCAGTTCCATGACCGCGATCGCTGCTGACATGCCGGGGGTGAGCCCGTCGGCGATGCTGTCGACGTCGTCGTTGCCGGCGAGGCCGCGGGCGTCGAGTGTGACTTCGCCGAGTGCGCCGTCGGTCGGGAGATCGTCGATCTCGAGGACTGACACGGCGCCGTCGACGGCACGGGAGACGACGAGGATGTCGAGGAGTCGTACCGTGCTGTCCGCGACCAGGGCCGCGAGTGCTTCGAGCACTCCTGGGTCAGGCAGAACGCCCGGGTATCGAATGATGTACACCTCGGCGGGGCCGAAGTCGAAAGCTGTCACCGTCACACCGCCGCGTGCGTCGAGGGGGCCTGACGGGAGGTGCCGAGTGCCGTGGACTTGATTGCTTCGAACTCCGCCTGCGTGATTGCACCGTTCTCGAGCAGCGTCCGAGCTTTGGCGATCTCGTCCGCGGGTGACGATCCGGCGACATGGCGGATGTAGCCCTCCGTGGCCTGCTTCTGCTTGTCGGCGGCCCCTGCCTGCCGGTCGGCCATGCCTCGGCCTCGTGCAATGAAGTAGACGAACACCGTGAGGAACGGTACGAACACCAGGAAGAACATCCAGATGGCCTTGTACCAACCGTTCAATGTTCGGTCCCTGACGAGGTCCGCGAGAACGGCGAAGATCGCGAACAGCGACGCGATGAACGCGAATCCCAGCAGGCTGTACCAGAGGATCGACCAGAACCAGTACCAGAAGTCCATTGCGATGTTCCCTTCTATCGGTGTGGTGTCCGGTCTACGGCGAGGGAACATGCGCGGCACCACCCGGATCGGGCGATCTGTGGTTGAGGGGCCGTGATCCCGCTCGCGCGACGCGGGTGTGTGCCGTCTCGTGGCATCTGACCGGACGAATTCGGCGCCGACGTCCGATGCGCGGTGGTCGCCAGTGCCCTCAAGCTCGGCGCAGATGCGCGGCTTGAACTGGTCGTCGAGAACGAGTACGCGGCACGAGTCGATGGAGTCCCGGTTGGCGGTGCCTGTGTCGTCAGCGAGGGCGGCGACGACGGAAGCTACGGCGAAACGTCCCGCGCCGTAACGCCGGCCACCCGTCACCATCCTTCAGGCGACCGTCGCGGGCCAGCCCGTCCCACTTGTCCAGCTCGTCACCATCACGATCACATGCACGCTCAAACCCGTTCCGACACCGACACCGACGCCCGCATTGACACCCGCATCGACACGGACACGGAATTCCACCGCGCCGCCGGTGCCGTCGTCGGCCGGGGCTCAGGGGAACCGGCGAACGCGGACGGATCTCTGGCGTACACCGGTTCCGACAGCGCTGCGATGATGTCGCTCCTGCTCCTCCCCAGCGTGCTGCTCGGTGGAGGGAGCCTCCTCAGGCCAAACGACGTCAGCGATGGGTTCGCCCGGTTTGGGCGATGCAGGAAGCGGTCACACCGGCGTGAACTTGCGACATCACACGATCGCGAGGAGGCCACCAGATGAGCGACAGACTGCATCCGGACCGAGCCCGGCAGGACGACCCGACCATCAAGATCACGGTCGTCCCGGTGCCTCGCATCGACGGGGCCCTTCCCACCCGCACCTCCGTCGTGCCCCCGAAGCCTCTGTCCACGAGCACTACGCCGCGACACCGAGCGTGAGACAAACTAACCGCTCTCCGCGTCCGACACGACAGCGGCAACGGGGGTCGTGGACATCAGACGTCCTCGGGACTGACTTCGAGTCGATGCCCCTGCAGCTCGACGACGATGACGAGGGGGCCGTCATCGCGACTTTGGTCCGCCGAACCGCGACGCATCGGCTGCCAGGACGGTGGCGGACCGGGCTACGACATCGCTCCGACAGACGTCCACTGGGCGGAGCCGATGTTCTCTACGTGCACGGGTGGTCGGACTACTTCTTCCAACGTGAGCTGGCGGAGCACCTCGAAGCCCTCGGCGCACGCTTCTTCGCCTTGGACCTCCGGAAGTACGGCCGGAGCCTGCTCCCACATCAGACCCCCGGTTACGTCGACGACTTGGGGACGTACGACGAGGACATCGCCGCGGCACTCCACGCCATGGGTCACGGCGAGGACGCACGTGGACATCGACGGCTCATCCCGCTCGGGCACTCCACCGGCGGACTCATCCTCGCGCTGTGGAGCGCTCGGCATCCAGGGACCGCCGCCGGCTTGATCCTCAACAGTCCCTGGCTCGAGTTTCAGGCCACCGCCCTCGGACGGGAGTTCCTTGCGCCGCTGATTCGACTCGGTGCGCGTCGGAACCCGCTCGCGCCCATGCCGAC
The DNA here is from genome assembly GCF_004346855.1 of Curtobacterium sp. PhB136. Lineage (NCBI taxonomy): Bacteria > Bacillati > Actinomycetota > Actinomycetes > Micrococcales > Microbacteriaceae > Curtobacterium > Curtobacterium sp. PhB136. Next base: position 452,548 of record NZ_SMGH01000006.1, read on the forward strand.
CATCGACCCCGGCTTTTACACCCGCACCATCTCCAACGGCGCAGAGGGAACCTGGAGCTACGACCAACACTGGCGCCCCGAACGGGGTTTCCCACTGCACCCCGGCTGGCTCGCCGCGGTATTCGACGCCCAAGACGCGATATCGCGCGGGCTGCGCACGACGACCCCAACGCTCGTGCTCCTCAGCTCGCAGAGCCTCCTGTCTCCTCGCTGGAGCAACGCGATGGCGCACGCGGATGTCGCACTCAACGTCGACGCCGTCGCCCAACGCGCGCTGTCCCTCGGAGACGACGTCAGCGTGGTCCGCATTCACAACGCCGTACACGACGTCATGCTCTCCGAACCGTCAGTCCGAGAGCACGCGTACACGGCCATCCGCCGGTGGTCGCGAACGATTCCCCTTCCCGGAACCTAGCCGCTGCCTGTAAACCACCGCGACCACCAATGAGGCGGCCCGCCGGTTGCGCTGAGGAAAGGACACACATGCAGGACTTTCTGAACCAACTGCTGAAGGAGTCGTCCTTCAACGTTTGGGACGTCGTCCTCGCGGCCGTGGTCGTCGTCCTCGGGTGGATGGCTTCCATCTGGGCGCGAAAAGGCACTCGTAAGCTCCTCGAACGTTGGAGTGGTCTCGGTGCAGAATCGACCAACTTGCTTTCCCGCCTGGTTCGGTACGGCATCCTGCTCCTCACCGTCGGCATCGTCCTCTCCGTCCTCGGGGCGCCCCTTCAACCAGTGCTTGCCGCAGTCATCATCGTCGTCACGGTCGCTGTCCTCGCCTTGCGCGGAATCGCGGCCAACTTCGGCGCGGGACTCGTGATCCAGGCCCGACGTCCCGTCCGCATGGGCGACACCATCGAGGTGGACGGTCGACAGGGCCGCATCATTGAACTCACCGGCCGCACCGTGCTCCTGCTCACATCGGAAGGTGACACCATTCGCGTGCCGAACGCGCTCCTGCTCCAACGACCGTTGGTGAACTCCACAGAATCCGGCGCAGTACGCAACGAGATCTGGGTCCGCGTCACTTCGGACATGTCTGCGAACGCGGTGCTTCAAACGATTCACGACGCAGTCCTCTCGATCCCGCACCGAAACGAGCGGCTCCCCGAGACGCTCCTGGAGACGGCCGGGCCGAGGCAAGTCGACGCTTCTGTCCGGTTCTGGACAAGCTACGTCGACCGCGAGGCAGCTCGGAGCGCAGCGGTGAACGCAGTGCTCGACGCTCTCAACAGTCAGCAACCCGACGCATGGGTGTCCTCACACCGGCCCCACGCCGTCGACTGGGTCCGTCCCATCCCCCCGATTTCACCCCGCCCGGGCGAGGCACCCGACCAATAACCGGAGTTCCGTGACACCACCAGATCACGAACATCACGGGAGTGAAAATGAGCATCGGCGGCGGAATCTTCCTCATGGTCGTTGGCGCGATCATGGCTTTCGCGTTCAACTTTCAGCTTGCACGCGTTGATATCCGCCTCATCGGGTACATCCTGCTCGCCGCCGGTCTCCTCGTCCTCGTGTTCGGCATCATCAGCCGGGTACGCCGCCGTCGCTACGAATCGACGTACGTCGTCGACGTCGATCCGGTCACCGGGGAACGTGTCACGCGAAGGATCGTTGAAGAAGGCGGACCGGAGAACTAGCGCAGCAGCGTCCGAAGAGTGACGAGGAGCCGCATGCTCGCGGTACTCGGCCATACGTTGCCCCTCGCTGTCGCACTCGCGATGAGCTCCGTACCGATCGTCACCAGCCTCACCCTCATCATTCGGAATCCGAGGCGGTGGGCACCGACGTGCTTCGCGGCAGGGTATGTCCTCGGGATGGCCGGTTTCCTCGCCGCCTTCGTCCTGCTCATCCCCGCGCCGAACAACGACGGGCTCCTGCGCGGGTCAGCTGTTCAAGGATGGGCGGAGATCTGCATCGGCGTCGTGGTCGTGGCTCTCGGGATCCGCTCGATTCGCCACCGCCCGCAGGGCGGGATCCTTCACTCGGTTATCAGACGGCTGTCTGCCGCACTGACACGAGCACCTTCCCTTCTCGCGGGACTCGTTGGTATCGCAATGAACTTGCGGCCGAAGTCTCTCCTGCTGACGACCGCACTCGCACTGATGATCGCGGCGGCACAGCTCTCCGTCTGGGGCAGCGCAGTCACCGTCGGCGCCGTTGTCGTTATCGGAACGAGCACGGTTCTCGGACCAGTCGCCATCACATTGCTGCGCCGAGAAGAGGCACGAGGATGGGCTGAGAACGCCGACCGATGGATCCGGCGAAACGGCCACATCGTCGCGGTCGTCGTCCTGCTCCTCGTCGGAGTAGTCATCGTCGGCAACGGTCTGGCCCTGGTGTAAGCCTCGGTGCGCATGAGCGGTGCCGTCGAGTTCACCCGGTTCGGGCGATGGATCGTCTTCGCAACACGCGGACAGTGAATGACGAGGTTGGCTAGCCCGTCCGAACGGACGTTGAACTGTGCCGACGATCCGACCAGTGAGGAGTGACACATGTCGCAGCCATTCCGCGGCGTCATCAACATGGACGTTCGGGACTCAGTCCCGGACTGGGAGCCGTTCCAGCCGCCCAAGGCCCGCGCCGACGCGCCGAACGTGCTCTACGTGATCTGGGACGACACCGGCATCGCAGCATGGGACGTCTTCGGCGGTCGTATCAAGATGCCGACCCTTTCGCGCATCGCTGAACTCGGTCTCCGTTACACGAATTGGCACACGACCGCGTTGTGCTCCCCGACACGGTCCAGCCTCCTCACGGGAAGGAACGCCCACTCGAACGGGATGGCGTGCATCGTCGAAGGAGCGGCAGGATACCCCGGGCAATCTGCGGTGATCCCGCCCGAGAACGGCACGATCGCGGAGACCCTGCTCGAAGAGGGCTACAACACCTACTGCGTGGGCAAATGGCATCTGACACCGGAGAGCGAGTCGAACATGTCGAGCTCGCGGCGCACCTGGCCTCTCGGCCGCGGCTTCGAGCGCTACTACGGGTTCCTCGGCGGAGAGACGAACCAATGGTTCCCGGACCTCGTCTACGACAACCACGCCGTCGACCAACCAGCGAAGCCCGATGACGGCTACCACCTGTCCGCAGACCTCGTCGACAAAGCGATTGAGTTCATCCGCGACGGCAAGCAGGTCGCTCCGGAGAAGCCATGGTTTACCTACCTGGCGTTCGGCGCGAACCACGCGCCGCATCACGCCCCGATCGAGTGGTCGGACCGGTACAAGGGCGTGTTCGACGACGGGTACGAGTTGTACCGCGAAGGCGCACTTGCACGGCAGAAAGAACTCGGCATCGTCCCGCCAGACACCGAGATGGCACCCATCAACCCGTGGCCCGCCCCGGAGGTCATCGCCGAGGCCGACGAGGTCCGTCCGTGGGACGAACTCTCCGACGACGAAAAGCAGCTGTTCGTCCGGATGGCCGAGGTCTACGCCGGGTTCTCCAGCTACACCGACCACGAACTCGGCCGCCTGCTCGACTACCTCGAACAGTCTGGGCAGCTCGACGACACGATCATCGTCGTGTGCTCTGACAATGGCGCCTCCGGCGAGGGAAGCCCGAACGGCTCCGTGAACGAGAACAAGTTCTTCAACAGCTGGCCGGACGACCTGCAGGAGAACCTCGCGAAGGTCGATCAGCTCGGCGGCCCGGAGACTTACAACCACTACCCGACGGGCTGGGCGGTCGCCTTCAACACCCCGTACAAGATGTTCAAGCGGTACACGCTCGAGGGCGGCATCGCCGATCCCCTGATCATCGCGTGGCCGAACCGGATGAGGGACGTCGCCGGGCAAAATCGCGACCAATACCACCACGCGATCGACATCGTCCCGACCATCTACAGCTGCCTCGGCATCACGCCACCCGAGTACGTCAAGGGCTACCCGCAGGTGCCGATCCAGGGCGAGTCCATCGAGTACACCTTCGCCGATCAAACCGCCGCGAGCCGCCGCCGTACTCAGTACTACGAGATGCTCGGCAGCCGGGCGCTGTACCACGACGGATGGAAGCTCGTCGCGCAGCACGGCCCCCTGTCCGGCGTGGGCCACTTCGGTCAAGACGTTTGGGAGCTGTACCACACAGAGACGGACCGTGCCGAGATGCACGACGTCGCCGATCAGTATCCGGATCGGGTTCAAGAGATGGTCGGCATGTGGTTCGCTATCGCCGGTAGGAACAACGTGTTCCCCCTCGACGACAGGACCGCGCGCGAGCGCCTCGTCGAAGAACGACCAAGCGGTTCGGCACCTCGCACTGCGTACACCTATTACCCGGGCACGGCCGAGATCCCAGAAGGTGTCGCACCGAACATCCGGAACCGGTCCTACACGCTCCGCGCGGTCATCGACGTCACGGACCAGGATGCGTCCGGGATCGTGCTCGCCCAAGGCAGCCGCTTCGGCGGTCACGCGTTGTACCTGGCGGACGGGAAGCTTCGTTACGTCTACAACTTCCTCGGGATCGACGAGACCACCGCCGCAGCTGAGACCACCGTTCCCCTCGGGACGACAACGATCGAAGTCGCGTTCGACAAGGAGCACGAGGAACCCCAGGGGGTCGCGAACGGCACTGTCACCGTCCGGGTAGACGGCGACGACGTCGCGTCAGCGATGCTCCGCACGCAACCGGGAAAGTTCGCCCTCGCCGGCGAAGGGCTGGCCGTCGGACGAGACTCAGCCGATCCGGTCAGTCAGGCATACGGCGCTGACTTCCCGACGCACGGGTTCACGATCGACCACGTCACGGTCGACGTCGCTGGTGACCACTACGTGAACGAGGAGATCGAGGCCCGCGGCATGCTCGCCCGAGAGTAACCACCAAGGAGCCGGGCCAGGGAGTTGTACCGCCTAAGAGCTTCCCTGGCCCGGCTCCCGATCATCAATTGCGGTGGTAGTGCGGTGGAAGAAGGAGGCGAGCCGGGTGATGGAAGTGAAGCTAAGTCACGGCGCAAGATGGCGGAAGAACCGTGATCTCGTCACGATTGTCATCCAGTCGACACCACCCCAGGAGGCCACCCGTACGGGTCGGTCACGGTGAGTTCGCCCAACAGATGCTGCGCACTGCGGACGGCATTCTGAAGTACATCGTCGGCCGGCCCTGGACGCTGGTCCGTTTCGATCGCCGGTCACTGATCACCTCCGGCTCCCCGGTGAGCTTGGTTGCACGGCCTGATGCCAATGAGTGGGAGGGAGTAACGTACACGACTGCGTGAGGCATAGCAATGCCTTTGACTCGGAAGCTCGGACTCATCATGGGAGATCCGACGCCGTTCCATGGTGTGGTGCCCGTCGAGGAGGGACATCACGGTCGGTGGGACACGCTCCTCCTGTCGGCCCAACACCCTACGAGCGCTTCTTCAATGAGCACACCATCGGCCACGCGAGCCGATGGTTGTACTGCCACCCATCGATGAACATCGCGTCCAGGATGACTCACCCGAACCTCATCTCGTGAATATGCAAGTCCAGAATGATCCGTGGGAGTTGAACGGAGAGCCCAACGGGGTTGTCTGACTGCCTGGCACTCGCGGCTGCGCCACCATCCACACCAGAGCGCTACGCGACAGCATGAAAGCAACCGTGCAGGACATCGAGGATAGCCACACGTGAGGGGTACTCCTCGAGCCGAGTCCGTCCCGGAAGGGGATCGGCTATCGAGAGGGAACCATGGTGCTATCGACGGGAAGAGCCGACGTCACGGCAGTGAGATTGAGCACAGTTCGTCAAACTTGACGGCGCCGCGCTCCTACAGTGTGAGCCCCCCCTCGATGCAGAATGCTCACTCGCCGCCGTCGGCAAGGCTTCCCATGGTCTGGAGGGCGGCTTCTACGATGGAACGGTTGGCTGCGGTCACGTATTAGGCGGTCGTCGTCGGCCGGCAGAGCCCGCTGCTGAAGCAGGATGAACGAAGAAGTCGCAGTAGCGGACCTGTCCGCCGACAAAGTAGCCGTGACCGGGCACCGATCGCACCATACCCTCAGCGATCAGGGTCCGATACGCGTTCAGGATCGTATTAGCGCTCAACGCCGACGTCGTCACCGCGACCCGGTACGGCGGCAACTGATCCCCGTCGACAAGGGCCCCGTCCGCAATCGCATCCCGAATGAGCTGCTCGACCCGGTCCTGCCGCGACGACCCTGATTGCCGGACGGCAGGCAGCACCAATTGGAACGCCGAAGTTCTCACGGCGCCCCGACCCTGATGGTCGCTCTCCTCGATATACCCATTCGGGCCTGAACGACCAACCGCTGCGCGTGCACGTCGATACCGATTCATTAAATACCCATCACCCCCGACATACGCCACCGTTCCGCCCCGGGTTTAGTGGAGGCTCGGTAGTGCCGCTTCGACGGTAGCCGGAGCGGTTTTGTGCCGATAGTGGTTCGGCTCGAACTCGACGGGTGGGACCATGCCGAGTTCGCCGTGGAGGCGGCGCTGGTTGAACCAAGTCGATGTTCTCCATGGTCGCGATCTCGAGGTCGTCGATGCCGCGCCAGGGTCCGCGGTTGCGGATGAGTTCGGCTTTGAAGATCGAGTTCACCGCTTCCGCGAGGGCGTTGTCGTAGCTGTCGCCCTTGGAGCCGACAGACGCGACCGCGCCGGCTTCGGCGAGCCGGTCCGAGTACCCAATGGCCCGATATTGCACACCACGGTCGCTGTGATGGATCAGGTTCGACAGGTCGTGGCCTTCGCGTTGGCGGGTCCAGATCCCCATCTCGAGGGCGTCGAGGGCGAGGTCGGTGCGCAGGTTTTTCGATAGCTGCCAGCCTATGATGCGGCGGGAGACACGTCCGTGACGAACGCCGCGTAGACCCAGCCCGAGAACGTACGGATGTAGGTGATGTCCGCGACCCAGCGCTGGTCCGGACCCGATGCGGTGAACGCCCGCTGCACCAGATCCGCCGGCCGATCCCTGACCGGACCCGGGACCGTGGTCTTTGGTCCCTTCCGCTTGGACACTCCCGCCAGTTCGGTGATACGCATCAACCGTTCGATCGTGCAGCGGGCGATCTGGTGGCCTTCCCGGTGGAGCTGCGCATGCACCTTCCGGGCGCCATAGACGACGTAGTTCATCTCGGGTAGTGATCAGCCACGCGCGAAGGGTGCGCACCATCGGTTGCCACCCTATTCAGGCAGGAATTGTGTCGCCACGGTCGGTTCACCCGATACGGGTGAGGCCCGCGAAACGGGCCCCTCCGCCCCGCATCTCGCGGCAGATGTAGCCAGTTACCCGAGCGAAGTTCACCCGCAACGGGCGGCCGGACTCTTCCCCGTGGAGAGCAAGAATGAGGAACGGCGCTCCTCCTCCAACGGGACGAGCGTTACCGTCAACGCCGGATCTGGGCGGAGGGGATCGTGAAACCGACATACGGGAACTCAGCGCCGACGCGCTCACGAGGCTATGCGCTGTGTGCGGCATCAGTGGTGCTCGCCGTGCTCTTCTTCACCGTCTTCGCACTTGTGGGCCCGGCGGACTGGCTGTGGGCAGTTCCCGTTGCGATGGCGGAGCTGGTCATCGTTGTGCTCATTGCACGATGGCTGCACGCGACGCGAGGGCAGCGCGGATCGCTTCGTGATGCAGCGAAAGGAGCCATCGCCATTGGGCTGTTCCCCACCATCTGCCTCCTCGTGCTCGTCGCAGCACTCCTGGTGGCTGCCAGCCTGTAATCGGCGCCCGCATCGTTGCTGGTCGCTTCGTACCGCGGCGTCGATGGGTTTCCGCTGGACACGGAACGAAAGGCGCCCGGTCCCAGCCAAGAGTGCTCTCTGCTCGCTTCGAGGTAGTACGACCCGGGGACGTCAGGAACGACGTTGCGAAGATTCGCATCATGAGCGCCGCGGTGTGCCAGCCGGAGGCGATGAGTCCTCCGAATGGGCCGGACGTGGCCCTCTCGGCATCGGTGTGGATCATTTGCGGGTCGAATTCGGCGGCGAAGCGGAGGATGTCGTTCTGTTCGACCCGTTGTGCGCCGTACCGGACGTCGATGCCGGGGAGGTAGTCCTCGAAGTACCGGTCAGCAGCAGGTCGAGCGAAATCGGGCATGCCTTCCACTCTGCCTTGTTGCCCCGCCGGCGCTGGGGTGCAACTGACACAAGACGGGAGGCGGCGGGTTGTCGCTGCCCGCAGGAGGATCGTCTACCGGGCGGCTTGCCCCTACGGTCAGCCGCGGCGCAGCTCCGAGAGCATCGGGTGGTTGCGGTCGCGTTCTGAAAGCAGCGCTTCGGTGAGAGGGTCCGGTGGCCGATCGGGTCCGTTCTGAGAAGCTCCGGCCAGCCACGACCGTTTTCCCTTGAATATTAGTGACGGGCTGTGGCGCTCGTCCGAGCCGGCAAGCCCACCGCGACGGCTGCAGTCGTGCTCGGCGTCGGGGCCGCGTCGAGCCGGAACCTACGGTCGACCGGGGTGAACGACCCGGTGTCGCGGCCAGGAAGGCATCGAACTCGCAAGGGCGGGGAAGCGCATCCGGTAAGCGTGCGAAGAGGGCAGCGACACAACCGCACGCTGGGCGAGCACGCGGTATCTCATGCGCCGAGGCGCTGGTTGGTGTCGGGAGCGCGAGCCGTGGTCCTGGATGGTTTCTCATCAGATTGGAGGCGCGTGGCGGCCCTGCCACGAGCCTCCAGTCCGGCAGGATGCAGGTCCACGGCGATGGTCGCCGTGGCGACGGAGGGGAAGCCATGGGGCACGAGCACACCGCCGAGCCACGCGGGGGCGAGCGGCCGGTCCGGCACGGACGGCTCCGGAGGCGCGGAACGGTCGGTCCCGCGCTCTCGGTGATCACGACGGCCGTGGTGGTCGTTCTGGTGAGCACGGGCTCGGTCGCGGCGATCGCGACCTGGCAGGTCCTGCAGGCGGCGACCCCGACGGTGTCGCTCGCGATGCCCGGAGGGCGCGAGACGGCGAACGCCGCCCCGGAACTCACGGCGCAGTCCGGGGAGGTGAACATGCTCCTCGTCGCGACGGATACTCGTGACGGGCAGGGGGCCGGGTTCGACGACGCGGCGAACCGGCGGGCGAGCACGGGTGTCGGCAACAACGACACCAACATCCTCGTGCACATTTCCGCCGACCACACGAACATGGCGGTCGTCAGCTTCCCGCGCGACCTGGTGCTCCCGATTCCCGCGTGCACGAACGACTCCGGCGCCGTGACACCCGCCTCGTCCGCCGCGATGCTGAACACTGCGCTGGGACGAGGGGGAGAGCAGCACGGGCTCGCGTGTGTGGCGAGCACGATCAGCCGGCTCACCGGGCTCCAGATCGGCTACGCCGGCAAGATCACGTTCGACGGCGTGGTCGCGATGGCGGACGCGGTCGGTGGCGTCGAGGTGTGCCTGGCGACGCCGATCCACGATGACGACGTCACACCGGCGCTCGACTTGGCCGCGGGGAACCGGACACTGTCCGGCGCCGAGGCGGCCGCGTTCCTCCGTTCCCGGCACGGTGTCGGCGACGACAGCGACCTCGGACGGATCAGCAACCAGCAGACGTTCATGTCCGCCCTCGCGCGACAGGCGGTCTCTGCGGGCACACTGACGAATCCGGCGAAGGTGCTCCGGCTGGCGAACACGGCCTTCCGGCACATGACGCTGTCCGACACGCTGTCGGATCCTGGCACCCTCGCTCGGATCGCGCTCGCCGTGAACACCGTCGGGCTGTCGAACATGGTGTTCGTGCAGTACCCGGTCGTCGACGACCCGGACGACTCGGCGCGCGTGCTGGTGGCGCAGGGCGCGGCAGCGCAGCTGAACGGGGTGCTGCAGGCGAACCAGGCCGTCGTGCTCGGTGCGGGCAGCCTCGGGCGTTCGGCCGTCCGGGACCCGTCGGCGTCGGCCGGGCCGTCAGCGGCCGCGTCGGCCTCGGCCTCCGCCTCGACGGGGGCCTCGGTGTCGCCCGGATCGTCCGCTCCTGCCGCGCAGCTGCCGGACAGCGTCTCCGGCCAGAGCGCGAACACGGTGACCTGCGCCGCGAAGAAGTGATCGGTCAGGAGGCAACATCGTGGAAACGGCCCGTCCACGTATGGCGCGTAGCGCGACTCGTCCGGGGCTGCTGCCTCAGGTGACGCGGTGGGCAGTAGTCACCCGCTGGTGTCGGATCACACCGAAGCGTGTCATCTCCGTGCCGGTAACTGATGTTGGAAACACGTCGGGCACGACAGCGCACGTCAGCCTCAGTACTCTCCTACGTCACGCAGGCCCGCGCCACCGCTCGCGCCGATTCGCCCCATCAGCCGGAGCCTGCTCGGGGTCGCCCGCACTGTGTGCTCCGTTTTTCAGAGCCGAGGTGATCCGCTACCCCGGCCCTGGCGCGGCATCGAGGACCTCGATACAGCGACCGTCGAGTACCTCGACTGGTTCAACCACCGACGCCTGCGCGGCGAGCTTGGCATGGTTTCACCGGTCGAGTTCGAACAGATCCCCCACCGACGCAACCGCTCCGACTACCGTCGAAGCGGCACTACCGAGCCTCCACTCAACCCGGGGGCTGAACACCTGTTTCCGCGGTTAGGAAACGCCCGCGCCGCCGGCAGCGCGGGCGCCGAATCTACGCGGCGTGGCGGCCTGCTCCGATCGAGTCGTTGGGCGGCCGGTGGTGTCGGCATGCTTCCCGACATGACGAGACCACCGGCCTGGCGAGTGCCACAACGTCAGGGAGTGGCACGGGCTACCTGAAGGATCACCTGGGCTGGGCGGTGTGCGAGATGCAGACGTCCGCACACTTAACGACGCCGCGAGTCTCGCGTCCCCGGGCGTCGATGAACTCCGTTGGGCATCACCGTGCTCAACGACCGCGACGAACCAGTGATGACCTTGGTCGCGATGAACATGCTCCGCTGCCGCAGCGAGAAGTAGGGCGCGTCCGGTAGCCGATCCATCTCCGGGCACCATCTATCTCGGCTACTTGCGAGATCGGTCGTTGCGCGACCACGAGAAGAGCCAGCCCGCGAGCAGCATCACGGCACCCACAAACGTGAAGATGACGCCGACTACCAGGTTCCATCGGCCCGCAAGCAGAACGACGCCGACCACCAGCACGATGCTCCCGACGAGCAGGTTGTACCGCGCGCGGGCTGGCCGATCATCGTCGCCGGAGGACTTCACCGCTCGAACGCTACCGGCGCAGCATGACGTTCGATAGCCGATCGCCTACCGAGACACCGAGCGGCCAACACGTTCGAGACCGTTCCATTAGCGGTGCGGCTCCGCTGTCACAGCTGGCAGCAGGCCGGGGCACCGTGCGTTGAGTTCGCCTAACCGTCCATGTCGATGCCGGTTATCGCGGTCGAGATCCTCGATGCGAGAGTCAGGCTGGCTCGCTGTGTGTGCGATGGACCGTGGGTGCCGTGGCGGTGGTGATTGGCCATGCGTCGAAGCGGTACTGCTCATGCACGGTGTCGATCCAGACTTGTTCGCGGCCGCGCCCGCTGATGCGGAGGCGGTAAAGCCCCGGGGCCGGGGTGAGTGGGGGCGCGTCGAAGTCGGGGCCGTTGAAGAGGCTGACAACGGTGAGCCCGGTGTCGATGTCGTCGACGTCGAATGTGACGTCGACGACATTGGTCCAGGTTTCGTCGGGGAGCGGTGGTTCGGTTGCGTGCGCGTACGCGTCGATCGTGACGAGGCCGCATCCGGCGACCATTGCGAGGGCGACCGGCAGATGCAGGTCAACTCCTGGTGCCACGGCTCGGACGGTCTGTTCCGGGTCAAGAAACCCGATCCGAGTGAACTCGTCAGGGGTCGCGGCGAGGAGATGGCCGCCCTCGATGATGAGGGCGCCGTTGTCGATGTCAGCTTCGTAGCGCATGCGTTCTCCGGATGAATCTGGTGTCGTAGGCGATGCGGGTGGAGAAGGCGTCTCCTTCCTCGGTCATGTAGCTCACGCTACGCCGCGACGAGATCCGACGAGGGAGCAGTGTTCGGACATCCCGGTAGCCGATCCCCTGGCGGGACGGGTTTCAACGCGGACGGGGTCAACCTCGTGATCGCCGCATGGTTCCCAGCACGACGCAGGCAAGGCCGGCGATGAGCGCGACGATCAGCACGACGAAACTCGCCCCATGAATCGTCGGGTTGATGATCCACACGAGCAGCGCGAACGCGATCACAACAGCACCGAGCACGGTGAGACTCCGAGCAGACATAGGGCGAGTCATCAGGACGGGTGCCGTCCCGATAGACGATCGGCTACCGGACGCTAGCGAGCGGCACCAGCGATCAACGTGTGGGCAGCTTCGCTCCGTGTCGTCGGAATCGCTTCCTTCGGTGTCGGGACGTCGCGGGTGCGCGAGACGGCCCGCGTGACTTGGGGTTCGGGTGCATAATGGTGGTGTCTTCGGACCCGGTAGTGGGGCTTGCCGGACCCAACCTCGACAGTTGTCGACAACAGTCCCTATCTCAGCTGGTCGCGCTTCTGCGCGCCTGAGGTAGGGAGTGTCATGACAGCACCAATCGGTTCCGGACCGGTCGTCGTCGGCGTCCTGCCCGGCCTCGCTCCGGGGGTCATCGAGGTTGCGTCGTCTATCGCGCGGCGCTTCGGTACGACGCTGGTGTGCGTCAGCGTGGATGCATCGCTCTTCGATGCCGGTACGCGCTCGGACGGGTCGGTGATGGTGGAACCGATCGACCCTGACACCGCTGACACGACACCGCAGGGCTTGTCGGACAGTGACAAGGCGGCAGTACGTGCTGCCGCAACGACCTACGGCGTCGACGTCACGTTCGTCCCGGGTGTCGGGGATCCGAGCCGGGCACTGTCGCAAGTGGCCGAAGACCGCGACGCGGCGATGCTGGTCGTCGGGGCCAGGACGGGAGCGGGTCGAATCGCGGAGTTCTTCACGGGGTCGGTCGCGGTACGGCTGACCCATCAGCAGCACCGTTCAGTGCTCGTAGTGCCCGTTGATCCGGTCGGGTTCGATGCCCCACTGCCGTGGGACACCCCGTGACCGGCCAGCTTGTTCTGCTCCGCCACGGACAGAGCACTGCGAACGCTGCCGGTACCTTCACCGGCTTGCGAGACGTCGCGCTGACCGAACAGGGCAGCGCCGAAGCGAATCGGGCTGGGTTGCTACTTCTGCATGCCGGCATCCGACCGGACCTCGTGCTCACGTCGACGCTCGAGCGGGCGCTCCACACGGCGGAGCTCGTCACCGACGTCCTCGGACGTGATGCGCCGATCGAGTCGACGTGGCGGTTGAACGAGCGGAACTACGGCGCCCTCACCGGCATGTCCAAGCAGAATGCGCAAGCGGCGTTGGGGGCGGAGCAGTTCTTCGCTGTTCGTCGGACCCGCACGGGACGGCCACCACGCATGTCGATCCGCGCGTGGCTGGCGCTCCGGCGGACGCCGGCGCTTCGTGGACTGCCGTGGGCGGCACTTCGTCGAACCGAAACACTCTCCGACGTCATCCGCCGGGTCCAACCCGTCCTGTCGCACAGCATCACCCCGGCACTCCGCGACGGGCAGACAGTGCTCGTCGTCGCGCACGGCAACTCACTGCGGGCACTGTGTGCCTGCATGGACGGCCTAACTGACGGTGAGCTCGCGGACCTGAACCTCCCCACGGGCGAACCCCTGATCTACCGGTTCGACGGCGACGGTGGGTTCTGTCCGCGGGGTGGGGAGTACCTGCATCCGGCAGCACGAGCAGCAGCGGCAGCGGTCGCTGCGGAAGGTGGAACATGACCTCCCGAACGGACACGCACCTGCCCGATGGGCAGCTCCCGCCCGACCCAGACATCGACGCCAACGACCCGGAACGTATCGACCGGCCAGTGCATCTGCGGTGGCGGTACCTCGGTGTCGTCGCACTCGGCGGCGCCATCGGTACCGCCGCACGCGACGGACTCAGCACCGCGTTCCCCGCTCAGCAGGAGGTGTCCTGGGCGATCTTCTGGATCAACATCGCCGGCGCGCTCCTACTGGGTGTGCTGCTGGAACACCTCGCGCATCGCGGACCTGACGAGGGTCGCCGCCGGACACTGCGCCTGCTTCTGGGAACCGGTGTCCTCGGCGGGTTCACCACCTACAGCACCCTCGCGACCAGCACCGCGGTGTTGTTCCTCGCTGGCCGCGGGTTGGCCGGCACCGGGTACGCGCTCCTGACGGTCCTCGCCGGCGCGATCGCCACCGGTAGCGGCCTCGCGATCGCGGGTTTGGTCCGACCGAACGGGGCCACATCATGAGCGCCCTGGCCTTCCTCAGCGTCGCGGTCGCTGGCGGTGTCGGCGCGGCCGCACGGTTCTTCGTGGATGGTGCGATCAACCGGGGTCGGCAGTTCCGGCTCCCGGTCGGGACGCTGACGATCAACATCACCGGCTCGTTCCTGCTGGGCTTGATCACCGGCGCCGCCGGTCACCTCGGCGCCACCCCCGTCGCGGTGCTCGGAACAGGGCTCATGGGTGGCTACACCACGTTCAGCACCGCCAGCTTCGAGACCGTCCGCCTCGCACGCACTGGCCGCACCACCGCGGCTGCCGTGAACGGGCTCGGGATGCTCGTCGTCTCCGTCGCCGCAGCCGCCGGGGGCGTCACCCTCGGCACCCTCACTTGACCATCCGACTGGGAGACGAACAGCTCATGCACTTCGACATCACGATCGAGATCCCCCGCGGCAGCGGCAACAAGTACGAGGTCGACCACGCCACCGGACGGATCCGCCTGGACCGGGCGGTGTTCACCAGCATGGTGTTCCCGCAGGACTACGGCTCGATCGACGACACTCTCGGCGATGACGGCGACCCCCTCGACGCGCTCGTGCTGCTGCCCCGGCCCACGTTCCCCGGCGTCGTCATCGACGTCCGCCCGGTCGGGATGCTCCGCATGGTCGACGAGAACGGCGGCGATGACAAGATCCTCACCGTCCCCGCCGGAGACGTCCGCTTCGACCACGTCCAGGACATCTCCGACGTCGCCGAGCCGGTCCTGGCGGAGATCGAGCACTTCTTCGCCCACTACAAGGAGATCGAGCACGGCAAGCACGTCACCACCAACGGGTGGGCGAACCGTGTCGACGCCGAAGCCATCATCCGCGCCGCACAGGAACGGTTCACCCCGCACCCCTGACCGGCACCCGCGCACCCGACACCATCCAGTGCGCGCCCTGAACCGCCGTGGGGAGGCAACTGGCGCCCAGTGATCGCCAGGAGGTCGTCCCTCCACCTCCCCGCGGCCCACACCCGCACGACCAACCCGAAAGGCGACAACCGCCGTGAACGACTACATCAGCAACGTCCACCACACCACCCACCATCAGGGCGAGTACGTGACCCACACCAGCCGCCCCGTCACCATCAGCAGCCTGCACGGCTCCCGGATCCTCGACTCCCGCGGCTACCCGACGATCCAGGTGCGTCTCGAGCTCGAGGACGGCACCGTCGTCACCGGTGACGCCCCCGCAGGCGCATCCACTGGCGCGCATGAGGCTGTCGAGCTTCGCGACGGCGGCAGCAGCTACGGCGGCCGCGACGTGAGCCAGGCACTGCACCTCATCACGACGGACGTCGCACCGATGATCACCGGCCAGTCGTGGACCTCGATCGGGCAGGCCGACGCCGCCCTCGCTGCCCTCGACGGCACCCCGAACCACCGCCGGCTCGGCGCGAACAGTGTCGTCGCGACCTCGATCGCGATGGCACGCGCTCTCGCCGCCGCAGCGGAGCTGCCGCTCTGGCGTTGGATCGCAGACGTCACCGGCAGCACGCCCCGCCTGCCCGTCCCGCACTTCAACGTGCTCAACGGCGGAGCGCACGCAGCGAACGCGCTCGACTTCCAGGAGTTCATGATCGCCCCGGTGAACGCCGAGACCATGACCGACGCGGTTCGGATCGGATCGGACGTCTACCACGCGCTGGCGGCACTGGTCCGGGAACGGTTCGGCAGTCTCGGTCTCGGGGACGAAGGCGGCTTCGCCCCGTCGATCGCCGCGCCCGAGGAGGCCCTCGACCTCCTCGTCGCCGCGATCAGTGCCGCCGGTTACGAGCCCGGCGTGGACACCGTCGCGATCGCACTCGACCCGGCGGCGAACGAGTTCGCGCTCGGTGACGGTAGCTACCGGGTCGTGGACCGCCGGCTCGACCGCGCAGGCATGGTCGACTACTACCGCGACCTCATCAGCCGGTATCCGATCCGGAGCATCGAAGACGGCTTCTCCGAAGATGACCACGGCGGCTGGAAGGCGATGTCGTTCGCGCTCGGCGACATGCTCCAGATCGTCGGCGATGATCTCTACGTCACCGATCCGCAGCGCATCCGCGACGGTGGGAAGGACGGGCTCTCGAACGCGGCGCTCATCAAGCCGAACCAGATCGGCACCGTCTCCCAGACCCTCGACGCGATCGGCGTCGCACGCTCGCTCGGGATGCGGAGCATGGTGTCGCACCGGTCCGGCGAGACCACCGACACGTTCATCGCGGACCTCGTCGTCGGCACCGGAACCGGACAGATCAAGTCCGGCGCACCCGCCCGCGGAGAACGCGTCGCCAAGTACAACCGGCTCACCGAGATCGCGGAGAACAATCCGGAGCTGCCCTACGGGCTGCGCTGACCCCGACCGGTCACCTCGTGGGCGACGCGCAGGAAAGCAGAACCAGCTGGCTGAGGCTCTCCCGACCAGATCGCCCGCAACGGCCGGGCAAGTGGCGGCCCAGCGAGCGGGACCCGCACCAGCGACCCGTCGTTGATGTCGGCGGCGACCGTGCGAAGGCTCATCACCGCCGGTGCAATTCCAGCCTGCGCGTTCGCCCGGATGATGCTCGTGGTCTCCAGCACCGCGGCCGGAACCGACATGCTCAAACCGGCCTCCCTGAGCCATGCGGCGAGGGTCGCGCGAGTTCCGGAACCTTCTTCCCGCAGGAGCAGAGCCGTCGCCGCCAGGACCTCCGCAGTGATCCCGGTCGACCGAGCCCAGGGATGTTCCGGCGCAACGACGACCGCGAGCTCATCGTCCGCGATCACCTGCGCGGACACACCTGCCGCCGTCACCGGGGTCTCCGTGAACCCGAGGTTCGCGCCACCCGACTGCACGAGGTCCGTCACCGCGGCGGAGTTGCCCGCGATCAGGCGCACCCGCACGTCGGGTTCGCGGCGGCGGAATTCGAGCAGCCAGCCCGGCAGCAGCAGCTCCGCGATCGTCTGTGACGCTGCGACGACGAGCGAACCCGTGGGAGTCCGCAGCGCAGCCACTCCTGCTTCGAGGTGGCGAGACGCGTCGAGGACCGGTCCGGCCAGCCCGACGACGAGCCTGCCGGTCTCGGTCAGCACCGACCCCGTGGTCGAGCGGTGCACCAACAAGTGACCGACCATGCGCTCGGCGACCCGGATCCGAGCAGACACTGCCTGTTGCGTGACGCCGAGCGCTCCAGCGGCAGCGGAGAGGGAGCCGGTCTCGGCGACGCGTGCGAGCACGTCGAGTGTGTCGAGGTCGAGGGTTCGGTCCGTGAGTCGCCGTAGTGCCACAATCATTGATTGTGCCCTGCCAAGAGGTTCCGGGTACCGCCAGAGGCAGGATTCGCGCAGGCTTGGCCCATGACAACGCTCCGCACGGACCCTGCACCCGCGAACGGTAGCCAGCTGCCCCAACGGCCGCAGACGGCGTTGTTCCGTGACCTGGAGCGGCCAGGCCTGATCGTGTCGAATCTCACACCGAACTGGTTCGCGTCGATCATGGGCACGGGGATCGTCGCTGTCGCAGCTGCGTCACTGCCGCTGCAGTTCCCCGGGCTGCGCCTCGCGGCGACGGTCGTGTGGGCGATCGCCGCGGTGCTCCTCGTCGCCCTCACGACCGCGACGGTGCTGCACTGGATCCGCTACCGGAGCACTGCAGCCGGGCACCAGCTCAACCCGGTGATCTCGCACTTCTACGGCGCACCACCGATGGCGTTCCTCACCGTCGGCGCCGGGACACTCCTGCTCGGCAAGGACTGGGTCGGCCTGCCCGCCGCCGTCACCATCGACTGGGTCCTGTGGACCATCGGCACCATCGGAGGACTGCTCACGGCAGTGCTCGTGCCGTACCTGGCGTTCACCCGCCACGAGAACAAGCCCGACTCCGCGTTCGGCGGCTGGCTGATGCCGATCGTCCCGCCGATGGTGTCCGCCTCCACCGGTGCGCTCCTGCTGCCGTACGCCCCCGCCGGGCAGGCGCGGGAGACGCTGCTGTGGTCCTGCTACGGCTTCTTCGGCCTCAGCCTCATCACGTCGCTGGTCGTGATCACGCTGATCTGGAACCGTCTCGCGCAGCACAAGGTCGGGGCCGCCGGCATGGTCCCGACTCTGTGGATCGTCCTCGGGCCGGTCGGACAGTCGATCACCGCGGTGAACCTCCTCGCATCGAACGCCCCCACCGTTGTCGATGCGAGTACCGCGCATGCCCTGCTGGTCGTGGCGCTGGTGTACGGGTTCGCGATGCTCGGCTTCGCGCTGCTGTGGACCGTCATCGCCCTCGCGATCACCATCCGCACTGCCCGCGAACACTTGCCGTTCAGCCTGACTTGGTGGTCCTTCACGTTCCCCGTCGGGACCTGCGTCACCGGCCTGAACGGGCTCGCCCTGCACTCAGGCCTGACCGTCGTTGCCGTCCTCGCCGTCATCTACTACGCCGGCCTCGTCGCCGCATGGATCACCGTTGCCCTTCGCACCTTTCACGGATCCGTCATCCGTGGCACCCTGCTGGCACCGCCACAGCCGGCATGAGTACCCCCGAGGAACTCGCTGACGTTCGATCGCTGAACGGTCTCGCGGAGACGTGGCGGACCGCGCCCGACGGCAGCCGACGGTTCGTCCCGAGCTTCGACCCACGATCCGGCGGCAGATTCAGCCGTGTCCTGGTCCTGATGCAGTCGCCTGGCCCCCAGACCATCGCCGCAGCGCACGCAGCGATCTGCAGCGAGGACAACCCGGGCCCGACCGCGGCCGCGTTCCGAGCGGCCCGTATCGAGTCCGGACTCGCACGCGGCGAGTACGTCCGCTGGAACCTTGTCCCATGGGAACTGCCCGACCGCGTGCGACTCGAGGACATCGACGAGGGGCGGCATGCCCTCGCCACACTGCTCGCGGCCCTCCCCGCTCTCACTGCGATCGTCACGTACGGGGCCGTTGCCCTCGACGGCGTCATGCGACACTTCACCCTGGACGAGCACCCCCGACTCCTTCCGGTCATCGCAGCACCACATCCGTCTCCCGCCAACGGCCGCCACCGATCGGAACAACACCTCCGTTCCGTGCAAGCACTCCGGCTCGCCGCGCGAGCGCGGCAGACGTAACAAATACGAACGATTCCGCTACAACTATCCGTACCGGCGCTCAGTCCGGGTGCGAGGCGCCGTGTCTTGTAGCGGAACCCAGTCCCAGAATCTACGTGCCGCCACTACCCCTCCTGGTCGAGTTTCGCTACGTTCTCTTCATGGGTCACCTTCTCGGGTATGCGCGCGTGTCCACCACAGACCAGGACGCGTCGCTGCAGATCGACGCGCTCAACGCCGCTGGCTGCTACCGCGTGTTCGTCGACACCATGTCCGGGTCGCTCCAACACCGGCCCGAGCTCGACAAGCTCCTCGACCAGCTCCGCCCCGGCGACACTCTCGTCGTCTGGCGACTCGACCGGCTCGGCCGGTCCATCC
Organism: Curtobacterium sp. PhB136; assembly: GCF_004346855.1. Taxonomy (NCBI): domain Bacteria; kingdom Bacillati; phylum Actinomycetota; class Actinomycetes; order Micrococcales; family Microbacteriaceae; genus Curtobacterium; species Curtobacterium sp. PhB136. The sequence continues at coordinate 472,176 of NZ_SMGH01000006.1, forward strand.
GGCACCTCATCGATCAGCTGCACGCTCTCGCCGAGCGCGGCATCGGGTTCCGGTCCCTGCAGGAGACCATCGACACCACCTCGCCCGGCGGCCGGCTCGTGTTCCACGTCTTCGCCGCGTTGGCGGAGTTCGAACGGGACCTCATCAAGGAACGCACCAACGCCGGCCTCGCCGCCGCTCGAGCCCGCGGCCGCACCGGCGGCCGACCATCTCGGCTCTCCGCGGACCAGGTGCGCACCGCACGCCGGCTCTACGAACAGCAGGACATGACCGTCGCGCAGATCGGCGACGTGCTCGGCGTTAGCCGCACCACCATCTACCGTGCACTCGCGAAGCACGCCGAGCCCGTCGCGGCGCGACGAACCAAGCCTTCCCCAACGATGTAGCTGGCTATGGACGCGAGCGAGCGGTGGGGCATCCTTCGACTGCACGTCGAGGACGCCATCCCGCTCGCCACCCTGGCCCGCACCACGGGCGTCGCTGAGCGCACCCTGCAACGCTGGTTGGCCCGCTACCGAACCGGCGGATACCCGGCTCTCGCCGACGGCACCCGCACCGATCACGGCGCCCGACGGACGGCACCGGAACTGGTGCGCCTGATTGAGGGGCTCGCACTCACCAAGCCACGACCTTCGATCGCCACGATTCACCGCCAGGTCGACAATTACTGCACCAAACGAGGTCTCTCAGCGCCGTCGTACTCCGTTGTGCGGTCGATCGTGAACGGGCTTGATCCCGGGATGGTGACGCTCGCGCTTGAGGGGCCCGCGTCATATCGGGACAAGCACGAACTGCTGCTCCGACGTCGTGCGGATCGCCCCAACGCGATCTGGCAGGCGGACCACACGATGCTCGATCTGCTCATCGTCGGACCCGACGGCAAGCCCGAACGGCCGTGGTTGACGGTGATCCTCGACGACTACTCCCGCGCGGTCTGCGGGTACATGGTGTTCCTCGGCGCCCCATCCGCCGCGAACACCGCGCTCGCGCTCCGGCAAGCGATCTGGCACAAGCCGGAACCGGACTGGCCTGTCTGCGGGATCCCAGACGTGCTCTACACAGACCACGGGTCCGACTTCACCAGCCACCGAATCGGCGACACCGCCGCCGTGCTGCACCTCCGCATCATCCACTCGCAGGTCGCTCGCCCCCAGGGCCGCGGGAAGATCGAGCGGTTCTTCGGCACCATCAACACCGAGCTGCTCCCAACGCTCCCCGGCCACCTCGCACCCGGATCCTCGGCGCCGGCGCCGACGCCGGCGCTGGATCTCGCCGGTGTCGACAGTGCCATCAACACGTTCATCCGCCGCTACAACGCCCGCATCCACCGCGAGCTCCGGAAGAGCCCACTGGAAGCGTGGATCGCAGACGGGTGGCTGCCACGAATGCCGGACTCCCTCGAGCAGCTCGACGGGTTCCTGCTCACCGTCCCGACCACGCGTGTCGTGCAACGAGACGGCATCCACTTCGAAGGGCTCCGCTACACCGCAACCACTCTCGCACCCTTCGTGGGCAGCACCGTCAGCGTCCGGTACGACCCCCGCGACGTCACCGAGATCCGTGTCTTTCACCGCGACGCGTTCCTGTGCACCGCGATCAGTACCGCGCATCAGACCGAGACCATCAGTCTCAAGCAGATCCAGGCCGCCCGGAACGCGCAACGAAGAGCCCTGCGCGGGCAGATCCGCGAACGCATCGCGATCGTCCGCCCCACACCCGATGATCACACCCCACCAGCACCCGCACCGGCACCGGATCAACCGCGACTGATGACCTACGAGGAGGACCGGTCATGACGAGCCAGTTCATCATCACGAAGGAACACCGTCGGTTCGCGGAGTTCGCCGACGCCGTCCGGAAGCAGAACACCATCGGCGTCTGCTTCGGCCCCGCTGGCGTCGGCAAGACCCTCTCCGCACGCCGCTACGCCCACTGGGACAGCATCGGCCCGTTCATCGCCAGATGGGCCGCACGCAGCGAAGACGACACGAAGATCTACGCCGCCGCCCACCGAGCCCGCACCGTCTTCTACACGCCCGAGGTCTCCGCCACGATGCGCGCCCTGCAGGACGACCTCCGGCACGACATGCTCCGCACCGAACGCTGCATCGAGGAACACCTCCTGCTCCAGGGTCGCCACTTCGACCACGCACACGGCCCCAACCCGTCCCTGCTCGAGCTGATCATCATCGACGAGTCCGAACGCCTCACCGGCAACGCGATCGAGTGGCTCCGCGACCAGTACGACCGCACCGGCATAGCGATGATCCTCATCGGCATGCCCGGCATCGAGAAGCAGTTCAGCCACTACCCGCAGCTCTACAGCCGCCTCGGTTTCGCCCACCAGTACCGTCCGCTCGGCCACGACGAGCTGCTCTTCGTCCTCGAACGTCAATGGCGCAAGCTCGGCAAGACGCTCGACCCCGACGACTTCACCGACGCGCAAGCCATCGCCGCCGTCGAACGCATCACCCGCGGCAACTTCCGGCTCCTTGAGCGCCTCCTCCCTCAGATCCAACGCGTCCTGAAGATCAACGAGCTCGACGTCATCACCAACGACGTCGTCGAGGCCGCCCGCAGCACCCTCGTCATCGGCACCACCTGACCCGACACCGATCGCAGCGAAAACGACGACACAGAGCGAGGCTGCTCACAATCAACGCGATCGCTTCGTCCTGGTCAGTGCGATCCCGGCGAAGATGCCGCCGATGACGGCGAGAGCGGCGCTGGTAATGACCCACGGGCTGAGGAAGCTCTCGCCGTTGAGAAGCCGAGACGTGATCGTGAGTACTTGAGACAGAACGAGCAAGGACCCGACGAGAATCGTGGTGCCATGAGACGACGATGGCTTCTTCTCAGGTTCTTCACTCACGGCCCCATCATGCACCGTGCCGGAAGGAGCAGCGAGACTCGATTGAGGATCGACTACCGGACGTCTCGCAGGACGAGGGTTCAGGTCAATGCCGGCACGCCAGACGATCTCCGGCAGATGCGTCGGAGCTGAACGCCCGCGCAGTTCAGTTTCGAGGACGACCGAGCTGCCGCATGTCGGTGCGAGTTCGTCAACTCCCCGCTCGGTGATGAAGCGGTAGGCGTACTTGTCCGGGTACAGGCACAACCCCGCGGACGCTCCGACTTCGAGCAGTGCGATTGGCCCGCGGATCTTCGCCAGCTCGGGCAGGAATACGGCGCACCGGCGGGCTTCGTTCGTCTGCGTCGCGTGGGTGAGAGCGATCACGCGGATCGCATCCCACCTGGCGACGAACTCACTCCTCGCCTCGCGGTAGGGCACGAGAGGAACACCGGCCATCCGAGCCGCGGCGAAGACGTGTTCGGTTGCCGCTTCGCCGCGGACAGCTCCTGGACCAGCTTCACGATGTCCTCGTCGGCAGCGACACCAGTCGCCCAGTCGAAGTACAGATCGGAAACGCCGTGCGCTTCGACCTGCGCCCACGCCCGATACTTCTCGCCGGTCACACCCACAGACGCATCCTAGGGAAGGTACTTGCCGAGCCGGGAGCCGATCGCCACAGGGACACCCTCTCTGGCGCGCGGCTCGTCCTCCGTTAGGGTCTGGTCATGGCAGCGGAGGTCTTGAGTTCGTACTCGCGCCGAGCCGCGGAGTACGCGGAACGGTTGGGTTCGACGGTGACGGTGCACCCGTCCGATGCGCACCTCGTCTCGACGTGGGCCGCGGATATCGAAGGCCCGCTGCTGGACGCCGGCTGCGGCCCGGGCCACTGGGCGGCCTACCTCCGAGACCTCGGGCACGAGGTGCGAGGAATCGATCAGGTCCCCGAGTTGTGAGCTGAGCAGCACTGCCCAATGGCGCTCTTTTGTTATCGCTCGGTGGCCTCGCGCCGTGGTCCTGTTGCTCGGGCTGAAGATGATCAGGGCCAGGCGCTGTCGAGGGTCTGTCGTAGTTGGGCGAGCTGTGACGGGCCCACGCGGTCTGCGAATTTCTGCTCCAACTCGAGGAGGACGTGCATGGCGACGGTCCTTCGGTGGTGACCTGCGGGGGTGTATTCGATGAGGGTGCTCCGTGGGAATCCTGGTCCCGGCTTGCTCGTGAGGAGCCCTTCGCCGATCAGTTGTGCCACGGCTCGGTGCATGGTTTGGCGGGTGACACCAGCACGGCGCGCCAGCTCAGCGATGCTCAGCGCGGCGTCATCGTCCAGGTGTGCGAGCACGGTGGTGTGCGCTGGTGTGATCGGATCCACGCCGGCGGCTGTCAGGGCATCGACGAGTTCGTCGGACAGCCAGCGGACGCTGCGTTGCAGGAGCGCGAGTAGCGGGAGATCGGTCTTGTCAGGGTTTTCAGCTGGCATAGCTCGGTTCCCTCTCCAGAGCGTAAGGTCCAGTGTCAGACTAGCTGACACAGGGAATGAGGAACCATGGCGCTGCGCGATGTTGATGTTCTGATCGTTGGGGCGGGACCGGTTGGGCTGATGGCTGCGTCGCAGTTGGCCCGGGCCGGGGTGTCGGTTCGTCTGGTTGATGCGGCCGCGGCGCCCGCGACGACGAGTCGCGCGCTCGGCGTGCATGCGCGCAGCATGGAGATCTACGACCAGATCGGGGTCCTCGGGGAGGTTGCTGGGCAAGGCACGAGGGTCAACGCGTTCATCCGCCATCAGCCGGACGGCGCGTCGCGGCTCAACTTCGATTTCGGGACCTTGGCGACGCAGTTCCCGTACATGTTCAACGTCGACCAGGTGGTCATCGAGCGTGTCCTCCGTGGGCATGCTGCCGCGGCGGGTGTCGCGGTGGAGTGGAACACCCGCCTTGACTCGTTTCAGCGCGACGCCGACGGTGTCACTGCCGAGCTGCGGTGCGACGGCGAAGCGGCCACGGGCGCCGAATCCGTGCGCGCGCAGTACTTGTGGGGGTGTGATGGTGGGCACTCGACCGTGCGGAAAGCACTCGACCTGCCACTCGAGGGTGAATCGGCGCACACCTGGCTCATCTCGGACGCGATCGTGCACACCGATCTCGACCGTGACGGGGTGCACTGGCTCTTTCCCCGCGGCAGCACGATGATGCTCTTCCCGTTCCCGGAACCCGAGAAGTGGCGACTGCTGGACACCAGCGGCATAGGAGACCCTTCGGACGCGGACCAGATCGCTGCGCAGCTCAGCGGCAAGTTGACCGAAGCGCTCGGCCGTGAAATCACTGTGGAGCGCCCGAGCTGGGCGTCAAAGTTCACCATCCAGCAGCGTGCAGTCCCTGCGATGCACGTCGGCCGGTGTTTCGTATCCGGCGACGCCGCCCACGTGCACTCGCCAGCATCAGGGCAGGGACTGAACACCGGCATCCAGGACGCGTTCAACCTCGCCTGGAAGCTGGCCATGGTCCTCCACGGCGATGCGGACGCTGCGCTACTGGACACCTACGACGCCGAGCGAGTCCCCATCGGGCAGGCGCTGCTTGCCTCCACGGGCAAGGTCATGGACACCACCATGGTCAACACACCGGAGGAGACCCAAAAATCCGACCTGAACTTCATGCGGCAGCTCATCCGCAGCATGTCGGCTCTCGCGATCGAGTACGACGACAGCCCGCTCACAGTGTCCGGCGATGAGCCGGGTGCAGGGCCTCGTGCGGGGCAGCGCCTGACACAGGTTTCCGCTGCGGACGCGCAGTCACCGGGCTGGACGAACCTCCGCAGCATGCTGCGAGCTCCATCGTGGCACCTGCTCACCGTCGCTGGTGACACATCCGACAGCAGCGTCGACGCGACGTCACTACCGGGCTGGTTGACGGTGGTGCCGATCAGCCGGACACGCTCCGAGGACGCAAGCCCCAGCGTCTGGGACCCGGACGGCAGTGTCCACACGAACCTCGGTGCAACCATCGGTGATTGGTTCCTGCTGCGCCCCGACGGCTACCTCAGCGCACGAGGCACCGGGACCACGCGCCTGCGCACCGCCCTAGAGCACTTGACCAGCCTCCACACCCACAAGGACGAAAGGTGACCGACGTGCATGACGATGCTCTCCCCAGCAACTGGGGACGGTGGGGCGACGCCGACCAGATCGGAGCCCTGAACCGCATCGATGACAGCGCCCGCCTCCGCGCCGCGGGAGAAGTCCGGACCGGGATCTCAGTGAGCCTGGCACGAGAGACCGCCCCGACACCGTTGACCACTGGTCTCGGACCAGTCGGCAGTCCCGGAACTGTTCCTGCCCCGGTCATGCAGGTCGTGAACTTCAACGGGGTGAAGCCGATGGCCATCACCGACTCGCTGCTGATCAACACCCATAACGCCGGTCTCACCCACGTCGACGCGCTCAGCCACATCCCCGCCGGCGACGAGGTGTATCCCGGAGTGAAGTTGCCGGACGCGATCACTCCGACGGGGGTGCGCCACGGGTCGGCCGATCACCTCGCCGCGGGCGTCGTCACCCGCGCCGTCCTCCTCGACCTCGCCCCCGGCGGCGGCCGTCTCGACGCCACCCACCGGGTCAACGCGGCAGATCTCGATGCTGCGCTCGAACATGCTGGCACAGTCCTGCATCCGGGCGACGCCGTCATCGTCCGCGGCGGCTGGGATGTAAATCAACCGATGTCGCAGCCTGCCCCGGGTCTTGACCTCACGGCCGTGACCTGGTTAGACGAACACGGCGCCGCCCTCTACATCGGCGACATCAGCGATCCCCGCCCGATGTCTGTTCCGATGCCAATGCATCAGGTCGCGCTCGCACGGCTCGGCCTTCCCCTCGTCGACGCAGCCGACCTCGCTGACCTCGCCACGCGGTGTGAGGCGGTGCAGCGGTGGAGCTTCATGCTCGTCCTCGCGCCTCCCCGCATCACCGGCACAACCGGGCTCGCCGTGAACCCGATCGCAATCTTCTGACCCCGACACCGTCGAGGCATACAGTGCGACCGTCAGGGCTCCGCGGTCAGGACTGCCTGCATCAATGGGGCGATCATCCCCACAATGCTCTCAAAGTCCGCATCGACCATCGCATCGATACCGACGACCTGCCGCCCGACGACGACGCCGATGAGCATCGAGGACACCAGTGTTGCCCGCAGCGCCGCGTCGGGAACATCCGGGAAATGCGGCACGTACGCCTCGAGGACTCGCCCCCTGATGAACGCCCGCAGATGCGCTGCAGCTTGCTCGTTCGTGACGGCCGATCGGAACGTGGCCAGCAGCGGACCCGATGACGCTGTTGCCGTCCACAACTCAAGGAAGGCCCGCGTGAGGCGTTCACCGACACCGTCAGCTGGACCCTCAAGAGCGCCGCTGAGTGCTGTGGCGGCCTCAGCAGGCATCACCATTGCCGCTGCGAACAAGTCATCCTTCGACCCGAAAGAACGCATCACGACCGCCGCATCGACGCCCGCGTCCGCTGCAATCTTCCGGATGGACGCGCCCGCATACCCGTCCGCTGCGAACCGGGCCCGCGCCGCGTCGAGGACCGTCTGCCGAGTGTCGTGCACCCCCGGGCGCCGGCCCAGGGGACGAGCCGTCTCGCGCTTCGCTGTTGCCTCGGTCATGAGGTAATCCTATGCAGCGCTACCAATAAGTCAACGCGCGTTGCTTTCTTGGTGGGTTTGATTTACGCTCGCAGACGGTCCACCGCCCTGCCGCTGCTGCCGGGGCCCGTTTTCTTACCGAGAAGAGCCGCGCATGAGCGCCCCATCCGTCCTGCCCCAGCCCACGCCCTGGCGGCGCGTGGTCGTGACCAGTGTCCTGGTCGCGGCGATCGTATCGCTGGTGGTCATCGCGTTCACGTGGCCGTCGCGGGCCTCCTCGGCGCACGACATCTCGATCGCGATCGCTGGACCGAGCGCAGCGTCGAACCAGCTGAAGTCCGCGCTGACGAAGGGCAATGACACCTTCGACGTCCAGCTGGCCGACACCCGCGCCGACGCGGTGCGGATGCTCAAAGAGCGTGACGTCTACGGCGCAGTGGTGCTGTCCTCCGGGTCCGCTCCCGAGGTACTCACCGCGACTGCGGCCAGCCCCGCTGTCGCGCAGGTTATGAACGGCGTCGCCGCGAAACTGCAAGCACAGGCACAAGCACAAGGTTCCGCCGCGTCGGCAGCCGGTGATGCGGCCGCCGCTCCGACTGTCGCCGTCACCGACGTCGTCCCGCTCTCCGATGACGACCCGACCGGGTCGGGCTTGGTTGCTGCGGCGTTCCCGCTTGTCATGGGCGGGATGCTCGGCGGGATCCTCCTGACGTTCCTCGTGCACGGCACCGGGCGGCGCCTCGTCGGCCTGGTCGCCTTCGTGGTCATCGCAGGCTTCGCCGTGGCCGGCATCCTGCAGGGCTGGCTGGGAATCCTGCAGGGTCACTACCTCGAGAACGCGGCGGCATTCGCCCTCGCCCTCAGCGCGATCGCCGGAACAATCCTCGGCGCTTCGACGCTCATCGGCCGCCTCGGCGTCAGCGTCGGGCCGGTGTTGTTCCTCCTGTTCGCAAACCCCCTCGCATCCGCGGCAACACCGTCGTCGTTCCTACCAGCCCCCTGGGGTGTCATCGGTCAGTGGTTCCCACCGGGAGCAGGCGCGCGGCTCCTCCGCGATATCTCATACTTCCCGGACGCCAACTCCACTTTGCAGTGGCTGATCCTCGTGGGATGGACGGCCTTCGGCCTCGCACTCATGGGCATCGGTGCACTCGTGCACGAACAGCGACGCCGAGCCCATCACGGCGAACACGTCGCCCGGCCCGAGCACGCACCGGATCCACTCACCGTCTAGAGGCCTACCGCAACCGAATCCCGAGGCGGGGACTGCTGCAAGTTCGGTTGACTCCTGCCAGAGGGAGCAGCTAGCGGGTCTCCGCTCGTCTACGCGGGAGCCGCTTCCGTCCTGTGGTTGTCCCAGCTGGGCGGTTCCGCCACAGGCCTTCCTCGGTTTTCTTCTTCGAGCGCGGTGCGGAGCGGTGTCCTCTGAGGGCGCAGTCGGGGCAGCCGGTCGCGTACTTCGAGGTGTGATTGTCTGGGCGGACTGAGAACGCGCCGTGTTTGCGGCAGTTCACGGTGACGTCGGTTCGCGCGTCCACGTAGGCGACATCGGTGTAGTCGTACCGGTCGCCATGCGTAGCCAGAGCCTTCGCAACGAAGCGCTCGCGACGAATCTCTACCTGCGCGTTGAAGCCCTTGCAGTCGTGGCAGCCCTGGCCGCGCTGCGGGCCCCACGGCGTCTCGCGGACTCGGCGGTGCTCGCGCGGGGTCTGCTCGAAGGGCCCGTGGTCGGGGCAGATGATGGTGACCTTGGTATCGCCGTTGACGTAGCCGCGTTGGACGTGCGCGTAGTCGTATCGGCTGTCGTGCAGCTTCGTAGCGAAGTCGATGAACTCGGCGGCTCGTGCTTCACGGGTAGCGGTGCGGTAGTCCAAGGGGTCCTCCAGGAGTCGTTGTCCTGGAGCTATGCCGGCACGCCCGAACCAGCTGGGGAAGTCGGCTAGGACCAGTCCTTCGAGGCCGGGCCGATCTACTTCTCGGCGTTCCTCACGTCAGGGTGTGGCCGTCGGGCATAGCCGTGGCATGCCTTCGATCCCTACCGCCGTTCGAGCAGCGCTCCGCTCACCGAGTTCAACCGCGCACCACGTCGTGCCGAACCAGGAAAACGTCACGTCCGCGACCGCCCTGGGGCGACCGATGGGCGCCGCCTTCGGTCGTCCGTTCCGACGTCACAGTTCTGTCGAGCACTGCTCGCACGTCCAATGTTGGGAACCCGAGCCGCTCATCCTCGGCGACTCAACGCTCGGGGCCCGAAGCTCCAGAGCCGACGAGGGCCCGCTTATCGCGCAGCTTCGCCCGGAGCCCGTCCATGCGATGCGGAAGTATCGGAACCAGTCGGTTCCCGCAGACCGGTGGGCCAACATCGAGCCGTTCGTCCTGGACGCTGTCGCACTCGTCGCACCCGCGTGCGCGTACCTTGCCGAACGGCTCATGGTCGCAGTGACCCCCTACGTTGACTGGGTCGTCCACGTCAACGGGATGCCGAAGGTCACCAACGTGTTCCACCCGGTGCTGATCCGCCGGTACATCTCCCGCGACGACCTCCACCTCAAGGACAAGACGCGCCGCGACTACCGGTCCTTCCTGCTCCGGATCTCGGAGGTCGTCCTCCCCGACGAGGGTCCGATCGAGTTTGCGCCGTTGAACGGGCAGTCCGTCACCGCCCCGTACACCGACCTCGAACTGAACCTGCTCGAGTCCTGGGCGCGTGGGCAGTCAACGGCGCTTCGACGTCGAGGTGCTGGCGCGGTCCTTGCCCTAGGTGCGGGTGCTGGGCTTGACCCGTGGGAGATGCAGCACCTGCGGCGAAGCGACGTGCGCGTTGACTCTCATGGAGTGCTCGTCAACGTACAGGGCGGAACGCCGAGGTTGGTGCCCGTGCTCGAACGATGGGAGCAGCTCCTCATCGACTCCCTCGCGGACGGGCCGGACGACGCATGGGTACTCGGCGGGTCGAACAAGAAGACGACTTACAACTTCGTCACGCCGTTCATCAACCACACCGACTTCGGCAACGAGCCGAAGCCAGTCCCGACGCGAATGCGCGCTACCTGGATCACCAGGCACCTTGCTGCCGGCACGCACGCCGCCGAACTCATGGCTGTCGGCGGACTGCGCAAGCCGGAGCACTTGGTCACGTCCCTCCGGCACATTCCGACGATGAACGCTTCCGAGCACCGTCGACGGATCCTCGCCGAGGCCCGCGAAGTTCGGTAACCAATCAGAGGACACGGAACCGTGCTGCCCGGAGCTGCTGCTCGCGTTCGGGCAGCAGACGGCCGCGGGCGTGCTGGGCGCGTTGCTGGGCGACCCACCGTCCGACCGTCACCTCCGTCTGGTCGGTCGCGCGACGACGCGGCGGTCGCTGATGATCGGCCCAGAACTGCTGGTGCGCGGCGAGCATCGCGGACCACTGCGCGTCCCGAGGGTTCCAGGCGAAGCCCGGCACCGCTTCAAGTCGTCGAACCTGGTACGAGCAGTAGCCACCCGCAGCGCCGACCTGCCGGAAGTAGGTGATTGCGTCAACGAGGGTCTGCTCGACGGTCGCAGGGCGAGGGCGGGTCGAGTCGGCGCGGGGCATCCGTCCGTGCTCGTCGACGAACTCGTCGAGGTCGTGCACTCGGTCGGTCCAGCGTCGTACGAACGTTTCGACCTCGACGGCGTCATCGGTGTCGGCGAGGTAGAACGCGACGCCGCGCCGTTGGTCGAGGGTGAGCGTCAGGGCTGGCTGCGCCGCGTGGTCGGAGTACTCGGCGTGGAGCGCTGCGAGCGTCGTGGTCGGGGTGGGCATGTGGTCCTCTCCGAGGCCGGCGGTCGGCCTCGGAGGGGGTATGCGCGGAACGGGCGTGATCTTGGAGGACGCGCGGGTCGCAGACGAGCGGGGTCCGCAAACAGGACCAATCCGGCCGCGAAGATCACCACGTTTTCTGAGTCCCCGAAGCAGAAAGCCGCCCGGATCGCATGCACATCGCCAGCGTCACGCGAACGACGCCGACATCGCATGCGGCAAGCGGCGACACGCCCGGGGTGCAGCGACCGCTCGCCCGCACAAAGACGCCCGCGGATCCGCGCGGGCATGCGGATCGGCAGGCAGCGAGATCAGAATCTGGGGCGCCTTCCCACAGCACATCCCGAGTCGCCTGCATAGGCCAGGCATGCCTAGCCAGATCCTCCGGTCACCGCGTCAGTACATCGCCGCGATGCAGCGCGCCCCCCTGTCGTTCCTCACACGCGGAGGAACACCGGTGAAGTACGTCCCGACGTTCTCGGAGGATAGATGGAGGGTTGTCCGCGACTTCGTGGTCAGCGCAGTCACCGAGGCGGCAGCGTCCATTGCCCAGCCCGCCGAAAGGCTCGTCGTCGTCGCGGCACCATTCGTCGACTGGGTCGTCAACGTCAACGGATACCCGGCGAAGACCGCCGTCGTGTTCCACCCCGTCATCATCCGTCGCTACATCACACGGACCGACGTCACCTGGTCGGACACCACGCGTCGCACATACCGGTCGGCGCTGATGCGCTTGTCCGAGGTCCTCGTCGGCGAGGTGCCGCTGGAGTTCGCACCGACAACTCCGCAGAACACCGCAGCACCCTACGACGCCCTCGACCTGCACCTCCTCGAGAGCTGGGCGACGGGCCAGTCGACCGCAGCACGGCGTCGCAGCGCCGGCGTCGTCCTCGCGCTGTGCACCGGAGCGGGGCTCAAAGCAAACGAGCTTCTCCAGGTCCGCCGCCAGGACATCGTGGCTGACGCCGGCGGCATCCTCGTCACGGTCAATCCGGTCGGCCGGACCGTTCCGCTCCTGGCTCGCTTCGAGACGCTCCTACTCGACTCCATCGCTGAGGTCGAGGCGGAGCACTGGGTGTTCGGATCCCCGAAGCGCGTCAAGCACGGCATCAGCACGCTCACCACGTTCCTCTACGACACCGACCGTGGCAACGAGCCCGACCCCGTCACCACCCGCATGCGGAACACCTGGCTCATCACTCACCTCATCGCCCGCACCGACATGCGCGCCCTCATGACCGCCGCCGGCGTCACGAAGTTCGAACACCTCGACCAGCTCGTCGCACACGTTCCCGCTCTCGATGACGCTTCGTACCGCCGCCGGCTCCGCGCGCAGGAGGTCACCCGATGACCGCCGCGCTGACGAAGTATCACGACGCCGAGCACGTCGACCGATGGTTCGAGCAGAGCTTCGAAATGACGCTCAACGACTGGGTGACAATGGGCATCAAGAAGTCCGTCAAACGGGCCGTCCACGAAGTCTCCCTCGTTTGTCGACACGGCGACGTGCAGCAGGTCATCGACGGCTTCAAAGCAGAAAGGCGTAAGTCCAACGCTGGTCAGAAGAGCAAGTTCAGCGAAGCGAGCGCGCTGATGCTCGTCTTCGTGTGCCTGCGCGCGAGGAAAAAGATGTCGCTGATGGCAGCCGTCGAGATGCTCATGCATATGGGCTGGAAGCAGCGACGGCGCCTGGGCATCACCGAAGTGGTTGAGAACCGCCAAGAACTGATGTACGACCGCGTCTGGGCCGCGCTGGCTCGCTTGCGTGACCTGGTTGATGACGAGCCCGGCGACCGCCACGAGGGCATGCCCTTCCAGGTTTACAACGAGCTGGTCGCCCAGCGCGACCCCGTCGAGATGGCCGCACGGACTCGACGTCGCGGAGAACTGATGACGGCGATCCTGCACGGTTCTGTCCTTCTCCTCCCGAAGGAGATCCGCGACCGTCCGGATGGAACACACGCAATCGACGCCACCATCCTCGAGCTCGTCGGGATGCACAAAGCCTTCGAAAACATGCGCCCAGGCGACAAGATGCCGACAAATCACGGCGGCGGACTCTACGTCCGACACGGCGATCACGACGGCTCGAAGAAGGGTCCCGGCAAGCGCAAGTACGGCCAGGAGATCGAGTACTGCATCTGGACCCGAAACAATGCCGACTCCGACAAGGACTTCCCGCTTCTCTTCACGGCGATTGGCGACCATAAGCCCGGCAAGCTCATCGGTCACGGTCGCAAGCTCCTCGAGTCCCTGATCGCGCGCGACATCAAGATCAAGACGCTCGTCGCAGACCGCGCGTACACGCCCAACGCCAAGGTCGAGGACCTGCAGCTTCCCTTCGCCCAGCACGGCGTCAGCCTCGTGATGGACTACGGCATCGATCAGAAAGGCAAGCAGGCTTTCTGGGCCAGCCCCGACGGCAAGCACGACCTGGTCATGTGCGATGGAAGCTGGTACCTCGCTTCGATGCCCAAGACACTGCAACTCGCCGAGAAGACATATGCGGACGCGCAGAAGGCCGCGACCGACAACATCGAGAACGAGGACGCTCGCGAGGCGCATATCGCTGCGGCGCACGACCTTCTCGTTCAGCAGCGCGCCCGCCGCTCCCGCTTCCGTCTGGAGCCGCGCGGCCGTCACCGCGCCGACGGATCACGACAGTACTTCTACCCGACCCTGCGGCTCGAAGACTCAGTCGATATCGACCCCAACACCGGGGCGATCGTCGACATCACCGTGCCGAGTAAGACTGTCCTCATTCCCGGCGTACTCGGAAGCGGCACCCGAAACGAAGAGAACACCAAGCACCTCAAGTACGGCCAAGAGTTCGAGTACAAGTCCGAGAAGTGGCGCGGGATGTACGGCCTGCGCAACACGGTCGAGTCTGGCAACGCGTCCGTGAAGAACCCGGAGCACCTTGCACTCGGCATCGCGATGAAGCGCCTCGTTCGCGGCCCCTGGTTCGCGGCCCTCTGCGCCGCGATGGCGGCCGCATGCGAGAACATCCACCGAATCGTTGACTGGTACCAGGAACGGCTCAACCTCGCCCACCGGAATCGCAAGAACCGATCCCACCCCGCCGTCTACGAGCAGCGCGACCCTGTGAAGTACTGGGCCGACCGCAAGGTCACCACCGCACCGCCGGACATACCGGCGGCGGCCTGACCATGCCCACATAGAACTGAACAGACCAACCCCAGCCGCTCGGCGTGCGCACTCAGCGCCCCGAGCCGATGCCCCCTGCCCGGAATCCGGGTAGGGGGCTTTTTGCGTCCTTCGGGAGGGCCGTTGGCTTCATTCAAGGGCCCCGACCAGCACTACTCGGCTCCTCGACGCCGCGGTGAAGACCCCACAGGAGATCCGCAGACGGTCGAAGAGGGGGAGGACCGAATACCCCGAACCGATTCCGTCGATAGACCGATCGGCCCGTGGCTCCGCCTCCAGGATTCGAACCCGGACCTAACGGCACCAAAGGCCGTCGTGCTGCCATTACACCAAGGCGGAACACCCCACGAAGGGGCCAGACCATCCTCCCATGACCCGCACGGTGGCCGTGCGCGCAGGGTTCGGCCAAGATGGTGGGATGCCGCACGAGGACGAAGTCGACCGGATCGTCGCGGCGTGGGGACGGCAGCGCGACGACCTCGACTTCGCACCGCTGCAGGTGCTGTCCCGGGTGGACCGGCTCGCTCGGCACCTCGACCGGGCACGGCGTGCAGCGTTCGACGCGAGCGGGACGGAGCCGTGGGAGTTCGACGTCCTGTCGGCCCTCCGGCGTGCGGGTGAGCCGTTCGAGCTGAGCCCGAAGACCCTGCTGCAGCAGACCCTGGTGTCGAGCGGCACGATGACGAACCGGGTGGACCGGCTGACCGCACGGGGTCTGGTCGCGCGGCGGACGGACCCGAAGGACGGCCGGGGCATCCTGGTGTCGCTCACGGATGCCGGCCGGACCGCGGTCGACTCGGCGATCGCAGATCTCCTGGGAGCGGAGCGGGACATCCTCGCGGGGGTGTCCCACGACGAGCAGGACCAGCTCGCGGGGCTGCTGCGCCGGCTGATCCTCGGCCTGGGCGACTGACCGAGGAGCAGGCCGAGGCGCAGGCCGACGAGCGGGCCGAGGCGTAGTCTCCGCCGCATGCACGCCATCACCCTCGCCGTCGCCGACATCGAGCGATCGGCCGCGTTCTACACCGCGCTCTTCGGCATCGAGGGCAGCGGAATCATCGGCACCGAGTACGTCGCGACCGACACCGCGGCGGGCGGGACCACCGCCATGTTCACCCTGGACGACGGGCTGATCGTCTCCGTCTACGGCCGTGACGACATGCGGAAGGACGCGAGCGTCGCGCTGGCGACCGACCCGAGCACCACGATCGGGCACTTCGAGGAGTCCCGGGAGGCCGCCGATGCGTTCCTCGAACGGGCGCGGGCCGCGGGTGCGACCATGCTCGAGCCGCCGTACACACGGCCGTGGGGCATGTACTCCGGCTTCTTCCAGGACCCGGACGGCCACCTCTGGGAGGTCGTCGCGAACCCCGGCCTCGGCGACCCCGCCGCTGGCGCCTGACGTCCGACCAACCGGACGACGGACCCGCTCAGACCCCGAGCTGCTCCGCGACCTCGAGCCACCGCTCCTCGAGCTGCTCGATCTCGGCCTCGAGCGTCCCGAGCTTCGTCTGCAGGTCACCTAGGCCGGCGTAGTCGGACTGGTCGTGCGTGGCGAAGGCGTCGAGCAGCTTCCTCCGGTCGTCACCGACGCGGGCGATCCGCCTGTCGAGCGCTGACATCTCCTTCTCCGCGGCGCGACGATCCGCACCGGACAAGCCGGACGCGCCCCCGGCACCGGACGCGACCGCAGGAGAAGGTGACGAGCCCGACCCAGCCGTGTCGGGCCTCCCGGCCGAAGCGGCGGCAGCCGCAGAAGCGGTGGACCCACCGGTGCCGGCCGCCCGGAGTCGCATGTACTCGTCGACCCCGCCCGGCAGGTGCCGCAGGTGCCCGCCGAGCACGGCGTACTGCTGGTCGGTGACCCGCTCGAGCAGGTACCGGTCGTGCGAGACGACCAGGAGGGTGCCCGGCCAGGTGTCGAGGAGGTCCTCCATCGCGGCGAGCATGTCCGTGTCGAGGTCGTTCGTGGGCTCGTCGAGGATCAGCAGGTTCGGCTCGTCGAGCAGGATGAGCATGAGCTGCAGGCGACGCTTCTGCCCGCCGGACAGGTCGCGGACGGGAGTCGAGAGCTGCTCGGCCGTGAAGCCCAGGCGCTCCAGCAGCTGCGACGGCGTCATCTCCTTGCCGTCCGCGACGTAGCTGGTCTTCTTGCGGGCGACGACCTCGCGGACGCGGTCGTCGGCGTACTGCGCCAGGTCCGCGAGCTGCTGGTCGAGGACCGCGACCTGCACGGTCTTGCCCGTCTTCACGCGGCCACTCGTCGGCTGGAGGCGTCCCGCGATGAGCGAGAGCAGCGTCGACTTGCCGGCGCCGTTCGGCCCGAGGATGCCGGTCCGCTCCCCCGGCGCGATCCGCCACTCGATGCTGCGGATGGTCGGCTCGTCGGTGCCGGGATAGGTGACGCCGACGTCGAGCAGGTCCACGACGTCCTTGCCGAGGCGGGCCGTGGCGGTCTTCGACAGGGCGACGGTGTCGCGGAGCGGGGGCACGTCGTCGATGAGCGCGTTGGCCGCGTCGATGCGGAACTTCGGCTTGCTGGTGCGGGCCGGGGCGCCGCGACGGAGCCACGCCAGTTCCTTGCGCGCCAGGTTCTGGCGGCGCTGTTCCGAGGCCGCCGCCTGCCGGTCGCGCTCCACGCGCTGCAGGATGTAGGCCGCGTAACCACCCTCGAAGGGTTCGACGATGCCGTCGTGGACCTCCCACGTGTCGGTCGACACGGCGTCGAGGAACCACCGGTCGTGGGTCACGACGACCATGCCGCCCTGGTTCGCCGGCCAGCGCCGGTTGATGTGCTCGGCGAGCCACTGGATGCCCTCGACGTCGAGGTGGTTCGTGGGCTCGTCGAGGAACAGCACGTCCCAGTCGCCGACGAGCAGGCGCGCGAGGGCGACGCGGCGACGCTGGCCTCCGGAGAGGTCGTCGACGAGTTCGTCCCAGGGGATGTCCGACACGAGTCCGCCGATGACGTCGCGGATCTTCGGGTCGCCGGCCCACTCGTGCTCCTCGCGGTCGCCGACGACGACGGCGCCGACGGTCTGTCCCTCGGGCAGGGCGTCACGCTGGTCGAGGACGCCGACGGTCACGCCGCGGCGGTGGGTGACGCGACCGGTGTCCGGTTCGAGGCGCTTCGCGAGGAGGCTGAGGAGCGTCGACTTGCCGTCGCCGTTCCGACCGACCACGCCGATGCGGTCACCCTCGTCGATGCCGATGGTGACGCTGTCGAAGACCGTGCGGGTGGGGAACTCGAGATGCAGGTTCTCGGCGCCGAGGAGATGTGCCACCCGTCAAGGGTAGGTGCTGCGCGGCGCGCCCTGCGCTCGCGGCCGCGCGAGCGCGGCGGTGCGTGGTGCGAACCGGCGGCGCACAACCGAAACCAGTTCGAACCACGTGCGTCCGTGGTGCGAACTGGTTTCGGTTACGCGGCGGCGGCCCACGGTGGCGACGCACGCGGCGGACGCGCGGTGCGCGGGCGGGCGCCCGACCGACCGACGGGAGGCTCGGCTCAGCTCCCGAGCGTCGGGTCGGGTTCGCCGGCGGCCTCCTTGGCACGCTGCAGGCGCGCCTTGGCCTCCCAGAACGCGATCTCGCGGTCGAGGTCCGCGAGTTCCTGCTCGGTGGTGGTCACCCTGCGGTCGCCGTGCGCCGCTCGAGCGTGCCCGAGGCTGGCGTACCCGTCCTCGTGGCGGGTCGGCTCGATGTACCGCCCGTGGTTCCGGGGACCAGGAGCCCAGTCGTGCCCGATCGCGAACCACACGATGCTGCCGACGACGGGCACCAGGATCACGAGGATCACCCACGCGATCTTCGGCAGGCCGCGGATCTGGTCGTCCGTCTTGGTGAGGATGTCGATCAGCGCGAACACCAGCAGGACGATCGTCACCCCGGACAACAGCACGCTCATGTCCCGGATTCTATGGACTCCCTTGGAGCTTCCGCTACGCCCGCGTCAGAGGGACGCCACCCACTCGTCGGAGCCGTCGGAGAAGCGCTGGTGCTTCCAGATCGGGACGCGTTCCTTGACGAGGTCGATCAGTGCCGCGCAGGCCGCGAAGGCCTCCGCGCGATGGGCCGACGACACCGCTGCGGCGAGCGCGACGTCCCCGACGACGAGCTTCCCGACCCGGTGCAGCACAGCGATGCGCACCCCCGGGTGATCGGCAGCGATCGTCGCTGCGACCTCGGTGATGACCTCCCCCGCGCTCGGGTGCCGTTCGTACTCGAGCGCGGTGACGCCCTTGCCGTCGTCGTGGTCACGGACGACTCCGGCGAAGGTCACGACGGCACCGTCCTGGTCGGTGGCGACGACGTCCGCGGTCTCCGCCACGGTGATGGCGCGGTCGACGACGTCCGACAGCACGACCCGCGCAGCGGCGGCCCCCGACCCGGCGGCGGCCCCGGCGGCCCCAGCCCCGGCCCCGGCCCCGGCCCCGACGTCGGTCACGATGCGCTCCGCGGCGCGTGGCCCTCGCCGTGCAGCTGCGCCAGGACGTGGTCGAGCAGCCCGTCGAGCACCGCGAGCCCGTCCGCGACGCCACCGCGTGATCCGGGCAGCGTGACGACGAACGCCCCGCCGGACGCGATGCCCGCGACACCGCGGCTCAGCAGCGCGGTGGGACCGGCGCCGGCGAGGCCGCGGCGGCGGATCTCCTCGACGATGCCCGGCAGCTCGAGGTCGAGGAGGGGCCCCACGGCTTCCGGAGTGCGGTCGGTCGGCGTGACCCCGGTGCCTCCGGTGGTGATGACGACCCGGGCGTCGGCGAGGAGCTCGCTCGTGATGGTCTCGGCGACGGGCCCGCCGTCGGCGACGATCACCGGGTCCGGGACGGAGAACCCGTGCTCGCGGAGCCAGGCCGCGATCACGGGCCCGGTCCGGTCGAGCGCCGGGTCTGCGGCGGCCTGCGTGGAGACGACGACGACGGCAGCTCGGCCCCGGGTCGGTTGCGAGGTCATCGTGCGCTCCAGTCCCCGGACCGACCACCGTGCTTCTCGAGCACCCGGACGTCCGTGATCGTGGCCGTCCGGTCGACGGCCTTCACCATGTCGTACACGGTGAGCGCGCCGATGCTCGCCCCCGTGAGCGCTTCCATCTCGACGCCGGTGCGCGAGGTCGTGCGCACCGAGACCTGCACCACGACGCGGTCGTCGGCGCCGGTGATGTCCACTTCGACCCCGGCGATCGGCAGCGGGTGGCAGAGCGGCACCAGGTCCGAGGTCTTCTTCACCGCCATGATCGCGGCGATCCGGGCGGTGCCGATCACTTCCCCCTTGGGCAGCGAGCCGTCGAGGATCCGTGCGACCACGTCGGGGCGGGTGACGAGGGTCGCCGTGGCGGTGGCCGAGCGCGCGGTGACGTCCTTCTCGGAGACGTCGACCATGTGCGCGCTGCCGTCGGCCCGGACGTGCGAGAGGCCGGTCTGATCAGCGGCGTCAGTCATCGGATGCTCCAGACGGTCAGGGGGTCGCCGGGTTCGACGGCCGCGGTGCCGACGGGCACGTGCACCAGGTGCGTGGCGTCGGCGTAGTGGGCGAGGAGGTGCGAGGACGGACCGCCGACGAAGTGCACGCGCCCGTCTGCGACCCGGCCGCGGCGGACCTGGTGCTTTCCCTCGGGCGAGGTTGCGGCGGACGCGGCGGGCAGGGTCTGGGTCGGACGGGCATCGGGCATCCCCGCGGCGCGGGCGAGCACCGGACGCAGGAACACCTCGAACGAGACGAGCGCCGACACCGGGTTGCCGGGGAACGACACGACCGGGACGGGTCTGCCGGCGAACTCGACGGTGCCGAACGCCTGCGGTCCGCCCGGCTGCATCGCGACCGGGGTCACGGCGAGCCCGCGCGGCTCGAGGGCCTGGCGCACGACTTCGTACGCGCCGGCGCTGATGCCACCCGTGGTCAGCACGAGGTCGGCCCAGTCCCCCACTGCGGTGTCGAGCGCGGAGAGGAACCTGGCTTCGTCGTCGGGCACCCGGACGGTCCGCGACTCCACCCCGACCTCGGCGAGCGCCGCCCGCAGCGCGACCCCGTTCGCATCGTTGATCCCGGCGCCACCACCGCCGCCGTCGCCGCCGCCCGGAGCCTCTGCCGAAGCCCCGCCGAGCTCCGACCCCGTCGACACGACGAGCGCCCGCGGCCGACGGACCAGCTCCACGTGGGTCACCCCGGCGGACGCGAGCGCCCCGAGCACGGCGGGCGTCAGTGCGGCTCCGGCGTCGACGATCGTCTCGCCGACGCCGAGGTCCGACCCCGTCGCCCGCACGAAGGTGCCCGGGGCGAGGTCCGCCGGCACGTCCACCGATGCCAGCGACAGCGCCGCCGGGAACGCCCCTGGCAGTGTGGCTTCCACCGGGAAGACCGCGTCGGCGCCGTCGGGGATGCGGGCACCGGTCATGATCGGCGCAGCGCTGCCCGGTGCCAGCGGCGCGGGGACGACCCCGGCCGGGATCGGGGCGACGACGCGCAGCGTCGAGCCGGCGTCCGCGGCCCGCACCGCGAAGCCGTCCATCTGGCTGTTGTCGAACGGTGGGAGCGGGATCGGCGACCCGACGGCACGACCGAGCACGCGGTACCCGTGTCCCGCGCCGGTGTCGGCAGCGAGGTCGTCGACGGCCACGGCCTCCGGACCGGGGAACCGCAGCGCAGACGGACGCACCACGGGCTCGACGAGCGCTTCGATGTCCTGCCGATGCTGACCGATCGATCGCAATGGTGCCTCCGAATGACTCGACGCGCGGCCCCCGAGGCGGCCCGTGTCAGTAGCGTAACGAGCGCGCACGACGCGCCCAGACGATCCGGAGGACCTGTGGAGAACGACCTGCCCGCCACCAACCCGACTGCGACCATCGGCGTGATCGGCGGCTCCGGCCTCTACGAGCTCTTCGCGCCCGGCACCGCCGACGAGCTCGACGTGCCGACACCGTTCGGGTCGACCTCGTCCCCGATCACCGTCGGGACGATGGCCGGCAAGCGCGTCGCGTTCCTCACCCGGCACGGCCGCGAGCACTCGGTCGCCCCGCACCGGATCAACCACCGCGCGAACCTGTGGGCGCTCCGCTCGCTCGGGGTCCGCGCGATCGTGTCCTCGAGCGCCGTCGGTGGCCTGCACCCGGACTACGCCCCTGGCACCTTCGTGGTGACCGACCAGCTCATCGACCGGACGTGGGGCCGCGCCGACACCTTCTTCGAGGACGCCGTCCAGCATCTGTCCTTCGCGGACCCGTTCGACCCGGTGCTCCGCCGCGTCGCGATCGAGGCCGTCGGTGCGCTGGACGTCCCGTTCCGCCCGACCGGCACGTGCGTCGTCATCCAGGGGCCGCGCTTCTCCACCCGCGCCGAGTCGGTGTGGATGCGCGAGGCCGGCGGGCACACGATCAACATGACGATGACGCCGGAGGTCCCGCTCGCCGCCGAGCTCGGGATCGGCACCGTGAACCTGTCGTTCGTGACGGACGCCGACGCGGGGCTCGCCCCCACCGAGGACGAAGCGGAAGCCGCCGCCGAGACCCCGGTCACCCACGCACTCGTGATGGAACGCCTGGCCCGCGCGAACGAGGTGATCGTCGGCGCCATCGGCTCGATCGTCGGCGCGATCCCCGACGACTTCACCCCGCGCGAGCTCGTCCCGGCCGCAGCGAGCGAGCGCGCCGCGAGCGACCGCGCAGCGAGCGAGCGCGCAGCGGGCGAGCGCGTGACGGGCGCCTCGGCATGAGCCGCCTCCTCGTCACCGGCGGCGCCGGGTTCATCGGCTCCGCGATCGTCCGTCGCGCGATCGCCGACGGCCACGAGGTCCGCGTCCTCGACTCCCTCCGCGCCGACGTGCACGGCGACCCGCAGGCCGTCATCGCGGACCACGAAGCGCGGGGCATCGCGTTCGTGCACGGCGACGTCCGCGAGCGCGTGGCCCTCGACGCCGCACTCGACGGCATCGACGTGGTCTGCCACCAGGCCGCAAAGGTCGGCCTCGGCGTGGACTTCCAGGACGCCCCCGACTACGTCTCCAGCAACGACGCCGGCACCGCGTACGTCCTGGCCGGCATGGACCGGCTCGGGATCGGCCGCCTGGTCGTCGCGAGCTCGATGGTCGTCTACGGCGAGGGGGCGTACACGACATCGACCGGCGAGCCGGTGCGGCCGCCCGCCCGCCGCCGCGAGGACCTCGACGCCGGCCGCTTCGACCCGATCGGTCCCGACGGGCAGCCGTTGGTCCCCGGCCTGATCGACGAGTCCGCCGCCCTCGACCCCCGGAACGTCTACGCGCAGACGAAGGTCGCGCAGGAGCAGCTCGCCTCGTCGTGGGCCCGGGCGACCGGTGGCCGTGCCGTCGCGCTCCGGTACCACAACGTCTACGGCCCCGGCATGCCCGCCAACACGCCCTACGCCGGCGTCGCATCCCTGTTCCGCTCCGCGATCGCCCGCGGCGAGGCACCCCGGGTCTTCGAGGACGGCGCGCAGCGACGGGACTTCGTGCACGTGGACGACGTCGCCGGCGCCAACCTCGCGTCGATCGCCGCGACGGACGCACTGCCCGACGACTCCTTCCGGGCGTACAACGTCGGGTCGGGCACCGTGCACACCATCGGCGACATGGCCGCCGCGATCGCGGGCACGGCCGGCCTGGAGCCGGTCGTCACCGGCGAGTACCGTCTCGGCGACGTCCGGCACGTCACCGCCTCGTCCGCGCGGATCGCGGACGAGCTGGGCTGGCGCGCCGAGGTCGACTTCGAACGGGGCATGCGCGAGTTCGCGG
This sequence comes from Curtobacterium sp. PhB136, assembly GCF_004346855.1. Lineage (NCBI taxonomy): Bacteria > Bacillati > Actinomycetota > Actinomycetes > Micrococcales > Microbacteriaceae > Curtobacterium > Curtobacterium sp. PhB136. The sequence continues at coordinate 495,359 of NZ_SMGH01000006.1, forward strand.
ACGCGCCGTTGCGCGCGGCCGTCCGCTGACGACCTGGTCGCCACCACCCACCGGACGGGAGGCACGGTGCCAGCCCGCACCGTGCCTCCCGTCCGGTGGTCCCCTGCCCACCACCGGACGCTTGCTGTGCGCGGACCGGACACGGGGTACGAGCATCCTGTGCGTCAGCGGCGACACTCCGGTTGCCTGGTGTGCATGGCAACCAGCTCCCGTCGAAACGGCCGACCGCACCGAATGGTCGACATGAACGTCGACGTGATCCTGCCGTGCCTGGACGAGGCGGACGCCCTGCCCAAGGTGATCGGCCGCCTGCCCTCCGGCTACCGCGCGATCGTCGTCGACAACGGCTCGACCGACGGCTCCGCCGAGGTCGCCCGTGCGCACGGCGCGCTCGTCGTCACCGAGACCCGACGCGGCTTCGGATCGGCCTGTGCCGCCGGCGTGGCCGCAGCGACGGCGGAGTACGTCGCGTTCTGCGACGCCGACGCGTCCATGGACCCCGCCGAGCTCCCGCCGCTCGTCGCCCGTGTCGCGACCGGCCGCGTCGACCTGGCGCTCGGCCGCCGCGTCCCCACCACCCCCGCCGCCTGGGCACCGCACGCGCGCTTCGCGAACCGGGTCCTGGCGGTCCTGATGCGCCGCGCGACCGGGTACCGGCTCCGCGACCTCGGCCCGATGCGCGTGATGCGCCGCGCCGACCTCGTGGCCCTCGACCTGCAGGACCGCCGCAGTGGCTACCCGCTCGAGATGGTCCTCGCCGCCCACGCCGCCGGCTGGCGCGTCGACGAGTCCGACATCGGCTACGAGCAGCGCATCGGCGACAGCAAGGTCACGGGCACGCTCCGCGGCACGATCAACGCGGTGCGGGACATGTCCCGGCTGCTCCGCAAGTACCGGCGCGACGGACGCACCCGTGTCGTCGCGCCGGCCCCCGTTGCCGAGGGGACGAACGCATGAACACCCCTGAGACCACCGTCGCGCCGCTGACCGTCGTCGTCATCGCGAAGGAGTGCCTGCCCGGCAAGGTGAAGACCCGCCTGACCCCGGCGATGACCCCCGAGGACGCAGCGCGTGTCGCTGCCGGCAGCCTCGACGACACCCTCCGCACCGTCGCCGCGCTCCCGGTCGCCCGCCGGGTGCTCTTCTTCGACGGCTCGGTCGTCCCGGACGCCGCGGCCGGCTTCGACGTCCTGCACCAGCCCGGCGGCGGACTCGACGAGCGCCTCGGCCACCTCTTCGACGCGATGACCGGTCCGACGCTCCTGGTCGGCATGGACACCCCACAGCTCTCCGCCGACGACCTCGCGCCCGTGCTGCACGACCCCGAGCGCGACGCCTGGTTCGGCCCGGCCGAGGACGGCGGCTTCTGGGCCCTGTACCTCCGCGAGCCGGACGGCGCCCACCTGCGTGGCGTCCCGATGTCCCGGGACGACACCGGCGCCGTGCAGCGCGCACGGCTGGTGGACGCCGGACTCGACGTCGGCACCCTCGCCACCCTGCTCGACGTGGACACCGTGCCCGACGCCCGACGCGTCGCCGAGCTCGTCCCCGACTCCACGTTCGCCGCGGCACTCGCCGCATCACTGACGTCGCCCCTCACCACGGCGACGACCCCCCTCACATCAGGAGGCACCCGATGAGCGACATCACCCAGGCCCCGGTCACGTTCGGCACCGGCGGCGACGAGCCGTACGCACGAGCACTCCGCTCCGACGGTCGCCTCCGCCTGACCGACCCGGACCGCCCGGACGCCGAGGTCACGCTCGACGTCGGACGCTGGAGCGCCGCCGCGGACCGCGTCGACCGTTCCCTGCTCGACGACGTCGACGGCCCCGTGATCGACATCGGGTGCGGTCCCGGGCGGATGCTCGTCGCCGCCCGCACGCTCGGCATCCCGGCGCTCGGCGTCGACGTCTCCGCCGATGCCGTCGCGATCGCACGGCGCGCCGGCGGCCGTGCCGTCCAGGGCTCCGTGTTCGACTCCGTCCCGGAAGAAGGGCGCTGGGACACCGCGCTCGTCCTCGACGGCAACATCGGCATCGGCGGCGACCCCACCGCCCTGCTCGAGCGCTGCCGGGACATCGTCCGCGTCGGCGGCCGCGTCGTCGTGGAGACGCACGTCGACCGCACGGCCGACCGTACGTACCGGGCGAGGGTGATCGACACCGACGGCCACGAGAGCGCCGAGTTCCCCTGGGCGGAGGTCGGCCTCGACGCACTGCACGGGCACGCCGCCCGTGCGGGCCTCGTCGCACGCTCGAGCTGGACCGTCGCGGGTCGGAGCTTCTGCGAGCTCATCGCCTGAGCCGCGCCGATGCAACCGGTTGTTTTGCATTGCTCAAGACAACCGGGTACCGTTGGTGTCTCTAGCCGACGGCGTCAGGGCCGCCGACTCGGCGTTCCCTCGACGCTGCCACCACATCGAGGAGACCACCATGACGAACAGCACCTTCCCGTTCGGCGGCGCCTTCGTGTCCGGACTCGGCGGACGTGACGAGCACGGCACCTACACCGGCTCCCGCTCCGACCGCTCGGTCGGCACCTACACGGGCGTCCCGGTCACCGGACGCCTCGGCCGTTTCGTGGACACCCAGTCCGCGCGACCGGGCACCGTCACCGCGTCGAACCGCACGGTCACCGGCTCGTTCCGCACCGCGACGGGATCGTTCCGCACCGCCTGAGCGCTTCGCGGCGACCGACCGCGAACGGCCGTCCACCCCGGGTCCTCCCCCCTTCGACCCGGGCCGGGCGGCCGTTCGCTCGTTCCGGGTCCTGGTCCTCAGGCCCCGGCGACCGCAGCCTCGAGGCGCTGCGCGATCTGACGGAGCCACTCGCGATCGTCGAGACCTTCCTCGGCCGGCACGTAGTTGCAGTCGAGCTCAACGAGTCGCCCGCCCAGTGCCGCCGCGTCGGGCAGGACCTCGTCCAGGTCACGGACGTCCCCGAGCAGCGCACGCTGGTCGTCGTCGGAGCTGATCGCCAGGTAGTGCTCCAGGGCATCGGCAGCCCCGTAGGGTGCGTCGGCCCAGTCCTGGTGGAAGTAGGCGCCGACGAAGTCGTCGAAGGCGTCGAAGTTCGTCGCGGTGATGCTCGCGACCGCGGGGTAGGCCGTCAGCACCGTGTACCCGGCGGGACGGTCCGGTGCCGCGGTGAGCACCACCCGGACGGCGTCCAGGTCCTGGACCTCGCCGAACGGCATGCCGCGCCCGGTCACACCGCCGGGGACCGCGTAGACGCGGAGCGGCTTCGGGCAGTCATCGGCGACCCAGGTACGGATCCGCAGGTGGTTGGCGTCCAGGGCGTGTGCGACGATCCGGTTCGCGTCGTCGGTCCCGCCGGTGAACACCGAGGTCCCGGTCCTGACGGCATGGGGCATCACGTACTCCTCTTTCGTGCTGGTCGTGGGACGTCGATCATCCGCGCTCCAGACGCGCAACGAGCGCGTCCAACCACTGCTTCGGCGTCATCCCGAGGTCCAACATCGGCGACAGCCCCGTTCCGACGTACCGCATGTATCTCTTGACGGAATCGTCCTCACCGAGCTCTTGCTGGAGGAGCTTCGCCTCTTCCAAGTACACGTCGCCTTCGCGACCCTCAAGCTGGTCGATGGTCGATGCGTACACCGATTCCACGTCGGGATGGTCGAGATCCCAGTCTTGGTTGAACTCCGCCGCCAGCAAGTTGCGGACGCTGGGCGAACGCTCGACGAGCGCACGGTACTTCTCGATTCCCCTCATGCAGGCGCAACTCTCGGGTAGGCGGTGAGGACGAAGTACGGCGGATTGCGGGACGGATCGTAACGAAGGACGGCCCGGACCAAGGTCGTGTTACGCATCGGTGGCACTCCCTCCGGCTCGCAATCGCTGCCAACTCCGCGTCGAGCTCCGCGACCCTGTGCTCCACGGGCAGCGTGTAGACGCCCTTCGGTGTCTGCCCGTCCTTCCGCGAGCGGATCCCTCGGAGAGGGAGTTCATCGTTGCTCACGTCGACTCACCGATCCTGCGGGTCAGGGAACTCGGCCACTCGGCGAGAGGCACGCCGAGATGCACACTCGGAGCGAGCCCAGACCCGACGAAGTTCAGGAAGGCCTGTACCTCAGCTTCGGTCGTCAGCTCCCGCTCGAGGACCTGCGCCTCACGCAGGTACACGGCGCGCGCTTCGGGATCGAGATCGTCGAGAACGGATGCGTAAGCGGCTTCAGCATCCTCGAAGTCGAGGTCCCAATCGTAGTTGAACACTGCCCCGAGCAAGTTGCGCAGGTGCGGGATCTCGGCGACGACCGCGCGCCGTTCTGAGTCGTTCACTGGTCCAACGTCGCCTTCGGGTAGGTCGTGATCACTCGGTAGGGCGGTTCCGCAGTCGGGTCCCACCGCAGCACGACGCGGACCACCGTGTCGTCGTGCATGGGGGGCGTGCGTCCCGGGGCATAGCCCCGACCGACTACCCGGTCCGAAGGCCAGTCAAAGCCCTCGGTCCGTGTCGGTTTGTCGGCGACCTGATTGGCGTGGATCCATTCCTGGACCGCTTCGTGGTTGAAGTCAAGCGTGTTCGCGACCAGTTTGTCGACCTCGGACGTCTGCACGGTGAACACGCTGTTCGCGCTCTTGCCGCCGTTCCGCGAGCGGATCCAGTCGTCGAGCTCCTGCCCGTGCAGGTCCGGCCGGACGTGCCGCTCGAGGGTGTGGCCGCCCGCCGCCTCCGCGGCAGCCAACCCGCCCCCGTCGGTGAACGGCTGTGACTCGATGCCGTGCGGCAGCGAGGCCTCGTCATGCGGCCGCAGCAGGTCCGGGTGCTCGTCCGCGAACTGCGCCATCTCGCCGCGCAGCATCTGGTCGAAGGAGCCGTCACCCTTCCCGATCCCCGGCGTGAAGTCGTCGCTCCCGGTGTAGTCGCGGTAGGTCCGGTCGACCAGGTCGTGCAGCGCGTCGACGCTCTCCTTCGACGCACCGTGCTCCACCCAGGACCGGACGTCCCGGCTCAGCCCGTGCAGCCCGAGCTTCGACAGCCCCTCCGCCAGCTCCGTCGCCTTCGCGGTGTCCTTCGCGAGGCCGCCGGGCCCGCCCAGACCGAGCCCGAGCCCCATCGCGGCAGCTCCCGCAGCCGCGCCCGGGTGTTCCTGCGCCTCGGTCCACCAGTCGCCGAGCGCCTGCCCGGCGGCGTCGTGCGCCTTCGCCGCGTCGCCCTTCGGGTCGAGCGCGGCGTCGACCCACGCGTAGGGCGAGAGGAACAGCCCGAGTGTGGCCGCACCGTCGGCGAAGCCGCCCCACGTCGAGCCGAGGGTGTCGGTCGACCAGGCTCCCTGGTTGTCGAAGCCGAGCATGTGGATGCCGCTCTCGAGCGACTGCAGCAGCTCGTCCGTCGCGCCTTCGGAGAACTGTTCACCGCAGGTCTTGCCGTCTGCCGTGCCGGGTGTGCTCCACGGCAGGTCGACGCCGCGGGTGTTGAGGTCGTTCTCCGACGGAGCGACGTAGGCGCCCTCGAGGCTCGCTCCCGATGCCGTCTTGATCGCGGTCGCGCAGTCCGCCTGGGCCTGCTCGAGGAGCGCGACCTGCGCGTTGATCCGCCGGATGATGTCGTCGTTCTCGTTCCGGGTGACGATGTCCTCGTACCAGGGCACGGTGGTCTTCTCCGGGGGCGCGTCGGTCCGGGTCGCACCGTACGCGTTCCACGAGCCGTCCACCTGCGGCGCGGTCGTGGTCGAGTAGGGCGACGTCGCCTTCGGGACGCCGTGCTGCACCCGCGCGACGAACGCCGCCGCTTCGACGCGCAGGTCGTCGAGCTGCTGCTTCGGCCCGGCAGCGCTGGAGGCGTAGGTGTCGAGCGCCTTCGCGACGCCGCGTGCTGCCTTGCCGATCGCGTGGGTGTCGTCGGCGACGGGGTCCATCAGCGCGAGGGCCTGCCCCGACTCGGGTGCCTCGTAGACGCCGGCGAGCGCCTTCCACTTCGTCGGGATGTCGTCGGCGACGGTGCGCATCGACTCACCGCCGCCCGAGATCGTCGTCGCGGCGGCCGACACGGTCGCCAGGTCGAGTTCCGATCCGGGGATGCCGTCGGGGTCGACGAGGCCGTGGTCACCGATCGCGACGCCGCTCACCGGCCGGCTCCGGGAACGGCCGTCGCGCCGTCCGCCCCGGCGGTCCGGACGAACAGGGAGACGTCGTGGGTCTCGTGCGCCGTGATGCCGGCGCGCTGGGATGCCGCCGCCATCTCGAGGTCGCCGCGGACGTAGGCGTCGACCGCGCCGTGGACGCCCTGGACTCCGCCGATGAGCCGGAACGTGACCTGGTCCACGTCGTCGCTGACCTGGTCGACGAAGGCCCCGAGCGCTTCGTTCACGACCGCACCGGCACCGCCGGACGCGTCGGTGACCCCCGTCTGCACGGACTGCAGCGCGGCCGCCGTGCCGTCGAGCGACGTCTGCATGCCGTCGAGCACCGACCGCACCCCGGCCGGGTCGATCTTCCAGCTCCCCGAAGTCATCGAACCTCCCCCGTTCGGATGCCATCGTCCCGTGCGGACGGGGTCCGGTGCAACCCGCTCCCACGGACGCCGCGTGCCAGTTCCGCTGCGGCCCGCCACCGATCCGGCTCGTCGCCGGCGAACCAGAACACGAGGCCCGGCGTCCGGGGCGAGCCGACGGGTCGCCCGCCGAGGTCCTCCGCTCGCCCCGCCAGGCCGCGAGCCCGCACGGCGCGGGCGCCGGCGAAGACCGCGAGCGGGGTCGTCGGTCCGCGGAGGACGGGGTCGGTGACCCCGTCGAGCCGTCCGCGGCTGGTGGAGAACAGTCCGGACTGCGGATGGCGACCGAGACTGACGGACTGGAGGCCCGCCTCCAGTCCGTGCCGCACCGAGCGTCGGTCATCGGTCGCCACCACGACGCGGAGGGTCTCGAAGACCGTCTGCGGTCCGCGTTCGACGACGAGGAGACCGCCGACGGTGCCGTCGGCACTGCCGACGACGACGGTGGTGGGTGCCGGTGAGCGCCGCTCCGCGTGCGCCGTCAGCTCCGCAGGCGACCACGGCTCGGCGGACTCGTGCGGGGCGAACGTGACGGTGCGACCGAACGCCTCCAGGAACCGGGCGGTTGTCGCGCCGAGCACCAGGCGCCCCGACGGCGCGTGCTCGATCGTCAAGTCCACGTGCAACAGGTCCCCGACCGGTGCGTCCGGTCGTCCCGGTTCCCCGGACGGCCGCCAGCGGTACCCGTGCTCGGCGAGCAGGTGCAGCGCCGCCCAGGACAGCACCGCGCCGGGCGCCGTCTCGACGACACGCGTCCGCTCTCGGGCGACCCGCCCGAACAGCGCGGCGTCCGCGCGCACGACCTGCCCCATGATCCCCCCGACCGCGATGCCACCCATCGCCCGACCCAGCGTACGCACGGGCGGTCACCCTCGAACGCCCCGGAGGTGCTGGTGCCAGGATGGGGGCATGAACGACCGCGCCGGAACACCAGCGACCGCAGACGACCTCGTCGACCTCGACGCCCTCATCGCCGCGTACTACGAGCGGGTCCCGGACGTCTCCGTCCCGGAGCAGAAGGTGGTGTTCGGCACGTCCGGGCACCGCGGGTCCTCGCTGGACTCCGCCTTCAACGACACGCACATCGCCGCCATCACGCAGGCGATCGTGGAGTACCGCCAGTCGCAGGGCACCGACGGCCCGCTGTTCATCGGCCGCGACACGCACGCACTGTCCGGCCCCGCCGAGCGCACCGCGCTCGAGGTGCTGGCCGCCAACGACGTGCACGTCCTCGCCGACAGCGACAACGGCTACGTCCCCACCCCGGCGCTCAGCCACGCGATCATCCGCTACAACCGCGCCGGCAACCCGGACACCGCGGACGGCATCGTGATCACGCCGAGCCACAACCCGCCGCGCGACGGCGGCTTCAAGTACAACCCGCCCCACGGTGGCCCCGCCGACAGCGACGCGACGTCGTGGATCGCGAACCGGGCGAACGCGATCATCGAGGGCGGCAACGCCGAGGTCAAGCGCACCGAGCACGCCACCCCGGACCGCTACGACTTCCTGCACACCTACGTCGCGGACCTCGAGAACATCATCGACATCGCCGCGATCAAGCAGGCCGGCGTGAAGATCGGCGCCGACCCGCTCGGTGGCGCGTCCCTGCCGTACTGGAACCTCATCCGCGACCACTACGGTCTCGACCTGACGGTCGTGAACCCGGACGTCGACCCGACCTGGTCGTTCATGACGCTCGACTGGGACGGCAAGATCCGGATGGACCCGTCGAGCCCGTCCGCGATGGCCTCCGTCCTGGCGCACAAGGACGACTACGACGTCCTCACCGGCAACGACGCGGACTCCGACCGGCACGGCATCGTCACGCCCGACGGCGGCCTGATGAACCCGAACCACTACCTCGCCGTCGCGATCGAGTACCTCTACGCCCACCGTCCCGCGTGGCGCGACGACGCGGCGATCGGCAAGACCCTGGTGTCCTCGAGCATCATCGACCGCGTCGCGGAGTCCCTCGGCCGTCGGCTGTGGGAGGTCCCGGTCGGCTTCAAGTGGTTCGTGCCCGGCCTGATCGACGGCTCCGTGGCCTTCGGCGGCGAAGAGTCGGCCGGTGCGTCGTTCCTCCGCACCGACGGCACCGCGTGGACGACCGACAAGGACGGCATCATCCTGGCGCTCCTGGCGTCCGAGATCGTCGCGGTCACCGGCAAGACCCCGTCGCAGCTCTACGACGAGCTGACCGAGCGCTTCGGCGCCCCGGTGTACCAGCGCGTGGACGCGGCGGCCTCGAAGGAGCAGAAGGCCCGGCTGTCGAAGCTCGACGGTGACGCGATCACCGCGGAGACCCTGGCGGGCGACCCGATCATCGCGAAGCTCTCGAAGGCCCCCGGCAACGACGCTGCGGTCGGCGGTGTCAAGGTCGTCACGGACAAGGCCTGGTTCGCCGCCCGTCCGTCCGGCACCGAGGACGTCTACAAGATCTACGCGGAGAGCTTCGTGTCGCAAGAGCACCTCGAGCAGGTGCAGCGCGAGGCGAAGGAGATCGTGGACGCGGCCCTCGGCGCCTGACGCGGTGCCGCCCGGCGGCGGGGGCTAGTCCTCCGCCGCCACCAGCGCCAGTTCGCAGAACATCGCGTCCGCCCACGAGAACCACGGGCGGGAGAAGCGCGTCGGGTCGTCGACGTCGAACGACTCGTGCATGTCTCCGGTCCCGGCGTCCGTCGCGACGAGCACGTCGAGGACCTCGCGCCGCCGTGCCGCCGATCCGGACACGAGCCCGTCCACGGCGAGCGCGATCGGCCACACCCGACCCGGCAGGGTGTGCGGACTGCCGATGCCCGCGGCGGCCGAGCCGGCGAACCAGAACGGGTTCGCCGGTGAGCGCACGAAGTCCCGCGTCACCGTCCACACCGCGGGGTCGAGCACCGTCGGCGCCGAGAGCGGCAGGGACAGCAGCGACGGGGTGTTCGCGTCGTCCATGAGCAGCACACCGCCGAGCCCGTCGACCTCGTACGCGTAGACGTCGGCACCGGACGGGCCCGGAACGACGCCGTGCCGGGCGACCCCGTCGAGGATCGTCGTCCGCAGGGCGTCGGCGTCGGCAGCGAGCGCGCCGTCGTCCCAGACCTCCCGCGCGATCGACGCGACGGCGAGCAGTGCCTCGGCGGCGAACAGGTTCGCGGGCACGTTGTACCCGTACGTGCAGGCATCGTCGGACGGCCGGAATCCGCTCCACGTCATGCCCGTGACCGCGACGGGTGTCCCGCGGCCGTCCCGGGCGAGCGTCTCGGTGGCCACCGCACCCGGCCGGACGAAGCGGTACGCGGACCGGTCGTGGTCGGTCTCGAGCCGCCACTGGTCGACGATCGTCCGGAACACCCGGTGGGCCGTCGCGTCGAGGACGTCGACACGACCGGTCGACCGCCAGAGCGCGTGGGCGAACGTCACCGGGTACCCGAGGCTGTCCACCTCGTACTTCTGCTCCCACACGAGCGGGTCGGCGTTCAGGTCGTCCGGGTCGTAGTGCGCCCCGTTCGGCTCCCGGTTGAAGGAGTTCGCGTACGGGTCGTGGTCGATGAGCCGGAACTGCCGGCGGACCACGGCCCAGAGCAGGTCGGCGAGCGCCGGGCTCGCCGCCGTCAGCCGCAGGTACGGGGTCATCTGCGTGGTCGAGTCGCGGAGCCACATCGCCGGGATGTCGCCGGTGATGACGAAGGCACCGTCGTCGTCGAGTGAGATCGTCTCCCGCAGCGTCCGTCCGAGGGCCCGCTCCACGCGGTCACCGATGTCCGTCCCGAGCGTCGCCCGGACGCGGTCGGCCGCGCTCCGCAGGGTGGTCAGGACCTGGTCGTCGATGTGCGTCGTCGTCACGGCACCCACGGTAGCGACCGGTCGTCCCGTGGTGGGCACGCGCCGGTCAGGAGGCTCGGGACACCTCGTCGGTCAGCACGCGCTGGTGGTGCAGCCAGTTCTCGCAGAGGCGCGTCCACTGGGACGTGTGCGGCTCCCGCACGGCGGTGCCCAGGCCGTGGCGGCCGTGCGGGAAGACGTGCACCTCGACGGGCACCTCGTTCCGGACGAGCGCGTCCGCGTACGCGAGGGTGTTCGTCGCCCGCGTGACCCGGTCGTCCGCGGTCGTCCAGACGAACGTCGGTGGTGTCCGGGCATCCACCCGGGTCTCCATCGAGAGCGCGCGACGCTCCCGCCAGCTCGGGGCGTCGCCGAGCAGTCCGGCGACCGGTCGTTCCCGCGTCGGGTGCTCCATGGTGATGACGGGGTAGTTGAGGACGCAGAAGTCGGGCCGGTCGAGCGTCGGGTCGTCGATGCCGTTCGCCAGGCACGCGGCGAGGTGGCCGCCGGCGCTCGACCCGACCACCCCGATCCGCCCGGTGTCGATCAGGAGCCCGGTGTCCTCCGCCGCCTGCCCGGAGCGCAGCCACGTGAAGACCGCGCGGGTCGCGTCGATCGGCGCCGGGTGCAGCGGCCCGACGGTCGCCGGCGTGCGGAGCGGGTAGCGGAACAGGACGGCGTGCACGCCGATGCTCGCGAACCACTCCGCCATCGGCTCCGAGCTCGGCCGCCCGTGCTCCTCGTAGCCCCCGCCCGGCAGGACGATCACCGCTGGACGTGAACCACTCCGGGAGGTCGGGCGTAGCGTGATCCCGTCGGGCGTGCTCATGACGGCGACCCTACTGTTCCTCGACGGATCGCTGCCGATCCACACAGGAAGCCGCACCAGCGCGGACCAACGCCTTGCGGCAGATGTAACTTTGCAGACAGCGCAAAATTCTTCACCATTGCGCTCCGGCACCGGGAGACCCTGCACATGACCCAGACGGCGACCGCACCCGCGGGACCGACCACGGCGTCCAACGTCGTGATGAACCACCGACAGATCCTGTTGGTGATCTACGGCCTGATGGCCGGCATGTTCCTCGGCGCTCTCGACCAGACGATCGTCGGCACCGCGATCCGCACCATCGGTGACGACCTGCACGGCCTCGACCAGCAGGCCTGGGTCACCACGGCGTACCTGATCGCCTCGACGATCACCACACCGATCTACGGCAAGCTCTCCGACATCTTCGGCCGTCGCCCGCTGTTCCTCACCGCGATCGGCATCTTCATCATCGGGTCGTTCGCCGCGTCGTTCTCGACCTCGATGCTGATGCTCGCCGGGTTCCGCGCACTGCAGGGCCTCGGCGCCGGTGGTCTGATGTCGCTGCCGCTGGCGATCATGGGCGACATGCTCGCCCCGCGCGAGCGCGCCAAGTACCAGGGCTACTTCCTCGCCGTGTTCGGCATCTCCTCCGTCATCGGGCCGCTCGTCGGCGGGCTCTTCGCCGGTGCGGACCAGATCCTCTTCGTCGCCGGCTGGCGCTGGGTCTTCCTGATCAACGTCCCGATCGGCATCATCGCCCTCGGCATGGTCCTGACCTTCCTGCACCTGCCGAAGTTCGGCGACCGCGGGAAGCCCCGCATCGACTGGTGGGGTGCGACGCTCGTCATCGTCACCCTGGTGCCGCTGCTGCTCATCGCCGAGCAGGGCCGCACGTGGGGCTGGTCCTCCCCCGGTGCGATCGCCTGCTACGTGATCGGCGCGCTCGGGCTCGTCGGATTCGTCATCGTCGAGCGGGCGATGGGCGACGACGCGATCCTGCCGCTGAAGCTCTTCGGGTCGCGCGTGTTCTCGATGTCCGCGATCCTGTCGGTGCTCGTCGGCTTCGGGATGTTCGGCGCGATGCTGACGATCCCGCTGTACCTGCAGATCGTGAAGGGCGTCACGCCGACCGAGTCCGGGTTCGCGATGCTCCCGATGGTCCTCGGTCTGATGATCTCCTCGATCGCCTCGGGCCAGATCATCGCCAGGACCGGCAACTACCAGGTCTTCCCGATCACCGGCACGGCGTTCACCGCCATCGGCTTCACGGTCCTGACCTTCCTGACCGCCGACCGGCCGCTGTGGTTCCTGATGCTCGGCATGTTCGGCATCGGCCTCGGCCTCGGGCAGCTCATGCAGACGCTCACCCTGGCCGCGCAGAACTCGGTCTCCCCGCGGGACATCGGCGTCGCGACCTCTGCGGCGACCTTCTTCCGCCAGATCGGCGGCACGATGGGCACCGCGGTGCTCCTCTCGGTGCTCTTCACGCTCATGCCGACGAACATCACGACGGCGATGCAGAACAAGTCCGACCTCTCCAGCGCGCTGAACGCCGCACTCACCCCCTCGGTCGCGAACGCGGCCGACAACAAGGGCGTGATGGACCAGATCTGGGACAAGATCGTCGACCCGGTGAAGAAGAACGTCCAGGACGGCCTCGACAAGGGCGCGGTCCAGGCGAAGGAGGCGGCCGACGCCGCCGTGACGAAGCAGGTCACCGCCGCCGTGCAGCAGCAGGTCGCCGCCGGCACCGTCCCCGCTGCCGCCGCGCAGTCCGTCATCACCGAGCAGGTCGCGGCCGCGAAGCCGGCGGCCGAGCAGCAGGCACTCGAGACCGCGGCGTCCAAGGCGAACGCCGAGGTCGTCGACGGCACGCTCCAGGTCGACTACTCGAACGCGTCCCAGCGTTCGAACGTCGTCGACGAGGTGACGCCGACGCTCATCAAGCAGCTCAAGAGCGGTGACTCCGCGGCCAGCTCGTCCTCGAGCTCCGCGACGAGCGACACGTCGTTCCTCAACGGTGCCGACAAGCGCCTCACCCGCCCGTTCCTCGTCGGGTTCAGCAGCTCGGCCGTCACCGTGTACTACGTCGGCCTCGCCGTGATCCTGATCGCCTTCGTGCTGACCTGGTTCTTCCGGGTGCCGCCGCTGCGCAAGACCTCGGCGCTCCAGGAGCAGGCCGACACCGCACGTGCAGCTGCTGCCGGCGGGAACGACGACGACGACCGGGACCGCCTGACCGTCGACGCGCAGGGCGCCGCAGCACGGTCGGGTTCGCTCGTGTCGCCGGACACCGGGTCCATGCACGTGGTCCCGACCTCCCCGGACGTGCCGGCGCAGCCCCGCTCGGCCCGGTCCACGGGGACGCCCGACGTGTCCGTGCTGCCGGAGGACGTCGCGGGTGACACCCGTGCGCCGCTGCCGGACGCCCCGACGCACGGTGCGCACTCGGCGGCTGCGCCGATCGACGAGCCCCCGACGTCGACCGGTGCCATCCGGACCCGGCGCGCCGCACACGCCGCCGCCCTGGAGGCGGACGCCCCCGCTGCCCCAGCCGGTGCGGCCGAGCCGAGCGGAGCCTCCCGGCTGGACGAGGGCGACCACCCGCACGGCCGCCACTCCGCGGAGTAGCCGCGCCTCCCGCGCTACCGACGCGGAACGACGAAGTCGCTGTCGTACGACAGCGACTTCGTCGTTCCGCAGCGCGTGCACCCGTCGCGCACGCGGGACAGCGACGCCCACGCGGCCCCTCCACCGCGCTTCCGGGAACCGCGGGTACGGTCGTCCGCATGGCACTCGAGGTCCGGAACGACACCGAACAGCAGCAGTACTCCCTCGTCGACGACGGTGAGGTGATCGGCTTCGCCGCGTACGAGACCGACGACGACGAGATCCGCTTCGTGCACACCGAGGTGGACCCGGCACACCGCGGCGGTGGGCACGCCTCCATCCTCGTGCAGCAGGCGCTCGACGACGTCCGCGCAGGGTCCACACTCCGCGTCGTGCCCCAGTGCAGCTACGTCGCCGCGTGGATCGAGCGGCACCCGGACTACCAGGAGCTCACGACGCGCTGACGTCGCCGCTCAGTACGAGCGGTCGTGCGTACCCGCACGCGCTTCGTGCCGGCCGCCGCCCCGCACCGCCGGCACCTTGATGAGCACGCTCCCGCTGAGCAGGTCGTGGTCGTCGTCGGCGGGCGTCGGCGCTTCCCGCGGGAGGCGCGACTGCCGTTCGTACTCGGCCTGCGTCTCGTGGCGGGTCGGGGCGAAGACCTCGTCCATCATCGAGATGACACCGCCGGAACCCCCACTGCTGGTCGACTTGTTCGACAGGTCGATCCACCCCAGGCGATCGGCGATCCACGTCACGACGACCGCAGCGGCCACCGCCCCCAGGAGGATCAACCAGTTCACGCAAGCGAGGCTACGTGGCGCTCCGGGCCGCCGAATCAGCCGCGCGGGTGATTCTCATGATCCACATGTGTGGTTCATGGGGAGGACACCCACACTGGGTCCGCGGCGGTCGGGGTACCCCCCTCCCCCGGCCGCCGACCAACGCTTGCCGGTACCACAGAACCGCCGACGGCCCCCGGCCGCCGAGCAACGTCCGACGCAGCGCGCAAGCGCGGGCGCCCGCGACTCACGGGACCCGCTCGAGCCACTCCCTCGTGGCGAACTTCGACGCGACGAGCTCCTGCGCCCGCGCCCGCTCCGCGTCCGTGACGTGCCCCGGCGTCGCGCCGTAGCGCTTCGTGAACGTGCCGATCAGCGACTCGATGATCGCCGCGCGGGACAACCCGGTCTGCGACCGCAGCGGGTCGACGCGCTTCGCCGCCGAGGTGGTCCCCTTGTCGCTCATCTTCTCGCGGCCGATCCGGAGGACCTCGACCATCTTCGCGCCGTCCATGTCGTAGCTCATGGTGGCGTGGTGGAGCAGGGCTCCGGTGCCGAGGCGCTTCTGTGCGGCGCCGCCGATCTTGCCCTTGGTCGAGGTGATGTCGTTGAGCGGCTGGTAGTACGCGTCGATGCCGAGGGACTTCAGCGCCTCGATCACCCACTCGTCGAGGTACGCGTACGAGTCCGCGAACGTCATGCCCTGCACGAGGTCCGTCGGCACGTACAGCGAGTAGGAGATGATCGCGCCGGCGTCCATGAACATCGCGCCGCCGCCGGAGATCCGCCGGACGACCTCGACGCCGTACTTCGCCGCGCCCTCCGGGTCGACCTCGTTCTTGAGGGACTGGAACGACCCGATGACGACCGCGGGCTGGTCCCACTCCCAGATGCGCAGGGTCGGCCCGCGGCGGCCGGCGCCGACCTCTTCGGTGAGGACCTGGTCGAGCGCGAGGTGCTCGTTGGGGCTGATCGGTCCCTCGTGGATGATCTGCCAGTCGTAGTCGTTCCAGGCCGATGCACGCGACAGGGCACGGCGGACGGCGACCCCGACGGACTCGGGCGTGAAGCCGAGCAGCACGGCGTCCTGCGGCAGTGCGGCGCGGACGGCAGCGGCGACCCCGGCGGCGTCCGTGGTTGCGGGGAGGCCGTTCACGGCGGCGTCGATCAGCGGGAGCGCGTCGTCCGGTTCGAGGAAGAAGTCACCCGCCAGCCGGAACTCCTGGATGGTGTCGTCGACCACTTCGAGGTCGACGACGACGAGCTTGCCACCTGGGACCTTGTACTCACCGTGCACGGTCCGAGCCTACGCCGCGACGGACGGGAGGCTCGTGGCGGCGCCGCCACGGGCCTCCCGTCCGATGCCACGCACCGTCAGTGCCCGACGACCCGTCCCAGCCACCCCACCAGGTCCGCGACCACCTCGTCGCGGTTCGTCTCGTTGTAGACCTCGTGCCGCGCCCCCTCGTACACACGGACGGTCACGTCCGACAGCCCGCCGCGCCCCCGGTACGCCCGCGCAAGCCGTTCCACCGATCGGGGACCACCGAGCGTGTCGTCGGAGCCGACCTGCAGCAGCATCGGGACGTCGTGCGGGATCCCCCGCCGCGGCACACCGAGCAGCCGGACGGCGTCGGGGAGCCCGAACAGGCTGATCACGTTCGCCTCGACGACGAGCGGGTCGACCGACATGGCCTCCACCACGGCGCGGTCGCGGCTGAGCCACTCGAACCGCGTCGGCCCGGTCGCCGCGTGCCGCTTGTTGAGGTCGCCGCTGTTCATGAACCCGGGAAGTCGGTAGGCGCTGGCCGACAGGACGACGCCGTCGTAGGCCTCGCTCGAGGTGTTCACGATCCGCTGCGCCATCAGCGACCCCCACGACTGCCCGAACAGCACCAGCGGCACGCCGGGGGTCTCGTCCCGGGCGATCGCGGTCATCCGCTCGACGGCCGCGATCGCCGCCCGGAGCCCGCCGGGCCCGAGCTTGCCGAGCTTCGCGTGGTCGCCGTCCCACTGCCCGAGGCCGGTCCGCCCGTGGCCGCGATGGTCGTTGGCGACGACGGTGTACCCGGCGCGGACGAGGTCCTGCGCGAGCCGTTCGTAGCGCAGCGCGTACTCACCGACGCCGTGCGCGATCTGCACGATCCCCTTCGGCCGGCCGGCGCGCCAGGTGGAGTAGACGATCTCGACGCCGTGCGCGTCGACGAACGAGGAGTCGCCGCGAGCAGCTGAGAAGGTGGGCACGGAAGCATCCTCCCAGACCACGCGCCTGCGAGGATCGGAGCGTGACCGAACACCGCATCGACGCCTCCCTCGAGTCCGCCATCGACGTCTTCACCGCGGAGCGCGCGCCCGTGCTCCGCGTCGGACCCGGCGACACCGTGACGGTACGCACCCTGAGCGCCGCCGGCTACACCGAACGACAGCAGCAGCCCGGGGTCGACGTCCCGACGCTCCTCGACCCGCGCCGCGGCCACTGCCTGGTCGGCCCGGTCGCCGTCGCGGGTGCCCGTCCGGGCCAGGTCCTCGCCGTGCGGTTCGACGCGCTGGTCCCCGACGACTGGGGCTACACCGGCTCGGGCGGCGTCGACACCCCGGTGAACCGCGCACTCGGGCTCGCCGACCCGACCTCCCGCGGCCCGCTCCTCTGGGAGATCGACCCGGAGCGGGGCGTCGCACGGAACCAGCTCGGCCTCGGCGTCCGCACCGCGCCGTTCCTCGGCGTCGTCGGTCTGCCGCCGGAGTCGTCCGGGGAGCACTCGACCATCCCACCGCGTGCGATCGGCGGCGGCAACATCGACTGCCGCGAGCTCGTCGTCGGCTCGACGCTGTACCTCCCGGTGACGGTGCCCGACGCGCTGCTGTTCGTCGGCGACGGGCACGCGGCGCAGGGCGACGGCGAGGTGTCCGGCACCGCGATCGAGTGCGGCATGACCACGACGATGACGCTCTCCCTGCTGGACACGGCTCCGGTCGAGGGCGTGCACGCGGACACCCCGGCCGGGCGCATCACGTTCGGGTTCGACGCGGACCTCAACACCGCGACGACGACCGCCCTCGACCGGATGGTGTCCTGGATCGCCGGCGAGCACGGCATCGGTCGCGCCGAGGCACTCGCGATGGCCAGCGTCGCCGTGAGCATGCGCGTCACCCAGGTCGCGAACCGGACGTGGGGCGTGCACGCGCTGCTCCCCCACGGCGCGATCCTCGCCTGACGAACGCGCGGACGCGGTGGCTCCCGACGCGCGTTCCTTCCCATCGCGCCCGCCCTGGGAAGGCGAATCGCGCGTGGTGGGTGCGAACTCCCGACCTCCCACGCGCGATTCGACCACCCACGCGCGTTTGCACCCGCGGCTGGGCGATCGACGCAGGCACAGCACTGGACGGGAGGCCGTGCTCACGCTCCCGACGTCGGGAACGTGAGCACGGCCTCCCGTCCGACGCGCGTGGTGCGCGTTCCTTCCCATCGCGCTCACGCTGGGAAGGCGAATCGCGCGTACGCAGTCGGAACTCCCGACTGCCTCCGCGCGATTCGACCACCTCCGCGGGAAAGGACACCCCCGCGGCGGCACCACCTCAGTGGGCGGAGTAGCCGCCGTCCACCAGGTGGTAGCTGCCCGAGATGAACGAGGCCTTGTCGCTCAGCAGGAACAGCACGAGCGCAGCGACCTCGGCATCGGTCCCGAGACGCTTCGCAGCGTGCTCGGACTCGAGCGCGGAGAGCTCCTCGGCGGACAGCGACGCGCGGACCAGGGGCGTGTCGATGAAGCCGGGGCCGACCGCGTTGGTGCGGACACCCTGCGCGGTGTACTCGAGCGCCGCGACCTTGGTGAGGCCGACGAGCGCGTGCTTGGACGCGACGTACGCGGCGTTCTGCGCGATACCGACCGAGCCGAGGACGGACGCCATGTTCACGATCGCGCCACCGCCGGCCGCGAGGATCGCCGGGATCTCGTAGCGGAGCCCGTAGAAGACACCGTCGAGGTCGACCGCGCGGACGCGGTCCCACGCGGCGATGTCGTACTCGCCGATCGGCTGCGGGGCGGCGCCGATGCCGGCGTTGTTCACCGCGAGGTGCAGCGCGCCGTAGGTGTCGACCGCGAACTGCACGGCCCGCTCGTTGTCGGCGGCGACGGCCGAGTTCGCCTCGAACGCGACCGCGGTGCCGCCCGCTTCCTCGATCGACGCCACGACGCGCTGGGCACCGTCGAGCTTGATGTCGGTGACGACGACCTTGGCGCCCGCGGTGGCGAGCTCCTTCGCGATGGCCGCACCGATGCCGCTGCCGCCACCGGTGACGATGGCGACCTTGCCCTCGAACTCGGACATTGTGTGCTTCTTCCTACTCGTTGATCGGCAACACGTGTTGTCTACGATCCAGAACCATACACCCGCATGGACAATTCCCGTTGGCAACAAGTTCGTTCGCTGAACTAATTTGCTAGGCTAACGATCATGACCATGTCCGACACCACGGAACGCGCCGCACCGCACCCGTCGCTCAGCACGGACTTCCGCGTCGCCGTCAACCGGCTGTCCCGGACGCTCCGCGCGCAGAAGGCCGACTCGAGCGTCAGCGACGCGATGTTCTCCGCCCTGGCACGGGTTCACCGCGACGGCCCGATGACCCTCGCCGAGCTGAGCCGGAGCGACGGGGTCACCCCGCCGTCGATGACGAAGACCGTCGCAGCGCTCATCGAGCGCGGCCTGGTGTCGAAGGGCATGCACGGCGACGACCGCCGCAAGGTCCTCATCGGCGCGACCCCGGCCGGAGCCGACTTCGTGGTCGAGACCCGTCGTCGCCGCGACGACTGGCTCTCCCCGAGACTCGCCGCGCTCACGCCCGCCGAACGACGCGTCCTCACCGACGCCACCGAGATCATGAGGAGGCTGGCCCACCAGTGACGGCCATGTTCCGGTCCCTGTCGGGACGCAACTACCGCATCTGGTTCGCAGGTGCCCTGGTGTCGAACGTCGGCACCTGGATGCAGCGGACCGCGCAGGACTGGATCGTCCTGACGCAGCTGACCCACAACGACGCGATCGCCGTCGGCACCACGATGGCCCTGCAGTTCGGGCCGCAGCTCGTCCTGCTCCCCTGGACAGGACTCGTCGCCGACCGCTTCGACCGGCGCCGCACGCTGATGCTCACCCAGGCACTCATGGGCCTGCTCGGGCTGGGGCTCGGCATCATGGTCGTCACGAACACCGCGACGCTGCTGTCCCTCTACGGCTTCGCGCTGGCACTCGGTGTCGTCGCCGCGTTCGACACCCCCGTCCGGCAGGCGTTCGTCTCCGACGTGGTCACCGGCGAACACGTCGCGAACGCCGTCGCGCTGAACTCCGCGTCGTTCAACGCCGCGCGGCTCATCGGCCCCGCGGTCGCCGGCGTGCTCATCGCCGCGATCGGGTCCGGGTGGGTGTTCATCATCAACGCCGCATCGTTCGCGGCGGTCCTCTGCGCGCTGCGGTTCGTCGACCCGGAGCAGCTCGCCGAGCGGGTCAGGGCCAAGCGCGGCAAGGGCCAGGTCGTCGCGGGCTTCAAGTACGTGCGCACCCGGCCGGACATCATCGTCGTGCTCTGCATGATCTTCGTCGTCGGGACGTTCGGCGTGAACTTCCCGATCTTCACCTCGACGATGGCGCGGGTGGAGTTCCACAAGGGCGCCGGCGAGTTCGGCCTGCTCAACTCGGTGATGGCGATCGGATCGGTGCTCGGCGCCCTGCTCTCGGCCCGCCGCGAGCGTCCACGGATGCGCCTGCTCGTCATCGCCAGTGCCGGGTTCGGCCTGGCGTGCACCGCGGCGGCGTTCGCTCCGACCTACTGGACGTTCGCGATCGTCCTGATGTTCGTCGGCCTGGCTTCACTGACCTTCATGACGACGGCGAACGCCCTCGTCCAGACCACGACCGCCCCGGCGATGCGCGGCCGCGTGATGGCGCTCTACATGGCGATCTTCGCGGGCGGCACCCCCATCGGCGCCCCGATCGTCGGCGCCATCGCGGACGCCGCCGGTCCCCGCTGGGCGATCGGCGTCGGTGCGGCCTCGGGCTTCGTCGCACTCGCCATCGCCCTGGTCTGGCTCGTCCGGCACGAGCACTTCCGCGTGCGGTACGACGCCGACAACCTCCTGCACATGGCGGTGACGCACTCGATCCCGGTCGTCGGGACCAGCGCGTCGCGTGCGGCGGTCCGGCACGACCTGGAGCGCGACGAGGCGGTCGCGGACCGGTCCAGCGCGGTCTGAGACGTCGGTCGCGTCCACGCGCCGGACGGGAGGCTCGGTGCCAGCCCGCGCCGAGCCTCCCGGCCGGTGGGTGGTGACCGTCAGTGCGTCGGTTCGGTTCAGTGCGTCGGTTCGGCTCAGTGCGTCGGTTCGGCGACCGCGAAGACGCGTTCGTCGAGCGCGCCGGCCACGCGCTCCGCGACCGCGGCCAGCCGCTGGCCCGCCGCGCGGGCCGCCCCGACGGCGTCGGCCGGCGGGATCGACTGCAGCGCACGCCGGGCATCCCGGAGTGCATCGAGCTCGTCGGTGACCACGGTCGGGGCCACGTCCGCGAGGCACTCCTCCGCGCGCAGGGTGAGGAACAGCATCGACCGCGGACTCCGGTCGTCGAGGAGGAGGAACGCCGCCGCCTCCGAAGCGGGGGCACCGGGACGGGACTCTCGCTGGAACGCCTCGCCCGCGCCGCATGCCCGGAGCGCCGTGCTCCACGACGCCACCGAGGTCGGATCGAGCAGGTCCGAGGCGAGCAACCGTGCCGTGGCGGCGCAGCGTGCGAGGGACCGGCCGAGCGTGAAGAACTCCCACACCTCGTCCCGGCTGGCATCGCCCTCGACGACCCCGATCGCGAGGGCACTGCGCTCCCGGACCCACCCGAGGAACTCGTGCTCCCGACCCGCGGCGATCTTCCGCGGCATCCGGGACCTGGTCACGTTGAGGCAGTCCCAGAGCTCGGTCGACACGACGTCCCGGGCACGGCGGGCATCGTCACGGGCGACGGCGACCGCGCCGGCGATGGAGGCCGGTTCGTGCCGGTCGAGCGCGAGGGACTCGAGCGTGGCGGCACGGTCGAACACCGTCGACGGCCGCACGGGTGCTCCGGCGACGGTCCGGAGCTCGCGGGCGGTCAGGCGCTCCCCCGGTCCCGCGGCGGCCTCCGGACGGGCGAGGTACACGTCGAGGAGCCGCGCGATCACGTCGGCGCGTTCGACCGATGCCCCCACGCGGAACACGCTCCCGGCGAGTCGGCTCAGCACCGCGGCTCCTGCATGTCGGAAACCTACTGACCTCGGATTGCAGCGGTGTTTCCGGGCCGCGTCACCGGTGTTGCGTGGTGCGCGGGCCGGGTGCGGGCGCGGTGCGTGCGCGGCGGCGGTGGCAGATGCGGGCGCGGCGGATGCGAGCGATGCGACAAGCTGCGGAGTTCTGCGCCGCGCATCCCCCGGGTCCTTGTCGCTCGATGCGTGCTCATCGTGGCGAGCGACAACGCGCACACGAATGCGCGGCGCGAAGTCCGGGGCGGTGTCGCTTCCGCCGCCGAACCGCACCAGGAGCGTCGACCGCGCGAGCGTAGCCTGGGGCGATGACCGAGACGCGTCCGCACGAGCCCGAGGACGACATGCCCCTCGCCGAGCTCGACGCACGGGCCCGCGCCGACGCCGCACTCCGTCGTATCCGGGACGGCGGCGATCCCGCGCGTGAGGCCTTCGACCTCGCGAACACCATGAACGACGAAGCCGTCGGGCGGCTCGGCGCTGCCCTCCGGCGGTGGCTCCGCCGCTAGCTAGCCCTGCGCCCGGTCCGGCTGGCCGTGGTCGGCCTGGAACGCCGTGCCGACCGCGGCGATGTCGTCCCCGCCGTGACCTGCCGCGCTCGCGTCGGCGTAGACCCGGCCGAGCGCGTCGAGCAGGGTCGTCGACACCCCGGCGGAGCGGGCCGCGTCGGTGATCAGGCCGATGTCCTTCCGGAGTCCGTCGAGCGCGAACTGCGCCGGGAACTCACCCTTGAGCAGGGACTCGCCCTTCGTGTGGGCGTACGCGGAGTCACTCGCGGAGCCGTCGATCGCCTCCAGGAACAGCGCCGGGTCGATCCCGAGCGCCTGCGCGATCGCGAGCGACTGTCCGGTCGCCGCGGTGATCGACGCGATCCAGGCGTTGGCGGCGAGCTTCAGCGCGGTCGCCTGCCCGACCTGGTCGCCCGCGCGGACGGTCTTCACGCCGATCGCGTCGAGCACCGGGTCGATGCGGTCGAGCGTCTCGGCCGGTCCCGCGGCGAGCATCGTCAGCTTGCCCTGCTCCGCGGGGGCCTTCGTGCCGAGCATCATCGCCTCGACGAGGGTGATGCCGTACTTCGCGGCGATCTGCACGACGGTCTCGGTGCCGTCGACCCCGACCGTGGAGCTCTGCACCCACACCGCGTCCTCGGGTGCTTCTCCGGCTGCCTGCTCGAGGACGTCGACCACGGCATCGGTGTCGAACAGGGTCAGCAGCACGACCTCGGCGTCCGCGACGGCGGCACCCGGGTCGTCCGCGACGGTCGCGCCGTGCTCTCCCAGCGGCAGCGCCCGGTCACGACTCCGGTTCCAGACCGTGACGTCGTGTCCCTCGCGGAGCAGCGACTGCGCCACTCCGGCTCCCATCGCCCCTGTACCCAGCACCGTCACGCGCACCTTGTGTCTCCGTCCCGCCGCGCGGCACGGTGCCGCCGGCACCTCGGACGGTACGCCCGGGGCACGCGGCGCCGGTCAGCTGGGTCGGGCGAGGCGCTGCGCGCTCGGCGGCCGGAGTGGTGCGCGGAAGCGACAGTGGTCGCCGGCATCGCTCGAGACCTCTGTCGCTTTCCGGGACCACTCCGGCGGAGGGCTTGCGCGGGTCGGGCGGCGGGCGGCGCAGGGCGGGCGGCGGCGGGGCGGGCGGGTCAGAGCAGGCCGCGGGCGCCGAGCCAGGTCGCGGGGTCGACGGGACGGCCGCCGATGATGACCTCGAAGTGCAGGTGTGCCCCCGTCGAGACCCCGGTGCTGCCGACGGCACCCAGCCGCTCCCCCGCGACGAGCGGCTGCCCGACGCGGACGTCGATCTGCGACAGGTGCCCGTACCGGGTCTGCGTGCCGTCGCCGTGCTGCACGAGGACCTGCTGGCCGTACCCGCCGGAGACGCCCGCCGAGACGACCCGTCCGGGCATCGCGGCCACGACCACCGTCCCGAGCGGCGCGGCGAAGTCGAGGCCCTGGTGGTTCGTCGAGCACGCCCCGCACCCGCGGACCCACCGCGCGCCGAAGCCGCCGGCGACCGGGATCGACCCGGCGACCGGACGGGAGGCGGGACCGTCGGTCGTGCCGACGGGTGTGGCAGCCGCACCCGCACGTCCGACCGAGAAGCCGTCCCGGGCGGTCGGGAGGCTCGCGGCGGCGGGCACGGTGAACTCCTGCATGTCGAACGCGAGCACGCCGACGTCGACGGTGCTCGCACTCGCCGGCTGTGGCGTGGCGACGGTGACGAAGAGACACGCGGCCACGGCGGTCGCGGTGACCGGGATCGCGCGGGCCGACTGCACCGCTCCGCCGAGGGCACGGAGCGGGGTCGTGACCGCGCGGACGACGAGCGCGCCCGCGGCGAGGAGGTCGGGACGCGCGGAGCGTACCGGGCGACGGCTGCGACGGCTGCGACGGCTCGGGAGGCTCGGGGGCGCGACCCGCGGGGAGGCGGGCTCCCGGGAGGCGGGTCCGGGGGCAGTGGGTCCAGAGGCAGCGGGTCCAGAGGCAGTCGGTTCCGGGGAGGTGGGTTCCGGGGCGGCGGGAGGGGACACCGTCACCCCGGAAGACTGGGGAATGCGGGCAGCGGCAGCAGCAGCAGCAGCTGCGCGGTTCGCGGCGTCCCGGGCGGCACCACGCGGGCGCACCGGGAGCCCGGGGTTCGTCGTCATCGGGCAGCTGTACGCGGTCAGGCGCGCACGACGCCGTCGGCCGTGATCCGGTCGAGCTCGGCGACGACGGCGTCGACGACCGCGCGGGTGATCGCGTCGGCGACCGCTTCGACGAGGCCGAGCTGGTCGGCGCGGACGGCGTGCTCGTGTGCGAGGGCCGAACCGACACGGGCGGGGATCTCGTCGATGGCCGCGACGAGTGCGGCGGGGACGAACATCGACTGCGCCGACGGGACCGGAGCGGTCATCGGCGAGGTCGGAGCCGGGGTGAACGTCGCACGGGCCACGGCCGGTACGCCGTCGTGGTCACGGGCGACGGAGTCGAAGAGCGGGGTGGAGGACATGCTGCTGACCTTCCGATCACGTGCGAGGAGACCGGGTCGATTCGGACGACCCGGGTGTGCGCTGTGCACTCCGCACATCCTGCCAGCAATATTTCACATGTGCAATAGTCTACGGTCAGTCGGGTTCGACGGCCTCGATCGGGTCGTCCCGGTGCAGCACCCGGCGGACCCGCTCGACGATCGTGGCCGCCGGCGGGTTGTTGTAGGCGTTCGCCGGCTCCTGGCCGCTCATCGCCTGGATCGCGGCCATCACGGCGTCGGTCGCGTGCCGGCGGGCGCGACCGGACGACGCCTCGCCGTAGGAGGAGAGGTCGAGCGGCTTGCCGAACTCGATCGTGACGCGGGCGAGCTTCGGGATCCGGGAGCCGACGGGCTGCACGTCCTCGGTGCCGCGCAGGGCGACGGGGACGACCGGAGCGCCGCTCGTCAGTGCGAGCCACGCCACGCCCGTCCGACCGCGGTAGATCCGGCCGTCGAGGGACCGCGTGCCCTCGGGGTAGATCGCGAAGGCCTCACCCTCCTGCAGGCGTGCGAGGCCGAGGTCGAGGGCGTGCTGCGCAGCGGCACCCGCGCCCCGCTCGACGCCGATCGCGCCGATGCCGCCGAAGAACGCCCGGGACACGGCGCCCCGGAAGCCCTTGCCGGTGAAGTACTCCTGCTTGGCGAGGAAGGACACCTTCCGCGGCGCCATGATCGTGATCGCCGGGGAGTCGATGAAGGACCGGTGGTTGCTCGCGAGGATCACGGGCCCGCGCTTCGGGACGTTCTTCCGTCCGATGATCTTCGGCCGCCAGACGACCCGGGCGAGCGGCGCCACCACGGCGCGACCGAGCACGGTGGCGAACATCGACGAACCGGACACCTGCTGCCTCCTCGGGGCGGGAGGTACCGAGTGTAGCCACGGGTCGGACGGGTACATGCCGCGATCGGCATGGACCAGCGGGTCAGTCGGCGGCGGCCACCACGTCGAGCACGGCGCGGCCGTACGACTCGAGCTTCGCGGCGCCGACGCCGGAGATCTCGGCGAGCTGGTCGACGTCGGAGGGACGCACGGCAGCGATGCCCCGGAGGGTGGCGTCGTTGAAGACCACGTACGCCGGGACCCCTTGCTCGCGGGCCTGCCCGGCACGCCAGGCCCGGAGCGCCTCGAACAGCCCGAGCGCTTCCTGCGGCATGTCCGACACGACCTGTCGACGGGAGCGGCTGGCGCGCGGGGCCTTCACCGGGTCGCGGCGCATCAGCACCTGGACCCGTCCGGCCAGCACCTCCGCGCTCGACTGGCTGAGCACGAGCGTGCCGTACCCGTCGCTCGACACGGTCGCGTAGCCCTGCGCCAGGACCTGCCGGGCGACGGTGCGCCATTCGCCCTCGGACAGGTCGGCGCCGATGCCGAACGTGGCGAGGGATTCGTGCTGGAGCTCCTGCACGCGCGGTGACGCCTTGCCGACGAGGATGTCCACGAGGTGCGCGACGCCGTAGCGCTGTCCGCGTTCCCGGTCGAGGCGGACGATCGTCGACAGGAGCTTCTGCGCCGGCACGGTGCCGTCCCACGACTCCGGCGGCGCGATGCAGGTGTCGCAGTTGCCGCACGCCGTGGATTCCTGGCCGAAGTACGCGAGCAGCCGGACCCGGCGGCACTCGATCGTCTCGCAGAGCGCGAGCATGGCGTCGAGGTGCGCGCTCAGCTGGCGTCGGTGTGCGGCGTCGCCTTCGGACTGGTCGATCATCCGGCGCTGCTGCACGACGTCGTTCAGGCCGTACGCGAGCCACGCGGTCGAGGGGGCTCCGTCACGCCCGGCACGACCGGTCTCCTGGTAGTAGCCCTCCACCGACTTCGGGAGGTCGAGGTGCGCCACGAAGCGGACGTCGGGCTTGTCGATGCCCATGCCGAACGCGATCGTGGCCACCATCACGATGCCGTCTTCGCGCAGGAACTGCGACTGGTTCCGCTCACGCACGCGCACGTCGAGTCCCGCGTGGTACGGCAGCGCCGGGATCCCCTGGTCGACGAGCGCCGCGGCCGTGCGCTCGACCGAGTTGCGCGACAGGCAGTACACGATGCCCGCGTCGCCCTTGTGCTCCGTGCGGATGAACGTCAGGAGCTGCTGCAGCGCACCGGTCTTCGGTTCGATGCGGTACTGGATGTTCGGCCGGTCGAAGTCCGCGACGAAGTGTGCGGCGTCGTCGAGGCCGAGGCGGGCGGAGATCTCCCGGTGGGTCTGCGGTGTCGCCGTGGCGGTCAGCGCGATGCGGGGCACCGTCGGCCAGCGCTCGTGCAGGACGCTCAGCTCGAGGTAGTCGGGGCGGAAGTCGTGCCCCCACTGCGCCACACAGTGGGCTTCGTCGATGGCGAAGAGGGCGATGCGCGCCCGGTCGAGCAGCGCGCGGGTGTTCTCGAGCCGGAGCCGTTCCGGAGCGAGGTAGAGCATGTCGACCTCACCCTGCACGACGGCACGCTCGACCCGGGCACGCTCGTCCGGCCCCTGCGTGGAGTTGAGGAACGCCGCGCGGACCCCGTTCGCCGCGAGGGCGTCCACCTGGTCCTGCATGAGGGCGATGAGCGGCGACACCACGACACCGACGCCGTCACGGACGAGTGCGGGCACCTGGTAGCAGAGCGACTTGCCGCCGCCGGTCGGCATCAGGACGAGGGCGTCCCCGCCGCTGACGACGCGGTCGATGATCGCGGCCTGTTCGCCGCGGAAGTCGTCGTAGCCCCAGACCCGGTGCAGCACGTCGAGCGCGGCCGCGCTCGACGGGGTGACGGCCGCAGCGGCCTCGGTGGTGCTCATCCGCCCAGCCTACGGGCGACCAGCGACACCACCGGCGTTGTCCACAGCGTCCGCCGGACCAGCCCCGACCGGAGCAGCCCCCGCCGGAGCAGCCGCACCCACGGCACCGGACCCGGCCACCCCCTCGGAGCGAGCCGGCGAGTCGAGCCAGCCCGAGCCTCCCGGCCGGGTCCAGCGCTTGCCGCCTGCCCAGGCCGGCACCGCACCACGGAACCGGGGTGCCTCGGCACCCGGGAACGTGCGGTCCAGCTTCCGCCACCACGCGAGGAGCTCGACCATGCCCCAGTACGCCAGCGAGGTGGCCAGCGTCAGCAGCCAGCCACCGATCGAGCCGTTCGAGGAGTCGAGGTCGACCTTGGACCACCCCGGCGCCTGCAGCACGAAGATCATGATGTTGTTGAAGGCGTGCTGGAGCACGGTTGCCTCGAGCCCACCGGTCCGGAGCACGATGACGGCCGCGACCAGGCCGAACGACCCGACGTCGAGGATCCCCCACACGTTGTAGCCGTTCGGGATGTGCAGCAGCGCGAACACCACCGTCGACACGGCCACCGCGACGACCGTCCCGACGATCCGCCACGGGATCCAGGCGCCGATCGTCTGCATCAGGAAGCCGCGGAAGATGTACTCCTCGGCCGCGCCCTGGAACGGCACGAGCAGGACGACGAGCACGATCGTCGTCGTCAGGGTGCCGAGCGACACCGTCGACTGGCCGATCTCGGCCGTGTTCCAGGCGAAACCACCGGCGAACGTGAACGTGCCGGCGGCCTGGAAGACGAACATGACCCCAGCGATCACCAGCGTCGGCAGCACGCACCACGCGGCCCAGCGCCAGCGGACCCGGAACCGCACCGACGACAGCGTGTTCGCCGGGCCGATCCGCGCGATCTTCACCGCGAGCAGGATCCCCGGCAGCAGCACCACGAGCGACACCAGCGACAGGCTCAGGATGATCGGGTCCGTGGGGTCGAGCGCTGAGTCCTGCAGACTCCGCTCCAGGTCGAGCAGCCCGTCCGGTCCCTGCGTCGCACCGATCGGCACGAAGTACGCCACGGTGATGAGGACCTGCGACACCAGGTACCACCCGGCGAGGAACGCGAGGGCGACGAGCGGACGCCACCAGCGCCAGCGGCCGTCGACGCGGAAGAGACGGTGGTAGGGAACGCTCACGCAGCGCAGGCTACCGGGCGGGGCAGGATGGGACCCGTGCTCACCGTCCTGCTCGGCCTCAGTGGCGCGCTCGTCTACGGGTTCGCGGACTTCCTCGGCGGACTGGCGTCCCGGCGCGTCCGACCGGTGACCGTGGCCGCGATCGGTGCGGCCGTCGGGATCGCGCCGCTGCTCGTCGGACTCGTCGTGGTCGGTGGGCGATTCTCCTGGTCCGCGACCGTCTGGGGTGCGCTCGGCGGGCTGTCCGGTGCCGTCGGTGTGCTGCTGCTCTACGCGGCGCTCGCGATCGGGCCGATGAGCGTGCTCTCACCGCTCACCGCCGTCTTCGCCGCCGTCGTGCCCGTGCTCGTCGCGGTGCTCCGCGGGACCGTCCTCTCCCCCGTGGCCGTCGGCGCACTCGTCGTCGCCGTGGTCGCGGTGGTGCTCGTCGCCTCCGTCCCGGACCCCGGCGGAGCGCGGCTCACGACGCGCGGGGTGGTCGCGGCAGCGGTCGCCGGATGCGGGTTCGGCGGGATCGTGCTCGCGTTCAACGAGACACCCGCCGACTCCGGCGTCGCACCGCTGGTGGTGGCGCGGGTGCTGCAGGCGGTGCTGCTCGGCGCGGCGGCCCTGGTGTGGACGCGGGTCGCGTCTGCCACGTCGGTCACGTCTGTTCGGTCGGGAGGCTCGGCAGACTCCGCCCCGCCGGCGCCGGCGGGTGCGGTTCCCGGCCCCGGGGCCGCGGGGGCGCCCGTCCGCCGGATCGCGCTCGTGATCGTCGCGTGCGGGGTGCTCGACGCGCTGGCGAACGTGTTCATCCAGGCCGGGCTGCACTCGAGCACGGACCCGTCGACGCTCCCGGTGATGAGCGTGCTCAACGCGCTGTACCCGATCGGCACGGTGGTGCTGGCGGGTGTGGTGCTCCGCGAGCGGCTCACCGTGCTCCAGGCCGTGGGCATCGGGCTGGCGCTCGTGGCGTCGGTGGCACTCGCCCTGGCGTGACCGGCGACGGCGCGCGGGTCAGGCGTCGGGGATGAGGCGCTTGCCGAGCGACACCGTGCGGTCGTCCGCGTAGCCGAGGGACTCGTAGAACCCGATCACGCGCTCGTTGCCCGCACGCACCTGCAGGTTGAGCTTCGGGCAGCCGAGGTCCGCGAGCAGCCGCTCGAACTCCGTCATGAACGCCCGCCCGAGCCCGGAGCCCTGCAGGTCCGGCCGCACCGCGAGGTAGTTCACCCAGCCCCGGTGCCCGTCGAAGCCGGCCATCCCGGCACCGACCACCACGCCGTCGTCGTCGGCGTCGACCGCCACCAGGAACAACTCGGGCTGCACGGTCAGCTTCCGCGCGATGTCCTTCCGCGGGTCGTTCCACGGACGGACCAGGCCGCAGGACTCCCAGAGCGCGACGACGGCTTCGGTGTCGGCCGGGACGAAACGGCGGATGACGTGCTGCATCACTCCACGGTAACGGTGCTGTGGAGGAGCACGTCACCGCGCCGTCGCCGTGGTCTGATAGACCTGGGCGTCGTCCACCGCGACGCTCACCACCGGACCAGGAGCCACGTGACCGCCCAGGAGACCCTCCCGCAGCGCCCGAGTGCGCGCGGTCAGCGGCCCCGCCAGACCGTCGGCGGCGCGATCGTGTCGCTCATCGCCGAGCTCCTCATCATCGCGGGTGCCCTCACCGGGCTCTACGTGCTGTGGACGGCATGGTGGACCGACGTCGTCGCGGTCACCGGGCAGACGGCGCTCGTGCAGGACCTCGGGCAGCAGAAGACCGGCTCCGGCACGGGCACCGAGCACCGGGGCACGGCGCCCGTCCTCGCGGAGCCGCCGAACGTCACCGACGTGTTCGGCACGATGCAGATCCCCCGCTTCGGCACCGACTACGACCGCCCCATCGGTGAGGGCACCGACCGTGAGGAGGTGCTCAACACCATCGGCCTCGGGCACTACCAGGACACCGCGATGCCCGGCGCTCCCGGCAACTTCGCCGTTGCCGGGCACCGCGTCACCTACGGCAAGCCGCTCAACCAGATCGCCGAGCTGAAGACCGGCGACGCGATCGTCGTCCGGGTGACCGACAAGAAGACCGACTTCGACGTCTGGTACGTCTACGACGTCACCGACAGCCAGATCGTCACCCCCGACCACGTCGAGACGATCGCACCGGTGCCGAACAAGCCCGGTGTCGCACCGACCGCGAGCGACCGCTGGCTGACCCTCACCGCGTGCCACCCGATGTGGTCCGCGAAGGAGCGGTACGTCACGCACGCGAAACTCGACTACTGGATGCCCGCGTCCGAGGGCACCCCGAAGGAACTCTCGGAGACCGCCAAGTGATCTTCCCGTTCGTCTGGCGGATCCTGCCGGGTCCCACCGCGCTCAAGGTGCTCGAGCTGGTCGTGCTCCTCGCCGCGATCGTCTTCGTGCTGTTCACGTGGGTGTTCCCGTGGGTCGCCGCGGACATCCTGCCGCCGCCCGACGGCACCGTGGACACCTCGGCGACCCCGACGCCCTGACGTCCTGACGTCCTGACGTCGACGCTGGCCCCGACGCCGCCCGCGGCCGCGGCCGGTGCGGCCTGGTCCCCGGATCAGACGGTCGTGGTCACCCGCGAACCGCCTCCGGGTGCCCGCCGCACCGCGATCCGCTCCGGGATGCGCTGCTTGAGCTCCTCGACGTGGCTGACGATGCCGACCTGACGCCCACCCGCCGTCAGCCGTGCGAGCTGCCCGATGACGTCGTCGAGGGTCTCCGGGTCGAGCGTGCCGAACCCTTCGTCGACGAACAGGGTGCCGAGCGAGACCCCGCCGGCTTCGGCCTGGACGACGTCGGCGAGCCCGAGGGCGAGGCACAGCGAGAACGTGAAGGTCTCACCGCCCGACAGGCTCCTCGGGTCACGCGTGGTGTCGGTCGTGTGGTCGCGCACGGCGAGCGCGAGGCCGGTGCGGCGTGCCCGGACGCCGGATTCTCGTTCGTCCGAGGTCTCGAGCGTGAAGCGTCCGCCGAGCATCGACCGGAGCCGGTCGTTGGCGGCGGCGACGACGTCCTCGAAGCGGCGCATCAGCACGTAGGTGCCGAGGGTGATGCCGGTCGGGTTGTGTCCCGGCGCCCCGGCGGCGATGTCGGCGAGCCGGACGACGGCACGGCTCCGCGCCGAGGTGGACTCCCGTGCCGTGACCGCTCGGGTGACCTCGGTGGCGCAGCGCTCGGTCGCGCCGGCCCGGTCCTCGGCGGTGACCGAGGCTCGGGTGGCGGCTTCGAGCACGGCAGCGGTTCGGGCCTTCTCCGTTCGGGCACCGTCGAGGTCGAGTGCCTCGGCGTCGTCGGCGGCGACCACGGGCGGTTCGGCGAGTCCGGCGTCGACGACGGCGCGCTCGCGGTCGGCGTCGTCGACGTCGCGACGGAGCCTGGTCGTCTCCGCCGCGTCGAGCTGCGCAGCGCGCGCTGCCGCGACGTCCGGGAAGTCCTGGTCGGCGACGACGCGAGCGACCTCCGTCGCCCGCTCGTCCGCGACGGCGGTGGCAGCGCGGGCTCGTTCCTCGGCGTCGACCACGGCACCGAGCTCGGCGACGCGGCGATCGAGCGCGGCGACGGCACCCGCCAGGTCGTCGGGAGCGGCAGGTTCGTCGGGCGCAGCGGGCGCGGCGGGCGCTGTGGACAGCGAGTCCAGCGCCGCCCGGACGAGGTCGGTGTCCTGGTCGAGTCGCTGCGCGTCGGCGGCGCTCGTCGCGAGGAGCACCTGGCGCCGGGCGTCGACGTCGTTGCGCTCCCGCTCGAGCGCACGCGTCGCGTCGTCGTGCGCAGCGCGCTCCCGCTCGCGCTCCGCGACGGTCGTGGCCGCCGCCCGTGCCGAGCGGAGTCGCGCGGTGGCTTCGGTGTCACGACGGTCGATGTCCACGACGGAGACCGATCCGACGACGGTGGCGAGACGGTCCTGCTCCGCACGCTCGAGCGCGAGGTCGGTCGCCGCATCGGCGAGCACGCTGTCGGCGCGCCGTGCTGCTGCTGCCGCTTCGTCGATCTGCGCCGGGGTCGGGTGGTCGTCCTGCGGCGTCGCGACGGCCGGGTGCTCCACCGCGCCGCACACCGGGCACGGATCGCCGGGCGTCAGGGCGGCCCCGAGTTCCCCGGCGAGCCCCGCGATCCGCCGTTCGCGGAGGTGCTGTTCGGCGGCCAGCGCTGCCGTGGCAGCTGCGCGGGCGACGCCGACCGCGGCTTCGGCGTCGGTGACCCGCGCGCGGACGGCGTCGAGCTCGGCGGCCGTCCGTCGGAGGTCCTGCACGGCGTCGACTGCTCGCTGGGCGGCGTCGGCGTCCCCGGCGGCTTCGGCTGCGGCACGCGATGCTTCGACGATGCGTGCACGTTCGGCCGGTCGGCGTTCGAGCGCGGCGTCGAGTTCGGCGAGCTGCTCGCGGAGTCGTTCCGCGTCCGCGACCGCGGTGTCGACCGCCGAACGGCGTCCGGGCAGCGACTCGGCGACGGGCACGAGGTGCCGGACGGCTCCGACTGCCTCGGCGAGCCGGTCCCGCACGCCCGCTGTGCCGCCCGCGGTGCCGCCCGTGGTGTCCGTGTCGTGCACGCCGTGCCGCTCGCGCAGGGCGTCCCGCTCCTGCTCGGCCCGGGTGGCACGGGCCCGGGCGGCGTCGAGCCCGTCGGCCACCGCGGCGACCCGGGCAGCACGCTCCGCGAGGGCCAGACGCGCCCGCGCGGCGGCGACGGCGACGGCCCGGTCGTCGAGCGCGACGGCCCGGCGGAGCAGTGCCGCCCGGCGGTCGAGCGCGGCGAGCCGGAGCACGACGGCCTGCTCGTGGTCGGCTGCGAGCTGCGCCGCGGCCGTGGCGTCGGAACGGGCGTGCGCTGCCGCGTCGGCCACCGCGCGGAGTTCGGTGACGACCGCGGGGACGTCCGGCTCGTCGGCGGCGGAGCGCCCCGATGCCTCGGCGAAGCGCGCGAGGGCGTCGCGGACACGGGCGTCCGCGGCGTCCACCTCCGCCGCGGCCGCACGGCGGCGGGCGGCGAGCTCATCGGCGGTGCGGTCGTAGATCTCGGTGCCGAACAGGGACTGCAGGAGCCTCCGGCGGTCTTCCCCCGGAGACTTCAGGAACCGCGCGAACTCGCCCTGCGGCAGCACGACGGTCTGCAGGAACTGGGCGCGGTCGAGGCCGACGATGCGCGCGATCTCCGCACCGACTTCCTGCGCGCGCGCCGAGACCGGTTCACCCGCCGGGTCTGCCGGGTCCGCGAGCCGGGAGAGCTGCGCCGACGACTGCTGCCTGACGGTGCCGGTGCCCCGCTGCTTCGGGCGGTCGTACTGGGGCGTGCGACGGACTCGGAACACCCCGGCCCCGGTCTCGAAGACGAGCTCCACGAAGGGTTCGACCGCGGGGTCGGCGTGCTGGCTGTGCAGGCGGTCGTTGCTGGCGTCGGAGCCCGCGAGCCCGCCGTACAGCGCGAAGACGACGGCATCGATGATGGTCGACTTGCCGGACCCGGTCGGCCCTTCGAGCAGGAAGACCCCGGACGCGGCGAGCGCGGCGAAGTCGATCGTGACGAGGTCCGGGTAGGGGCCGATGGCGCGGAGTTCGAGGTGGTGCAGGTGCATCAGCGTGCGGCCCCGTCCTGTTCGGAGAGCGCGGCGGCAGCGGCTTCGTACGCTTCGCGGAGGACGACGAGTTCGTCGGCCGAGGGTGCGCCGCCGGTGGCGAACGTCACGAAGTCGGCAGCCACCTCGACCGGGTCGGACGTGGCGGTGACCGCACGACCGGCGGTCCGGGCCGGGGCGTCGGCGGGTTCGTGGGTGATGGCGAGGGCGTGCGGGAAGCGGTCCTTGACGCGGGCGTACATCCGCTCCGGGTGCACCGGGTCCGTCACGGCGACCCGCACCCAGGACTCGGCGTGCCGGGCGAACTCCCCCGACTCGATGGCGTCGATGCCGGCACGGACGTCGACGAGGGGCCGTGGCACCGGCGTCGGCAGCAGCTCGACGCTGACCGCACCGGTGGCGTCGAGGTCCACCAGGGTCACCGACTTCGTGTGGTTCCGCTCGCCGAAGGAGAACGCGAGCGGTGACCCGGCGTACCGGATGCGCTCGGAGTCGCCGACGCGCTGCGGCCCGTGCAGGTGCCCGAGCGCGACGTAGTCGATGCCGGCGAACGCCGACTCGGCGACCCTGTCGACGCCGCCGACCCGGATGTCCTGCTCGCTGTCGCTCGGTTCCGCGCCGCCGACGAAGGCGTGCGCGACGACGACGCTGCGCGTGCCCGGCCGGTCGGCGAGGTCGGTGCGGACGCGGTCCATCGCGGCGCCGACGACGGCCTGGTGTGACCGGGCGAGCGGCTCGTCCGGCACGGCGGCGAGCGCGTACCGCACCATGTCGGGCTGCAGGTAGGGGATGCCGTAGACGGCGACCGGACCATCAGGGTCGTCGACGAGCACGGGGTCGCCGACGCGGGTCGGTTCGGCGAGGATCCGGACGCGCTGGTTCATGACGCCGGAGCCGAACCCGAGCCGGGCGGCGGAGTCGTGGTTGCCCGGGGTGACGACGACCGTGGCGACGGCGGCGAGCCGTTCGAGCACGGTGGAGAGCATCCGGACGGCGTCGACCGGCGGGATGGCGCGGTCGTAGACGTCACCGGCGATGACCACGAGGTCGACGGAGCGCTGCACGACGACCCCCACGAGGTGGTCGAGGAACGCGGTCTGGTGCTCGAGCAGATCGGCACCGAGCAGGGTGCGGCCCAGGTGCCAGTCGCCGGTGTGCAGGATGCGCATGTCCGTCACGGTAGTGCCGCCCACGGACATCCCCGGACACCGCGCCCCGACCTGTGGACAACCCGGCCGAGGACCCAGGACCGGAACCCGGAGCCAGCCGCTCAGCCGCTCAGCCGCTCAGCCGCAGGTGAGGTTCGTGCCGATGACCGCCGTCTTGATCTTCGCCGTCGACGAGCTGGTCGCGCTCCAGGTCCCGCCGAGGTTCGTCCGGACGTTCACGGTGACGGTCGCGCCGAGGCTGAGGATGCCGCTGCCGGCGACCCGCGCCGAGCTGGCGGACCCCGTCGCGGTCCCGACCACGGTCGTCCCCATCAGCACGTCGAACGACGTCGGGACCCCGGCGGCCCCGGGGTAGGTCCACCCGATCGTGACGGTGTTGTCGGCGTTGTTCGTGCAGGTGAGCGCCGTCACCGCGGTGGCCGTCGCCGTCGCGAAGCTCGTCGTCGGGTTGACCGTCGTCTTCGTCCACGGCGCGGCGACGGCCTGTGCGGGCAGCAGCACGCCGAGTCCGCCGGCGACGAGCACGACGGCGGCCACCGCGCCGCTCCGGCGGAGCCGGCGCACCCGTCGGGCGCGACGGCGGAGGGCGCGACGCGAGCGGGGCCCGGCAACGGTGGACGCAGTCGAGGCGACGGGCGGGGCGGACCCGGTGGGAGCCTCCAGACCGTCGTCGCCGTCGGAGCCGTCGTCGGGAGCGGAACCGAGCCGCCGCAGCGACCCGTCGATCGTGCCGAGGTACAGCATCGCGGTCAGGGCCAGCGCGAGGAGGACCACCTTGTGCCACTCGCCGTCGCGCAGCCAGACGATCGGCGTCCCGACGAACGGGATGCGCAGGAACGCGACCCCGTGCACGGCCGACCGCTCGATCGGGGTGGAGTCCCGCTGCGGGTTCGCGTCGCCCTTGGTGACGAGCGTCCCGGCGGTCCCGGCCTTGACGTACCGGTGCATGCGGAGGTGTCCCGGCTGGTCCGGGTCGTCGGCGAGCAGGACCTGACCGAGCCGGAGCTGCGCCGGCGCGACGGGACGGGACACGACGACGTCGCCGGGGACGAGCCGCGGCTCCATCGACCCCGTCATGACCGTGGTGGGCTGCCAGCCGATCACGGCCGGCGCGGCCGCCCAGAGCGCCAGGCCGAGGAGCGTCGCGACGACGCCCCGGGCGAGCGTGGCGAC
Source organism: Curtobacterium sp. PhB136 (assembly GCF_004346855.1). NCBI lineage: Bacteria > Bacillati > Actinomycetota > Actinomycetes > Micrococcales > Microbacteriaceae > Curtobacterium > Curtobacterium sp. PhB136. Next base: position 532,052 of record NZ_SMGH01000006.1, read on the forward strand.
GACGACACGCCCCCAGTCGGCGGCGTCCCTGAGCGCATCGTGCGGTGCACGCGGTGCGTGCGGTCCGCTGACCTCGATGCTGACCATGGCTGCCTTCGACTGGGGGCGTGCTGTGTGTGGCGGACGGGCCCGCATCGGGTGCGGTCCCGGTCGTCACGGAGGGATCCGGCCGGGCACGCTGCGCGCGCCTGGAGGGGTCCGGGCCTCAGCTGTTCTGGGCCTCCCACGTGAGTCCGAGGGACGCGGTGCCGCCCTGGATCGTGTTCGGGGCGGCGGTGGGGACCGTGTAGGTCACGCGGTAGACCTTGGACTCGGACGCGGAGCCGGTCGGTGCCCACGTGCCGACGCCGGTGGCGAAGTTGGTGGAGGCGGAGCCGAAGGCGGCGACCGTGCCGCTGTAGAGCGTGCCGCTCGTGGTGGCCGGGGTGAAGCCGGTGCAGGAGCCGAAGCCACCGCCGGTGCCCTGCTCGATGGTCAGGTTGATGTTGGATGCGAGGTTGTTCGTGGTCGCGGGGTTGGTGCCGTAGAGCTTGACGGTCGAGGCGAGCGAACCGGTCGAGGTGACCGTGATGCAGTTCGTGCCGGTCGAGCCGGGCTTCAGGCCGGTCGCGGTGAAGAGCGCGGTGTTGTTGTCGTCGTCGCTGAGGGCGACGGTGCCGGCGGTCCAGTTGCTGGTCGGGTTCACCGTGGTGGCGGAGAACGCCGAGTAGGAAGCCGTCGAGACGACGACACCCGAGGCGACGAGGGCGGCGGGGATGGCGATCCAGGCGGCGAGACGACGGCGCGAGGGGTGACACGGGACATGGCGGTACTCCGAGAGGAAGAAGAGGGCTGATCGGTGGGTTCGGCCGGACCCGCGGTGGTTGGCCGCGCTTCGTGCCGTGGTGGTGCCGTACTGGTTGGTACGACGATCAAGCTACTTTGCTGCCGTGTTGCTCACAAGCCGTGGCATACCCCCGCTGTTGGGGGTAGTTCAATCACTGAGATACTTGTTCAATGAGCAGCACGGCGGCATCCCCGTGTCGCCTCGCCGATCGTGCCTGCGATCACCACCCGAGAAGAGCCCGCCCGATGACGGACACCCGCATCACCGCAGCCCCCGCCTCCACGGCGGCGTCCGCGATCCCCGCTGCTCCGACGTCCCCGGTGGACGCGCCCGTCGTCGACGCGCCTCGCTCCGCCGGCACCACCGACGGCGTCGAGGACTCCGACCTCGGCCGCCTGATGACCGCGTTCCGGCTCATGCAGACGCAGCACGCACGCGTCCTCAACCACGAGAGCGTCGCCCGGGGGCTCAACCCGACCGACAGCCGCTTCGTGTTCTTCCTCGCCGCTGCGGACGGCGCGGGTGTGACCCCGAAGCAGGCGAGCGAGTACCTCGAGCTCTCCACGGGCGCCATGACGTCGCTCATCGACCGGCTCGAGAAGCGCGCGCACATCGAGCGCCGCCCGAACCCGGACGACCGCCGCAGCATCCTCCTGCACCTCACCGCCTCCGGCGAAGCCGTCGCGAAGCAGATCGGCGCCGTCTACTCCGCCGCGTTCCGTGAGGTCGTCGCACCCGCCGAACGAGCGGCCGTCGCCGACGCCTTCGCGCGCATCGGCGACGCCCTCGGCCGCCGCTCCGAGGGCGACGCGCCTGCTCGTCGCTCTGACTCCGGGACGGGCGTACGTTCGGGGGCATGACCCCCAGCGACCTCCTCATCGAAGCGTTCTCCCGCGTGCCCGACACCGTCGGCCGTGCCCTCGACGGGCTCTCCGAGGACCAGCTCGCATCCCGCCCTGGTGCCGGAGCGAACACGCTCGCCTGGCTGGCGTGGCACATCGCGCGCGGGCAGGACGCGCAGATCGCCGGCCTCGCGGGCACCGAGCAGGTGTGGACCGCGGATGGCTGGTACGACCGGTTCGGGCTGCCGTTCCCCGCGGAGGCGCTCGGCTACGGCATGTCCCGTGACGACGTCGGCCGTGTCCGCGCCTCGGCCGCGCTGCTGAACGGGTACCTCGGTGCGGTGCACGCGCGCACGGTCGAGTACCTCCGCACGCTCGGTCCGGATGACCTCGACCCCGTCGTCGACGACGCGTGGGACCCGCCGGTCACCGCCGGCGCACGGCTCGTGAGCATCCTCGACGACTGCGTCCAGCACGCGGGTCAGGCCGGGTACGCGCGCGGGTTGCTGTTCTTCAACCGCTGACGGATCAACCGCCGGGAGGCCCGGCTCGGCTCCGCCAGACGCCGCTGAGTCCACGAGACACCTCCGGCACGACGAAACGCCGCCATCTCTGGCGGCGTTTCGCGTGTGTCGGGGCGTCTCGCGGAGACTGGACCGTCAGCGGGCGGCGAGCTCCGCGACGATGCCGTCGCCAGGCGCTGCCTGGACCAGGTCCGCCTCGATCTCGGCGCGCTCGAGGATGCCCTCGATCTTCCGGATGCGGCCACGGGGGACGATCGTCACGACGGTGCCCTCCTTGCCGGCACGACCGGTGCGGCCCGAGCGGTGCATGTACGCCTTGTAGTCGTCCGGCGCATCCGCCTGCACGACGAGCGAGACGTCGTCGACGTGGATGCCGCGGGCGGCGACGTCGGTCGCGACGAGGACGTTCACGCGGCCGCTGGTGAGCAGCTGCAGGTTGCGCGTGCGGCGCGACTGGTTGAGGTCGCCGTGGAGCGAGGTCGCGCGGATGCCGGCGTCCTCGAACTGGTCGGCCAGACGCTCGGCGTAGGCACGGGTCCGGGCGAAGACGATCGTCTTGCCGTCACCGGCGACGAGCTCCTCGAGCAGACGGTCCTTCTCGCGCTGCTCGACCACGAGCACGCGGTGGTCGATGGTCGAGGACGCCTGGTCCTCACCCGCCACCTCGTGCACGCTCGGCTCGTGCAGGAACTGCTCGACGAGCGCCGCGACCTGGGTGTCGAGCGTCGCGCTGAACAGCAGCTTCTGCGCGCGGTTGCCCTCGGGGGTGACCTGCGCGGTCGCCTCGAGGATCTCCTGCACGGGCTCCAGGAACCCGAGGTCGCACATGTGGTCGGCCTCGTCGAGCACGGAGATGACGACCTCGCTGAGGTCGAGCTTCCCCTTGTTCATGAGGTCCTGCACGCGACCGGGGGTGCCGACGATGATGTCGACGCCGCGCTCGAGCGCGCCCTCCTGGCGGCCGTACGGGACGCCGCCGTAGATCTGCGTCGTGAAGAGCCCCACCGAGCGGGCGATCGGCTGCACCGTGCGGTCGATCTGCAGGGCGAGCTCACGGGTCGGCGCGAGGATGAGCGCACGCGGGGCGCGGCCCATCTTGCGCTTCGTGCCGCCGCCGTTCTCCATGAGCTTCTCGACGAGCGGAGCACCGAAGGCGATGGTCTTGCCGGAGCCCGTGCGGCCACGGCCGAGGACGTCCTTGCCGGCGAGCACGTCGGGGATCGTCGCGGCCTGGATCGGGAACGGGCTGGTCGCGCCGAGCTCACCGAGGGCACGGGAGATGTTGCCGCCGATGCCGAGGTCGGCGAAGGTCACGCCCTCGACGTCGGCCGCGACGGTGGCCTCGGCCTGGAGCTTCTCGAGCTTGACGTCGTCGGCGGGGACGAAGTGTCCACGCTCGGTGTCGTCGCGGTCGAACTTGCGCGGAGCGCGGTCGTCGCGGTCGAACTTGCGCGGAGCGCGGTCGTCACGGTCGAACTTGCGGGGCGCACGGTCGTCGCGGTCGAACTTGCGGGGCGCGCGGTCGTCGCGGTCGAAGCTGCGGCGCGGACGGTCGTCCTGGTCGCGACGGGGCGCGCGGTCGTCACGGTTGAACGAACGGGGCGCACGGTCGTCACGGTCGAAGCGACGCGGGGCACGGTCGTCGCTGTCACGACGCGGCGCACGGTCGTCGCGGTTGAACGAACGCGGAGCGCGGTCGTCGCGGTCGAAGCTGCGGCGCGGACGGTCGTCGTTGTCGCGACGCGGGGCACGGTCGTCACGGTTGAACGAACGGGGCGCACGGTCGTCACGGTCGAAGCGACGCGGGGCACGGTCGTCGCTGTCACGACGGGGCGCACGATCGTCACGGTTGAACGAACGCGGGGCACGGTCATCGCGATCGAACCGACGCGGTGCACGGTCGTCGCTGTCACGACGGGGCGCACGATCGTCACGGTTGAACGAACGCGGGGCACGGTCATCGCGATCGAAGCGACGCGGGGCGCGGTCGTCACGATCGCCACCGCGTGCCGGACGGCCGGCGCCGCGGGGCTCCCAGCTCGAGCGGGCGGGGTCGCGCGGCTCCCAGTTCGGGCGGCTCGGACGCTCGCCCTGCGAGGAGCGGTTGCGGCGGTCGTCCGCGTCCCAGCGCTGCTTCTGGCGCGGCGCGGACGGGTCGGCGGCGCGGAAGCCGCGGTGCTTGTTGCTGCGTGCGGCGGGGGTGCCGTTCGGGTGACGGACACGGTCGGAGGCGCGCGAGTTCGCGCCCTTGTCGTACGGGGCCATAGCTACTTTCCGGGGTGCGGACATGCCACGCAGCCCGGCAGCGACATCGGCGGGGGCGGTTCGTGGTGAGGGGGTTCATCCCGTCGTCGAATCGACGTGATTCCAGCCCTCGAACTACACAACACCCAAACACGTCCGCGGCTCGCAGCCGCGGTGTCGAAGGCCGACCGAGCGAGTCTACGTGACGACCGGCCAGGACACCACCCCTCAGGACTCGGCCAGGCGCTGCCGCTGCTCCGCGACGTCGAAGTCCGCGGGCGGCCACGAGAGGTGCATGTCCTCGAGCGCGCGGAGCAGGAGCTGCTGGACGGCGAGCCGGGCGTACCACTTCCGGTTCGCCGGGACCACGTACCAGGGCGCCACGGTGGTCGACGTCCGGTCGAAGGCGATCTGGTAGGCCTCTTGGTAGTCGTCCCAGCGCAGGCGCTCGTCGATGTCAGCCGGGTTGAACTTCCAGTGCTTGTCGGGGCGGTCGAGGCGGTCCCCGAGTCGAGCGCGCTGCTCGTCCTTGGAGATGTGCAGCATCACCTTGACGATCGTGGTGCCCTGCTCGGCCAGGCGGTTCTCGAAGTCGACGATCGCACCGTACCGACGCTCGATCTCCTCCGGCGGGGCGAACGCCCGAACGCGCTGGATGAGGACGTCCTCGTAGTGCGAGCGGTCGAAGACGCCGAGCTGGCCCGCGCTCGGGAGCTCCCGTTCGACGCGCCAGAGGAAGTCGTGCTCGCGCTCCTCGGCCGTCGGCGCCTTGAAGCCCGCGTAGTGCACGCCGTTCGGGTCGACGGCACCGACCACGTGGGACACGATGCCACCCTTGCCCGCGGTGTCCATCGCCTGCAGGACGAGCAGCACGCGCCGCTGGTCCCCCGCGGTCGCCGCGGCCCACAGGCGCTCCTGCAGGGCGGAGAGCCGGTCGGCGCCTGCCGCCAGGGATTCGAGTCCGTCGATCTTCCGTCCGGGGAACCCCGGGGTGCCGTCCGGGTCGACGTCAGCGAGCCGGAACCCCTCGTCCACGCGGAGGAGCGGTTCCGGATCGGCGTTCCAGGCCTTGCGTCGGCTCACGGGTCCTCCTGCATCGACGGTGGTGTGCCGCTCATCCTGTCACCACGAGGTGAACGGCGTCATGCGTCGCGCAGCACCTCGGGATACCGTTGTCGGCGATGAGGTCAGGCCGTCGCACACTGATCGCGCTCGTCGCCGCGGTCGTGGCGCTCGGCGCGATCGCTTCGTGCAGCTCGGATCCGACCGGCGACGAGAACACCACGGTCACCGCCGACCCGGTGATCTACCCGCTCTCGCTGCGGTACCACGGCATCGACGTCGTGCAGGACGTCCCCTACGGCAGCGACCGGCTGCAGCAGCTCGATGTCTGCCTGCCCGCGGACAGCGCACCCGAGACCACCGCCACGCCCTCGGCCGCGGCGACGTCGGCCGCGGACGCCGACGCGCCGGCGGAGTCGTCGTCCCGTCCCGCGGTGCTGATGATCCACGGCGGGAGCTGGTCGCACGGCGACAAGGCCACCGCCGCGTACCGCTCGGTGTGCAAGTACCTGGCATCGGCGGGCTTCGTCACGTTCAACGTCGACTACCGCCTGGCACCGACGGACCCCTTCCCCGCCGGCCTCGACGACGTCCGGCGCGCCCTCGACTGGGTGTACCGGCCGACGACCCTGGCGACGTACGACGTCGACGTCGACCGGATCGGGGTGTTCGGCGGCAGCGCGGGCGGGAACCTCGCGGCGCTGCTCGCGGTCGAGGACCACCAGTCCACGGCCTACGCCGAGGGGGACCGGATCCGCGCGGTCGTCGACCTCAGCGGGCCGACGGACCTCACCGGACGCTCGACCAGGTCCGACGGGGTGTCGGCGTCGTTCCAGCGGAAGCAGCTGCTCTACCTCGGTTGTTCCACGTACACCTCGTGTCCGGCGGCGACCCGGGCGTCACCGACGGACAACGTCACCGCGGACACCGCCCCGTTCTTCATCGGGCACTCCACGCACGAGTTCATCCCGCTGTGGGAGTCGCAGGACTTCGCGGCGACGCTGCGCTCCCACGACGTGCCGGTGACCTTCGTCGCGGTCAAGGGCACCGCGCACTCGATCGCACAGCTCGACGAGGCGATGAGCAAACGCGTGGTGGCGTTCCTCCGGCGCCACCTGGGCTGACGACCCCGGCCGAACCGGTCCGTCACAGCGCCGACGTCGGCTGTACCCCGGGCGGGTGCCACCCGGACTCGGGACTGCCCCCGGACGGCTCCTCGGACGGAGACTTCCGGTGTGACCGACACCTCGACCCGCCCCGCACGCACCGCGACGACCTGGGACCGAAACTCCCCCGTCCGGACCGCCGCGGAGCTGCTCCTCGGGCTGTCCTTCTTCGTCACGGTCGCATTCGCCGGCTACGGCGCCGCGACCGGGCACACCTCGCTCGTCGCCCAGCTCGGCGCGATCGCGTTCCTGACGACGCTCACCTGCGTGCTCGTGTCGTGGTTCAGCGGTGCCGGCGCCCCCGACGAGGACACCAGCGGCCGCTAGATGTAGTTCCCCGTGAGGTTATGAACGCGATCTGATGGGGTTTGGCCGCCGAGGCCGGTGTGTGGTCGGTGGTGATTGTAGTGATGCAGCCAGTCC
>NZ_SMGH01000007.1:0-438465 GCF_004346855.1 Curtobacterium sp. PhB136
CCTCCGGTGACGACGTGGTGTGTGGTAACTCACATCGTCCCGGAGGTCTTCACTTACGTCACCCGTTCACAACGTCCCGGGGAACTACAGCTAGAACGCCCGGACCGGCGTCGTCACGACCTGCCCGGCGTGGGCGAACCCACCGCCGAACCCGAACAGCAACGCAGGGACCCCCTCGGGCAGGTCGCCCCGCGCCCAGGCCTTGGACAGGCCGAGCGGAACGCTGGCCGCCGAGGTGTTGCCCGACTCCACGACGTCCCGGATCACGAACTTGGACTCCCCGCCGAGCGCCGCGACGAGGGGCTCGATGATCCGCAGGTTCGCCTGGTGGAACGCGAACACCTGGATGTCGTCCATGGTCAGCCCGGCGGCCTCGACGACTCGACGGGCGTGTCCCTCGGCTTCCGTGATCGCCCAGCGGTAGATCGAACGGCCCTCCTGCGAGAACCGCTCGGGGTCTCCGTCGACCACCACGGCGCGCTCGAGGTGCGGCACGCTTCCCCACGAGACCGGCCCGATCTCGGGGGCCGCCGACACGCCGAGCACGGCTGCGCCCGCACCGTCCCCGACCAGGACGCACGTGGAGCGGTCGGTCCAGTCGACGATCCCGGAGAGCAGCTCCGACCCGATGACGAGCGCGGTGTCGGCCGAACCGGTGCGGATCGCCTGGTCGGCGAGGGCCATCGCGTACTCGAAGCCGCTGCACGCGGTGTTGATGTCGATCGGCGCGGGGCCGTTCGTCATCCCGAGCGCTGCCGCGACCCGGCCTGCCGTGTAGGGCGCCCGGTCGCGGTGCGTGGTCGAGGCCACGATCACCAGGTCGACGTCCGACGGCGACTTGCCCGCGTCGGCGAGGGCTGCGGCGCCCGCCGCGGTTGCCATCGACGTCACGGTGTCGTCGGGCCCCGCGATGTGTCGCGAGGAGATGCCGGTGCGGGTGACGATCCACTCGTCGTTCGTGTCGACCATCGTCGAGAGCTCGTCGTTGGTCAGGATGCGGGAGGGCTGGTGGTGCCCGAACCCGAGGATCCGGCTGCCGCGGAGTGCTGGGATGTCCATCCGCCGCACGTTACTCCGCCCGCTGACCCGCCCATGCTCGAACCGGAATACAGCAGCGCACACACGTCGCGGCCGCACGACAGCCCGCGCCCGTCACGGCCACACGACCGCCCGCGCCCGTCACGACCGCACGACAGCTCATCGACGCGACTTCGCGCTCTCCCGCTTGTTCGCCTTCTTGATCGCGTCGACGAGCTCGTCCTTCTTCATCGACGACCGCCCGCTGATGTCGAGCTTCTTCGCGACGTCCATCAGGTGCGCCTTCGAGGCGTTCGCGTCGACGCCCTCCTCCGTCGTGCCCGATCCACGCGATCCCGCGGCCCCGGAGTCCGACGGCCCGGAGGACTCCTTCTCCTCCCAGTGGTCGCCGACCTTCTCGTACTCGTGCTTGACGGCTGCGTACGCGGTGCGGTGCGCACGTTCGCCGTCGCCGTACTCCTCCTCGGCGGAGTCGAGGGCGGCGACGAAGATCTCCTGCGCGTGCTTCGGCGACCGCTGCAGGGTGCTCGGGATCTCGTCCTTGGCAGGCATGAGGTGCTCCTTCCTGAGACGACCGGCGTGGGCAGGACACCCTCCGGTTCCCCATCACCGGTACTCGCAGGGCCTGGCAGGACTCCGAGCCGCGCGGTAGACACGACCCATGGACTACACACATCTCGGACGGACAGGGCTGTCGGTCTCGCGAGCAGTGCTCGGCACGATGAACTTCGGGCCGGAGACCAGCGAAGACGACTCCCACGCGATCATGGACCGGGCCCACGAGCTCGGCGTGAACTTCTTCGACACCGCGAACGGCTACGGCGGCTCGGTGGGCAAGGGTGCCACCGAGGAGATCATCGGCCGCTGGTTCGCGAAGGGCGGCGGCCGTCGCGAGAAGACGGTCCTCGCCACGAAGGTCTACGGCGAGATGATCGACTGGCCGAACGGTGGGAAGCTCTCCGCGTACAACATCCGTCAGTCGCTGGACGCCAGCCTCCGACGCCTGCAGACCGACCACATCGACCTCTACCAGATGCACCACGTCGACCGCGACACCCCCTGGGACGAGATCTGGCAGGCAATGGAACTCGCTGTGCAGCAGGGCAAGGTGCTCTACGTCGGTTCGTCGAACTTCGCCGGCTGGCACATCGCGCAGGCCCAGGAAGCCGCGAAGCACCGCAACTTCCTCGGCCTCGTCAGCGAGCAGTCGATCTACAACCTCGTCGTCCGCGACGTCGAGCGCGAGGTCCTGCCCGCAGCCCGCCACTACGGTCTGGGTGTCATCCCGTGGTCGCCGCTGCAGGGCGGCCTCCTCGGCGGCATCATCGAGAAGACCGAGCAGGGCTCGCGCCGTCTGTCCGGCCGCAGCGCCGAGTACGTCGAGGGTCACCGCGACCAGCTGACCGGGTACGAGGCCTTCGCGAAGGAGCTCGGCCACACCCCGGGCGAGCTCGCTCTCGCGTGGCTGCTGCACCAGCCGGGCGTCACCGCACCCATCACCGGACCCCGCACGATGGAGCAGTGGGAGTCCGCGGTCCGCGCCGTCGACATCCGGCTCGACGACGCCGCGCTCGCGCGCCTCGACGAGCTGTTCCCGGGCCACAAGACCTCACCTGAGGACTACGCCTGGTGAGCTAGGGACAACGGCCTGGAGGCCCGGTGCGCGTCGGACGCGCACCGGGCCTCCCGTCGTGTGGTCGCGTCCACAGCACGTGGTGCGGACCGGCAGGACACGTCGCGCGGGCGCGCGGGGCGCGTCGCGCGGGCGCGCGGGGCACGTCGCGCGGGCCGGTGGCGTAGGTCCCGCTGTTCAGAGCGCGCCGATCTCCGCGTCCGTCAGGCCGATCCAGCCCATGTAGCCCTCGACGCTCCCCCAGCGCGCCTCCACGTGCGCGATCACCGTCGTCATGATCTCCGGCACGCACCGTTGCGCGACCGCGGTCGCATCGAGGTCCGTACTCACGGCACGCTCGCGGGCGAACCGCTCCGCCAGCCCGTCCGCACTCGCCGCGTAGTCGTCCCCGACGAGGGCCGTCGACGCGCCCCAGTGCCGGGCGAGCAGCGCGCTGATCACCCCGGTGCGGTCCTTGCCGGCGGAGCAGCAGACGAGCACGTCCCCCTCGGTCTCGGCGATCGCCCGGAGCGCGGCGGCGATCCCGCCCCGGTGCCGGGTGAGCCAGTCGACGTACTGCTCCTCGAGCTGCACCGCTGCCGCGCCGGCCTCGGTCTTCGACGGGTCGAACAGGGGCACTCCGCGGTACCCGTCCGCGCTGCCGAGCGGGTGTGGGACCCGTTCGATCTCGTCGTCCCGGCGGAGGTCGACCACCCCGTCCAGCGCCGGGTAGGCCGAAGGGGGAACGGACTCCTCCGTGTTCGCGCGGTACACGGTGCGGGGTCGGCCGTCCTGCAGTCCGGGTCCCCCGACCGGGCGCAGGTTGGTCAGCATCGACGTCGTCGTCATGCTCCCACCCTGCCACGGCCGGGAGCGACGGCGCTCCCGGACCGCTTCGATGCGGCCGACCCGCGACGACGAGAACGTTGTCGTACGACAGCGACCCCGTCGTTCGTTGCACGCGCGGACATCCGCGGACGGGCGCAAGCGACAGCGTGGGTGTCGTACGACAGCGACCCTGTCGTTCCGCGTCGACCCAGCCGCACACACACCCCGCACACACACGAAGTCACAAACACGACGAAGGCCCCCGCGCGCACGCGGGGGCCTTCGTCGATCAGGGGGCAGCAGCTACCGGACGCCGACCGGCGTCTCGTCGCGGTCCTCGTAGAGGACGTAGCCCTCTTCGCCGTGGACCGCGGTGTCGATGCCGGCGACCTCGTCCTCGGTGGTGACGCGGAAGCCCATCGTCTTCTCGATGATCCAGCCGATGATGAAGGCCAGCACGAAGGAGTACGCACCGACCGCACCGGCGGCGGCGGCCTGCTTGCCGAGCTGCGCGAACGAGCCCGAGTAGATCAGGCCGGTGTCGTTGGCGAAGAAGCCGAGGTACAGCGTGCCGACGATGCCGCCGACCAGGTGGACACCGACGACGTCGAGCGAGTCGTCGAAGCCGAGGCGGTACTTCCAGTCGATCGCGAAGCAGCAGATGATGCCGGCCATGAAGCCGAGCAGGATGCCCCAGCCCGGGGTGAGGTTGGCACATGCCGGGGTGATCGCGACGAGGCCGGTGACGGCGCCCGATGCGGCACCGATGGAGGTGGCCTTGCCGTCCTTGAGCTTCTCGACGAGGAGCCAGCCGAGGATGGCGGCGGCCGGGGCGGCGAGGGTGTTCACCCAGGCGATCGCGGCGATGCCGTCAGCAGCACCCTCGGACCCGGCGTTGAAGCCGAACCAGCCGAACCAGAGGATCGCGGCACCGAGGAGGACGAAGGGCGGGTTGTGCGGCTTGTGGGCGCCCTTGGCGAACCCGACGCGCTTGCCGAGGACGATCGCCAGTGCGAGGCCCGCTGCACCGGCGTTGATGTGCACCGCGGTGCCGCCGGCGAAGTCGATCACGCCCCAGGTGGCTGCCCAACCGGAGGTGAGGTTGAAGACCCACGAGGCGACGGGGAAGTAGACGACCGTGACCCAGACGCCGGCGAAGACCATCCAGGCGCCGAACTTGGCGCGGTCGGCGATGGCGCCGGAGATGAGGGCGACCGTGATGATCGCGAAGGTCGCCTGGAAGCCGACGAACGCCATCGACGGGTACGCGGCGTTGATCGTGGAGGCCTTGGCCTCCTCGAACGCCTGGCCGAGGCCGATCTGGTTCCAGTCGATGCTGAAGAAGCCGACGGCGCCGGAGACGGCCGTCCCGTCGCCGTGGTTGGCGAAGGCGATGGCGTAGCCGTAGACGACCCAGAGGACGCTCACCAGCGCGATCGCCCCGAAGGACATCATCATCATGCTGATGACGGACTTGGCCTTCACCAGTCCGCCGTAGAAGAACGCCAGGCCGGGTGTCATGAACAACACCAGGGCTGCCATCACCAACACGAAGGTCGTGTTGCCTTGATCAAGCATGTCTCACCTCTCGATTGCAGTGCGGTCACCACGTCGGCGGTGCTTGCTGTGCATCGGGGCACCGACGTGTCCGCCTCGGGTAGGACAGAGTCTGGCGAGGTGACGTTTCGTGAGGGAGCACGATGTGTTTCGCGGGTGTAACGCGACGGGCCGCTTTGTAAACGTCGTGTTTCCGGAGCCTCGCGGGCCCCTGGACGGGGGCCAGGAGTTCCCGCAGTCCGTCCGGACGGTGCCCGACACGCGTCGCACAACGGTCACGAGGTGGCCCGACGCCCGGGCGCCCCGCACGATCGACCCCGGACGGGAGGCGCGACACCGGCCCGGCAGGACCGGGCGCGATCCGCGATCGACCCCGGACGGGAGGCGCGACACCGGCCCGGCAGGACCGGCCCGGACCGCGGTCGACTCAGTCCGGGACGCGGGTGAGGGCGACCACGCGGCTCGCAGCGCGCAGGTACTTCTTCCGGTACCCGCCGTCGAGCATCGTGGCGGGGTAGACCTCGTCGAGCGGAGTGCCGGACGCGATGATCCGGACCTGCGCGTCGTACAGCCGGTCCACGAGCGCGACCCAGCGCAGCGCGTCGGTCTGGTCCGTGAACGGAGCGACGTCGGTGAGCCCGACCGCGTCGAGCCCGTCGACGAGCGCGACGTACTTCGACGGGTGCACGGACGCGAGGTGCGCGACGACGGACCGGAAGTCGTCGAGCGTGACCGCGCCGGACCCCGGCAACGACGCCGAGACGTCCGACACCACCGCTGCCGACTCGTCGACGGCACGGCGGCGGTAGTCGAGCCCGTCGATCCGCATGGTCTCGAACCGGTCGGACATCGCCTGGATCTCGCGGAGGAAGTCCTGCGCCGCGAAGCGCCCTTCGCCGAGGGCCCCCGGCGGGGTGTTCGACGTGGCGGCGAACCGGGTGCCCGTGTCGCTGAGCTCCTTGATGAGCCGCGTCATCATCATCGTGTCGCCCGGGTCGTCCAGCTCGAACTCGTCGATGCAGACCAGGGCGGTCCCGCGGAGCAGGTCGACGGTCCCCTGGAACCCGAGCGCCCCGACGAGCGCGGTGTACTCGATGAACGTGCCGAAGGTCTTGCGCCCGGGCTCCGCGTGGTACGCCGCGGCGAGCAGGTGGGTCTTGCCGACGCCGAACCCGCCGTCCAGGTAGACGCCGGACTTCCCGGCGGAGGCGGACGACCCCGCCGCGGCACCGGCCGAACGCTTCCGTCCGAACAGCCCGCGCTTCACGGGCTCCGGCCGCGTCGCCACGAACGCCGACACCGCGTCGCGCACCGCGGCCTGGGACGGGTAGTCCGCGTCCGGCCGGTACGAGTCGAAGGACGCCTCGGTGAACTGGGGCGGCGGCACCAGCGACGCGGCCATCTGCTGGGGGGAAACCTGCGGGTCGCGGTCGACGAGGTGCTGGGGCAAGGGGCCGCCTTCCGGGAAGCGTGTCGTGGGGTGTCACGTTGCATCGGGCAGACGGTACGTCCGCGTACCGTTGCTCCCGACGCCGAGCACCGATCCTAGTCCGGCGCCACGACCCACAAGGAGGCACCTCGATGACCGCACCGGTCGACCCGTCCGACAAGTTCCGCGCCTACGCCCACCCCGAGCGACTCGTCTCGACCGAGTGGCTGCAGGAACAGCTGGACGCCGCACGAGCCGGAGCTGGCAGCGGGGCGAGCGACCTCGTGGTCGTCGAGTCCGACGAGGACGTCCTCCTCTACGAGACCGGACACATCCCCGGCGCCGTGAAGATCGACTGGCACACGGACCTCAACGACCCGGTGCAGCGCGACTACATCGACGGGGAGGCCTTCGCCGCCCTGGTCGGCGGCAAGGGCATCGGCCGCGACACCACCGTCGTGATCTACGGCGACAAGAACAACTGGTGGGCCGCGTACGCCCTCTGGGTCTTCACGCTCTTCGGTCACGAGGACGTCCGGCTCCTCGACGGCGGCCGCGCGAAGTGGATCGCCGAGGACCGCGCCCTGACGACCGACCGCACCGAGGTCACCCCGGTCGAGTACCCGGTCGTCGAGCGCACCGACACCCTCGTCCGCGCCTTCAAGGAGGACGTGCTCGACCACCTCGGCAAGCCCCTCATCGACGTGCGGAGCGCCCCGGAGTACAGCGGCGACCGCACGACGGCGCCGGACTACCCGGAAGAGGGCGCCCTCCGCGGCGGCCACATCCCGACCGCGGTGAACATCCCGTGGGCGACGGCGGCCGCCCCCGACGGCACCTTCAAGTCCCGCGCGGAACTCGACGCCGTGTACCGGGACGGCGCCGGCATCGGTGACGCGGACGAGGTCATCGCCTACTGCCGCATCGGCGAGCGGTCGAGCCACACCTGGTTCGTGCTCCAGCACCTGCTCGGCTACGAGAACGTGCGGAACTACGACGGCTCCTGGACCGAGTGGGGCAGCGCCGTCCGCGTCCCCATCGTGCAGGGATCAGAGCCGGGTACGCTGCCGAACCGATGAGCGACACGACCTCCCAGCACGACGCGACGACCCTCCCCCGAGCCCTCGCGGAGATCCGCGACGACTTCCTCGAGCTGTCCCAGGCCGACCGCTTGCAGCTGCTCCTCGAGTTCTCGAACGAGCTCCCGGCGCTGCCGGAGCGGCTCCGTGGACACGAGGACGAACTCGAACGCGTCGAGGAGTGCCAGTCCCCCGTCTTCATCACGGTGACGCTCGGCGCGGACGGCGACGCCCCGGACGTGGTCCGGATGCACGCAACGGCCCCGCGCGAGGCGCCGACCACCCGCGGCTTCGCCTCGATCCTGGCGCAGGGCCTCTCCGGTCTGACCGCCGACCAGGTGCTCGCGGTGCCGTCCGACTACCCGCTGACGCTCGGCCTGTCCGAGGCGGTCAGCCCCCTGCGGATCCGCGGAATGGTCGGCATGCTCGGTCGCGTGCAGCGACAGGTGCACGCGCTGGTGGCGGTGCGGTAGACGCACCGGCAGATCGACGGGAGGCCCGGTGCCAGCTGGCACCGGGCCTCCCGTCGGTCGTGTGGTGGACTACCGGGCCCCGGCCCGGTCCTGCGGCCGGACCACCTCGGTGAGCCACGCGAGGATCCGGGCGTCGAACCAGTCGGCGTCGTGGTTCCAGAGCTTGGTGTGGCGGGCGCCGTGCGCGACCTCGAGCCGGACGAGGTCCGGGCGGGCGGCCGCCAGGTCGTGCGACGCGGCGGACGGGACGAACCCGTCGTCGTCGCTGTGCAGGAGCAGGATCGGCACGTCGAGCTCGTCGGCGCGGGCGACCATGTCGAGCTCGCGGAGGTCGACGGGCCGGTGCAGGCCGGCGAACCGGTGGAGCACCGGGGTGCGGAGGACGCGCTGGGCGACCTTCCGGACGATCTTCGGCAGCTTCAGCGCCTGCCCCTGGGACTTCAGCACCGCGTGCCAGTCGACCACGGGCGACTCCAGCACCACGCCGTCGACGAGGCGGGCCGAGGCCGAGCGCAGCAGCGTCTGCAGCACCACCGCGCCGCCCATCGACCAGCCCATCAGCACGACGCTCGTCGCGCCCTGGCCGTCGACCCAGCGGAGTGCGGCGTCCACGTCTTCCCACTCGGTCGAGCCGAGCCCGTAGCGGCCATCGACGCTCTTCGGTGCGACGCCGTCGTTCCGCCACGAGGCGAGGAGCACGGAGTAGCCGGCGGCACGGAACACCGGGACGGCGCGGATGGTCTCCGCCCGGGTGACGCCGCGGCCGTGGACGAGGACGGCCCACGGGGCTGCCGGGTCGTCGGCGCGGACGACCCACGCGGGTGCCGGACCGTTCGGGGTCGGGACGTCGACGTCCTCGACCGGGACGTCGAGTTCGCCGGGCGTCAGGTAGAACCAGCCACCCCAACGGCCACGGCGGGCGTTCGTCGGGTCGCCGGCGTCGACCGCGATGATGCGTCGCGTGACGGTCGTCGCGGTGGTGCCGATCACGTCGCCGACGCGCATGTGGCCCGTGCCGCTGCCGAACCAGAGGCTGTAGCGGCCCTGCAGCTCGGTGTCCGGCGACCGCTCGAGCGTGACCGTGCCGCGGCCGGTGTCGACGGCGACGATCGGGACGCGCTCGGTGCGCTTGCGGTCCGGTGTGACGACCATCCGGGCGATCGCGGCGACGAAGCCACCGATCACCGCGGTGCCGACCGCGGCGGCCGCGATCCCGGTGCCGAGGGCGACGAGTCCGGCGGAGCGTGCGGTGTCCTGCACCGGCTCACCGGCGGGTCGCGCGGAACGGGACATGGTCCGGAGCCTAGTCTGCATTCGTGTCCGAAACCCGAGAGCCCGACGCCTTCGCGCAGCTCCGCGCGTTCGTCGCGGCGGGCGGGACCCGCGCCGAGACGACGGTCACCGAGATCCCGTCCCCGAGCCGCATGGCACCCTTCTCGATCGCCCTCGCGGCGGACGTGTCGGGTGTGGAGCACGGGGTCGACTCGGACCTGGGGACCGGCCGGTTCATCGCCCTGTACGACCCCGCCGAGCCCGAGGGCTGGCACGGGGCGTTCCGCATCGTGACCTTCGCGCAGGCGCCGCTCGAACCCGAGATCGGGGTCGACGAGTTCGTCGCCGACGTCACGTGGAGCTGGCTCGTGGACGCGCTCGACGCGCACGGCGCCGAGTACGACCACGCTTCGGGCACCGCAACCAAGATCATCTCCCGCGGCTACGGCGAACTCGCCGCCCAGGGCGACGGCGCACAGCTGGAGCTCCGGGCGTCGTGGACGCCGCGCGTCGTCGACCTGGACGGCGCCGGTCTCGGCGCCGCCGACCTCGTCGCGCACGTCGAGGCGTGGGAGGAGATCGTCGCCATGCTCGCAGGACTGCCGCCGTCGTCGGACGGTGTGACGCTCCTCGGCCCGAGGAGGCTCGCCCGTGACTGATGCCCTGACTGTTCCGTTCGAAGAAGGGCACGACGCGGTCAAGGTGATCGAGTCGCGCGACGACTACCTCGAGGCCGTCGCGGCGATCGCCGCCGGACACGGCCCCGTCGCCGTCGACGCCGAGCGCGCCAGCGGCTACCGGTACTCACAGCGCGCCTACCTGATCCAGGTGTTCCGGCGCGACGCCGGCGCCTTCCTGTTCGACCCGATCGCGATCGGCTCGTTCCAGGAGCTGCAGGACGCGATCGTCGACGAGGAGTGGCTCTTCCACGCCGCGTCGCAGGACCTCCCCTGCCTCCGCGAGGTCGGGCTCGTCCCCACCCGCATCTTCGACACCGAGCTCGGCGCGCGGATCGCCGGGTTCCCCCGCGTGGGCCTCGGCGCCGTCGTCGAGCAGCTCCTCGGGATCACACTCGCGAAGGCGCACTCCGCGGCGGACTGGTCGACCCGGCCGCTGCCGCAGTCCTGGCTCGTCTACGCCGCGCTCGACGTCGAGCTGCTGCCGGACCTCCGCGACGCCCTCGCCGCCGTGCTCGACGAGGCCGGCAAGACCGAGATCGCCCGGCAGGAGTTCGACGCCGTGCTGCACCGCGCCCCGAAGCCCGCTCGTGCCGAGCCCTGGCGTCGCCTCTCCGGGATGCACGCGCTCCGCGGCACCCGTGCGCTCGCGATCGCCCGGTCGCTGTGGACCGCGCGGGACGCCTTCGCGCAGGAGACCGACATCGCTCCGGGTCGGATCATCCCGGACTCGGCCATCGTCGCCGCTGCCGCCGCCGCTCCGGAGTCCCGCAAGGACCTCGCCGCGGTGAAGGCGTTCACGGGCCGGGCCAGCCGGTCCGAGCTCGACCGCTGGTGGGCCGCCGTCGACGAGGGCCGGACCACCGAGGACCTGCCGCGCCTCCGGGGCAAGGGCGAGCCGACGCTGCCGCCACCCCGCGCGTGGGCGGACCGGAACCCCGCCGCCGACCGTCGGTACAAGGCCGCACGAGCCGCGGTCACGACACGCGCCGAGGAGCTCGACATCCCGCTGGAGAACCTCCTCACGCCGGACACGCTCCGGACCATCTCGTGGGAGCCCCCGGCGACCGTGTCGGACGAGTCCGTGGCGGCGGCGCTCGTCGCGCTCGACGCCCGGCCCTGGCAGGTCGAGGCGACCGCGTCCCTCATCGCATCCGCCTTCACCGCGCCCGCCGTTGTCGCTGCTGCACAGGACTCCTCCGCGGAGGACCCGGCGGTCTCGTAGGAACCGACCAACCGAGGTGCTGCCGCCCAGGCGCGGGGCATAGCGTCGGGAGGGACGTCGGGGTACGCCCCGACACAGGGCCAGGGCGGACCGATCGCCCGGCTCGATCGATGTGGATCTGTGGAGGCCAGCTTTGCCAAAGGCATCAGACGTCGTCTTCGTCGACGGCGTGCGGACACCGTTCGGACGTGCCGGGGAGAAGGGGGTGTTCTGGCGGACCCGCGCCGACGACCTCGCCGTGCACGCGATGCGTGGCCTGCTCGACCGGAACAGTTCGCTCGACGGTGCCGCGGTCGATGACGTCGCGGTGGCGGCCACCACCCAGCAGGGCGACCAGGGCCTCACCCTCGGCCGCACCGTCGGGATGCTCGCCGGCCTGCCGAAGTCCGTCCCCGGGTACGCCATCGACCGGATGTGCGCCGGCGCCATGACGAGCGTGACGACCCTCGCGGGTGCGATCGCGTTCGGCGCGGCCGACATCGCCATCGCCGGTGGCGTCGAGCACATGGGCCGCCACCCGATGGGCTTCAACGCCGACCCGAACCCGCGCTTCGTCGCGGAGCGCATGGTCGCTCCCGACGCGCTCGTGATGGGCAACACCGCCGAGCGCCTGCACGACCGTTTCCCCGCGATCACGAAGGACCGCACCGACGCCTTCGCCGTGCAGTCCCAGCAGCGGTACGCCGCCGCCTGGGGCGCCGGCAAGCTGCAGCCGGACGTCGTCCCGGTCGAGGTCAACACCGGAGCAGGCTGGGACATCGTGTCGGCCGACGAGCCGCCGCGTCCCGGCACCACCCTGGAGGCCCTGGCCGCGTTGAAGACGCCGTTCCGCCCCCACGGACGGGTCACCGCCGGCAACGCCGCCGGACTCAACGACGGCGCGACGATGAGCCTTCTGGCGTCGTCGGCCGGCGCGGCGGAGCACGGCCTGCCGACGAAGATGCGCATGGTCTCGTTCGCCTTCGCCGGCGTCGAGCCCGAGGTGATGGGCGTGGGCCCGGTGCCCGCCACGGACAAGGCACTGTCGAAGGCCGGCCTGTCGATCGACGACATCGGCCTGTTCGAGATCAACGAGGCGTTCGCCGTGCAGGTGCTCGCCTTCCTGGACAACTACGGCATCGCGCAGGACTCCCCGAACGTCAACGCCTGGGGCGGTGCGATCGCCGTCGGCCACCCGCTGGCCTCGAGTGGCGTCCGCCTGATGAACCAGCTCGCGGCGCAGTTCGCCGAACGGCCCGACGTCAAGTACGGCATCACCACGATGTGCATCGGCCTGGGCCAGGGCGGCACCGTCATCTGGGAGAACCCCTCGTACAGCAAGTCCGCGGCTCGGAAGGCGGCCTGACCATGACCCTCGTCGACAACGACCAGCTGCTCGCGCTCTCCGAGGACGAGGTCGTCACCCACTCCTACGTCAAGCACGTCGCGCTGCCCTCCGGCGGCACCCTCGCGCTCATCACGCTCGACAACGGCAAGGACTACAAGCGCCCCTCGACCCTCGGCCCGCGCACGCTCATCGAGCTCTCCGGGGTGCTCGACACCCTGGGGACCGAAGCGGCGAACGGCACCGTCCAGGCCGTCGCGGTCACCGGCAAGGAGTACTGCTTCGCCGCCGGGGCCGACCTGTCCCAGGCTGCGTCCGTGCCGTCGCGCGAGGTCGCCCACGACCTGGCGGCCCTCGGGCACGCGACGCTCCGGAAGTTCAGCGACCTGGGTGTCCCGTCGTTCGCGTTCATCAACGGGATCGCGCTCGGCGGCGGCCTCGAGATCGGGCTGCACTGCGACTACCGGGTGTTCTCGTCCGCCGCGCAGGGCATCGGGCTGCCCGAGGTCTTCCTCGGCATCATCCCCGGCTGGGGTGGTGCGACCCTGCTCCCCCGCCTCATCGGCCCGGAGAAGGCGCTCCGGGTCATCGTCGAGAACCCGCTCAAGAACAACCGTCTGATGGACGGCGCGGCAGCGGTCGAGCTGGGCATCGGCGACGCACTCATCCCCTCGGTGACGTTCCTGCCGTCCGCGGTCGCGTGGGCCGACGGCGTCGTGGCCGGACGCACCAAGGTCGTCCGGAAGAACGAGCCCGGCATGCTCGAGAAGGCCGCGTGGGGCACGGTCGTCAAGGTCGCCCGCTCACAGGTCGCATCGAAGATCGGCACCGTCCCGAAGTCGCCGTTCCGTGCGCTCGACCTGGTGGCGGCCGCGAAGTCGGGCTCCCTCGACGAGCGGTTCGCGGGTGAGGACGACGCACTCGCCGACCTGCTGTCCGGCGACCAGTTCGCGGCGTCGATGTACGCATTCGACCTCGTGCAGAAGCGCGCGAAGCGTCCGGTCGGTGCACCGGAGGGCGTCGAGGGGAAGAAGATCACGAAGGTCGGCGTGCTCGGCGCGGGGCTGATGGCGTCGCAGTTCGCGCTGCTGTTCGCCCGTCGGCTCGGCGTCCCGGTCGTCATCACCGACGTGGACCAGGCCCGCGTCGATGCCGGTGTCGCGCGCATCCACGGTGAGGTCGCGAAGCTGCTCGAGAAGGGCCGCGTGTCTCCGGACGACGCGAACCGCATCACCGCACTGGTCAGTGGCTCGGTGTCGTACGACGCCTTCGCCGACGCCGACTGGGTCATCGAGGCCGTGTTCGAGGAGATGTCCGTCAAGCAGTCGGTCCTCGCGGCCATCGAGAAGGTGATCGCGCCGGACGCGATCCTCGCGACGAACACCTCGTCGTTGTCCGTGGGAGCGATGGCGAGCGTGCTCGAGCACCCGTCACGACTCGTCGGGTTCCACTTCTTCAACCCGGTCGCCGTGATGCCCCTCGTCGAGGTCGTCCGTGCCGCCGAGACCTCCGACGAGGCCGTCGCCACGGCACTGTCCGTCGCGAAGACCCTGAAGAAGACGGCGATCGTGACCGCCGACCAGCCGGGCTTCGTCGTGAACCGGGTCCTCGCCCGCGTGCTCGGCGAGGCGATGCGCGGCGTCGAGGAGGGCACCCCGTTCGACGTCGTCGCCGCCGGCGCACAGCCCCTCGGGCTGCCGATGTCCCCGTTCGAGCTGCTCGAGCTCGTCGGCCTCCCGGTCGGCGCGCACGTGCTCGACTCGCACCACGCCGCATGGCCGGAGCGCTTCTACCCCGGCGACGGGCTGAAGAAGATCGCCGAGTTCGGGCACATCCTGACGCGCGACAAGAAGGGCAACGCGACCGGGTACGACCCCGCTGCCGTGAAGCTCGTCGCACCGTCGCGCCGCGATGCCTCCCCGGTCGACGCGGCCGCGATGCAGCGGCGCTTCGAGGACGCCCTCGCGGACGAACTGCACCGGATGCTCGGGGACGGCGTCGTCGAGCACGTGGAGGAGATCGACCTCGGGCTGATCCTCGGCGCGGGCTACCCGTTCCAGGCCGGTGGCATCAGCCCGTACCTCGACCGCTCCGGAGCCTCGGAACGCGTCTTCGGCGGCACGTTCCACGACCCGGCGATCGTCGGCCCCGCCTCCCGCTGATCACTACACCCGGTCACGGACACAGCACCACGGATCCCCGTGGTGCTGTGTCCGTTCCGCGGTGCGGTGCGGCCTGTTCCGGTCCGGGCGTAGATTCGAGCCATGCAGGACTGGTGGGCGCCGAAGACGACCGGTGGGCCGTCCGTCGTGCTCCCGCTCCCGCTCACCGAGGTCCCGGCCACACTCCGACGCGCGATCGACGCCGTCCCGGGTGCTGCCGCGATGGAGATCCGGGCGGACGGCGCGGTGATTGGCCGCCGGACGTCCTTCGCCCTCCGTGCCGAGAACATCGTCGTGGCGTTCGAGCGCATCGACGCGGGGTCGAGCCGCGTGCGCATCATCCGCGAGGGCCGCGACGGCCTCGACTCCGGCAGGGTCCTGTTCGTGAGCCCGATGGCGCGGGCCGTCCTCCGCGAGGCACGCGCCGCCGCCACTCTGCCGCCGCCGTCCTGACGCGCCCCGCAGCCCCCGCGCGGCCGCAGCCGCAGCCGCGGGCGCTGCCGCTGGCGCGGGCGCGGGCGGCGCTGGCGCGGACTGGCGTCGCACAACCGAAACCGCCTCGCACCACGGACGTCCGTGGTTCGAGGCGGTTTCGGTTGTGCGGCGCCGAACCGCGCTAGCGCTCGGACGACGACGGCGACGCGGACGACGACGCGGACGACCCCGCGCCCGCCGACCCCGCGGACGACCGCGCCCGCGCGGGCTTCGCCTGCGGCAACTTCGTCCCCACCACCTGGTCGATGACGTCGCGCGCGATCGTCTGCGCCGTGAGCCCCACGTCGGTGAGGATCTGGGAGCGCGTCGCGTGGTCGATGAACTCGTCCGGCAGCCCGAGCTCGTTCACCCCGGTGTCGACGCCCGCCGCGCGCAGGTCCTGCCGCAGCCGCGTCCCGACGCCGCCGACGCGCACGCCGTCCTCGACCGTGATCACGAGCCGGTGCGACCGCGACAGCTCGATGAGCGACGCCGGGATCGGCACCACCCACCGCGGGTCGACGACGGTGACGCCGATCCCCTGCGACTCGAGCAGCGCCGCCGCCTCGAGCGCGACGGGCACCATGGACCCGACGGCCACGATCAGCACGTCCTCGTCGGACGAGTCCGACTCGTGCAGCACGTCGACGCCGTCCGACAGGCGCCGGAGCGCGGGGATGTCCGGCCCGACCTGCCCCTTCGACCACCGGAGCACGGTGGGCGCGTCGTCGATCGCCACGGCTTCGCGGAACTCCTCCCGCAGCGTGGGAGCGTCACGGGGCGCGGCGATCCGGATGCCCGGCACGACCTGCAGCAGTGCGAGGTCCCACATGCCGTGGTGCGAGGGGCCGTCGGGACCGGTGACCCCGGCACGGTCGAGCACGAACGTCACGCCGGCGCGGTGCAGCGCCACGTCCATCAGTACCTGGTCGAACGCCCGGTTGATGAACGTGGCGTACAGCGCGACGACGGGGTGCAGTCCCCCGTAGGCGAGTCCGGCGGCGGTGGTCACGGCATGCTGCTCCGCGATGCCGACGTCGTAGACGCGCTCGGGGTGCTGCTGCTGGAACAGGTGCAGCCCGGTCGGCCGGAGCATCGCAGCCGTGATCGCGACGATCCTGGGGTCCTCGTCGCCGAGCTCCGCCAGCGAGTTCGCGAACACCGAGGTCCACGACGGGCCCGAGGCGGTCTCGAGCGACTCCCCGGTCTCGGGGTCGATGTGCCCGACGGCGTGGAACTGGTCCGCCTGGTCGCGGAGCGCCGGCTCGAAGCCGTGGCCCTTCTCCGTGATGGCGTGCACGATGACCGGCGCGCCGTAGGCCTTGGCCTGCCGGAGCGCGGCTTCCATCGCCTGCTGGTCGTGGCCGTTCACCGGCCCGATGTACTTGACGTCGAGGTTCGAGTACAGCGCCTCGTTGTTCGTGAACCGGGACAGGAACCCGTGCATCCCGCCGCGCATCCCCCGGTAGACGGCCCGGCCGGGTGCGCCGAACCGTGCGGCGACCGCCTGCGTCTTCTCGAACAGGGCGCGGTACTCGCGGCGCGTCCGCACCGAGTTGAGGTACCGGGCCATCCCGCCGATCGTCGGGGCGTACGAGCGCCCGTTGTCGTTGACGACGATCACGAGGCGACGGTCGTTGTCGTCGGAGATGTTGTTGAGCGCCTCCCACGTCATCCCGCCGGTGAGTGCGCCGTCGCCGACGACCGCGACGACGGTGCGTCCGGACTGGCCGGTCTGCCGGAAGGCCCGGGAGATCCCGTCCGCCCAGGACAGCGACGAGGACGCGTGCGAGGACTCGACGATGTCGTGCTCGGACTCGCTCCGCTGCGGGTACCCGGCGATGCCGCCCCGCTCCCGCAGGTGCGTGAAGTCCTGCCGCCCGGTGACGAGCTTGTGCACGTACGACTGGTGCCCGGTGTCGAAGACGAACGGGTCGTTCGGGGAGTCGAACACCCGGTGCATCGCGAGCGTCAGCTCGACGACGCCGAGGTTGGGCCCGAGGTGCCCGCCGGTCTTGGCGACCTCCGCGACGAGGAACCGCCGGATCTCCGCGGACAGTTCCGTCATCTGCGCGTCACTGAGACGCTTCAGGTCGCGCGGCGACGTGATGCTGGCGAGCAAGCTCACGGGCGCTCCTTCCATGCTGCGAATGCCCCACTCTATGCGCGTGACCAGCAGACGGACTGGAGGCCCGTGGCGGGTTCGCCACGGGCCTCCAGTCCGATCCGGTCAGCGTCATCAGACCGTGGTCACCTTGCTCACACGAGCGAGCGGAGCACGTACTGCAGGATGCCGCCGTTGCGGTAGTAGTCCGCTTCACCGGGGGTGTCGATGCGGACCACCGCGTCGAACTCGACGGGCTGCTTGCCCTCGGGCGAGTGCTCGCTCGGCGTCGCGGTGACGTGCACCGTCTTCGGGGTCCGGCCCTCGTTGAGCTCGGTCAGCCCGGAGATCGAGACGACCTCGGTGCCGTCGAGCCCGAGGGACTCGATCGACTCGCCGACCGGGAACTGCAGCGGGACGACGCCCATGCCGATGAGGTTCGAGCGGTGGATGCGCTCGAAGCTCTCGGTGATGACGGCCTTCACGCCGAGCAGGTTCGTGCCCTTGGCCGCCCAGTCGCGCGACGACCCGGAGCCGTACTCCTTGCCGCCGAAGACGACCAGCGGGATGCCCTGCTCCTGGTAGTGCTGCGAGGCGTCGTAGATGAACGACTGCTCGCCGTCGGGCGTCGTGAAGTCACGGGTGTAGCCGCCCTCCACGCCGTCGAGGAGCTGGTTGCGCAGGCGGATGTTCGCGAACGTGCCGCGGATCATGACCTCGTGGTTCCCGCGACGCGAGCCGTAGGAGTTGAAGTCCTTGCGGTCGACGCCGTGCTCGGCGAGGTACTTGCCCGCCGGGCTGTCGGCCTTGATCGAACCGGCCGGCGAGATGTGGTCGGTCGTGACCGAGTCACCGAGCTTCGCGAGCACACGGGCGCCGGAGATGTCCGAGACCGCGTCCGGGGTCATCGTCATGCCCTCGAAGTACGGGGGCTTCCGGACGTACGTCGACTCGGCGTCCCACTCGAAGGTGTCGCCCGTCGGGGTCGGCAGGTTCTTCCACCGGTCGTCACCCTCGAACACGGAGCCGTACTCGTGGGTGAACATCTCGGTGTCGATGGACTCGTCGATGACCTGCTGGACCTCTGCCGCGTCGGGCCAGATGTCGGCGAGGAAGACGTCGTTGCCGTCCGAGTCCTTGCCGAGGGCGTCCTTGTCGAAGTCGAAGTGCATCGACCCGGCGAGGGCGTACGCGATGACCAGGGGCGGGGACGCCAGGTAGTTCATCTTCACGTCGGGGTTGATGCGCCCCTCGAAGTTGCGGTTGCCGGAGAGCACCGCGGTGACGGCGAGGTCGTTGTCCTGCACGGCCTGCGAGATCTCCTCGGGCAGCGGGCCCGAGTTGCCGATGCAGGTGGTGCAGCCGTAGCCCACCGTGTAGAAGCCGAGCTGCTCGAGGTAGGTCGTGAGGCCGGCCTTCTCGTAGTAGTCCGTGACGACCTTCGAGCCCGGTGCGAGCGTGGTCTTGACCCACGGCTTCGCGGTCAGGCCCTTGTTCGCGGCGTTCCGGGCGAGGATGCCGGCGGCCATCATGACCGACGGGTTCGACGTGTTCGTGCACGAGGTGATCGCGGCGATCGCCACGGCGCCGTGGTCGATGGTGAACGGGTCGGCCCCGTCCATCAGGACCTTCGTCGGCTGCGAGGCGGTCGACGGGGCGCTCGACACGTACACGTGGTCGTGCGTCTTCGTGTCCTCGTTCGTCGAGCCGGCGGCGATCGGGTCGGAGGCCGGGAAGGTCTCCTCCACCGCGTCGTCCAGGTCGGTCTGCGCCGACGGCACCGTGTAGTTGTTCAGGTCGACCTCGAACTGGTCCTTCGCCTTCGACAGCTCGATGCGGTCCTGCGGACGCTTCGGGCCGGAGATCGACGGGACGACCGTGGAGAGGTCGAGCTCCATGTACTCGGAGTAGTTCGGTTCGACGGAGGCGTCGTGCCAGAGACCCTGGGCCTTGGAGTAGGACTCGACCAGGGCGATCTGCGCTTCGTCGCGGCCGGTCAGGCGGAGGTAGTCGAGCGTGACGTCGTCGACCGGGAAGATCGCGGCGGTGGAGCCGAACTCCGGCGACATGTTGCCGATGGTGGCGCGGTTCGCGAGCGGGACGGCGCTGACGCCCTCTCCGTAGAACTCGACGAACTTGCCGACGACGCCGTGCTTGCGGAGTTCCTGCGTGATGGTGAGCACCACGTCGGTCGCGGTCACGCCGGCCGGGATCTCACCGGAGAGCTTGAAGCCGACGACCTTCGGGATGAGCATCGACACCGGCTGGCCGAGCATCGCTGCCTCGGCCTCGATGCCGCCGACGCCCCAGCCGAGCACGCCGAGCCCGTTCACCATGGTGGTGTGCGAGTCGGTGCCGACGAGGGTGTCCGGGTAGGCGTAGGTCTCGCCGTCGAAGTCACGCGTGTAGGTGACCTTCGCCAGGTACTCGATGTTGACCTGGTGGACGATGCCGGTTCCCGGCGGGACGACCTTGAAGTCCTCGAACGCGGTCTGGCCCCAACGGAGGAACTGGTAGCGCTCCCCGTTCCGCTCGTACTCGAGGTCGGTGTTGCGCTGGAGCGCGTCCGTGCTGCCGAAGAGGTCGGCGATGACGGAGTGGTCGATGACCATCTCGGCCGGCGACAGCGGGTTGATCTTGTTCGGGTCTCCGCCGATGTCGGCCATCGCCTCGCGCATGGTGGCGAGGTCGACGATGCACGGGACACCGGTGAAGTCCTGCATGACCACGCGGGCCGGGGAGAACTGGATCTCGGTGTCCGGGTCGGCCTCGGGCCGCCAGGAGCCGAGCGAGCGGATCTGGTCCGCCGTGACGTTCTTGCCGTCCTCGGTGCGGAGGAGGTTCTCGAGCAGCACCTTGAGGCTGTACGGGAGCTTCTCGTGGCCGGGGACCGAGTCGATCCGGTGGATCGCGTAGTCGACACCCCCAACCGACAGTGTGTCCTTCGAGCCGAAGCTATTGACTGCAGCCACCGTGCCGCCTCCCTACTGATCGGTTTGCCCTCATCTTCGCGGGCCGCGGATCGTCCCACCAGCAAGGCAAACCTAAACCCGCCGGCTGTGGTGCGCCCGGCGGGAGATGTCTTGATGTCGAGATAACTCTACACCGCGCGGGCGTCGTCCTCGTCGCGCTTGAAGACCGTGCGGACCAGGAGCCACGTCACCCAGAGCAGTGCCGCGTACAGCGGGACGCCGGTGATGAGCTTGATGCCGGCGAGGAGTTCGACCTGCGCCGTGAGGTAGAGCGGGATCTCGATGACCAGGCGGAGCGCGAAGAGGCCCACCCACATCCACGTGGCCACGGTGAGGACCCGGCGCTTCGCGGGGTCGGCCCGCCAGTCCATCGGGCCGCCGTCCTCACCCTGGGCCAGCAGCCCGACGATGAGCCCGATGAGCGGACGACGGATCGCCAGGGTCACGAGGAGCCCGAGGAGGCAGACCAGGTTGATCACGATGCCCGGGATGAAGTTGCTCTCCGCCTTGCCCGTGATGAGCGCGAGGCCCGCCGAGATCGCCACGCCGAGGATGCCGGCGAAGGACATCGCGAGCGACTGGCGCTGCAGCAGTCGGAGCACGACGAACACGAGTCCGACGACCACGGGGATCACGACGCTCGGTACGAGTTCCTTCGTGACCGCGTACACGATCAGGAACGCGAACCCGGGCAGGACCGACTCGGCGAGGCCGCGGGCACCGCCGATCGCGGTCACGAGGGCCTTGCCCGACGGGGCTTCCCCTGGTGCCACCTGGCCGATGCCGGCATTGCGGACGGCGTCGCGGAGCTGCGCGTTCAGCGAGAGCGGCTGCTCCCGCTCGTCCGCGAAGCGGTCGTCCGCGACACGATCGTCACGGTCGTCGTCCTGCTCGGGCACCGGCACACCAGCCTCAGATCGCCGACTGCGTCGACTTCGGCATGTGCAGCGGGATCAGGTCGCGCGGCGGCATCGGCGTGCCACCACGGACGACCACGACGCTGCGGAACAGCTCCTCGATCTCCTCGGCGGACTCCGGGTCCTCCGCCGCCTTGCCCGCGATCACGCCGCGGAGGAACCAGCGGGGACCGTCGACGCCGATGAAGCGCGCGGGACGAGCACCGCCGGTGCCGCCCTCCCCGTCGACGACGACGGGGACGGTGGCGCGGAGCTCGGGGCCGAACGGACCGTCGACCTCGGTCACGGAGCCGCCCTGCCGCTCGATCTGCTCGGCGATCTGCGCGCGGATCTCGTGCCAGAGCCCGGTGGAGCGGGGTGCTGCGAACGGCTGGACCTGCAGCGTGGACTCGTCGTAGTCGAGCCCGACGGCGACGACGCGCTGCGAGCCCTCCTCGACCTCGAGCCGCAGGTGCAGGCCCTCGCGCGGCAGGATCTTCACGCCGCCGAGGTCCACGTACGGCCGGACCGGGTTCGCCTCGGTCTCGTCGAGCGGCCCGTTGTCCTCACGGTCCTCCGGTGCGGACTTGTCCGTCGGGGCCACCGCCACGACCTCGTCGAGGCCGGCGTCGGCCTCGTCGGCGAGCTCGACCTCGGGGGTCGTCTCCGCCACCTCGACGTCGCCGGCGACCGCTTCGGCCACCTCGACCTCGTCACGCTTGCGTCGCCCGATCCTCATCGCTTGGTCCCTTCCTGCTCGTTCGTGACACCGTAGCCCGATGATCCGAAGCCGCCCTGGCCGCGGACGCTGTCCGGGAGCGCGTCGACGCGGGTGAAGACCGCCTGGGTCACCGGCATCACGATCATCTGCGCGATCCGGTCGCCGACCTGCACCGCGTACGGCTCGGTGGCGTCGGTGTTCAGCAGCGCGATCTTGATCTCGCCGCGGTACCCGGCGTCGACCGTGCCGGGGGCGTTCACGATGGTGATGCCGTGCTTCGCGGCGAGACCGCTGCGCGGCACGACGAAGGCGGCGTGGCCGTCCGGGAGCGCGATCGAGAGCCCCGTGCCGACGAGCCGACGCTCACCGGGAGCGAGGACGAAGGCCTCGGTCGAGACGAGATCGGCACCGGCATCACCGGGGTGGGCGTAGCCGGGAGCGTTCTCCCCGGTCCAGAGGACGTCGACTGGTTCGGTCACGTGTCGAGGGTAGTGCAGACCGTGACCGTTCCGTGACCTGCCCCGACTCGTGGTCGAATGGTCTCGTGACCCTGTACCGCGAACGCCTCTGGGCGCCGCCGAGCCTGTACCTGGCGACGGCGCTCGTCATCCCCGCGAGCCTCCTCGTGTTCCTCCCGATCAACATCACGACGGGGATCGTCGTCGCCGTCTGCATGGAGCTCGCCGTCCTGGTGCTCCTGTGGGTGATGGCCCCCGTGATCGAGGTGACGGAGACCGAGTTCCGCGCCGGCCGTGCCCATCTCCCCCGGACGCTGGTGGGCGACGTCGCCGGCTTCACCGGCGCCGAGGCGACGACCCAGCGCGGGCCGAAGCTCGACGCCCGTGCGTGGACGCTCTTCCGCGGCTACGTCAAGGGCGTCGTGCGCGTCGAGGTGCACGACGACGCCGACCCCACCCCCTACTGGCTGGTCAGCGTGCGCGACCCGGAGAAGGTCGCGGCGGCCCTCCGGTCCTGAGCCGTCCCGACCGCACGTCGGTCGGCAAACGCATGACGGGAGGCCCGGTGCCAGCTGGCACCGGGCCTCCCGTCGTCACATGCGTGCCCTAGAGCGCCGCGCACTCCGCGCAGACCGGGCCGAGCTTCGACTCGTGGTCGAGCTGTGAGCGGTGCTTCACGAGGAAGCACTCGACACAGGTGAACTCGTCGACCTGCGGGGGGAGCACGACGACGTCCAGGTCGACGTCGCTGAGGTCCTGCCCGGCCAGCTCGAAGCTGCCCGGGTTGTCGGAATCATCATCGACGACCCCCGACATCTTGTCGGGCACGCGCTCCTTGAGGGCCTCGATCGACTCCGAATCGGAGTTGTCGTCGGTCTTCCGGGGGGCGTCGTAATCGGTGGCCATGCCCATCCATTTCTCGTATCGAGAGGGTCGTCGC
This sequence comes from Curtobacterium sp. PhB136, assembly GCF_004346855.1. Classification (NCBI taxonomy): domain Bacteria; kingdom Bacillati; phylum Actinomycetota; class Actinomycetes; order Micrococcales; family Microbacteriaceae; genus Curtobacterium; species Curtobacterium sp. PhB136. Next base: position 23,242 of record NZ_SMGH01000007.1, read on the forward strand.
CGGAGATCGGCGGCGACAGTATCCAACACGCGCCGCCCAGATGCAAACTGAACGTCGGGTGGCTCGTCTGGCGCTGCAACCCGTGACCGCGCCCGTCCATTCCCGGGGTCCGGGAAACGATGCGGACGAGCACGCGGCACGCCCGTGCGCCTCCCCGGATTCCGCTCCCTCCCGCTGCATACTTCCCGGGTACGACGCACGACCGTACGCACGCATCGGAAGGCGGAACCATGCAAGACGTGAGAGTCATCGGAGTGGAATCCGGGGCGCTCCTGCTCGCGACCGACGGCGGCAGCGAGTTCCGGTTGCCCGTCACCTCGGCGCTGCCGGGGCAGGTCCGGCAGGCGAACCCCGACGGCACGCCGCAGAAGCGGGTGTCCCCCAAGGACGTGCAGGCGCGCATCCGGGGCGGTGCCGACGCCACCGACGTCGCGGCCGCGCTGGACGTCGACGTCGAGTACGTCCGTCGCTTCGAGGGCCCCGTCCTCGCTGAGCGTGCCTTCATCCTCGACGCCGCGCACCGCGTCGCCGTCACCCCCGTCGACGACAGCACGCCGGACACCTTCGGCGAGGCGATCACCGCCCGGCTCGACACCGGCGACGCCACCGGTGTCGCGTGGTCGAGCTGGAAGCACGTCGAGAACGGCTGGATGGTGCAGGTCCGCTACACCGCCGCCGAGGTCGAGCACGACGCCCAGTGGCACTTCGACCCGAAGACGTCGACGCTGACGCCGGACAACGGCGACGCGCACCGCCTGTCGCACACCGAGGACGAGGGGCTCGCACCGCGGCTCCGCGCCGTCGAGCTCGACCCCGAGGACACCGACGGCACCCGCTTCGACTCCGGCGCCTTCCGCGTCGACGAGCCGGACGAGGACGTCACCAACCCCGAGGTCACCGACCGCGCACCGCTCCGTCCGCCGCTCCCCCGCATCGGCACGGCGCAGATCGAGGAACGCGCCCCGGGCAACGAGACCGCCGATCTGCTCGAGGCGCTCCGGCGTCGCCGTGGCGAACGCGAGTCGGTGTCCTTCGCCGACCAGCGCGACGAGCCGCGCGGCTCCGTCAGCGTGGTGGACATCCCGCTGCAGGGCTTCGACGACACGAACGACACCGCACCGCAGCTGGACGGCCGTCCGGCATCGGCTCCGGAACCGGAGGCGCGTCAGGAGCGCAAGAAGCGCAACCGGCGCTCCATGCCGAGCTGGGACGAGATCGTCTTCGGGACGCGTCCCGACGACGACATGGCCTGAGAGCGGCCCTGGAGGCTCGAACCACCCCGGTCACGCACCTCGCGTGACCGGGGTGGTTCAGTTGGCGAAGGCGCCGGCGAGCCGCAGTGGCACGCCCACCTCGTCGTCGGTGAGGGCACCGTGCTGCCCGACCATCCGCTTCGGGTCCTTGCGCGGGTCGAGCTCCCGGTCGTCGTTGAACGCCCACGAGCCCCGCGCCACGACGACGACGTCCCCGATCCGGGGCAGCACCGCGTCGGACACCGTGCCGAACCACCCGGCCGCGACCGCTTCGTCGCGGCTGGCGACGTACGCCCGCTTGCCGTACCGCGTGCGCCACGCCTCGACCAGCGCGGGGACGTCGGTCCCCGGCGCGACGCTCAGCTGGCGGCAGCGCGGGTCCCCCGCGACCCCGACGACGTCGGCCAGCAGGTCCGGGTCGATCGCGATGTTCGCCTCGGGCGGGACGTCGAGCATCCCGTGGTCGGCCGTGACCAGCACCCCGACGTCCGGCGCCACGCGTGCGTCGAGCCGGGCCAGTTCGCCGTCGAGGAGTTCGAGCGCCCCGGTCCACTTCTCGGACTGCCACCCGGACTTGTGCCCGATCGAGTCGAGCTCCGGGACGTAGAGGTACACGAGCGAGCGACCGGTGGCGGTCTCCGCCAGGGCCGCGTCGACGCGCTCGGCGATCGCGTCGGCGGAGACGTACCGAGCGCCGCCGAGGACGTTCGCGGTCATGCCCGACGTGCGGTAGCGGGCCGGGCCCACCACCACGGGGTCGATGCCGAGCGCGGCGGCCTCGGTGAACAGCGTCGGCGCGAGGAGCCACCCGGCCGGGACCTCGGAGTCCCACCCGCCGAGCAGGTTCATCACCGTGCCCGTGTCCGGGTTCCAGCCGCTGTACCCGACCACGCCGTGCGTCCCGGGCGAGCGGCCGGTCGTCAGGGTGGAGAGCGCCGCTGCCGTCGTCGTGGGGAACCCGCTGCGCAGGCGCTTCCGGGAGGCCGCCAGGAACCGCGCGTGCCCGGCGCGCGCTGCGAGGGAGCCCGCACCGAGGCCGTCGACCAGGACGACGACGACGGAACGTGCGGGACGGAGGGCGATCCGTGCCTCCAGGCCGTGTGATCGCACCCACGCGTCGTCCGCGGCGCCGAGCGCGACGAGGCAACTCGGGAGCACGTCGGCGAGGTTCGCGGTGTCGTCGGGGGTGGTCGGTACGCTGGTTGCCATCCCCAGAAGTCTCCCAGATCACGCTGGGCCGGATCGTTCTGGGCCTGCAGGAAGGTGCCATGGCACGCACGGACGCAGTCGGCCTGCCCGACGGTGAGCGCATCGAGGACGTCGACGTCTCCGAGGAGATGCAGGGCTCCTTCCTCGAGTACGCGTACTCCGTCATCTACTCGCGCGCGCTCCCGGACGCGCGGGACGGCCTCAAGCCGGTGCAGCGCCGCATCCTGTACCAGATGTCCGAGATGGGCCTCCGGCCCGATCGCGGCCACGTCAAGAGTGCCCGTGTCACCGGTGAGGTGATGGGCAAGCTGCACCCGCACGGTGACGGTGCGATCTACGACGCCCTCGTCCGGATGGCGCAGCCGTTCACGATGCGCGTCCCGCTGGTCGACGGCCACGGCAACTTCGGCTCGCTCGACGACGGCCCCGCCGCCGCCCGGTACACCGAGGCGCGCCTGGCCGAGCCGTCGATGGCGATGACCGAGGGGCTCGGCGAGGACGTCGTCGACTTCGTCCCGAACTACGACAACCAGATCATGCAGCCGGGCGTGCTGCCGGCGGCGTTCCCGAACCTCCTGGTGAACGGGGCGTCGGGCATCGCGGTCGGCATGGCGACGAACATGGCGCCGCACAACCTCGGTGAGGTGGTCGAGGCGGCGAAGCACCTGCTGATGAACCCCCGAGCCACCCTCGAAGAGCTGATGGAGTACGTGCCGGGGCCGGACCTGCCGTCCGGCGGCACGATCGTCGGGCTCTCCGGCGTGCGCGACGCGTACGCCACCGGCCGCGGCACGTTCCGCACCCGGTCGAAGGTCTCCGTCGAGAACCTGACGCCCCGGAAGACCGGGCTCGTCGTCACCGAGCTCCCCTACCTCGTCGGCCCGGAACGGGTGATCGAGAAGATCAAGGACGGCGTCCAGTCCAAGAAGCTCGTCGGCATCTCGGACGTCAACGACCTCACCGACCGGAACCACGGGCTGCGGCTCGTGATCGGCATCAAGTCCGGCTTCAACGCCACCGCCGTGCTCGAGCAGCTGTACAAGCACACGCCGCTCGAAGAGGGCTTCGGGATCAACAACGTCGCGCTCGTGGGCGGGTCGCCGAAGACCCTCGGGCTGCGTGAGCTGCTCGACGTCTACGTGCAGCACCGGCTCGCGGTGGTCACCCGCCGCTCCGAGTACCGGCTGGCACGTCGCCGTGAGCGCCTGCACCTCGTCGAGGGCCTGCTCGTCGCGATCCTCGACATCGACGAGGTCATCGAGGTCATCCGTTCCTCGGACGACTCCGAAGCCGCACGCTCCCGCCTGCAGGACGTCTTCGACCTGTCCGAGGTGCAGGCCGAGTACATCCTCGAACTGCGGCTCCGTCGCCTGACGAAGTTCTCCCGCCTCGAACTCGAGGGCGAGCGTGACCAGCTCCTCGCCGACATCGCCGCCCTCGAAGAGCTGCTGGCGTCCGACGAACGGCTCCGCGCCCAGGTCGCGCTCGAGCTCACCGAGGTGTCGGACAAGTTCGCCACGCCGCGCCGCACCCTGCTGACCGAGGCCGACGCACCGGTCCGCGGCGGCAAGAAGGCCGTCGTGAACCCCGAGGACCTGCAGGTCGCGGACGCACCGTGCCGCGTGCTGCTCTCCACCACCGGGCGGATCATCCGCGTCGACATCCCGTCGTCCGAGCTCGACGTCGTCCGGGTGCCCAAGCGCTCCAAGCACGACGCCGTCCTCGGCTCCGTGATCAGCACCGTCCGCGGACAGGTCGGTGCCCTGACCTCCACGGGGCGCATCGTGCGGTTCTCCCCCGTCGACGTCCCCGCCGTGCCGCCCGCCGCGGTCCGGCTCGACGCCGGCGTCCGGATCAACGACTACATCGGCATCCCCCGGTCGGAGTCCGTGGTCGCGATCGTGGACCTGAGTGCCGCTTCGGATCTCTCGGTCGCGATCGGCACGGCGCAGGGCGTCGTGAAGCGGGTCGTCCCCGGAGCCTGGCCGGACAAGCCGGACTTCGTCGCGATCGGCCTGAAGCCGGGCGACTCGGTCGTCGGCGCGACGCAGTCGCCGGAGACGGACGACCTCGTGTTCATCACCTCGAACGCGCAGCTGCTGCGGTTCCCGGCGTCGGCCGTCCGCGCGCAGGGGCTCCCCGCCGGTGGCGTCGCCGGTGTCGCACTGGCTGCCGGCGCGTCAGTGATCTGGTTCGGCGCGGTCGCCCCCTCCGAGGACGCCGTCGTCGCCACCGTGTCCGCGTCCTCCTCGGCGCTGCCGGGGACCGACACGGGGCGCGCGAAGGTGTCCTCGTTGTCGGAGTACCCGGCGAAGGGCCGTGCCACCCAGGGTGTCCGGGCGCACGCGTTCCTCAAGGGCGAGGACGGGCTCACCGTGGCGTGGGCGGGCATCGCGCCGCCGCACGCAGTCGGGGCCGACGGGGCCGCACGGACCCTGCCCGACTGGCTGTCGAAGCGGGACGGCTCGGGCAGTCCGCTCGAGGCGGTCATCGCGTCGATCGGCGGCAGCGCCGCGGCGCTCGACGGGACGCGCGGCGAGGCGTAGGCGCGGCGCTGCGCGCTGCGCGCTGCGCGCTGCGCGCTGCGCGCTGCGCGCTGCGCGCTGCGGCGCGCGCCGCGCCGCGCTTCTGGTGCGCGAAAGCGACAGTGGTCGGCCGGTCTCCGGCCGACCACTGTCGCTTTCCGCCACCACTTCGCGCGCACGCCCGCCCGCCGGGCGCTGCGCGTCAGACGTCGATGCGGTCGCGGTCCAGGCCGTCGCCGGCCAGGATGAACTCCTTGCGCGGGGCCACGTCGTTGCCCATGAGCAGCTCGAAGACCTTCGCGGCACCCTCGGCGTCGTTGACGTTCACCCGGCGCAGTGTGCGGTGCGCACGGTCCATCGTGGTCTCCGCCAGCTGGTCCGCGTCCATCTCGCCGAGGCCCTTGTACCGCTGGATCGGCTCCTGGTACTTCTTGCCGGACTTCTCGAGCTTCTTCAGGAGCGTCTGCAGTTCCTGCTCGGAGTAGGTGTAGATCGTGTCGTTCGGCTTGCCGCGGTTCACCACGACGACCCGGTGCAGCGGCGGCACGGCGGCGAAGACCCGACCCTGCTCGATCATCGGGCGCATGTACCGGAAGAACAGGGTCAGGAGCAGCGTCCGGATGTGGGCGCCGTCGACGTCGGCGTCGGACATGATGATGACCTTGCCGTAGCGAGCCTGGTCGAGTTCGAACGTGCGACCCGAGCCGGCACCGATGACCTGGATGATCGACGCGCACTCGGCGTTGCTGAGCATGTCGGAGACCGAGGCCTTCTGCACGTTCAGGATCTTGCCGCGGATCGGCAGCAGCGCCTGGTACTCGCTGTTGCGGGCGAGCTTGGCGGTGCCGAGCGCAGAGTCCCCCTCGACGATGAAGAGCTCCGTGCCCTCGACGTCGTTCGAGCGGCAGTCCGCGAGCTTCGTCGGCAACGAGGAGTTCTCCAGCGCGTTCTTCCGGCGCTGGGTCTCCTTGTGGGCCCGGGCCGAGATCCGGGACTTCATCTCGGAGACGACCTTCTCGAGCAGGGCCGCCGCCTGGGCCTTCTCGGTGCGCTGCGTCGAGGTGAGGATCTCGGTCAGGCGCTTGGACACGACCTGGTCGACGATCTTCCGGACCGCCGGGGTGCCGAGCACTTCCTTCGTCTGGCCTTCGAACTGCGGCTCGGGCAGCCGGACCGTCAGCACGGCGGTCATGCCGGCGAGGACGTCGTCCTTGTCGAGCTTGTCCTGGCCGACCTTGAGCTTGCGCGCGTTCGCTTCCACCTGGGTGCGGACGGCCTTCATCACGCCGCTCTCGAAGCCGGCCTGGTGCGTGCCGCCCTTCGGCGTCGCGATGATGTTCACGAAGCTGCGGAACACGGTCTCGTAGCCGCCACCCCAGCGGAGCGCCAGGTCCACCTCGCACGAGCGCTCGACGTCGGTGGACACCATGTGGCCCTTGTCGTCGAGCATCGGCACGGTCTCGGTGAAGGTCCCGGTGCCCTGGATGCGCCAGACGTCGGTCAGCGCGGTGTCCGGGGCGAGGTGCTCGACGAACTCGCCGATCCCGCCTTCGTACCGGAAGCGTTCGATGACCGGACCGGTGTCGACCGCGGTGCCGGTGGCTTCGGCCCGGGCGGCTGCCGCTTCGATCGCGGCCGGACGCTCGTCGGTGATGGTCAGGCCGAGCCCGGGGACCAGGAACGCGGTCTGGCGCGCCCGGTTGACCAGGTCGGACATGCTGAAGGCAGCGTCCTTCGTGAAGATCTGCCGGTCGGCCCAGTAGCGGATCCGAGACCCGGTGACACCCTTCTTGACCTTGCCCACGACACGGAGCTCGCTGCCCGAGGTGAACGGGCTGAACGGCGCGTCCGGGCCGATGCCCTTCGCGTCGTCGAAGGTGCCGGGTTCGCCGCGGTGGAAGGACATCGCGTAGGTCTTGCCGCCGCGGTCGACCTCGACGTCGAGGCGCTCCGACAGCGCGTTCACGACCGAGGCGCCGACGCCGTGCAGACCACCGGAGGCCGCGTACGACCCCGAGCCGAACTTGCCGCCGGCGTGCAGCTTGGTGAACACGACCTCGACCCCGGTGAGGCCGGTCTTCGGTTCCACGTCGACCGGGATGCCACGCGCGGTGTCGGTGACCTGGACGGAGCCGTCCGGGAACAGCCGCACGCCGATCTCGTCACCGTGGCCGGCGAGGGCTTCGTCGACGGAGTTGTCGATGATCTCCCACAGGCAGTGCATGAGGCCGCGGGAGTCCGTCGAGCCGATGTACATGCCGGGACGCTTCCGAACGGCCTCGAGTCCTTCGAGGACGGAGAGATGGCGTGCGGAGTAGTCGGAGCTCACCTCCCGAGAATACCGAGCACCACCGACACTCCCCGCGCTGACACTCGCACTGGGGGCCGCCGATCCGCGCTCAGCGAAATGGGGGTCCCACAATGCGACGTATTCAGGCAGCACGTGTTGAAATGGGTGGACCCGACCGCACCCCGTGCGGATGGGCCGACCCGCACCACCTGCGATCCGTGAGGAGCACAGCAATGACCCAGACCGTGCAGGACCTCTCCATCGACGAACTCGGCAGCCACCAGCTCACCGCTGCTGACCGTTGCGACAGCTGCGGCGCGCAGGCGTACATCCGAGCGACCATGGCGAGCGGTGAACTGTTCTTCTGTGCCCACCACGGCGCGGAGTTCAAGGACAAGCTCGCCGCCACCGCCATCGAGTGGCACGACGAGAGCAGCCGACTCTACGAGTCGAAGTAGTCGCGCCCGACGCGACGCGACGCAACCCAGAACGAACGGGAGGCACGGTGCCAGCTGGCACCGTGCCTCCCGTCGTTCGTTCGTGTGGTCGCGCTCAGGCGATGCGCTTGAACGCCTTGTCGACGTAGCGGTCGACGGTGGCTCGCGCTTCGCGCGCGTACCGGTCGATCGACGCCGTGCGCTCCGGGTCCGGCGCGTACTCGCGGCCGAGGCGTGCCGTCGCGGCCGCGAGGACCGCGTCGGTGAGCGCGGGGTTCAGCGGCAGGAGCGGCCCCTGGGTGTGGGTGCCGAACGAGGTCCCGCTGATCGCACCCTCGACCGCGGAACCGGCCTGGTTGCCGCCACCCGAGACGACGTCCGCGAACGGGGTCACCCCGGCGCCGAGCTCGATCTTCGTGGCGTGGTCCTCGAAGCCCGCGAGCCGCTTGGACGCGCCGGGGAGCAGCGGGTACCGCGTCTCGAGGACGAAGTAGTTCACCCGGCGCTCGGCTCCGCGGACGGCTCGGGCGTCGAACACGCCGAAGCCGGCGAGCGGCGCACCGTCGGTCGGGACGATCTCGGTCGTCGCGAGGTCGAACCCGCCACCGACGGCCACGATCGGGACGCCGTCGGCCGCGAACGACCGGAGGGGTGCGGCGATCCGGGCCACGTCGGCACCGAGGGACCGCATCGCGCTGAGCGGGCCGTTGCCCACCACGACGACGTCCGCGGCGGTGGGGAGCTCATCGCCGGGGGCGTACTCGAGCACCTCGGTGGGGATGTCGGCGGCGTTCGCGCGGCGCGTCAGGGCCACCACGTTGCCGCGGTCCCCCGAGACACCCATCTGCCGCGGGTAGACGTGCAGGATCCTCAGGCGTTCTGCCGTCATGCGGTCTTCTCCAGGTCCGGGTGGCCGAGGGCCTTCCGGGCGATCATCATGATCTCGTAGTTGACGATGAAGTTCTTCGTCCCACTGGTGGTCGCACCGAGGCCCTGCATGTGCTTGATCGCGGCTTCGACGTCGGGCTCCACACGGCCGATCCGGACGCCGGCGTGCTCGAGGGCGATCGCGATCTGCCAGGCCTTGTCCCCGGAGACGACGTCCACGTGGTCGAGCTTGGAGAAGTCGATGTCGTAGATCCACGAGATGTCCGGCGTGCCCTCGTCGATCGCCATGAGCACCTGTTCGGGGTGGTCCGGCAGCGCGTCGAGGTTGAGCTGGAGGCTCGCGGCGTTCTTGAACATCGTGAACTCGGCGGACTCACCGGCGATGGGCAGCCGCTCACCGCGGCCGTACGCCGGCTTCATCTTCGCGAACGCGGCGGTCACGGAGGACGCACGGAACTGGGCCCCGAGCGCGGCGCTGGCCGTCGCCGTGGCCGCTGCGGCGTCGACCGCGTAGTGCAGCCCACGGGCGGGCAGGCGCACCGGGATGTCCGCGCCGTCGAAGGCGATGGTGGCGGCATCGCCGCGGTTCTCGATGACCACGGAGTCCGCAGCCGTCTCCGAACCGGCGGCCCGACCGAAGTCGTCCGCGTTCTGCAGGCCGTTCGGGGCGGCCGCGACGATCTCGGCGCTCGCACCGAAGCGGAGCACGCGCTGCCCGTCGACACCGACGTAGGCGTCGAGGAACTGGTCGTCGTGGTTCGTGATGACGTTCGCGGTGGACAGTGCCGCCGTGTCGAGCATCATGGCCGCGACGCGCTCGGTCTCGAAGAACCGGTAGAGCTGGTCGACCTGCACGTTGAGCATCGTCACCGTGGAGGGCGACAGGATGCCCGCGAGCTCGACGGCGAAGGCCTCGTCGACCTCGAGGATGCCGATGTCCGCCTTGAGCCGGCCGCCGAGCGAGACCTCGGACAGCAGCGCCGACGCGATGCCCTGCGGCAGGTTCGCGCCGGAGGGGTTCGTGAAGACCCGGAGCCCGTGCGCACGGACGATCTCGGAGATCATGTGCGTCGTCGTGGACTTGCCGTTCGAGCCGAGCACGAACACGACGCCGTTCGGGAACTGCTTCGTCACGTGCTGGAGGAAGTCCGGCACGAGCTTCAGGACGATGTAGCCCGGGTAGGCGGACCCGCCGCCCCGCGCGCGAGCGAGGGCACGGAGGATCCGCCCGATGAGGATCGGGATGAAGAAGCGCACCGCGGCGGCCTACTCGAGGTAGTCGCGCAGCGACTGCGACCGCGACGGGTGGCGGAGCTTCGCCATCGTCTTGGACTCGATCTGACGGATGCGCTCACGCGTCACGCCGAACGTGTCACCGATCTGGTCGAGCGTCTTCGGCTGACCGTCACCGAGGCCGAAGCGCATGCGGATCACGCCCGCTTCACGCTCAGACAGGGAGTCGAGCAGGCTCTCGAGCTGCTTCTGCAGCATCGTGAAGCCCACCGCGTCGGCCGGGACGACCGCTTCGGTGTCCTCGATGAGGTCACCGAACTCGGAGTCGCCGTCTTCACCGAGCGGGGTGTGCAGCGAGATCGGCTCTCGGCCGTACTTCTGCACCTCGACGACCTTCTCCGGGGTCATGTCGAGCTCGCGGGCGAGCTCTTCCGGAGTGGGTTCGCGACCGAGGTCCTGCAGCATCTGCCGCTGGACACGAGCGAGCTTGTTGATGACCTCGACCATGTGCACCGGGATGCGGATGGTGCGGGCCTGGTCGGCCATGGCGCGGGTGATGGCCTGACGGATCCACCAGGTCGCGTAGGTCGAGAACTTGAAGCCCTTGGTGTAGTCGAACTTCTCGACCGCACGGATCAGGCCCAGGTTGCCTTCCTGGATGAGGTCGAGGAACTGCATCCCGCGGCCCGTGTAGCGCTTGGCGAGCGACACCACCAGGCGGAGGTTCGCACCGAGGAGGTGCGACTTCGCGCGCTGACCGTCACGAGCGACCCAGCGGAGCTCACGCTCTTCGGGCTTCGAGAGGCCGGTCGAGTGCTGCAGCTTGTCCTCGGCGAACAGGCCGGCCTCGATGCGCATCGCGAGCTCGACTTCCTGCTCGGCGTTGAGCAGCGCGACCTTGCCGATCTGCTTCAGGTAGTCCTTGACGGGGTCGGCCGTCGCACCCGTGATGGTGGTCGAGTAGACCGGTGCTTCGTCGTCGTCCGACTGCGAGATGACGAGCGCGCCCGCGGCGACCGCGTTGGCCGCTTCGGCAGCAGCCGTCGCCGGCTTCTCCTCGGCGTCGTCGTCGGTGTCGTCCGTCGCGTCGACGTCGACCGGCTCGACGGTCTCTTCGTCGGCGTCGTCGTCCGCCGCGGCCTTCTTGGTCGCCGGCTTCTTCGCTGCCGCCTTCTTCGGGGCCGCCTTCTTGGCGGGGGTCTTGGTGGCGCGCTTCTTCGGCGCAGCCGTGCCGTCGGTCTCGGTGGCGTCAGCCTCCGTCACCTGGTCGGCGTTGTCCTTCGTGGGATCGATCGTCGTGCTCCGGGCAGCCATGCGATCACCTCTCTCGTCGTGCCACGTTCCTGGGGTCGTGGCCTTCCCTCGCCGCCCAGGGCCCGCGCCGCAGTTCCCCCGCGTCGCTGGTCCTCGTTGTCCGGGCAGCACTAGGACCCATGTCAAGTCCCCCACTGAATCCGGCGCACTTGAGGAGCACCTGAACACGGGGAACCCGAACGGGTCCGGCTCTCATTATTGCACGCTCTGCTTCCGTAGGCGTGCAACGAGTGCAACCCAGAGCGGGGCCACCCGTATTCCGTCCTGCACCTGCATCAGGGCACGGGTCCGGCGGCGCGCGTGCAGGAGCATCGCCACGCCGAACCCGATGACGAGGTACTGCACGGTGAGGGCGATCCGGAAGTTCGACCACGCGAAGACCGTGTCGCCCGTCGCCCGCGAGACGACGTCGAGCAGGACGCCGATGCAGTACATCATCACGAATGCCGCGAGGAACCCGCCGACGTTCACGACGCCGTTCGCGGACCCCAGCGACCCCATCGGGTTGAAGGAGCGGGCGAAGTCGAACCCGATCAGCGAGCCCGGACCGCCGATGCCCATCGCGACGACGAGCAGCACGAGCAGCCAGGTCGGCGGGTGGTCCGGCCAGAGCAGCACCGCCGTCCACACCACGCCGAGCAGCACGACGACGCCGAGCACCAGGTTCGACCGGCGGAGCGGGAACCGGGCGCAGAGGATCCCGAGGAGCGGCCCGGCGACGAAGCCCACGACGACGATCACGGTGAGGAAGCCCGCCGCTTCGGTCGCGGAGTAGCCGAGCCCGCGGAGCATCGGCACACCCCAGAGCAGGCTGAACACGGTGCCGGAGGACTGCGTGACGTAGTGCGACCAGAAGCCGAGCTGCGTCCCCGGACGCCGGAGCGCGTGCCCGAAGGTGTGGAACGCGCCCGACCACGTGTGCGGGAGCGGCAGCGGGATGGTGTCCGTGCGCACCGGCACCGGACCGTTCCGGACGAACACGAACGCCAGGGCGAGACCGACGGCACTCGCACCGGCGGCGACCGAGTACGCGACCGACCAGCCGGCGGTGTGCAGCAGCAGGGCGAACGGGAACGCCGAGGCGATCTGGCCGATCTGGCCGAGGTTGCCGGTCCACTGCGAGATCTGCGGCAGGATCCGCCCGCTGAACCACATCGGCAGCAGCCGGATCACCGAGATGAACGTCATCGCGTCGCCCGCCCCGACGAGGATGCGTCCGACGATGGCAGGTCCGATCGTCGGTGACACCGCGACGACGGCCTGTCCGACGGTCAGCAGGAGCGCGCCGAGCAGCACGAGCCGGCGCGGGCCGATCCGGTCGAGGGCGATGCCGACGGGGATCTGCAGGCCCGCGTAGACGGCGATCTGCACGACCGCGAGGGTGGACAGGACGGCGGCGGAGACCGCGAAGCGGTCCTGCGCGTCGACACCGGAGACGCCGAGCGAGGACCGCTGCACGACCGCCAGGACGTACGCGAGGACCGCGACGCCCCACACGACGAAGGCACGGCGGGAGTTCACCCGGAAAGGCTATCGGCGCGGCCCCGCCGCCAGGACGGGCTGTGGAGAACGCGAGGTGCGCGCGGTCGTGTGCACAGCCTCCAGTCCGGTCTGGAGGTCCGGTGCGTGTCCGCGACGTCCGTTGCGGACCGGACGCGGTCCGGTCTCAGTCGTCGGTTGCGTCGCCGTCGACGCGTCGGTCCGCCAGGAAGCGCTCGAGTTCGTCGGCGATCGCGTCGGCGGTCGGCACCTCGCCGTCCACCCCCGTGAGCGGCGACGCGATCGGGTTGCCCTCCATGTAGGTGTCGTGGCGCTCCTCGAGCGCGGACACCAGCCGCTGCAGCTCGCCGTTGCCCGCCACCTGCTCGTCGACGCGGGCGATGAACTCGCGCCCCTCTTCACGGAGTGCATCGGTCGGGAAGATCAGGCCGGTGGACGCGGAGATGCCGGAGAGCGCGGCGACCGCGGCGTCCGGGAACTCGGTGTCGGAGAGGTAGTGCGGGACGAGGAGCACCAGGCCCGTGACCTGCTGGTCGAGCTCGCTGAGCCGGTGCTCGACCAGGTGCAGCACGTTCGCGGGCGCCTGGGTCTCCGGCTTCCAGACGCTCATCGACTCGACGAGGTCCGCGCGGGTCCCCGACACGGTCAGGCTGATCGGGCGGGTGTGCGGGACGGGCATCGGGATCGACTGCACCCACGTGGTGTCGACGACCTGCAGCTGCGCCGCGAGGTCGGTGACGGCGCGGACGAAGCGGTTCCACTGGAAGTCCGGCTCGTACCCGGAGAGGAAGAGGAAGGGCTGACCGATCTCGTCGCGGACCAGGTGCAGCGCGAGGCGCGGCGGCTCGATGTCCGTGATGTGGTCGTGCTCGAAGGTGATCACCGGGCGGCGGGCGCGCCAGTCCAACAGGACGTCGGGGTCGAACTCGGCGACGAGACGGGTCTCGAGCCGCTCGAGGATCGAGGTCGTGACCTGCGCCACCGCGGAGCCCGCGTCCGCGAACCCGGTCAGCCCGGCGACCAGGTGCAGGCCGGCCGGCACCGTCGGGGCGGACTCGTCGAACGTGTAGAGCTCCTCGGGGTGGTTCACCGTCACCATGCTAGGCGGGCGGTTCTCCCACACCTGCCGCGCAGCCCACGCCGACAGCGAACACCGCGTGGATAGGGTTGGAGCATGGTCCGACCGACGCTCTCCACCGACAGTTCATCCCCCTCCTCGATCTCCGCCGACGTGCTCGTGCTCGGTGTCCGGCCGGGTGCCGGCGACGCCCCCGCGACCGTGGTCGCCGGCGCGACCGGTGCCGTCACCGCGCTCGAGGGACTCGACCTCGCCGCCATCGGCGTGACCGGTGCGAAGGACCAGCTCGTCCGGCTCCCCGCGACCGACGTGTCGGCGTCGAGCATCGCCCTGATCGGGCTCGGGTCGGCGACGTCGTCGTCTTCTTCTTCGTCGTCTTCTGCGGCTTCGTCGTCCGACGTCGCCGCCGTGCGCTCCGCCGCCGGCAGCGCCGTCCGGCAGCTCCCCCAGGCCGCGTCGATCGTGCTCGCACTGCCGACCGACTCCGCCGCGCTCGTCGACGCCGCGCTCGAGGGCGCTGCGCTCGGTGCGTACGCCTTCACCCGGCACAAGGGCGCCGGCACCACCGGCCCGACCCGCGGCGAGCAGACGATCACCGTCCTCGCGCCGTCCGCCGCCGTCGCCGGCGCGTCCGGCGCCGACGTCACGGCTCGGCCGGCTGCCGTCGCCGACGCCACCGCGCTCGTCCGCGACCTGGTGAACACCGCCGCGGGCGACCTCGGCCCGTCCGACGTCGCCGAGGTCGCGTCCGGCTTCACCGAGGGGCTCCCCCTCACCGTCGAGGTCCTCGACGAGACCGCGCTCGAGGAGCAGGGCTTCGGCGGCATCCTCGGCGTCGGTGTCGGGTCGGTCCGCCCGCCGCGGCTCGTCGTCGTCCGGTACGCGCCGGAGTCCGCGTCGAAGCACCTCGCGCTCGTCGGCAAGGGCATCACGTTCGACTCGGGCGGCCTCTCGCTGAAGCCCGCCGGTTCGATGCTCGGCATGAAGACCGACATGACCGGCGCCGCCACCGTCCTCGCCGCGACCGTCGCCGCCGCCCGGCTCGGACTCGACGTCAAGGTCACCGCGTGGCTCTGCCTCGCCGAGAACATGCCGTCCGGTTCGGCCACGCGCCCCGGCGACGTCCTCACGCTGAAGAACGGCAAGACCGTCGAGGTCACGAACACCGACGCCGAGGGCCGCCTCGTCCTCGGGGACGGCCTCGTCGCCGCCTCGCTCGAGCAGCCCGACGCCGTCGTCGACATCGCGACCCTCACCGGCGCGCAGGTCGTCGCCCTCGGCGACCGCACCACCGGCCTGATGGGCACCGACGACCTCGTCGCGCAGCTCCGCGCCGTCGCCGAGTCCGTCGCCGAGCCGATCTGGCCGATGCCGCTCCCCGAGGAACTCGACGCCCGACTCGCCAGCGAGGTCGCCGACATGGTGAACGCCACGGTCGGCAACCCCGCCGGCGGCATGCTCCTCGCGGGCAAGTTCCTCCAGCGCTTCGTGGGCGAGGGCATCCCGTGGGCGCACCTCGACATCGCGGGCCCGTCGGAGAACAAGGGCGGCGGCTACGGGTGGCTCGGCAAGGGCGCCACCGGCGTCATGGTCCGGACACTCATCGCGCTCGCAGAAGAGCTCCAGTCCAAGTAGTAGGTTTGGTTCCGGCGGGGCGGCCTTTCCAGCGCCACCCGCCGGAACGAACGGGACGGGACCGGAACCATGCGGTCCGACCGTCGGACGCCGCGTCGGTGGTGTCCAAGTGCGGGCCCGATCGGCCCCGACATGCACGAGGGAGTTGCACCAGGTGACGGAACAGACTTACGACGTCGTGGTCCTCGGTGGCGGTAGCGGCGGGTACGCCGCAGCGCTGCGGGCGGCCGAGCTCGGGATGAGCGTCGCGCTCATCGAGGGCGACAAGCTCGGAGGGACCTGCCTGCACCGCGGCTGCATCCCGACGAAGGCACTCCTCCACGCTGCCGAGATCGCCGACGGCACCCGCGACGCCGAGAAGTACGGCGTCATCGCCGAGTTCGCCGGCGTCGAGGTCCCGAAGGTCATCGAGTACCAGCAGGGCGTCATCAACTCCAAGTACAAGGGCCTCCAGGGTCTCATCAAGGCCCGCGGCATCACCGTGGTCGAGGGCTGGGGCCGCCTCACCTCGCAGAACACCGTGCAGGTCGGCGACCAGAACATCGTCGGCAAGAACGTCGTGCTCGCGACCGGCTCCTACTCGAAGTCCCTCCCGGGCCTCGAGATCGGCGGCCGCGTGATCACCTCCGAGACCGCGCTCCGCATGGACTACGTCCCGAACAAGGTCGTCATCCTCGGCGGCGGCGTCATCGGCGTCGAGTTCGCCAGCGTCTGGAAGTCCTTCGGCGCCGAGGTCACCATCGTCGAAGCGCTCCCGCACCTCATCCCCGCCGAGGACGAGTCGATGTCGAAGCAGCTCGAGCGCGCCTTCCGCAAGCGCGGCATCGAGTTCTCGCTCGGCGTGCGCTTCCAGGGCGTCGAGCAGCACGAGAACGGCGTCGTCGTGACGCTCGAGGACGGCAAGACCTTCGACGGCGACGTCCTGCTGGTCGCCGTCGGTCGTGGCCCGGTCACGCAGAACGTCGGCTTCGACGAGGTCGGCGTCACCATGGACCGCGGCTTCGTCATCACGAACGAGCGCCTCGCCACGAACCTCCCGAACGTCTACGCCGTCGGCGACATCGTCCCAGGCCTGCAGCTCGCGCACCGCGGCTTCCAGCAGGGCATCTTCGTCGCCGAGGAGATCGCCGGTCTCAACCCGGTGATCATCGAGGACAAGAACATCCCGAAGATCACGTACTCCGACCCCGAGGTCGCCTCGGTCGGCCTCTCGCAGGCCAAGGCCGAAGCCGAGTACGGCGCCGACAAGGTGGACTCCTACGAGTACAACCTCGCCGGCAACGGCAAGAGCCACATCATCGGCACGTCCGGCTCGATCAAGGTCGTCCGCGTCATCGACGGCCCGGTCGTCGGCGTCAGCATGATCGGTGCCCGTGTCGGCGAGCTCATCGGTGAAGCCCAGCTCGCCGTGAACTGGGAAGCCCACCCCGAGGACGTCGCGCCGCTGATCCACGCGCACCCGACGCAGAACGAAGCGCTCGGCGAAGCGTTCCTCCACCTCGCGGGCAAGCCGCTGCACGCGCTGTGAGCAGCCGCACCGTGACCCAGACATCATCAACCAAGCACAACCCCTGCGAAGAGGAGTCCACCCGATGAGCGAATCCGTCAACCTCCCGGCGCTCGGCGAGAGCGTCACCGAGGGCACGGTGACCCGATGGCTGAAGAACGTCGGTGACCGGGTCGAGGTCGACGAGCCGCTGCTCGAGGTCTCGACCGACAAGGTCGACACCGAGATCCCGTCGCCGATCGCCGGCGTGGTCGAGGAGATCCTCGTCCAGGAAGACGAGACCGTCGAGGTCGGCACCGCGCTGGTGAAGATCGGCGACGGCAACGGCTCCGGTTCGTCGGACTCCGGGGACTCCGCAGCTGCGGACTCCGGTGACGCCTCGGCCGACTCCTCCAACGAGGCCGCCGCCGACGCCGAAGAGCCCGAAGCCGCACCGAGCACCGAGCAGGAGTCCGAGACCCCCGCCCCGCAGCCGGCACAGGCCGAGCCGGCACCCGCCGGTCAGACGCAGCCCGCGGCTCCCGCCGCCCCGGCAGCGCCGCCCGCCGCCGCGCCGGTCCCGCAGGCCGCCCCGGTCCCGCCGCCCGCAGCGGCCCCGGCTCCCCCGGCAGCCGTCCCGGCCCCGGCCGCGTCGGTCTCCAGCGCTCCGACCGCGTCGGCCGAGGTCCCGAACCCGACCCAGACCGGTGCCGCCTCCGGCTACGTCACCCCGCTCGTCCGCAAGCTCGCGAACGAGCATGGCGTGGACCTGTCGACCGTCACCGGCACCGGTGTCGGTGGGCGCATCCGCAAGGAGGACGTGCTCGCCGCCGTCACGGCCGCTCCGGCAGCCGGTGGCTCGGCCCAGGGCACGCCGGCCGCGTCCGGCCCGTTCGTCGCCGAGGTCTCGCCGCTCCGTGGCACCCGCGAGAAGATGACCCGCCTCCGCAAGGTCGTCGCCGAGCGTGCCGTGCAGTCGATGACGTCGACCGCGCAGCTCACCAGCGTCGTCGAGGTGGACGTCACGAAGGTCGCGCAGTTCCGCGACGCGCACAAGGCCGAGTTCCTCGAGAAGACCGGCTCGAAGCTCTCCTTCATGCCGTTCTTCGCCCTCGCGGCGTCGGAGGCACTCAAGGCGCACCCGAAGATCAACTCGACCGTGGAAGGCGAGGAGATCGTCTACCCGGAGACCGAGAACGTCTCGATCGCCGTCGACACCGAGCGCGGCCTGCTCACCCCGGTGATCAAGGACGCGGCGTCGCTCGACCTCGCGCAGTTCTCGAAGTCGATCGCCGACCTCGCCGAGCGCACCCGCAACAACCAGCTCAAGCCCGACGAGCTCGCCGGCGGCACGTTCACGCTGACCAACACCGGTTCGCGTGGCGCACTGTTCGACACCCCCGTCGTGTTCCTGCCCCAGTCGGCGATCCTCGGCACGGGCATCGTGACGAAGCGTCCGGCGGTCGTGAAGGTCGACGGCCAGGAAGCCATCGCGATCCGTTCGTTCGTGTACCTGGCGCTGTCCTACGACCACCGGATCATCGACGGCGCGGACGCTTCCCGCTACCTCGTCGCGGTGAAGAACCGTCTGGAAGAGGGCAACTTCGGACCGAACCTCGGGTACTGACCCGCGGTTCGTCCGGACCAGCTGCCCCGCTGATCGGATCGACGGCCCCGGTTCCCCTCGTGGGAGCCGGGGCCGTTGGCGTTTCCGGGGCCGCCCGGGCGGGCGCGAGGTCAGGGCGGTGCGCCGAGCGTGATGACGCCCGCCGCGGCGAGACCGGCCACCACCCCTCCGACGACGACTCGGCGCGCCGGAACGGTGCGACCACCAGGCAGCGTCAGCCCGCGCTCGACGAACCGTCGGACCCAGCGCACCACGCCGGTGTCGTCGGGAGCGTCGTCGACGGTGTCCACGAAGAGGAAGTCGTCGGGCGGCGGATCCCAGCGGACGGGCCGCGGCGGCGCGGTGGCCCGGACGACGTCGAGCAGCCGGAGGACCTCGTCGACGCCACCGCCCAGCGCCTCGGCGACGGCGGTGTCCACGACCGCTCGACACGGTTCCCGTGGGTCGACGCGCTCCCACACCGCACGGACGGCGTGCAGCAGTGCGGTCGGCCCCGGCGACTCCGAGGTACGCGCGGGCACCGCGGCCCGACCCGCACGCCCGACGCCGGATGGGCGCTCCCCGGGCGGCGGCCCGGTGACGGACGGCGAACGGGCGAGTCCAGGCACGTCGGTGCGGTTCCAGTCAGTGGCGGGCAGGTCGGTGCCGGGCGGGTCGATGACGGGCAGGTCGGTGCCGGGCAGGTCGGTGCCGGGCGAGTCAGCGCCGGGCAGGTCGGTGCTGGGCAGGTCGGTGCTGGGCAGGTCGGTGCCGGGCGGGTCGGCACCTGGCGGGTGGTCCGCCAGCACCGTCACGCCGGCGTCGTCGACGAGGACGTCGTCCGCCCGGGCATCCCCGAGCACCACAGCCCCGGACCGGGCGTCCGCCGCGAGGAGCAGCAGCGGAACCGTGAGCGTCACCGCGACCCCGACGGTCGGGCTGCCGATCCGGTCGAGCGCATCCGGGAGGCGCGCACCGTGCAGCGCTTCAGTGCGCACGGCCAGGCGGCCAGCCGGATCGCGCCCGACCGCGTCGATGCGCACGCAGTGCGTCTGGTCGGCTGCGGCGCGGTCGGCGACCCAGGTGGCGAAGGGACCCGTGTCGGGTCCGGTCCAGTGGCTCTGGAGGGTGATCGTGTCCATGGTGAGGAGCCTGACGGAGGCGGGGCGAGCCTCCCGTCCGGTCGTGTCGACCTGTGGAGAACTCCGTTCGCCCACAGCCGGATCATCGACGGTCCACGGCAGGGCCGTCAGGCCGTATCCTGGGTCCATGGCACGCAGCACTACGACCGACACGAAGGCGAAGGAGCCCGGGCGTCTCAAGCAGATGTTCCAGGTCTTCCAGATGACCCGTCGGGCCGACCCGACGTCGATCTGGTGGTTCGCCGCCGCGTTCCTCGTCCCGGTCGTCCTCGGCGTGCTGCTCGCACTCCTGCTGCCGGAACAGAACTGGCTCGCGGTCGTCCTCTGGATCGTCGCGGGCGTCCTGCTCGGTGTGCTGCTCTTCCTGATCGTGCTCGGTCGTCTCGCGGAGCGTGCCGCTTACTCGCAGATCGAGGGCCAGCCCGGTGCCGTCGGTGCCGTGCTGACGAACTCGCTCCGTCGCCAGTGGCGCTCGAGCGAGATGCCGGTCGCGGTGCACGGTCGCTCGCAGGCTGCTGTCTACCGTGCGGTCGGGACCCCCGGCGTCGTGCTCATCACCGAGGGTCAGCTCGGCAACCTCACCCGCCAGGTGGACGAAGAGCGTCGCAAGGTCCAGCGCATCGTCCCGAACGTCCCCGTGCACGTCGTGCACGTTGGTGACGGCTCGGACGCGGTGACGCTGCACAAGCTGCCCCGTGCGATGAACAAGTTCAAGAAGTCGCTCAACCGCAACGAGGTCCTGGCGGTCGCCAACCGTCTCGACTCCCTCACCCAGAACCCGGCGTCCGCGATCCCGAAGGGCATCGACCCCACGCGGGTCCGTGCCGGTCGCCCGCGCTGATCCGCGCTTCCCGAACGCCCCCGACCGCTCCGGTCGGGGGCGTTCGTGCGTCCGGCGCTGCACCGGCGCTGGCGCTGCGCTCGCGCTGCGACGGGTCACCAGTGTGCGGGCTTCCGGACACGGTGCGAGCGCCGGAGCCTCGCACAGTGTCCGGGACGTTGGACACTGCGGCACCGGGCGCCGGGCGGCGCGCAGCACCGCGCCGCGCTCGCCTCAGCGCCGGACGAGCACCGTGCCGGCGGCGGCGTCGTGCAGCGGCCGACCGTCCTTCGCGTGGATGAGGACCGGGATGACGAGGCAGAGCAGCACCGTGCGGAGCGCCGGCCGCCACACCCCGACGTATCCCCCGCGGACGGGCACCACGCGGAGTCCGACACACACGTGCCCGAACGACCCGGACAGCAGGGCGATGAACACCACCTGCAACACGGCGAAGATCCCGAGGGTCACGAAGTTGCCCGCCGCGCCGTAGGTGCCGATCACCAGCGAGATCACGGACGCGAGCGCCCAGTCGATCGCGAGGCCGCCGAGACGACGCCCGAAGCCGCTCATCGACCGCGGGCCGGACTCCGGCAGGCCGAGGACCTTGCCGGGCCAGTCCCCCGCACCAGGAGCAGCGGCGGACGGGGACGGGTTGGAGCGGGCCATGTCCCCAGGGTAGGCGACCGCGCACCACGTAACACGCCCGAAACAACCCAGTCACGTCCGGGAAACCCCGGGTCAATAGCCTCGTCGGAGGGTGCACCCGCGGCACCTCCACATCACCCAACCCCCAGGAGATCGACACACATGTTCAGCGATTCCTCCGAGGTCCTGGCCTTCATCAAGGACACGGACGTCAAGTTCCTCGACATCCGCTTCACCGACCTGCCGGGCGTTCAGCAGCACTTCAACATCCCGGCTTCCACGGTCGACGAGGACTTCTTCTCGGTCGGTCAGCTCTTCGACGGCTCCTCGATCCGCGGCTTCGCGTCGATCCACGAGTCCGACATGCAGCTCATCCCTGACGTGACGACGGCGTACATCGACCAGTTCCGCGCCGAGCGCACGCTGATCATGATCTTCGACATCTACAACCCGCGGAACGGCGAGATCTACGGCCGCGACCCGCGCCAGGTCGCCAAGAAGGCGGAGAAGTACCTCGCGTCGACGGGCATCGCGGACACCGCGTTCTTCGCCCCCGAGGCCGAGTTCTACATCTTCGACGACGTCCGCTACTCGGTCACCCAGAACAAGTCCTTCTACTCGGTCGACTCCGAAGAGGGCGCCTGGAACACCGGTCGCGAAGAAGAGGGCGGCAACCTCGCCAACAAGACCCCGTACAAGGGCGGCTACTTCCCCGTGTCGCCGGTCGACAAGACCGCCGACCTCCGCGACGACATCACCTTGAAGCTGATCGAGGCGGGCTTCGAGCTCGAGCGCTCGCACCACGAGGTGGGCACCGGCGGCCAGCAGGAGATCAACTACAAGTTCGACACGATGGTCCACGCCGCGGACGACATCCTGAAGTTCAAGTACATCGTCAAGAACACCGCGGACCAGTGGGGCAAGGTCGCCACGTTCATGCCGAAGCCGCTCTTCGGCGACAACGGCTCGGGCATGCACACCCACCAGTCGCTCTGGAGCGACGGCAAGCCGCTGTTCTACGACGAGAACGGCTACGGCGGCCTGTCCGACCTGGCGCGCTGGTACATCGGCGGCATCCTCAAGCACGCCTCGGCGCTGCTCGCCTTCACCAACCCGTCGATCAACTCCTACCACCGTCTGGTGAAGGGCTTCGAGGCCCCGGTCAACCTGGTCTACTCGGCCGGTAACCGCTCCGCCGCGATCCGCATCCCGATCACCGGCACGAACCCGAAGGCCAAGCGCATCGAGTTCCGCGCGCCGGACGCCTCGGGCAACCCGTACCTCGCCTTCGCGGCGCAGCTCATGGCGGGCCTCGACGGCATCCAGAACCGCATCGAGCCGCACGAGCCGGTCGACAAGGACCTCTACGAGCTCCCCCCGGAGGAGGCCAAGGGCATCCCCCAGGTCCCGGGTTCGCTCGACGAGGCCCTTGACGCGCTCGAGGCGGACCACGAGTTCCTCGTGAAGGGCAACGTCTTCACCGAGGACCTCATCCAGACCTGGATCGACTACAAGCGTGAGAACGAGATCCTCCCGCTCGCGCAGCGTCCGCACCCGTTCGAGTACGAGCTGTACTTCGGCGTCTGAGTCACGGCACACACGAAGGGCCCCGCACCGTCAGGTGCGGGGCCCTTCGTGTGTGGTGGACGCATCTGCCTGGAGGCCCGGTGCCGGTCCGCCGGACCTGCACCGGGCCTCCAGGCAGTCACGATCCGACCCACAACACCCGCGCTGGAAAGCGGGAACGCGCGTCGGCAGTCGAAAGGAACGACCACCTACGCGCGATTCGACCCCCTACGCGCGATTCGACCCCCTACGCGCGGAACGACCCACCCCTACGTGCGGAACGACCCACCCCTGGGCACGGAAGGGCCCACGCCGACGCGCGGAACGACCCGCGCCCGGACGCACGAACGGGGCCCGCGCCGCCCCGGCACGGACCCCGTCTGCTGCGGGAACTAGCGGCTCGTGGCCAACGAGTCGTGCATCCCTGCCGCCACGCTCACGGGTGCACCCGTGACCGGAGTGGGACGTCCCAGGGAACGGACGGTCCACCCCGCCTTGACCCAGTGCTCGACCGGGAGGCAGTTGCGGGCGTCGATGACCTCTCGACGCCCGACGATGTTCGCGAGGGCGACCGGGTCGGCCTCGATGATGTCGTCCCACTCGGTGAGGACGAGCACGATGTCGGCGCCCTCGATCGCGTCCGTCATCGACGTGGTGTAGCTCAGCGTCGGGAAGGAGCGCTTCGCGGTGTCCATCGCCTCCGGGTCCCAGAGCGTGACCTGGGCGCCGCGGAGGTGCAGCGCCGCGGCGACGTTGAGCGCCGGCGAGTCGCGGACGTCGTCGGTGAGCGGCTTGAACGCCGCGCCGATGACCGCCACGCGACGGTTCAGGACGGATCCGCCGGCGGACTCGATCGCCATGTCGATGACCCGCTGGCGCTGGCCCATGTTGATCTCGTCGACCTGCTGCATGAGGCCGACGACGCGCTCGGCACCGATCTCGTTCGCGCGGTGCATGAGGGCGCGGATGTCCTTCGGCAGGCAGCCGCCACCGAAGCCGAGCCCGGCGTTCAGGAACTTCCGGCCGATGCGGGCGTCGTGCCCGAGGGCGTCGGCGAGCGTCGTGACGTCGGCGCCGGTGATCGCGCACATCTCGGAGATCGCGTTGATGAACGAGATCTTCGTCGCGAGGAACGCGTTCGCGCTCACCTTGACGAGCTCGGCCGTGGCGAGGTCGGTCGTGATGACCGGGGTGCCCTCGCTGATCGGGGCGGCGTAGACCTCGCGGATGACGGCGTCGGCGGCCTCGGACGCACCGCCCCAGACCAGGCGGTCCGGGTGCAGCGTGTCGTCGACGGCCTTGCCCTCGCGGAGGAACTCCGGGTTCCAGATCAGCTCGGCGCTGATGCCGGCCGGCGCGAACTCGCGGACGATGCCACGGAGTCGTGCGGCCGTGCCCACCGGCACCGTCGACTTGCCGACGATGAGGCCCGGGTGGGTGAGGTTCTCGGCGACGCCGCGGGTGGCGCTCTCCACGTAGGTCAGGTTCGCGGCGTGGGAGCCGGCCTTCTGCGGGGTGCCGACGCAGACGAAGTGGACGTCAGCGGCCGCCACTGCCTCGGCGATGTCGGCGGTGAAGCGGAGCCGACCCGTCGCGACGTGCTTCGTGATGAGCTCGGGCAGCCCGGGCTCGTAGAACGGGACCTCACCCGCGGACAGCGCCGCGAGCTTGGCGGGGTCCACGTCCACGCCGATGGTCTCGAAACCCATCTCGGCCATGGCGGCCGCGTGGGTGGCGCCGAGGTAGCCGGTGCCGATGACGCTGATCACGGGTGCCGGACGGACGTCGGCGCTGGTGGACGAGGACTGGGGCTTCTTCGGAGCACTCACTGGGTGACCTCCTGCAGGTCGTAGTCGATGTCGTTGCGCGAGATGCCGTCCACGAAGGCCTGGAGGCTGTCGGCGCGGGATGTGAGCCGCCAGTCGTTGGTGACACGTTCACCGTCGACGATGGTGGTGGCGGTCTCGCTGAAGTACGCGAAGCCGATGATGTCGGAGTTCGCCGGTTCGGCCAGGGCGTCGAAGAGGGAGGTGATCCACTCCGACTTCTGGCTGTTGGAGACGGTGCCGCCGGTCTCGGTGGCGCCGATCTCGTTGAGGACGATGCCCTTGTCCGGCGCTATCTGCCTGATCTGGGCGAGCGTCGCGCCGAAGGTGTTCTCGAACGTGGGGGCCTCGGTGGCGTCGCGGTAGTAGCCGCTCATGCCGACCCAGTCCACGTACTCGGCACCCGGGTAGTAGTTCTCCATGTACGCGACGGTCTGGTACTTCGTGTTGCCGAGCTTGTCGATCCGCGACGGGGACCAGTCCCACACCACGTAGTCGTTGGCACCGTTCTGCTGGAAGACGTCGTGCACGTGCTTCCACATGGCGACGTAGGAACCGGCGGCGTTGCCCTGCTTCGAGGCTTCGGACCAGTTGTACCACTGGCCGTTCATCTCGTGGTCGAGGCGGATCACCATCGGCTCGCCGTTGGCCGCGAGGGCCTTGGCGTACTTCGTCAGGTAGGCGTCGAACTTGCCCGAGATGATGTCGGCGTTCGTGTAGCCCGCCACGTAGGGCTCGTCGTTGCCGGTCGTCGCCGGGGCGGACTCCCAGGTCATCATCGGCAGCCGGCCGTTGGCCCAGGAACGCTGGACGGCGCTGGCGTTGAAGTCCTGGTCGAAGCCCTGGAAGAACCCGACCATGTTCGTGGCCTTGCCGACCTTCTGCGACACCTGGTCGTACTCGGACCAGTTGAAGGGCGACTGCTCGGTGTAGAGCCCGTACCAGCGGGTCGGCTGGGACATGATCTCGGCCTTGGTCGGCACCGCGACCGGGTCGGTCGTGGACGGATCCGTGGACGGACCGGTGTTCGGGTTGGTGACACCGCCACCGTTCCCGGAGCCGTTGGAACCCGAGCCGGACCCGGAGGAACCGGAACCGGACGAGCCGGAACCCGAGCCGGACGAGCCCGAGCCCGAGGAACCGGAACCCGACGTGCCGGAGCCCGACGAGCCTCCCGTCCCGCTCTTGCCGGAACCGGCGGCCGACTTGGCGGACCCGAGCTGCGACTGCAACGACGCGATCTGCGCCTTGAGCTGCGCGACCTGGTCACCGCGCGAGCCGGACTGGGCCGTCGAGGACTTGAGCTGCCCCTCGAGCTTCCAGATCTGCTGCTGGGCCGCGTCGAGCTTCTGCTGCAGCGCGTCCGCGTCGACCGCCTTCTCCTGCGCGGTCTTCACGCCGAGGGCGTGGTGGACCGCGGTGGAGACCGGGCTCGACGGGGAGATCCAGACGGACCAGGTGATGAGTGCGAGCGCCAGGACGATCGCGGCCGTGCCGACCGCGGTGCGCTTGGCGTGCTTGCTGGAGGGTGCCCACCACGTACTGGTGGAGCGGAAGAGGTCAGACAATGGCGAGAGCCTCCAGGGCGAAGATGGCGATGCCGATCACGTACGGGATCGCCGCGTAGGGGTTGTAGCGACGGACCTTGACCGGCTTGCCGGTCGCCGCAGCGGTCGCCGCAGCGGCCGTCGCGACCGGTGCACCGGCCGCAGCCGCTGCCGCCTCACGACGGGTCGCGAGGACGGTCGTCGTCGAGTTGGTCGAGACGTCCAGACCGGAGCCGGAACCGGCACCCGCGCCGAAGATGTCGTCGAACGCGCGGTCCGCTGCGGCCTGGTCGTACGCGTCGTCGGTGGCGTACGCGGCGCGGTCCACCGGGCTGACCGGGGTCTGCGTCGCGACGGCCTGCGGCTGCGCGGGCTCGGTCTCCATCGGACCACCGGCGTAGGCACCGGCACGGGTGCCCCAGCCGCTGGCGTGGGCGAGACGGAAGAACCCGATGAGCCGGATCGGCATCAGGAAGAACGTCGACACGATGATGAACATCGGCAGGCGCAGGAAGTCGCTGGGCTTCTCCGCCAGGTGCCGCATCTGCCGGATCGCCATGCTGAGCACGCTCGACACGACCATCAGGCCGGCGACGTAGACGAAGCCCGTCGAGAAGCCGTACTGGTGCAGGATCCCCTGGTAGAGGTTCTCCCCCTGGCCGGTGATCGCGCGGTAGATCCAGCCGGCGATCACGCCGAAGAGCATGAACGGCAGGATGATGTCGGTGATGAAGAAGAGCGCCAGCAGCGGGGCGTGTCCGAGCATCCACGGCATCATGCGCAGCGTGTTGTACTGCGAGCCGCGGGCCCAGCGGAGCTGCTGCTTGAACAGCTTCTTCACCTGGAGCGGAGCGTCCGTGTACACGAGCGACGTGTACTGGTAGACGGTCCGGTAGCCCTCCTTGAGGGTCAGGTTCGTCAGCGTGCGGTCGTCGGAGACCTCGAGGAACACGCCCATGAACTTCTCGCCCATGAACTTGTCCATGACGCGCATGAGGATGTTCCGCCGGAACGCGATGGTGCGACCGGGGAGGCAACCGATCTGGCCGAGGACGCTCTGCGCGGGCATCGAGTACAGCGCGCGGGAGTTCTCCAGCCAGTCCGCCCAGCGGGTGATCCAGGAGCGGGTGGGCTCGAGGATGCGCTGGCGGGTGGTGACGCCACCGACGGACTCGTCCGCGAACGGACGGAGCAGCTCTTCGAGCGTGCCGGGCGTCCAGACGGTGTCCGAGTCGACGAGGACGGTGATGTCACCGTTCGACATCTCGGTGCCGACCTTGACGGCGTTGCGCTTGCCGGGGATCGGGGTGTGGGTCCAGCGGACGAGCGGTGCGAACTCGTCGCAGACCTCCTCGAGGGCCTCGTTGCGTGCGCCGTTGATGACGACGATGATCTCGCCGGGGCGCTGCTCGACCATGCGGCCGATGACGTCCCGGAAGAGGTCGAGTGGCTCGTCCACCACGGGGACGACGACACTCGTCGTCCCGGTGTACGTGCCGGTGAAGGGGCGGTAACGGGCGGACAGGACGACCTTGAGCAGCCAGAGCAACCAGATCACCATGGAGTACACGGTGAACAGGTAGAACTCGGGGTGCCCGTCGACCATCTGCCTGATCTGCAGAATGAAGGTGAACATCGATCCCTGCTTCAACGTTCGGGGTGGTGATTCCGCTTCATCGGGAAATCGGGGGTCGGTTCGGGTGGTCCCATTGATGCATCTCGGAGGCGGCCGGTGCAACGTGGCCCCCTTCCGGGGGCGTTTCCATTGCGTTACGGGGTACACCGTGGTCCCCCTCCGGCCCCACTACTCCTGTCCCCTCCGATGCTGTCAGCACATGTGCGGACTGCAACATGCCCGTCACGACGCGGATCGGCTCAGATCGACCGCCTGGAGGCCCGGTGCGCGTTCCTGGGAAACGCCTGGTCAGGCTGTGGTTGCGGCACATGCCGCCGACGCGCTGAGCCACGGTCGGTGCGGTTCTCCGCATGGTTCGTAACGGTGCGGTAACGGCGCGATCGGGACAGGACAGAGGGGTACAGCGCCGTGCGAACCGGGGGACGGTTCGCGACACGAGGAATTAACCTTCGACGACATGTCACCTTCATCCCGAGATCGGCATCTCGGGCGTGTCGCGGGGGCGGTCAGACGCCGTAGAACTCGCGCTCGAACACCTGACGTGCACGACGGGTGACGCCGAGGTAGTCCTCCTCGAGGCGTGTCGCGGAGCCGGGCGGGTACTCCATCAGCCGGGCGACGCCCTCGAGCTGGGTCCGGTCGACCGGCAGCACGTCGGTGGTCTTGCCGGACCAGAGCACCAGGGCGCTCCTGGTGCGGGACGCGAACCGCCAGGCGGCGGCCAGGCGCTCGCCGTCCTCGGGCGCGACCAGGCCCGCCGCGACGGCCCCGTCGAGGGCGTCGAGCGTCGAGGTGGTCCGGAGTGCCGGCACCGTCAGGGCGTACTGCAACTGCAGGAGCTGCACGAACCACTCGACGTCGCTGAGGGACCCGCGCCCGAGCTTGAGGTGCCGAGCGGGATCGGCGCCGCGTGGCAGCCGCTCGGACTCCACACGTGCCTTGATCCGGCGGACCTCGCGGACCTCGCGCTCGGCGATCTGCGCCGGGTAGCGGGTCCGGTCGGCGAGGTGCTCGAAGTCCCGCAGCAGCGCCTCGTCGCCGACCGCGCCGCGGGCCCGGAGGAGCGCCTGGGCCTCCCACGTCAGGGACCAGCGGGCGTAGTAGGCGCCGTAGGACTCGAGCGTGCGGACGACCGGGCCGTTCTTGCCCTCCGGCCGGAGGTCGATGTC
This sequence comes from Curtobacterium sp. PhB136, assembly GCF_004346855.1. Taxonomy (NCBI): domain Bacteria; kingdom Bacillati; phylum Actinomycetota; class Actinomycetes; order Micrococcales; family Microbacteriaceae; genus Curtobacterium; species Curtobacterium sp. PhB136. Next base: position 52,050 of record NZ_SMGH01000007.1, read on the forward strand.
GAGGTCGAGCGGGTGGATCGCGTCCTCGGTGATCCGGTTCAGTTCGCGCACGATGCCCTGCGCGGCGCGGGGCGCGCGCTCCCCCACGTCCTCGGGTGCGCGGTAGACGTAGAGCACGTCGGCGTCGGATCCGAAGCCGAGCTCACGGCCGCCGTAGCGCCCCATCGCGATGATGCCGAACTCCAGACCGGGCGGGGCGTCCCGCCGCGCGAGGGCCAGCGCGCCGGTCAGCGTCGCCTCGGTGATGTCGCTGAGCGCCGGGCCGAGCTGGTCGACGTCGAGCCGCCCGAGCGTCCCGGCCATGCCGAGCCGGAGGGTCTCCCGCCGGCGGATCGAGCGGATCAGGCTCGCTGCCGCGTCGACGTCGTCACCGTGGCGGCCGGTGGTCGCCCGGACCTCGGAGAGCAGGGAGACGAGCGGCCGCGGCTGCAGCAGCGTCTCGGGTTCGTCGAGCCAGGCGACGGCCTCGGGGAAGCGCTCCAGGAGCCCGGACAGGAACGCCGACTCGGACAGCACGGTCGTGAGGCTGTGGGCGGCGCCCGAGGAGTCCCGGAGCATCCGGAGGAACCAGCTGGACTCCCCCAGCGTGTCGCTGAGGCGGCGGAAGGCGAGGAGGGCGCGATCGGGTGCCGGCCCCTCCGCCATCCAGCGGAGGAGGACCGGGAGCAGGTTGCGCTGGATCGCCGCGCGCCGGGAGGTGCCCTGCGTCAGCGCGCGGATGTGACTGAGGGCGCCGTCCGGGTCGACGAAGCCGATCGCGCCGAGGCGGTCCCTGGCCTGCTCGCTCGTGAGGACGATGTCGCCGTCGGACGCTGCGACCGCGGACAGCAGTGGGCGGTAGAACAGACGCTCGTGCAGCCCGCGGACCTCGAGCTTCACCGAGCGCCACCGGGTCTCGAGCGCCGATGCGGAGTTGGCCAGGCCGCTCGACCGCGCGAGCACGCGGAGTTCGTCCTCGTCGGAGGGCATCAGGTGCGTGCGCTGCAGGCGCCGGAGCTGGATCCGGTGCTCGAGCACGCGGAGGAGCGCGTAGTCCGGTCCGAACCGTGCCGCTTCGGGGCGTCCGACGTAGCCGGCCTCGGTCAGGGCGTCCATCGCCTCGAGCGTGGACCGCACGCGCACCCGCTCGTCGTCCTGGCCGTGGACGAGCTGCAGGAGCTGGACCGTGAACTCGACGTCGCGGAGGCCGCCGGGGCCGAGCTTCAGCTGCCGGTCGACCTCGGCGTCCGGGATGTTGTCCGTGACCCGCTCGCGCATCCGCTGCACGGACTCGACGAACCCCGGACGCTTCGAGGACCGCCACACGAACGGCGCGACCGCGAGGGCGTAGCGCTCACCGAGGTCGACCGACCCGGCGATCGGACGCGCCTTGAGGAGCGCCTGGAACTCCCACTCGCGGGCCCAGCGCTCGTAGTACGCCAGGTGCGAGTCGAGCGTCCGGACGAGCGCACCGTCCTTGCCCTCCGGCCGGAGGTTCGCGTCCACCTCCCACAGCGCGGGTTCCGCCGCGAGGTCGGTGATGACGTGGGTCGCCGCGATCGCGATCCGGGTCGAGATGCGGACGGCCTTGTCGGTGTCCACTCCACCGCCAGCGTCGCCGTCGGTCGGATCCGCGGTCGGTTCGGTGACGAAGATGACGTCGACGTCGCTGACGTAGTTGAGTTCGCGGGCACCCGCCTTGCCCATCGCGATCACCGCGAGCGGGGTGGCCGCGACGTCGGCGGCGGGGAACGGGACCTCGCGCCGGGCGACGTCGACCGCGACGTCGAGCGCGGCGCCGGCGAGGTCGGCGAGCCCGGCGGCGACGGCCGGGAACGCCTCGGTCGGCGAGACGTTCAGGACGTCGAAGAGGGCGATCTGCGCGAGGTGCCGCCGGTACCGCACCCGGAGCCGCATCCGCGCGGGCTCCCCCGTCGCACCGTCGACGGCCTCCGTCAGGGACGCCGTGTAGGCGGCCTGCGTCCACGGTGACGTGACCGGGTCGAGCAGCAGCGCGAGCTCGGCCGGCCGACGCTGGAAGAACTCACCGAGCCCCACGGACGCACCGACCAGACGCACCAGGCGCTCGGTCGCCGCGTCGTCCGCGAGGACGGGCCGCAGTGCGTCCTGGTGCGACTCCATGAGTCGCTCCAGCAGGCGGAGTGCGCCGTCGGGATCGGCTGTTGACTCCCAGAGACCCGGCCACTCGTGCACCGTGACCCGCAGGTCGGAGCCGAACCGGGCCTCCAGCTCGGAAAGCCGCTCCAGGCTCTCCGAGAGGTCCGCGAAGCCGAGCCGAGCCAACTCGGACCGCGACGTCTTCGTCCGGCCGGTCATGCTGCGGCCGGGACCGGCGCGGAGCTGCCCATGGCCGGCGCGGAGCTGCTCATGGGCGCTAGAGCATGCCCAGGTTGGTGTCGAGCTCGAACGGCGTGACCTGGTCGCGGTACCGCTGCCACTCCTGCCGCTTGTTGAGGAGCACGAAGTTGAACACCTGCTCCCCCAGGGTCTCCGCGACGAGCTCGGAGTCCTCCATCAGGGACAGCGCGTGGTCGAGGCTGGCCGGGAGCTGCGCGTACCCGAGGGCCTTGCGCTCCGAGTCGGTGAGGCCCCAGACGTTGTCCTCGGCCTCAGCGGGGAGCTCGTAGCCCTCTTCGATGCCCTTGAGGCCGGCGGCGAGGATGAGCGAGTACGCGAGGTACGGGTTCGCCGCGGAGTCGATGCCGCGGTACTCGACGCGCGAGGACTGGCCCTTGTTCGGCTTGTAGAGCGGGACGCGGACGAGCGCGGAGCGGTTGTTGTGGCCCCACGTCACGAAGGACGGTGCCTCGTCGCCACCCCAGAGCCGCTTGTACGAGTTCACGAACTGGTTCGTGACCGCGGTGATCTCCGGCGCGTGCTTGAGCAGGCCGGCGATGAAGTGCTTCGCCGTCGGGGAGAGCTGGTACTCGCCGCCGGGCTCGTAGAAGGCGTTCTGGTCGCCCTCGAACAGCGACACGTGCGTGTGCATGCCGGAACCGGGCTGCCCGGAGATCGGCTTCGGCATGAACGTCGCGTAGACACCCTGCTCGATCGCGACTTCCTTGACCACGGTGCGGAACGTCATGATGTTGTCCGCCATCGTCAGCGCGTCGGCGTAGCGGAGGTCGATCTCGTTCTGGCCGGGACCGGCTTCGTGGTGGCTGAACTCCACCGAGATGCCGAGGTCCTCGAGCATCCGGACGGCGCGGCGACGGAAGTCGTGCGCGCTGCCGCCGGGGACGTTGTCGAAGTAGCCGGCCTGGTCGACGGGCTTCGGGCCGCCGTCCTTCCAGTCGCGGTCCTTCAGCAGGTAGAACTCGATCTCGGGGTGCGTGTAGAACGTGAACCCGCGGTCGCTCGCCTTGGCCAGCGTGCGCTTCAGGACGTTGCGGGGGTCGGCCACGGCGGGCTGCCCGTCCGGCGTCGCGATGTCGCAGAACATCCGCGCGGTCGGGTCGATCTCACCGCGCCACGGGAGGATCTGGAACGTCGAGGGGTCCGGGTGCGCCAGCACGTCCGCTTCGTAGGAGCGGCTGAGTCCCTCGATCGCGGAGCCGTCGAACCCGATGCCCTCGGCGAAGGCGCCTTCGACCTCGGCCGGGGCGATCGCCACCGACTTCAGGGTCCCGATGACGTCCGTGAACCAGAGTCGGATGAACTTGATGCCCCGCTCTTCGATGGTGCGGAGCACGAAGTCCGTCTGCTTGTCCATGCACGCCCTTTCCGCGTTCCACCACGGCCCTCCGGGGACCGTGCTCAATAGGCTAGTGGTCATGCCCCGTCTCCGCTTGGCACTCGCCCAGACGAACCCCGTCGTGGGCGCCTTCGACCGGAACGCCGCCGGGATCCTCGACGCCGTCCGCTCCGCCGCCGCACACGGCGCCGACCTGGTCGCCGTCGGCGAGATGGCGATCTCCGGGTACCCCATCGAGGACCTCGCGTCCCGTCCGTCCTTCCTGCGCGCCGCACGGGCCGCCGTGTCCTCGCTCGCCGTGCAGCTGGCGGACGAGGGACTCGGCGACGTCCCCGTCGTCGTCGGCCACCCGGACGGGCCGTTCGAGCCGCGGGCCGTCGACGTCAGCACGGCCCCGACCGCGATCGCGAAGAACTGCGCGAGCATCCTGCAGCACGGGCGCGTCGTGGCGACGACGGCGAAGTACCACCTGCCGAACTACTCCGTGTTCGACGAGTACCGGGTGTTCATCCCGGGCTCCGACCTGCTGGTCGCCCGGATCGCGGACGTCGACGTGGCGATCATCATCTGCGAGGACCTGTGGCGGGACGGCGGCCCGGTCGCCCGGGTGCTCGACGCCGACGCCGGCCTGCTCCTCGTGGTGAACGCGTCACCATGGGTGGCCGACAAGGACGAGGTCCGGCTGCCGCTCGTCACCCGCAGGGCCACCGAGTCCGACACGATCGTCGCCTACGTCAACATCGTCGGCGGACAGGACGACCTGGTGTTCGACGGCGACTCGGTCGTCGTCGACGAGCAGGGCACGATCCTGGCGCGGGCACCGCAGTTCCGCACGCACCTGCTGCTGGTGGACGTCGACCCGGCACCGGCCCGCTCGGAGGCCCTCGTCACCGAACACGTGCAGCGGGTCGCGCTGGACACCCCGAACTCGACGCCTGGGTCGCTCGCGGAGCGTCCGGCGCTCCCACGGGACGTGGCCGTCCTGCCGTCCGACCTCGCCGCGATCTGGGACGCGCTGGTGCTCGGCACCCGCGACTACGTGCAGAAGAACGGCTTCCGGTCGGTCGTCCTGGGCCTCTCCGGCGGGATCGACTCCGCCGTGTGCGCCGCGATCGCAGTCGACGCACTCGGCCCGTCACAGGTCGTCGGCGTGTCGATGCCGTCGCGGTGGTCGTCGTCGCACTCGATGTCCGACGCCGACGACGTCGCCGCACGGCTCGGCCTGCAGTACCGCACCGAGCCGATCGCCGACCTCGTCGCGCCCTTCGACGCGCAACTGGCACTCACCGGCCTCGCCGCCGAGAACATCCAGGCGCGGGTGCGGGCGCTGATCCTGATGGGGCTCTCGAACCTCGACGGGCACCTCGTGCTCACCACGGGCAACAAGACCGAGCTCGCCGTCGGGTACTCCACGATCTACGGGGACTCCGTCGGCGGGTTCGCACCGATCAAGGACGTCCCGAAGACGACGGTGTGGGAGCTCGCCCGGTGGCGGAACGCGCTCGCGGTCGCCCGCGGCGAGACCGAGCCGATCCCGGAGAACTCGATCGCGAAGCCGCCGTCCGCCGAACTCCGCGAGGGGCAGGAGGACCAGGACACGCTGCCGCCGTACGAGGTGCTCGACGCGATCCTGGACCGCTACGTCACGCAGGCGCAGGGGGCGGCCGACATCGTGGCCGCGGGGTTCGACGCGGACACCGTCGCCGAGGTCACGCGGCTGGTGGACCGCTCGGAGTGGAAGCGGCGGCAGGGCGCGATCGGACCGAAGATCTCCGGGATGGCCTTCGGTCGCGACCGGCGCCTGCCGATCACGTACCGCCCGTCCGGCCGGGGTACCGCCTAGGCCTCCTCGTCCCACTTCTCGTTGTTGGCCTGGATGCGCTGGAGGGCGTTGGCCGCTTCCTCCCGCGTCTCGAACGGGCCGATCCGGTCACGCTGCGGGGACTGCGGCCCCTGCTCGACCGCGTGGGTCTTCTCGTTGAACCACCACTGGGACTCGATGCGCTCGTCGCTCATGCCGCCAAACGTACCCTCGCGGCGCGGCTAGAGTGGAGCGCATGCCCCGGGACGAACACGGACACCTGACCGCCGGCCGCATCTCCCCGCAGCGGCCCGTCCCGAAGGACATCGAGCGGCCGGAGTACGTCGGCCGGGTGGAGCCGCACGAGCACGGCCTCGGTGACACGTACTCGCCCGACGAAGTCGCGCTGATCCGTGCGGCCGGGCAGATCGCCTCCCGCGCGATCGACGCCGTCGGTGCCGCGATCCGGCCGGGCGTCACCACCGACGAGCTCGACCGCATCGGCCACGAGTACATCGTCGCGCACGGGGCGTACCCCTCCACGCTCGGCTACCGCGGGTACCCGAAGTCGCTGTGCTCCTCGGTGAACGAGGTGATCTGCCACGGCATCCCGGACGACACCGTGCTGCAGGACGGCGACATCGTCAACATCGACATCACCGCCTACAAGAGCGGCATGCACGGCGACACGAACCGCACGTTCGTCGTCGGACAGGCGGCACCCGAGGTCGTCGACCTGGTCACCCGGACCGAGGAAGCAATGAACCGCGGCATCCGCGCGGTCGCTCCCGGCCGCCAGGTGAACGTCATCGGCCGCGCCATCGAGTCCTACGCCAAGCGCTTCGGCTACGGCGTCGTCCGTGACTACACCGGCCACGGCGTCGGTCGGGCGTTCCACTCCGGGCTGATCATCCCCCACCACGACGCCCCCCACTTCGACACCGTGATCGAACCCGGCATGGTGTTCACGATCGAACCGATGCTCACCCTCGGCGGCATCGAGGCCGACATCTGGGCCGATGACTGGACCGTCAGCACACGTGACAAGTCCTGGACCGCACAGTTCGAACAGACCCTCGTCGTCACGGAACGTGGCGCCGAGCTCCTGACCGTCTCCTGAAAGGCACCGCTCCTCATGACCTCACTCGCAGTCGGCGTCGACATCGGCGGTACGGGCATCAAGGGCGCGATCGTCGACACGACGACCGGTGAACTGACGACCGAGCGCATCAAGAAGGCCACCCCCGAGGGCGGCAAGCCGCACGACATCGTGGAGGTCGCGAAGGCGATCCTCGACGAGCTGTCCCCCGCCGCCGACGTCCCGGTCGGCGTCTGCTTCCCCGCGATCGTCCGCGACGGCAAGACCATGTCGGCCGCCAACGTGTCGAAGAAGTGGATCGGCTTCGAGGCCGAGGCGCTCTTCGAGAAGGAGCTCGGCCGCTCCATCCACTTCGTCAACGACGCGGACGCCGCCGGGTTCGCCGAGCAGCAGTTCGGCGCGGCGAAGGGCCGCGACGGGCTCGTCATCATGACGACGCTCGGCACGGGCATCGGCACGGCGCTCATCAACGACGGCGTGCTCATCGTGAACGCGGAGCTCGGGCACCTGGAGATCGACGGGGTCGACTACGAGACGAAGGCGTCCTTCGCGGCGAAGGAGCGCGACGACCTCACCTGGAAGCACTGGGCGAAGCGGCTGCAGAAGTACTACTCGCGGCTCGAGGCGCTGCTCTCCCCGGAGCTCTTCGTCGTCGGTGGCGGGGTCTCGAAGCAGTACGAGGAGTTCCTCCCGCTGCTCGACCTGCAGGCGGACATCATCCCCGCGACGCTCCGCAACAACGCGGGCATCATCGGCGCGGCGACCCTAGCGTTCACCTCGAAGTAGGGCCGCGCGGGCCCGGGCGCCGCGCGGGCCGCGCGGGGGCCGCGGGCGCCGCGCGGGCGCCGGGCGCCGGGCGCGTCCCCGGGCGCCTCCCCGGGCACGTCCCCGGGCGCTGAGATCGCACTTCGTGTCGGATCGGCGCGCCGGACCCGACACGAACTGCGATCTCAGCGGGGGGGGCGGGTGCGCGCGAGCGCCGGCGCCGGCGCGGGCGGTAGACTCTCGATCGCGAACGGGTCGGTGAGACGGTCGCGTCACTCCCCCGGGAGTGCCGAGGAACGTCCGGGCTCCACAGAGCAGGGCGGTGGGTAACACCCACCCGGAGCAATCCGCGAGACAGTGCCACAGAAAGCAGACCGCCGGTGGCGACACCGGTAAGGGTGAAACGGTGGTGTAAGAGACCACCAGGGATCCGGGTGACCGGATCCGCTCGGTAAACCTCGCCCGGAGCAAGGTCAGACAGAGGACGTCGAGGCTGCTCGCCGAGTCCTCGGGTAGACCGCTGGAGGCCGACGGCAACGTCGGTCCGAGAGAGATGGCCGTCACCGCTGCAAGGCGGGACAGAACCCGGCGTACGGCCGGCCCGTTCGCACCCCACGCATCGCGCGGCACCGCGTGCCGTCGCACAACCGAGAACACCCCGCACCACGGAAGTCCGTGGTTCGGGGTGCTTTTGGTTGTGCGAAGTACATCCGAACCGCGCGCGGCGCGGAGCGCGGCAGCGCAGCGGCAGCGCAGCGCAGCGGCAGCGCAGCGCAGCGGCGCGGCTACAGCCCGGACTCGGCCGTCCGGACGAGGACCGCCTCGCTGTCCGGGCAGAGCACGACGTCGTCCGGCGCAGCCGCACGGATCGCCTGCAGGTCGGCGCCGGTGAGCGTCACGCCCGACGCGGTCGACACGCCGCCCTGCAGCAGCGACGCCCCGAAGCCGTACCGGGCACGCTGACGCTCGTACAGCGCGAGGAGGTCGTCCGGCACCTTCGCGGCGACGTCGGCGCGGCTCTGCACCGCGGACGAGCGGTCCGCCTCGAGCCGGGCGATCTCGGTGTCACGTTCCGTGGCGAGTCCGGCGCGGGCGGCCTCGACGTCGGCGAGCTCCGCCTCGATGTCGCCGACCCGGGCGCGCAGCCCGTCGAGCTTCTCCATGATCTCGAGCTCGGAGGTCTCGAGGTCGCCGATGCGGCGCTGCAGCGAGTCGAGCTCGCTCTGCAGCCCGGCGGCGTCCTTCGCGCTCGACACGTTCGCGAGCATCGTCGTGTCGCGGGTCACGCGGGCCTGCGCTGTCGCGGTGTCCGACTCGAGCCGGGCGAGGTCCCGCTCCGCGTCCTCGACGTCACCGGTCGCCGCGGCGAGCCGGCTGCGGAGCCCGGAGGCGGTGGCGCTGAGCTCGGTGAGCCGGTCCCCCTTCTGCAGGGAGCTGATCCGGTGCGCGATGCGCGTGATGTCGTTGTCGAGTCGCTGGACGTCGAGCAGGATGACCTGGTCCTCGGGTGCTGCCTTCATGGTCAGGCTCCTTGTTCGGTGGTGGGGGTGGGGGCGGCCGCGCTCGGCAGGACGGCGAAGTCCCACGGGTCGGTCCGGAGGTCGCTCACGGTCACGCGGACCCCGGCGGCCTGCCGGAGCTGTTCCGCGGCGACGTCGAGCCAGAGCCACTCGGTGGCCCAGTGCGACGTGTCGATCAGTGCGGGTCCGTCGGTGAGCAGCGCCTGTTCGCGGAACTCCGACGCGGGGTGGTGGCGGAGGTCGCTGGTGACGTAGACGTCGGCGTCGCGCACCAGGGCGTTGCCGAGCAGGGAGTCCCCGGCGCCGGCGCAGAGCGCCACGGTGCGGACGGGCCGGTCGTAGTCCCCGGACACGCGGACGCCCGAGGCGGTCGGCGGGAGCACGTCGACGATGCGCCGGGCGAGGACGCCGAGGGGCACCGCTTCCGGCAGGACGCCGACGCGTCCGATCCCGGTGTCGGGCGCGTCGCCCGGGTCGAGCGGGCGCTGGTCGCGCAGTCCGATGCGGTCGGCGAGCACCGCGGAGGTCCCGGTGGCGACGACGTCGGCGTTCGTGTGGGCGGCGACGAGTGCGCACCCGCCACGGACGAGCGTCGCGAGCACCGCACCCTTGTAGGTGTCCTCGGCGATGGTCGTCACGCCGCGGAGCAGCAGCGGGTGGTGGGTCAACAGCAGGTCGGCACCGAGTGCGACCGCTTCACGTGCGGTGTCCGGCACGGCGTCGACGGCGAGGTGGACGTGCTCGACGACCGCGTCCGGGCTCCCCGAGACGAGGCCGACGGAGTCCCACGACTCGGTTCCCGCGACCGGCCACAGGGACTCGATCACGGCCTGGAGATCGCGCAGCGTCGGCATCCGGACAGTCTACCGAGGGGACCGGCTGGGCCGGCGCCGCGAGGTCACCGGCGGCCGAGGACCCGGAGGACGGCGGCGACGACGCGGGACCACCAGCCGGGACGAGCCGACTCGGCAGCGTCCACCGCGTCGGCGGACTCGGTCGGTGCGACCGGCGCGGCAACCGCGTCCGGCAGCGCGGCGGCGTGCTCCTCGGGGAACACGACCGGCGTGCCCGCGGTCTCCGCGCGGTGTGCACGGAGCACGGCCGCGAACGTGTCGCGGTCGACGACGGTCGGCCCGGTGACGGGCTGGATGAGCGGGGTGGGTCGCGTGTTCGCCGACACCGGTGTCACGGCCTGGAGGCTCGGCACCAGTCGGGCGGGCTCGTCGCGGTCCGCGGCGGCGTCGTCCAGGGCCGGGTTCGCGCTGACCACGACGGGCGCGGCGACCGCAGGCAGCACGAGTGCGGGGGCGGGCTCGACGACCGCGGCGGATGTGACGACGGCGACGGCACCGGTGGCCGCAGCACGACGGGCGGCGGCGCGGTCGCGACGGTCCGCCTCGTCGGCGGCGTCCGCGAGCAGGTCGTCGAAGACGGAGCGGGCGTAGGCACGCGCGGCGTCGATCTCCGGGTCGCTGAGGTCGGCGACGACGGCTTCCCACGCGGCGAGCCGTGCGAGGTCCTCGTCGCGGCGGCGGACCTCGTCCTCGAGGATCACGATGCGCTCGATCGTCGCGCGGCCGCTCTGCGCGGACACCTCGACGGCGAGCTCCTCGATCCGGAGGGCGAGTCGCTCGGGCGGCTCGGGGAAGGACGGGGCGCAGACCGAGGCGTGGCGGCCACGGTCGCGGGGGCGCCGGAAGGCGCTGTCGTCCGAGGGGACGGGCGCGGGCTGTTCGGACTCGGCCTGCTCGAGCAGGGGCGCGGCTGCCGTGGTGGCGTCCGGTCGCTGCACCGGGCCGGTGACGGGCGGGACCACGAGGTCCGACACGTACGGGGCTCGGGTGGCCGGGGCGTCACGGAGCCACTCCTCGAGCTCGCGACCGAAGGGGTCGACGAGAGGGGTGCGTGCACCGGACTGCGTTTCCATGTTCCGAAGGATAAATATCGCGGAGTGGATGCTGTCGCTCATCCCCGGTGTGTCGCGGGATCGCCTGCCATATCGCGTCGAAGGTGAACGGCGTGTCGCGCGGCGCGATGTACTTCCGTCACATCTGCCTCAGAGGCCCCGCGAAAACTCCTCGAGGAGCGCCCTGCCGTCCGGCCAGTCCCCCACCCCGCTGGCGATGTTGACGTGCCCGTGCGAGCCGATCCGACGGACGTCGGCACCGAGCCGGCCGGCCATCTCCTCGGCACGTTCGGACGTGCAGTACGGGTCGTCGTCGCTCACGACCACCAGGGTGGGCGTGGCGACCGCGCGGTCGGGCACCGCGAAGCCCGCGGCGGCGACGGGGAACCCCGGTGCCTCCGGGTCCGGCGGGGCGACGAGGAACGCGCCCGCGATGCGGCCGTCGTCGTTCCGCCCGTCGTCCGCTCCGAGCCACCCGGCGACCGCCAGGACGCCGAGACTGTGCGCGACGAGCACCGGCGGAGCGTCCACCGCGGCGATCGCGCGGTCGATGGCGGCGGACCAGTCATCCGGGTCCGGCTCGGACCAGGACGTCGGCGCGATGCGCACCGCGGCACCGGCCCGTTCGGCCTGCCAGCGCGACTGCCAGTGCTCAGGGTCGGAGTTCCAGATCCCGGGGACGATCACCCACGGTCGTTCTCGACTCACGGTCCGAGCGTAGAGGGCGCGCCCGCGCTCCGGGACTCAGCCCTGCAGCGTGTCCCGCGGGTACTCGCCGAACCGGGAGGCGTAGGCGGCCGAGAACCGGCCGAGGTGCGCGAAGCCCCAGCGCATGGCGACGGAGGCCACCGTGAACTCACCGGGCGTGCCGCGACGGAGTTCCTCGCGGATGCGGTCCAGGCGGATCCCGCGGAGCATCGCGTTCGGCGCGGACCCGACCTGCCGCTGGAAGGCCTGCTGCAGCCCACGGACGCTCAGCCCGACGTGTGCGGCGACGTCCGTGGTCGAGATCGGTGTGTGCGCGAACGCGGACATGTACTCCACGGCCTCCCGGACGCGACCGGTCGCGCCCTGCGGCAGGTGCACCTCGGCCGCGAGCAGCCGGTGCGGGAACGTCCGGAGGAGCGTCGTCGCGGTCGCCCGCGCCGTCTCGGCCATCGCGAGCGGCGACACCGGCGTGGTGCCGAGGACGACCGCTGCGGCGTCCTGGACCTGCCGGTGCCACTCCCGCACGTCGTCGGGCGACGGTGCGGTGGCGTGGTCGAACACGAGCGGCCCGGGCTGTGCGCCGTGCACCTCGGCGGCGATCCCCTCGAGGTACGTCCGGTCGAACTGCACGAGGCTCTGCCGCACGTCGGCGAGCTCGAAGGCGAACGGACGGCCGGTCGGGAACATCATCGGCGACCCCGGCGCGAACGGCACTTCGTCCCGGCCGATGTCGACCCGTCCGCCGCCGTCGACGGTCCACATCACGACGTACTCGTCGCGGGACTCCACCTCGCCCCGGATGGCCGCGTCGAAGCGGCTCGACCGGAACGACATCGACTCGTCGCCGACCACCCGGAACCGGTAGGAGAACGGGCGGGCCGTGCGGCGCGCGACGAACCCGGCGCCCTCGTAGGCGTCCTCGTACATGCGCCGAGCGTCGTCGAGGTCATCGCCCGACGTCTCGAAGCTCATGCGGGGGTCGGGCTCGACTGTCATCGCGCGCATCGTGACACGATCCCCCTCCGCGTCCGCAATCCGGCGAGCCGTCTTGCGGGTTCCGGCCTCCTGGCTGCGCATTGTGGATCAGGGCGTCACACTGCTCGCGTCAGTGCGCGGCCTGCTCGCGGATCATTGCGCAGCCGGCTCCCGGATCAGTGCGCGGCGCCGTCCGCCGCCCGTCCACGCCGGACCGTCCACCGGTTCCGGTCGCCGTCCCGCTCGTACCGCAGTTCGTCGACGACCATGCCGACCAGGGCGAGACCGCGACCGCTCTCGGCGGACGCGTCGGGGAGTGCTGCAGCCGACGGATCGACGGAGGTGGGCCGACCGTCGTCGGTGAGTCGTGCCTCCAGACCGTCGCCCGTGACCGCGAGGTCGAGCGAGCACGCGACCCGCGCGCCACCGCCCGCGTGCTCGACCACGTTCGAGGCGAGCTCGATCAGCGCGAGCTCGAAGGCCATCCGGTCTTCCGGTCCGACGGTGGGTTCCGTGCCCCACACGCCGGCGAGGAAGTCGTGCACGGCGGAGACGTCGTCCGGCGGGGACGCGAAGTCGAGACGGTGCTCGCTCACGGCGCTGCCGCTCATCCCCAGTTGGTGACCGCGGCGTCCCCGTCGGGGTACGTCCGCAGGATCTTGTCGATGTTCGAGAGCTTGAGGACCATCGAGACCTGGTCCGAGGGGGCCGCGATGCGGAGGTCCCCACCGGCCTGGCGCGCGGTCTTCAGGCAGCCGACGAGCGCGCCCAGTCCGGAGGAGTCCATGAACTCGACCCCGGAGAGCTCGACGACGACGCGGTGCCGGCCGTCCCCCACGACCTTGGCGACGGTCTCCCGGAACGCCGGGGCCGACACCATGTTCAGCCGCCCCTTGCACTCCAGGACCGCCGCGTCCGTCTGCGCCTCGTGTACGACGATGTCCATGCGGGATGCCTCCTCCGGTCGGTGCCCCTTGCTCAACGGACCCTATCGGTTCGCGCCGTGGCTTCGTTCGGTGCGCGCCGCGGCTTCTTCCGATCCGCGGCGCGGTCAGCGTGTGCGCCGCGGTCAGCGTGTGCGGCGCGTCGCCGACGCCTGGACGAGGACCGCGGCGGCCATCAGCACCACCATCACGGACCCCATCGCCAGCGCAGTCCCACCGAGGAGCCCCGCGAGCGGCGTCCCGAGCCCACCGAGCCCGAACGACAGCCCGCCCTGCAGCGCCGCCGCCGTCCCGGGGTGCGCCGCGCCGACGTGCTGTGTGCGGGTCATCGCGGCCGGCAGCACGAAGCCCCACGCCCCGGTGACGACCGCCAGCGAGCACCAGACCGGCACCGGCCCGAGGCCGAGCAGCGCGGCGACGAGCACCCCGGCCCCGCCGATCGTCCCGACGGCGAGCCCGAAGGTGAGCAGCCCGTCCTCGGAGAACCGCCCCACGACGCGGCGGAACACCAGGGTCGTGATGATCATCATCGTCGCGTTCGTGGCGAAGACGAGCGTGTACAGCCCTTCGGAGAAGCCGAACTCGGTCTGGAACACGAACGAGCTCGTCGCGATGTAGGCGAAGAAGCCGATCGTCGACAGCACCCCGGTCAGCAGGTACGCCCGGAACCGCGGGATCGCGACGAGCTGCCGGATCCGCTGCCAGTTCGCCGCGAGGCCCACACTGCCCCGGGTGCGGAGCGTCTCGTGGAAGTACGGGACGACCATCGCGAAGAACACCGCACCGAGCACGGCGAGCACGACGAACATCACGCGCCAGGTGGCGAAGGACAGCACCGCTCCCCCGGCCAGCGGCGCGACGACCGGGCCGATCGCGTTGATCGCGGCCAGGGTGCCGAACACCTTCGCCATCGGCGGGCCCGCCATCACGTCGGAGACCATCGCCCGGCCGGCGACCGCCGCTGCGGCACCCGCCAGCCCCTCGACCACCCGGGCGGCGATGAGCGTCCCGACGTCCGGCGCCAGGGCACAGCCGAGGGACGCGAGCGCGAACAGGGCCGTCCCGCCGAGCATCATCGGCCGACGACCGATGCCGTCGCTGACGGGGCCCGCGAGCAGCTGCCCGACCGCGAACGCGACGAGGAACGCCGTCAGGGAGAGCTGCACGGCACTCGGGCTCGTCGCGAGGTCCCGGGCGATCGCGGGCAGCGCCGGGATGTACATGTCCGTCGCGAACGGCGACACGCCGACGATGAGTGCCAGGGGCACGATCGGCGGGAGGGTGGCCTGGGTCAGGGTGCGCTCCGTCGTCACCCGGGCAACGCTACGCCGCCCCGAATCGATTCGACAGGGGCGGCGCGGCGCGGCGGCGCGGGGCGGCGGCGCGGGGCGGCGGCGCGGGCCGGCGCGGCGCGCCTCGCGAACGGCGAGACGCCGCTGTCCGGCCGAAACGCCGCCGTGGACCGGGGCGTCTCGTCCGCACAGCGGCGTCTCGAGCCTGGAGCGGGGCTCAGCCGGTGTTCTGCAGGCCGGCGGCGATGCCGTTCACCGTCAGCAGGAGCAGGCGGTGGTCGGTGTCCGTCGGGTCGGTGCTGCCGCTCGTCCGGATGGCACGCAGCGCGCGGAGCTGGAGGTGCGACAGGGCGTCGACGTAGGGGCTCCGGAGCCGGACGGCGCGGGCGAGCACCGGCCGGTCCTCGAGGACGTCGGCACCACCGGAGACCTTGAGCACCCAGTCGCGCGTCCGGATCATCTCGTCGAGGACGCGGGCGGCCAGGTCGTCCCGGTCCGCCAGTTCGAGGTACCGGCGGGCGATGTGCTCGTCGGTCTTCGCCAGGGACATCTCGACGTTCTTGATCATCGCGCCGAACAGCGGCCACTCGGCGTACGCGGTGCGGAGCAGGTCGACGTCGCCGACCGCCTCGAGCGCGGAGCCGAGGCCGTACCAGCCGGCGAGGTTGATCCGCGCCTGCGTCCACGAGAACACCCACGGGATCGCGCGGAGGTCCTCGAGGGACTCCACCGACAGGCCACGACGGGCCGGGCGGGAGCCGAGCGGGAGCAACCCGATCTCCTCCATCGGGGTCACGCGGGCGAACCACGGCGCGAACCCGTCCGCCTTCACGAGCCCGTAGAAGGCGTCGCGGGAGACGTCGTCGAGCTGCTGGGCCAGGTCGGCGAACCGGGTGGCTGCGGCCTCGATGCGGGCCTCGTTCGAGGGCGAGGACGCGAACAGCGTGGCTGAGGCCATCTGCTCGAGGTGCCGGGCGGCGATGTCCTGGTCGCCGTACTGGGCGAAGATGACCTCGCCCTGCTCGGTGAGCTTCAGCCGGCCGTCGATCGACCCCGGCGGCTGGGCGAGCACGGCCTCGTTCGCGGGACCGCCGCCGCGACCGAGCGAACCGCCGCGGCCGTGGAAGAGCGTGAGCTCGATGTCGTTGACCTTCGCCCACTGCGCGATCTTCGCCTGGGCGTCGTACAGCGCCAGGTTCGCCGACACCGGGCCGACGTCCTTCGACGAGTCGGAGTACCCGAGCATGACCTCGAGCTTCCGGCCGGTCGCGGCGAGTCGGCGCTGGAACGCCTCGGTCCGGACGGCCTCGTCGAGGATCTCGACGCTGGCGTGCAGGTCGGCGAAGGTCTCGAACAGCGGGATGACGTCGAGCACCGGTGCCGCCTCGGCGGACCCGAGCGCGGCGACCGCCAGCTCGTGCACGTTCGCCAGGTCCGCAGCGGACTGCGTGAACGAGACGATGTAGCGGTTCGAGGCCCGGACGCCGTAGCGCTGCTGGAGCTCGGCGATGGTGCGGAAGACGGCGAGGACCTCTTCGGTGGTCTCGCTCAGCTCGCCGCCGGCGCGGATCTCCGCGAGCGCGTTCCGGTGCACCTGCGAGTGCTGCCGGATCTCGAGCTCGGCGAGGTGGAAGCCGAACGTCTCGACCTGCCAGACGAGGTTCTGCAGCTCGCCGTACGCGGGGCGCGACGCCCCGGCGGCGACGAGCGAGGCCTGGATCGTGCGGAGGTCGGTGAGGAGCGACTCCGGGCCGGGGTAGGCCAGCGGGGCGTCGCCACGTCGGGTGGCGTCGATGCGCGCCGCCGTGAAGAGGAGTGCGCGGCGATGGGTCTCGTTCGGCGCCCGGATGCCGATGCGCTCGGCGATGTCCGGGTCGAGGGACTCCTGCGACGCCACGAGCGCGGTCAGCCCGGCGTCGGCCGGCGTCTCGCTGTGGTCGAGGGTCAGGGTGCTGCCGATGCGGGTGGCGGCACGGGCGAGACCGAGCAGGATGTGCTCCGCCGCGATCTCCGCCGCCTGCCGCGTGATGTCGGACGTCACGAACGGGTTGCCGTCGCGGTCGCCACCGATCCACGTGCCGAAGCGCACGAACGCCGGGGCCTGCACGGGCACGCTGCCGGCGTCCTCGCCGAGGAGCCGGTCGTCGAGGAGGCGGTACACCTGCGGGACGATCTCGAACAGCGTCTGGTCGAACACGCTCATCGCGGTGCGGACCTCGTCGAGCGGGGTCGGGCGGGTGGTGCGGAGGGGCGAGGTGCGGAGGAGGTTCGTGATCTCCTCGAGCAGGCGTCGCTCGTTCTCGGCACGGGCTGTCGCGTTCTTCGCGCGGTCCCGTTCGTCGATGAGGTCGGTGATGCGCCGCACGGCCGTGGTCACCGCGCGGCGGCGGGCCTCGGTCGGGTGCGCCGTGAGCACCGGGTGGAACCGGAGGGCGTCGAGCCGGGCGGCGGCTTCGTCCGCGCCGACCTCGCCCACGAGCTCGGCGTAGGTGGCCGGGAACGAGTCGCCCCCGACGCCGCCGTCGTCGCCCCGCAGCCGGAGGACGCGCACGCGGTGGTGCTCCTCGGCCAGGTTCGTCAGGTGGAAGTAGGTGGTGAAGGCCCGTGCGACCTCTTCGGCACGCTCGGCCGAGAGCCCCGCGACGACCGCTTCGGCCCGTGCAGCACCGTCGGTGTCCGATCCCTCGTACGCCTCGATGACCGCGGCACGCAGCGCTTCGACGTCACGCAGGAGCTCGTCGCCGCCGCTCTCGCGCAGCACGCGCCCGAGCAGGCTCCCGAGGTAGCGGACGTCCGCGCGCAGGTCGCTGTCGACCGCTCCGCTGACATCGTCTCGTGCGCTGCCGAAGCGCGTCGATCCGTCGATCGCCGTCATCTCGTCCTCTCGGGTCGCCCGGCACACCGCTTCCGGGACCCCAGCAGCGTATCGGCAGGCGGGCGCACGTGACGACGACCGTCCGGACGGCCGGACGCGGGCGCGCGGCCTTCGTAGACTCCGCGGTACGGGGACAGACCGCCCTCGCAGGGCGGAGCGCGGACGTGAGCGACACGACGGAACCAGCCGACACGACGGAACCAGCTGGCACGACGGGATCATCCGACACCACGGGACCATCCGGTGGCCCGGTCCCCGACCTGCGGAAGCGACCCCCGGTCGAGCGCTGGGTCTTCTGGCCGGCCGCCGGCCTCGTCCTGGCCTTCGTCGTCGTGGCGCTGATCGCCCCGAAAGGCACCGAGGCCGTGTTCGCGACGGTGCAGGACACCATCGTCCGCGACTTCGGCTGGTACTACGTACTCGTCGCCGCGGGGTTCGTCCTGTTCGCGATCTGGATCGGCTTCAGCCGCTTCGGCGACATCGTCCTCGGCAAGGACGACGAGGAGCCGGAGTTCTCCACGATGTCGTGGCTCTCGCTGCTCTTCGCGGCGGGCATGGGCATCGGGCTGGTGTTCTACGGGGTGGCCGAACCGCTCAGCCACTTCGCGTCGCCGCGACCCGGGGTCACCGGCAGCGACGACGAACTCGCGCAGCGGGCGATGACGCAGACGTTCCTGCACTGGGGCCTCCACGCGTGGGCGATCTACGTCGTGGTCGGGCTCGCCCTCGCCTACGCGATCCACCGGCGCGGTCGGCCGGTCTCGATCCGATGGGCGCTCGAGCCGCTGCTCGGCCGTCGGGTGACCGGCGGGTGGGGCAACCTCATCGACGTCGTGGCCCTCGTCGGCACGCTCTTCGGCGTCGCCACGTCGCTCGGGCTCGGCGTGCTGCAGATCGGAGCCGGGCTCGACTACACGGACATCGCCGAGGACTCCCGCGGCCTGCAGATCGTGCTCATCGCCGTCGTCACGCTGATCGCGATCGGCTCGCTCCTGAGCGGTGTCGGCAAGGGCATGAAGTACCTCTCGAACACGAACCTGCTGCTCGCGGCCGCGCTGCTCCTGGTCGTGCTGGTCTTCGGGCCCACCCAGTTCCTGCTCGGCGAGTTCGTGCAGTCCATCGGGCTGTACGCGCAGGGCTTCGTCGGGGCCGCGTTCGACACGAGTGCGTTCGCGGGCAAGGCCGGCCAGCAGTGGCAGGGCGCCTGGACCACGTTCTACTGGGGCTGGTGGATGTCGTGGGCGCCGTTCGTCGGCATCTTCATCGCGCGGATCTCCCGGGGCCGGACCGTCCGCCAGTTCGTGCTCGGCGTGCTGTTCGTCCCGACGCTCCTGACCTTCCTCTGGTTCGGGGTGATGGGCGGCACGGCGCTCTGGGACCAGCTGCACGGACACGGCGACCTGGTCGGCGCCGACGGCAGCGTGAACGTCGAGCGTGTCCTCTTCCAGATGCTCGGAGCACTGCCGGCAGGTCCGGCGCTCGTGATCGGGGCGATCGTGCTCATCGGTGTGTTCTTCGTGACCTCGGCCGACTCCGGCGCGCTCGTGATGGGGATGATCGCGACGGGCGGGCAGCTCGAACCGAAGAACTGGATCCGGGTCTTCTTCGCCGTCGTCACCGCGCTCGTCGCCGTCGCGCTGCTGCTCGCCGGCGGCCTGAACGCACTGAAGACGGCCGCGATCACCACGGCGCTGCCGTTCAGCGTCGTGATGGTGCTGATGTGCTGGTCCACCGTGGTGGCGTTCACCCGTGAGCGGCGCGCGTACCTCCGCGCGGAACGGCGGGCGGCGATGGCCGACTTCGCCGAGTTCTACCAGCAGGAGGTCGTCGATCCTGCGGAGCGGGCGCCCCGCACGGGGCCGATCGCGAAGCTCGCGCGGCGCATCCGCCGCTGATGGAGTGTCGCCGGGAACACGGCGTCCAGCGGAAGCACCCCTGCTGTGGCGGAGCGACCGCGTTCCCGGCGGGTCTGGGGGCGGCTAGCTCGGCTCGGCGAGCTGGGCCTGCGCGGCCGCGTGCACCTCGACGATCTGCACGCGGGCCGACCGGCGATCGGTCAGCGGGGACGTCCACGGCACGATGACGTGCTCCACGTCCCCGTCGTCGAGCTGCGCGAGCCACACACCCGCGATCGCGTCGATCTCGGTCATGGTCGCGGCCACTGCGGTCGCTGCGCCGTTCGCCCGCGCGATCACCAGGTTGTCGAGCGCGTGGTCGGTGTTCATGTGCCGGAGGATCGCGCGCCGGGCCTCGGCGTCGAAGGGCGGCTGCTCGTCGGTCACGCGATCACCGCCACGTCGCCGTCCGTGCGACGCGCCACGTCGCCGTCCGTGCGGCGCGCCGCGTCGCCGTCCGTGCGCCGCGCCACGTCGAGCTCGGCGAGCAGCCCGCTGTTGAGCGCGTACGCCAGCTCCACCTCGGCGATGACCCGCTCGCGCTCGTCGTCGTCCCACGGCGCCGCATCGAGCTGCGCCCGGTAGGTGTCCCGGAACGCGGTCGGGTCGGCGACCTGGTCGAAGATGTAGAAGAGGACGCCGTTCGTGTCGAACCCGAACTGGTCGGCGAGCACCCGGCCGATCGCCTGACCGCCGGAGAGGTCGCCGAGGTAGCGCGTGTAGTGGTGCGCCACGAAGCCGCCGGGCCACTCGGCCGCGACCTCGTTGAGGCGTCGGACGTACGCCGTGGTGGCGGGCGACGGGCACACCAGCTCGGACCAGTCCGGCCCGATCAGGTACTCGAGGTCCGCGCGGATCGCCGGCATCCGGGTGAGCTGCGCGGTGACGAACGGCGCTGCCACCGGGTGGTCGGCCATCCGGGCTGCGGCGCGCTCGAGGGCGTCGTACACGAACGAGTACTGTCCGAGCAGGGCGGCGTAGTCGGCGACGTCGCACGCACCCCCGAGCAGGTCGTGCATGAAGTCGTTCCCGGCCGCGGAGCCGTGCGAGCGGCGGGTGCGCTTGCGCAGCAGCTCGGAGAACGGGATGACGGTCGTGTCCATGAGGTAAGGCTAACCTTAGTGACGCGCACGTCAAGCACGAACCACGGAATCCAGGCGACGCAGAAGCACCGAGAGGAAGCTCCTCAGATGAGCTCGAAGAACCGCACCCAGCACGTGTTCGTCGTCGACCGCACCGAACAGCTGTCGCCGCACATGGTCCGCGTCCACCTCGGCGGCCCCGCGTTCGATGACTTCATCGCGGCGGCGGACCCGGAGCGACTCGGGAGCACCGACAAGTACGTGAAGCTCCTGGTCGCCAAGCCAGAGCTCGGGCTCGAGCCCCCGTACGACCTCGAGGCGCTCCGCGAGACCCTCCCGAAGCACGACCGGCCGGCCCGCCGCACCTACACGGTGCGTGCCATCGACCTCGACGCCCACACGATCGCCATCGACTTCGTCGTGCACGGCGACGAGGGACTCGCCGGCCCCTGGGCCGCTGCGGCGGAGCCCGGCGACCGGCTCGCCCTCTCCGGCCCCGGCGGCGGCTACGCGCCGAGCACCGACCCCGCGGTCGTCCACGTCCTCCTCGGCGACGACAGCGCGCTCCCGGCGATCGCATCCGCCCTGGAGGCCATGGACGACTCCGCCACGGGCGTCGCCCTGGTCGAGGTGGCCGGCCCCGACGACGAACAGGACATCGCGCACCCGGCCGGCATCGCACTGCGGTGGCTGCACCGCGACGCCGCCGGCGCCGAGCCGGGCACGCTCCTGCTGGCCGAGACCCGGGAACTGCCCCGTGCCTCCCGGCCGGTCCAGGTGTTCGCCCATGGTGAGCGGACCGCGATCAAGGCGATCCGTCGGCTGCTGCAGGACGAGTGGGAGCTCGAGAAGTCGGACATGTCGCTCTCCGCGTACTGGGCGCTCGGGCGCGCCGAGGACAAGTTCCAGGAGGAGAAGCGCGAACCGATCGGCGTCATCTTCGACGCCTGAGCGCCACCGCCGAGTGGTCTGTGACATTTCATATTACGGATATGCTGAGTGCTCCCCCACAGAACGGTTGTACTCATGGCAACTCATCCCCGCTGTCCCCTGCTCGCAACGGGACTCGCGCTCACGATCGGTCTCACCGGAGCCCTCACCTCCGGTTCGGCGGCGCTCGCAGCCTCTCCCGCTGCAGCTGCAGCTGGATCGGTCCGGTCGCACGGCACGACGAACTCCGCTGACCTGACACCGCCGACGATCGTCCGATTGGCGCCCGGAGCACTCGGTGAGTGGGAGGTCGTCTTCCACGGGAGGCCGAACACCGGGGTCATCCGCGTCGGCGAGGACGGCGCCTTCGCCGGCCGTTTCGGCAAGACCGGAGCCGACGGCACGCTGGTCTCGACGATCCCGCGCGGCCTCGTCGGCACGATTCGCATCGTCACCGAGGACGGTTCCGGGCAGTCGCGTCCGCTGCAGATCCCCGTCCCGACCTCCGACGCGGACCGGGTGTCGCCAGAACCGCGCGACATCACCGTCACCCCGACGGCCGCTGGCTTCCGGCTCAGTGGTGCGTCTGGTCTCGACGTCGTGAACGTGTTCGGCCAGGCCAGCGGTGCACTCCGCTTCCCGCTCGGCACCGTCCCCGTGACCGACGGACGCTTCGCCGTCGAGGTGCCCGCGTCGCTCGCAGGTCGGACGATCGGTGTCGGCGCACAGCTCGCCGGATGGCGGACCGCAGTCACCCAGGTTCGGGTACCCGACGACGGACGGGGCGGACCGTCGACGCCGAACGTCCGGATCATCGCACCGTCGAAGGGGGTGACCGTCCTCGCCGGCGACGCCGACCCGGGCACGACGATCGTCATCAGGACCACCGATGGCGACCGAGACCTGACGACGTCCAGGGACGGCTCGTGGTCCGGCGAGGTCACGAACGACAACGGCGGCGTGCGCCTCCTGGCGCGGGATACCTCGGGAGCGTTCTCACCCGAGGTCACGGTCCCGCTCGGCGCGGCGCACGTGTCCGACCCGAGCGGCGCAGCGGTGGTTCGTGACGGCGCAGACGTCAGGATCACCGGCGCTGCGAGTGGCGACCGGGTCGGCCTCACCGGTACCGGGCGTACCGAGGTGAGCGCACCGATCATCGACGGGACGTTCACCGTGACGGTGCCGGCTGCGACCCTCGGCACGCGGGTGTCGATCGCGTCGCACGCGGGGTCGTCGACCTCCGGCGCACTCACCGTCACGATCCCCGACGCGACGAGCGTCGGTGCTCCCTCCGTTTCGCGGACCATCGCGACTGCGACCGGGAAGCTCGTGCTCATCGGCACAGCGACCGGAGCGGTCTCGGTGAGCGCGACCATCGACGGCTCCCACTACGTGTTCGCACGCGTCTCCGAAGGCAGGTTCTCCGTCGAGTTGCCCTCCGAGGTCATCGGCCGTTCGATCGGCCTCACGGGGATCGGTGACGACGGATCGCGGTCGGCGACCACGACCACCACGCTCGAGCTGCCGAGCGAGAGCGCCGAGGTCGGAGCGCCGGTTGCTTCGCGCTTCTTCGAGCACGTGGACGGCACACGCAGCTTCCGACCGGTGCCGTCGGGCGACGAACCCGAGGTCGTCTGGCTGATGGACGGCCGACGCCAGGTCGTCCGGGCCGCGCTCGTCGAACGGGGCTCGTCCGTCGTGACGGTCTGGGACATCGCCGCCGAAGCAGCGGACGAGGAGTACACCATCGTCGCGTTCGACGGTGCACATCGTTCCGCCCCGGTCGTCGTGCCCGGGCAGCTGAGCGTGGACGGCATCGCGAATTCGAACCGCTACACGCCCGGCCCGCGCACCTTCACCGGCACCGCGACACCGGGTTCCGTGATCGTCGCCCGCGACGCGGGCGCAGGAGAACTCTTCCGGACGACGGTCGGCGCGAGCCGGTCGGCCTCCGGGACGTGGTCGGCCGTCGCTGAACTCGCGAAGCCGGATGGCTACGACGTGTCCTTCACACAGACCACGCCGACCGGTGGGGTGAGCGTGATGGAGCACGTGGCATTCGTCGCGGAGGCTGACACCCGTCCGTTCGCGGTGACCAGCCACACCAACGGGCAGACCTACACCGCTGGGAAGAACACCTTCACCGGCACCGCGACGGCAGGAAGCCTCGTCACGGCGAAGAACCAGTGGGGCACCCCGATGGGCTCGGCGAAGACCAACGCCACCGGCACGTGGACCTTCGACCGCGACCTCGGCCCCACCGCCGACTACACCGTCACCTTCACCACCGACTCCGGCCAGAACCCCCTCACCCTCCACCTGAACGGACCGAAGTCGAACGCCCCGTTCGCGGTGACCAGCCACACCAACGGGCAGACCTACACCGCCGGGAAGAACACCTTCACCGGCACCGCGACGGCAGGAAGCCTCGTCACGGCGAAGAACCAGTGGGGCACCCCGATGGGCTCGGCGAAGACCAACGCCACCGGCACGTGGACCTTCGACCGCGACCTCGGCCCCACCGCCGACTACACCGTCACCTTCACCACCGACTCCGGCCAGAACCCCCTCACCCTCCACCTGAACGGACCGAAGCGCTAGACAGCAGACCGTCCGAACAGCGATGCCCGCGGATCAGCTCCGCGGGCATCGCTGTTCCTCGGCGCACTCGGACCCGCAGCGCGCAGGCACCACACGGTCGACGCCTGAGCGTCGGCGGTCGCCGGTAGCGTTCGGCGCATGGTCGAGTCGTGCTGCGTCCCGGGCTGCGCCGGCGCGAGCGCGCCCGGCGCGCCGGTCCCGCTGTGCTCGTCGCACGTGCTGGTCGTCAGCGACTTCGGCGCGGCGCACCACGGCACCGAGGACGCCCTGCCCGGACCGTGCCTGGTCTGCGGGTCCCGCGTGGGGGTGCGGTTCGCCTCGGGGATGCTCTGCGCGGTCTGCGAGTGGCCGTACGGGGACGTCCCCGACCAGGACCTCGCTCCCCCGCGGGTCGACGTCGTGTACTACCTCCGGCAGCAGGACGGCGTCGGGGACCGCATCAAGATCGGCACGACCGCGAACCCGCGGCAGCGGCTGGCCCGGATCGCGCACCAGGACCTGCTGGCGTTCGAGCGCGGCGACCGGACGCTCGAACGGCATCGGCACGCGCAGTTCGCCGCGTCGCGGTACCCGGGCACCGAGTGGTTCCGGGTGACGCCCGCGCTGCTCGAGCACGTCGCGGTCGTCGGCGCCGGGGTGCCGGACCCGTGGGCGCTGCACGCGCGGTGGCTGAGCGAGGCGCTGGCGCTGCGCGGGTGACGCCCGGCGCGTCAGCGCGCGTACGCGTCGACGAAGAGGGCGCCGCGCACGTCGCGCAGCGTGTCCACGAGCCGCTCGATCGTGCGCCCGGAGACGCCGGACACCTGGAGGTCGTGCGGCCCGAGCGCCGGCAGCCGTCCGGTCCGGATGCGCACCACTTCCCAGCCGACACCGCGGAGCGCCCGGTCCTTCCGGCGGTCGGACTCCTCGCGCGGGCCCACGTGCTCGAGTCCGTGTCGCCCGGTGGAGTCGTACTCGATCGCGACGCGGAGCTCCGGCAGGATGATGTCCGGCCAGGCCTCGACGTGGTCGTGGAAGGGCCGGTCGAGGCGGATCGCGGTGCGGTCGAACGTGAAGTCGAAGCGGTCGGAGAGCGCCTGGCGCAGTTCGGCCTCCACCGCGGAGGCCGTGGCCGGGGCACACACGCTGATGAACGCGTCCCCCGAGGGGAGCCGCGGGGTCTTCGGGCAGATCGTCCGCGGAGCACGCGGCGCGCGCTGCCCCGAGGGACGCCAGCCCGCTCCCCGGGCACGCGAGGACGCGACGGCACCCGTGGGGAGGGACGACCCCCGACCCGCTGCCGGGAGCGTCTGGCGGCCCGTCGTCCGCACCGCGCGTTGCGGCACGGGGACCACGGCCGGCCAGTCCTCCGGCAGGACGGGCCACCGCTGCGGCTTCGCCATCACCTGGCACTCGGGGCACCACACCGACCGGCGACGCTCACGCCCGGGGCGGCCGCGCTGTTCGGCGGGGGTCGCGACGAAGACGTGGCCGACGTCGCACTCCCAGGTGAGCAGCACGTCGGCGGCGGGCGGGATCTGGGTCAGGACGATGCCGGCGTTCCACTCCGGGTGGTACTGCCGGATGAGCACCGGGTAGGACTGCCAGGCGTCGCGGAACTCCCCCACGGCGTACGGCATCGGCACGCCGCGCGACCACTGCCGGCGGCGCCACCATGCGTCGACGGGTTCCACCACGCCACGACGGTACGACGGGCCACCGACACACGGCGCCCCCGGGAGCCCGTCAGTCGCCCGGGGGCGGGACGATCGTGAAGCGCTCGGGCCCCGCCGCGGACCCGTCCTCGAGCACGCGGATGCCGGACTCCCGGCACGCGGTCACCCCGTCGCGGTGCACCCGCTCGGGGCGGGGCCGCCGCGGGACCCCGGCGTCCCCGAACACCGCCCACGCGTTCGGCGCGGCATCGCTCGTGAACCGGGTGCTGTACCGGACGCCCGCGAACCCCGCGGCGTCGAAGCCCCGCGCCCACGCCTGCGGCACGCGGTAGTCCCCCATCGTCTGCAGCTCGGCCCCGACGCCGTGCCGGACAGCATCCGGTGCGGTGACGTCCGCGAACCGGCGACCCCGTGACGCCCGCGCGGCGACGACGACGATCTCCCGCGCACGGCCGACGAACACGGTGTTCGTGTGCAGGGTGTGGTGCGCCAGGCGTTCACGCACCGCGACCTCCACCGAGTCCGCCCAGTAGCAGGTGCCGCGGGGTTCGGCGAGGTCGAACCGCCCGCCGTCGACGCCGTCCGCGTCCGCCGGGGTGCTCGCGAACCACCAGGCACCACGGTCGTGCCGCTTCGCGCGGTAGAACGTCGTGCCCCGTGACTCGACCGTCGGGAACCCGGGCAGGTCGGCGTCGGGACCCGGGGCGCGCTGGGCGACGTCGGTCCGGCGTTCCGTCACGCGTCCGCCAGCCAGGCGTTCGCCGCACGTCGGGCTGCTGCGAGCACGGCGTCGTGACGACCGTCGCGGAGTGCCGCGGCCGCGGTGGTGCCGCCGAACTCGTCGGCGACGGTGTTCAGCCAGAGCGCACTGCCCCACGGGTCGATCCGGTCGGGGTCGAGGAGCGCGAGGACCTCGCGCAGCCGGGGCAGCGGTGCGCCGGCCGGCCCGAACTGGAACGAGGGGAAGATCCGGGTGCCGTCACCGATCTTCAGCCCGAGCAGGTCGCCCTTGGCGCTCGCCTTGCTGATGGCCTGCCGCGACACCCCGCGCCAGGCGGCGAGCGACGAGGAGTCGTAGAACGGGCCGATGAGCTCGTCGGCCTCGTGCTTGACCGACGGCAGCGCGGCGACCATCCGGTCCGCCAGCGCCCCGACGTCGGACGTCGCGGCGATCGCGTCGTCGTAGCGCCCGGCGCGGAGTCGGTCGCGGATGGCGGAGAGGAGTGCGGTCTCCGCGGTGTCCGCCGTCGCCCGGGCCGTCGCTGCTCGTGCCGTCGTCGTCCGCCCCGCCATTGCACGTTCTGTCGGTGTCACCGCGTCCGCCTTCCTGCAACCGTGTCAACCAAGACTACGACCGGCGCGTCAACCACGTCAACCAGTTGTGTCCGATGGCATACCCTGGAGGGGTACCGGTCCAGGGAGGCCTCATGAGCGAACACGAGCAGCACCACGAGCACGGCTACATCTCGTCCAAGGACGCCTACCTCAAGCGGCTCAAGCGCATCGAGGGTCAGGCACGCGGGCTCCAGCGCATGGTCGAGGACGAGCAGTACTGCATCGACATCCTCACGCAGGTGTCCGCGATGACGAAGGCCCTGCAGTCCGTCGCGCTCGGACTCGTCGAGGACCACCTCAGCCACTGCGTCGCCGACGCGATGGCCGACGGCGGGGACCCCTCGGCGAAGGTCAAGGAAGCGTCGGAGGCGATCGCGCGACTCGTCCGCTCCTGAGGGCGCTCTAGGACGCGAGCGCGTTCTTCACGTAGCCGACGAGGGCGTTGGCGTGTCCGTGCCCCATCCGTGCTCCGTCTTCAGCCACGTGACGACCTCCATGTGCCGCTCGGTGTCGAGCCGGTCCGCGACGAGGTCGAGCCACTCCTGCACGGGACGGCCGTAGGTCGTCTCGATGCTCGGGAAGTACGACGCCGGCCCCTTCGCCTTCGATCCGTCCGCCGGGGGCTCCGGCGCGGTCACGCGGTGCGCTGTCATGCGGTCACGATAGCCGCCGGGCCGCGCGCCCGAACGACGAGGTCGCTGTCGTACGACAGCGACCTCGTCGTCGTCGCGCGCCTGCACCTGGTGCGGACGCGTGGCTACGACAGGCTCGATGTCGTACGACATCGGCGGTGTCCCTCGATGCGTCCGCAAGTTCCGACACGGCGCCGGTCGATCGACACGTGCGCTGTCGGAACATGCGCTTGCAACGGGTCGCGGGCAGTGTGGCCGGCCCGGCACCGGACGGGAGGCTCGGTGCCGGGCCGCCACGAGCCTCCCGTCCGGTGGGTGTCGGGTCGCCGCCGTCGACCCGCGCTGGGACGCCGACCCGCGCCGGAACGCTGCCCGAGCCGGCCCCCCCCCCCCGAGCCGGAACGACAGCGGCGCTGTCGTACGACAGCGCCGCTGTCGTTCCTTGCACGCGCGGGGTGTTGCGGGCGCGGGAGAACGACGAGGTCGCTGTCGTACGACAGCGACCTCGTCGTTCGGGGTCAGGGCGGCGCCGCGCGCGCGGGCGGGTCAGGCGTGTGCGTGCGCCGCCGGCGCGGCCGCGGCGCGCGCGGCCCACGCGGCCGCGAGCAGCTCGTAGGAGCGGACGCGGGCCTCGTGGGCGTGGGTGATCGTCGTCACCAGGAGCTCGTCGGCGCCCGTCGCCCGGCGGAGGGTCTCCAGCCCGGCGACGACCTGCTCCGGCGCGCCCACGAACCGCGTGGCGACACGATCGGCCACCGACGCAGCGGCGGGCGCCTCGAGCGGGTGCGCTGCCGCGTCCTCGGGCGACGGGTACGGGACCGCGCCGACGCCGGACCGGATCGAGTACACCCAGGTGTCGTACCCGGCGCCGATCCGTGCGGCCTCCGCTGCGGTGTCCGCGACGACGACGTCCGCGGACACGATGACGTGCGGCGCCGCGAGGACCCCCGGTCGGAAGGCCGAGCGGTACGCCGCAACGGACGCCAGCACGGTGCCCGGCGACGTGTGGTAGTTCGCACCGTAGGGCAGCCCGAGCGCGCCGGCGATCCGCGCGCTCTCGCCCCCGGTGGAGCCGTGGACCCACAGTTCGACGTCGGCGCCGTCGGCCGGGGTGGCCTCGACGACCTCGCCGTCGCGGGTGAAGGTGCCGGCGAGGAAGTCGCGGATCAGGTCGACCTCGCCGGCGAACCCATCGACGTCGCCGGGGACGCGTCCGAGGAGCGCACCCTGCAGCGCGAAGCGACTGTTCGGCGCGATGGTGAAGTCGAACGGCGCGGGGATGAGCAGGCCGTCGACGACCTCGTCGGCACGCGGGGTGAGCGACGGCGCACGAGCCGCCCCGGGCGCCGGGGCACCGGAGCGCCCCAGTCCGAGGTCGAACCGCGGGCCGTACAGCCCGGTCAGCGTGCCGAAGGTCTCGGCGATCTGCAGCGCCCGCTGGTTCCCGACGAGCGTCGCCGCGCTGCCGACGCGGATCGACGACGTTGCCGCCGCGATCGCCCCGATCACGATGTTCGGCGCGCTGCCGGCCACCCCGGGGTTGAGGTGGTGCTCGGCGAGCCAGTACCGGGAGTACCCGGCCTGCTCGGCGTGCTGCGCGAGGTCGACCGCGTTCCGGAGCGCCTCGGCGGAGGTCGACCCGGCGCTGACGGGGACGAGGTCGAGGACGGCGAGCGGCGTCGTCACGAGGCGTCCTTCCAGGCGCCGGTGAGCTGGTCGAGGCGTGTGTCGGCGCCGTACGCGATGCCGTGCACGTCCTTCGCGGTGGCGATGATGCTCGTGAGCTCGTGCACCGGGACGAAGTCGGCCTGCGCCGCGATGCGCTCCTGGATCTGGTGGAAGGTCGCCTGGCGCTCGGCCACGGACGACTGCGACAGCTCCTTCGTGAACAGCGCGTCGAGGGTCGGGTCGTCCGCGCCGATGCTCTGCGCCCCGGTGCTGGTGAACTTGGAGCGGAGCACGTCCCCGTCGGCGCGGGAGTTGTTGTCCCACGAGACGTCCCAGTTCCCGCTCGCGAGGTTGGCGAGGTACTGCGGGACGGTGCCGCTCTCGAGGGTGAGGCCGACGCCGACCTTCTTGAGCTCCTGCTGGATGAGCTCGAGCGAGGTCTGGTTCGGGCCGAAGTTCGTGATCCAGACCAGCTTGAGCTGGAGCTTCTCCCCCGCACGAGCACGGATCCCGTCGGCACCCTTCACCCAGCCGGCCTTCGTCAGCGCGGCGGACGCCGCCGCGGGGTCGTACGCGAGCGTGGAGGAGGTGTCGGTGAACCCGGGCGTCGTCGACCCGAGGACGGACTTGCCGACCTTGAACAGCGAGTTCAGCGACGTGTCCCGTACCGCCTTCGGGGAGACGGCCTGCGCGATCGCCTTCCGCACCGCCAGGTCGGCGACGAGCGGCCGCTCCTGGTTGAAGGTCAGGCCGAAGACCTGGCCGGGGTTCGCGCGGGTGACGAGGGCGAACTGCGACTGCAGGGAGTCGGTGTCGCTCGGCTGCACGCTGCTGATCGCGTCGAGCTGTCCGGACTGCAGGCTGCCGGAGCGGACGCTCGCCTCCGGGACGACCTGGAACGTGACCTTCGACAGGTGGGCGGCGCCGGCGTTCGACCGTGCGGCGGGCCCCCAGTCGTAGTCCTTCCGCTTCGTGATCACGGTCGACGTGTTCTTCGTGTACGACGACAGGGTGAACGGCCCGGTGCCCACGACGTCGGCGCCGGTGGCCCGGTCGGCGAAGGGCGCCTTCGTCGTCCCGGGAGAGACGATGCCGAGTGCGACCGAGGACGCCGCGTTCGGGAACGCCGCGTTCGCGCTCGAGAAGTCCACCTCGACGGTGTCGTCGTCCACGACCTTCGTCCCGCGGTACCCGGAGAAGGACGAGGCCGCGGTGCTCGCGGCACCGGCGGCCGCGATGTCGTCGAAGGTGTCCTTGACCGCGGTCGCGTCGAACGCGGTGCCGTCCGAGAACGTCACGCCGGACCGCAGGTCGAACGTGAACGCCGTGGCGTCGCTGTTCGCGGTGTACCCCGTCGCGAGCCAGGGCTTCAGCGACCCGTCGGACGGGTCCTGCCAGAGCAGCGAGTCGACGAGCTGCCGGGTGATGGCGAGCGTGTCGTTGCCCGCGCCGATCCCGGACGGGTTGAGCGAGATGGGGTCGTTGGCGATCGCGTAGGTCAGGTCGCCACCGTCGACCGGCTTCGACGAGCCGGACCCGGCCGACGCGGCCGTCCCGCCCGAGGAGCAGCCGGCCATGACGAGGGCCGCCGCGGCGCCGGCCGCGATCGCGGCCACCAGTCGGTACGGGGTTCGTGCGGTGGTCATGATGCTCCTTCGGGGGTGACGATGTCGACGACGCCGAGATCGGGTGCGACCCGGCCCCAGGGGCCGGCATCGGGTGCGACGCGGCCCGAGGGGCCGGCATCGGGTGCGACGCGCCGGGATCGTCCCGGGATCGCATCGAGCAGCGCACGGGTGTACTCGTGCTGCGGGTCGTGCAGGACCTGGGCGACGTCGCCGTGCTCGACGACGCGGCCGCCCCGGAGGACGGACACCTCGTGCGCGATGCGGCGGACGACGGCCAGGTCGTGCGAGATGAAGAGGTAGGACACACCGAGCCGCTCCTGCAGCTCGGCGAGCAGGTCGAGGATCTGCGCCTGCACCGACACGTCGAGCGCCGAGACGGGTTCGTCGAGCACGACGAAGGACGGGTCGAGCGCCAGCGCCCGGGCGATCGCGACACGCTGCCGCTGCCCGCCGGAGAGCTCGTCCGCGCGGCGTCGCAGCACGGACGCCGGCAGCGCGACCAGGTCGACGAGTTCCCTGGCGCGGGCGGCCCGGGACCGGCGGGAACCGATGCCGAACGCGGCGAGCGGGTCCGCGATCACGGACTCGATCGCGAGCTTCGGGTGCAGCGCCGCGTACGGGTTCTGCTGCACGATCTGCGCCCGTCGCCGGAACGCACGGAGTGCTGCACCCCGGTGGCCGACGGGGCTGCCGTCGAACAGCACCGTGCCGGCGTCGGCGCGTTCCAGGCCGAGCACGAGCCGCGCGGTGGTCGACTTCCCCGACCCCGACTCCCCCACCAGCGCGAGCGTGCGGCCGCGCGGGACGGTCACGTCCACCCCGTCGACGGCGGTCACGTGGCCGAAGGACTTCCGCAGTCCGGTCGCGACGACGAGCGGGTCACCGGATCCGGACGGAAGGCTCGGCTCGGCCCCGACGACACCGGTCACGTCGTCGAGACTGGGCGCGGCTGCGATGAGGGCACGGGTGTACGCCTCGCGCGGGGAGCCGAGCACCTCGTCCGGGGTGCCCTGCTCGACGATCCGCCCCTCGGAGAGCACCACGATCCGGTCGGCCCGGTCGGCGGCGACCCCGAGGTCGTGCGTGATGAAGAGCACGCTCGTGCCCCGCTCCGCGACGAGGCGGTCGAGGTGGTCGAGGATCGTCCGCTGCACGGTGACGTCGAGCGCGCTCGTCGGCTCGTCGGCGACGAGGAGCTCCGGGTCGCCGATGAGCGCGATCGCGATGAGCACGCGCTGCCGCATCCCGCCGGAGAGCTCGTGCGGGTACTGCCGGGCGCGGAGCTCCGGGCGGTCGATGCCGGCGCGACGGAGCTCCTCGACGGCGCGCGCCGCGGCCTGGGCGCCGGTGGCGATGCCGTGGATCCGGAGGACCTCGGCGACCTGCGTGCCGATCCTCGTGACCGGGTTGAGCGAGACCGTGGGGTCCTGCGGCACGAAGCCGATGCGGACGCCGCGGACCGCGCGGACCTCCGCGTCCGTGGCGGTGACCAGGTCGAGGTCCGCGGTACCGGTGCCCGCCCCGGCGAGGTTCGCCGAGCCTCCCGTCAGGGTCGCCGCTGCGGGCAGGAGCCGGAGGACGGCGTGGGCCGTCGTCGACTTGCCCGAACCGGACTCGCCGACGATCGCGACGCGCTCGCCGCGCCCGATGTCGAACGAGATGCCGTGCAGCGTGGTGCGGCGGGACGCGCCGTGTCCGTGGTCGACCGTCAGGTCGCGGATGGTGAGGAGGCTCATCGGATCGCCCGCCGTTCGGTGTCGAGTGCCCGAGCGAGCCGGTTGCCGGCGAGGACCGTCACCGCGATGACGAGACCCGGGATCGTGGTGAGCCACCACGAGGTGGCGATGAAGTCGCGGCCGGTGGCGACGAGCGAGCCCCACTCCGGCTGCGGTGGCTGGGCGCCGTAGCCGAGGAAGCTCAGGCTCGACACGGCGAGGATCGCGGTGCCGAACTCGAGCGCGGCGAGCACGAGCACCGGTCCTGCGGCGTTCGGCAGCACGTGCACGAGCAGGACCCGCCACCAGCGGTTGCCGTTCGCGGACGCCGCCTCGACGTACTGCGCCGTGCGCACGCGGACCACCTCGGAGCGCATGATCCTGGCGATCGTGGCGATGCTCGCGACGCCGACCGCCACCGCGACGTTGACCGTGCCGAAGCCGAGGACGGTGACGATCGTCAGGCTGAGCAGGAGGCTCGGGATCGCGAGGAGGACGTCGGCGACGCGCATCAGCACGGCGTCGACGACCCCGCCGACGAACCCGGCGACGAGCCCGACGAGCGAGCCGCCGACCAGACCGATGGCGATCGCGAGGACGGCGGCCTGCAGCGTGAGCGCGGTGCCGTGCACGACGCGGGCGTAGAGGTCGCGGCCGAGCTGGTCGGTGCCGAACCAGTGCGCGGCGTCGGGTGCGGTGAGCTTCGCGGCAGGGTCGGCGGCGAGTGGGTCGTGGTGCGTCAGGGCTCCGGGGAGCAGTGCCGCGAGGACCACGAGCGCGAGCCAGACCACGGCGATCGTCAGGGTCGGGCGGGCGACGAGAGCGCCGGCGAGGGTGCCGCTGCGGCCGGTGCTCCGCCGTGTCGTCAGGCCGGCGCCGAGCGCGAGTCCGGTCGTCTCGGTCATGCGGGTACCCCCTGGGGCGTCGGTCCGGTCGGCTCGTTGGTCGGTCCGCCGGTCGGACCGTTGCTCGACGACCTGTCCGGCTCGCGGAGCCTCCGGCGGCTGCCGGCGACGACCACACGCGGGTCGAGGAGCGGGTACACGAGGTCGACGATGAGGTTCACGACGACGAAGATCGCCGCGGCCAGGAGCACGATCCCCTGCACGACCGGGATGTCCTGCTGCTGCACGGCCGTCGCGGTCACCCGGCCGAGGCCCGGTCGGGAGAACACGGTCTCGGTGACGACGGTGCCGGAGAACAGCTGCCCGACGATGAGCCCGGTGACGGTGAGCGCCGGCAGGGCGGCGTTCTTCAGCGCGTGCCGGAGCTGCACCCGCCACCGGCCGGCGCCCTTGGCGTAGGCGGTGTCGACGTACGGCTCGCGGAGCGTCTGCACGAGCGACTTCGAGAGCAGCTGCGCGATCGTGGCACCGGTCGGCAGCGCCAGCGTGATCGCGGGCAGCACGATCGACGCCGCGCCCGCACCGCCGAACGCCGGGAACAGGTGCAGGCCGAACGAGAACCACTGCACCAGGAGCAGGGCGAACCAGAAGCCCGGCACGGCGACGCCGATCGGGGGCAGCTGCAGGAGGAACTGTCCGAGCGCCCGGTTGCGCGTCCAGGTCGCGAGGACCGCCAGGCCACCGCCGACGAGGACCGCGAGGACGAGTCCGGCGACCGCGATCTGCGCCGTGGGCAGGACCGCCTCGCCGATCACGTCGGCGACCGGACGACCACTGCCGATGGAGCGGCCGAGGTCGCCGGTGAACAGCGCGCCGAGGTGCTGGACGTACTGGACGAGCACCGGCTGGTCGAGGCCGTACTGGTGCCGGAGGGCATCGAGCTGGGCGGCCGTGACGTCGGTCGCGTCCGGGCCGACGAGGATCCGGGCGGGGTCGCTCGGCAGCACGTAGAGGACGAAGAACGAGATCGTCCAGGCGGCCCAGAGCACGAGGACCGCCTGACCGATCCGGGAGAGCACGTACCGGGTCATGCCGGAACCGCCTCGGCGCGGTGGATCGCCGGGGTCCAGCCGAGCTCCGGGGCGACCTTCGTCACGACGTCCTCGACGATCTGCTCGTACTCGTCGGCAGCGAACTCGTACGGCAGCTCGACACGGAACTCGTCGACCTCGGCGAACGTGGCGTCGTGCACGAGCTGCTCGACGATCTGCTCGCTCGTCCCGACGAGGTCCGCCGAGAACAGGGTCCGGCGCGGGCCCTGCGGCGCGGTCTGCCGCTCCAGCCGGGAGTCCCGCCACGCGGTGTAGCGGTCGCGGGAGACCCGGTCGGCGGAGTCGGTCGGCACCAGGCAGCGACCCCAGGCCAAGCGGGGCCGGTGGCCCTCGGGGAGCGCGGCGCGGTACGCGGCGAGCTGGTTCCGCTGCGCGGTCCCGTAGTCGTCGGTGTCCTCGCCCGAGGTGAGGTTCCCGAGGAGCAGGTTGAGCCCGGCGCTGCCGGCGAACGCGGCCGAGCGGAGCGACCCGGCGCCGTACCAGACGCGGTCGACGAGCCCCGGCGCGTACGGCTGCAGCCGCGGGCGCTGCACGTTGCCCGGGCTGGCGATGACGGTGTCCGCGTCGCCGAGGAACGTCCCGTGGAGGTTCTCCAGGAAGCGGGACACCCGGCCGTACCCGAGGTCGAAGGAGCGCCAGTCGCCGTCGAACACCCGGTCACCGAGGAGGTCCGCGTGCGGGGTGCCGGTCGAGAGTCCGACCTGGACGCGGCCGTGCGACAGGACGTCGGCGAGCGAGAAGTCCTCGGCGAGGCGGAACGGGCTCTCCCACCCGATCGGGACCACCGCGACGCCGAGTTCGATGCGCGTCGTGCGCTGCGACGCCGCGGCGAGGAACACCGCCGCGGACCCGATGCCGTGCTCGAGGTGGCGGTGCCGGACCCAGGCGCCGTCGACGCCGAGCCGTTCCGCGGTGGCGAAGAGGTCGAGCGTGGACTCGAGGCCGGCCGCCGGTGCGTCGTCGTCGAAGTTCCCCGGCACGAGGACGGCGAGGCTGTCGATGCTCACGCGAACACCTCCTGGCTGGTGGAGACGCCCGGCAGCCCGAGCGTCTGGCGGAGCGTCGCGCCCTCGTCGTAGGAGCGCCGGTACACGCCGCGCTCCTGGAGGATCGGGACGACGGTGTCGACGAACTCGTCGAGGCCGTACGGGTTCGTGTGCGGGACGACGACGAACCCGTCGGTCGCCCGCTCCTGCACGTACCGGTCGATCTCGGCGGCGATGTGCGACGCCGTGCCGACGAAGCCGCCGCGGGTCGAGACCTCGATCACCAGGTCCCGGATCGACAGGCGCTCGGCGGCCGCCCGGTCGCGCCAGCCCTGCACGAGGGCCGGGACGTCCCGGACGTGCCGTGCACGCCCCCGGGTGATCGCGGCGCCGTCGAGGTCCGGTTCGACCTCCGGCAACGGACCGTCGACGTCGTACCCGGACAGGTCGCGGTTCCAGACCTGCTCGAGGAACGCGATCGCGGTCGCCGGGCTCACCTGGCCGCGGCGGATGGCGCGGGCGCGCTCCTCGGCGTCGGCCGTGGTGTCCCCGATCACGAACGTCGCGCCGGGGAGGATGTGCAGCTCGTCCTTCGACCGTCCGACGCGCTCGAGCCGGGTCGTGACGTCGGCGTAGAACTGCTGGGCGTCGGCGAACTCGGTGTGCAGCGAGAAGACCACCTCGGCGCGGGTCGCCGCCAGGTCCCGGCCCTCGTCGGAGTCGCCGGCCTGCACGATCACCGGGTGCCCCTGCGGGCTCCGCGGTACCGCGAAGGTCCCGGTGACGTCGAACTGTGCGCCGTGGTGGTCGACGTCCCGGATCCGGGAGCGGTCGGCGAACACGCCCGTGCGCCGGTCGGCGACGATCGCGTCGGCCTGCCACGAGTCCCACAGCGCACGGGCGACGTCGATGAACTCGGCGGCCCGGGTGTAGCGCTCGGACGGGTCGAGGAAGCCGCCGCGGCGGAAGTTCGCACCGTGGAACGCGTCCGAGCTCGTCACGACGTTCCAGCCGGCACGGCCGCCCGTCAGGTGGTCGAGCGTGGCGAGCTGCTTCGCGAGCTCGACCGGCTCGTTGAACGTCGTCTGCAGGGTGCCGACGAGTCCGATGTGCTCCGTCACGCCGGCGAGGGCGGCGAGGATCGCGAGCGTGTTCGGCCGTCCGACGACGTCCAGGTCGTGGATCCGGCCCTTCTGCTCGCGGAGCCGGAGCCCCTCGGCGAGGAACAGGTAGTCGAACAGCCCGCGCTCGGCGTTCCGGGCGAAGTGCTCGAACGACGAGAACGCGATCTGGCTCTCCGCTCGGTCGTCGCTCCACACGGTGGTGTTGTTGACGCCGGGGAAGTGCGCGGCGAGGTGGACCTGGCGCTGGGTGCTCATGCGGGGACTCCTCCGGTCAGGGCGGTGCTGGCGGCGGTCGCGTACCGGCTGACGGCTGGCGCGATGCCGAGCCGGGTGCGCAGGTCGGCCGCGGGACGGGATGCCACGTCGGCGCGGAGGCCGGCCGTGACGAGCGCGGGGACGAGCCGACGCGCGATGGCGGTGCTGTCCTCCGGGATGCGGAGCGGCCGGAGCCGGACGCCGGCGTACCCGACCGCACGGAGATCGGCGATGCGCTCGACCAGGTCGGGGACCGTCGTCGCGAGCACCGCGGCGTCCGAACCGGACCCCACCGCGTACGGGGCTCCCGCGGCGGCGTCGAGCGCGGCGAGGGCGTCGGTCGCCTCCGCCGAGGTGGACCCGATGAGCACCGCGAAGTCCGCGAGGACCGGACGCGGGGCCGTGGACCCGGCTGCCTGCTCCAGCTGACGGACCTCGTCGACCCAGGCACGGGCCTCCCGGCCGTCGATGCCGGGCGTGACCAGCACGACGTCCGCGACGTCCACGGCCAGCGCGGCCGCGTCCGTGCGGTGCGCCAGCGAGAACACCGGCGGCCGGCCCTGCGGCGACCGGGGGACGATCGACGCGCCGTGGACCGAGACGTGCTCGCCGGTGAACTCGGCGTTGTGGATCCGGTCCCGGTCGATGAAGCGGCCGGTCGTGATGTCGCGGATGACGGCGTCGTCGTCCCAGCTGTCCCAGAGGCGGTCGACGACCTCGGCGACCTCGCGGGCTTCGGCGAACAGGTCCGCGATCTGCTCGGGTGCGGGGACGGGGACACCGGATGCGGTCGGGAGGGTGCGGCGGCCGAAGAGGTCCGCCTCGCGCTGGGTCGGGCTGGCCTGCAGGCGCCAGCCGGCGCGGCCGAGGGACACGTGGTCGAGGGTCTGCAGGGCGGTGGCGACGTGGAACGGCTCGGTGTGGGTGACGCTGACGGTCGGGACCAGGCCGATCTGGCGGGTGGCCGGGGCCACTGCCGCGGCGATGAGGAGGGCGTCGAGGCGGCCGACGACGGTGCGGGTGTCCAGGTCGCCGGTGGTGCTCGTGGTCGGGCCGGCGCCGTCGCGCGCGGTCGGGCCGGCACCGTCGCGCGCGGTCGGGCCGGCGGTGAACGAGTCCTCGATGGTGACGGCGTCGACGCCGAGGCGGTCCTGCTCGACGATGACGTCGCGCCAGTGCCGGAGCGTCGTGAGCCGCTCGGCGTCGGAGTCGGCCGCGCGCCAGGCGGCGGGGTGCCAGCCGGCGCCCTGCAGCGCGGTGACCAGGGTGATGCGATCGGGCATGGGGTCCTCGGTCCTGGGTGTCAGTGGGTGTGCGCTGCGGCGTCGGCGGGTGCTGCGGCTTCGGCGCCGAACTTGAAGCCGAGGCGGCCGTGGGCGAAGCCGCCGCCGGCGCGGATCGCGGTCGCGACCCAGGCGGCCTCGGCGAGCTCGGCCTCGGTCGCGCCGGCGGTGACCGCCCGTTGCGAGTGGGCGTCGATGCAGTAGACGCACTGCGTGGTGATGCCGACCGCGACCGCGATGAGCTCCCGGTACTTCAGCGGGATCGCGCGCTCGTCGGCCTGGAACACCGCGTCGTCGAACCGGGCGAATGCGCTGAGGATGTCCGGGGTCTCGCGCTTGTAGACGGCGGTGAAGGTCTTGTCGTGCTCACGGTCGAGGAAGTCGGTCATGCGCCGACGGTACGGCCGGAGGGGCCGTCCCACGACAGGTGTTGCGGCCCGTGACCGGGGGTTTCGTCATGTGACTCGGCCCGGCGGCCGCTCGTCACACAGCGTCATGCGGGCGCGCTGCGCGTCACGCGGGGCGCGCTGCGCGTCACGCGGGGCGCGCTCGTGCTGCCAGGCGGCCGCGCAGCGTCGCGTGCTCGTACTCGCGGTGGAAGACGCCCCGCTCCTGCAGGATGGGGACGAGGTGGTCCACGACGGTCTCGAGCCCCCGCGGGAACTCGTCGATCATGAGGTTGATGCCGTCGGCCGCACGGCTCCGGTACCAGTCCTCGATCGTGTCGGCTGCCTGCTCGGGGGTGCCGACCACGATCCGGGCCCCGTAGCCACCGAACCCACGGAGCACGTCCCGTAACGAGGTGTTGTTCGCGCGGACCCACCGCACGACGGTCTCGTGGTACCCGAGGGACGGTCCGTAGGTGACCGGATCGACCTCGCGGTCGAGGATCCGCGCCGGGATCGGGGCGTCCAACGGCAAGTCGGTGAGGTCGGCGTCCAGGTGGGTGCCGAGCGCCCGGAGTGCGTAGCCGTCGGGGGCGAGCGACTCCAGGTGGTCGAAACGGGCGCGGGCCTCGGCCTCGGTGCTGCCGAGGACGAGCGACAGTCCGGGGACGATCGTCACGTCAGAGGACCGCCTCCCGTGCGTCTCCGCCGCGAGTTTCACCGCCCGGAGGTGCTCGCGCGCAGGCTCCGGGGTCAGCTCGACGGCGAAGACCCCCTCCGCGACCCGGGCCGCGAGGTCACGGCCGTGCGGGGACCCGCCCGCCTGGAACACGACGGGGTGGCCCTGCGCCGAGGGCGGGACACGGAGCGCTGCACCGTCGTGCGACAGGAACTCGCCGCGGAACCGCACGTCCTCGCCGGTCTCCGCCGAACGCCAGAGCGCCTGGACCAGGTCGACGAACTCCCCCGCCCTGGCATAGCGCTCGGGCCGGTCCGGGTTCTGGTCCACGCCGAAGTTCGCGGACACCGAGCGGTCGTAGGTCGTCACGGCGTTCCAGGCGGACCGGCCACCGGAGATCGTGTCGAGCGAGAGGGTCCGTTCGGCGAGTTCGACGGGGTCGTTGTAGGTGGTCGACGCGGTCCCGACGAGGCCGAGGTGCGTCGTGGCGCCGGCGATCACGCCGAGGGCCACGAACGGTTCGAGGAGCCCGTAGGCGCGGACGTTCGGGTCGCTGTACGACGGGTGGTCGGCGAGGAAGACCATGTCGAGCAGCCCGCGTTCGGCGGTGCGACCGAGGTCCTCCCAGAACGCGGCGCCGAGCAGGTCGGTCGGCTGGACGTCCTGGGTCCGCCAGGCCGCTGGCCGCTGCCCGAAGCCCTGCAGGTTGACGCCGAGGACGAGCCCCGCGTCCGCGTCCCGCCCGCTCATGCCGGCCCCGGCCCCGGCCCCAGGTCGGGCACGGTCGTCGCGGACAGGACGAGGTCCGCTTCCGGCAGGTCGACGTCGTCCCACACCGCGAGGACCGGAGACCCCTGCACGCTCGACGGCGTCGTGAGGGGACCGCGGACCCGGTAGCCACCGGGTCCGCCGTCGTGGTCGAGCTGTCGGACGAGCCCGGTGTCGGCGAAGACCCCGGTGTCCCGGTCCCCGACGATGCTCTCGAGCGGCCAGGTCGTCCAGAGGCCGGACACCACCCGGGCGAACTCGGCGGGGTCGTGCTCCTCGTCCGACGGGGGCACGCCGTGGTCCCGGGCGCCGACGAGGATCCCGACCCGGCCGCCGAGCACGTGGTCGAGGGAGAGGATCCGGCGTGCGACGTTGTACGGGTGCTCGCGGGTGGGCGCCACGGCGATCAGGAAGCGGTGCTCCGGCAGGGCCCGACCGAGCGCCAGCGCTGCCGAGGTCGGGTCGAGTCGGTACCCGCGGCCGCGCTGCGGGTCGAAGCGGTCGGCACCGATCACGACCGTGTCGGCGCCGGAAGCGCGGATCCGGTCGGCGAGCAGCGCGACCCCGCCCGGCCGCGTGACCGCGGCGGTGAGGTCGGCGTCCGGCACGCCGACGTGGCGGTCGATGGCGGTGGGTGCGTGCACGTGGGCCTCCCGGGTGTGGAACGGCCCGTCATCTCCGCCTCCCCAGCGTCGGTGACGGGCCGATGCCGACGACCGTACGGGCTCGGCGCGCTCCGGTGCGCCGAGGTGTCACCGGGTTGCCCGCGATGACGGGACGTTACGACGACGTCGTCGCAGCGCTGCCCGGTGTGACGGGGTCGGCGGTCTCGCGGGGCGTCGTGCGCGCGCCGGGGTCGGCGGTCTCGCGGGGCGTCGTGCGCGCGCGCGGCTCGGAGCGGTCGAGCGGGCTCGCGCCGTTCACCAGGTGGTCCCCGACGATGCGCCGCTTGTGCACCCGGGGGTTGTGCGAGGACAGGGTCCTGGCGTTCCGCCAGTGCCGGTCGAGTCCGAGCGACCGGAAGGTGCCCGACGAACCGAGGGCGTCGAAGACGAGCGTCGTCGCGTCGAGCACCGCGTCCGTGACGACGGTCTGCGCCTGGGCGACCGTGATCCAGCTCCGCTCGAGTCCGGCGCGGAGGAGCTCGTCCGACGTCGGGTCGGCCCCGGCCGCACGGAGTTCCGCGTGCCGGGACACCACCGCGTCGATCGAGCCGAGGCTCGCGACGAACGCCGCGTCCGCCGCGTACACCCGCGCCGCGACGGTCCCGATCGCGGCGAGCAGCTCCGGGTCGTCGGTCGGCCGGACCTCGGTGCCGTTGTGGTGTCCACGCGCGCGGGCACGGAGTGCGTCGACGCCGTCGCGGAGGGCCGCACGACCGATCCCGACCAGGATCGCGTGCATGAAGGTCTGGTAGTACTGCTCCTGGTACGGGTACCGGGTGGCGAACGGCAGCACCCGCTCGTCGGGGACGTGCACGTCGGTGTACCGGACGCTCCCGCTGCCGGTGATGCGCTGCCCGAAGCCGTCCCAGTCGTCCCCGATCGTGACACCGGGGTCCTCGGCATCGACCAGAGCGACGACCTGGTCGCCGGTCTCGTCGAGCGCCATCACCGTGATCCACCTGGCGTAGATGCTGCCCGTCGAGTAGAACTTCGCGCCGCTCACCCGCCACCCGCCGTCGGGGTCCCGTCGCGCCGTCGTCGTGATGCGTTCCCCCGCGGCGTTCGGCGTCTCGCTCCAGCCGCCCCCGACGATCTCCCCGTTCCCGAGCCGCTCCACGACGTGCCGGTCGAACGCGGTCCCCTCGGCGTGCACCCGGTCCTCGACGAACGAGAAGTGGTTCCGCCACACGTGCGCCAGGTTCGGGTCCACCTCGGCGATCTCGGCGATCGCCCGGAACAGGTCCGACAGCCGCGCACCGGCACCGCCCCACGCCGTCGGGGTCAGCCACCGGGAGAACCCGGCGTCCACCAACCACCCGAGCTGCTCGGTCGCCGGCCGCTCCGCCTGCTCGCGCTCGAGGGCGTCCGCGCCGATCCGCTCGATCACGGGCCGGAGCGGTGCGATGAGGTCGTCGTACCGGTCATCTGCGGGGATCTCGCTCGGACACATGCGGCGCACGCTACCGACGCGCTCACGCCCGCGGGAGCCCTGCCGCAACGGGACGGAACCGGACG
The DNA here is from genome assembly GCF_004346855.1 of Curtobacterium sp. PhB136. Taxonomy (NCBI): domain Bacteria; kingdom Bacillati; phylum Actinomycetota; class Actinomycetes; order Micrococcales; family Microbacteriaceae; genus Curtobacterium; species Curtobacterium sp. PhB136. Next base: position 94,388 of record NZ_SMGH01000007.1, read on the forward strand.
CAACACGGCGTCACAGGCGTACCGTCGACCCGATGAGCATCCAGGACCTGACCGCGCCGTTCGCCGGACAGGGGCTGCTCCAGATCGGCGAGGTGCTCCTCGCCTTCGTGCTCGCGTCCCTCATCGGACTCGAACGGCAGCTCCGGTCGAAGAGCGCCGGCATGCGCACCCAGACGATCGTCGGCACCGCGTCCGCCCTGATGCTCCTCGTCAGCAAGTACGGCTTCAGCGACGTCCTCGTCGAGGGCCACGTCGTGCTCGACCCGTCCCGCGTCGCCGCGCAGATCGTCTCCGGCGTCGGGTTCCTCGGTGCCGGCCTGATCCTCACCCGGCGCGGAGCCGTCCGGGGACTGACGACCGCGGCCTCGGTGTGGGAGACCGCGGCGATCGGCATGGCCGCCGGCGCCGGGCTGTGGCTCCTCGCCCTCGTGGTCACCGCGCTGCACTTCGTCGTCGTCTTCGGCTACACCGCGCTGATCCGCGCGCTCCCGCGGTCCTCCGACACGTCCCTGACGCTCGACGTCGTGTACGACGCCGGTCGCGGGGTGCTCCCCCGGGTCCTCGCGCTCGTCACCGCCGGCGGGTGGCACGTGGGCCGGCTCGTGCAGCAGGAGAGCGACCGCGACGGCGCGACGGCGGTGCGCCTCGAGGTCACCGGCGCTCGGGAGCCCGACGTGCTGCTGGCGCGCCTCGGCGAGGTCGAGGGCGTCCGCGTGGTCGACCCCACGGTCGCCGACGACCTGGAGTGAGGCAGGGTCGTTCCCCGCAACGACGTCGCGGCCCGTCACCGCGGGCTGCACCCGGCAACCGCCGGACGGGAGGCCCGTGACCCGTCACCCGGAACACCACCCGGCAACCACCGGACGGGAGGCTCGTGACCGGCCCGATCCGAGCCTCCCGTCCGTCAGCTGGTCGGCGCAACCGCCCCTGCCGGGCCCGCGCAGATCGCCCGACGCCGCGCGTTCCTTCCCATGACGCTCGCGCTGGGAAGTGGGAACGCGCTTACGGGGGCAAAAGAATCGACCTCCTACGCGCGATTCGACCCCCTACGCGCGAATCGACTCCCTACGCGCGATCCAACCCCCTACGCGCGGATCGACCACGCGCGAGCGCGAACCGGGCAACGTGACCCGCGCACCTGCCAGGATCGACGAGTGCCCTCGTACTTCCTGACCCACGCCGAAGTGGACGTGGACCCCGCCGAACCGATCGAGTCGTGGAGGCTGTCCGCCACCGGACGCATCCGTGCCGGGGCAGCGCACCGGACCGCCTGGGACCCGGCCATCGCCCGCATCGTCTCGAGCGAGGAGCGCAAGGCCGTCGAGACCGCCGCGCTCCTCGGCGGGGCCGTGTCCATCACCCCGGCGACGGACCCGCTGCTCGGCGAGATCGACCGGAGCGCGACGGGCTACCTGCCGCTCGCCGAGTTCGAGCCCGTCGTCGACGCGTTCTTCGCCCGCCCCACCGAGTCGGTGCGCGGGTGGGAACGGGCGGTCGACGCCCAGGCGCGCATCGTCGCCGCGGTCCGGGCACACACCGCGGACGGGTCCGACGTCACGATCGTGTCGCACGGTGCCGTCGGGGCGCTGCTCCTGGCAGACCTGCTCGGTGAGCCGATCTCGCGCGCGCTCGACCAGCCCGGCATGGGCAGCGTGTTGACGTTCGACCCGCGCACCTGGAGCGCCCGCTCCCGGTGGTCGCGCGTCACGCCCTGACCGCTCAGTCGCTGCCCGTGGTCGGCGCCGCCCAGGCGCTGACGGTGACCGTCGCGTCCGCGGCCAGGTCCGTGTCCGCGGTGAGCGGCGTCCGGGACGCCCCGGCGTAGGGCGCGAGCCAGAACGTCGAGACGGCCTCGCCGGTCCCGCCGGCACCCCACGACAGCGCGGCGACCGCGGTCGCTCCGGGCGCCACCGTCACCGGAGCGGGCGTCGCCGCGCCGCCCATGTACGAGGCCCCGTGCTCGAGCGGCACGGCGACGGTCGCCCCGTCGTCGGCCGCGAACGCGACGTCCGGGAACCCGTCGACGATGCACGCCGAGGACGACCGGTTCACCAGCACGACCGACATCGCCCGGTGTCCGAGCGCGCCGTCGACCCCGGACAGCGACAGCTGCACGTCCTCGGCGGAACACCAGCCCGCGCCCGGCGTGACGGGATCGGCAGCAACGGGCGCCGGCGCCGCCGGCCGTGGCGTCGGGGTCACGGTCTCGGTCGGCAGCCCGTCCGGCGTGCCCCCGGCGGCGACCCGCGCGTCGCGAGCGATGGTCGGCTGGACGGCGATCAGCACGACCGCGACCACGAGCGCGGCGGCTCCGGCGACGGCGGCGGTCCGGCGACCGGCTCGCGTCCTCGACGTCGACCCGGCCGGGAGGCGCGGTGCGGCTCCCACGATGACCGCCGGCACCCAGCCCCACACGGTCCCGAACCACCCGGTCGCCACCGCGGTCGGGATCGCGTCGCGGAGCACCCACATGTACCCGTTCGGGCCGGGGTCGACGACCGCGGTGCCGACGGTCCAGAGCAGGGCGGTGAGGTCTGCCGCGAACACGGCGACGAGCCACGCGGCGCCGATGCGGAGCAGCCGGGAGGACGTGGCCCATCCTGGTCGGCCCGCGACGAGGGCGAGTCCGAGTCCGAGCAGCGCGCCGAACAGCACGGCCACGAGGACCGGTTGCACGACGTTCCAGGGTGCGACCTGCGCCCAGACCACCGGCGGCGCGGTCGGCGGGAGGACGAGGTCGATCACCGACGAGTACCGCGACGTCCCGGCGGACCAGGAGAGTCCGGCGCCGGCGAGTCCGACCAGCAGCCACACGACCGCGCCGGCGACGGCGGCGATCGGGACGACTGGTCGGACCCGCGCCGCCCGCTCGGAGCGGTCGGCGATCGATTCCCCCGTGTCCACGACCGGCAGCCTAGGGCGGGCGCGGCTGGTCCTCGCGCGTCGGCGCTCGGGGATGTGTCCCGGGACCCATCCGCGGGCGCTCGTCAGGCGGGGAGGCGCTCCCCCGCCTCGACCGCGACGTCGAGCCGGTTCTCCGCCGGCGGCAGCGGGCACGTCGCGTGCTCCGTGTAGGCGCACGGCAGGTTCGTGGCGCGGTTGAAGTCGATCGTCGTGCGCCCCTCGGCGTCCGGAGCCGCGATGTCCAGGCTCCGGTTCGCGGCGTACGTCGTCACGCCGCTGGTCCGGTCGGTGAACAGCACGTGCAGCCCGTCGCCGTGCCCGTTGAACGCCAGGAGCGTCCGCGGGCCGTCGAGGTCGAACGACAGCGTTCCGGGAGCGGTGTACACGTGCTGGAGTCCGTCGACGACGGACCCGACCGTGACTGCACGCGGCTCGTCGAACGGCGCGAACCGGGCGTCGACGACGAAGCGCTCGTCGGGTGCGTACGACGGCGTGCCGGTGTACTCGACCCGGGTCGGGTTCGCCGGGTGCCGCGGGCGGATGACGTCGCTGCCGCCGCGGCGCGCGACCTCGATGACGACGACCCCGTCGGGGGCGTGCCAGACGACGTTCGTGGACGAACGTTCCGGGAGCGGGCCGAAGCGGTGCGTGCCCGTGACGGTCGCGCCGTCGATCTCGAGGGACTCCCCGTCCGCGAGTTCGACGACGGGCCCGTCCGCGTCGGTCGACCACGTGCCGGGGGCGTCCTCGAACCGCTCGGGCGTCGCGGTCAGCCACCGGATGCTCGTGATCGCGAGGAAGCCGTGCTCGCTCGCCCGGGCTGCCTCGTGCTCGTCGTGCCAGGTCTGCCAGTCGGCTGCGAACGCGGTGCCGTCGGTCGTCGTGGTCATGCTCCGACGGTACGTCGTCCGGGCGGGCGGTGGTGGCGTGGTCGACTCGGAACGACACAGTCCCTGTCGTCCAACAGCGACCTCGTCGCTCCGGCTCGTCGCGGTCGTTCGTCGCGGTCGTTCGTCGCGGCACGCCAGGATGGGGCCATGGTCAGCGCAGTGCAGCTCATCCGGTCCTCGTCGCTCAGCTCGGTCGCCGAGTACGCCTACGCCGCGACGGCCCCGGCCGAGGCCCGGCTGGTGTTCCTCGCCGGGTCGTGTCCGCTCGACGCCGACGGGCGCACCGTGGCGGTCGGTGACCACGCCGGGCAGGCGGCTGCGTGCGTGGCGAACCTCCGCCAGGCGCTCGCGGACGCCGGAGCCACCCTGACCGACGTGGTCTCGACCCGGGTGCTCGTGGCGTCCTCGCGGCAGGCGGACCTCGTCGCCGCGTGGGAGGTCGTCCGCGATGCCTTCGGCGACCACGACGTCCCGAGCACCCTCCTCGGTGTGACGGTGCTCGGCTACGACGACCAGCTCGTCGAGGTCGAGGCGGTCGCCGCCGTCGTCGACTGACCGCCCGAGCCCACGACGCCGGGCAGCGCGAACGCTCGGTCGCAGGTCGCCCGCACCGCGTCCGAGTGGGTCGCGATGAGCAGCGCGCTGCCCTGTTGCGCGAACTCGCGCAGCACGCCGAGCACCACCTCGGCGTTGTCGTGGTCGAGCGCACCCGTCGGCTCGTCGGCGAGGACGACCGTCGGCGCCTGCACGAGCAGTCGGGCCAGCGCCACGCGCGGCCCGCACCCCTCGCCATCGCTGCGTGCGCATGCTTCGACACCGCAGAAGTCGAACGACGCCCGCCGTGTCGGAAGAGTGCCGCGGTACGACATCCGCGCTGTCGTACGACACGGAGGATGTCGTTGCCCGGCGTCCGCAACAGTCCGCGCGCGCAAGTGACGACACCCGCGCTGTCGTACGACAGCGACCCTGTCGATCCGAGTCAGCACCAGCAGCGGCGCGCGGACGCATCCCGTAACGCGACCCCGCGCACCGCGACCCCGCGTGGCACGCTGGACGCAGCAGCGCACCGCGAAGCCTCGCGCGCAGACACCGATCCACCCCGATCTGCAAAGGCACCCGCATGACCTTCGAGAACACCGACCACATCCAGGCCACCACGGCCGGCTCGCTCCCCCGCACGCCGGAGCTCATCGCCGCGAACGCCGCACGGCCCCTCGCTGCGGACGGCTTCACGCTGGAGACCACCGACGAGGTCCGCGAGCTCACGAGCAAGGCCGTCGACGACGTCGTCGCCCGGCAGACCCGCCTCGGCATCACGCAGCCCGGCGACGGCGAGTTCGGCAAGGCGATGTCGAACTCCGTCGACTACGGCGCCTGGTGGGGCTACTCGTTCCAGCGCGTCAGCGGCCTGAGCCTGACGGACGCGAACATCTTCTCGCAGGAGCCGGTCCGCTCCTCCCCGGGCAACGTGCAGCTGACGAGCTTCCCGGACCGCCGCGACTGGACGATCTTCCGCGAGGCGTACACCGACCCGGAGTCGGGCATCGGCACCGGCAAGAACGCCACGGCCTTCCCGACGACGACCGGCCCGATCACGTACACCGGTCACCAGGCCGCCGCCACGGACGCCGCGAACCTGAAGCACGCGGTCGAGGCCGCCGGCGCCGACAACGGCTTCATCACCGCACTCTCCCCCGGCTCGGCCGCCCGCGTCGCGAACGAGTACTACGCGACCGAGGAGGAGCACATCTGGGCATGGGCCGACGCCCTCCACGAGGAGTACAAGACCATCCTCGACGCCGGCCTCGTGCTGCAGATCGACGACCCGTCGATCGCGGAGAACTGGGACCAGATCAACCCGGAGCCGAGCATCGAGGACTACCGCGCCTTCACCCGGATCCGCGTCGAGGCGCTGAACCACGCGCTCCAGGGGCTGGACACGTCCCGCGTGCGCTTCCACCTCTGCTGGGGCTCCTGGCACGGCCCGCACACCACCGACATCGAGCTCCGCCACATCGTCGACCTGATGCTCGACATCGACGCCGGCGCGTACTCGTTCGAAGCCGCCAACGCCCGGCACGAGCACGAGTGGACCGTCTGGCAGGACGTCACCCTGCCGGACGGCAAGGTCATCGTCCCCGGTGTCGTCGGGCACGCCACGAACGTCGTCGAGCACCCTGACCTGGTCGCGCAGCGCATCGAGCGCTTCGCCTCGGTCGTCGGGCGCGAGCGCGTCATCGCGGGCACGGACTGCGGCCTCGGCGGCCGCATCCACCCGCAGATCGCCGCGGCGAAGCTGGAGACGCTCGGCGAGGGCGCCCGTCGCGCGTCCGCGAAGCTCTTCTGACGCGATCGAGCGAGCAGACGACGTCGGGTGCAGGGCGCTGACCCGACATCGTCTGCTCGCTCGACACGGACCGACGGGAGGCCCGGTGCCAGCTGGCACCGGGCCTCCCGTCCGTCACCGGCGTCGGCCGAGGGCCACGGTCGCCACCGCAGCGGCGGCACCGATCCAGAGCAGGGGGCGCGTGACCCGCCGTCGCTTCGCGACCCACCCGCCGTCCGTCGCGTTGCCCGCGTCGGCGGGCTCGTAGAGGTTCCCGTCGGTCGGCGCCTGCCGCCCGCGGAGCGCGAAGGTCTCGACCATCGGCTTCGTGATCATGTGGAACAGACCGGGGAACACGTACTGCAGCGGCACGAGCGATGCCTGGATGCGTCCGACGAACCGGTAGCGCTTCGGGTGCAGTGCCGCGGTCACGACGGCCTTCCCCGCACGCTCGACGGAGACCGTCGGCGGCAGCGGGTGCGAGTTCTTCTCGGTGTAGTTCGCGCCGTTCTGGTAGATCGGGGTGTCGATCGTCGACGGCATCAGCGTGGTGAAGTGGATGCCGGTGTGGGCGAACTCGTCGCCGAGCACGTCGACGAGGCCGAGCGCCGCGTGCTTGCTCGTGACGTAGGCCGACTGGTACGGCGCGGAGAGCAGCGACTGGATGCTGCCGACCAGCACGTACGTGCCACGCCCGCGCTGCTTCCAGTGCGGGAGCAGGTGCGTGATGGCGTTGAGGTGGCCGTAGAGGTTCGTGTCCACGACACGCTTGAACGCCTTCGTGGGGGTCTGCTCGAACAGACCGTAGACGAACAGCGCCGCGTTGCCGACGAAGACGTCGATGTGCCCGTACCGGCTCGTGACGGTCCCGATGAGGTCCTTGACCTGGTGCTCCTCGGCGACGTCGGTCGGGATCGCGAGCGCCTCGGCGCCGAGCGCCCGGCACTCGGCGGCCGCGGCCTCGAGGCTGTCGTGGCTGCGGGCGGCGAGCACCACCGTCGCGCCCTGCCGGGCGAACTCGTGGGCGGCGGCGCGTCCGATGCCGCTCGATGCCCCGGTGACGACGACGACCTGTCCACGGAAACGATGTGCCATGCGTCCCTGCTACGCCGTCGGCGCTGGGGCTCGCCCGTGCGCGGCGTCCCCCGGTCGGCGGGCCGTCCCGCGTGGGACGATGGCGGCATGACAGGTCGCGACGGCACGAGCGACGGGCTCTCGCTGGAGGAGGCCACCGCGATCGCCGAGCACGCCCGCGAAGGTCGCCTGCAACTCGACGACCCGGAGATCCGCAAGCTCGTGGGTGAGGCGAACCGGATCCTGGTGCGCACCCAGATGTGGGGCGAGACCCCGCCGACACCCCGTCGACGCTGGAAGCGGCGGATGCTCGCCGTCGGTGCGGCGGCCCTCGTCGCGGTCTGGGTGATCGGGCTGCTCGGCCCGCTGCTCCTGCGCATCGCGGCCGAGTGAGCCGACCGCGACCACGCACCGCGCCCGGGTGAGCCCAGCGCGACCACCTACCAGGGGTGCGCGATGTCGCGGGGGCGAGCCGGGCCTCCCGTCCGGACCATCCGCACCGCCCGCGGGACGGACGCCGACGACGCCGGCTCGCCGCTGAGCACGGCGCACGCGGCTCCCCGGGCGACCACGTCCTCACCGAGCGTGGTGAAGGCGACCGACGGTGCCGTCCCGGTGGGCAGACGCTCGACGAGCCGTGCACCGAGCGCGTCGAGCAGGGTCGGTCCCCCGGCGAGCGCCGCGCTCCCGCCGATGACGACCCTGGGGAGGTCGAGGAGTTCCACGACGTGGGCGAGTGCCGAGCCGAGTGCGGTGCCGGCCTCGGTGAGGAGCGGGCGCGCGCCCGGCATGGCGCAGAGCCGTTCGAAGGCCAGGCGGACGGCGGCCGGGCTCTCGTCGTCGGTGGGGTCGAGCAGTCCGGCGGTGATCGCGCGTCGGACCTGCTGGAGGGGCTGGCACGCCTCCCAGAGCTCGGTCCACCCGCCGTGTGCGTGCACGGGCATCCCGCCGAACTCGCCGGCGTTGCCGGTGCTGCCGCGGACGACCTCGCCGCCGGTGACGATGCCGGCGCCGACGCCGTGGCCGAGGTACACGGACACCAGGTCGTCGGTGCTCGATGCGGTCCACCACTCGGCGAGCGCGCTGGCGACGACGTCCTTCTCGACGAGGACGGGGAGGGCGGTACGTGCGGTGAGTTCGGCGGCGATCGGGATGCCGGCCCATGCGGTGAGCTGTGCGGGGCGGCCGAGGGTGCTGCCGCCGGGGTGGATCGGGCCGGGGACGGCGACGCCGATGCCGGCGGTGCGGGTGCGGGTGCGGTCGGTGCGGGCGCGGTCGGCGCGGGTGCGGCTGCGGTCGGTGCGGGTCAGCAGGTCGTCGACGGCGTCGGCCATCGCGTCGATGGTGGACGTCGGATCGTCGGTGTCGGCTGCGCCGAGGGACCGTTCCTCGACGAGTCCTCCGGCCAGGTCGACGAGGACGACCGTGACCTGCGCGGGGTCGAGGTGGATGCCGATGCCGAAGCGGCCGTCGGGGTCGAGCGTCAGCGCGCGGCCGTCCTCGCGGACGAGCCCGTCGGCGACCAGGCGTGCGGCGATGTTCGACACGGTCTGTGCGGTGAGGCCGGTCCGGTCGCGGAGGTCGGTGCGCGTGACGAGTCCGTTCCGGCGCACGATGTCGAGCACCACGGCGCGGTTGTGCGCCCCGATGGACGTGTGGTTCTGCCCTGCAGACATCTCAGGGCGTTGCTGCTTGACGAGTTCCGGTCATGCTCCCTAGCATCACTCTCCAAGCGAATTTGTCAATCAATTGGATTGAACAATCTCGTCAGCAGCCACACCGAGGTGGCGGCGCCCGCGGTCACAGTGAGGTGGCCGAGGGGAACCCGAAGGGACGCCCGTGACGACGACCGCTCGCCCGGACACCGCAGTGCGACCCGCGACCTCGACCAGCAGCACCGGTCGACGCGCGGGGAAGAAACACCCCTGGACCGCGGCGGAGAAACGACGACTCCGCATCGGGATCGCGTTCATCTCCCCGTGGATCTTCGGGGTGCTGGTCTTCATCGCGTACCCGCTGATCTACTCCTTCGTGATCAGCCTCACCCGCTACTCGGGCATGAACGCGGCGACGTTCGTCGGGTTCGGCAACTACGTGGCGGCGGTGATCGACCCGCTGGTGCACACCGCGGTGGAGAACACCCTGTTCTACGCGGTCATCGCCGTCCCGGTGGGGATCGTCGTCGCGATCGTGATCGCCCTGGCGATGAACCAGGACGTCAAGGAGATCAGCTGGTACCGGACGGCGCTCTACATCCCGTCGCTCATCCCGACGTTCGCGCTCGCGTTCATCTTCGTCGTGCTGGTGAACCCGCAGACGGGCATCGTGAACCAGGCGCTGAAGCTCGTCGGGGTCCCGGCGACGAACCTGCTCGGCGACCCGACGACGGCGAAGCTCGTCATCGTCGCGCTGGCGCAGATGGGTGCCGGCAACGCGGCGCTGGTGTTCCTGGCCGGCATGCGCGGCATCCCGAAGACCCTGTACGAGGCAGCCCGTGTCGACGGTGCCGGCCCGATGCGGCAGTTCTTCGCACTGACGCTGCCGCTGATCTCCCCGGCGATCCTGTTCAACCTGATCACCGGGATCAGCAACGGCCTGCAGGTGTTCACCGAGGCGTACGTGATCTCGTCCGGGACCGGTGGTCTCGGGTCACCGGACAACGGGACGTTGTTCTACATGCTCTACCTCTACAAGAACGCCTTCAGCTACGCGCAACTCGGGTTCGCGAGCGCGATGGCGGTCCTGCTGTTCATCGCCGGCATGCTCCTCTCCGGGCTCGTGTACTGGCTGTCCAAGCGGTTCGTGAACTACGACGTGAGCGGGGAGTAGGCGATGACGCTGCACGCAACGAAGGACGAGACGGTGACCTCGTCGCTGGAGACGGTCCGGCCGAAGGGCCGGGCCGGTCGGAAGGGCGAACGCTCCCGGAACGCCGACGGGTCGATCCGGTCCCCGTGGTCGTCGATCGGGGCCCGTGTGGTCCTCATCGCGATGAGCCTGCTGTTCCTCATCCCGATCTACTGGATGATCATCTCCGCGCTGAAGGGGAACGCGGAACTCGGCGCCTTCCCGCCCACCTGGTTCCCGAAGTGGCTGGACTGGTCGAACTTCGCGGACGCCGTGAACGCGATGCCGTTCTTCACGTTCTTCCGGAACACGCTGATCATCACGGTGCTCGTGACGGTGTTCTCGATGGTGTCGAACCTGGTCATCGCGTACGGGTTCTCGTGCATCCAGTGGCGTGGCCGTGACCGGTTGTTCTACGTCGTCCTGGCGACGCTGTTCATCCCGTTCCCGGTGACGCTCATCCCGATGTTCGACCTCTACGCGCGGCTCGGCTGGATCAACACGTTCCTGCCGCTCGTCGTCCCGAGCCTGTTCGGGTCCGCGTTCTACGTGTTCCTGCTCCGGCAGTTCCTGTTGCAGATCCCGAAGGACCTGCTCGACGCCGCCCGCATGGACGGCGCATCGGAGTGGCGCATCCTCTGGCGGATCGTGTTCCCGCAGGCCCGTGCCGCGCTGGTCACCGTCGGCATCTTCGCCGCGGTCGGCGCGTGGAACGACTTCCTCGGGCCGCTGATCTACCTGCAGGACCAGAGCGTGCAGACGCTGTCCATCGGTCTGCAGGTGTTCCGCCTCAACAACGCCGGGGACTTCCAGTTCAACCAGCTGATGGCGGCCTCGGTCCTCATCATCCTGCCGCTCGTGATCCTCTTCTTCTTCTTCCAGCGGACCTTCCTCAAGGGCATCCAGATCGGGAGCTTCAAGTGAGCAACGCATTCGACCGCCGCACGTTCATCCGGAGCGCCGCAGCCGCCGGCGGTGCCGGAGCCCTCGCCCTCCTCGCCGCGTCGTGCGCTGCGGGTTCCGGGGCCAAGAGCGACCCGAACACCGTCTCACTGTGGGGCGTCACGGGCACGTTCGTCCCGTACCAGACGAAGATGATCCGGGACTTCAACAAGCTGCACCCGGACATCAAGGTCGACGTGAACCAGGTTCCCTCCCAGGGCACCGGTGACGCCACGAGCGTCATCACGGCCGTCCGCGGTGGGACCGCCCCCGACCTCTGGCTGCTCGACCGGTTCAGCGCGGCCCAGTACGCCGCGATCGGGCTGATCGAACCGATCGACGGACTCATCGACGAGTTCGAGGACAAGTCCAAGGAGGAGTTCCTCGCCGACTGGCTCGGCTTCACCGTCGGGGAGCTCACCTACCAGGGCAACACGTACGGGCTGCCGTTCGACACCGACGCCCGCGGGCTCTTCGTGAACCGGAAGATGCTCCGCGACGCCGGCATCGACCAGGACGAGTTCGACTGGAAGCAGAACGGCCCGGTCACGATGGCCCGGATGGCGGAGCTGAACGACCAGCTGTCGAAGAAGGACGGCGCCGACTACACGCACATGGGCTTCATCCCCTGGTACGGCGAAGGCTGGCCGTTCACGTGGGGCCTCGGCTTCGGCGCGACGTACTTCGACCAGCAGCAGTGCGGCATGACGATGAACGACCCGAAGGTCCGGAAGATCTTCGAGTTCTACGACGACTGGGCGAAGCAGTTGAACTACAAGGCCACGGACACGTTCCAGGCCACGTACGAGCCGACCGGACATCCGCCCGCGCAGACCTCGTTCCAGAACAACCGCCTGGCGTTCATGGTGAGCGTCCCGTCGACCATCCAGACCTTCGACAACTACGTCAAGGACCTCGAGTGGGGCGTCACCTACCTGCCCACCATGGAGCAGGGCGACGACCCGTACACGTGGTCCGGCGGCTTCGCGCTGTGCCTGCCGAAGGGGTCGAAGAAGAACCGCGCCGTGTGGGAGTTCATGAAGTACTACACGAGCAAGCGCGGCCAGGAGATCTACATGCCGCCGGCGACCACGGTGCCCTCGAACATCGCGGCGCTGAAGGACCCGAAGGGCTCGGCGAAGTCGATCGAGTACTTCGTCGAGGCCATGCCCACCTCCACCTGCCGCCCGCCGCTGCCCGTCGGTGGCGCGTGGTGGGACTCCCTCGCCGACGCCCGCTCGAGCGTCCTGCTCGGCACCGCGTCGCCACAGGAGGCGGTCGAGCGTGCCCAGGCGCGTGTCGACCCGATGATGCAGACCTACTGCCCGTTCACCCTGCCCAAGGACTACGACAAGGTCCGGGTCTGACCCGGAGCCGCGAAAGGCAACCATGCCCAGCACCACCACACCGATCCGCGTCGCCGTCCTCGGCTTCTGGCACGTCCACGCCGGCGACTACGCCCGCCAGACCGTCGAGCACCCCGGCACCGAGCTCGTCGCCGTGTGGGACGACGACATCGCCCGCGGGCAGGAGGGAGCAGCGCAGTTCGGCGTCGAGTTCACCGACGACCTCGACGCCCTGCTCGCCCGCGACGACGTCGACGCGGTCACGATCACCACGTCCACCGACGTGCACCGCGACGTCATCACCCGCGCGGCCCGCGCCGGCAAGCACGTCTTCACCGAGAAGCTCCTCGCCCCGACGGTGGAGGAGTGCGAGGAGATCGTCGCCACCTGCGACGCCGCCGGGGTCAAGCTCATCGTCTCGCTCCCCCGCCTGTACCACGGGTACACGCAGGCGATCCTCGACGAGATCGCGTCGGGCCGCCTCGGCGAGGTCAACCACGCCCGCGTCCGGCTCTCCCACGACGGCGCCGTCCGGCCGTGGCTCCCGGAGCGCTTCTTCGACCCGTCGACCGCGATCGGCGGCGCACTCACCGACCTCGGCTGCCACCCCGTGTACCTGACGCAGCTCTTCCTCGGCGCCCGCCCCGACACGGTCGAGGCCGTCTACCGCTCCGTCACCGGCCGTGCCGTCGAGGACCACGCCGTCGTCACCGTCGGCTACCCCTCGCAGGCCATCGGCATCATCGAGGCCGGCTTCGTCGCGGGCACCCCGTTCACGATCGACGTGGCCGGGACCGCTGGCTGGCTCTCGTTCTCCGACCTGGAGGCCCGGCTCACCGCCGGCGGGTCGGCCTACGGCGACGAGCCGGTCACCATCCCGGTCCCCGAGGACGCGCAGGACGCCTTCGGCCAGTGGGTGGACCACATCACCGCCGGCACACGTGCCGACGACAACATCGCGCGCGCCGTCGAGCTCACGAGGCTCGTCGTCGCCGCGAACGATGCGGCTCGGACCCCCGTCGCCGCCTGACCGACCACCAGTACGCCCCCCAGCACCAACAGGAGTCACCATGTCCACCGACACCATCCGCGTCGGACTCATCGGCGGCGGCGGGATCGCCACCGTCCACATCAACGGGTACGCCCAGCACCCGGACCTGATCCGCATCACCGCGGTGGCGGACGCCTTCGAGGCCACCGCGTCCGCACGCGGCGAGGAGCTCGGCGTACCGTCCTTCACCGACTACCGGGAGATGCTCGAGCGCTCCGACATCGACGCCGTCGACATCTGCCTGCCGCACCACCTGCACCGTGACGCCATCGTCGCCGCGGCGCAGGCCGGCAAGCACGTCCTCTGCGAGAAGCCCCTCTGCCTCACCCCGGAGGAAGCACGCGACGTGCAGGCCGCGATCGCCGAGGCGGGCGTCACCCTGATGTGCGCCCACAACCAGCTGTTCATGCCCGCCGTCGCCCGCGCCAAGGAACTCATCGACAGCGGCGCGCTCGGCACCGTGTACGAGGTCCGCACCACGGACAGCTTCCGCAACCACTTCGACCCGTCGAACATGGGCTGGCGTGCACACGCGTCGACGAGCGGCGGCGGGGAGCTCATCGACACCGGCTACCACCCCAGCTACCTGATGATGCACCTCGCCGGCGGCGTCCCGGTGCAGGCCACCGCGATGCTCTCCACGCACCGTCTGACGTTCATGGAGGGCGAGGACTCCGCGCAGGCGCTGTTCCGCTTCGACAACGGCGCCGTCGGCCAGCTCGTCACGAGCTGGGCGTACGAACCGGCCGCCGGGACGGAACGGTTCAGCGTCGTCGGCGAGCTCGGGTCACTGACGAGCGACGGCACCACCCTGCGGTGGGACCTGCTCGACGGCACCAGCGAGACCGTCACGTTCGAGGAGGTCGACACCTTCGCGGCGGAGATCGGCGCGTTCGGGGCGTGCCTCCGGGACGGCACCCGACCGATCCACACCGAGCGTGAGGGCATCGCCGTGCTCGGCATGATCCTCGCCGCGTACGAGGGCGCCCGCGCGGGCAGCATCGCCTCGGTGCTGCAGGTCGACCCCGTCTCCGCCTGACCCCGGTTCCGGACGACCCCGGTTCTGGCTGATCAGGTCCACGAAAGCGACAGTGCTCGTCGGTCCAGCGCCGAGCACTGTCGCTTTTGCGTACTCCCCCGCGGCGCCGACCTCGCTGGACGTGTTCCGAGGGCCACCCGGGTTCGCTGGGCGTCGAACGAATTGGAGGCCAACTGATGCCCACCGACCAGTACGAGTTCGGCGACCCCCGCTCGCGCTACCCCGATGTCAGCCCGCAGCCGCAGACGCAGGCCGAGCCGGGCCTCCAGTCCAGGATGACGCCGGTTCCGGACCTCGGCGAGTCGAGCTACCGCGGGACCGGCCGGCTCGCCGGCCGGAAGGCCCTGATCACCGGGGCGGACTCCGGGATCGGCGGCGCCGTCGCCATCGCGTTCGCCCGTGAGGGCGCCGACGTGGCGCTCGCCTACCTGCCGGACGAGCAGGAGGACGCCGACCACGTCATCGAACAGATCCGCGCGGCCGGACGCACGGCGGTCGCGATCCCCGGCGACCTGCGGGACCGCTCCTACGCGGGACGGCTCGTCGAGGAGGCCGTGGCCGGGCTCGGCGGGATCGACGCCCTGGTCAGCGTCGCCGGCAAGCAGCGCTGGCAACCGGACGTGGTCGACGTCACCGACGAGCAGTTCGAGGAGACGTTCGACGTCAACGTGTTCGCCCTGTTCCGACTCGTGAAGGCGGCACTGCCCCACCTGCACCCGGGGGCGACGATCACCACGACCGCGTCGATGGAGGCGTACAAGCCCGCCCCCGACCGCCTCGACTACGCGGCGACGAAGGGCGCGATCAACAACCTCTCGAAGGGGCTCTCACAGCTGCTCGTCGAGCGCGGCATCCGCGTGAACGTCGTCGCCCCGGGACCGACCTGGTCGGTGCTGCAGGTCACCGGCGGCGTCGACCCGGAGTCGCTGCCCGAGTTCGGCAGCAGCGAGTCGCCGATGGGCCGCGCCGGGCAGCCGGCGGAGCTCGCACCGGCGTACGTCTTCCTGGCGTCGCAGGAGTCGAGCTACGTCGCCGGTGAGACGCTGAACGTGAACGGCGGCATGGTCACACCCTGACCGCGAACCACGTCCGAGCGCGGCCGGTCCTGGTTCAGGGCCGGTCGCGTTCCGTGTGCCGGGTGTACAGCAGGAACGCGATGTGCCCGAGGAGCGCGATCCCGAAGAAGACGAGCGCGACCGCCCACACGCGGGCCAGCGTGCGGTCGCCGACGACGAGCAGCACGATGCAGGTGATCACGGCGGCGGACAGCACGCCGACCTGGATCGTCGACCACGTGGTCCGCCACTTCGGCTGCTGGGGTTGTCCGTTCACGGGAGACCATCCTGCCGTACCGCTCGTCGCGTCGGGTGTGCCCGGCGCGTGGCGAGGGTCGGGACCACCACTCCCGCCGCGGTGACCGCCGCGGCGAGGACGAACATCACCCCGTAGCCCGCGGTGTCCACGACGACGCCGGCAGCGGCGGCGCCCAGTGCCTGCCCGAGCACGAGGGTGACGAACAGCATCGAGGTGCCCGACGGCGCGTGCTCCGGATCGAGTTCGCTCGTCCAGGCGATCAACGCCCCGGTGGCGGCCGTGTAGCCCCAGCCGAACAGCACGCACGCCACGAGCGCGACGGGGACCACCGCGGGTGCGACGCCGAGCGCGAGGGTGCCGACCACCACACCGAGCGCGGTGACGGCCCACGCTCGCGACGGCGACCGCCGACCGATCCACCGCTCCGTCACGATCACGGCGGCGCCGCCGAGACCCAGCGCGATCCATGCCAGCACCGAGGTGGTGCGGTCGGCACCGCTCGCGATCAGCACCGCGCGGCCGGAGTTCCAGACGGCGGCGGACCCGGCGCCGAGCAGGAGCGCCCCGAGGAGGAGTCCGCGGTGCCGCGACCACCAGTCGCCGGACGGCAGGGACGGCCGCTCGCTCGGCGCGCCCGGCGCTGCGCGGTCCGACCACAGCACCGCCGCGCCGGCCAGGAACGCGCACACGGCGCTGATCACCCACGCGGTCCGCCACTCCGGCAGCAGCACGAGCGCGAGGACGCCCGCCACGACGAGCCCCGGCCCGGTCCCCGCGTTGACGATCGACTGCGTCCGGGCGACCGCATCGGCGCGGGTGTTGCGGACGACGAGGCGGACGAGTGCCGGCGAGGCGAGCCCGGCACCCGCGGACGCGAGCACCGCGGCTGCCCCGAACACGGCGCTGTTCCCGCTCGCGGCGACCCCGGCCGACCCGATGCCCGCCGTGGCCGCCGCGAGCACCACGAGCGATCGCGGGTGCCGGGACGCCAGGAGGAACCCCGCGACCGCACCGACGCAGTACATGACCGAGGCGCCGGCGGAGATCCACCCGGCCCCGGTCGAGCCGAGGGCCAGATCCGCCTGCACGTCCGGCAGCACCAGGCCGTACGCGAGGCGGACGAGTCCGTACGTCACGGCGATGAGCGCGGTGGCGGCCGGCACGAACAAAAACGATCGTTTCACTTTTCGGAGTCTAGGGTGCTGGCATGGCCATGCGTTCAGGGACGGAGCAGAAGCTGCTCGACGCCGCGGAGGAGCTCTTCTTCGCCCACGGCATCGCGGCGACCTCCGTGGACGCCGTCCTCGAGCGCGCCGGGGTCTCCTCGGCGACGCTGTACCGGGGGTACGCGAGCAAGGAGTCCCTGGTGGCCGCGACACTGGCGCGCCGGCACCGGGACTGGGAGGACACCTGGGCCGCCGTGGTCGCGCACCGGACCGACCCGCTCGAGCGGCTGCTGGCCGTCTTCGACGCGCTCGACGCCTTCCGCACGCGGTCCGACGCCTCGCGGTGGTGCGCGTTCCTCGGCACGGCCTCGGAGTACGCCGACGCTCCCGCCGAGATCCGCGCGGTGCTCGACACCGAGACGTCGGGGCTCCGGACCCGCCTGACCACGCTCGCCTCGCCGCTGGTCGGTGACCGGGCCGCCGCGGTCGGCGAGCAGCTGACGCTCGTCGTCTCGGGCACGCTGGCGATGCGCCTGCGCGACCCCGGCTACGACACGGCGGTCGCCCGCGCGGTCGCCGCGGCGCTCATCACCGGTGGCGGACACCCTCCCCGGCGAGCACGGCACGGTAGCCCTCGCGGTACGTCGGGTACGTGAACGTGAACCCGGTCGACCGCAGCACCGCGTTCGACAGGGGCACACCGCCACCCACGCCCGCTGCTGGTGCGACGTCGAGCGACACCCCGAGCGAGGCGGCCAGGAACCGGTACACCTCGTCGAGCCGGACGGGCTGGTCGTCCGTGCCGATCACGAGCGGCGGCAGGTCGTCCAGCGACGCGAGGTGCACGAGCGCGGCAGCAGCGTCGTCGCGGTGGATCCGGCTGGTCATCCGGGAGCCGTCCGACGCCGAGCCGTCCGGTGTCGGCGCGAGCACCGCGGTCCCGGTCCGCACCTGGTCGACGAGTCGGGTGCGACCAGGTCCGTAGATCCCGGACAGGCGCACGACGGTGCCACCCGGCACTCGCGAGCGCAGCAACGCTTCGGCCTCGAGCAGCACGTCCCCGGTCCCACTGCCGCCGGTCGCCGAGGTGGACGAGACGAGGAGCACCCGCGGCGACGCTCCGGCCGCATCGACCCCGTCGAGCACGTTCCGGAGCCCGTCGACGTAGGTCGCGCGGTACTCCTCGACGTCGCGCGACCCCGCGGCGAGCGCCACGACGAGCACCGAGGTGTCCGCGTCGATCGGCGGGACGGAACCCCGGAGATCCGCAGTACGGCCCTCGATCGGCGCCGGGACCAGCTCGGCGCGACGCCGCAGCCCCACCACCCGGTGCCCCGCCGCCGCGAACCGCAGCCCCGTCTCGATGCCGAGGTCGCCGCAGCCCGCGATCGTCACAGTCACGCCCACGACCCTACGGCCCGCGCCGCGGCGTGGGTCGTCGTCGCGTCAGCGCGGCAGCGTGTCCCGCACCAGGCCCGCGACGAGGTCGGGCTGCTCGAGCCCCGGTAGGTGCGCCACGCCGGGGAGCACCCGCGCCGGCCCTTGGTCGAGCCGCCGCGCGATCTCCGCGTAGAACGGCAGGTCCGCGGGGATGTCGAGGTCGCCCCACGTGCACGTCACGGGGGCGGACACCTCGCCGAGCCGCGTCCAGGCCTCGATGCCGTTGTCCCCCGCGGAGTCCGGCGCGCCCACCTCGAGGATCCGCCGGTTCATGTCCGCGAACAACTCCCTGGGCGCGCCGCCGACGCGTCCCTCGGGTGCCACGGGCCCGTCGAGCCACAGGTGCGCGAGGGCGGCGATCCGCGTCTCGACGTCCGCGGAGGCGTCCTCGGCACGGTCGAGCAGGGGCTCCGTCGCGGGGTCGAGCTCCCAGTCGAACGGTGTGTCGTCGTCGGTCATGCCGGACACCCCGGCGCCGATGAGCAGCAGCCCGGTGACCCGCTCGGGCAGGAGCAGCGCCGCGTCGAGCGCGAGCGCCCCGCCCATCGAGTTCCCGACCAGGAACACCCGGTCGAGCCCGAGTGCGTCGAGGACCGTGAGCAGGTCCGCCGCGTGCGTGAACGAGGCCGGGTCAGCAGCGGCGGATGTCTCGCCGTACCCACGGCGGTCGTAGGCGACCAGGTCGAGGTCGTCGTCGTCGTCGTCGTTGAGGAGCGCGGCGACCGCGTCCCACGACCTGCGGTCGGCGACCCCGGCGTGCAGGAACACGACGGCCTGGCCGCCGCCGTGGCGGCGGGTCACCGCGATCGCGGTGCCGTCGGGGGTGGTGACGGTCTGCTGCGTTGCATCCATGGCCCTGAACCTAGCCATCAACCGGACGGGAGGCACGGGTCGGGCCCGCCCCGTGCCTCCCGTCCGCCGTCGCCGTCCGCGGACTACACGACGCCTGTCGGATTACTGTGGCGGTATGACCGCCACGTACGCCCACGTCGTCGAACCCGACACCCTGACCGTCGACCACGAAGAGGTCGCTGCTCCCCCAGCCGGCCGGGTCGTCGTCCGGGTGCGCTACGTCGGCGTCTGCGGGACGGACGTGCACGGTTTCCAGGCGCCGGAGTTCCTGCCGCCCGCGGTCTTCGGGCACGAGTGGACCGGCACGGTCACCGCCGTCGGTGAGGGCGTCTCGACCATCCAGGTCGGGCAGCGCGTCGTCGCGAGCGTCGGTCCCGCGTGCGGGCGCTGCGCGTACTGCCGCGCCGGCCAGACGGACCAGTGCGAGCTCGTGTACCAGGAGGCGAACGGCATCGACCCGGACGCTCCGGCACACGGGGCGTTCGCGACCGAGGTCGTCGTCTCGGAGCGCCGCGTGCAGCCGCTGCTCGACGGGCTCACGGACGAGCAGGCCGGCCTCGTCGAGCCGACCACCGTCACGTTCCACGCCGTCCGCCGCGCGGGACAGCGACTCGGTGCCGTCGTGGTCGTGCAGGGCGCCGGTCCGATCGGTCTGCTCACCGCCCAGCACGCGCGGCACGCCGGGGCCCGCACCGTGATCGTCGTCGAGCCGAACGCAGCGCGCCGCGCCACCGCGACGGCGCTCGGCTTCGATGCGGTCTTCGCGCCCGGCGACGACTTCCGCGCGCACCTGCAGCGCGTCAGCGACGGGCTCGGGGCCGACGTCCTCTACGAGTGCACCGGAGCGCCGACGCTGTTCCAGGCGTCCGCGGAGCTGGTTCGTCGGGGCGGCACGCTCGCGCTGCTCGGGTACCCGATGACGACCTCCGAGGTCAGCTACGGCGACTGGCAGAGCCGGCAGCTGACCGTGATCGGCTCGCTCGCCTACACCCACGAGGACTTCGTCGGGGCGATGGCGGCGATCGCGTCGGGCGCGGTCGACGTCGACGTGCTGCACACCGCCACCGTCGGACTGGACGGGCTCGAGGCCGTGCTCCGGGACCTCGGGAGCGGGACGAGCAAGGAGACCAAGGTGCTGGTCGACCCGACGCTCGGTCGCTCTTAGGCGGTCCTCCGGCGGCTGCCGGGTCGCTGCACGTCCCCGTTCGTAGCGTCGGGCATCCGCCGACCCACCGAACCGGGAGTCCAGATGTTCCTCGCGTACCTCCGACGAGAACTCGTCAACAGGAAGAAGCAGAGCGTCGTCATCGCACTGGGCATGGCCCTCGCGATCGCGCTCGTCATCGTCGTCAGCGGGTTCTCCGCCGGCGTTGCGAAGGCCCAGTCCACCGCGCTCGAGTCCGTGTACGGCGTCGGGACCGACATCACCGTCACGCAGGCGGCGACGGCCGGTTCCGGCGGGCCGCAGCAGTTCGACTTCGGGTCCGGCGACGGGACGACCGACGACTCCAGCGGGGACACGAGCGTGGCGAAGAGCACGCTCTCCGCGGCGATGGGCACCGCGACGTACAGCGCGAGTGCGCTGACGAAGGTCGAGGCGATCGACGGGGTCAGCGCGGCGACCGCGACGCTGTCGCTGCAGAACAGCGCGTTCTCCGGGTCGATCGGGAAGGCGCCGACGTCCGGCTCGACGGCCGCACCGTCGTCTGGGTCGACCGCGGCTCCGTCGGCGTCCGGGACCGGGGACAGCTCCTTCAGCGTCGACTCCTTCACGGTGACGGGCATCTCCACCGCCGCGACGACGGTCGGTCCGATGTCCTCGACGGAGCTCTCCGGTGGCCGGTACCTGAAGTCGAGCGACGACGGCGAGGACGTGGTCGTGCTCGACAGCACCTACGCCACCGGTGCCGACCTCGACGTGGGTGACACGCTCGACATCGGCGGCACCACGTTCAGCGTCGTCGGCATCGTGGCATCGACGTCGTCGGACTCCGCCACCGCGACCGACACGTACATCCCGCTCGACACCGCCCAGGCGCTCTCCGGTCTGACGGGGAAGATCAGCGACATCTCCGTCGCCGCGACCTCCGCGTCCGATGTCAGCACCGTCAAGGCCGCCATCGAGAAGGCCCTGCCGAAGGCGACGGTCTCCACGCAGGCCGACCTCGCGTCGAGCATCTCCGGGTCGCTGGCGACGGTGTCGAACCTGCTGTCGAACCTCGGGACCTGGTTGTCCCTGCTCGTCCTCGCGGCGGCGTTCGCGATCGCGATCCTGTTCACCGTGTCAGGTGTCACCCGGCGCACGCGGGAGTTCGGCACGCTGAAGGCGATCGGCTGGTCGAACGGCCGGATCGTCCGGCAGGTCGCCGGCGAGTCGATGGTGACCGGACTCATCGGCGGCGCGATCGGTGCGGCGGCGGGGATCATCGGGATCATCGTCGTCAACGTCATCGCCCCGACGCTCTCCACCGCCTCCACGACGGCGGGCGGCGGTGCCGGTGCCGGTGGTCCGGGGGCAGCCGCGTCGTCGACCGTGGCGAGCGACATCGTCCTGCAGATCCCGATCACGGCGGGGATCGTCCTCGTCGCCGTCGGACTCTCCGTCCTCGGCGGATCACTCGCCGGCGCCTTCGGTGGGTGGCGCGCATCCCGACTGCGTCCGGCGGCCGCGCTGCGCAGCGTCGCGTGAGCACGCGCGACCTCGGGTCGGGCCATGGTGGTGGGATGACCGACGCCGCGTCCACCAGCCCGACCCCCCACGACCGGCGGATCGGCCGCCGCGACCTCACCGAGTGGCGCAGCCGCGCCGGCAGGCGGCTGGCGTCGCGACACCAGCGGGTCGCCGACCGGATCGGCGCCCGCCGTGCCCTCGTCGCGACCCTCGCCGTCGGCGGCAGCATCGCCGTCGCGGCGACGGCCGGTGCGGCGTACATCTACGACGGGGTCACCGGCAAGGACGGCATCGCGAGCCTCGACCGTCCGGTGCTCGAGCGGGCCAAGCGGCTCCGTTCCCCGGTCGTCGACGGTGCCGCCGCGGGCATCGCGCACGTCTTCGGCCCCGTCGCGATGCCGGCGTTGACCATCGGGTCGGCGGTCGCGTTCGCGGTCCGGGAGCGCCGCGCGAGCCCCGTGGTGCTCCTCGTCGCCGCGGGAGCCGGTTCGCTCGCCATGACCCTCGTCGGCAAGGACCTCATCAAGCGGAACCGGCCGCACCGCCGCGACGCCATCCCGCCGTTCGAGAAGTCCCCGTCGTTCCCGTCCGGGCACACCCTGAACGCGACGACGATCCTCGGCGTCCTGGCCTACCTGTTCGCGCTCCGGCAACGGGACGACGGCCCGCAGGCGGCGGTGATCGGGGCAGCGGCTGGCACGGCCGTCACGGTCGGTCTGTCCCGGGTGCTGCTCGGCGCGCACTGGTTCACCGACGTCGCGGTGGGCTGGGTCACCGGCGCGGGCTGGCTGTCCCTGATCATCACGAGCCACCGCCTGTACCTCAGCGCGCAGGACGACGAGCACCCGAGGGAGGACCGGGAGCCCATCGGATCCCCCGCGCAGGCCGGGTAGGGTCATCACGATCCACGATGAGAGGACGGCCCGGTGTTCGAGACGACACTGCTGCAGACGTTCCTGGCGATCGAGCGCACCGGCGGGTTCACCGCCGCCGCGAAGGACCTCGGGATCCGCCAGTCCACCGTGAGCGGGCACGTCGCCCGGTTGGAGCAGCAGACCGGTCGGCAGCTGTTCCGCCGCGGCACGCAGACGGTCGAGCTCACCCCGGACGGCGTCGCGATGGTCCGCTTCGCCCGCGAGATCCTGGCCGCCCAGGGTCAGGCGGCCGCCTACTTCACCGACACCGGGCTCGCCGGCCACATCCGGTTCGGCGCGTCCGAGGACATCGTCGCCACCGGGCTGCCGGACATCCTGCTCGACTTCCGGACGGCGTTCCCGGCGGTCGACCTCGAGCTCCGCGTCGGGCTGACCGGTGAGCTCCGCGACGAGGTGCGGAACAACCGGCTCGACCTCGCGCTCGTGAAGCGCCGCCCGACCGAGGACGTCGGGGACCTGGTGTTCCGCGACGACCTGGTCTGGGCCGGGCGTCCGGACGACCGGGTCGTCCCCGGAGAACCGGTCCGCCTGGTGACCTACCCGGGGCCGAGCGTCACGCGGGAGGCCGCGATCGGCGCGCTCGAGCGCGCCGGGCTGCACTACCGGATCACGTGCGTCTCGGCGAGCCAGCAGGGCATCCGCGCCGCGGTCGCAGCGGGCCTCGGCGTCACGGTGCACGCCGGCGCCATCCTGCCGCCGGGACTCGTCCCCCTCGTCGGGCTCCCCGACCCCGGCCCCACCGAGTTCACCCTGGTGTCGCGGACCGGCCCGCCGAGTGTCGCGATGACCGAGCTGGTCCAGGCGATCCGGGTCGGCGCGGACCGCATCGTCGCCGCGCGGCCACGGGTGAGCCACTAGCGTCGGAGGAGACGCGTGCCGGAGGGCACGCGGGAGGCGGAGGAACACGTGACCGGGACGTCGATCGTCATCGTCGGTGGTGGAGCGAGCGCGGTGTACGTCGCGGTCGCGCTCGAGGAACGGTCACTCGCCCGCGGTGCCGAGTCCCCCACGATCACCGTGGTCGCCGCGGAGCCGACGATCGGACGGGGCGTGGCGTACGGCCGCGCCGACGAGCACCACCGGCTGAACAGCCCGGCGGGCAAGATGAGCGTCAGCGCCGAGGACGACACCCACTTCCTGCGCTGGGCCGCCGAGCACGGTCGCGAACTCGCCCCCGGGGACTTCGTCGAACGCCGGTTCTTCGGCGACTACCTCGAGGACGTCTGGGCGCGACTCGTCGCCCGGTCCGACGGCCGCGTGCGCGCCGTCCAGGGCGACGCCGTCGACCTCCGCGTGGACGACGCCGGGGCGTCGGTCACCCTCGCCGACGGCACCACCATCGATGCCGACGTCGCCGTCCTCGCCATCGGCAACCCGCCGCCCGCCACCTGGCAGACCGGAGCTGCGGTGCAGATCGACGACCCGTGGGCGCCGGGGGCGATCGCCGGGATCACGGCAGGAGCCTCCGTCCTGTTGATCGGGACCGGACTCACCATGGTCGACGTCGCCACGTCGCTCGCCCGTCGCGACGACGGCATCCGCCTCATCGCGACCAGCCGGCACCTGCTCGTGCCGGCCGTGCACCTCGACTCCCCCGCCGCACCCGGACCGGGACTCTCCCCGGACGCGCGCTCCCTCGGTTCGCTCGCATCGGACCTGCGGGCACAGCTCGTCGCGGCCGACGCCGACGGCGCGCCCTGGCAGCCGGTCATCGACGGGATCCGCCCTCGGCTGATGGACCACTGGCTCGGACTCAGCGAGCCGGAGCGGCGACGGTTCCTGTCGCACTTCGCACGACGGTGGGACGTGCACCGGCACCGGATGGCACCGTCCGTACACGCCGAACTCACCGCGCTCGTCGATGCCGGCACCCTGCGGTACGAGCGCGACGCGGACCCGGCGGCGTACGACGTCGTGGTGTTCTGCACGGGGCCGGCCGCGGTCACCACGCCGGGGTGGAGCTCGGTGGTGGACGCGCTCCTGGCGGCGGGGCGGATCGTGCCGGAGCCCGTCGGGCTCGGGCCGGACGCCGATGCGAGCGGGGCCCTCCGCGACGTGCACGGTGTGGCCGACGGGCGGCTGCTCGGGATCGGGCACGCGCTCCGTGGGGCACTGTGGGAGACCACGGCGATCGGGGAGGTCCGGATCCTCGCGCAACGGGTTGCGGACCGGGCGTTGGACGTGGAGCGGGCGACGGTGGCCTGAACCGCCGACGCTGCGGCCGGGGCCGGGCGGGGCCGGGCGGGGCCGTGGGGCGGGGCCCGGGGCCGTGACCGTCGGGCGGGGCCGCGGCGGGGGCCGGGCTGCGCGGCTCGGCGCGCTTGTTCCTGACCTCCTGGCGATCATGACAGTGACTGACCGGTTCTCCAGGAGCCGTCGAGGCTTGTCACCGCGCCCCGACTTCCGGGATGCTCTTCGGTGCGGGGCACCGAGGACGGTGCCGGATCAGGAATCGGAGAGCCACCCATGCACGGACGGTCCACCAAGGTCGGTGCTGCGATCACCGCCGTCCTCGTCGTCGCGGCGCTGACCGGATGTGCCAGCGCCGGCACGACCACGGCCGCAGCCCGCACGGCCCCAGCCCACACTGCCTCCCCGACGACGGCGGCCGCACCTGCGGGCGTGGACGCATCCGGTACCGGACCGGAGGACGTCACCGTCCGAGTCCCCGCATCCCACCCCCGGTACCTGATGGCGGAGTTCGCCTGCTCGACCGGCACCGGCGGCTACACGCTGCAGGAGGATCCGCGGGTCTTCGAGCAGGGAACCTGCTCCGGGCTGGACGACACGAGCGACTACCAGATCCCCCTGCCCGCCGGGTCGACAGTGCACCTGGACGTCCAGCTCGGGACGACGAGCAGCTTCACGCTCGTCGGGAGGTTCTGCAACGACGCGTGCTGAGCGCCGCGCCGAGGTGCGGCGGCCGTCGACCGGCCGCCGCACTCCGGGTCAGCGCAGCCAGGCCAGGATGTCGGCGTTGATCGTGTCGGCCTCCGTCGTCGGCATCCCGTGCGGGAAGCCCGGGTAGGCCTTCAGCGTGCCGTTCTGGACGAGCTCCGCCGAGAGCGGGCCGGCGTCCGCGAACGGGACGATCTGGTCGTCCTCACCGTGCATGACGAGGGTGGGAACGCTGATCTTCTTCAGGTCCTCGGTGAAGTCGGTCTGCGAGAACGCCACGATCCCGTCGTAGTGCGCCTTCGCGCCGCCCATCATCCCCTGGCGCCACCAGTTCTGGATGATCGCCTCCGACGGTTCGACGCCCGGACGGTTGTAGCCGTAGAACGGGCCGGAGGGCAGCGCGCGGTAGAAGTTCGACCGGTTCGCGGCGAGCTGCGCCTGCAGGTCGTCGAAGACGCTCTTCGGAAGGCCTCCGGGGTTCGCGTCGGTCTGCACCATGATCGGCGGCACGGCGCTGATCAGGACGGCCCGGGCGACCCGCTCCTCGCCGTACTGGGCGATGTAGTGGGCGACCTCACCGCCGCCGGTGGAGTGGCCGATGTGGATGGCATCGTGCAGGTCGAGGTGTTCCGTGAGCGCCGCGAGGTCGGCCGCGTAGTGGTCCATGTCGTGCCCGTCCGACGTCTGGGTCGAACGGCCGTGGCCGCGTCGGTCGTGCGCGATGACCCGGTAGCCCTGAGCCAGGAAGAACAGCATCTGCGTGTCCCAGTCATCGGCGGACAGCGGCCAGCCGTGGCTGAACACGATGGGCTGTCCCGAGCCCCAGTCCTTGAAGAAGATCTCGGTGCCGTCTGTCGTGGTGATCGTGCCCATGGACGTTCCTTCGTTCGCTTCGCCGCCAGCGCTGGCGGCTCTGGATGGGAGTGGACTCGGGGCTGCGCGCCGTGCCCACCGTCAGTGTGGCGAACATCCGTCACATCTGAAGAAGAGTTAACGCAGAGTTCGCGAATGCGCGGCTCGGATCAGACCCAGCGAGCGGATCGCGATGGTGCCGACGAGCGCAGTGGCCACACCGACGACCGTCCACGCGGCGACGTTCCCGAGCAACCCGAGATCACCCGTGGCCAGGAGGCGGACACCGTAGGTCGCGCTCGCTGCGGCCGTGAACGTCATCGCCCAGAACCCGATCGCGAAGCCTGTCGCGACGTAACGGCGGACGAGGAAGAGGTGCGGGAGGAGCAGGGCGACCATCGTGCCGGCGAGCACGGTGTGCACGACCGACGGCGCTCCTCCCGTGATCACCCAGAACGCGTTGCCCGCGACCGCGGGTGGCGCGGACAGGATCGCCAGGGTCGGCAGCAACGCCGGCGCGATCGCCGGGCCGGTCGCAAGACGCGCGATGAGCATCGCGCCGATCAGCAGCCAGAACAGGATCCCGACGGCGAAGTACCCGATCGCCAGCGTCATCGCACCGATCGTGGCGAGCGACTGCGCGGCGAGCAGCGACCCCGCGACGGTCGGCAGCAGGTACCCGCCGTGGAGCGTGCCGACCGCCCGCCTCAGGCGAGCCGCCGGAGCACCTCCGCCGCCAACGCCGTCCGCTCGACCATCGCGTCGAGGTCGACCCACTCGTGCCGCGCGTGGGCTCCGTCCCCGACCGCCCCGAGACCGTCGAGCACGGCCGCGCCGAGCGCTGCCGCGAAGTTCCCGTCGCTGGCGCCGCCGACGCTCGTCTCGGTGACCACGAGACCGATCGCGGCCGCCGCGGCCTCGGCCGTCCGGAAGAGCTCCACGTTCCGGTCGGTCCGTGCCATGACGGGACGGTTCCACCCGCCCGTGACCGTGATCGAGGCAGCGGACGCCGCTGGCACGAGCCCGGCGAGGACGTCGTCGATCCGCGCGGCCTCACTGTCGGACGACACCCTGACGTCGAGCGCGGCGGTCGCCGCGCCGGCTCGGACGTTGGGCCGTGTCCCACCCGTGACGACCCCGACATTGAGCGAGGTGCCGGCGCTGTGATCCGCCGCACCGTGCAGGGCGAGGACCACCCGGGCGAGTTCGTCCACGGCGCTGGCTCCGCCGGCCGGGTCGAGACCTGCGTGCACCTCGACGCCGCGGATGTCCACATCGAACAGCCCGACGCCCTTCCGTGCGGTCTTCAGCGCGCCGTCTGCTCCGGCCGAGGCCTCGAAGACGAGCACCGGTCCCGGGGTACGCCGGACCACGTCCTCGATGACCGGGCGGGAGCCGACGCTGCCGACCTCCTCGTCGCCGTTCAGCACGAGGCGGATGTTCGGCCGATCGAGGTCGAGGGAGTCCAGGAGGGCGACGGCGTGGGCGAACTGCACGAGCCCCGCCTTCATGTCGTAGGCACCGGGGCCGGTGAGCCGGGAACCGTCGATGCGAACCGGCCAGCCCTCGAGCGTTCCGGCTGCCCAGACGGTGTCGTAGTGGGAGAGCACCACGACCCAGGAGTCGGTGGGGCGGGGCGCCGCCAGGTCACCGACCACGACGGCCCCGTGGCGCTCGGGTTCGTGCAGCGTCCGCTCGGTGAACGGCCCGACGGTCTCTGCCAGGAACCGCTCGACGTGTGCGAGACCGGCCCGGAGCAGCACCAGGTCGTCCGAGGGGGTCTCGGTCTCGACGTACGCCACGAGGTCGTCGACCATCCGGGCGCGCCGGGACTCCGCGGCGTCGAGCAGGGGGCTGTGCACGGTCGTCCCCGTCACCGGGTTGCCTCCGCCGCAGCGACCAGGCCGCGGATCCGGTCCTCGTCCATCGGCGCGCCCTCCTCGACGGCGACGATCTCGGCGACGAGCGCGCGGATGCCGGGGGTCGCGACGCCGAGCGACGTCCCCGCCTCGATGACGGGTCCGTAGTGCAGCGGCACCTCGGTCTTCCGGTGCCGGACGGCGATGTCCCGCCAGATGCCGGAACGGGTCTTCGCCTGCGTGGCGAGCCACGCAACGAGGCCGTCGAGCGCCGCCGACGTCGCGGTCGGGTCCGCGCCGGGAGCGAACGCTGCGGGTTCGAACGCGTCGAACGGCTCCGCGACGATGTCCTGCGCCTCGGTGACCGCGAGCACTTCCCGGGCCAGTGACGCCATGACGTCACGGTTCCGGTCGATGAGGACGCTCATGTCCTCGTCCGCGAGCGCGGTGGCCGTGAGCATCGCGCCGAACGCGAGCTTCGACCAGAGGAACCCGGCGACGTTGTCGGTGACCACCGGCGATCCCCACAGCCGCAGGTCCTCGGCGAGTCGGCGGTTCCGGTCGCTCGTGCCCCCGGCGTACTCGCCGAGCGCCATCGCGCCGAGTCCGCCGTCCTGCACGACGCCGGGGGCGACGACGTCCGCGAACAGGTCGACGAACGCGATCACCGTGCGGTCCGCCCCGACGTGCCGCGCGATGGTCGCTTCGTTGAGCCCGTTCTGCAGCGACGCGACCCACCCGTCCGGCGCGAGTCGGGGTGCGATCCAGGCCGATGCGGCGTCGGTGGCGAGTGCCTTGACGGCGAGGAGCACCGGTCCGAGGACCGTCGGCGCGTCGGCGTCGTCGAGGTGCCAGATCGGCAACCGCGCGACCCGTTCGCCGTCCGCCGTGCGGAGCCGGAGCCCGTCGGCCCGGACGGCTGCGACGTGGTCGGGGTCGGCATCGACCAGCTGGACGGGCACGCCGGCGGCGTGGAGGTGCACGGCGAGCGTGCCCCCGATGGCGCCGGCGCCGACGATCGTGTACGGGGTGGTGTCGGTCATGCGGTGACTTCCTCTCGTGCGGTGCTGAGCGGCAGGGTGTGCGCTCCGGTCGACGATCCCCCGTCGACGCGGAGCACCGTCCCGGTGACCCAGCCGGACTGCTCCGGGTCGGCGAGCCACACCACGGCCTTCGCGATGTCGGACGGTTCCCCTGGACGACCGAGCGGGTTCGGGGAGACGGCGGCCGCGTACTCGTCGCTGACGCGGTTCACCGCGCTGTCGACGACGACGAACCCCGGGGACACGGCGTTCACCCGGATCCCGGCGGCGCCGAGCTCGAGGGCGCTGGCCCGGGTGACCATCTCGAGTGCGGCCTTCGAGGTGCTGTACGGCGCGGCGCCCGGTCGGGCGCGGAGCGCTGCTCCCGAGGTGATGTTCACGACGGTGGGCGTCCGGCCCGCCGCCGTGGCGAGCTGGGCGAGCGCGACGGTGGCCAGCAGTGGCGCCCGGACGTTGACGTCCTGGACCGAGTCCCACGTTGCGGCGTCGAGCTCGAGGAACGGTGTCGCGGGGTAGACGCCGGCGGCGTTCACGAGGACGTCGACCGGTGCCTGCTCCCAAGCCGTGGACACGGCTCGGGTCGGTGCGTCGGGGTCACGGAGGTCCGCCACGACCGTGCCGACGGGAGTGGGACCGATCGACCCGGCGGCCGCGGCGAGCGCATCCGCACGGTGGTCGACGAGGGTCAGGCGATCGCCGAGCGAGGCGAACCGCTGTGCGACGGCGAGACCGATCCCGCTCGCAGCCCCGGTGACGAGCACGTGCCGCGTCATCGGAGCACCTTGCCCTTCGTCTCCGGCATGGTCAGGTAGACGACGAGGCCGATCGCGGCGGCGACTGCGCAGTACACCCACACCAGGTTCCCGAAGCCCGCGCCGCTCATCCAGGTCGTGATGTACGGGGCGGTGCCACCGAAGATCGCGACGGCGAGGGCGTACGGCAGTCCGATGCCGGTCGCACGCACCTCCGGCGGGAACTGCTCGGCCATGATCACCGCGCAGTTCGCCGAGTAGCCGAGCAGGAACAGGATGCCGATCACCTGGATGATGAGCAGCGACCAGAACGTGCCGTTGAGGAACGTGAACGCGGGCCACGCGAACAGCAGGAACCCGCCGGCGAAGATCGACATCGTCGGCTTGCGACCGATCCGGTCCGACAGGATCCCCGCGAAGGGCAGCAGCACCAGGAACACGACCATGGCGATGACGTTCGCGATGAGGGCCTGGTTCAGCGGGAGCCCGGTGGTCACGTGCGCGTAGGTCGGCATGTACGAGACCCACATGTAGTAGAGCAGCGTGCCGGCGATGGTGATGCCGAACACCCGTGCGGTCGCGCCCGGGTGGTCGCGGAACATCGCGGCGACCGGGTTGCGCTTCGGGGCGGCGGACTCCTCGTCACGCGCCCGCTGGGCGGTGAACGACTCGGTCTCCTGGACGGACGTCCGCAGCCAGATGCCGACGAGCCCGATGAGGGCGCAGAACACGAAGGCCACGCGCCAGCCCCACGCGTCGAGTGCTGCCGGCGAGAGCACCGACGTGATGATCGCGCCGATCCCGGAGGCGATCAGGACGCCCGCGCCGACCGACACCTGCTGCCACGAGCCGGCGAACGCCCGTCGTTTCGGGGCCGCCGACTCCACGAGGAACGCCGAGGACGACCCGAACTCGCCACCGGCCGAGAAGCCCTGCACGAGTCGTGCCAGGAGCAGGATGATCGGTGCTGCGATCCCGATCGTCCCGTAGTCGGGCGTGATGCCGATGAGGAGGGACGCTGCGGCCATCAGCCCGATGGTGAGCATCAGCCCCTTCTTGCGGCCGTGCCGGTCCGCGTACACGCCGAGCACCGCCGCACCGACGGGGCGCATGACGAAGCCGACCGCGAAGACCGCGAGCGTCGCGAGGAGCGCCGCCGCGTCGTTCCCCGGCGGGAAGAAGTGGTGGCCGAACACCGAGGAGAACGTGGTGTAGACGGCCCAGTCGATCCACTCGACGACGTTGCCGATGCCGCCGGCCAGGATCGCCTTGCGGCCGCGGGCCGAGAGTCGTGTCTCGTGGACGGCCGTCGATCCGGCGCCGGTGGCGCCGATCGTGGTGTTGGGTGCTTCTGCTGTCATCGTTGCGTCGACTTCCTGGTGGGAGGAACGGGGGTGCGGAACGGGTGGAGCAGCGGACTGGAGGCTCGGCGCGGGCTGGCACCGAGCCTCCCGTCCGTCAGGTGGTGACGTCCGTGGCGGGCGTGACCACCGGGTCGAGACCGCTGACGGTCGCGACGTGCTCGGCGAGGCCGGCGTGGGTGGTGAACCAGACGTCGTCGAACGAGCGGATGTGGGCGAGGAGCGCCTCGAGGACCACGAGGCGGGACCGGTGCCCGATGAAGTGCGGGTGCATGGTGAGCTGGAACACGCCGCCCTCGGCGCGTGCGACGTCGAACTCGTCGCGCCAGATGCGGCCGACCTCGTGCGGCGGCGTGTACGGCCGCAGCGACTGGAAGCGTTCCATCATCAGGTAGGGGGCGTCGTCGCGGATCCAGTCCACCGGGATCTCCACGATCCCGGTCGGGGCGCCGCGGTGCAGGATCTCGTACGGGTCGTCGTCCGCCATCAGCGAGGAGTCGTACCGGAACCCGAGTTCCCGGGCGACGTCGAGGGTGGAGTCGCTGAAGTCCCACGACGGCGTCCGGATGCCGGTCGGCCGCACGCCGGTCTGGCTCGTCAGCACGTCCACGGCGCGGCTCAGCAGGTCGAGCTCGTCGTCGTGGCCGAGCTGCGTGTTCCGCTCGTGGATCCAGCCGTGCACCGCAACCTCGTGCCCGTGCTCGACGTAGGACGGTGCTTCGTCCGGTCGGAGCAGTGCGCACACGGCCGGCATGTAGAAGGAGGACGGTGCCTCGTAGCGGTCGAGCAGGCGCAGGATGCGCGGGACCGCTGCGCGGGCGCCGTACTCCCCCATCGCCATCCGGCCCGGTGACGTCTCCCCGTCGCGGAGGGACGGGGTCTCGTGGTCGGAGTCGAAGGAGATCGCGACCGCCACGCGCGCACCGCCCGGCCACCGCTCGGGTCCCTCGGGCGGCAGCAGGGTGCGACCCGCGCGGACCTCTTCCACGTGGCCGCGCCAGGTGGCCTCGTCCCACTGCCACGGCTGCTGGCTTGCGATGTCGTCCATGTCGTCCTCTCGTGCGCTGCTGGTCATGCGATGCGTGCGCTGCTGGTCATGGGATCGCCGGAACCGAGGTGGCGCTCGTCGGGACGAAGCGTCCGTCCTCGATGCGGCTCCACATCCGTTTCACGGTGCGGAGCTGCACCGTCACGTCGACCTCGCGGACGCCGGGCAGCGCCCCGAGCACGTCGGTGCTGAACGTGTAGACGGAGGCGAAGTCCGGCAGGAACGCCTGTCCGATCAGGTTGAACCGGCCGAGGGACGCCGCGGCGTAGTGCACCGACGGATGCCCGGCGAGCTGCGCCGCTGCGGCCGACAGCCGGTCGGGCGCGACGGAGATCCAGACCTCGAGCTCGGTCGCCCGGCCGAGCAGCGACGGGGCCACGAGCGGCCCGATGCGGAGCCGGCCGCTCTGCACGAGGTCCTCGAGGGTGCGGCGGGTGGCTGCCTCCGAGCGGCCGACCTCACGCGCGAGGTCGGTGAGCGGCTTCCGGCCGTCGCGGACGAGCGCGGCGAAGACCGCTCGCTCCTCCGGGGTCGCGTCGGCATGCACCGGGGTGACGCCCTGGCCCGTCGACGGGTCCGGCGCCGGCGCGTTCGCGGTCGTGGACCGTTCCGCTGTCGGCGCGAGCGCGTCGCCGGGGAAGACCGTGAAGGGTGCGGTGAACGTCCGGACGATCGGCAGCGCCTCGGTCTCGACGGGTCGGCCGTCCACCTCGATCGTGCTGAGGAACGCGGTCAGGTCGCCGACCCGTGGCAGGACGACCTCGGCCGTACAGTCCGCGGACCCCGTCAGCGTCGAGACGAACCGCACCTCCGGCCGGCGGGCGAGCGCATCGGCCAGCGCGTCCGCTCGGGCGGCGCCGGAGCGGACCCGGACCTTCGTCGAGACGCCGAACCCCGATGCGAGGACGTCCGACGCGGCGATGATCCGGACGGCACCGTCCTCGACGAGTCGGGTGACCCGGCGCTGGGCCGTGGAGGTCGAGCAGCCCGCGAGCTCCCCGATCGTCGCCCACGATGCACGGCCGTCGTGGGCGAGTGCGCGGAGCACGGCGCGGTCGACGTCGTCCGCTCCCGCTGCGTGGGTGTCCGTGGTGGTCATGCAGTGAACGTAATCGGTCGTTGGACCGGCGTCAACGCAATTTATTCGTCACATTGACCTTGTAACACGTTGTTTTCATTCACCGGCGTCGGCGCCAGCACATCCCGGACCGCCGAGGGCGAGCAGCGCGACGAGCTCGTCCACGCTCTCCTGGCGAACGTGACAGTGACTGACCGTTTCTCCAGCGCCCGAAGCGTCATGCACCCTGCCGCCGCGTCGACGGTCAGCACTGGCTCGGTTGGATCGGGTGCGCTCGGCGCTCGATGCGACGGAGACCGACGGGCTCCTCGCGTACGAGACCGCGAGGGTCTGCGAGGTGGGCCCTGCCGGGATCGAACCGACGACATCCACGGTGTAAACGTGGCGCTCTACCAGCTGAGCTAAAGGCCCTTCCCCGCCATCCTAGGACCGGAGCGGCCGCAGCACCCGCGGCCGCGTCAGCGCGCCACGGAGAGCGCGAACGGCGCGAACCCGATCGCCCCGAGCAGGCTCGGCACCATCACCGCCATCGCCTCGGGTCCGGCCGCGGTCGCGATCGCCCCGAGGTCCACGATCCACTCGTCCCGCCACCCGAGCCCGTGCAACGCCTGCCGGACGATGCCCTTGGCGCCCCCGTCGTCACCGGACACGAACACGGTCGGCGGCACGTCCAGCGCCCCCGGATCCGTCATCACGGAGAACAGCATCGTGTTGAGGCTCTTCACGACCCGCGTCTCCGGCAGCGCCCGCTGCAGCCGCTCCCCCAGGCTCCCGTCCGTGTACTGCAACCCGCCGGGCAGCCCGTCGGCGGTCCGCACGGTCGCATTGGACACGTCGAGCAGGATCCGCCCGGCGAGTTCGGAACGGAGGCCCGACAACCGTTCCAGGGACGAGTCACCCGGCGTCGCGTTCACGACCAGTGCCGCGGTGCTGATCGCGGTCACCGTGTCGGTCACGGGCATGGGACCGTCGCCGTGTGCCGACGGGTCGCGGACCCCGAGGGTGACCGGGTACCCGGCGGTGGCGAACCCGCGGGCGAGCGTGCCGCCGACCCGTCCCGAGCCGAGGACGGCGATGGTGATGGCGTCGTTCGTGGTGGCGTCGTTCGTGGTGGTCATGGTGCTGTCCTTCGTGGTCGTCGTGCTGGTGGTCATCGGGCGAGGACGGCCGCGACGGCCGGTCCGAGCCCGTGGGTGGTGGCGATGAAGTCGGCGCTCGCGAGGGTCCACGGCGCACCGGTCGAGTCGATGACGGCGCCGCCGGCCTCGGCGACGAGGAGCGCCCCGGCGACGAGGCCGGACCGCACCTGCCCCTCCTGCCAGAACGCGTCGGTGTGCCCGGCGGCGACCTGCACGAGCTGCAGGGTGGCCGGGACGGTGGCGGACACCAGCAGTGCGGCGTCGAGCATCCGGTCGATCGACGCGCTCATCCGCCGACGGACCGCCGGGTCCTCGCCGGGCTTCGCCTGCCCGGTCCCGACGAGCGCTGCCGACAGCTCGGACTTCGCGGAGACGGTGACGGGCTCGCCGTTCAGCCGTGCACCCGTGCCGCGCACCGCCGTGAACACCTGTCCGAGCGCGGGCAGCGCCACGACGGTGAGCACGGGGACGTCGTCCCGCACGAGCGTCGCGGTGACACCCCAGTCCGGCGAACCGTGGACGTGGTTGACGTTGCCCTCGGCGGCGTCCGTGACCCACCACGCGCCCGGCCCGAGCACGCCGTGGCCCTCTTCGTCGTCGTCCCACCGCACGTCGGGGGCGAGGCGTTCGAGCGCCGGCCGGAGCACCGCGGCCGACGCGGCGTCGTTCGCGTCGATGGCGGCGAGCAGCGATGCCGCGTCGTCCACACGGTTCGCGGTGGAGAACCGCTCGAGCAGCACCCGTCCGGCATCGGACACGGCACGGGTCACCCCGTCGAGCAGTCCGTCGTCGAGCAGTCCGTCGTCGTCCATGGTTCGTCTCCTGCGTCCGGTCGACCCCGTGGTCGATCCGGGAGCAACGCTAGGAAGGCGACAGGATGCACACAAGGACATTCCGTGCACGTGTAGATTGCGTCCCGTGCAACTCGACCTGAACCTCCTCACCGCGCTCGAGGCTCTGCTCGAAGCGGAGAGCGTCACCGGGGCAGCGGACCGCCTGCACCTCTCGGCACCCGCGATGAGCCGCACCCTCGGCCGGATCCGACGGGCCACCGGCGACGAGATCCTGGTCCGCGCCGGGCGGGAGATGCGCCCGACGCCCCGTGCGATCGCCATGCGGGAAGAGGTCCGCTCGCTCGTCCTCCGGAGCCGCGACGTCCTCGCCCCGGAGACCGGCCTCGACCTCGCGACGCTGGAGCGGACCTTCACGATCCGCGCCCACGACGCCCTCGTCACCGTCCTCGCCCCGGCGCTCGTGCAGCGCGTCGCCGCCGACGCCCCCGGGGTCGTCCTGCGCTTCCTCGGCGAGGCGCCCGACGACACGACGGACCTGCAGCGGGGTGTCGTCGACCTCGAGATCGGGTCGGAGGTCCACACGGCACCGGCCATCGACCACGAGACGGTCACCGACGACGCCCTCGTCGGACTGGCTCGCCGTGGCCACCCGCTGTTCGACGACGAGATCACCCTCGCCGCGTGGCTGGCGACACCGCACGTCGTCGTGTCCCGCCGAGGACGCCTCCGCGATCGGGTGGACCGCGCCACCGGTGACACCCGTTCGGTGATCGCATCGGTGGCGTCGACGAGCGCCGCGATCGAGATCGTGCGCGCGACCGACGCCGTGGTGGTCGTCCCCGCGTCCGTGGCGACGCGGGCGGCCTCCGCCGGGGACACCGTGGAGGTCTTCACGCCGCCGGTCGACCTGCCGTCGGTCGCCGTCGTGCTGACGTGGCACCGCCGGTTCACCACGGACCGCGGACACGCGTGGCTCAGGAGCCTGGTGGCCCGGACGCTCCGGCGCGGGACGGGCAGCACGAACGAAGCCCCGACGCCCGATCACGACGGCCCTACGCTTCCGTCATGACCGCCATCCGCACCGGCTGCGACCTCGCCGCCGTCGAGGACGTCACCGCCGGCATCCAGGCGCACGGCGAGCGCTACCTCGCCCGCGTGTTCACCGAACGCGAGCGTGCCGACGCCGGCGACGCACCCGACCGCCTCGCCGCCCGGTTCGCCGGCAAGGAAGCGGTGATCAAACTGCTCCGTCCGACCCGCACGGACGCGATCGGGCCGCACGACGTCGCCATCGTCCTCGACGAGCACGGTGCCCCGACCGTGGTCCTGTCCGGGGCCGCGGAGGCGCTCGCCGCGGACCTCGGGATCACGACGGTATCTGTCTCGTTGTCCCACGAACGGGGGCTTGCGATGGCGACCGCGGTGGCTCTCTCGGAGCGGTGACGGGCGTTACAACGCTGCAGGCTGTACCCGCGTTCAGTTCCGAAACCGTCCTGCGGGATCCCGCACCCGCACGGCGGTTTCCCGGCGCCGAGCGCTCCTTATCGTGGCTCGCATGCACCAGGACCCGAACACCGGAGCGACCACCGTCGCCCTCGCTGACCCCGCGGCGGAACAGGCCGTGCGGCAGGCCCTCGCTGACCACGGACGGCTCACCGTCGACGCGTGGGACGTGGCACCGATCGCCGATCTCTACGCACTCGGGCTCACGTCGCACGCCACGGTGAACGTGATGCTCGCGGTCGAGAACGAGCTCGACGCGGAGTTCCCGGACGCGGTCCTCAACCGGGCGACCTTCGGCTCGGTCGAGT
Organism: Curtobacterium sp. PhB136; assembly: GCF_004346855.1. NCBI lineage: Bacteria > Bacillati > Actinomycetota > Actinomycetes > Micrococcales > Microbacteriaceae > Curtobacterium > Curtobacterium sp. PhB136. Next base: position 131,820 of record NZ_SMGH01000007.1, read on the forward strand.
CGATCGTCGCCGCCGCGGCCCTGGCGACGGCCTCGTGACGCTCCTGCAGACGAACGCCCACCGCACCGCTGACACGGTCGGCACCACGACCCGTGACCGCTTCGCCGAACGCGCGGCCGCGGTCGCCGCGATCGCCGCGCAGTTCGCGGACGAGGTCGACTGGGACGCACGGCCCCCGCGTGAGGCGATCGCCGCGATGCGGGAGTACGGCCTCCTCGCCGCAGCGGTCCCCGCCGACCTCGGCGGGGAGGGTGCGACGGTGTCGGAACTCTCCGCCATCGCGACCGAACTCGGCCGTGCGTGTGCGGCGACCGGCATGGTCTTCGCGATGCACCACGGTCAGGCGATGGCCCTGTGGCGACACGGCGGTGACGGCGCTGGGGTCCTGGCGATGACCGAGGCCGTGCGGAACGGCGCGCTCGTGGCGTCCGCGACGACCGAGAAGGGCGTCGGCGGCGACGCCCGCCGGTCCACCTGCGCGATCGAGCCCGAAGCGACCGAGCCCGAAGCGAACGAGCAGGACGACGAGGGCGACACCAACGACAGACGCGCCGGACGCATCCGCCTCCGCAAGGACGCCCCGGTGATCTCCTACGCGACCGAGGCCGACGCCGTCTTCGTGACCGCCCGCCGCGATCCCGATGCCCCGGCGTCCGACCAGCGCCTCGTCGTCTGCTGGACGGCGGACACCGTGCTGTCGCAGACGTCGACCTGGGACACCATGGGCCTCCGCGGCACGTGCAGCAACGGCTGGGTCCTCGACGCCTCCACCACCGTGGACGCGGTGTTCCGGGACGACTACGCGATGATCTCCGCGCACACCGTCCTCCCCGTCTCGCACGTGCTCTGGGCATCCGTCTGGCTCGGCATCGCCGCGTCGGCCGCCGAACGCGCACGTGCCGCGGTCCGGAAGCAGGCACGCGCCTCAGTCGGGAGCACCCCGCCGGGAGCGCTCCGGCTCGCGGAGCTCCTCGTCGACCTGCAGGCCCTCGCGGACACCGTCCGGCACGCCGCCGAGCGGTACGACGGCATCGCGGACGACCCGGAGGCCCTGGAGTCGAGTGCCCACGCACTGGCCGCGAACGCCCTGAAGATCGGAGCCTCCGAACGGGTCACCGACCTCGTCACGAAGGCGATGCGCATCGTCGGGATCGCCGGGTACGCGGCGACCGGACCGATGAGCATCGCCCGACACCTCCGGGACGCCCACGGTGCCGCCGTCATGGTGAGCAACGACCGTCTCCTCCAGAACGACGCCGGACTGGCCATCATGACCGGAGTGATCCTGTGACCACCACGGACCCGACCACCACGATCGACACGTCCCCGCTCGACCGCGCCCGCGCCGCCCTCCGCACGCGCCTCCTCACCGACGGCGTCCTCATCGACCTCGGCTCCCCCGGCCTCTACGGCCGCACGGGCGTGTTCGACCGCGTGTACACCGCCGTCGACGCCGCGGCCGTCCGCTCGATGGCCGACCTCGACGCGGAGGTCCTCCGGTTCCCGCCCGTCGAGCCCCTCGCCGCGTTCGAACGCACCGACTACATCGCGTCGTTCCCCGACCTCGCCGCGTCGATCTCCGGGTTCACGGGCGACGATCGGAAGCACCGCGAGCTCCTCGCGGCACGGGAACGCGGCGAGCGCTGGGAGTCGTTCCTCGAACCGGCCGACCTGATGCTCGCGCCGGCCGTCTGCCACCCCGTCTACGGCCTCGTCACGGGGACGGTCCCGCAGGAGGGCCGGACCTTCGACATCGTCGGCGACTCCTTCCGCCGCGAGCCCTCCCTCGACCCGATGCGCCTGCAGGCCTTCCACATGCACGAGTTCGTGCACATCGGCACGCCCGCCTCGGCGAAGCAGCACCGTGACGGCCGGATCCCGGTGATGCGGGACCTCCTCGGTGGCTTCGGGCTCGAGATCGACGTCGTCCCCGCGAACGATCCGTTCTTCGGTCGGGTGGGCAAGATCCTGGCGCGCAACCAGGTCGAGCAGTCGCTGAAGTTCGAGTTCGTCGCGCCGGTCTACGGCGATGCCGGCGAGCCGACGGCGATCAGCTCGGCGAACCTGCACGAGGACCACTTCGGAAGCTCGTTCGCGATCCGCACGGCGGACGGCGAGGTCGCACACAGCGCCTGCCTCGCCTTCGGCCTGGAGCGCATCACGATCGCCCTGTTCGCCGCGCACGGCACCGACCCGGCGGCCTGGCCGACGGACGTCCGTCGCGCGCTGGCACTGTGACCACCCACCACGGCTGGTCCGGTTTGCCGGCGATCCGTGCGGCCGTGCAGGTGCCGCCGTCGGCACGCGCCGGTGTCGTCATCTGTCCGCCACTCGGACAGGAGGGCGTGATCGCGTACCGCACGCTGCGCCTGCTGGCAGACCGCCTGGAGGCTCGTGGCGTGGGCTCGGTGCGCTACGACCCGTCCGGACGTGGGGACTCCGGTCCCGATGCCGACCCCGACGCGCAGGTCCGGTCCGCCGTGCGGGCGGCGGCCGTGCTGCGCACGACCGGTGTGTCCCGGATCGTCTTCGTGGGGCTCGCCTCATCGGCCTTCGTCGCTGCCGCGGCCGCCCGGGACGAGGACGCCCTCGTGCTCTGGGACGCACCGGAGTCCGGGCGGGCGTGGCTCCGCCGGCAGCGTGCCCTCGCGTCCATCACGATCGGCCCGTCGCGGGTGGTCGACGACGTCCAGAGCCTCATCGGCATCGACGTCGACCCGGCGGAGGCGGCGGTGCTGTCGGCGCTCCGGTTCGCACCGCGGACCGCCGCGACCGCCGTGTTCGTCCGTCCGGGTGGCCGGCCGCCGAAGGCCCTCGGCGACGTGCAGCCCGTCGAGGTCCCCGGGACCGCCGAACTCCTCGACGGCACGAGCATCCACGCGCGCATCCCGTCCGATGCCGTCGACCGGGTCGTGTCCTGGATCGACGAGCACGTCCCGGCTGCCACGGTCCGGACGCGCCCGCCCGTGCTGGACACCGTCGTCGACCTCGACCACGGCGTGGCCGAGCGGATCGTGCACCTCGGTCCCGAAGCACTCTTCGCCGTCGAGACCGCTCCCGCGCGGTCGGCCGACGACGGGCCCGTGGTCGTGCTGCACAACGGGGCCGCCGAGCACCGCGTCGGCGCGACCGATTACCAGGTCACCCTCGCTCGGGCACTCGCTCGGGAGGGTGCGCGGGTCGTCCGGGTCGACCGCCGCGGTACCGGCGAGAGCTCCGTGGTCTGCGGCCAGGAACGCGACCACCTGTTCGCGCAGGAGTGGATCGACGACCAGTCCGAGATCGTGGCCGCACTCGGCGTCCCGGCGGACCGGCTCGCCCTCGTCGGGATGTGCGCCGGCGCCTGGGTGGCGGGGCGTGCCCGTGCCGAGGCGCCGAGGCTCGTCGTCCAGATCAGCCCGAACGACTACCGGCGCCGTCCTGCCGCACCGGGGAGCTACAGCGACGCCGTCCGCGCGGTGGACTCCCCCTCGCCGGCACGGCTGTGGCTCCGCGAGCGGTACAACGCGCTCGTGCCGGAGGAGCTCCGCGCCCGCATCGCCCGCCGGGACCGCGCCGGAGGCGTCGTCGAGCACGTCCGGCCCCTCGTGACGAACGGCACCGACGTCGTGCTGATCACGGCGGACGAGGACGCCGAGCTCTTCCATCGCCTCGGCGGCGGCACCGCGCTCCGGCGTTGGGCTCCGGGCGGCCCGGGCGGGTCGGTCGCCCTGGTGCACGTCCCCGGCGGCGACCACTCCCTCTTCTCCCCGACCATGCGCGCCGCGGTCCTCGCCGAGGTCCGTTCCCGCGTCGCCGCCGCTTTCCCCGTCCACGCCTGACCGCGGCGCACCCATGTCCCGCGCCCAGCTCCCCGCGTCCCGCGCCGCGCGCCGCGCGCCGCGCGCGCCCCGTGCGCCCGCGCACCCCGCACCCCCGCGCCGCGGAACGACGACCTCGCAGTTGTACGACATCGCCCCTGTCGTCCGCACGCGCCCGCAACTGTTGCGCACGCAGCCCACCGACAACACCGCTGTCGTACGACAACGGCGTTGTCGGCGGTTCTCCCCGACGCTGTCCGCTCACCACCAGCGAGCCCACACGTCGAACGGGCGAAACATCCCCGTCCGAGCACGCCCGACCCGGGTATTTCGCCCGCTCGACCACTCGCACGCTCGCTCATGCCCGCCGCGTGCACGTCGAACGGGCGAAACATCCCGGTCGGGGAACGTGCCACCCGGGTGTTTCGCCCGCTCGACTCGGGGCGGGCGGGGACGTACGCGAGTAGGCATGGACGGGTGCGACGAGCGATGCGGGCAGCGGCGGTGGGGCTGGCCGTCGTGGTGCTCGCGAGCGGGTGCGCCACGCCCCCGGGAGCGCCGCCGTGGCCGAGGCCGACGGACCTCGCCGCACGAGCCGAGGCCGCGGGGCTGCACGACGTGTGGGGTCAGCGCCTCGCGGAGCACATCCACACGCACGTGACGATCACCGACGGAGGCGAACCTGTCGTCGTCCCCGGCAACATCGGGCACTCGGCGAAACAGCGGTTCGCAGCGGAGATCCACACGCACGACACCTCGGGCATCGTGCACGTCGAGTCCCCCGAGCGCCGGACCTTCACCCTCGGACAGTTCTTCGACGAGTGGGACGTCTCCCTCGGCCCCGCGCACGTCGGCGGGCTGCACGGGGACCTGACCGTGTGGGTCGACGGGCGCCGGTACTACGCGAACCCGCGGTCGATCGAGCTGCGCGACCTCGAGCAGGTCGACCTCGTCGTCACGACGATCGGGGAGGTGCCGCACCGCCCGCCGGCGTTCGACTGGCCACCGCAGTACCACTGACCCCGTCGTCGCCATCGACCCCGTCGTCACCACCGAGCGCTTCGTCGCCGAGGGCCCGCAGTACCGCGGCCGGGTGCTCGACGTGCGCGAAGTGGCCGCAGTCGTCGAGCAGCACCGTCCGGGTCTGCGGCACCACCCGTGCGAGGTCGCCGAGGTCCCGCACCCGCGCGAAGACGTCGTCGCGGCCGGCGATCGCCGTGACCGGGCAGGTGATGCTCCGCCACCGGTCGGTGTCGTACCCGGCGCCGGTCCGTGCCGCGCCGAGGAAGCCGTCGGGCCGGAGTTCCTCGACGAACGCGTCGAGCACGCTGCGGTCGAGTGCGCGCACGTGGGTGAACACCGGCGCGGCGAGCAGGCGGAGCAGCCCGACGCGCGCGAGGCCGCGGAGCAGCGGGACCGCAGCGCTCCTGGTGACCGCGAGCCCGGCGCGGAGCAGTGCGAAGGACGGCAGGGTCAGGACCCCGCGCACCGGGTGCCGGGCGGCGCCGATCGCCGCGAACGTCGTCCCGGAGACCAGGGTCGTCGAGCGGACCCGTTCCGGCGCGGCCACGGCGAGGTGCATGCCGATGAACGCGCCCATCGAGTGCCCGAGGACGTCGACCGTGTCGACTCCGACGGCACCGAGCACCGACCGGAGCACGGCGACGGCGTCGTCGACGTCGAGTCGTCGTGCGGGCGCGGGCGACGAACCCCAGCCGGGCAGGTCGACCAGGACGAGTCCTCGGCCGTCGAACCCGTCCGCGGCACGGAGCAGGGGCGTCCACGTCGTCCACGAGCCGGCGACCCCGTGCAGCAGGAGCAGCGGTCGCGGGCCCCGTCGGGCGTGCACCACGACCGGTCCGACGGCGGTGTCGACCACGGAGCGCGTCAGCGACCACGGGGCGGGGTCGGTCGTCACCGGGTACGGGGCGTAGCCGGTGGAGCCGACCACGTCGGGTCGCGTCGCCGTGTCGATGTGGTGCACCGTGCCTCCAGTCCGGTGCCTGAGCACCCCTGGGGTGTTCGGAACGGGACCGGCTGCCGGTTGCCTAGCCGACGGGGACCGGCGCCGTGCAGGCGGCGAGCCGGTCGAGGGCCGCGCGGTACTCGGCGACGTCGCGGGCGACGCCGGGCTCCGAGATGATCGAGGCGCGGATGCGGCCCTGGACGTCGATGACGAAGGTCGCGCGGTTCGCGAAGCCCTTGTTCTCGAGGAAGACGCCGTACTCCTTGGAGACGGCACCGTGCGGCCAGAAGTCCGCCAGGAGCTCGAAGTCGTAGCCGTTCGCATCGGCGAACGAGCGGAGCGTCGCCTTCGAGTCGACCGAGATGCCGATCAGCTCGATGCGGTTGTCCTGGAACATCGCGATGTTGTCCCGGAGTGCGCAGAGCTCGCTCGTGCACGTCGACGAGAACGCGAGGGGGAAGAAGACGAGTGCGACCGGGCGGGACCCGCGGAAGTCGCTGAGGCGGACGTGCTCCCCGAACTGGTTCGGGAGTTCGAAGTCCGGCGCGAGCGACCCAGTCTCCAGTGCCATCGGTACGTGTGCTTCTTCCTCGGGCTGCGGGTGTGCCCGTCCATCCACGCCCTCGCAGGTTCGCGTGGGCACGATCGGCAATCGTACGCCGACGATCCGCGAATGCAAGCACCTGTGCACAGGGTGCGGACACACGCCACCATCAGGCAGGCGGTCGGTGGTGGGGCCCGGACGTCTGCACTGTGTGGTGGTGGCTCCCACAGCCAACCGGTCGGCAGTGGGGCCTAGAGTGGACGGCGGCTCCCACCGCCGGTCGCGACCCGATCGATCGGTGGACCGACCATGTCCACCACCACGAGAACGAACCGAGGTCAAGGGTGACGGTGAACGACCAGGACCCGTACAGCGCAGGGCACGAGGACCAGGACCCGGAGGAGACCGCTGAATGGCGTGAGTCCCTCGACGGACTGGTCGCGGCACACGGGCACGAGCGTGCCCGCGAGATCATGCTCAGCCTGCTCAAGCGGTCCAAGGAACTGCACCTCGGCGTGCCGATGGTCCCGACGACGGACTACGTCAACACGATCGCGCCGGAGAACGAGCCGGAGTTCCCCGGCGACGAGGAGCTCGAGCGCCGCTACCGCCGGTGGATCCGCTGGAACGCGGCCATCACGGTGCACCGCGCGCAGCGTCCCGGCATCTCGGTGGGTGGGCACATCTCGACCTACGCGTCGAGCGCCGCCCTGTACGAGGTCGGCTACAACCACTTCTTCCGCGCGCAGGACCACCCCTCCGGCGGCGACCAGGTGTTCTTCCAGGGCCACGCCTCCCCCGGCATGTACGCCCGCGCCTACATGGAGGGCCGCCTCGACGAGAACCAGCTCGACGGGTTCCGTCAGGAGAAGTCGCACGCAGGTGGCGGGCTGTCCTCCTACCCGCACCCCCGGCTCATGCCGCACTTCTGGCAGTTCCCGACCGTGTCGATGGGCATCGGCCCGATCAACGCGATCTACCAGGCGCAGCAGGCCAAGTACCTGTCCAACCGCGGCATCAAGGACGCCTCGGAGCAGCAGGTCTGGGCCTTCCTCGGCGACGGCGAGATGGACGAGGTCGAGTCCCGCGGCCAGCTCCAGGTCGCCGCGAACGACGGCCTCGACAACCTGAACTTCGTGATCAACTGCAACCTGCAGCGTCTCGACGGCCCGGTGCGCGGCAACGGCAAGATCATCCAGGAGCTCGAGAGCTACTTCCGCGGTGCCGGCTGGAACGTCATCAAGGTGATCTGGGGCCGCGAGTGGGACGACCTGCTCGCCCGCGACACCGAGGGCGCGCTCCTCAACCTGATGAACGTCACCCCCGACGGTGACTACCAGACGTACAAGGCCGAGAACGGTGCCTACGTCCGGGAGAACTTCTTCGGGCGCGACCCGAAGGCGCTCCAGCTGATCGACGGCTACAGCGACGACCAGGTCTGGAACCTCAAGCGCGGTGGCCACGACTACCGCAAGGTCTACGCGGCGTTCAAGGCGGCGACCGAGCACAAGGGCCAGCCGACCGTCATCCTCGCGAAGACGGTCAAGGGCTACGGCCTCGGCCCGAGCTTCGAGGGGCGCAACGCGACGCACCAGATGAAGAAGCTCACGCTCGACAACCTCAAGCAGTTCCGCGACGAGATGCGCATCCCGATCTCCGACGCGCAGCTCGAGGAGAATCCCTACACGCCGCCGTACTACCACCCGGGCAACGACGACGAGGCGATCCAGTACATGCACGAGCGCCGTCACGCGCTCGGCGGGTACGTGCCGGAGCGTCGTACCAAGTACACGTCCATCACGCTTCCCGACGACGCGAAGTACCAGGTCGTCAAGAAGGGCTCCGGCAAGCAGGAGATCGCCACCACCATGGCGTTCGCCCGTCTGCTGAAGGACCTGCTCCGCTCCCCGGACTTCGGTGACCGTGTGGTCCCGATCATCCCGGACGAAGCGCGCACGTTCGGCATGGACGCGTACTTCCCGACGGCGAAGATCTACAACCCGAACGGCCAGCACTACACGTCGGTCGACCGTGAGCTCCTCCTGGCCTACAAGGAGAGCCCGCAGGGCCAGATCATCCACGTCGGCATCAACGAGGCGGGCGCCCTCGCGGCGTTCACCGCCGTCGGCACCTCGTACTCGACGCAGGGCGAGCCGCTCATCCCGGTCTACGTCTTCTACTCGATGTTCGGGTTCCAGCGCACCGGTGACGCGATCTGGGCCGCCGGTGACCAGATGACACGCGGCTTCATGATCGGCGCCACCGCCGGTCGCACGACCCTGACCGGTGAGGGCCTGCAGCACGCCGACGGCCACTCGCTGCTCCTCGCGGCGTCGAACCCCGCGGTCGTGTCCTACGACCCGGCGTACGGCTACGAGATCGGGCACATCGTCCAGTCCGGCCTCGACCGGATGTACGGCACGAACGAGGACGGCTCGCCGAAGCACGACGACCCGAACGTCATGTACTACCTGACGGTCTACAACGAGCCGATCGTGCAGCCCGTCGAGCCCGAGGGCGTCGACGTGGACGGCATCGTCAAGGGCATGTACCTGCTCAAGGGCAGCGAGCACGACGGCCCCAAGGCCCAGCTGCTCGCGTCCGGTGTCGCGGTGCCGTGGATCCTCGAGGCGCAGCAGCTCCTCGCCGAGGACTGGGGCGTCTCCGCCGACGTGTGGAGCGTCACGAGCTGGGGTGAGCTGTACCGCGACGGTCTCGCCGCGGAGCAGCACGCGTTCCTCAACCCGAACGAGCAGCCCCGCACGCCGTACGTCACCGAGCGTCTGCTCGCCACCGAGGGCCCGGTCGTCGCGGTCAGCGACTTCATGCACCAGGTCCAGGAGCAGATCCGCCCGTTCGTGCCGACCGACTACGCCACGCTCGGCGCCGACGGCTTCGGCTTCTCGGACACCCGTCCGGCCGCCCGCCGCTTCTTCCACATCGACGGCCCCTCGGTCGTCGTGCGGACGCTGCAGCAGCTCGCCCGCCAGGGCAAGATCGACGGGGCGCTCGTCCAGCAGGCGATCGACAAGTACCGCCTGCACGACGTGACCGCCGGCACCACGGGCAGCGCCGGCGGCGAGAGCTGATCACCCGGTGACGACACCCCGCACCGACCCCGCCGTGGGCCGGGAGAACGACCGTGAACGGGCGCTCTCCTGGCTCCGGCAGGTGTCGGGCGAACTCTCGACCGCCACCATCAAGCGGCTCGAGGACACGCTCCCCTGGTACAGCGAGATGCCCCCTGGGCGTCGGTCCGCGGTCGGCATGGTCGCCCAGGCCGGCATCACCTCGTTCATCTCCTGGCTCGAGGGCAGCGCGTCGACACCGTGGATCGCGGCCGCCGATGTGTTCGGCTCCGCGCCGCGGGAACTCCTGCGCTCGGTGAGCCTGCAGCAGACCCTGCAGCTCATCCGCGTGGTCGTGACCGTGGTGGAGGAACGCGCCAAGGACGACGAGATGCTGCAGGAGGCGATCCTCAAGTACTCCCGGGACATCGCCTTCGCGGCCGCTGACGTCTACGCCCGTGCCGCCGAGGCGCGCGGGCTCTGGGACGCCCGGCTCGAGGCGCTCGTGGTCGACTCGATCCTCTCCGGGGAGTACGACGACGAGCTCCCCTCCCGCATCGCGGCGCTCGGCTGGCACGGCCACGGCGAGGTGGCGGTGCTCGTCGGCACCGCACCGAAGCAGCTCGAGGTCGACCAGGTCCGGCGCTCCGCCCGCCACATGGACGCGGACGTGCTCATCGGGGTCCAGGGCTCGCGCCTCGTGGTCGTCATCGGCCGCTCCACCCCGCGGGACGACGTCCCGGAAGGCGAGGAGCCGGTCTCGTTCATGGCGATCGCGCAGGCCCTCGAGCCGATGTTCGGGGAGGGCCACCTGGTCCTCGGCAACGAGGTCCCCGGGGTCGTCGACGCCTCCACCTCCGCGAAGGCCGCCCTCGCCGGGTTCGCCGTCGCACGGGCCTGGCGCGGTGCTCCCCGTCCCGCGCTGGCGGACGACCTGCTGCCCGAGCGGGCCCTCGCCGGTGACCCCCTGGCCCGGTCCGCGCTCGTGCAGCGCATCTACGTGCCGCTGAAGGACCAGTCCACCGAGCTCCTGCAGACGCTCTGGTGCTACCTCGACACCGGTCGTTCGCTCGAGGCGACGGCGCGCGAGCTCTTCGTGCACCCGAACACCGTGCGGTACCGCCTGCGCCGTGTGGCGGACATCATCGGCTGGGACGCCACCCACGCCCGTGACGCCCTGATCGTGCAGTCCGCGCTGATCCTCGGTGCGATGTCCGAATCGGCCTCCAGCCGTCGGCGCGTCGGACGACGGTGACGGGCGACCGCGGGACCGCCGTCGGTAGGGGTCCCACAATGTCTCGCGCGGATTCGTGTCGGGAGTCCACACGGGCCGCACGCCCGACGGCAGACAGGATTGTCCGGTGATCGTCGTCGTCGCGCCCGGACAGGGCTCCCAGACCCCAGGCTTCCTCGCCCCGTGGCTCGAGGACGCCGCCGTCCGTGACCGTGTCGGGCAGTGGTCCGAGGCGATCGGCGTCGACCTGGCGCTGCACGGCACCGAGTCCGACGCGGACACCATCAAGGACACCGCGCTCGCCCAGCCGCTCATCGTCGCCGCGGGCATCATCACCGCGGACGCCCTCCTCGCCGAAGGCCGTCGCGCCCTCGTCGGTGGCGTCGCCGGGCACTCCGTCGGGGAGTTCACCGCCGCCGCGGTCGCCGGGATCCTCACGCCGACCGACGCCGTCGCGCTGGTCGCTGAGCGCGGCCGTGCGATGGCCGACGCCGCGGCCCTCGAGCCCACCTCGATGGCAGCCGTCCTCGGCGGCGACCCGGACGAGGTCGCGCAGGCACTCGAAGCCAACGGGCTCGTGGCCGCGAACCACAACGGCGGCGGCCAGACCGTCGTCGCGGGCGCTGCCGCAGCGATCGCGGCCCTCGCCGAGAACCCGCCGGCCAAGGCCCGCGTGATCCCCCTCGCGGTGGCCGGTGCGTTCCACACCCGGTACATGGCCCCCGCCGTCGAGCGCGTCGCCCCGGTGGCCGCCGCGACCGCCGTCACCGACCCGACGCTCCCGATCTGGACCAACGCGGACGGCTCCCGCGTCGACGACGGCCGCCGGTTCGTCGACCTCATGGTCGCCCAGATCGCGAACCCCGTGCACTGGGACTCCGTGATGGAGTCCTTCCAGCAGGCAGGGGTCACCGGCATCATCGAGCTCGCCCCCGCCGGCGCCCTCGTGGGGCTCGCCAAGCGCGGCCTCCGGGGCACGCCCACCGTCGCGGTCAAGTCCCCCGAGGACCTGCCGGCCGCGATCGAGCTCCTGAACACCGCAGAGGCATCCGCATGACCGACAGCACCACCCCCACCGCAGCCGACGCGGCTCGACCCGTCCTCGCGCAGCGCCGCGGCCACGAGTTCAGCCGCATCCTCGCGCTCGGCGCCGCCCGCGGCGAGAACACCGTGCCGAACGACGACCTCGTCGGCCCGATCGACTCCTCCGACGAGTGGATCCGCCAGCGCACCGGGATCGTCACCCGGATGCGCGCCGGTGCCGACGTCGAAGCGGTCGACCTCGCCGAGGCCGCCTCGCTCGAGGCCATCGCCAAGGCCGGCATCACGCCCGACCAGATCGGTGTCGTGCTCGTCAGCACCGTCACGCACACCGTGGCCACTCCGTCGATGGCGTCGCTCCTCGCCGAGCGCATCGGCGCGGCCCCCGCGGCGGCGTACGACATCAGCGCCGCGTGTGCCGGGTACGCCTACGGCATCGCCCAGGCCGACTCGTTCGTGAAGTCCGGCATCGCCGACCACGTGCTCGTCGTCGGGGCCGAGAAGCTCAGCGACATCGTCGACCCGACCGACCGTTCGATCTCGTTCCTGCTCGGCGACGGCGCCGGCGCCGCGATCGTCGGCCCGAGCGACTTCCCCGGCATCGCGCCGACCATCTGGGGCTCCGACGGCTCCAAGTGGGACGCGATCGGCATGACCGCCACGTTCAACGAGTGGGAAGCGGGGGCCGCGCGGCCGACGATACGGCAGGCCGGTCAGACCGTGTTCCGCTGGGCCGTCTGGGAGATGGTCAAGGTCGCCCGTGAAGCGCTGGAGACCGCCGGGGTCCGCCCCGACCAGCTCGCCGCGTTCGTGCCCCACCAGGCGAACATCCGCATCATCGACGAGTTCGCCAAGCAGCTCGGCATCCCCGAGTCCGTGGTGATCGCCCGCGACATCACGACCACCGGCAACACCTCCGCCGCGAGCATCCCGCTCGCCACCCACCGCCTGCTCGACGAGCACCCGGAGCTGTCGGGCGGCCTCGCCCTGCAGATCGGGTTCGGCGCCGGACTCGTGTTCGGCGCCCAGGTGGTCGTCCTCCCGTAGGACGCCCGGTGCTCCGGGACACCGGAGCGCAGCAAGACTTTCCACAGTCCCGCCAGGCTGCGGGCACGGGACCACCCCGTGCCCTAGGCTGGTCCACGGTCAAACGACACCCCCCTCAAGGAGACACCATCATGGCCCTGTCCAACGAAGAAGTCCTCGCCGGCCTGGCCGAGCTCATCAACGACGAGACCGGCATCGCCACCGACACGGTGCAGTCGGACAAGTCGTTCACGGACGACCTCGACATCGACTCCATCTCGATGATGACCATCGTCGTCAACGCCGAAGAGAAGTTCGACGTGAAGATCCCGGACGAAGAGGTCAAGAACCTCAAGACCGTCGGTGACGCCGTCGACTTCATCGTCAAGGCCCAGGCCTGACACGAACTTCCTGAGCGCCGTGGTCCGGCTCGACCCTTCCGGTCACGGGCCGCGGCGCTCGTCATGTCCACCTCAGCAGAAACAAGTCGTTCCATGACCAACAAGACCGTCGTCGTCACCGGGATCGGTGCGATCACCCCTCTCGCCGCGACTGCCTCGGAGACCTGGGACGCCCTGCTCGAGGGCAAGTCCGGGATCACCAGGCTCGAAGACCCGCGCTACGCCGAACTCAACATCCCCGTCGAGTTCGCCGGGCAGGCGCGCCGCTTCATCACCGACCAGCTCACCCGCCCCGAGACCAAGCGCTTCGATCCGTCGTCGCAGCTCTCGCTCATCGCCGCGCGTGAAGCATGGGCCGACGCGGGCATCGACAACGAGACCGTCGTGCCCGAGCGCCTCATCGTCGACTGGGCGACCGGCATCGGCGGCGTGAACACGCTGCTCGACGCCTGGGACACCCTGCGCGAGAAGGGCCCGCGCCGCGTCCTGCCGATGACGGTCCCGATGCTCATGGCGAACGGCCCCGCCGCCGCCATCGAGATGGAGTTCGGCGCCCGTGGTGGCGCCCGCACCTACCTCTCGGCGTGCGCGTCCTCCACCGAGTCCCTCGCCGAGGCGTACCGCCACGTCGCGACCGGTGAAGCCGACATCGTCATCGCCGGTGGCGCCGAAGCCGCGCTGCACCCGATGCCCCTCGCGTCGTTCGCCGCGATGCAGGCCCTGTCGCGCCGCAACGACTCCCCCGAGACCGCCTCGCGTCCGTACGACGTCACGCGTGACGGCTTCGTGCTCGCGGACGGCGCTGCTGCGCTGATCCTCGAGACGAAGGAGCACGCGGAAGCCCGCGGCGCCAAGATCTACGCCGAGGTCGCCGGTGCCGGCATCACCTCGGACGCGTTCCACATCACCGCCCCCGACCCCGAGGGCAGCGCGGCCGCCCGTGCGGTGCTCATGGCGCTCGAGCACGCCGGTGCGTCGCGCGAAGACGTCGTGCACGTCAACGCGCACGCCACGTCGACGCCGGTGGGCGACATCGCCGAGTACCACGCGATGCGCCGCGTCTTCGGCGACCACCTCGACTCCGTCGTCGTGTCGGCCACCAAGGCGTCGACCGGGCACCTCCTCGGTGGTGCCGGTGCGATCGAGGCGGCGTTCACCGTCCTCGCGCTGCACAACCGCGTCGCTCCGCCGACGATCAACCTCACCGAGCAGGACCCGGAGATCGTGATGGACGTCGCGACCTCGCCGCGCGAGCTCCCGGCGGGCGACCTGCTCGCCGTGAGCAACTCGTTCGGCTTCGGCGGCCACAACGCCGTCGTCGCGTTCCGCACGGCCTGACCACCGCCTTCGGTCCGGAGGCTCGGCTCGCCTCCGCCCCGTGTGGCACCGCCCGCACGTCGAAACACCGCTGACACCACGAAACGCCGCCGGGATCGGCGGCGTTTCGTGTGTTCGGAGGTGTTTCGTCGCAGGAGGAGCGTCAGCGCCGGCAGCGCGAGCTCCGGCAGCGCGAGCAGCGGGCGTCAGCCGACGCGGTGCAGCCAGACGACCGGGTTGCCCTCGGCCGCGTGGCGGAACGGCTCGAGCTCGTCGTCCCAGGCCTGCCCGAGCGCCAGCCGGAGCTCACGGTGGAGCTCGAGGGCGTTGCTGCCCGCGACCTCCATCGCGTAGCGGACACGGTCCTCGGGGATGACCATGTTCCCGGTGACGTCGGTCTGCGCGTAGAAGACGCCGAGATCGGGCGTGTGCATCCACCGGCCGCCGTCCGAGACCTCGGTGGGTTCCTCGGTGACCTCGTAGCGGAGGTGCTCCCACCCGCGCAGTGCGGAGGCGATGGCCGCACCGGTGCCGACCGCGCCGGTCCAGGTGTACTCGGTACGACGCGAGCCGTCCTGCGCCGGCTGGTCCAGCCAGGAGAAGTTGACGGCGCGACTCATCGCGCGACCTGCTGCCCATTCGACATGGGGGCAGAGCGCGCGTGGGGAGGAGTGCACGTAGAGCACTCCAGACGCAGTCCCGGTCATGGTTCCTCCGATCATCAGGTGCGACTTCCCCATCGACCTGTGCTGGAGGATCCGGACCAGTGCTCGAGAGCACCGTGGAACCATCGATATCCGATTGTGATGTCCTGGCGGACACGCCCATTATGCAGCGTCGGCGCTGGGAACGGCAAGGACACCGGCCCGATCAGTGCAGGACGGCGCCGTCGTGGTCGATCGGGTGCCGCTCGCCCGCCGGGATCGGGATCACCAGGCGGTTCTGCGGCGGCGGGATCGGGCACGCGTACTGGTACGAGAACGCGCACGGCGGGAGCACCAGGCCGTTCCAGTCGACCGCGACGTCCGCGGGGCCGCCCGGGTCGTCGACGAAGAGGAAGCGGCCCATCGAGTAGGAGCTCGCCGCGTCGTCCTCGGGCAGCGCACTCGTGCCGTCCTGGACGATGAGCTGCAGCCGCGCGACCCCGCCGAACGGTGCCGACCGCACCGCGAGCAGGGACGCGACCACCCCACCGACGGTGGTCTCGACGGTGCCCGCGACCACGAGCGGATCGCCGGCGGCGTCGAGGACGTGACCAGGGGCCTCCAGGCTGTCGTCGACCGGTGTGTACCGGCCTGGACGGACCAGATCGGCCGCGTACGGGAAGCGGTCGATCCGCGCGAACCGTGCGATCGCATCGGACGCGGGGTCCCAGACGCGGAGCGTCGAGCCGGACACGGTGCCCGCGAAGCCGTCCGGGAAGGCGACGGTGGACGGCACGACGGCCTCGTCGCCGGCGACGAGGACGGTCCCGTCGACCGGGACGCCGTCCACGACGACCCCGTCGGCGGCGTCAGCGGTCACCGTGAGCCCGCCCACGGCCGGCGCCCACGTGCCGGGGACCGGCCAGACGGGCTGCGCGTGGTCGACGCGCTGCGCGTTCACCAGGGCGAGCGGTCCACGTGGGCTGCGGGCCCACCGGTCGCGCGCAGCGGCAGCGGCAGCGGCAGCGGCAGCGGCGTCGCCGTCCGCAGGGTCGGTCACGCCTGCTCCTGGCGCGGGTAGATGACCTTCTGCACGATGATGATCACCGACGCGGCGACCGGCACCGCGACGAGCGCACCGAGGACGCCGCCGATGGTGGCCCCCGCGACGGCCGCGATCACGACGAGCGCACCGGGGACCTGCACCGCGCGGGACATGATGCGCGGCGAGATCACGTACGACTCGACCTGCATGTAGACGAGGTAGTAGATCGCGGCGGCGAGGGCGGTCGCGGGCGACGCGAAGAAGCACAGCAGCGAGATCACGATCGCCGCGCCGAGGGTCCCCACGAGCGGGATGAGCGAGCCCATGAACGCGAACGTCGCGAGGAGCACCGGAAGCGGAGCACCGATGATGAGCAGGAACACCAGGCTCAGCACGCCGTTGATGCCCGCCTGCGTGATCTGCCCGACGACGTAGCGGCCGACGGAGGACGTGACCTCCTCGCTGACGTCGATGTAGTTCTGCCGACGGGACGCCGGCACGAAGCGGTACATCATGCTCTTCATGCTCCGCATCGAGGCGAGGAAGTAGAGCATGAGGATGAGGACGATGAGCGCGCCGGTCAGGCCCGACAGGATCCCGGTACCCACGGCCAGGATGCCGCCGCCGAGGCTCAGCAGGTTGCCCGGGTCCTCGACGAACTTCTGGAGCTGCTGCAGCGAGTGGTCGACGTCGAACGACCCGTTGAGCTGCTTCGACAGGTTCTGCACCCAGTCCTGCTGGGAGAGGTCCTGGACGATGTCCGGGAAGTTCTGCACCAGGTTCGTCGCCTGGTTGATGAGGATCGGGACGACGGCGAACACCACGCCCCCGAACGCGAGCAGCACCGTGACGACGACCGCGAGGATCGCCGACCACCGCGGGATGTACCGCTCGAGGAAGGTCACCAGGGGGTCGAGGCCGAGCGCGATGAACAGCGCGACGCCGATGTAGACCAGCACGGTCGACAGCTGCCCGATGAGGGCTCCGGCGAGCAGGGCGACGAGCACGCCGATGCCGCCCATGAACCCGATCCGGAACGCGTTGACGCGCACGCCGGTGCCGCCCTTGGACGCCTCGAACGTCACGTTCGGGGTCGGGCCGGGGGCGTCAGCGTCGTGGCTGGCGGTCTTCTTACGGAGTTGCACGTGGGGCGGGCGGGACTCGAACCCGCGAATCGTTCCGTTATGAGCAGACTGCCTTGACCAGCTTGGCTACCGCCCCTCGTCGGCAGGCCTAGGCCACCGGTTCCCCACGATACAGCGCCTCGAACGTCGCGAGGGTGCGGTTGATGTCGTGCGCCTCGATCATGGCCAGACTGCGCGTCCGCATCGCCACGTAGTCCTCGTCCGAGGCCGTCAGCACCGTCGTGAGCTTGTCGGCGAGGTCACGCTCGTCCCCCGGCTCGAACAGGTACCCGTTGCCGTCGACCAGGTGCGGCAGCGCCATCGAGTTCGCGGCGACGACCGGCAGGCCGGACGCCATCGCCTCCAGCGAAGCGATGCTCTGCAGTTCGGCCGTCGAGGGCATCGCGAACACGGTCGAGTTGGTGAGCGCGCGGAACTTGACCTCGTCGGAGACGAACCCGAGGAACGTCACGCGGTCCTCGATGCCGAGCTCCTTCGACAGCGCGGTGAGCTTCGGGATCATCTCGCCGTCACCGACGATCGTGATGGTCGCGTTCAGCTCGGCGGGCAGCAGCGGGAGCGCCCGGAAGAGCACGTCGAGGTTCTTCTCCGGCGCGATGCGGCCGACGAAGGTGATGTCGTTGTTCGCCGGGCGGCCTTCTCGTGCGAGGTAGCGCGAGGCGTCGATGCCGCAGGAGATCGCGAGGACGCGCTGGCCGGCGATGGCCTTGCGGAGGTAGTCCGCCGCCAGGTTGGTCGGCGTCGAGATCACGTCCGCGAGCCGGTACGTGTGCGCGGCGTCGTTCCACGCGATCTTCAGCGCGATCGGCAGCGTGAAGCGCCCGAACGGCGTGTACTCGAGCAGGTTCTCGGGCATGAAGTGGTTCGTGGCGATGATGCGGATGCCGCGGTCGTGGGCTTCACGAGCGACACCACGGCCGACGATGATGTGCGACTGGATGTGCACGACGTCGGGCTTGAAGGCGTCGATGATCGGCGCGACGTGCTTGCGGACCGTCCACGGCCACGCGAACCGCAGCCACGCGTGCAGCGGCCACTTGTACGACGGGAGGCGGTGCACGACGAGCGTCACGCCGTGGAGCTCTTCGTCGTAGGTGCCGTGGTTCCGGCCCGCTGCCGGGGCGATGATGTGGACCTCGTGCCCACGCTCGGCGAGGCCGACGGCGAGCTGCTCGGTGAACGTGGCGGCACCGTTGACGTCCGGGGCGAAGGTGTCCGCGGCCATCAGCACCCGCAAGGGCCGGTGGTCCGTCGGGTGGTCGAGCGGAACGGGGGTGGCGTCTCCTGACACGGCGGGCGTCGTCCTCTCCTGGGCCTTCGTCCGGTACCGGTGGTGGTGCTGGTACCGGGCTGGTCTGGGTCTGAAACGCTACCGTACGCCGATGCGCGAGCACGTCCGCCGCGCGGCTGACGGTGCCCCCTGCCAGAGGAGGACGGCACCCGACAGCGCGGCGCAGTGGTTACCGCTGTGCCTCTGGGTGGTGTTTGGCGAGGAGGAACACCCCGGTGACCGCGATCGCGGCAGCGACCACGAACCCGAACACCGCGATCGGTGGTGCCCCGTCCGCTTCTCCGAGGACGATCACCCCGATGCCGACGGCGACGATCGGGTCGACCACGGTGAGCCCGGCGATGACGAGGTCCGCTGAGCCCGCCGAGTACGCGTTCTGCACGAAGTACCCACCGAGCGACGCCGCCACGACGACGCCGATGATCGCCAGGACGGTCAACCAGTCGAAGGTGTGGTTCACGAACCGGTTCAGCGTGACCTTGGCCAGGGTCGCCACGAACCCGTAGAGGACCCCGGCGCCGATGATGTAGTACAGCGCGCTCTTGTGCTTGGCCACGACCCGGAACGACACCAGCACCAGGATCAGCACGACCGCCAGGATCACCAGGACCGTGATCAGCTGCGAGCGGGTGATCGGGCTCTCGTGCCCGACGAACGCCGCGATGCCGACGAAGATCCCGACGCCGATGATGCACGTCCACACCGCACGGCGGGCACGCCGGCCGAGCGGGACCCCGGAGGACCGTGAGGAGAACCACGTCGTGATGACCAGTGCGACCGCGCCGAGGGGCTGCACGACGATGAGCGGTGCGAACGTGATGCTGATCAGCTGCAGGACGACCGCGATGCCGAGCATCAGGGTGCCCAGCACCCAGTAGCCGCTCGAGACCAGCCCGACGATGTGTCGGACGCTGAGCCCCTTGGACTGCTTGCCCAGCCGGGCCTCGACCCGCTTGACCCCGCGGCTCTGGAACTGCGCCCCGAGCGAGAGGAACACCGCCCCGATCAACGCGACGGGGATCATGAGGGCCTGGAACGGGGTGAGGTTGCTCACGGCGTCCGGGATCTGCAGGTCGCTCGTCACGCGTCGAGGCTATCCGACTCCTCCCGATAACCTGGGTGAATGGCCGTCCTCCCGATCCGGATCACCGGTGAACCCGTCCTGCACGAACGCGCCGCGGAGGTCACCGCCTTCGACGACGGACTCCGCACCCTGGTGGCGGACATGTTCGAGACCATGGACCTGGCACCGGGTGTCGGGCTGGCCGGCCCGCAGGTCGGGGTGGGCAAGCGGCTCTTCGTGTACTCATTCGTCGATGATGACGAGGTGCAGTGGCGCGGCGCGGCGATCAACCCCGTCCTGTGGATCACTCCGGCCGAACCCGAGGCTGTGGAGGAACTCGACGAGGACGAGGAGTCCGAGGGCTGCCTCTCCATCCCGGGCCTCCGCTTCCCGCTGCGCCGCTCCGAGGGCGCGCTCCTCCGCGCGTTCGACGAGCACGGCGAACCGTTCGAGATCGAGGCGCACGGCTGGCTCGCGCGGATCTTCCAGCACGAGTACGACCACCTCGACGGCCTGCTCTACGCCGACCGACTCGGCCACCCGTACCCGAAGCAGGTCCAGAAGGCCGTCAAGAAGAACAGTTGGGGCGGCCCCGGCAAGTCCTGGCTCCCCGGCCGGGACCACCCCGAGGGCTGACGCCGGTCCGCACGCCGACCGACGACGGGCACCGGCCAGGAGGCTCGGCTCAGCCCCGGTAGGCGGCCATCGCGTCCTGCAGGTGGTCCATCTGCGGATGCCCGGGGCAGTAGAGCGCCAGGCCGGCCGCCGTGTCGGCGGCGGACGCGGACTGGATCGTCGAGGTCCACGGCGACACCCCGGTGACCGCGCAGCCACTGGCGAGCTGCTCGAGCGTGGACTCCCCCGCCGCCGCGTCGAGCGCTGCCTGCTGCTGCGCCGACGCCTCGGTCCCGGTGATCCGTTCGGCTCGGCACTCGGTGCGCTCGTCCTGCCACACCGCCGAGTACGTCGTGTAGGTCTCGGTGCGGTCCGAGCCGTCGACGTCGCACACGAACGCGAACACGATCGGCGAGGTCCCCGACGCGGCGATCTCCGACGACGGCG
The DNA here is from genome assembly GCF_004346855.1 of Curtobacterium sp. PhB136. Classification (NCBI taxonomy): domain Bacteria; kingdom Bacillati; phylum Actinomycetota; class Actinomycetes; order Micrococcales; family Microbacteriaceae; genus Curtobacterium; species Curtobacterium sp. PhB136. The sequence goes on from NZ_SMGH01000007.1 coordinate 152,467, forward strand.
TGCGGTCCACGGAGTCGTCCGGTTCCGACTCGGCGCCGGACGTGCACCCGCTGACGAGGACCGCGAGCGCAGCCGCACAGAGCGCTGCTGCGGCGGTTCGGCGGAGGGGGTGCACCTGTGAACGCTAACAGCTTGTCCCGGTGGCCCGGCCGTGGACGAGCCATGAGACGACCGAGAACCCGGACGCCCCGAGCGGCGCGCAACGGAGAACACGTCCTGGAGAACACGTCCTGGAGAACACGTCCTCGGAAACACGAAGACCCCCACCGCGAACGGTGGGGGTCTGATGCTCCCCGAGTTGGACTCGAACCAACAACCTGCCGGTTAACAGCCGGCTGCTCTGCCAATTGAGCTATCGAGGATCAGTTGCGCTGCCGGTCGAGCCGGTCTGAACAACGGGTAACAGCATAGCAGGACATCGGCCGCGCCCCGCGCATCGGGCACGCACCCCGGGCGTGCCGCGCCGCGCTGCGCGCCTCAGTACCCGGCGACGGGGTCCACGACGCCGACGAAGCCCTCGCCCGCGCCGCCGAGGAACGCGGCGACGTTCACCCGCACGCGCTCGGCGAGCAGCGGCGCCACCATCTCCGGCGTGTCGGCCTGGTGCGGCGTGATGATCGCGCCGGGGGCGTCCCACAGCGGGTGCCCGTCGGGCAGCGGCTCCGGGTCGGTCACGTCGACCCCGGCGCCGGCGATCTCCCCCGCGTGCAGCGCATCGACGAGCGCGTCGGTGTCGACGAGCCCGCCACGGGCGATGTTCACCAGGCGCGCGGACGGCCGCATGATGGAGAACTGGTGCGCGCCGAAGAGCTTCGACGTGCCCGAGGTCATCGCGGCCGCGATCATCACGACGTCCGCGGTGGGCAGGACCTCGTCGAGCTGGTCGGTGGTCACGGTGCGGGCAGCACCGGGCACCGGCGCGGACGAGCGCCGCACCACGGTGACGTCGACGTCGAACGGCGCGAGGAGCCGGAGGTACTCGAGCGCGATGCCACCGGCGCCGATCACGACGACGGAGCGGCCGTAGAGCGACACACCCTCGGGCTTCGTCGCCCAGGACGTCGCACGGGCGCGTGCGGGCAGGACCCGCAGCGTCGCGAGCGTCAGCGCGAGGGCGTGCTCGGCGACCGGCTCCGCGTAGGCGCCCTTCGCCGAGGTGAACAGCACCGAGTCCCCGTGCGACGCGATCAGGGACGCGAAGGCGTCCACGCCGGCGAACGGCAGCTGCACCCAGGACACGGACGGTGCCGAGTCGAGTGCGGCGGCGAGCCCGGACGGGTCACGCGGGTCGAGCCAGACGATGCCGCGCGTGTCGGGCCCGAGCGCTGCGACGGTGCCGCCAGCGGCCTCCACCGCGGAGACGTGCAGCTCGGCGGGCGACGGCAGGATCGCGATCGGCCCGGCGGCGGGCGGCGGGACCGGCAGCGGCGCACCGGCATCGGTCACGACGGCGCGGTGGCCGCGGGGCTGGACGTCGGTGTCGGTCATGACTGCTCCTGTCGGGACGTGCGGGGGCCGGACCCGCCGGCCCAGGCGGGACGCTTCACCGGGCGCGCCGCCGTCGAGGCGAGCGTCCGGACGTAGGGGTCGACGGGGCTGTCGAGCACGTCGTCGAAGGTGCCGAGGCCGACGAGTCGACCCTCGTTCATGACGGCGACGCGGTCCGCGAGCGCACGGGCTTCGCGGAGGTCGCTCGAGACCACGACGGCGGAGAACTGCCGGTTCCGCTGCAGTCCGGCGAGGGCCTCGAGCACGGACTGGCGGACGAGGACGTCGACGCCGCGGGCGGGTTCGTCGGCGACGAGCAGCTGCGGTTCGAGGACGAGCGCCTGGGCGAGGGCCACCCGCTGCCGCTGCCCGCTCGAGAGCTCCCACGTGTTGAGGCGCATCACGCCGAGCGGCAGGTGCACCGCGTCGACGAGCCGGGCGACGATGAGCCCGGCCTCTTTCCGGTCGAAGCGGCGGTCACGGGCGTAGATCGGCTCCGCGATCGCCTCACCGACGGTCAGGTCGGGGCTCAGCCGGTCGGCGGCGTCCTGCGAGAGGTACCCGATCCGTCCGGTGAGTCGGGCGAGCCGACGGGACGACGCCCGGAGCCCGCGCATCTTCTGCCCGAGGACGCTCAGCTCACCACCGACGATGTGGCGACGATGCGCGCCCTCCCCCTCACCGCGGGCACCGAGCTGACCGGCGACCGCGGCGGCGAAGCTGGACTTGCCGGAGCCGGACTCCCCCAGCACCGCGAGGATCTCCCCGCTGCGGACGGTCAGGCTGACGCCGTCCACCGCCCGGATCGGGCGCGCTCCCGGCACCCGGTACTCGATGGAGACGTCGTCCGCGACGACGGCCGGGTCGTTGACCCCGATCATGGAACCCCTTCCGCACCGCCCCTGGCGGCGCAGCGCGGAGACGGAGGCCGGTCCGCGCGACGTACGTGGTGCTCTGGGGCCGACAGCCTGGAGGCGCGACTCGCGTCGTCGACGTGCGTCGCGCCTCCCGGCTGGACCTGATCAGGGCCCGTCTGCTGAACCACAGACGGCGATCAGGCCCCTGCCTGCTCCAGTCGCTCCAGCGTACGCCGTCGCTCGGCCTGCTCCGCCGGGTCCGGCACCGGCAGCGACGCCAGGAGTCGCTGCGTGTAGGGGTGCTGCGGCGAGCCGAGGACCTCTGCGGTGGTGCCCGTCTCGACCAGGTCGCCGCGGTACAGCACCGCGATCCGGTCGGAGAGCGCACCGACGACCGCGAGGTCGTGGCTGATGAACAACGAGGCGAATCCGAAGTCCTGCTGCAGCTCGAGGAAGAGCTCCAGCACGCGCGCCTGCACCGACACGTCGAGCGCGCTCGTCGGCTCGTCGGCGATGAGGAGCTTCGGCCGGAGCGCGAGCGACCGGGCGAGCGACGCGCGCTGGCGCTGCCCGCCGGACAGCTCGTGCGGGTACCGATCGCCGTACGCCGCGGGGAGCTGGACCGCCTCCATGAGCTCGTCGACCTGCTTGCGCGCCGCACGCGGCGAGGACGCCACGCCGTGCACGACGAGCGGCTCGGCGACGCACTCCGCGATCGTGAGCAGCGGGTTGAAGGACGTCGCCGGGTCCTGGAAGACGAACCCGATGTCCTTCCGGAGCCGCTTGAAGTCCCGCTCGCGGTAGCCGAGCATCTCGGTGCCGAGGACGCGGAGGGAACCGCCGGTGACCCGCGTCAGCCCCGCGATGGCACGGCCGATGGTGGTCTTGCCGGAGCCGGACTCCCCCACCAGGCCGAGGACCTCGCCGGGACGGATCGCCAGGTCGACGCCCTTGACGGCCTTGAACGCGTGCGCGCCGAGCCGGCCGGGGTACTCGATCTCGAGCGCCCGGGCCTCGACGACGGGTTCGACGTCCTCGGCGATGATGGCCCGCCGGGCGACCCCCGTCGACGACTCGAGCCGGGGCACCGCCGCCAGCAGGCGCTTCGTGTAGTCGGCCTGCGGGTTCCCGAAGAGCTCGGCGACGGGGGCTTCCTCGACGACCTCGCCCTGGTACATCACGGCGACGCGGTCGGCCAGGTCGGCGACGACGCCCATGTTGTGCGTGATGATGACGATCGCCGTGCCGAACTCGTCACGACACCGACGCAGCAGGTCGAGGATCTCCGCCTGCACCGTCACGTCGAGGGCCGTGGTCGGCTCGTCGGCGATGATCACGCTCGGCTCGAGCGCGAGCGCGCTGGCGATCACGACGCGCTGCTTCTGCCCGCCGGAGAACTGGTGCGGGTAGTGGTCGACGCGGACCTCGGGGTCGGGGATGCCGACCCGGCCGAGGTAGTCGATCGCCTTCGCCCGGGCCTCCTTCCTCGAGACGCCGCCGTGGGCGCGGAGCCCCTCGGCGATCTGCCACCCGACGGTGAACACCGGGTTGAGGGCCGTCGAGGGTTCCTGGAAGACCATCGCGCCCGCGGTTCCGCGGAGCTCCCGGAGCTTCTGCGAGCCGACCGTGACGACGTCGGTGCCGTCGAGGAGCACCGCGCCGCCGAGGGTCGCCGTCTCCGGCATCAGGCGGAGCATGCTCCTGGCCGTGACCGACTTGCCGGAGCCCGACTCGCCGACCAGGGCGAGGACCTCGCCGGGGCGGACGTCGAGGCTGACGCCCTTGACCGCGTCGACGGCGCCGCCGTCGGTCGCGAAGGTGACGGTGAGGTCGTCGACGACGACGACGGGCTCGGTGGTGTTGGCGGTGCTCTTGCTGCTGGGGGTGCTCATGCTGCTGGGGGTGCTCATGCTGCGGCCCCTTCCGTTCCGGTGGTGCCACGCTTGTCGCGGGTGCTCACGAGCTGCTTCAGCCGCCGGCGCGCACGCAGGCGGGGATCGGAGATGTCGTTGAGGCTCTCGCCGATGAACGTGACCCCGAGGACCAGGACCACGATCGCGACACCCGGGTAGACACCGGTCCACCAGACGCCGGACGCGACGTCGGACAGCGCGCGGCTGAGGTCGTAGCCCCACTCGGCACCCGCTGTCGGGCCGATGCCGAACCCGAGGAAGCCGAGGCCGGCCAGGGTCAGGATCGCGTCCGAGGCGTTGAGCGTCAGGATGAGCGGCAGCGAACGGGTCGAGTTCCGGAGCACGTGCCGCGTCATGATCCGCCACGGGTTCGTGCCCATCACGCGAGCCGACTCGACGAACGCGTCGTTCTTCAGCCGGACCGCCTCGGCACGGACCACGCGGAAGTACTGCGGCACGTAGACCACGGTGATCGAGATCGCCGCCGCCGTGATGCCGCCGTAGTAGCTCGAGTTGCCGCCGGAGACGACGATCGAGACGACGATCGCCAGGAGCAGCGACGGGAACGCGTAGATCGCGTCCGCGACCACGACGAGGACCCGGTCGAGCCACCCGCCGATGTAGCCGGAGACCATGCCGAGCAGCACGCCGATGATGATCGAGACGATGACCGCCACGATGACGACGAGGACGGCGGTCCGGGTACCGAACACGACGCGGCTGAACACGTCGAAGCCGCCGACGGTCGTGCCCCAGATGTGCTCGGGACTCGGGGCGCCGGTGCGCGGGAAGCTCACGCCGTCGTCACCCTGCAGCTGGCCGAAGCCGTACGGGGCGATGAGCGGAGCGAACACCGCGACGATGAGGTAGACGGCGCAGATGACCACGCCGACGATGAGCATCGCGCGCTGCCACCCGGTGCTCCGGCGCAGCTGGACGACGACGGGCAGGCGCTTCCACAGCGGCTCGTGACGGTCGACGAGTGTGGTGTCGGACATGTTCAGAACCTCACTCTCGGGTCGATCAGGGCCGCGACCACGTCGACGACGAAGTTCGTCACCGCCACGATCACCGCGAGCATCGCGACGATGCCCTGGACCGCGACGAAGTCACGGGCCGACAGGTACTGGTTGAGCTCGAAGCCGAGCCCGCGCCAGCCGAACGTGGTCTCGGTGAGGACCGAGCCGCCGAGCAGCATGGCGATCTGGAGCCCCATCACCGTGATGATCGGGACGAGCGCCGGACGGAACGCGTGGGTCCGGACCAGCCGGGACTCGCGGACGCCGCGGGACCGGGCGGCGTCGACGTACTCCGAGCCGAGCGAGCCGATCATGTTGGCGCGCACCAGGCGCAGGAAGATGCCGGCGGTCAGCAGGCCCAGCGTCAGCGCGGGCAGCACCGCGTGCAGCAGGACGTCGCCGATGATCTGGCCGTTGCCCGTGCGGAGCGCGTCGATGATGTAGATGCCCGTCGCGCCGGGGACCTGGTCGAGCGCCAGCTCCACACGCGTCGATGCCCGGTCGCCGAGCGGCAGCCACCCGAGCCACACCGAGAACACGAGCTTCATGAGCAGACCGCCGAAGAACACCGGGGTCGCGTAGGTCAGGATCGCCAGCGCGCGGAGGAGCACGTCCGGCCACTTGTCGCGCAGGTACGCGGCGAGCATGCCGAGCGGGATGCCGAGCACGAGCGCGACGATGAGCGCGTAGAAGACGAGCTCCGCCGTGGCACCGCCGTACGTGACGATGATCTCGGTGATCGGGCGGTGGTCCGTCGCCGTCGTCCCGAAGTCACCGCGGGCGATGTTGCCGAGGTACTCCAGGTACTGGACGATGACCGGCCGGTCGTACCCGGCGGCGTGCAGGCGTTCCTGCAGCTGCGCCTGGGTGAGCCGACCGCCGACCGAGGCGACGATCGGGTTCCCGATGATGCGCATCAGGAAGAACACGAGCGTCACCAGGATGAAGACGGTCGGGAAGATGAGGAGGAAGCGGATGAGGATGTACCGACCGATGCCGCCGCCGCCGTTGGCACGTCGCTGTGCCTGTGGCTTCGTGGGCTCCGTGTCGATCGCCTCGGGGTTCGTGAGGGTCACGGGATGGGTGCCTTTCGGATGACGCCGACAGGGGGCGCCCCTCGTGGGAGCGCCCCCTGTCGTTCGTCGGGTTACTTGCTGAGCGTCGCGTACCGGAACTTGAACGAGGCGTCGAGCTTGAGGCCCTTGACGTCCTTGCTCGCGACCGCCACGGACTTGCCCTGCAGCAGCGGCAGCGTGGAGATCTGCGTCGCCTCACGCTGCTGGGCCTGCTCGATGAGGTCCGCACGCTTGGTCGGGTCGGACTCCGCCTGCTCCTGGGCGATGAGGTCCTGGATCACGCTGTCGTCGTAGTGGTTCTGCACGAAGTTCTCCTTCGTGAAGAACGGCGACAGGTAGTTGTCCGCGTCCGAGAAGTCCGGGAACCAACCGAGCTGGTACTCCGGGTACGAGTCCTTCGTGCGCTCCTGGGCGTAGGTCGTGTAGACCGTCGACTGGATGTTCACGGTGAACAGGCCCGACTTCTCGAGCTGCGTCTTGAGGAGCGCGTACTCGTCGTCCGACGCCGAACCGTAGTGGTCCGGTGCGTACTGGATGTCGAGCTGGACCTTGCCGGAGACACCGGCGTCGCTGAGGGCCTTCTTGGCCTTGTCGACGTCCGGGGCGCCGTTGCCGTCGCCGTAGAGCGACTTGAACGGCGTCGCGGCACCCGTGAGGCCGTCCGGCACCATCGAGTACAGCGGCGTGTACGTGTTGTTGTAGACCTCCTTCGCGAGCGCGTCACGGTCGACGACGTCCGCGACGGCCGAGCGCACCGCGAGGGCCTTCTTCGCGTCGGCGTCGGACTGGCCGGTGCCGAAGGGCTGGGACTTGAAGTTGAAGACCAGGTAGCGGATCTCGCCGCCGGGGCCGTCCGTGACCGTCAGCTTGTCGTCCTTGCGGAGCGACGCGATGTCCGTCGGGGTCAGGGAGCGGTACGCCACGTCGACGTCGCCCTTCTGGACCGCGAGCTTGAGGTCGGTCTCCTTCGTGTAGTAGTTGGCCGTCACCTCGCTCGTCTTCGCCTTGCCGAGCAGCCCGTCGTACTTGCTGTTCGCCTTGTACTGGATGAGCTGGTTCTCCTTGTACGAGGTGATCTCGTACTGACCGGCGAACGCGTTGCCCTTGACGATGTCCGCCGCGGGGGTGAGCTTCGTGGCGGAGAAGACGTCCTCGTCGACGATCGGGCCGGCCGGGCTCGACAGCACCTGCGGCCAGGTCTGGTCCGCGTGGTCGAGGTTGAACACCACGGTGGTGGCGTCCGGCGTGTCGATGCTCTTGAGGTTGGCGAGCAGCGACTGCGGGCCGTTCTCGTTGTTGATCTTCAGTTCACGGTTGAACGAGAACTTCACGTCGCTCGAGGTGAGCTTGTTGCCGTTCGCGAACTCGAGCCCCTTCTTGAGCGTGACCGTGTAGGTCGTCGGGTTCGTGAACTCGCCCTTGGTCGCGATGTCCGGCTTGACGTCCGGGCTGCCGACCGGGGTGTTCATCAGGAAGGGGAACACCTGGTTCTGCACGGCGAACGAGCCGTTGTCGTACGAGCCGGCCGGGTCGAGCGACGTGATCGAGTCGGTCGTGCCGATGATCAGGCCGTTCAGGTCGGTGGTGGACGAGCCGCTGCCGCCCGCGCAGCCGGTGAGCACCAGCGCCGTCGCTGCTGCTCCGGCGCCGAGCGCGATCGTGCGCTTGCCCCACTTGGTCACGGATGCCATATCCGATGCCTCTCTGGTCATGGTTGCAGGAGCCCCGGGCCGGACGGTGGAACTGCTGTGTGCCCGGCCGGGACACTCATTGAGAGACACCCTGCCACGGAACTTTCTTCGGCGGGGACGGTTTTGTTACACCGCTGTAACGCACGAGTCCCGCGCGTGACGCATGATTCCGCCTCGACGCGCGGCGCTCCGCGCACGCTTGTTGCGTCCCGCAACGCGGCCGCACGCGGGCCGGCGGGCCGGCGGGCCGGCGGGCGGGCCGGCGGGCGGGCAGGCGGGCGGGCCGGCGGGCGGGCAGGCGGGCGGGCGGGCGGGCAGGCGGGCGGGCCGGCGGGCCGGCGGCCGGCGGGCAGGCCGGCGGGCAGGCCGGACCGTGCGGTGAGATCGCACTTCGTGTCGGGTCCCGCCGGCCGAAGCGACACCAGGTGCGATCTCACCGGCGCCCGGGCCGTCGGATCCCTCCTCCAGCGGCCTGGAGGCTCGACCCACCTCCGCCACGCCCGCCCGGCCCGCCGTGGGGACACGTCCAGAGCGCAGGGGGCGCGTGCCCCGCACCGTGCGAGGCCGCGGGTCCGGCGCACGCAGCGTGCGAGGTTCCGTACTCGGTGCGGCGCCCGGCGGCTCCCACGGTGTACGGAACCTCGCACGGTGCGACTCCGGCGCGCGGCAGCGCGCAGCGCAGCGCAGCGCGCAGAGCGCGGCCGCGCGGCCGCGCGCGGCAGCGCAGCGCAGCGCCTACGACGCCTGGGCGTCGGCGCGCAAGCGCATGCGCTGGGCGTCGATGTCGACGAGCTGGCGCTGGAGGTCCGCCCGACGATCGGCGTGCTCGTTCGGGTCCGCGCGCTGCAGCTGCCCGAGGAGCGAGGCCTTGCGTGCGAGCAGGTCCCGCTCGACCAGCGCCACGACGATGCCCCGGCAGTAGATCGCGAGGTCCTCGTCGTTGCGCGCGGGGATCGGCGCGAGCGCGAGCTCCGACACGAGGCCACGGACCGGCGCCGGCACGTCCGAGGTCAGGCGGTCGAGCCAGTCCGACCGTCCGAGCGCGTCGACGTTGGCGACCACGGCGTCCCGCACGACGGCGAGCATCGGCGCGGAGAACGTCGCCGCGGCGGCGAGCCCGAGGAGCGGCGCCCCGACCGAGGTCGGCTGCTGCACCATCGCCATCACGGCGTCGCGTTCCATCCGGGTGATCGGGTCGTTCGGCAGCGATCGGATGCCCGCGACGGGCTCGTCGAGCGGTGCGGCCATCTGCCCGCCGGGTCCGGCCTGCCCGACGGGGACTCCGCGCCCACCGCCGGAGGACGACCCCGACCCCGACGACCCCGACGACGAGGACGCACGGCGCGCACCGTCGACGGCCCGTCGGACCTCGGCCATCTCCATGCCGAGCCACCCCGCGAGTTCGCGGACGTACCCCTGCGTGAGTGAGCGGTCGCGGATCCCGGCGAGCACCGGCGCGGCGGACCGCAGCGCGGCGACACGCCCTTCGACGGTCTCGAGGTCGTGGCCGTCGAGCGTTCGCCGGATCATGAACTCGAACATCGGCCGCTTGTTCGTGACCAGCCGCCGGATCGCGTCGTCGCCCCGGGCGAGCCGGAGGTCGCACGGGTCGAGCCCACCCGGTGCCACGGCCACGTAGGTCTGCGCGGCGAACCGCTGCTCTTCCGCGAAGGCGCGGGAAGCGGCACGCTGCCCGGCTTCGTCGGGGTCGAACGTGAAGACGACCTCACCGTTGGCGTTCGGGTCGCCGCCACCGACGTCGCCGAGCATCGGCCGGAGGACCTTGATGTGGTCGACGCCGAACGAGGTGCCGCACGTGGCCACCGCGGTCGTGATCCCGGCGAGGTGGCACGCCATCACGTCGGTGTACCCCTCGACGATGACGACCTGCTTCTGCTTCGAGATGTCGCGGCGGGCGAGGTCGATGCCGTAGAGCACCTGGCTCTTGTGGTAGATCGGCGTGTCCGGGGTGTTCAGGTACTTCGGGCCCTTGTCGTCCTCGAGCAGACGACGTGCGCCGAAGCCGATCGTGGCACCCGTGACGTCGCGGATGGGCCACATCAGGCGGCCGCGGAAGCGGTCGTACGGGGAGCGGTCCCCCTGGCTGACGAGCCCCGCGGACGTGAGTTCTTCCATCGTGAAGCCGCGGCCCTTGAGGTGGTCCTTCAGCGCGTCGAACGACTTCGGCGCGAAGCCGACGCCGAAGTGCTGCGCGGCCGACGGGTCGAAGCCGCGTTCGCCGAGGAAGCGTCGTGCCGGATCGGCCGCCGGCGTGGTGAGCTGCGCGATGTAGAACTGCAGCGCGGCTTCGTTCGCGGCGATCAGCCGGGCGCGGGTGTTGTAGTCGGTGCGCGGCCCGTCGCCTTCTTCGTAGTGGAGCGTGAAGCCGATCTTCGCGGCCATCCGCTCCACCGCTTCGGAGAAGGTGGTGTGGTCCTGCTTCATGATGAAACTGAAGACGTCGCCGTCTTCACCGCAGCCGAAGCAGTGGTACCGGCCGACCTGGGGACGGACGTGGAAGGACGGGGAGCGCTCGTCGTGGAACGGGCACAGGCCCTTCAAGGACCCCACCCCGGCGGACTTCAGCGTGACGTAGTCGCCGACGACGTCGGCGATGTTCACGCGCGCGCGGACCTCGTCGATGTCGTTCCGCGCGATGAGTCCAGCCACCCCACGATCTTAGTTCGGACCGGGGACGCCGCCGACCGCTCAGACGGGGATGTGGACGGTCTCCCGCTCCCCCACCACGAGCCGCCGGTGCCATGCGAGGGCGCCCTGGTCCGTGAGGCTCGCGACCTGGTCGACGACGGCGCGGAGCCGCCCGGTGTCGTCCTGCGCCTGTCGCCAGTCCGCGGCGAACCCGGGCTCGAGCGCGGCGTCCCCGCCGTGCGCGAGTGCGTCGAGCAGCTCGGTGAGGATGCGCCGCTGCTCTTCGTACACGGGCTGCCGGTCGCCCTGGGTCATCACGAACGCCGCGACGATGCCCTTGAGCACCGCGATCTCGCCGATGATCTCCGGCGGGGTGACGACCGACGCGGCGAACCGGACGAGTGACCCGGATGCGTACGCCTGGCGGGTGGCGGCGGTCGCCGTGCGGGCGAAGCGGCCGATGAGCTGCGAGGTGAGGTTCTTCAGCCGCGCGGCGTCACGACGGGAGCCGTCGTACGAGGTCATCCACAGCGGCAGGGCGCGGAGCCGGTCGAACGCCTCGAGCAGTTCGTCGCGGCTGAGGTCGTCCCCGACCCAGGCGTGCATGGCCGACACGATGTCGTTCTCACCGACGCGGTCCCCGAGGGCGGCGACGTCGATGAACCCGGCGACGACGGCGTCTTCGAAGTCGTGGACGGAGTAGGCGATGTCGTCGGAGAGGTCCATCACCTGGGCCTCGATGCAGCGCTGCCGTCGGGGAGCGCCGGCGCGGAGCCACTCGAACGCGGCGTGGTCGTCGTCGTAGAAGCCGAACTTGGTGCGTCCGGACGACGACTCGGCCACGCCCTGGGCCGCCGGCCACGGGTACTTGCACGACGCGTCGAGCGACGCCCTGGTGAGGTTCAAGCCATAGGGGCGGTCCCCGGCGCCGTACACCTTCGGCTCGAGCCGGGTGAGGAGCCGCAGCGTCTGCGCGTTCCCCTCGAACCCGCCGATGTCCCTGGCCCAGGCGTTCACCGCGGTCTCGCCGTTGTGCCCGAACGGCGGGTGCCCGATGTCGTGCGCCAGGCACGCCGTGTCGACGACGTCGGGGTCGAGCCCGAGCGAGTCCGCGAGTTCACGGCCGACCTGCGCCACCTCGAGCGAGTGGGTGAGCCGGTTCCGGGCGAAGTCGAGCCCGGTCGTCGGGCTGAGCACCTGGGTCTTCGCGGCGAGGCGCCGGAGCGCACTGGAGTGCAGCAGCCGGGCACGGTCGCGCGCGAAGTCCGAACGGCGGTTGCCGTGTTCTTCGGGGAGCCAGCGTTCGGCGTCGGCTGGGCCGTAGGACGACAGGGCGCTCATCCGCCGCTGTGGTGCAGTTCGGCGGCGGCGAGGACCTTGCGGAACTCGGCGTCGACGTCGCGGGTCTCGAGCCAGCGGTCAGGCAGCGCCGTCCGCTTCGGGTGACCGGCTCGGCCACGGGGACCCTCGGCGTCGGCGCCCGGGTACGGGGCGTCCGCGTCGAGCTGGCCGAGCAGGTCGTCGATCTCCTGCAGCGAGGAGGCCATGGAGAGCCCGGAGCGGACGTCGCCGCCGATCGGGTACCCCTTGAAGTACCAGGCCACGTGCTTCCGGATGTCGCGGCAGCCGTGCTCTTCGGACCCGAAGAACTCGACGAGCAGCTCGGCGTGCCGACGGAACCCGTCCGCCACTTCGCCGAGCGAGGGCATGTAGCGGAGGCCCTCACCGCGGAACGCCGCCGCGAGGTCGCCGAACAGCCAGGGCCGTCCGAGGCATCCACGCCCGACGACGACACCGTCGCAGCCGGTCTCGTCGACCATCCGGAGTGCGTCGGCCGCCGACCAGATGTCGCCGTTGCCGAGCACCGGGATGTCGGTGACGGCTTCCTTCAGCGTGGCGATGGCGGACCAGTCGGCCTGCCCCGAGTAGTGCTCGTTCGCGGTGCGGGCGTGCAGCGAGACCGCGGCGACGCCGGCGTCCCGCGCGATGCGGGCGGCGTCGAGGTAGGTGAGGTGGTCGGCGTCGATGCCCTTGCGCATCTTCACCGTGACCGGGACGTCACCGGCGGCGCGGACCGTCTTCTCGACGAGGTCCTTGAAGAGGTCGAGCTTCCACGGCAGTGCCGCTCCCCCGCCCTTCCGCGTCACCTTCGGCACCGGGCACCCGAAGTTCAGGTCGATGTGGTCGGCACGGTCTTCGCCGACGAGGATCGTCGCCGCTTCGGCCACGGTGTTCGGCTCGACGCCGTAGAGCTGGATGGAGCGCGGGGTCTCGGACTCGTGGTGCTGGATGAGCTGCATCGACACGGGCGTCCGTTCGACGAGCGCGCGCGAGGTGATCATCTCGCAGACGTACAGACCGGCGCCGTACTCGCGGCAGAGCCGGCGGTACGCCATGTTCGTGATGCCCGCCATCGGCGCGAGCACGACCGGCACATCGACCTCGATCGGGCCGATGCGCAGGGGCTTCCGGGGGGCTTGTGTGATGGTCATACGGTCTCCATTCTCCCACGTCGGCACGCGCCGGTAGCGTTCTCCACATGACGACCGACCCCATCGCCCGGTTCGACGCCGACGCCGCAGCCCGAGGACTGCGCGTCGAGGTGGTCGAACGTCCCGCCGCGAACTCCCTCGCCGAGGCGGCGGACCTCCTCGGGATCAGCCCGGGCGACATCGTGAAGACGCTCGTCGTGAAGCGCCACGACGGCGACTTCGTCCTCGCGCTGGTGCCTGGCGGCCGCAGCATCGCGTGGAAGAAGCTCCGCACCCTGGTCGGTGTCAACAAGCTCTCGATGCCCGACGCCGCCACCGCGCTCGAGGCCTCCGGCTACGAACGCGGCACGATCACCCCGATCGGCGCGACCGGCGACCTGCCGGTCTTCGCCGACGAGCGCATCGTCGGCCGCCGGGTCGCCCTCGGCGCCGGCCGGCACGGCGCGAGCGCCTTCGTCGACGCCGACGACCTCATCGCCGCCTACGGCGCGACGGTCGCCGACATCACCGACGAGGAACCCGCGCGCGCCTAGACGAGGAACCCGCGCGCGCCTAGGCGAGTGACCTAGTCCGGGACCTCGGACCAGTCACCCTCGGCGCCCGGCACGAAGCACGAGTCGCCCTCGCAGACCGGTGCTGCACCCCCGGTGAGCAGCGGGACCAGGCCCGGGACAGCCTCCAGACCGGTGCCGGGCTGTACCGCCTGGAGGCCCGGCGTGGCCCCGCCACGCACGTCGAGGTCCGTCATCGGGTCGCCTCCACGTCCGCGGGCTGCTCCCGCAGTTCGACGACCTGGCGCAGCACCTGCTCGAACGCGGCCGGGTCCTGCGCGCCGGAGACGCCGTACTTGCCGTCGATCACGAAGAACGGCACGCCGTTGATGCCGTACGCCTGCGCCTGCGCCTGGTCGGCCCGGACATCCGCGAGCTTCGCGTCGTCGCGCAGGGTGGCGAGCACCTCGTCGCGGTCGAGCCCGATCTCCGCAGCCAGGTCCGCCAGCGAGGACTCCTGCCCGACGTGCTCACCGCGCTCGAAGTACGCCGCGAACAGCCGCTCGACCATCTCGAGCTGCCTGCCGTGCTCCTTCGCGAGGTGGATGACCTGGTGTGCCTGCACGGTGTTGGTGTGGTGCATCGACTCGAAGTCGTAGTCGAGACCGACCGATGCGGCGATCGCGGTGACCTGGTCGAGCATCTGCTGCGCCTGGTCGACGGGCATGCCCTTGTGGCCGGAGAGGAACTCCGCCTCGGTGCCCTCGAAGTCGACGGGTGTGTCCGGGCTCAGCTCGAAGGAGTGGTACTCGACCTCGACGGGCCCGCCGAACGCGGCGACGCCGGCCTCGAACTTCCGCTTGCCGATGTAGCACCAGGGACAGGCGATGTCGGACCAGACATCGACCTTCACGCTGTCGTTGCTGCCGCTGTCGTTGATGACGCTGTCGCTCATGCTCAACGACAACGCGGCCGTGCCCCCGGCATTCCCGGGGACACGGCCGCGTCGGACTGGCGTGACTACGCGCCGATGAGTCGGGCGGCGAGGTAGCCCTGCAGCTGGTCGAGCGACACGCGCTCCTGGCTCATCGTGTCGCGCTCGCGCACCGTCACGGCCTTGTCCTCGAGCGTGTCGAAGTCCACCGTGATGCAGAACGGCGTGCCGATCTCGTCGTGGCGACGGTAGCGACGGCCGATCGCGCCGGCGTCGTCGAAGTCGACGTTCCAGGTCTTCCGGAGGTCGTCGGCGAGACCGCGGGCGACGGGCGAGAGCTGCTCGTTGCGGGACAGCGGCAGCACCGCGGCCTTGACCGGGGCCAGACGCGGGTCGAGGCGCAGAACGGTGCGCTTGTCGACGCCGCCCTTCGCGTTCGGGGCCTCGTCCTCGTGGTACGCGTCGAGCAGGAACGCCATCAGCGCACGGGTCAGGCCGAACGACGGCTCGATGACGTACGGCACGTACTTCTCGTTGGCGGCCTGGTCGAAGAACCGGAGGTCCTTGCCGGACGCCTCGATGTGGTTGTTGAGGTCGAAGTCGGTGCGGTTCGCGACACCCATGAGCTCGCCCCACTCGGAGCCCTGGAAGCCGAAGCGGTACTCGATGTCGGCGGTGGCGTCGGAGTAGTGCGCGCGCTCCCCGTCCGGGACGTCGAAGCGGCGGAGGTTCTCCGGGTCGATGCCGAGGTCCGTGTACCAGGCGACCGAGTCGGCGATCCACTGCTCGTAGTGTTCCTCGGCCGAGGCCGGCGGCACGAAGTACTCGATCTCCATCTGCTCGAACTCGCGCGTGCGGAAGATGAAGTTGCCGGGCGTGATCTCGTTGCGGAACGCCTTGCCGACCTGGCCGATGCCGAACGGGGGCTTCATCCGGCTCGTCGTGACGACCTGCGCGAAGTCGACGAAGATGCCCTGTGCGGTCTCCGGACGGAGGAAGTTCAGGCCCTCTTCGGACTCGACCGGGCCGAGGTAGGTCTTGAGCATCCCGGAGAACTCGCGGGGCTCGGTCCACTGGCCGCGGGTACCGCAGTTCGAGCAGGCGATCTCCGCCATGCCGCCCTCGGGCTGGCGGCCCTTCTTCGCCACGAAGGCGTCGATGAGGTGGTCCTCGCGGAAGCGGTGGTGGCAGTGCAGGCACTCGACCAGTGGGTCGGTGAAGGTCGCGACGTGGCCGGAGGCCTCCCACACCTTGCGGGGCAGGATCACGGCGGAGTCGAGGCCGACCATGTCGCCACGGCCGCGGACGAACCGCTGCCACCACTGCCGCTTGATGTTCTCCTTCAGCTCCACACCGAGGGGCCCGTAGTCCCAGGCGGACCGGGAACCGCCGTAGATCTCACCCGACTGGAAGACGAACCCACGGCCTTTGGCGAGGGCGATGACCGAGTCGAGACGGGAGGGCTGAGCCAAGGAGAACTCCATCAGGTCGCCGAGCTGGATGCCCGGTGCGAAAAACGTACCCGGCCAGACTAACGGGAGAGCACGGCGACGACGGCGTCCACGTCGGACTCGTCGTTCCAGTGGTGGAACGCGAGCCGCAGCCGCCCCGCCCGCCCCGACGCCGTGATCCCGGCAGCGCCGAGCGCCGCCAGCCCCGCACCGGACGCGTCCGGGAAGGTCACGATGGCCTGGGCCCGCGGGGGCGACCCCATCGCGACGGCGAGCCGGTCCGCGAGACGCGTGGCGTGCCTCCAGGCCGATGCCGTGTCGAGGGACGCGACGTGCCGCAGGGCGGCGACCGCGCCGGGCCAGGCCTGCCAGGCCGGGGAGACGTCGAACCGGCGGGCGTCCTCGGCGAGTCGCATCGCGGGGCCGTAGCAGGAGGACCAGACGTCCTCGCCGGCGTACCAGCCGGCCTGCACCGGCCGGAGCCAGGCGAGCGCCGACGGGGAGACCGTCATGAAGGCGACGCCGCGCGGGGCGCACAGCCACTTGTACGCGTGCGTGACCGTGACGTCGAAGGGAGCCGCGGAGACCGGCAGGACGCCGGCGGCCTGGGTCAGGTCGCAGAGCGTGCGGGCCCCGGCCGCGCGCGCCGCCGTGACGATCGCGGCGGAGTCGGCGACCGCTCCGGTGGCGGACTGCACGGCGGACCAGGCGACGAGTGCCGTGTCGGCGTGCACGCTGCCGGCCAGGGCGTCGAGCGGGACGCTCCGCACGCGGATCCCGCGGTGCGCCTGGGCGAGGAACGGGAACACGATCGAGCTGAAGTCGCCGTCCGGCACGAGGACCTCCGCGCCGTCCGGCAGTGCCGCGGCGACGACGGCGGTCATCGCGGAGGTCTGCGAGCCCGTCGCGACGAGCTCGGCCGGGACGCCGACGATCCGGGCGAAGAGGGCGCGGCCCTCCTCGACCAGGGCGCCGTACCGGGTCGGGCTCGACGCCGCGCCGCCCCACTCGTCGAGGTCGGCGCGCATCGCGGCGAGCGTGCCGTGCGTCGGGAGCCCGGCGGTGCAGGCGGCGAGGTACCCGTGGCCGTCGACGTAGGAGTCCATGCGGCCATGGTGTTCCGCTCGCGACCATCACACCAGGACAGCTTGGTTCGCAGTGCCATAACATCGCGTTGTGTCCGACCTCGACCCGCAACTCCTCCGCGTGCTCCGCGCCGTGGCCGACGCCGGGTCGATCACCGGGGCCGCCGCGGCGCTCGGCTACAGCCAGCCCGCCGTCAGCCAGCTGCTGCAGCGCGCCGAACAACGACTCGGGCACACGCTCGTGCTCCGCGGGGCGCGCGGCGTGACGCTCACCGAGGCGGGGGTCGTCCTCGCCGACCACGCCCTGCACGTGCACGCCGCGTTGACGGCAGCGCGCGAGGACCTCGACGCGATCGGCGGGCTCACCCGGGGGCGGGTGCGGATCGCCGGGTTCCCGAGCGCCTCCTCGACGCTCGTGCCCGCCGTGCTGGCGTCGCTCGCGGTGTCGGTGCCGGGGCTCAGCACCTCCTACGTCGAGGTCGAGCCGCCCGAGGCGCTCGACCTGCTGCGGCGCGGGGAGGTCGACGTGGCGCTGACGTTCACCTACGTCGGGGACGAGGTGGCGGCGGTGCCGGACCCGGCGCTCGTGACGCGGGCGCTCGGTCGGGACCCGCTCGCGCTGGTCACGCCCGTCGCGGCGGTGCCGTCCGGTGGGTCCGTCGCGTCCGGTGCGTCCGGGGCGTCCGTCGCGTCCGTCGCGTCCGGTGCGTCCGTCGCGTCCGTCGCGTCCGTTCGGCCTGGAGGCCCGGATCACGTCCGCGCCGCCGGTCCGGCTTCCTCCGTGGCCGGCACCACGGTCGTCGACCTCGCGTCCCAGCGTGGCGCGCGCTGGATCGGCGGGTGCCCGCGCTGCCGTGGGCACCTCCTCGCCTCGTGCGCAACCGCCGGGTTCACGCCGGACATCGTGCTCGAGACCGACAACGCCGCCGCCGTCGTGGGACTCGTCGCCGCCGGGCTCGGGGTGGCGCTGCTCCCCCGGTTGGCGCTCGCGACGACGGTCATCCCGGCGGGCGTGTCGATCGACCCGGTCGACGAGGACCTGGCCCGCCGCGTCGAGGTCGTCGTCGCCCGCGGAGCCGAGCGCGTCCCGAGCGTCCGCGCGACGCTGGACGCCGTGCGCGCCGCCGCCGCCCTGCTCGCCTGACGCGCGGCTCGCCGTCCGCCCGGTCAGGGGCGGCGACGTGCCCGTGCGCTACGCGGTCGGCGTGTCGACCGCACCGCCGAAGCGCCGGTCGCGCCGGGCGTACTGCTCCACCGCGCCCCAGAGGTCGGTGCGCCGGAAGTCCGGCCACAGCCGGTCGAGGAACACCATCTCCGCGTACGCCGACTGCCACAGCAGGAAGTTGCTGGTCCGCTGCTCCCCCGAGCTCCTGAGGAACAGGTCGACGTCCGGCATCTCGGGCACGTAGAGCCGCTTCGCGATGGCCTTCTCGGTCACCTGGCTCGGCTTGAGCTTCCCCGCGGCGACGTCCTCGGCCAGCGAGCGCACCGCGTCGGCGATCTCGTTCCGGCCGCCGTAGTTGACGCACATCGTCAGGGTCAGGACGTCGTTGCCCGCCGTCATCCGCTCGGCGACCTCGAGTTCCTCGATGACGCTCCGCCACAGCCGCGGACGCCGCCCGGCCCACCGCACCCGCACGCCCCACTCGTTCAGCTGGTCACGCCGACGACGGATCACGTCGCGGTTGAAGCCCATCAGGAACCGCACTTCTTCCGGGGAGCGCTTCCAGTTCTCCGTCGAGAACGCGTACGCGGACACGTGCTTCACGCCGATCTGGATCGCACCGGCGACGACGTCGAGGAGCGATGCCTCGCCCGCCTTGTGCCCCTCGATGCGCGTCAGACCGCGGCCGTTCGCCCACCGGCCGTTGCCGTCCATCACGATCGCGACGTGTTCGGGCACGAACCGCTGCGGGATCGCCGGCGGCGTCTCGCCGGTCCAGTCGATCGGCCGGAACGGCTCGGCGGCGTCGGATCGGCGGGGGCTCATGCGGTGGGCGTTCCTTCGGCTCTGCCCGGCTCGAGGTCGTGGTCCGGGAGGGGTGGTGCTGGAGTCGCCGCGACCGCGCGGGCCGTCGCCGCGACCGGGTCGTGCCCGGGGCCGTGCGTCGGCACCGCCGCCGGGTGTTCCGTACGGTCGACGTGCGGCAGCGACTTCAGCGATCGTTCCAGGTGCCACTGGGCGTAGGCCGCGACCACGCCGGAGGCACGCGACCTGGTGCGTTCGTCCGCCGAGTCGACCGTGGCCCAGTCGCCGGCGAGCAGCGACCCGAGGATCGAGAGCGTCGCGAAGTCGAGCCGCGGCGAGCCGGGAGGCGCTGCACCGTCCGCCACGACCCCACCGAGCTGCACGACGAACGCCGAGTGCGGCCCGGGCTCCCCGGTCACCGCGCAGTCCGAGAACGAGGGCGCCCAGCCCGCGATGCTCATCGCGCGCAGCAGGTACGAGTCGAGCGTGGCGGAGGGGACGTGCTCGCTGCGGGACAGGGAGCGGAGCGCGCCGACGAGCAGCAGGTACTGCTGGAGCCCCGCGTCCGCCTCGCTCAGGCGGTCCGCGGTCTCGACCATGGCGCTCGCGGCGGTGTACGCGCTGTAGTCCGCGACGATCTGCGCCCCGTACGACCCGAGGGACTCGGCCTGCGTGACGATGTCGAGCGAGCGGCCCTCGTAGAACTGGGCGTCCACGACCATGAACGGCTCGAGCCGGGAGCCGAACTTCGACGCGGTGCGCCGGACCCCCTTCGCGACGGCGCGGATCTTGCCGTGCTGCCGGCTGAGCATCGTGACGATGCGGTCGGCTTCCCCGAGCTTGTGGGTGCGGAGCACGACACATTCGTCCCGGTAGAGCGGCATCCCCCCAGTATCCCCCGGTCCCCCGACACCGCGTGCCGCGCGCGCGGGCGGTGGGGTGTCGGTGGGCTGGGCGGTGGGTGGGTGGTGGCTGGTGGGCTGTTTCGCGCGTGGGCAGTCGAATCGGGCGTAGGGGTCGGAAGTTCCGACCCCCTACGCACGAAACCACCCACCAACGCGACGCTGGGAGGTGGGAACGCAACCCCGCCGGGAGGCTCGGCGCGCGTCGGACGCGCACCGAGCCTCCCGGCCGTGGTCGCGTTCGGTGCACGCGACCGAGCAGCTGGCTACGCGGAGACGAGCTCCGGGGACGCGCCGGAGGCGGCCCCGGCGCGCACCGCACGGTTCACCGCGGAGACGATCGCCTTGAGCGACGCCGTCGCGATGTCGGCGTCGATCCCGACGCCCCAGAGCCGCACACCGTCCACGTCGAGCTCGACGTAGGACGCGGCCTTGGCGTCACCCGAGGCGCTCATCGTGTGCTCCGAGTAGTCGTACAGCGTGACGTCGACGCCCTGCTCGCGCATCACCGAGAGGAACGCGTCGATCGGGCCCGTGCCGACGGCTTCGGCGGTGACGGCACCCTCGTCGACGCGCATCGCGACCGACAGGTTCGTGGTGCCCTCGAAGTCGCTCGAGGTCGCCGTCTTCGTGATCTCGTAGCGGCCCCACTTGTCCTCGTCGACCGGGGACGGCAGGTACTCGTCGCGGAACAGGTCCCAGATCTTGTCGGAGCTGAACTCGCCGCCCTCGGTGTCGGTGCGCTGCTGCACGACTCCGGAGAACTCGATCTGCAGCTTGCGCGGCAGGTCGATCGCGTGGTCGGTCTTGAGGAGGTACGCGACGCCGCCCTTGCCCGACTGGGAGTTGACGCGGATGACGGCCTCGTACGAGCGGCCGATGTCCTTCGGGTCGACGGGCAGGTACGGCACGGCCCACTCGACCTCGTCGACGGTCTTGCCCGCGGCGGCCGCCTTGGCCTTCATCGCGTCGAAGCCCTTGTTGATCGCGTCCTGGTGGGAACCGCTGAACGCCGTGTAGACGAGGTCGCCCGCCCACGGCTGACGCTCCGGGACCGGCAGCTGGTTGCAGTACTCGACCGTGCGCTTGATCTGGTCGATGTCCGCGAAGGAGATCTCCGGGTCGATGCCCTGCGTGAAGAGGTTCATGCCGAGTGCGACCAGGTCCACGTTGCCGGTGCGCTCACCGTTGCCGAACAGGCAGCCCTCGATGCGGTCGGCGCCGGCCATGTAGCCGAGCTCCGCCGCGGCGACGGCGGTGCCGCGGTCGTTGTGCGGGTGCAGCGACAGGATCACGTCCTGCCGGTGCGCCAGGTTCCGGGACATCCACTCGATCGAGTCGGCGTAGACGTTCGGCGTCGCCATCTCGACCGTGGCCGGCAGGTTGATGATGACCTTGCGCTCCGGGGTGGGCTCGAACACCTCGAGCACGGCGTTGCAGATCTGCAGCGCGACCTCGAGCTCGGTGCCCGTGTAGGACTCCGGCGAGTACTCGTAGTAGACCGTCGTGTCGTGCTGCAGCGTCGCCTCCGCCGCCTTGCACAGCTTCGCTCCGGCCACCGCGATGTCGACGACGCCCTGCACGTCGGTGCGGAACACGACCTCGCGCTGGACGATCGACGTCGAGTTGTACAGGTGGACGATGGCCTGCTTCGCGCCGTCGATCGCCTCGTAGGTGCGCTGGATGAGGTGCTCACGCGCCTGGGTCAGGACCTGGATGGTGACGTCGTCGGGGATGGCGCCCTCGTCGATGAGGCTCCGGACGAAGTCGAAGTCGGTCTGCGAGGCGCTCGGGAATCCGACCTCGATCTCCTTGTAGCCCATCCGCACGAGGAGGTCGAACATCGCGCGCTTGCGCTCGGCGTCCATCGGGTCGATGAGGGCCTGGTTGCCGTCGCGGAGGTCCACGGCGCACCAGCGCGGCGCCTTGTCGATGCGCTTCGTCGGCCAGGTGCGGTCCGGCAGCTCGACCGAGATCTGCTCGTGGAAGGGGACGTACTTGTGGATCGGCATCCCGGAGGGGCGCTGGGTGTTCTGCATGGTGTCGCACTTTCGTCGTGTGGTGGAGTGTGCGGCCACGACGGACTCCGCGACGAGGTGGGCCGTTGTGTCAGGCCTCGTCGCGGCAGCGAAGGAGGAGGAGCGCCGAGTACATCGCTGCCAACGGTAGCACCGCTCCCCGCCCGTGTGACAGGCGGGGCCCCGTCGCGCCGGCGCCCGCGCCGGTCCCGGCGCCCGCGCCCGCGCCGGTGGCGGTCCCGGCGCCCGCGCCGGCGCCGGTGGCGGTGCCGGTGCCGGTGCCGGTACCGGTGAGATCGCACTTCGTGTCGGACCTCCGGGTCTCAGGCGACACAGAACGCGATCTCACCGGATGATGCGGGCGGGCGGACGGGCGGACGCGCGCGAGCGGTCACGACATCCCGCGAGTCACGCGCCGACCGGTCGCGTTCCGTCACCCGGGTCGCGCCTCAGCGACGGAACGTGACCGGTCGGCGTCCGCGGACGGGGTGTCGCGACCGCGAGCGACCCGGCCGACGGACAACGGGCGGACGACGGACGGACAGCCGACGGACGGACGACGGGCGGACAGCGGACGCTCGCGACCGCGAGCGACCCGGCGGACGGCCGACGGGCGGACGGACGACGGGCGGACAGCGGACGGACGACGGACGGGAGGCCCGGTGCCAGCTGGCACCGGACCTCCCGTCCGGACGTGGTCGCGACCGTGGCCGCGGGCCGCCCCGCAACAGGGCCGCGGGTCAGTCGACCGCGAGCGCCTCCGTCGGGGGCACGCGCATCGCGCGCCGCACGGGAGCGACCGTCGCGGCCACGGCGAGCAGCAGCGCGCCGGCCACCACGATGACGATCGTCATCGGCGGCAGCACCGGTGCGCCTGGCGAGCCGAGCGACCCGAGGAGCGTCTGCCCACCGACCCAGCCGTAGAACGTACCGAGGACGAGTCCGGTGAGCACCGCCGCGACGACCATCTGGACGGCCTCGGTGATGATCATCCGTCGGACCTGTGCACCGGTGAGTCCGAGGACCCGGAGCAGCCCGAGCTCCCGCCGGCGCTGGAGCACCCCGAGCGCCAGCGCGTTCACGACCCCCACGGCGGCGATCACGGCGGAGAACCCGACGATCACGCTGACGACGCCGTTGACCTGCACGAAGAAGTCCCGCATCCCCTGGAGCTGCTCGGGGCTGCCGCCCTGGAGCTGCCCGCGCAGCTGTGCTTCGAGCACATGCTGCATCATCCCGAGCGCGACAGCGAAGGTGACGAGCAGTGTGACGCCGATGACGAGCCCGATGGTCGCTCGCGACGAGCGCCCCGGCGCCCGCATCGCGTTGCGGCCCGCGAGCAGCACGACCGGGTCCTTCGCGCCGATCCGCCCGATCAGCGCGAGCACGGGCGGCATCACGATCGTGGCGCCGACGGAGACCCCGGCGAAGGACACGAAGCCGCCGAGCGCTGCCGGCAGCACGGCGATCGGGGTGACGGCGCTGAGCACCAGCCCGAGGAGCATGAGCGCGCCGCCGCCGGCCATGAGGACGATCGCCCAGACCTTCCGCGCGGTGCCGGAGCGGACGTCGTCGTGGCTCGGCTCGACGCTGGAGGACAGCGCCTCGAGCGGGGTGACCGTCAGCACCCGGCGTGAGCCGACGCCGAACGCACCCCAGGTGGCGAGGACGACCGCGACGACCGGGAGCACGAGCTGCCACGGCACGAGCGTGTAGGTGGTGTCCGGCAGGAACCCGTTGCCCCGGAGCACCGCGACGAAGAGCGCGGTCAGCCCGGTGCCGACGACGGCCCCGACCAGCCCGCCGAGGACCCCGACGACGAGCCCCGCCCGGACGATGCGGGCACGGAGGGTCGCGCCGGTGGCCCCGACCAGCCGCTGCAGCGCGATGATCCGCGTCTGCCCGGCGATGAGCGTCGCGCAGGTGTTCGCCGTGACGATCGCCCCGACGTAGAGCGCGATGCCGAGGAACAGCCAGCCGATGACGTCGAGGATCGACTTCACCGGCCCGAGGTCCGCAAACCCGGCGGCGGTGAGCGCTTCGGTCGCGATGCCTGGCGCGATGACGAGTGCCGATCCGAAGGTGGTGCCGAGCGCCGCGACCAGGATCGTCGGGCTGAACTCCTTGACGGTGTTCACGCTGCTGCCTCCATCCCCAGCATCGTGGTGGAGATGTCCGCCGCGCTCATCGCCGGGCGGTCCCCCACGATCCGCCCGTCGGCGAGGAACAGGATGCGGTCGGCGTTGGCAGCGGCGACCGGGTCGTGCGTGACCATCACGACGCTCTGGCCCCACTCGGCCACGGCCCCGCGGAGGATCGCGAGCACGTCACGGCCGGTCCGGGAGTCGAGCGCGCCGGTCGGCTCGTCGGCCACGACGACCGCCGGCCGGGACGCCAGCGCGCGGGCGATCGCGACCCGCTGCTGCTGGCCACCGGAGAGCTGGTGCGGCCGGTGCCCGAGGCGGTTCCCGAGACCGAGCATGTCGACGAGCCGGTCGATCCACGCCGATTCTTCCCGCGAGGGCTTGTGCCCGCCGAGCAGGAACGGCAGCCGGATGTTCTCGCTGACGTCGAGCGTCGGCACGAGGTTGAACGACTGGAACACGAACCCGAGCCGCCGGCGACGGAGCTCGGTGAGGTCCTTGTCGCCGAGCTGGGTGATGTCGACCCCGTCGATCTGGATCCGTCCGGCGGAGACCGCATCGAGCCCGGCGGCGACGTGCATGAGCGTTGACTTGCCCGAGCCGGACGGCCCCATCACCGCGGTGAACTCGCCGGCGCCGATGTCGACGCTGACGTCGTCGAGCGCCGTGACCCGGCGCGCGGCGTCGCCGTAGTGCTTGGACACGTGGTCGAGTCGGATGATCGGAGCGTGGCTGGTGGTCATGTGTCCACCATGACGCTCGGGAGGCACGTCCCGCGTCGGTCCGTCGGCTCCTGTGGATGGATCGATCGGCTCACATGCCGGCGGTCACGTCATCCGGCAGGATGACCCCGGAGAGCAGTTCAGTCCCGCGTGACGAGCCCGTGCTCGTGTGCGAACACGACGAGCCGCACCCGGTCCCGCAGCCCGAGCTTGGTGAGCACCCGGGAGATGTGGGTCTTCACCGTGGCCTCGCTGACGTACTCGTGCTGCGCGATCTCGCTGTTGCTGAACCCCCGCGCCGCCAGGTCGAAGATCTCCCGCTCCCGCGGCGTCAGGTCGTCGACGGCCGCGGGCACGTTCGCGGCACGCTCGGCGGAGTCGTCGTACCGACGGAGGAGCTCGCGCGTCGCCGACGCCGCGAACACGGCGGTGCCCGCGTGCACGGTCCGGATCGCCGCGAGCAGGAACTCCGGGTCGGCGTCCTTCAGCACGAAGCCGCTCGCACCGGCGCGGATGGCCTTCGCCGCCGCCTCGTCGAAGTCGAACGTGGTGAGCACGAGCACCTTCGCCCCGTCGGTCCCGGCGTCCTCGACGATCTGCGCCGTCGCGGTGATCCCGTCCATCACGGGCATCCGGACGTCCATGAGCACGACGTCGGGTCGGCCCCGGCGGACGAGTTCGACCCCTTCGGCGCCGTTGCCGGCCTCACCCACGAAGCGCAGGTCCGGCTGCGAGTCGATGAGCATCCGGATGCCGGTCCGGAACAGTGCCTGGTCGTCCACGAGTGCGACGCGGATGGGGTTCTCGGTCATCGTGCGGTGCGCTCCTGGTCGGTCGAGGTGACGAGCCCGCGGGGCATCTGCCCGCTGGCCGGGTGTGCCGGGATCCGGACGGCGACGGCGAAGTCGGCGCCGCGGGGGCCGGCGGTCATGCTCCCACCGGAGATCGTGGCACGCTCCCGCATGCCGACGAGCCCGTGCCCGGTACCCGGCCCGGAACGACCGTGGTCGGCGCGCCGGTTGACCACGTCGATCTCGACGGTGTCCGGGCGGTAGGTGAGGGTGGTGCGCACCGGAGTGCCGTGCTCGCCGTGCTTGTACGCGTTCGTCAGGCTCTCCTGCACGATCCGGTACACGGCGAGCTGCGTGGTCGTCGGCAGTCCCGACGCGTCTCCGCGACGCTCGACCTGCACGTCGAGCCCGACGTCGCGCATCTCCCCGACGAGCTGCTCGATGTCGTCGATGTCGGGCGTCGGCGCGGTGCCCTGCTCGTGGCGGAGCGCACCGAGGAGTTCCCGGACGTCACCGAGGGCGCGGCGGGCGGTGGTCGAGATCGTGCCGAGCGCCTGGTCGGCGACGGCCGGGTCGGCCCGGAGCGCGTACCGGGCGCCGTCGGCCTGGGCGATGACGACGGCGAGCGAGTGCGCCACGATGTCGTGCATGTCCCGGGCGATCCGGACGCGCTCCTGCTCGACGGCCACCGCGCGGTCGGCGCGGGCGGCGTCACGCTCGGCGAGCAGCTGGGCTTCCCGGCTCATCCGCGCGGTCTGCCGGGTCCGTGCGACGACCCCGCCGAGCCAGGGCAGGAGCAGGATCGCCAGGATGACGACGAGCGACCCGAGCGCGAGCTGCGAGGACTCGACCACCGGGCCGGAGATCGTCTGTTCGTGGGACCGGGTGGCGTAGTCCTGCAGGCCGACGTACGCAGCGGCGACGACGGCACCGCCGATCGCCGAGACGAGCCCGGCGATCCGGATCCGCCGGCTGCCGTACGCGCTCGTCGTGTACAGGACCCCGGCGATGAACACGTCGGACAGGTCCGGCTGCTGCATCGTCGCCATCTGGAAGACGGCGGCCGCCCAGGCGATCGCGAGGGCCAGGCCCGGTGAGAGTCGCCGGAAGGCCAGCGCGACGGTCATGCCGAGGACGGTCAGGTAGGCGACCGGGCCGTCGATGCCGCGCGTGGACGTGATCGCGACGAGGGCGCCGAGGACACCGGCGACGACGACGTCGACGGTGACCTGACTGCGCAGCATTGGACGGAACACCCGTCCACGGTACGACCGCCGGGTCACGAGCGCGTCAGTCCGCGGAATGACCCGGCCCGTTCGGTCAGAACCCGAGCCGCCCGAGCTGCTTCGGGTCGCGCTGCCACTCCTTCGCGACCTTGACCCGGATGTTCAGGTAGACGTGCCGGCCGCCGAGCAGCGCCTCGATCTCGGCGCGCGCCCGGGTACCGACGTCCTTGAGACGCTCGCCCTTGTGCCCGATCACGATCGACTTCTGGCTGTCACGCTCGACGAACAGGTTCGCGAAGATCCGCAGCGGCCCGTTCGGGTCGTCGTCGGGGTCCGGCTCGACCATGTCCTCGATCGTGACGGCGAGCGAGTGCGGGAGCTCGTCGCGCACACCCTCGAGCGCGGCCTCGCGGATCAGCTCGGAGATCCGCTCCTCGTTCGTCTCCTCGGTGACGGCCTCGGCGCCGTAGAGCGCGGGCGACTCGGGCAGGAGCGCGGTGATCTCCGTGAGCAGGGCCTCCAGCTGCGTGCCCTGCGTCCCTGACGTCGGCACGATCGCGTCCCACTCGCGGAGCGCGGACACTGCGAGGAGCTGTTCGGCGATCTTCTCCTTGCCGGCACGGTCGACCTTCGTGACGATCGCGATCTTCTTCGCGCGCGGGAAGTGGTCGAGCGTCTCGTTGATGAACCGGTCGCCCGGCCCGATCGGCTCGTTCGCCGGGACGCAGAAGCCGATCACGTCGACGTCGCCCAGGGTGGACTGGACGAGGTCGTTGAGCCGCTCGCCGAGCAACGTACGCGGTCGGTGCACACCGGGGGTGTCGACGATGATGACCTGCCCGTCGGGGCGGTGCACGATGCCGCGGATCGCGCGGCGGGTGGTCTGCGGCTTCGACGAGGTGATCGCGACCTTCTCGCCGACCAGCGCGTTGGTGAGCGTCGACTTGCCGACGTTCGGGCGGCCGACGAACGAGACGAACCCGGCTCGGAACGGTGTGGCGGAGGTGTCGGTCATGGGTGCGTGGTTCCCGTCGTGGTGGATGCGGTGTCGTCGAACGCCTGCTCCGCGCCGGCGAGGGCGTCGGTACGTTCGGCGAGCACGGAGATGAGGTGGCGGCGCTTGCCCTCGACGCGGTCGGCCGTCAGCACGACGCCGGACACGGTCACGGACTCGCCCGCGGTGGCCAGGTGGCCGAGTTCCTTCGTGAGGAGGCCCCCGGCGGTGTCGACGTCGTCGTCGTCGAGGTCGATGCCGAACAGGTCGCCGAGGTCGTCGATCGGCATCCGGGCGGAGATCCGCCAGACACCGCCGCCGAGGTCGACGCGGTCGATGACGGTGCGGTCGTACTCGTCGGAGATGTCGCCGACGAGTTCTTCGATGAGGTCTTCCATGGTGACGAGCCCGGCGACCCCGCCGTACTCGTCGACGACCAGGACGAGGTGGTTCTTCGCGGCCTGCATGTGCCGGAGGGTATCGTCGGCGTGCTTGGACTCCGGGACGAACTCGGCGACGCGGAGCAACGAGGTGACGGGGCGGCCGCCGGCGTCGGTGCTCTCGTAGAGCGCCCTGGCGAGGTCGCGGAGGTACACGACGCCGAGGACGTCATCGCTGTCCCGCCCGGTGACCGGCATGCGGGAGACACCGGCGGCGAGGAACTGCTCCATCACCGCGGCGAGGGTGTCGGTGGCGTCCGCGGTGACCATGTCGGTCCGGGGCACCATGACCTCGCGCACCAGGGTGTCGCTGAACTCGAACACCGAGTGGATGAGCTCTCGGTCCTCGTCCTCGAGCACGTTGCTCTCGGTTGCCTCGTCGACCAGGGAGAGCAGCTGCTCCTCGCTGGAGACGCTCGACGTGCTGCCGTTCCGGCCGGGGGTGACCCGGTCGCCGATGAGCACCAGGAGCCCGGCGAGCGGCCCCAGCACGATGCGGACGGCGTGCACGAGCCCGCCGGTGACCGCGACCAGCCGGTCGGCGTGCGCGCGCCCGACGCTCCGCGGGCTGGACCCGACGAGCACGAACGAGACGGCGGTCATGATCGCGGCGGAGACGATCAGCGCCAGCCACCAGGTGTCGAGCACCGAGAAGAGCGCGATCGTGACGAGCACGGCCGCCGCGGTCTCGGCGAGCACGCGGAAGAAGTTCAGCGCGTTGACGTGGGCGCCGACGTCGTCAGCGATCGCCTCGATGGCCCGGCGGCGCTTGCTGCCGCGGGCGATGTCGTCGAGGTCCGCGCGCGAGAGCACCCCGAGCGCGGCGTCCGACGCGGCGAGGAGCCCGCCGAGGACGACGAGCACGAACGCCACCGCGAGCAGGACGGCGACGAGCAGCACTGCGGTCACCGCCCCCGGCGCTGCGCGGCGAAGGCTGTCAGGATCTCCCCCTGCAGCCCGAACATCTCGGCCTTCTCCTCCGGCTCGGCGTGGTCGAAGCCGAGGAGGTGGAGGATGCCGTGGCAGGTGAGCAGCAGGAGCTCGTCGGTCGTGGAGTGCCCGGCGGTCTTCGCCTGGGCCTCGGCGACCTGCGGGCAGAGCACGATGTCGCCGAGGAGCCCGGCGGGCGTCGGCTCGTCCTCGGTCCCGGGGCGGAGCTCGTCCATCGGGAAGCTCAGCACGTCCGTGGGGCCGGGCTCGTCCATCCACCGGACGTGCAGCTGCTCCATCGCACCCTCGTCGACGAGGACGATCGCGAGCTCGGCGTCCGCGTGCACGTGCATCGCGTCGAGCGCGAAGGCCGCGAGCCGCTGCACGGCGTCGTCGTCGATGTCCACACCGGACTCGTTGTTGAGCTCGATGCTCACCGGGTTCCTCCTCGGGGGTCGTTCTGGGGGTACGGGCTGTGCTGGCGGTCCTGCGGCGGGCGACCACGACGCTCGGCACGGTTCGCGCCGGCGGGGTTCGGCGTCGGGGCGGTGCCGCGACCACCGGGGCGGTGCCCGGCCTGCTCGGCGAGCCGCTGTTCGTCGTACACCGTGTACGCGTCGACGATGCGGCCGACGAGCGTGTGCCGCACGACGTCCTCGCTGCCCAGGCGGGCGAAGTGGATGTCGTCCACCTCGGACAGGATCTGGGTGACGATCCGCAGGCCGGAGACGTTGCCGGGCAGGTCGACCTGGGTGATGTCGCCCGTGACGACCATCTTCGAGCCGAAGCCCAGACGCGTCAGGAACATCTTCATCTGCTCGGGCGTGGTGTTCTGCGCTTCGTCGAGGACCACGAACGAGTCGTTGAGCGTCCGGCCGCGCATGTACGCGAGCGGTGCCACCTCGACCGTGCCGGCGGCGAGGAGCTTCGGGACCAGCTCCGGGTCCATCATCTCGTTGAGCGCGTCGTACAGCGGCCGCAGGTACGGGTCGATCTTGTCGGTGAGCGTGCCGGGCAGGAACCCGAGGCGCTCCCCCGCTTCGACCGCGGGGCGGGTCAGGATGATCCGGGTGACCTCGCGCCGCTGCAGTGCCTGCACGGCCTTCGCCATCGCCAGGTACGTCTTGCCGGTGCCGGCGGGACCGATGCCGAACGTGATGGTGTTCTCGTCGATGGCGTCGACGTAGCGCCGCTGTCCGTCGGTCTTCGGGCGCACGGACTTGCCGCGGCTCGAGACGATGGGCGTGCCGAACACGTCGGAAGGACTACGTTCCTCGTCGATGATCCGGGCGGAGGTCGGGATGTCGCCCTGACCGATGTCCTGGCCGCGCTTGACCATGCCGACGAGCTCGTCGACGAGCGCGCGGGCACGGGCGACGTCGCGCTCCGGCCCGGTGAGGGTGACCTCGTTGCCACGGACCAGGACCCGGACGCCCGGGTACTGGCGTTCGACGGTCTTCAGCAGCCGGTCCTGGGGGCCGAGGAGCTGGACCATCGCGATCCCGTCGACGCTGAGTTCCGAGACGGCTTCGGGCTCGGGGTGTGCGGTGTCGTCAGCTGGCAAGGGTGCCTTCCTGCAGGTCGCCTGCGAGTACGTGCGCGTGCACGTGGAACACGGTCTGTCCGACGGTCTCGCCGGTGTTGAAGACGAGACGGTACTGCCCGCCGGAGCGCTCGTCGGCGATGCGCTGCGCGGTGGTCACGATGTGGGCGAGGAGGTCCGGGTCACCCGCGGCGAGTTCGGTCACGTTGGCGTAGTCCTCGGTCTTGGGGACGACGAGCACGTGCACGGGGGCCTTGGGCGCGATGTCCTCGAACGCGATGACGCGGTCGTCCTCGGTCACGATGGTGGCCGGGATCTCCCGCGCGATGATCTTCGAGAAGACGCTGCTCATGACCCCATCGTAGAACGCGCCACCGACCGCGACACCGGGTTCACCAGCGTCCGAGCTTGGCCTGCAGCACGGCGAGTGCCGCGGGGCCGGCGGTGGAGGTCCGCAGCACGCTGTCGCCGAGCCGCACCCGGACGGCGCCGGCGGCGGTGAGGCGGTCGAACTCGGAGCCGTCGATCCCGCCTTCCGGGCCGACGACCAGGACGATCTCGGTGGCGTCGGACGGCGGTTCCCAGGTCGCGAGCCGCACCGTGGCGGTCGGGTCCAGCACGACCAACGCGACCCGAGCCTCCAGGCCGGAATCGCCGGCACCGCCGGCACCGCCGGAACCGACCCCGGCAGCCAACGCCGCCGTCGTCACCGGCGCCGACACGGACGGCACCCGCGACCGGATCGCCTGCTTCGCGGCTTCCTGCGCGATGGCCGCCCACCGGGCCTGCCCCTTCGCGACCTTCGCGCCCTCCCACCGGGAGACGCTCCGCGCGGCCGACCACGGGACGACGTGGTCGACACCGATCTCGGTCGCCGCCTGCACCGCCATCTCGTCGCGGCCGCCCTTCGCGAGCGCCTGCACGAGCGTCAACGACGGGACCGGCGCTGGTGACGTGGTCAGCGACGACACGGTCAGCACCAGGGCGTCACGGTCGAGCGACGCCACCGAGCCGAGGGCGACGGTCCCCCGGCCGTCCGAGAGCCGCAGCGTCTCGCCGACCCGGACCCGCGCGACGGTCACGGCGTGCCGCCCCTCTGGTCCGTCGAGCGCGACGGACGCGCCGACCCTCACGCCGTCGAGCGAGTCCACCAGGTAGAGCGATGCCATCAGAAGTTGAAGAAGCGGTCGCGGAGCTTGCCGAACATGCCCTGCTGGAACTTCGCGAGCTGGGGCGGCGCCGCCTTGTGCGACTTCGCGAGCTGCTCGACGAGCTGGCGTTCCTTGTGCGAGAGCTTCGTCGGGGTGACGACCTGCACGCCGACCCGGAGGTCGCCGCGGCCGTTCCCGCGGAGCTTCGTGACGCCGCGGTCCTTGAGGACGAGGACGTCGGCGCTCTGCACACCGGGGCGGAGCTCGAGCTCGACCGGGCCGTCGAGGCCGTCGATCGTGGTCTTCGTGCCGAGGACCGCGTCGGTCATCGACACCTCGAGCGTGGCGAGGAGGTCGTCCCCGTCACGGCTGAAGACGTCGTGGTGGCGCACGCGGATCTCGAGGTAGAGGTCACCGGAGGGGCCGCCGGCGGGGCCGACCTCACCCTGGCCGGGCATCTGCAGGCGGAGTCCGGAGTCGACGCCGGCCGGGACGTCCACGGGGATGGTCCGGCGTGCGCGCACGCGGCCCTGGCCCTGGCAGGTGGGGCACGGGTTCGGGATGACGGTGCCGTGTCCGCGGCAGGTGCCGCACGGCGCGCTCGTCACGACGTTGCCGAGGAGCGAGCGGACCTGGCGCTGGATGTGGCCGGTACCGCCGCAGATGTCGCAGGTGCGCGGGCTCGTGCCGGGCGCGCAGCAGGAGCCGCCGCACGTCTCGCAGAGCACCGCGGTGTCCACCTCGACGTCCTTGTGGGTGCCGAACACGACCTCGTCGAGGTCGACGTCGATGCGGAGCAGGGCGTCCTGCCCGCGCTCGGCGCGGCTGCGCGGACCGTTGCCACGGCCGCCACCGCCCCCGCCGCCGAAGAAGGCGTCGAAGATGTCGCTGAAGCCGCCGGCGCCGCCGCCGAACGGGTTGTCGGCCTGGGGGCCGGCGTCGTACCGACGACGCTGCTCGGGGTCGCTCAGCACGTCGTACGCGTGCGTCACGTCCTTGAAGCGCTCGGCGGCGTCCGGGCTCGGGTTCACGTCCGGGTGCAGTTCGCGGGCGAGGCGGCGGTACGCCTTCTTGATGTCGGCGTCGGCCGCGTCGCGCGGGACACCGAGGACGTCGTAGTGGTCTGCCACGTGTTCCTCAGGTAGGTTTCGTCGGTCTTGCTGGTGGATCGGTCTGGAGGCCCGGGTCGGCTCGCGCGCTCAGCGCGCGTCCCCGGGGTGGTCGGTCGTCAATTCTCTCCGAGCAGTCTGGACAGGTACCGCGCGACCGCGCGGACCGCGGCCATGTTGGAGCCGTAGTCCATCCGGGTGGGGCCGAGGACGCCGAGCCGGGCGACCTCGCCGCCCGCCGCGACGTACCCGCCGGCGACGATGCTCGTCGCGTCGAGGCCGTACTCGGCGTTCTCGACGCCGATCCGTGCGGTCACGGAGACGTCGTCGAGCTGCATCTCCCCGAACAACCGGAGCAGGGTCACTTGTTCCTCGATCGCTTCGAGGACCGGGAACAGGCCGCCGGAGAAGTCCTGTTCGCTCTTCGCGAGGTTCGCGGCGCCGGCCATCAGCAGCCGGTCCTGGCGGTTGGCGGCGACCTGCTCGATGAGGGTCGCGACGACCACGCCGGCGAGGGTCTGGGACTCCGGCCGGATCTGCGCGGGGATCGCCCGGAGTGCCGTCGGGACGTCGTGGAGCAGGAGCCCGACGGACGAACCGTTGACGACGGAGCGGAGTTCGACGAGCGCGGTCTCGTCGAGGGTGACGTCCGTCTCGACGACGCGTTGCTCGACCCGGGCGGTGTCGGTGATGAGCACCACCATCAGGCGGGTGTCCCCGAGCCGGACGAGTTCGACGTGCTGCACCCGGGCGCGCACCATCGACGGGTACTGCACGAGGGCGACCTGGTTCGTCAGCTGACTGAGCAGGCGAACCGTGCGGCTGAGGACGTCGTCGAGGTCGTTCGACGCGCCGAGGAAGGTCTCGATGGCCTGGCGCTGGGCACTGGTCAGCGGGCGCGCGGCGGCGAGGTGGTCGACGAAGAGGCGGTACCCCTTGTCCGTGGGCACCCGACCGGAGGAGGTGTGCGGGGCGATGATGAGCTGCTCGTCCTCGAGCAGGGCCATGTCGTTGCGGATCGTGGCCGCGCTGACGCCGAACGCGTGGCGCTCCACGATCGACTTCGAGCCGACGGGTTCGCGGGAGGC
Source organism: Curtobacterium sp. PhB136 (assembly GCF_004346855.1). Lineage (NCBI taxonomy): Bacteria > Bacillati > Actinomycetota > Actinomycetes > Micrococcales > Microbacteriaceae > Curtobacterium > Curtobacterium sp. PhB136. Next base: position 186,640 of record NZ_SMGH01000007.1, read on the forward strand.
GACGTAGTCGCGCACGATGGCCTTGAGGACCTCGAGGGACCGTTCACTGACCACCAGGACCCCTTCCGCTCGCGCTGGCACTCGGACGTGACGAGTGCTGATCCTACGCCCGACCACCGACGTCCCGACACTTTGCGCACCGGTGTCGATACGCTCTCGGCATGAGCTACGGACAGCCGCCGAACGGACCCCAGGGCTACGGACAGCAGCCCGGCGGTCAGCAGTACCAGCCACCCCAGCCGATGACCCCCGAGGACCAGCGCCTCTGGTCGACGCTCACGCACATCGGCGGGATCTTCTTCAACTTCATCGCCCCGCTCGTCGCGTACCTGCTGTTCCGCGACCGCGGCGGCTTCGTCCGCGAGCACACCCGCGTCGCGCTGAACTTCCACATCACGATGGCCATCGCGTACGCCGTCGGGGTCGTCACGGTCTGGCTCGGCATCGGCCTGCTGATCCTCTTCGCTGTCTGGGTCGTGACGATCATCTTCGGCATCATGGCCGCCGTCGCCGCGAACCAGGGCCGGTTCTACCGCTACCCGCTCTCGATCGAGTTCATCAAGAACTGAGCACGAGCACCTAGTCGAGCAGCTCCCGCACCACCGCGTCCGCGAGCAGCCGGCCCTGCAGCGTGAGGTCGAGGCGACCCGGCGTGCCGGGCGTCCCCAGGGCGCTCCGCCCGTCGACGAGACCGCGTGCGATGAGCCCGGCGACCCGGCCACGGGCCTCCTGTCGGATCTCGTCCGTCCGCAGCTCCCCACGGACCCGCGCCGCCAGGAGCAGCCGCTCCACGTACCGGGTCTCCGCGTCGATGGTCTCCCGACCCGCGGCCGGCGACTCGTCGGCGAGCACCCGGTTCGCGTACGCGGCCGGGTGCTTGACGTTCCACCACCGGGTGCCGGCGACGCTCGAGTGCGCGCCGGGGCCGACGCCCCACCAGTCGTGGCCCTTCCAGTAGGACAGGTTGTGCCGGCTGACGTGCTCGTCGCCGCGGGCCCAGTTCGAGACCTCGTACCAGCCGTACCCGGCGTCGCCGAGGACCTGGTCCGCGAGCTCGTACATGTCCGCGGCGAGGTCGTCGTCGGGCGCCGGCAGCTCCCCGCGCGAGACGGCGCGGCCCATTGCCGTGCCGTCCTCCACGATGAGCGAGTACGCGGACACGTGGTCGGGCTCGCAGGCGATCGCGGCGTCGAGCGAGGTGCGCCAGTCGTCCAGGGACTCCCCCGGCGTGGAGTAGATCAGGTCGAGCGAGACGTCGAGCCCCTGCTGCTTCGCGAGGTCGACGACGTCCGGCACCCGGAGCGGGTCGTGGGTGCGGTCGAGCGTCGCGAGCACGTGCGGGACCGCGGACTGCATGCCGTAGCTCATCCGCGTGAAGCCCGCGCGCCGCAGGGTCGCGATGGACTCCGCGTCGACGGAGTCCGGGTTCGCCTCGGTGGTGACCTCGGCCCCGGGGAGGATCCCCCACGTGTCGTCGATCGCCCTGAGGATCATTGCCAGGTCGCTCGCGGGGAGCATCGTCGGGGTGCCGCCGCCGAAGAACACGGTGGACACCGGACGTCGCGGCACGCCGGAGCGGTCCAGGACCGAAGCGGCCCAGGCGATCTCGCGGACGGCGTGTCCGGCGTAGTCGTCGCGGCGGACACCGCGGAGCTCGGACGCGGTGTACGTGTTGAAGTCGCAGTAGCCGCAGCGCACCCGGCAGAAGGGCACGTGCACGTAGACGCCGAAGGGCACGTCGCCCGATCCGGCGCCGGGGGTGATCAGACCGTCCGCGGGTGCCGGGTCAGCGATCGGGAGGGCACTCGGCATGGAGTCCATTGTCCGCCATGATGGAGTCATGGAGCACCACCCCGTCCCGACCACGGTGCTGTGGGACATCGACGGCACCCTCGTCCGGAACGCCACATCGCCCGGCAACCTGTACCACCTCGCGCTCGAACGGGCGACGGGCCGCGACCTCCCCCTCCTCGTCGGGCACCAGCACGGCCGGACCGACGCCGGCATCATCGCCGAGCACGTCCGCGCCCACGACCTCGGCGACGACCTGATCCCCACCGTGACCCGCCACCTCCGCGACCTCTCCGAAGAACGGCACCGCGCGGGCGAGCACCGCACCGCCGCACCGGGGGCTGTCGCACTCGTCACCCGCTTCGCCGAGCTCGGCTGGCGGAACGGCCTGCTCACCGGCAACTCCGCCTACCGCGCACGGGTCAAGCTCGCCGGTGCCGGGTTCGACGTCGACGCGTTCGACTGGGAACACTCCTACTTCGGCGACGAGGAGGTGGAGCGCGCCGGGGTCACCGCCCTCGCCGCGGACGCACTCGCCGGCACCCGCGCCGTCATCGTCGGCGACACCCCGCGCGACGGCGAAGCGGCGGACGCCGTCGGCATCCCGTTCCTCGCGGTCGCGACCGGCGTCTACGACGTCGACGCGCTCCGGCACACGAACGCCGTCGCGATCGCGCGCGACTGCGTCTCGGACGCGGCACTCATCGAGGACGCGATCGCCGCGCTGCCGCCGCTGCGGCACGAGGGGTAGCGCGGACTAGTCGCCGCGCAGGGCCTCGAGGTACTTCTCCGCCATCACGCGCTGCTGCCGACGGAGCAGCGGCGCGACGAAACGCCACTTCGCGCTCGCGGGCTGCGAGAACTGCCGGATCTGCAGCCACACCGAGCCGTCCGCGGTGCGCTCGATGACGAACGACTCCTCACCCGAGAGCGGGTGCCCCTCGAGCGTGCCGTACGCGAAGCCCTTGCGGTCCGGCTCGTCGATGATCGACACGACCCGCACCGGCGCCTGCACCGTCTGCCCGAACGCGTGCATCGTCAGCACCGCGCTCGTCCCGGCGGTCACCAGCGGGGTGCCGTCCGGCGAGAACTGCTCCACCCGCGGCGTCCCGATCGAGGCCGGCGCGATCGGCACACCCTGCTCGTCGAAGGTCACCGGGTTGTACCGGACCTCGTCGTCGTCGGGTGCTTCGTCCACGCGCACCGCGATGCCGCTGCGCTCCTGGATCTGCCACGTCAACGCCTGGGTCACCGCGGTCTCGAAGCGCTGGTCACCGTGGCCGATGCGGGAGCGCGACTCCGCGGGGACGAACCCCTCTGGCGGGTAGGTCATCAGGTCGGGCGCCTGCGTGGCACCGACTGCTCCGTAGGTCAGGGCGGTCAGGTACCCTCCGCGGCTGCTCATCTGGCCATCGTACTGGGGGTGCGTGGCCGGGTCGAACCGACGGCGCGCGGTCCGTCGTCCACTTCCCGTGCACCCCGAACTGGAGGCCGTGCCCACCTCCGCCACGCCCCTATCGTTGGCTCGTGCTCACGCCAGCCCCCGCTCGCCGACGGTCCGTTGACGCGCGCGTCCGGGCATCTGGCGTGCTCGCGCTCGGGAGCTTCGCGGTGGCCGCGGCGTGCCGGATCGCGGTCGACCGGGTGGCCGCCGGCTTCGAGACGCTGAACACCATCGCCGCCGTCGGGGCGTCGGCCGCCGGGCTCGGGGTGCTGCTCTTCGGGGCGACGCTCGTGCTCGCCGTGCAGCACCACCGGGGCCGTCGGCTGCCGCTGGTGCTCGGCGGGGTGACGGCGCTCCTGGCGCTCGGTGCCGTGGCAGCCGCGGTGGTGGCGACGACTGCGCCGGATGTGGGGGCGGCGTCGAACGCGACCATCGTGCGGACCGCGCTGGCGGGACTGGCTGCTGCGAGCCTCCCGGCGGTCTGCCTGGCGGCCCTGCGATCCCGCAGCCAGCGCTAGTCCGCCAGCTCCCCCGCGAGTAGTCCCGGAAAGCGACAGTGCTCGGCCGGATCCCGGCCGAGCACTGTCGCTTCGCGCTACTTCTTCTTCTCTTCGACGTCGCCGGAGAGCGCCGCGATGAAGGCTTCCTGCGGGACCTCGACCCGACCGATGGTCTTCATGCGCTTCTTGCCCTCCTTCTGCTTCTCGAGGAGCTTGCGCTTGCGGGTGATGTCACCGCCGTAGCACTTCGCGAGGACGTCCTTGCGCATCGCGCGGATGCTCTCGCGGGCGATGATGCGGGCGCCGATCGCCGCCTGGATCGGGACCTCGAACTGCTGACGCGGGATGAGCTTGCGGAGCCGCTCGGTCATCAGCGTGCCGTACGCGTACGCCTTGTCGCGGTGCACGATCGCGCTGAACGCGTCGACCTGGTCGCCCTGCAGCAGGATGTCGACCTTGACGAGGTCGGCCGCCTGGTCGCCGATCGGCTCGTAGTCGAGGCTGGCGTAGCCCTGCGTCTTGCTCTTCAGCTGGTCGAAGAAGTCGAACACGATCTCGCCGAGCGGGATCTGGTAGCGGATCTCGACGCGGTCCTCACCGAGGTACTCCATGCCGAGCAGGGAGCCGCGGCGCTGCTGGCAGAGCTCCATGATCGCGCCGACGTAGTCCTTCGGGGCGAGGATCGCGGCGCGGACCATGGGCTCGCGGACCTCGACGATGCGCCCGGTCGGGAACTCGGACGGGTTCGTGACCTCGGTCACGGTGTTGTCCTCGTTCGTGACCTCGTAGATGACGCTCGGCGCGGTCGTGATGAGGTCGAGGCCGAACTCGCGGGAGAGCCGCTCGGTGATGATCTCGAGGTGCAGCAGCCCGAGGAACCCGCAGCGGAAGCCGAAGCCGAGCGCGACGGAGGTCTCGGGTTCGTACACGAGCGCCGCGTCCGAGAGCTTGAGCTTGTCGAGCGCCTCGCGGAGGTCCGGGTAGTCCGAGCCGTCGATCGGGTACAGGCCCGAGAACACCATCGGCTTCGGGTCCGTGTAGCCGGGCAGGGCTTCGGTCGCCGGACGCTGAGCGCTCGTGACGGTGTCGCCGACCTTCGACAGGCGGACGTCCTTCACGCCGGTGATGAGGTAGCCGACCTCGCCGACGGACAGGCCCTTCGTCGGGATCGGCTCCGGGCTCGACACCCCGATCTCCAGGATCTCGTGCGTCGACTTGGTCGACATCATCTGGACCTTCTCGCGCGGGGCGATCGAGCCGTCGATCATGCGGATGTACGTCACGACACCGCGGTAGCTGTCGTAGACCGAGTCGAAGATCATCGCGCGGGGCGCGGCGTCGACCGTGCCGACCGGGGCGGGGACCGTCCGGACGACCAGGTCGAGGAGCTCCGGCACGCCGACGCCGGTCTTGCCGGAGACGCGGAGGACGTCCTCGGGCTTGCCGCCGATGAGCTGCGCGAGCTCGGCCGCGTACTTGTCGGGGTCGGCGGCGGGCAGGTCGATCTTGTTGAGGACCGGGATGATCTGCAGGTCGTTCTCGAGCGCCAGGTAGAGGTTCGCGAGCGTCTGGGCCTCGATGCCCTGGGCAGCGTCGACGAGCAGGATGGCGCCCTCGCACGCGGCGAGCGACCGGGAGACCTCGTACGAGAAGTCGACGTGCCCGGGTGTGTCGATCATGTTCAGCGCGTAGGTCTGGCCGTCCAGCTCCCACGGCATGCGGACGGCCTGCGACTTGATCGTGATGCCGCGCTCACGCTCGATGTCCATGCGGTCGAGGTACTGGGCGCGCATCGCACGGTCCTCGACGATGCCGGTGATCGAGAGCATGCGGTCGGCCAACGTCGACTTGCCGTGGTCGATGTGCGCGATGATGCAGAAGTTGCGGATCGCGTCGGCCGGAGTCGCGGCGGGCTCGAGCGGAGTTGCTGCTTGTGGGCTCACGGTTCCTCAGGTGGGTCGGACGGTCGAACGATTGTCCCACGGTTGGGCGCGCTTGCGGTGCGGGGTGTGGGGTGTGGTGCGCCCCTCGCACGGTGCGGGGCGTGGCGGGCGTGCACCGAGCCTCCCGTCCGGGGTCCCGGCCGGCCGTCCGCTCAGACGGTGGCGTGCGCCGGAGCCGGCAGCGCGCCCAGGCCGCGCCGGAGGTCCTCCGGGGTCGCCGCCAGGCAGATCCGGATCCAGCCCTCGCCCGTCCGGCCGAACGCGCTGCCAGGTGCGACCGCGACCTTCTCGTGCTGCAGGAACGCGAGCGCCCACTCCGCGACGTCACCCTGGGCGGCGTGCGCCATGTCGATCCACAGGTAGAACGCGCCGCGCGGGTCGTTGTAGCGGATGCCGGCGGCGTCGAGGACCTCGGTCGCGACCGCGAGGTTGGCGCGGTAGTGCTCCCGGGCGTCGCGCACCGCGGAGTGGTCCCCCACGATCGCCGCGAGGGCCGCGTACTGGTCCGGCTCGGCGACGCAGCTGATCATCGCCTCCTGCGTGGTCCGCATCGTCGCACCGAGGCCCTTCGGCGTCACGAGGCACCCGACACGGACGCCCGTCATCGCGTACGTCTTGCTCAGCGAGAACGCCGTGAACACCCGGTCGTCGTCGTCGAGCGCCGCCAGGCTCACGTGCCGGGTGTCGTAGGTGAAGTACTCGTAGACCTCGTCGCTGATCACCCACAGGTCGTGCCGCTTCGCCAGCGCCAGGATGCTCCGGAGGGTGTCCTCGCCGAACACCGAGCCGAGCGGGTTCGACGGCGAGTTCACCACGATCGCCCGGGTGTGCTCGGTGATGCTCGCCTCGAGCGCGTCGAGGTCCGGCTCGAACCCGTGCTGCGGCTCCAGCCGGTACGGCACCGGCGTCGCCCCGATGATGTGCGCGTTCATCGTGAACGTCGTGTAGCCGGGGTCCGGCACGAGGAGCTCGTCGCCCGGGCTCAGCACCAGCGTCATCGCCTGGAACAGGGCCTGCGTCGCCCCGACCGTCACCCAGATCTGCTCGAGGTCCGCCTCGATGCGGTTCTCGCGGAGCAGCTTCTCCTGGATGGCCCTCCGGAGCGGTGCGATGCCGCCGTTCGGCGTGTAGTCGGTGCGGTCCTCGGTCCACGCCCGCTTGGCGGCGTCGGCGATGTGCGCCGCGACCGGGACGTCCGGCTCGCCGATGACGAGCATCGTGACGTCATCGCCCTCGGCCTGCAGCAGGGCGGCCTGTTCGAAGACCCGGCGGATGCCGGAGGCGGGGACGGTGTCGATCCGAGGTGCGAGGGACGGCATGCCCAACACGGTAACGCCCGCGTGTTTCCGCGCGGTGACGCGTGTCGCGCGCATTGAACCGCTGTTCCGTGCCTGGTAGTGTTGCTTGCTGGCTTGCGCGTTCCCCGCCCACGGGTGGAACGCGAGACGACCAAGGGCCCCTCTACCCAGCGGTCGCATTCACCCGTACGAGACGAAGCAGGAGCACCACATGGCGAACATCAAGTCGCAGATCAAGCGCATCAAGACCAACCTCAAGGCCACGGAGCGCAACAAGGCCTACAAGTCCGAGCTCAAGACGTTCATCCGTCACACCAACGAGGCGATCGTCGCCGGCGACAAGGAGAAGGCCACCGCCGCTCTCGCCGTCGCGTCGAAGAAGCTCGACAAGGCCGTGAGCAAGGGCGTCATCCACAAGAACCAGGCCGCGAACCGCAAGTCGGCCATCGCGAAGAAGGTCAGCGCGCTCTGAGCCGCTGACGCTTGAGGGCCCCGCACCGAATGGTGCGGGGCCTTCGTCGTTCCGGGGGGTGGGTGGGACGGCGCGGGGCGGGGCAGGGCGGGGCGGGGCGGGGTGGCGCGGGTCTCGCTGACGGCGGGCGCGCGGCTCGGCTCGGCACCGCACAACCGAAAACACTTCGCACCACGTGGTTCCGTGGTGCGAAGTGTTTTGCGTTGTGCGGCGCCCGCTCGCGCCGCGGACGGACAGCAGCCGGGTCGCGGCGCCGGCGCCGATGCCGCCACCTGGTGACGCGCGGGGCTCGGCTCGGCTCCGCACAACCGAAAACACTTCGCACCACGCGTTTCCGTGGTGCGAAGTGGTTTGCGTTGTGCGGCGCCCGCTCGCGCCGCCGACCGCCGACCGCCGACCGCCGGGCGCCGGGCCGCGACGGGCGGGCGCGCGCGTGCGGGCGCGCGCGCGTGCGCGGACCGACGGGAGGCTCGGGTCGACTCAGCGGTCCTCGCCGCGACGGGCGATGGTGCGGACCATGACCTCGAGCGCGTAGTGCGCGTCGCGCGAGCCACCCTTCACCGCGGTGTCCGCCTCGGCGATGCTGATGATCGCGTTCGCGAGGCCGGCCTCGCTCCACCCGGCGACGTCGCGCTGGGCACGCTGCACCTGCCACGGCGCCATGCCGAGCGCGGAAGCCGCCTGGCCGCTGGAGCCCCGGAAGGCACTGACCTTGGCCATCGTGCGGATCTTGCTCGCGAACGCCGCGACGATCGGCACGGGCGCTTCACCCGTCGACAGGGCGTGCCGCAGCTCGACGATCGCCGGAGCCGACCGGCCCGCGAGCGCGATGTCGGCGACCTTGAACGCGTTGGTCTCGACGCGGCCGCCGTAGTACTTGTCGACGACCTTGTCCGTGATCTCCTGCGCTTCGTCGGCGAGCAGCTGCCGGCACGCGGCCGCGAGCTCGGCGAGGTCGTCCGCGAACGCCGCGACCAGGGTGCGGACGGCGGAGGGCGCGATCTTCCGTCGGGCGGCGCGGAACTCCGCGTTCACGAAGTCGATGCGGTCGGTCTCCCGCTTGAGCTCGTCGCACTGGACTTCGATCCCGCCGCCGACACCGCTGCGGATCGTGTCGAGGAGCTTCTTGCCCCGGACCCCGCCGCCGTGTCGGAGCACCAGGGTGACGTCGTCGGCGGGGTTGCCGAGGTAGGAGATCGTCTCGGTGATGAAGGCGTCCGTGCACTTCTCGACGTTGGTCACCCGCACGAGCCGGGGTTCGCCGAACAGGGACGGGCTGGCGAGGGTCGCGAGCAGGCCGGGGGCGTACTGGTCCGCTTCGAGGTCGTGGACCTCGAGCGCAGGATCCTCGCCGACCAGCAGGTCGCGCAGCATGCCGGTCGCCCGCTCTGCGAGGAACGTCTCCGGCCCGGTCACGAGGATCACGGGCGCGGGACGGATGCCCGACCACGGGACCTGGTCGATCTTCGCGGCGGCGCGCGCGGGCTTCTTGGCGGGCATGCGTTCCTTCCGACGGTGCGGCTCCGAGTCTACGGGCCACCCCCGACGCGGACGGCACGGGGTCGGCGGACGCCCGCTCGGTCCACACCTCTGGGCCCTCGGTCCCCCGGCGCACCACGACGGTGCCCTGCAGATCGGTACGGAAGGGTGTCGTCCCCGCTGCCGCCAGCATCGACAGCGCCCGGTCGGTGGGGTGTCCGTAGGTGTTGTCCGCGCCGACGCCGATCAGCCCGACCGGCGCCGCGAGCTCCCGGTAGAGCACCGGGTCCTGGTCCGCCGAACCGTGGTGCGACACCTTGACGACGTCGACCGGTTCGATGCCGGCGCTCCCCCGCAGCCGGCGTTGCGCGGTGGCATCGAGGTCCCCGAGGAACACGCCCGACAGACACGACGTGCACGACGGTGCCGAGGGACCGACCGCGAGCACGATGCTCGCGTCGTTGCCGTTCGCGGAGTCGCTCGCCCGCGGCCAGAGCACGCGCCACGGGAGGGCACCGAGCAGCCCCGCGACGCCGTCGTCGCCCCGTCGCACGTCCACTCCTGCCCGCTGCAGGTCACGGACAACGGCATCGTCCGCCGGTCGTCCGGTCGACCCGGTCAGCGCGATGTCGACGTCGGCAGCGACCTCGTCCACGGCGCCGACGTGGTCGCGGTCGAAGTGCGTCAGCACGAGCAGGTCGATCCGGTCGACGCCGAGCAGGTCCAGGCACGCGCGCAGTCGCTCCGGGTCGTCCCCGACGTCCACCAGCGCGGTGCTCGCCCCGTTGCGGATGAGGACCGCGTCCCCCTGGCCGACGTCGCACGCCGCGATCGCCCAGTCGCCGGGGAGCCCGGCCCGGACGATCGCCCGCGGGACGAGCGTCGACGCGATGCCGATCACCCCGACCACCGCCGCGATCAGCAGCACCCGCGTCCGGAGTGCTGCGGGTACGAGCACCGCGGCGACGAGCCCCGAGCTGACCGTCGCGGCCGCTCCGACGCCGAGCAGCCCGGTGGGCCACGGCACCGCGGCGAACGGCAGTGCAGCGGCACCGTGGGCGACGGCACCGATGGCCGCGGCCGGCGCCCAGGCGACCGCCGCGACGACCGCCGCTCCCGCCGGCCACACGGGTGCGAGCAGGCACGCGCCGAGCCCGAGCACGGTGACCACCGGCGCGAGCGGCTCGGTGACGAGGTTCGCGGGCACCGCATACGTCGGGAGCGCGGCGGAGAGTGGGATCGTCAGCGGCCAGCACGCTACCTGCGCGGCGATCGGCACGGCCAAGGCCGCGGCGATCGGCGTCCAGCACCGTCGAGCCAGCACCGCGGTCAGGGGCGGTCCGAGCACGACGATGCCGCTCGTGGCGAGGACCGACAACCCGAACGCGAAGGAACGCGAGAACCAGGGGTCGACGACGAGCATCCCGAGCACGGCGAGGCAGATCAGCGGGACGCCCCGCACCGGACGCCCCGCGAGGTGCACGACCAGGACGACGACGGCCATCACGGTCGCCCGGAGGATCGACGGGTCCGGACGCACCAGCACGACGAACCCGAGCAGCAGGGTGACCGCACACGCCGCTCGTGTCACCCGCCCGAGCCCGGCCGCCTTCCCGAGCACGACGACGAGCGCGACGATCACCGCGCAGTTCGATCCCGAGACGGCGGTGAGGTGGGTGAGCGCACTGGTCTCCATCGCGGTCTCCGTCGCCGGGTCCAGCCCGCTCCGGTCCCCGATCGCGAGACCACGGAGCAGTGACCCGCCCGGCTGCGGCAGCTGCGAGGTCACGTCAGCGAACGCCGACCGCGCGGTGTTCGTCCCGGCGAGGAACCCGGTCGGTGGCGACGCGGCCGGGGTGCCGCGGAGGAACACGACGAACGCGGTGGCCGATCCCGGTCCGTCCGCTTCGAGCACCCCGGAGCCGGAGACCCGCGTCCCGGCACCGAGCACGGACGGCGCGTCGGTGTCCCGCGACGGGACGAGCCGGACCGGCACGTCGAGCCCGGAAAGGCCACGCGCACCGAGGACCTCATCCATCCCGTCGACCCCCGACAGTGTCCCGACCACGGACCGGTCCCCGGCGCCGAGGTCACGATCGAGCACCGCCTCGACCCGTACCGTCCGGCCGAGGACCGCGGTGAGCACCGCCGGCGAACGACCCGGCTCCGCGACGGCCACCGCGACCCCGACCACTCCGACGAAGGCCACCGACGTGACCACGAACGCAGCAGCGACGCGGAGCGCCACAGACGAACGCCCGGCACCCGAACGCCCTGCACCCGAGCACACGACGACCACCCCCACGAGGACCACGCAGCCCGCCCCACCGGCAACCCACCAGCCCCGGTCCGGCACCCCGACGAGCACCGCGGCCGCGACCCACGCGACAGCAGCCGGCACAGCGATGCGCAGGTCGGTCCGGTCCGGCGCGACGTTCACACCCGCACCCGGTCCTGCAGCTCGGCGAACCGGACGTCCCCGATGCCCGCGACGTCGAGCAGGTCCTCGACCGCGGCGAACCGCCCGTGTTCGTCACGCCACGCCAGGATGCGCCCGGCGAGGGCCGGCCCGATGCCCGGCAGGGTCTCGAGCGCGGTCTGGTCCGCCGTGTTCAGGTCGATCACGTCCGACGGCCCACCCGCCCCGGGAACGCCTGCCGACGCACCACCCGCAGCACCACCAGCACCGCCGACACCAGCGTCCAGCGCGGCGGGCAGCTCGGCCTCCCCCACCTTCGGCACGTAGAGGCGCTCCCCGTCGACGAGGGGCCGCGCGAGGTTCAGCCGGGCGAGGTCGGCATCGCCAGCGGCTTCCCCCGCCGCGGCAAGGGCGTCGGTGACCCGACTCCCCGCAGGGAGCGAGACGACCCCCGCCCGGCCCACGGCCCCGAGCACGTGCACCACGACGACCGCCCCCGCAGAGGACGACGCAGAAGACGACGCAGCAGCAGGACCACCAGGACCGCCGGAAGCAGGCACACCAGGACCAGGCGCACCGGCAGCAGGGACCGCGGACGCCCCGTCCACCGACACCGTCCCGCCCGCACCCCCACCCCGCGCGCCGAGCACGATCACGACCAGCGCCACCACGACGACGATCGCAGCGAGCACGAGCGCCGCACGGGGCGTCAGGGTGAACCGGGACATGGCGGAAACGCTACGGAGCCCGACCGTTCGGCCGGGCTCCGCGACGAGACACTGTGGACAGCAGCTGCTGGTTCCGCCCTGTGCAGGAAGAACCGGAGGAGCGCGCTACCCCTTGATGGCGATGTTCACGAGCTTCGGCGCACGGACGATCACCTTCACGATCTCCCGCTCCCCGATGTACCGCTGCACGTTCGCCGAGCCGCGGGCGAGCCGCTCGAGCTCGTCCGCCTCGATGGACTTCGAGACCTCGAACGAGTCACGCACCTTGCCGTTGACCTGCACCACCGCGGTGAGGGTCTCCTGCACCAGCAGCGTCGGGTCGGCCTTCCGCCACCCGTACGTCGCCACCGAGGACGTGTACCCGAGGCGCTCCCACATCTCCTCGCCGGTGTACGGCGCGAAGACGCTGAGCCCGAGGGCGATGGTCTCGACGGCTTCGCGGACGGCGGGGTCGCCGGCACCGGGGCCGTTGTCGATCGCCTTCCGGGTGACGTTCACCAGGTCCATGAGCCGTGCGATCACGACGTTGAACTTGAACGACTCCATCATCCCCGGTGCGTCGGCCAGGAACCGGTGGGTGACCTGGCGGAGCGCCCGGTCGCCCTCGGCCCACACGGCGTCCGGCGTCGAGGTGACGTCGGTCGCCAGGCGGTAGGCGCGGGCGAGGAAGCGGGCGGAGGCCGCCGGGGAGACGTCCTCCCAGTTGATGTCGTCCTCCGGAGGGCCGGCGAAGCCCATCACCAGGCGGATCGCGTCGACGCCGTGCGCGTCGAGCTCGTCGCCGAGGGAGACACCGCCCTTGGACTTCGACATCTTCGAGCCGCCGGAGAGCACCATGCCCTGGTTGAGCAGCGCCGAGAACGGCTCGGTGAAGTCGAGGTAGCCGAGGTCGAACAGGACCTTCGTGACGAACCGGGCGTAGAGCAGGTGCAGGATCGCGTGCTCGACGCCGCCGACGTACTGGTCGACGGGCGCCCACTTGCGTGCCATCTCGGGGTCGAACGCCTTGGTGTCGTCGTTCGGCGACAGGAAGCGCAGGAAGTACCAGGACGAGTCCACGAACGTGTCCATCGTGTCGGCGTCACGCTTCGCGGGCGTGCCGTCGACGGGGTTCGGCACGTTCACCCAGTCGGTCGCCCCGCCGAGCGGCGAGGTGCCCTTCGGCTTCAGGTCGAGGCCCTCGGTCGAGGGCAGCACGACGGGCAGCTGGTCGAGCGGCACCGGGTGCTCGGTGCCGTCGGCGCCGTGGATGATCGGGATCGGGGTGCCCCAGAAGCGCTGGCGGGAGATCAGCCAGTCGCGGAGGCGGTACGTCTTGGCGGCACGGCCGGTGCCGCGCTCCTCGAGGAGCTTGATGGCGGCGGTGATCGCGTGCTGCTTCGACATCCCGTCGAGCGGCCCGGAGTTCATCATCCGGCCCTGGCCCGTCAGCGCTTCACCGGTCGTCGCCGGGTCGAGCGACGGCAGGTCGGCCAGCGACATGTCGGGTGTGATCACGGGGATCGCCCCGGTGACGGCGGCGTTCGTGTCCACGACGACCTTCACCGGCAGGTCGAACGCGCGCGCGAAGTCGAGGTCGCGCTGGTCGTGCGCCGGCACGGCCATGACCGCGCCGTGGCCGTAGTCGGCGAGCACGTAGTCGGCGGCCCAGATCGGCAGGCGCTCACCGGTGAGGGGGTGGATCGCGAACCGGTCGAGCGGCACGCCGGTCTTCGGGCGGTCGGCGTTCTGCCGGTCGATCTCCGATGTCTTCTGCGTCGCGGTCAGGTAGTCCTCGAACGCGGAGCGGACGGACGGCGACGCGGGAGCGACCAGGGCGGCAGCGAGGTCGGAGTCCGGTGCGACCACGAGGAACGTCACACCGTGGATGGTGTCCGGGCGCGTCGTGAACACGGTCACGGGCTCGTCGTGGCCCTCGATCACGAAGTCGACGTCAGCACCGACCGAGCGGCCGATCCAGTTGCGCTGCATGGCGAGGACCTTCGACGGCCACCGGCCCTCGAGCTGGTTGAGGTCGTCGAGCAGCCGGTCCGCGTAGTCGGTGATCTTGAAGTACCACTGCGTCAGCTTCTTCTTGACGACGACGGCACCGGAGCGGTCGGAGGTGCCGTCGGGCAGGACCTGCTCGTTGGCGAGCACGGTCTGGTCCACCGGGTCCCAGTTGACCCAGCTGTCCTTGCGGTACGCCAGGCCCTTCTCGTACATCTTGAGGAACAGCCACTGGTTCCACTTGTAGTACTCGGGGTCCGAGGTGTGGATCTCGGTCGTCCAGTCGAAGGACGGCGCGTACCGCTTGAACGAGGCCTTCTGCTGCGCGATGTTCGCGTAGGTCCAGTCCTTCGGGTCCACGCCGCGCTTGATCGCCGCGTTCTCGGCGGGCAGCCCGAAGGAGTCCCAGCCGATCGGGTGCAGCACGTTGAAGCCCTGCTGCCGCCAGTAGCGCGCGACGAAGTCCCCGAGCGCCCAGTTCTCGGCGTGGCCCATGTGCAGGTCGCCGGAGGGGTACGGGAACATCTCGAGGATGTACTTCCGCGGACGGCGGTCCTCGGGGTCGATGGTGAAGAGGCCGAGCTCTTCCCAGCGGCTCTGCCACTTGTCCTGGATACGACGGAAGTCGTAGGCGTGCGGGTCCTCGACGGGCTGCTCGATGGTCACGGAACTCTCAATCGGTCTGGAGGCGCGGGGAACGTCCGTCGGACGTGCTCCGGTCATCAAGGATATGCGCCCAGGGCATGCGGCTCACGCCACGAGGCGGCCGTCCCGCATCCGGAGGGTCCTGGTGACCAGGTCCGGCGGCACCGGCACGTGCGACACGACCACGACGGTGTTGCCCGCGGCCCGCGCGGTCCCGACGAGGTCCCGGAGCACCGACTCGCCGAGGTCCGGGTCGATGTCGGCCGTCGGCTCGTCGAGCACCAGCACCGGGAACGCGTGCAGGAGCGCCCGGGCCAGCGCCAGTCGGTGCGCCTGCCCGCCGGACACGAGCGCGCCACGCTCCCCGACGCCCGCGTCGAGCCCACCGCGGCGCGCCACCCAGGACCCGAGACCGACGCGCTCGAGCACCGCGAGGAGCTCGTCGTCGGTCGCGGTGTCCCGGGCGAAGAGCAGGTTCTGCCGGATCGACTGGTCGAACACGAAGGGGTCCTGCTCGATGAGCCCGACCCGGGCGCGCACGGCGTCCGGGTGCATCGACCGCGCCTCGACGCCGTCGAGCGCGTAGCTGCCCTCGTGGTCGACGAACCGCACGAGCGCGTCCACGAGCGTCGACTTGCCGGCGCCGCTCGGCCCCGCGATCACGACGACCTCGCCGGGGGCCAGCGCGAACGACACGTCGTCCACCGCGGGCACCGCCGATCCGGGCCACCGGACGGTCATCCCCGCGACGGCGACGGTGACCGGCCCTTCCACGACGAGGTCGGACGCCGGGGCGTCGGCGTCCGGCTCGGGCACGATGCCCGCCGGCAGGGTCGCCGGGACGACCTGCTCGACGCGGTCGGCCGCTGCCCGGACCCGCCGGAACGTCAGCACCGCGAGGGGCACCCCGCCGACGACCTCGAACAGGGCGAGCGGCACGAACACGGCCAGCGCCCAGAGCGGCCCGTCGAGCGCCCCCGTGACGACCGCGGGTGCGCCGACCGCCAGGATCCCGATCACGGCGGCACCGCCGACGAGCCCGACGAGCGCGCCGACGAGCGCCTCGACCGTGGCCCGACGTCGCACCGCGCGGGTCACCCGGTCGTCGAGCGTCGCGATGTGCGCCAGCCGCTCGTCGAGGGTGCCGTAGGCGGCGAACACGTCGAGCGTGCGGACGGTGTCGAGCACCAGGTCGGCGACCCGACCCCGTTCGGCGGCGGTGGTCTCGTCGCTCCGTCGGGCGATCGCGGCGGTGACGACGGACCCGAGCAGGGCGGCCACGACGAGCGCGAGGAACAGCACGAGGGCGGCCGGCAGCGACACCAGGGCGACCGCGACGACGGCGGCCACGGCAGCCACACCCGCGGACACGAGCGGACCGACCACCCGGATCGGCAGGTCCTGCAGCCGGTCGGTGTCGGTGACGAGCCGGGTCATCAGGTCGCCGCGACCGGTCGCCCCGAGCCCCGCCGGCGCGATCGAGGCCAGCCGTCGGTACATCTCCGTCCGCACCACGGCGAGCTGCCGGAACGAGGCATCGTGCCCGGCGAGGCGGTCCACGTACCGGAGCGCGGCCCGCCCGAGCGCGAACGCCCGGACGCCGACCATCACGAGCGTCAGGTACAGGATCGGCGGGTGCTCCGCCGCGCGCGTGATCAGGTAGCCGCTCGCGGCGAGCAGCGCGACCGCGCACAGCGCACTGAGCGCGCCGGCGGTGACCGCACGCCCCCAACCGGGCCCACGCGGCATCGCGAGGCGCAGGACGGAGCCGCCACGGGCCTCCAGGTCGGTGCTGCTCATGCGTGTGCTCCCGCGACGTGCGTGGTGACGGATCCGGTGTCGCCGATGGCGACCAGGAGGTCGGCGGCCGCGACGACCGCCGGTCGGTGGCTGGCGACGACGACGACCGCGCCGTCGTCGGCGAGTCGACGGATCGCGGCGACGACGTGCGCCTCGGCGTCGGCATCGAGCGCCGACGTCGGTTCGTCGAGCAGGACGAGCGGCGTGTCGGCCCGGGTGTGTCGGTACAGGGCGCGGGCGACGGCGACGCGCTGCGCCTGGCCGCCCGACAGACCGGTCCCGCCGGCACCGACCTGGAGGCCCGGGTCGAGTCCCAGCCCCGCCTCGCCCAGGGCGGACGCGGCCGTCGACGGCACGGGGGTCGCGCTGAGCGCGACGTTCTCCGCGATGGTCCCGCGGACGAGTCGGGGCCGCTGGTCGGCCCACGCGATGCGGTCCGCTCGCGTCGTCCCCGCGGCCCCGGGCACGGTGATCGCGCCGTCGTGCGGCAGCACGCCGCGGATCGCCGCGATGAGGCTCGACTTGCCGGAACCGCTCGGGCCGGCGAGCACCACGACGGTGCCCGGACGCGCGTCGAGGTCCACGGGACCGATCACCACGTCGGGTCGGCGCACCGTGACGCCGCGGAGCACGAGGTCCGTCGCGGCCGGTGCCGTCTCCGGTCGGACGGCGGGGGTGCGGTCGTCGGCCAGGACGTCGAGCACCGCGCTGGACGCCTCGACGCCGTCCTGGGCCGCGTGGAAGTCCGCGCCGACCTGGCGGAGGGGCGCGAACGCCTCCGGGGCGAGGACCAGGACGAACATCGCCGCGCCGAGCCCGAGCGACCCGTCCACGAGCCGGATGCCGATCGACACCGCGACCAGGGCGACGGAGAGGCTGGCGGCGAGTTCGAGGGCGAACCCGCTCATGAAGGAGAGCCGGAGGACCCCGAGCGTCCCACGGCGGTACTCGTCGGTCACCGTGCCGATACGGCCGACCTGGCGTCGGGCGCGCCCGAACACCTTGAGCGTCGCGAGGCCCTCGACCGCCTCGAGGAAGGCGCCGCCGAGCCGGGCGAGCGCGTCGGACTGGCGCTGCTGCAGCGACTGCGTGGCCATGCCGATCAGGATCATGAACACCGGGATGACCGGCAGCGCGCAGAGGATGATCAGCCCGCTGGTCAGGTCGCCGAATCCGATCGCGACGAGGAGCACCGGTGTCGCGATCGCGGTGAGCGCGAGCTGCGGCAGGTACCGGCCGAAGTACGCGTCGAGGGCGTCGAGCCCCGGCCCGAGCGTGGTCGCGAACCCCGCGCTGGACCGTTCCGCGAGCCACGCCGGACCCCGCTCGGCGGCCCGCGCCAGCACCGTGGAGCGCATCTCGCTCTTCACCGTCGCGGCGGCCCGGGCGGCGAGGTCGTCCGTGGCCCAGGCCGCGACCGCCCGGAGGGCGAACGCCGCGCCGAGCAGCGCGAGCGTCGGGACGAACGTGTCCGGCATCCCGCCCCGCGCGTCGATGACCTGGGTCACGGCGGCGGCGATCCCCCACGCGATCCCGATGGTGGCGATCGTGCGGAGGACGCCGGTGCCGGCCGCGGCGGCGATGGAGCCGCGCGCGGACCGCGACAGGCGGAGCAGGCGCGGGTCGAGCGGCTTCATCGTGGTGCCTCCTGGTCTCAGTGCACTGCCGCGGTGACCTGGGCCCGCGTGACGCGCTTGCGGAACACCCAGTACGTGAACGCCTGGTAGGCGAGCACGAGCGGCACGAAGATCAACGCCACCCAGCTCATCACCGTCAGCGTGTACGTCCCACTCGAGGCGTTGTACACGTTCAGGCTGTTCGCCGCGTCGTTCGTCGCGGGCATCACGTCCGGGAAGACCGCGGTGAACATCGCGAGCACCACGGCGGCGATGGTCACGGCCATGAGCGTGAACGCCCGGCCCTCCCGGCCCCACGCGTTGCAGAGCACGGCGAGGACGAGCGCCAGCGCGGCGACGACCGACAGGACGAGTGACGTCGGGGTCGCCCGGACGAAGGCCATCGACACCAGGAACGCGGCGGCGACGACGATCGTCACGATGCCCGCGCGGGTCGCCAGGCGCTTCGCCCGCACCCGGATGTCCCCCTCGGTCTTCAGCGCGATGAAGACGACACCGTGCGTGAAGAACACCAGCAGCGTGGCGAGGCCGGTCAGCAGCGCGAACGGGCTCAGCAGGTCGAACAGCGTGCCCGTGTAGTTGTGGCCGGAGTCCATCGGGATGCCGCGGACCACGTTGCCGAACGCGACGCCCCAGAGGAACGACGGCACCGCGCTGCCGACGATGATCATCAGGTCGAACGAGCGCTTCCACTGCAGCTGCTTGTTCTGGTGCCGGTACTCGAACGAGACGCCGCGGGCGATCAGCGCCGCCAGGATGAGCAGCAGCGCCAGGTAGAAGCCGGAGAACATCGTGGCGTACCACTCCGGGAACGCTGCGAACAGGCAGGCGCCGGCGACGATGACCCAGGTCTCGTTGAGGTCCCAGACCGGGCCGATCGTGTTGATCATCACGCGCCGGTCGGTGTCGTCCTTGCCGAGGAACGGCAGCGCCATGCCGACGCCGAAGTCGAAGCCGTCGAGGACGAAGTAGCCGACGAAGAACAGGCCGACGATGGCGAACCAGAGAACGGGGAGATCCATCAGTAGACCGTCACTTCGTGCTTGACCTCACCGGTCTCCTCGTCGACCGCTGCCGGAGCGGCAGGGCCCTCTTGCGCGACCTTCTTGATCAGCCGGAACTCCACCACCGCGAGCGACCCGTAGATCAGCGTGAAGACGACCAGCGAGATGAGGACCTCGAGCCCCGTGACGTTCGGCGAGACCCCGTCCGCGGTCTTCAGCAACCCGAACACGAGCCACGGTTGCCGGCCCATCTCGGTGAAGATCCAGCCGACGATCATCGCCGCCATCGGCAGCGGCACGGCCCACGTCGCGATCCGCCACACCCAGCGCTGGCGCGGGAAACGGCCCTTGCGGGTCAGCCAGAGGCCGGCGAGCGAGACCATCACGGCGCCGACGCCGAGGGCGATCATCCAGCGGAAGGACCAGTAGGTCACCCAGATGATCGGCTTGTAGTCGCCGGGGCCGTACACCTGCGTGTACTCGGCCTGGAGGTTGTTGATGCCCTCGACGGTGCCGGTGAAGGTGTGGGTGGAGAGGAAGGAGAGCAGGTAGGGCACGCGGATCGAGAAGAGCTCGTGCACCCCGTCCGGCGTGCCGAGCGTGAAGATCGAGAACGAGGCGTCCTTGCCGGTCGCGGTGTTGTACAGCGCTTCCGCGGCGGCCATCTTCATCGGCTGCGTGTCGACCATCGTCAGGCCGAGCTGGTCGCCGGTGAGCACCGTGAGCGCCCCGGCCGCGACCATCGTCCACAGGCCGAACTTCAGCGCCGGCATCATCGTCTCGAGGTTCTGGTTGCGCGCCAGGTGGTAGGCCGCGACGGAGATGATCACGCCGGCAGCCACCATGAAGCAGGCGAACAGCGTGTGCGGGAACGCCGCCAGCGCGACCTTGTTCGTCAGGACAGCCCAGATGTCGGTGAGTTCCGCACGGCCCTTGGCCTCGTTGATGACGTAGCCGACCGGGTGCTGCATGAACGCGTTCGCCGCGATGATGAAGTACGCCGACATGATCGTGCCGGCGCTGACGCACCACATGCTCGCGAGGTGCACGCCCTTCGGCAGGCGGTCCCAGCCGAAGATCCACACCCCGATGAACGCCGCCTCGAAGAAGAAGGCGAGGATGCCCTCGAGCGCGAGCGGAGCGCCGAACACGTCACCGACGAACCGGGAGTAGTTCGACCAGTTCATCCCGAACTGGAACTCCTGCACGATGCCGGTGACGACACCCATCGCGAAGTTGATCAGGAAGATCCGACCGAAGAACCGGGTGAGCTGCAGGTAGTGCGCGCGGCCGGTCCGGTACCAGGCGGTCTGGAACGTCGCGACGACGACGGCCATGCCGATCGTCAGCGGGACGAAGAGGAAGTGGTAGATCGTCGTCAGACCGAACTGCCACCGCGACAGGATCAGGGGATCGAGGATGTCGTTCATGCGGCGGAACCGATCGGGAACGCCGCGCGCTGCTGGTGCACGTCAGTTGCTTCCTGTGGAAGGGCTACTTCTGGTGTGTCACAACCGTTGGGACACCCCCACGCTACCGGCAGGACGGCCGTTTCGACAACTTGTAGAAGAACCCTCTGCACGAACGTGCAGCAGGCATGCACGGCACAACCGTGCGGAACTTCTGTGCTCGGACACTCGTTCCCGCGCGCTCCCACGAACGACGACAGGTGCCGGGCGAGCGCCCGACACCTGTCGTTTATTTCTGCAGCGGGGTGCTTACAGCAGGCCCTGCTTCTGGAGGAACGCCTTCGCGACCGACGCCGCGGACTTCTGGTCCACGGAGTTCTGACGGTCCAGCTCGATGAGCGCCTCGGTGGTCAGCACCTTGTTGACCTTGTCGATCGCCGCGGTCGCCTTGGACGACAGCTTCGAGGACACGATCGGCGTGACGTTGTTCACCGGGACGAGGCTCTTCGGGTCCTCGAGGGTGACGAGCTTCTCGGTCGCGATCGACGCGCTGGCCGAGTAGATGTCCGCGACCTGCGAGTCGCCGTCCTTGATCGCCTTGACCGTCAGCGGGCCACCGGAGTCGTTCTGCTGGTTGACCTCGGCGGTGATGCCGTACTTGGCCTTGAGGCCGGTCGGACCGTACGCGGCCGTCGCGAACTCGGGGTTCGCGGCGATCGAGATGGTCCCGCCGATCTTGGACAGGTCGGCGATCGACTTGAGGTCGTACTTGTCCGCGAGGTCCTGGGTCACCGTGTAGGTGTCCGAGTCGGACGCGGCGGCCGAGGTGAGCGCCTTGACACCGGAGGGGAGCTCGTCCTTCAGGGCGGCGTTGATGCCGTCCGTCGTGGTCTCCGTCGTGGTGTCCTTCTTGTCGGTCTGGAGCAGGTAGTTCAGCAGGTTGCCGTTGTACTCGGGGAAGACGTCGATGTTCCCCTTGGCGACCTCGGGCCAGTAGGCCTTTCGCTGACCGATGTTGAGCTTCTTCGTGACGTCGAAGCCGGCGTGCTCGAGCTCCTGCGCGTAGAGCTCCGCGATGATCTCGTTCGACGGGTAGGCCTGCGAGCCGACGGTGATGGTCTTCGAGTCGCTCGAGCCCCCACCGGAGGACAGCGGGTCGCCCGAGGAGCAGCCCGCGAGGGCGATCGCTGCCGCGGTGGCGACGGCGATGGTCGCGCCGAGGCGCTTGGTACGTGCTGTGATCACTGGAGGGTTCCTTCCAAGGGGGTTGATGCTCGACTTTCCGAGCTGTCAGCGTCACGCCGTCCATCACTCGCGGAGGCGGCGGTGAGTCCCGCCGGCACCGCGAGCCGCTGCAGGACGGCGAACACGATCTCGAAGACGATGGCGAGTGCGATCACCAGGAGCGAACCGCCGAGGACCTCTTCGTAGTCCTGGTTCGCGAGCCCGGAGAACGCGTACCCGCCGAGACCGCCCGCGTTGATGTACGCGGCCAGGGTGGCGGTGGCGATGACCTGGAGCACCGCGGCGCGGATGCCACCGACGATGAGCGGGAGCCCGAGCGGGATCTCCACCTTCGTCAGCAGCTGCCACGTCGTCATGCCCTGGGCGCGTGCGGCGTCGATCGTCACACGGTCGATCGCCTCGAGCCCGGAGTACGTGCCGGCCAGGATCGAGGGGATCGCGAGGATCACGAGGGAGATCAGCGGCGCCTGGATGCCGAGGCCGATCCACAGGGCGAGGATCGTCAGGAGGCCGAGGGTCGGGAGCGCGCGGACACCGCCGGAGAACCCGACGGCCAGGCTCTTGCCCTTGCCGGTGTGGCCGATGACCAGCCCGAGCGGCACCGCGATCGCACACGCGATGACGACGGAGAGCAGGGTGATCCAGATGTGTTCGACCAGGCGGACGGGGATGCCGTTCGGTCCGGTCGAGTTCGCGGGGTCGAAGATCCAGGCGATGGCGCCGGCGAAGAGGTTCACGCGGAGACCTCCCCGGTGCGGACGTCGGCCGCGGCACGGCGCCGGACACTGCGGGCGGCGCGGCCGCTCCCCCGGGTCCAGGGCATCACGATGCGTCCGATGAGCACGAGCAGCGCGTCGATGACGAGTGCGAGCACGATCGTCAGGACGATGCCCGTCAGGATCTCGACGCTGATGCCGCGCTTCAGGCCGTCGGTGAGCAGGAAGCCGAGGTTCGGGATCCCGAGGAGCGCACCGACCGTGACGAGGCTCACCGTGCTCACGGCGACGACCCGGATGCCGGCGAGGAGGACCGGGCCGGCGAGCGGGAGCTCCACGCGGAAGAACCGCTGCGTGGGCGAGTAGCCCATGGCCTCTGCCGCGTTGACGACGGCGGGGTCGACGGCGTCGAGCGCGTCCGCGGCCGAGCGGGCCATCAGCGCGACGCCGTAGATCGTCAGCGCGATCACGACGTTGAGCGGGTCGAGGATGTTCGTCCCGAGCAGCGGCGGCAGCGCGAGGAACAGCGGGAACGACGGGATCGCGTAGAGCAGGCTCGCCACCACGACGATCGTCGAGCCGGTCGCGCGGGCACCACGGCGCCCCTTGCGCAGCCGGTTCACGAGCAGACCGATCGGGACCGACAGCACGAAGCTGATCACGATCGGCGGGACCGACAACCAGACGTGCGCGATCAGGTTCGACGTGATCGTGTCGAGGTTGCCGGTGACCCAGTTCACGCGGTGTCCCGGGTCGGCTGCGGCACGGCGGACGCCGCGTCCACCACCTGCACCGGCCCGGTGAGCACACCAGCGGCACGGCCGTCGCCGTCCACCACGATCGGCCCGGTCGGCGTCTGCTCGACGCGGAGCGCACGGCGACCACGGCCGGCGCCGATGAAGTTCGCGACGAAGTCGTCGGCGGGCTCCGCGAGGATCTCCGCCGGCGTGCCGAGCTGGGCGATCTCGCCGCCCTTCTTCAGGATGACGACCTGGTCGCCGAGCTTGAAGGCCTCGTCGATGTCGTGCGTGACGAACACCACCGTCTTGCCGAGTTCACGCTGCAACCGGATGAGCTCGTCCTGCAGGTCGTTGCGGACCAGCGGGTCCACCGCGCCGAAGGGCTCGTCCATGAGCAGGATGTTCGGGTCGACGGCGAGCCCGCGAGCGACACCGACGCGCTGCTGCTGCCCACCGGACAGCTGCGACGGGTAGCGGTCGGCGAAGGCACGGTCGAGGCCGACGGTGTCCATCAGCTCGAGGGCGTGCGCCCGCGCGTCCTGCTTGGACACGCCGGTGAGCAGCGGCACCGTGGCGATGTTGTCCGCGACCTTGCGGTGCGGCAGCAGCCCGGCGTTCTGCATCACGTAGCCGATGCTGCGGCGGAGCTTCACGGGGTCAACCCCCGCGACGTCTTCGCCGTCGATCGCCACGGAACCCGACGAGGGGTCGACCATGCGGTTGATCATGCGGAGCAACGTCGTCTTGCCACAACCGCTGGACCCGACGAAGACCGTCGTGGTGCGCGATGGGATGACGAGGTCGAACCGCTCGACGGCATTGGTGCCGTCCGGGTACGTCTTGCGCACCGAGCGGAACTCGATCATGGGTGCCCTTCTGGTAGGAGGTAGCCCGACTCCGAGTGAGAGTACCCGTCAGCACCGACAGCGGTTCGCCAGCGTGACGATCCGTGACGACTTCCGGACAGCCGAGCGCCCGCACCTCCGGTTCGGAGAGCGGGCGCTCGTCGGATTGGTGTGGCGGGTCAGGCGGTGGCGACGACCGATTCCATGTACGTCTTGACCATGGCCCGGTACGCCTCGATCAGGGCGGCGTCCGGTGCGCTGCGGTCCTGGTGGGCCCGGGCGAGCACAGCGTGGCCGGATTCGGTGAGGACGACCCAGGCGCGCGTGACCGTGTCGTTCGCCGGCAGCCCGAAGCGCTCGCCCATGATCGTGCCGACGGCACCCCCGAGCGCCGCCATGCGGTCCTCGGCGTCACCCACGCCGGAGTCCGCTGCGTCGCCGAAGCGGATCGCGCGGAAGCCCGGCTCGGTGCGGTACATGTCGCTCGTCATGTCGATGAGCGCGTCGCAGGCGTCCTGCCACGTCGTCGCGCCGCTCGCGTCGAGCGCCTCGACGAAGCGGGAGGCGAGTCGCTGCGTGCAGCGGATCGCGAGCGCCTCGACCACGGCGATGCGGTCCGGGAAGTACCGGTACACCGTGCCGATGGACGCCCCCGCCCGCTCGGCGACCATGGCTGTGGTGAGCCGCTCGAACCCGATCTCGTCGATCACCGCGGCTGCGGCGTCCAGGAGTCCGGCGAGGCGCGCCGAACTGCGGGCTTGGACCGGCTCGTTCCTGAGCAGTGATGATCCCCCCGGCAGTGCGTTCGAAACCTCGGTGACGAGCACGTGTTCTCCTTCTCGCGGTGGCCGCGGGCTGTTGGTGTGACGGGACGGAGCGGCGGGGCCGACCGACGGGGCCAACTCTCGCAGAGGACGGCTGGAACATCGCTGCGATTCTCGGGGTGTCTTCTGCCGTCGTGGACATCTTGCGTCCAGTGCGTGGAATGATGGGGCGATGCCCGACCCGACGTCCCACGAACCGTCGCTGGCCGAGCCGATCCTGCACCGGGCCGCCCGCATCGAGGACGCCGTGCAGGAGTTCCGCGAACAGCGTGCCCGACGCCGCGGTCTCGTCCCCACCGTCATCCCGTACACGGGCTACGGCGCGCCGGGGTGGATCCGGGTGCTCTGCCGCGTGCTGCTGACCCGGCGCGGCCTGGCATCCGACGCCTCGTTCGAGGGCGTCCGCGGCTGGAAGACCTTCACGAGCGTCGCCGTCGACCACGCGGAGGTCACGATCACGGCCGGCGGGACCACCCACACCGTGCAGTCCGACCGCGGCGGGGTCGTCGACACCATCGTGCCGATCGACCTCGAACCGGGGTGGCAGACGATCCGCCTGTCCGCCGGCGGACAGCGCGACGTCGAAGCCGACGTCTTCATCGTCCACCCGGACACCCGGTTCGGGCTGCTCTCCGACATCGACGACACCGTGATGGTCACCTCGCTCCCCCGACCGATGCTCGCGGCGTGGAACTCCTTCGTGCTCACCGAGCACGGACGCCGCCCGGTCCCCGGGATGTCGGTGCTCTACGAACGCGTCCTCGCGCAGCACCCGGGCGCGCCGACCGTATACCTGTCCACCGGCGCGTGGAACGTCGCGCCGACGCTGCAGCGCTTCCTGACCCGGAACATGTACCCGTCCGGCACCCTGCTCCTCACCGACTGGGGTCCCACCCACGACCGCTTCTTCCGGAGCGGGCAGATGCACAAGCACGAGAACCTGCGGCGCCTCGCCCGGGACTTCCCGGACGTGCAGTGGCTCCTGGTCGGCGACGACGGCCAGCACGACGAGACCCTGTACGGCGACTTCGCGCGCGAACACCCGGAGAACGTCGCCGGCGTCGCGATCCGCCAGCTGTCGACGAGTGAAGCGGTCCTCGCCGGTGGACGCTCCCGCGCGCAGGAGCGCTCGAAGGAGTCCACGGCGCCGTGGGTCTACGCGCCCGACGGCGCCGGACTCTGGACCGAACTCGGCCGGATCGGGCTCGCCGACATCGACTGAGCGGCACCAGGACTGTACGGAACATCAGCCCCGCCGTCACGACGCCGGTGGAACACCGGTGGGCGGTGGTTCGATCGGGTCATGGCACAGCGCATCGAAGACCACGCGATCATCGGGGACTGCTACACGGCTGCCCTGGTCGACCGGGCCGGCACCATCGATTGGGCGTGTCTCCCCCGGTTCGACGCACCGTCGACCTTCGCCGCGCTCCTCGGTGACGAGCACGCCGGGCACTGGTCGCTCCGCCCGTCCGACCAGCACGCCACGGCCGAACGGCGCTACGACCCGGACACTCTCGTCCTGACCACCGTCTGGACCACCGACTCCGGCATCGTCGAGGTCACCGAGTTCATGCCGATCGACGCGCACCGGGCGACCATCGTCCGCCGGGTGCGGGGACTCCGTGGATCGGTGGAGATGCGGCAGACGCTGCGGATCCGGTTCGACTACGCCCGAGCGCTCCCCTGGGTCCGGCAGATCGGGGACGACGACGACCCCGCGCTCCTCGCCACGGCCGGCCCCGCGTCGGTGATCGTCCGGGGCATCCGCTTCCACGCCGACGACCACCGGCACCTCGCCGTCGCCACCGTGCGGGACGGCGACGTCCTCGACACCGTGCTGACCTGGTACCCCTCGCACCGCGAACCGCCGGTGCCGATCGACGTCGACGCGGCCCTCGCCCACACGAAGGACTGGTGGCACGCGTGGACCGGCAAGACCCGGGTCGAGGGCCGGTACGCGGCGGAGACCCGGCAGTCGCTGCTGTTCCTCCGGGCGATGACCCACGCCGAGACCGGCGGGGTCGTGGCGGCCGCAACCACGAGCCTCCCCGAGGACCCGGGCGGCGAACGCAACTGGGACTACCGCTACGTCTGGCTCCGCGACGCCTCCCTCGCACTCGCGTCGCTCATCGCGCACGGCTACCAGGACGAGGCGAAGCACTGGCGTGGCTGGCTCCTCCGGGCGATCGCCGGTGACCCGGCCGACGTGCAGATCATGTACGGCATCGCCGGGGAGCGGGAGCTCCCCGAGTGGGAGCTCGACCACCTGGGCGGGTACGCCGGCTCGAAGCCGGTGCGCGTCGGCAACGGTGCGTACACGCAGTACCAGGGCGACGTCTTCGGCGAGGTGCTCGCCGCGCTCCACGACGCCCGCGAGCTCGGGGTCGAGGAGAACGCCGACTCCTGGGCCCTGCAGCGCGCACTGCTCGGCTACGTCGAGGAGCACTGGCAGGAACCCGACAACGGCATCTGGGAGATGCGCGGCCCCCGTCGGCACTTCACCCACTCGCGCGCGATGATCTGGGCGGCGTTCGACCGCGGGGTCGCCGCGGTGGAGGAGTTCGGGCTCGAAGGACCGGTCGACCGCTGGCGGAGCCTCCGCGACGCCGTGCGCGCCGAGATCGACGAGCACGGGTACGACAGGGTCCGCGGTGCGTTCCGGCAGCACTACGACACCGACGAGGTCGACGCGAGCCTGCTCGTCCTCCCGCAGATCGGCTTCTGCAAGGCGGACGACCCGCGGATGCTCGGCACGGTCAAGGCGATCGAGGACGACCTCCGCGTCGGCTCCGACGGCCTCGTGCTCCGCTACCGCACGTCCGCCGGGTTCGACGGGCTCAGCGGGAGCGAGCACCCGTTCCTCGCGTGCTCGTTCTGGCTCGTCGAGCAGTACGCCGCGTCCGGCCGGATCGAGGACGCCGAGCGCCTGATGGACGTCCTCGTCGGCTACGCCAACGACGTCGGCATGCTCTCGGAAGAGGTCGACGTCGCGACCGGCCACCACATCGGCAACACGCCGCAGGCGCTGTCGCACCTGACGCTCGTCGCCGCCGCGGACGCGATCAACCGCGCACGGGGCAAGGCCTCCGGCCACCGCACGCGCATCCCCCAGCGCGACGGCGGCACCCGCTCCTGGACCGGCGAGGGCGAGCGCGCGGGCACCCCCGCCTGACCGCTGCGCGGCCCCGGCGCCGCGCCGCCCCGGCGCGGCCGCGCCGCCCCGGCGCGGCCCCGCCCCGGCGCCGCGCCCGCCTCGCCCCACGGCAGGCGGTCGAAACCCGCGTAGGAAGTTGAAACGCGCGTAGGCGGTCAGAAGTTCCGACCACCCACGCGCGATTCGACATCCCACCGCGGCCGCGATGGGAAGAAACGCACGACCACGACGGACGGGAGGCCCGGTGCCAGCTGGCACCGGGCCTCCCGTCCGTCAGATCCGCAGGATCGCAGTCGTCAGGAAGACGACTCCCAGTCCGCCGGGCCGCGCGAGCCCGCGCGGTACTCCTCGAGCGGGACGTCGTTCGCCTTCCAGGCGGCGACGACCGGCTCGACGATCTCCCAGCAGCGCTCCGCGACGTCGCCGCGGATCGAGAGCAGCGGATCGTCGTGGAAGATGCCGTTGAGGACCTCGCCGTAGGGGGTCAGCTCGCCGTCGCTGAACGAGGAGGACAGGGTGACCTGGCCCATCTCGAACGGGTTGCCGCCGCCGTTCGCCGACACGGTCAGCTCGATCTCGTCCGGGTTCAGGACGATGCGGAGCGTGTCCGTCTTCGGGCGACCGCTGAGGCCGGAGGGCAGACGCGGCACCGGCTTGAACGTGATCAGGACTTCCTTGCGGCTGGCACCGAGTGCCTTGCCGGAACGGAGCGTGAAGGGGACGCCCTTCCAGCGGGCCGTGTCCACCTCGACCGAGATCTCCGCGAGGGTCTCGGTCTTGCGGGAGGGCTCGACGCCGTCCTCGTCCTGGTACGACGGCAGGTCCTTGCCGTCGATCGTGCCGGCCGTGTAGACGGCGCGGCGCGAGGCGATCTTCGGGTCGTCACCCTTGAGCTGCGTGGAGCGGAGCGCACGCGCGAGCGACGAACGGAACTCGACGGCGTCGATCGCAGCCGGGGCGTCCATCGTGACGAGCCCGAGGATCTGCAGCAGGTGCGACTGGATCATGTCGACCATCGCACCGGCCTCGTCGTAGTACTGGGCGCGGTTCTCGAGACCGAGGGTCT
Source organism: Curtobacterium sp. PhB136 (assembly GCF_004346855.1). Taxonomy (NCBI): domain Bacteria; kingdom Bacillati; phylum Actinomycetota; class Actinomycetes; order Micrococcales; family Microbacteriaceae; genus Curtobacterium; species Curtobacterium sp. PhB136. The sequence goes on from NZ_SMGH01000007.1 coordinate 215,791, forward strand.
CGTCGTAGAAGATGTCGACCTTCTCGATGTTGTCCGCGTTCCAGATCGGCTCGAACAGACGGTTCGCGAAGCGCAGACCGATGATGTTCAGGACCGTGGTGCGTCCGAGGAAGTGGTCGGTGCGGTGCACGCGCTCTTCCGGGACGAGCTTCAGGACGGTCTCGTTGAGGGCCTTCGCGCTGGCGACGTCGGTGCCGAACGGCTTCTCGAACGCGAGCGTGGTGCCCTCGGGGAGCTCGACCTGCTCGAGCGCCTCGCAGATGTCCGAGGCGATCTGCGGCGGGAGCGCGAAGTACAGGATCGGCTCGTTCTCGGCGGCCGCGAGGAGCGCCTCGAGGTGCTTCGGGTCCGTCGGGTCGCCCTGGATGAACTCGGTCGACTCGATGGTCGCGTCCACCTCCGGGCCCTTGACGTCCTGCGTAGCGAAGGACTTCGTGACGATGTCCTTCCACTGCTCGGGGGAACGCTCGCTGCGGCCCGTGCCGATCAGCTGCACGGGGACGGCACGGCCGCTCTGCAGGAACGTGCCGAGGCCCGGCAGGAGCAGACGGGAGGCGAGGTCGCCCGTCGCGCCGAAGATGATGAGGGTGCGCTTGTCGGTCACCGGAGGTGACTCCTTTCGCGTGGTGGTGGGGTCCGCATGGCTCAAGCCGTACACGGGCCGGATGATTCCCCTGGCAGGAACGCTCTCGCGCGCCGTGTCCGGGAAGGTCGTCTGGACGCAGTTCGGGCGGCACCGGTGGAGGTGCCGCCCGAAGCGTCAAGTGCGGGTCAAGACGATGTCAGTGCTGCTGACATCAGTGACCGAAGTTGCCGCGGTAGTACTCGAAGACCCAGCCCACCAGCGTGACCGTGATGAGCACGAGGCCGATCGGGACGATCCAGAGGCCGGCCGCGACACCGAGGAAGGTGATCGCGACGGCGCCGGCGAGGAGGATCGGCCACCACGACCACGGGCTGAAGTGCCCGAGCTCGGCGTCGCCGTCCTCGATGTTGGCGTCCTGGCGGTCTTCCGGCAGGTCGCCGCCCTGTGCGGACAGCACCCGCCCGAGGTAGAACGCGATGAACGCGGACATGATGCCGACCAGGCCGATGCCGACCGTGCCGACCGGCTCCCAGCCACCGTTGTGGGCGAGGGCGAACCAAACCGTGTACGCGGCGTCCGCGAGGATGAAGAACCCGAAGAGGATCCAGAACAGGTTGACGTTGGCGCGCATCGCCTTACTTCACCTCGCCCTTCGCGGCGTCGTAGGTCGGGGCATCGGGCGCGTCCTTCGCGGGACCCACACCGATCGGCACACCCGCTTCGGGGTGGTTCAGGTCGAATGCCGGGGACTCCGAGCGGATGCGCGGGATCGACGTGAAGTTGTGCCGCGGCGGCGGGCAGGAGGTCGCCCACTCGAGCGAGCGGCCGTAGCCCCACGGGTCGTTCACGGCCACCTTCGGGGCGTTCCGCGCGGTGACGTAGACGTTGAAGATGAACGGCAGGAACGAGATGCCGAGGATCATCGCGCCGATGGTCGACAGCTGGTTCATCCAGGTGAAGCCGTCGTTCGGCAGGTACGTCGCGTAACGACGCGGCATGCCGATGACGCCCAGCCAGTGCTGGATGAGGAACGTCGTGTGGAAGCCGATGAACAGGAGCCAGAAGTGGATCTTGCCGAGGCGCTCGTTGAGCATCCGACCCGTCCACTTCGGCCACCAGAAGTAGAAGCCGGAGAACATCGCGAAGACGACGGTGCCGAAGACCACGTAGTGGAAGTGCGCGACGACGAAGTACGAGTCCGAGACGTGGAAGTCGAGCGGCGGGGACGCCAGGATGACACCCGTCAGACCACCGAACGTGAAGGTGATCAGGAAGCCGATCGCCCAGAGGATCGGGGTCTCGAAGGTCACCGAGCCACGCCACATCGTGCCGACCCAGTTGAAGATCTTCACGCCGGTCGGGACCGCGATGAGCATCGTCATGAGCGAGAACCACGGGAGCAGCACCGAACCGGTGACGTACATGTGGTGCGCCCACACCGTGACCGACAGGGCCGCGATGGCGATGGTCGCGTAGACGAGGGTCTTGTACCCGAAGATCGGCTTGCGGCTGAAGACCGGGAAGACCTCGGAGACGATGCCGAAGAACGGCAGCGCGATGATGTAGACCTCGGGGTGGCCGAAGAACCAGAAGAGGTGCTGCCAGAGCAGCGCTCCGCCGTTGGCCGGGTTGAAGATCTGGGCGTCGAACACGCGGTCGAGACCGAGGCCGAAGAGCGCGGCGGCGAGGACCGGGAAGGCCATCAGCACGAGCAGCGAGGTCACGAGGGTGTTCCACGTGAAGATCGACATGCGGAACATCGTCATGCCCGGGGCACGCATCGTGATGATCGTCGTGATGAAGTTCACCGCGCCGAGGATCGTCGAGAAGCCCGTCAGGCCGAGGCCGAACACCCAGAGGGTGCCACCGAGCCCTGGTGTGAACGTCGTGTCACTGAGTGGCGCGTAGGCGAACCAGCCGAAGGACGCGGCGCCCTGCGGGGTGAGGAAGCCACCGACGGCGATGAGGCCACCGAAGAAGTACAGCCAGAAGGCGAACCCGTTCAGTCGCGGGAACGCGACGTCCGGGGCACCGATCTGCAGCGGCATGATCGCGTTCGCGAAGCCCGAGAACAGCGGCGTCGCGAAGAGCAGCAGCATGATCGTGCCGTGCATCGTGAACAGCTGGTTGTACTGCTCCTTCGTCGCCACCAGCTGCAGGCCGGGCTCGAAGAGCTGTGCGCGGATGACCAGGGCCATCACGCCGGCGAGCAGGAAGTACAGGAACGACGTGATCAGGTACATGTACCCGATCGTCTTGTGGTCCGTGGAGGTGATCCACCGGACGATGATGTTGCCCTTCCGACCGACCTTCGACGCCTGGAAGTCCGGCGTCGAGGTGGCAGTCGGTTGGCCGACGAATGACGTTGTCATCTGGCGAGCCCCTACTTGTCGTCTGACGCCGTGACGGGCGCCTTGTTGTCAGGCTGGTTCGTGTTGGTGTTGTACTCGTCGCCGAGCAGGCCCACCTTGCCCTGGTCCTTGAGCGTGTCGAGGTACGCCTGGTACTTCGCGGGCGACACGACCTTCACCTGGAAGAGCATCAGCGAGTGGTACTCGCCGCAGAGCTCGGCGCACTTGCCCTGGTAGGTGCCGACCTTCTCCGGGATGAAGTACTCGTAGTTCGTCTTCCCCGGGAGCATGTCCTTCTTGTAGAGGAAGTCGATGATCCAGAAGGAGTGGTCCACGTCGCGGGAGTCGAGCTCGATCTTGACCTTCTTGCCGACCGGCAGGTAGAGGGTCGGGAGCTGCGACTCGTCGATCGCGCCGTTCGCGTTCTCTTCTTCCTGGGCCTGGATGCCCTGGTAGTAGACGCTCTTCGACGGGTCGCTCTGGTCGATGTAGTTGAAGTCCCACGCCCAGCGCTTGCCGTAGACGTGCACCGTGGTGTCCGGCTGCGCGAAGGGCTTCTCGATGGCGGCCTGGTCCTTCGCGGTGAAGGCGAAGAAGCCGAGCACGAGGATCAGCGGCACGATCGTGTAGAAGATCTCGAGCGGCATGTTGTAGCGCATCTGCACCGGGAGGCCGGTCTGGCCCTTCCGACGGCGGTAGACGATCGCTGCCCAGATGATCAGGCCCCACACGATGAGACCGACGGCGAGGAGCACGACCCAGCTGGTGGTCCACAGGCCGACGATGCGGCTCGTGTGGTTCGTGACGTCCTTCGTCTCATCGGTGCCGGGGAGCCATCCGTTGAGCTGCTGCTGCGAGCAGCCCGCCAGTGCGATGACCAGACCGACGGCCACCGGGACGGCCGCCCAACGTATACGGCGATTCGAACGCACTGTTACCTCTCGGAAAGACTGAAGCCGCGGGCTCAGCCCGTCGAGACCGACGTCGGGTCACAGAGGTGACCCATGGCTGGCTCCCAGCTTGGTTGGGACACTCCTAGCTTACTCGCAGCTGGTGACGCCTCGTGCACACCCGACACGCCCTCGGGCCGGATCGGCGCGGGTCGGACAGGGGTTTTCCCTGGTCAACCGCAGGTGTCGTCGAGTGTGAGAAGTCCGGCATGCAGAAACGCGGGTGGGGAGCGACCGTGTCGGTCGCTCCCCACCCGCGTTCGCGCGTCAGTGGCTGCGGATCAGTGGAAGCTGTCTCCGCAGGCGCAGCTGCCCTGGGCGTTCGGGTTGTCGATCGTGAAGCCCTGCTTCTGGATCGTGTCCTCGAAGTCGATCGTGGCGCCGTCGAGGTACGGGACGCTCATCTTGTCGACGACGACCTCGACCCCGTCGAACTCCGCCGTGGTGTCCCCGTCGAGCAGGCGCTCGTCGAAGTACAGCTGGTAGATCAGACCCGAGCAACCACCCGGCTGCACGGCGAGGCGGAGGCGGAGGTCGTCGCGCCCTTCCTGCTCGAGGAGGCTCGCGACCTTGCCCGCGGCGGCGTCACTGAGCAGGACGCCGTGCGACGGCGTCGCCGTGGCAGCCACGTCCGTGACGACGGCTTCGTTCGTGATGGTGTCGCTCATGCGCGCCTCCCTCTCGCAGCGGTGCGGTTCACCGCGCCTGGTCCGATTGTAAGCACGCCCACCGACCGAAGTGAGCCGTTGTGGAGAACGTGCACCGGGCCTCCAGGCTGGGTCGTGTCGTCAGCGCGTCGCCAGGCGAGCCAGCAGGATCGCCTCGGAGGCGATCGCACGGTGCAGGACACCGAGGTGCTGGGACTCGTTCGGGCTGTGCGCACGGGTGTCCGGGTCCTCGACGCCGGTCACCAGGATCTGCGCCTCCGGGAACTCCGCGGCCAGGTCGGACACGAACGGGATCGAGCCGCCGATGCCCTGCTCGACGGGCGCAGCGCCCCAGCCCTCGGCCATCGCGGTCCGCGCTTCCTGCACCGCCCAGCCGCTGGTGTCCACCAGGAAGCCGTCGCCGGCGTCCGGCTCGCTGATCTCCACGCGGGCACCGAACGGCGTGTGCGCGTGGATGTGCCGCTCGACCGCGGCGTACGCGTCCGTGGCCGCCTGGCCCGGCGCGACGCGCACCGAGACCCGCGCGGACACGGTCGGCAGCAGCGTGTTCGAGGCGTTCGCGACGCTCGGGACGTCCATGCCCGTGACCGTGATCGACGGCTGGAACCACATCCGGGACAGCACGTCGCCCGTGCCGACCGGCTTCGCGCCCGGGACCAGCGCGGCGTCGGCGGCGAGCTCGTCCTCGGAGCGGGCCGGGACCGGCGCGTCGTACGCGGTGAGGCCGTCGACCGCGACCGAACCCGCGTCGTCGTGCAGCGAGGCGAGGAGCCGGACCATCGGGAGCATCGCGTCGGGGGCCGCTCCCCCGAACATGCCGCTGTGGCTGGCGTGCTCGAGCGTCGTGAGGGTCAGCTTGAACGTGACGTTGCCGCGGAGGGAGACCGTGATCGCCGGGACCTCGGTCGACCAGTTGTCGCTGTCGGCCACCACGATGACGTCGGCGGCGAGGTGCTCCTTCTGCTCGCGGAGGAAGGTGCGGAACGAGCGGGAGCCGAACTCCTCCTCCCCCTCCACGAACAGCACGATGCCGAGGTCGAGGTCGTCGCCGAACTGCGCGTGCAGGGCACGGAGCGAAGCGATGTGGGTCATCACGCCGGCCTTGTCGTCCGAGGCGCCGCGGCCGTACAGACGGTCCCCGCGGAGCGTCGGCTCGAACGGCGGGGTCTCCCAGAGCGCGTCGTCGCCCTGCGGCTGGACGTCGTGGTGGGCGTAGAGCATCACGGTCGGCTTGCCGTTCCGGGCCGGGCGGACCGCGAGGATCGCCGGCTGGCCGAGCTCGACGCCGTCGTGCTCGGTGCCGTCGGCGCTCTCGGCGCTCTCGGCGCTGTCCGCGCTTTCGGCGCCGTTCGCGCCCGCGGGCGTGTCGCCGCTCACCGCGCTGCGGACGATCCGGACCTCCTCGAACACACCGGTGTCCCGCGCGAGCTCCGCCACCGCCTCGGCGCTCCGGCGCACGTTCGCCGCGTCGAACGCCGACCACGACACCGACGGGATCCGCACCAGGCCTGCGAGATCGGCGATCGTCCGGGGCAGGTCACCCTGCACCTGTTCGCGGAGGGCGTCGAGGAGCCGGGGGTCGGTCGCGGGTGCGGACTGTGCGGTGTCGGTCATGCCCGGTAATCTAGAGGACACCGGCACCGGGGCGCTCCTCGGTGCACCGCTCACCGACAGCAGGAATCACCGTGGCGAAGGCAGCACCGAAGACCAACACGACAGTCAACCCCTCGGAAGAGGAACTGCTCGAACAGGGCAAGGGTCGTCCGACGCCGTCGCGCCGTGAGCGCGAAGCCGCCAACCGCCGCCCGCTCGTCGGCAACACCCCCGTCGACAAGAAGGCCGCCCGCGCGCGTCTCACCAACGAGCGCGAGAAGGCCCGGGTCGGCATGGCCAACGGTGAGGAGCGCTACCTCCCCGCGAAGGACAAGGGCGAGCAGCGCAAGTTCGTGCGCGACTACATCGACGCGCGCTGGAACGTGGGCGAAGTGATGATGCCCATCCTGGTGATCTTCCTGATCGTCGGGTTCGTGGCGTCGCAGACCGCGGCGGCCTCGTACGCGCTGCTCCTCGTGTGGGCGTTCGTCGCGCTGTTCATCATCGACTGCCTGGTGCTCTGGTTCGTGCTGCGCCGCAAGCTCACCGCGAAGTTCGGCGAGTTCCAGAAGGGCTCGTTCCTCTACATCCTGACGCGGGCGTGGCAGCTGCGGTTCCTCCGCCTCCCCAAGCCCCAGGTCAAGCGCGGCCAGTACCCCGCCTGACCCCTCCTGCTCCGCGCGAAGCGCCGTCGGCCCCCGGGCCGGCGGCGCTTCGTCGTCCGCGCTTCGTCGTCCGCGCTTCGTCGTCCGTGCTTCGTGCGCGCCCCGTGGTCCCCGGCGGTTCCTCGCGCGGTCATGACACCCCGTGTGCGGGACGCCGACCGGTCACGAACCGTCACCCGGCGAGCGATCACGCGACGATCTGCGACCGCTCGGCGGACGTGAGCGGGGTGTCGCGACCGCTCGCGGTCGCCATCCGAAGTGGCCCGGCGCGCGGCGGCGTCACCCCGGTGGCGTGCGGGCCACCCGCCGGACGGGAGGCTCGGTGCCGGGCCGCAACGAGCCTCCCGGCCGCCAGGTGGTGACGACCGACGAGGCCGCGAGATCGCACTTCGTGTCGCCTTGCTCACGTCGAGGCGACACGAAGTGCGATCTCACGCCCGCGCGTGGCGCGGCGCCGGACGGGAGGCTCGGTGCCGGGCCGCAACGAGCCTCCCGGCCTGTGGGTGGTGACGACCGACGAGGCCGCGAGATCGCACTTCGTGTCGCCTTGCTCACGTCGAGGCGACACCAACTGCGATCTCACGCCCGCGCGGTGGCGCGGCGCCGGACGGGAGGCTCGGTGCCGGGCCACGACGAGCCTCCCGGCCTGTGGGTGGTGACGACCGACGAGGCCGCGAGATCGCAGTTGGTGTCGCCTTGCTCACGTCGAGGCGACACAAAGTGCGATCTCACGCACGCGCGGGGCGCGCCGCGCCCCGCGCGTGCGCGCCGCGCCCCGCGCGGGCGCGCGCGCCCCGCCCGCGCGGGGGCGCCCCGCCCCAGCGCCCCGCGCGGCAGCCCGCGTCAGCGCGCGGCGCGCCGCAAGCGGCGCCGGCGCAGCCGGTTGATCCGCGTGGCCCAGGTGGGCCCCTCGTAGAGGAACGCCGTGTAGCCCTGCACCAGGGTCGCGCCGGCGTCGATCCGGGCCTGGACGTCGGCCTCCGAGGTGACGCCCCCGACCGCGATCACGCAGAAGTCCGACGGCACCGCAGCCCGCACGCGCCGGAGCACGTCGAGCGAACGCCCGGCCAGCGGCGCTCCGGAGAGTCCCCCGGCTCCCATCGCCGCGACGGCGTCAGCAGGGGTCCGGAGCCCGGACCGGTCGATCGTGGTGTTGTTGGCGATGACCCCGGCGAGCCCGAGGTCCACCGCGAGCCCGGCGATCGCGTCGATCTGTTCGTCGGTGAGGTCCGGCGCGATCTTCACGAGCACGGGCACGCGTCCGGCGGCGGCCTTCACGGCGGAGAGCAGCGGCCGGAGCTGGTCGAGTTCCTGCAGGCCGCGGAGCCCCGGGGTGTTCGGTGAGCTGACGTTCACCGCGAGGTAGTCCGCGAAGGGGGCGAGGAGCCGGGTCGACTCGAGGTAGTCCTCGACGGCGTCGGCGACGTCGACCACGCGGCTCTTGCCGATGTTCACGCCGATGACCGGGCGGCCGGGGTTCCGGCGTGCACGTTCCAGGCGGCGGGCGGCGGCTGCGGCGCCGCGGTTGTTGAAGCCCATCCGGTTGATCAGGGCGCGGTCCTCGATGAGCCGGAAGAGCCGGGGCTTCTCGTTGCCCGGCTGCGGCTTCGCGGTGATCGTGCCGACCTCGACGTGGCCGAAGCCGAGGAGCCCCAGGCCGGCGATGCCGCGGGCGTCCTTGTCGAACCCGGCGGCGAGGCCGAAGCGGGAGGGGAAGTGGATGCCCATCGTGGTGACGCCGTCGGCGGCCGCGGGGCGGGAGTAGCGCTCGACGACACCGGAGAGGAAGGGCACGTGCGGCAGCCAGCGGATCACGGCGAAGGCGACGTGGTGGGCGCGCTCGGGGTCCATGTTCGCGAAGACGGACCGGAAGACGACGGCGTACCCGCCGCGGACGAGCCGCTCGGCGACGCCGCTCACGCGGACGCCCCGGAAGCGGACGGGGCCCCGGACGCTGCCGAAGAACCAGACCCGGACGCGGCCGAAGCGCCAGAACCAGCAGCCCCGTGGTGGTCGATCCGCAGCTGCCCGATCGCGGACTCGAAGTCCTCGAGCGAGTCGAACGCCTGGTACACGCTGGCGTACCGCAGGTAGGCGACCTCGTCGAGCTCCCGCAGCGGGTCGAGGATCGCGAGCCCGATGTCGTTCGCCTCGATCTGGCTGGCGCCGGAGGACCGCACGATCTCCTCCACCCGCTGCGCGAGCACCGCGAGGTCGGAGTCGGTCACGGGTCGCCCCTGGCATGCCTTCCGCACGCCGGAGATGATCTTCTCCCGCGAGAACGGCTCGAGCACCCCGTTGCGCTTGACGACGTTGAGCGACGCCGTCTCGGTCGTGGAGAAACGTCGACCGCAGTTCGGGCACTGGCGGCGTCGACGGATGGAGGTGCCGTCGTCGCTGGTGCGGGAGTCGACGACGCGGGAGTCCGGGTGGCGGCAGAAGGGGCAGAACATGTCGGCCCCAGGCTATCGGTTCACACGCTCCGTCACGGCGGCCCCGTGTGCGGGGAGCTGTTCCTCGGTCGAGAGCGCCACGATGTGCGGCGCGACCTGGGCGAGGGCGTCCGCCGTGTAGCGGATCACCTGCTGCGGCCGGAGGAACGTGGACGCGGAGAGCCCGGACCCGAAGCGCGCCTGGCCGCCGGTCGGCAGCACGTGGTTGGAGCCGGCGAGGTAGTCCCCGAGGCTCACGGGCGTGCTCGGTCCGACGAACACCGCACCCGCGGCGTCGATGTCGGCGAGCACCGCGTCGTCGTCGGCGGTCTGGATCTCGAGGTGCTCCGGTCCGTACGCGTTGCTCACGGTGGCCGCGTCGGCGAGCGAGTCGACGAGGACGACGGCGGACTGCGGTCCGTCCAGGGCGGTCTGGAGGCGCACGGCGGTCCCGAGCACGGCCGTCTGCCCCGGGATGGCGGCTTCCACCGCATCGGCGAACGCCGCCGACGTCGTCACCAGCACGCTGCCGGCCTGCTCGTCGTGTTCGGCCTGGCTGATGAGGTCGGCGGCCACGAACGCGGGGTCGGCGGTGTCGTCGGCGATCACGAGGATCTCGGTCGCGCCGGCTTCGGCGTCGATGCCGACCACCCCGCGCACCAGGCGCTTCGCGGCGGCGACGTAGTTGTTGCCGGGGCCGGTGACCAGGTCGACGGGTTCGAGCCCGATCGACGGCACGCCGTACGCCAGCGCACCGATCGCGCCGGCACCGCCCATCGCGTAGACCTCGTCGATGCCGAGGAGCCCGGCGGCGGCGAGGATCGTCGGGTGTACCGCTCCCCGGTGGTCCCGCTGCGGCGGGGACACGAGTGCGATCGACCCGACGCCGGCGACCTGCGCGGGGACGACGTTCATGACGACGCTCGACGGGTACACGGCCTTGCCGCCGGGGACGTAGAGCCCGACGCGGCGCATCGGCTGCCAGCGCTGGTGCACCTCGGCGCCGTCGGCCAGGGTCGTGACGGATGCGGGCGGCACCTGCGCGGCGCTCGCTGCCCGGACGCGGCGGATCGCCTCGTCGAGTGCTTCGCGCAGTTCCGGCGTCAGGCCGGCGACCGCGGCGGCGATCTCGGCGGCCGGCACCCGCACGTTCTCGGGGGCTCCCCCGTCGAACCGCTCGGCCTGCTCCTGCAGCGCTGCCGCCCCGTGTGCGCGGACGTCCTCGACGAGCACCCGTGCGGCGTCGACCGCGTGCGAGACGTCCCCGGCGGCGCGCGGCATGAGTCGGAGGAGTTCGGCGCGGGCGGGCAGTCCGCGGCGGAGGTCGATTCGCTGCATCATGAGGCCCCCAGCGTACCGAGGGCAGGAGTGCCGCCCGGTAACGTGAGCATCGATGAACTTCGAGAAGGCCCGACGACTCGTCGCCGACCTGGCCCGTGTCAATGAGCGGTACCTGCGCGACGACCACTACCGCAACGACATCCGTGAGCGACTCGGGCGCACCGTGTCCCGGGTCGACGTCGGTGTCGCCCGACGCGAACGCGACCGTGCGCCCCGGTCCGCGCAGCCGTTCGAGGGGCTCGTGGAGACGAGCCTCGCGATCGCCGGCATCCGCACCGAGGCCCGCGCGCCCGAGGTGGTCCTCGTCGTCGACGAGCTCCGCGAGGGCGCCGCGTTCGCCGGCGTACAGACCGCCCTCGCCGCCGCGGTCGCGCTCGGGCAGCGCCTGGACCGCCGCGTCCGGGTCGTCATGGTCCGCTGGACGACGCCGGGCAACAGCATCGCCGCCGCCGAGGCCCTGGTGGCCGACCGCTTCCCGGAGACCCGGATCGACGGGCGCCCCGGCGTCCGGGTGGTCCGCCGCGAGGACGTCCTCGACACCGTGTTCGGCGCCGAGGACGTGTGGATGGCCACGCACTGGAAGACCGCGCACGCGATCGACGTCGCGGTCACGGCCGGTGTGATCGACCGCGCCCGGGTCGTGTACCTCGTGCAGGACTACGAGCCCGGCTTCAGCCCGTGGTCGACCGAGTACGCCGTCGCCGCGTCCACGTACCGCGCCGGCTTCCGGATGGTCGTGAACTCCGAGCCGCTCCGCCGCTACCTGTCCGAGGTCGAGGGCATCGACGTCCCCGAGGCGCTGACCTTCGCGCCGCACCTGGACGAGGAGCTCCTGCAGCGCGTGGCCGACGCCCGTCGCCCCGCGGAGGACCGTGTGGTCCGGGTCCTCTTCTACGGGCGCCCGAGCAAGCACCGGAACCTCTTCCGGCTCGGCGTCGCGGCGCTCCGCGTGGCCGTGCAGGAGCTCGCCGACGACGACGTCCGCCTGGAGTTCCACTCCGCCGGCGAACTGCACGGCGACGTGGAGCTCGACGGCGGTCGCGGTGCCGTCAAGCTCGTCTCGCACGGCACGATGCCCTGGGACGACTACTTCCGCTTCATCGCATCGACGAACGTCGTGCTCTCGCTGCAGCACAGCCCGCACCCGAGCCACCCGCCGTTCGACGGGGCGATCTCCGGCGCCCGCGTCGTGACGAACGAGTTCCGCGACACCCGCGGTGCGCTGCACCCGAACCTCGCGGCCGTCCCCGCCGACGCCCGCTCGCTCGGCCTCGCCGTCGCCGACGCCGTCCGCCGGGTCCTCGCCGAGGGACCGACCGGCTACGCCCCGCTCGCCGACGGCGCGCTCGGCGGCACCCTGGAGCGCGCGATCCACGCGCTCGCGACCGAACTCGATGAGGAGTCCGCCCGATGACCCGATCCGTCCTCGTCGTCGTCCCCGTGTACGGCGACCTCGAGTCGCTGCTGCGGTGCGTCGACGGCCTCGTCGAACACCTCGACACGACGCACCACCGCGTGCTCCTCGTGAACGACTGCGGCCCCGACGCCGACACCATCGAGCGCGCGCTGCTCGACCGCACGGCCGGCATGGAGGCGTTCCGGTACGAGCGCAACGCGCAGAACCTCGGCTTCGTCGGCACCTGCAACCTCGCGGTGACCGAACTCGACACCGGCGGCGACGCGGTCCTCCTGCTCAACAGCGACGCCGTCCCGACCGCCGGGTTCCTCGAGGCGATGCTCGAGGTGCTCGACGAGGACCACACCGGCGTCGTCACGGCCCGGAGCGACAACGCCACGATCGCGAGCATCCCCTACCGCCTGACCACGCCGGGTGCCGCCCGCACCGAGGAGCGCACCCGCGCCGTCTGGTCCGAGATCGCCCCGCTGCTGCCGGTGTCCCAGGTGATGCCGGTCGCGATGGGCTTCTGCTTCCTCACCCGCCGCGAGCTCATCACGGAGCACGGCCTGTTCGACGACGCGTTCGCCCCCGGCTACGGCGAGGAGAACGACTACTGCCTGCGCATCGCCGCGCACGGCTGGTCGTCGCGGATCGCGAACCGCGCACTCGTCCTGCACGCGGGCGGCAAGAGCTTCTCCGGCAACCGGAACGCCCTCCGTGCCGCCCACCAGCGGGAACTCGAGCGGCGCTACCCGTTCCTGCCGGACGCCGTCGCCGCCTACCAGCGGCACGGCATGACGGCGACGGAGCGCTTCGCGGACGCGCTGGTGCCCGCCGGCACCGTCCGCCGGGTCGCGGTGGACCTCCGCCACGTCGAGGAGACGGCCGGCCTGGTCGGTGCGCTCGACGCCGCCTTCGGGGACGGGTACCGCCTGGAGGCCCGGCTCCCCTCCGGCGTGCCGGCCCCGGCCGGATGGGCGCTCACGTCCGGTGCCCCGAACGCGGACGACCTGGTCACGGTCACCGTGCTCGTGGACCCGACGCCCGCAGCGGTCGTCCTCGCGAACCGCAGGTCGCTGCACATCGTCGTCGTCCGGTCCCCCGAGCCGTGGACCCCGTGGTCCTCCGCGGCGCACCGTGCCGGCTCCGATGCCGTCGCCCCGCTCGTCGACGCGCATGCCGACGTCGTCGTGCCGCGCGGCGAACTCGTCGACGCCGGTCCGGCCATCGCCGCGGCGGTCACCGCTCCGCTCGCCGACCGCGCTGCCGCCGTCGAACGCCGCTGGGCCGCGCTGCTCCCCCTCGACGTCACCGCTGCCGAGGCCGCGGACGCCGGTGCCGCGGACGAGGTCGTCCGGCTCCGGCGCGAACTCCACGAGCTCCGCACGAGCCGGTCGTTCCGGACCGGCCAGGCCATCGCGAAGGTCGCGGGTCGGCTGCCGGGTCGTCGCTGATGGCCGACAAGAACGGGCTCGGCCGCGTCGCACGGAAGCTCGCGCGACTGGGCCGCGGCCCGGAGAAGCCCCTCACCGTCACCGACCGGCTCGATCGCTGGGCTCGCCGGATCGCCGAGTTCGGCATCGTCGACCGCGCGTACCTCGAGGCCCAGACCGGGCGCCGCTTCGCCACCGACGACGAGGCGATCTCCTTCTACGTGCACAACGACGGGCAGCGCGGCCTGTCGCTGTCCCCGCTCGTCGAGCACGAGTGGATGCGCGAGCACCAGCCCGACGCCCGGATGTCCTGGTACGACGCCCTGCACCAGGAAGGGCCGGAGCTCTTCGCGACCGGTCCGCTGTTCGATGCGGGGATCTACGCGGCGACCCTGCCGAGCGCGGAGCGTCCGGCATCCACCCTCGACGCACTCCGGCACTTCGTGCGGAACGCGACCGGCGAGACCACGCTCCCCGTGCCTCCAGGCCGACCGGGAGACGCGCCCACCTGGGCCGCCGCACGCGACGCAGCCGTCCGCACTGCCCGCGCGTTCGCCGACGCGCAGCACCGGACCCGCCGGCGCTACCGCAGCACGTGGGACGGACCCCCGACCGACGAGGTGCTCGCCCGGTACGCCACCGGAGCCGCTCGTCGTGACGCCGAGACGCCGCTCGTGTCCGTGGTGATGCCGGTGTTCCGGCGCGCCGACGTGCTCGGTGCCGCGATCGACTCCGTGCTCGCGCAGCAGTACCGGTCGTGGGAGCTCGTCGTCGTCGACGACGGCTCCGGCGACGCGACCCCCGACCTCGTCCGCGACCGCGCCACCACCGACGAGCGGATCCGCCTCGTCGAGCGGGAGAACGGCGGCGCCGGCGCCGCACGCAACACCGGGCTCGCGGCCGTCCGCGGCGAGTTCGTCGCGTTCCTCGACGCCGACAACACCTGGCGGCCGGACCACCTGGCGGCCGCCGTCGCTGCCCTGCTGCAGGACGACGACGTGTCCGGTGTGCACACCGGCGTGCGGATGGTCGGCGCGAACAACGCGGACGACGCGACCGCTCCTGTGGAGACGTACCGCGGCGAGGACGGCACGCTCGACGACCTGCTCGCCGGCAACTTCATCGACCTCAACGCGGTCGTCGTCCGGCGCTCCGTGGTGGCCGCCGTCGGGCCGTTCGACGAGGCGCTGCGCCGCTGGATCGACTGGGAGTGGTTGCTCCGCATCGGGACCCGGTTCGGTGTCCCGCGCTACGTGCCCGTTCTCGGGGTCGACTACGACAACGTGCGGGACGCCCGGCGGGTGTCCTCCGCGCAGCCCGCGTCGTGGCAGGAAGTGGCGCTCGCGCCGCACCGGATCGACTGGGACGCCCTCGCCGGGGCGGTCCGCGACGACACGCTCGTGTCGATCGTGATGCCCGTCTTCCGGGACTGGACGATGACCCGCCGGGCCGTGTCGGCCGTGCTGACCGCTGCCGACGCCGACGGGGACCGCGTCGAGGTCGTCGTGGTGGACAACGGGTCACCGCGTTCGGTGTCCGCGATCCTCGGCGCCTGGTTCGCCGACGAGCCGCGCGTGCAGCTGCACCGCGAGGACCGGAACCGGAACTTCGCGCTCGGCAGCGACCTGGGCCTCGCGTGGTCCACCGGTGGCACCGTCGTGATGCTCAACAACGACACCGAGGTGGCGTCCGGGTGGCTGCGGCCCCTCGTCGACGCACTGTCCGACCCGTCGGTGCTCGGAGCCCAACCGCTCCTGGTCTACCCGGACGGAGTCGTGCAGGCCGCCGGCACCGTCTTCGGTGGCGACAAGGTGCTGCCGTGGCACTTCCTCGGCGACCACCCGCGGTACGACGCGGAGCGGGCGCTCGACCCGTCCGCCCCTGCCTCCTCGCGCCGGTTCTCGGCGATCACGGCCGCCGCCGCTGCGTTCCGAGTCGCCGACCTGCTGCGCTGGCGCGGGTTCGACCCGGTCTACGCGAACGGGCTCGAGGACGTGGACCTGTGCCTGCGGGCGCTGTCGTCCTCCCCTGCCGGCTCGGCGTTCGTCGTCGTGCCGTCCTCCGTCGTCGTGCACCACGAGAGCCGCTCGCCGGGGCGGGACGATGCCCGGATCGAAAACCGCCGGTTGTTCGACGAGCGGTGGCGCGGGCACTACCCCGCGGCCGATGCCGCTGCCCGGTACGCCGCCGCGGGGCTGGAGTACCTCGGCGTCGAGCCGGGGCTGCCGAAGGGGCACCGGGTGATGGTGCGGTCGTCGCGGCCGGTCATCGTGCGGGGTGACTCCGCGCCGCTCCGCGTGGCGGTGAAGCACGACGGATCGCGGGCGTCCGACGTGTCGGACCTCGCGTCGACGCTCCGGTCCGCCGGGCACGACGTCCAGGTCGACGCGCCGTCGTCCTGGTACCGAGGATCAAGCGGGCTGGACGAGGTGACCGTGTGGGTCGGGTCCGGGTCCTCAGCCGCCGCTGGGGCGCCGTGGGTGCCGCAGCCCGGCGCGGTCAACGCGGTGTGGCTGGGTGCTGGTCAGGCGGTTCCGGACGGGGAGTTCGCGGTCGTGTTCGACCACGCGAGTCCGGTGTCGTCGATCGTCGCAGCGCTCGCGCAGCACTGACCCTTCGTCACGTCCCAGGCCGATGCTGCTGGGACGTTCATCGCGTTCCAAGGCTGCTGTAGCGCGTTGTTCATCTGCGCGGAGCACGCTGCTCCTATGTCGCTCCTCACCGATGCCATCAAGTCGTCCCGGACGACCCACTGCGCGGTGTGCGGGACGGTCATGCTGAAGCACGACGCGATCGACCGTGACGGAGAGCACTTCTGCTCCGTGCTGCACGAGGTCGAGTACGCCGTGACGATGCTCGACTGACCTGCTCGCCCTCGCCGCTCCGACGGTCGCGTCAGCGTCCGACCCGGAACGGCGCCCTCGTGCGGACGTCCTCCAGGATGATCCGCCGGAACGACTCCCCGAGTCGCTGGTACTGCTCAGGACCGGCCGGGTGCGTCCCGTCGACGCTCACGCCGGCGGCCCACCCGTTCCCCGATCGGGCGAAGACCCACGGATCGACCCAGGTCCACCCGCTGTTCGTCGCGAAGCGTTGCAGCTCCCGGTTGTACCGCAGTGCCTCGGCGGCCTTCCAGTCGTACGGCGGGAGCGCGGAGACGATCACCTCGCGAGCGCCGACGACGCGCGCGATCGTGCGGTACGCCTGCTCTTCCTGAGCGACCGTCCGTCCGACGCGGACGGCGTTCGTCCCCGCGAGGACCACGAGCACGTCGACGTTCCGCACCGGCTGCACGGCGGCCGCCATCTCGTCCGGCGTCGCCCCCGAACGCGCCCAGCCGCCCGCGAACTCGATGCCGTCGCCGTTCGCGTACGTCATCCAGCTCTCGTCGTCGAGGCCGTTGCCCAGGAAGCGTGACCGTCCGGCGCTGAGGGAGTCCCCGACCACGGCGACACGCACGTCGGTGCGGCTGGCGTCAGTCGCCGTTGCCTCGGCCACGGGGGGACGCGTGGCGACCATGGACGCACCGGCTGCCACCACGACGACAGCACCGATCATCGCGTTCCGAAGCCACCCCACCAGACCATTCTCTGTCACACCCGCGGGAACGGAAGTCCCGCGGCCACCCCAGTTCACGAGGCACCCCGCCGTTCCTCCGCCCTAGGATCGGGCCGTGGCAGTTCGATCTCTCGCGGTGTTCCCCGCCTACCGCGACAACCCCTACCTGAACCTCATGCTCCTGGCCCCGAGAGCGCGGGGCTGGAACGTCCTCGAGAGCCTGCGGCTCGAGCAGCTGGAACAGCACCTCGGCCGACTCGGCGACGGGGACGTCTTCCACATGCACTGGACGGCGCCGATCGTGCAGCGGGCCGACACGCTCGCCGAGGCGACGGAGCGGCTCGAGCGCTTCCGCCACGCGGTTGACGACGCTCGCTCCCGTGGGGCGGGTCTGGTGTGGACCATCCACAACGTGCTCCCCCACGACGCCCGGCACGTTGCGCTGGAACTCGAACTGAACCAGTGGCTCGCAGAATCCGCCGACGTGATCCACGTGCTGAACGCAGCCACCGCCTCCGTCACCGAGCAGCACTACGTGCTCGACCCGGCGAAGGTCGTGCACATCCCGCACCCGAGCTACCAGGGGGTGTACCCGGCGTCGTCGTCACGGGCCGTCGCCCGGGCGTCCTTCGGGCTCGAGGACGACCGACACGCCGTGCTCTTCTTCGGGCAGATCCGGCCGTACAAGGGACTCGACGTGCTGATCGAGGCGGTGTCCCGCGTCCCCGCCCACGCCCGTCCCGTCCTGCTGCTCGCCGGACGCACGAGCGACGAGGACCGTGCGGCACTCGACGACCTGATCGGCGACGACGTGCGGACGATCCGCTCGTACGACTACGTCCCGGACTCCGACGTCCAGCGGTGGTTCCGCGCCGCTGACCTCGCCGTCTTCCCGTACCGGCAGGTGCTCAACTCCGGCAGCATCCACCTGGCGGCTTCCCTCGGGGTCCCGGCGGTCATCCCGGACGAGCCGCACCTGCGAGCCGAGTTCGACGGCGAGGACTGGTTGCGGTGGTTCGACACACGTGAGCCGGTGTCCTCGCTCGCTGCGATCGTGGAGGCGGACGCTGAATCTCCGGCCAGCGGCGCAGCGGCAGAGGCGTTCAGCCGCCGTCTCGCTCCGTTCGCCCTCTCACGCCGGTATGCCGACCTGCTCGACAGCATCCGCACGGCAGCCGGAGCCGGCGCGGCCTGAGGTCAGCGGAGTCGGCGTCCGACTCGCCCGAGCACGCCGGCGAGCCCGCGGCGCGGCGGTCGACGTCGGTCGACGAGGAAGCGCCAGCCGTTCTTCCGATCCGCGAGCGGCTGCAGCGGGAACTCCGCGTCGAGCGGAGGGAGCGGCATCCTCGCCGTCACGACGGGCAGCAGCTCCGAGGAGCGCTCTCCCCGGACCGACACGGTGTAGCGGCCGTCGTCCAGTCCATCCGCACTGATGCGTGCGGACCAGGCTCGACTGCCGTCAGCGCGCGGGGCCTCCCCCGCCCGGATCGGTGCGGTGGACTGGATGCCGCCGGCATGCAGCACGATGCTCACGGTCGGAACGTCGACGTCCCCGGTCAGGGTCCCGCTCAGTTCGAGCCCTTCGGCAGTGGGTTCCACGCGACTCACCACCAGCGGCACGAACCGGCGGAGCCGGGACACCTCGGCCACGGACTTCGTGTCGCCACGCCTGAGCGCGTCGACCATCGCAGCGCGGAGGCCCGGTTCTGCGGCATCCCGCGCTCCGAACGGCAGCGACGCGAGCGCTTCGACGCGCTCGGCCAGCCACGCCTCCGGGACGGCGTCGGCGTCGTTGATGAGCGCCGGAACGAGTCCCTGCTCGACGAGGAGTCCGACGTCTGCTCCGTGCGCCTGCGACGTTCCCGCGGTGAGCACGGCCTGGATCCACGTATCCAGACGCCCGGCAGCGTCATCCGAACGCGAACCCCGAACGAAGGCGCCAGCCTCCGTCCAACGCCCGGCGAGGACGAGCATCCAGAGCGCGCGACGGACCGGTGCCACGGCATCGATGCCGTCGATGGGGATCACGGCAACCAGGTCATCGAACGCCGCGGACACGGTGCCGATTGCGGCTTCGTCCGGGGCCGTCGCGAGGAAGCGACTGAGGTGCGCCCAGCCATCGGCGTCGAGGACGACCTCCGCGTGTGCTCTGCGGAGGGCTGCACGGTCCTGAACGAGCTCGGCGCAGCGGAGTTCCTGTTCGAGGTACCGGATCGTGGTGTCGGCATCATCGCGGAGCGAGAGCGACGACGTGTCCCCGCGATCCCGGTACAGGTAGACGCAGTCCGGGATGACGTCGATGGTCTCCGCAGCGACGAACGCCCGGGTCATCGGCTCGATGTCGTCGACGCTGGGGATCTCCGGGAACCGGAGCTCGGCGCGGTCCCAGAACGAGCGCCGGAACATCCGGTTCCAGCAGGCGCGCCCGGACAGCAATTCGGGGACCTCGTCGGGTGCGAGACCGGTGCGCGCGGCGTCGAAGGGGTACCACCGCTTCGTGGGACTCCACGTCGCCGTCGGGGAGAACTTGAGGTGGTCGCCGATGACCATGTCGGAGCCGCTCGCCTCGAGGGAGGCCAGCATCGCGCTGTAGGCGCCGTCCGGGACGAGGTCGTCGGAGTCCGCAAAGACGAGGTACTCGCCGGTAGCGAGCGCAATGCCCTCGTTTCGGGCGGCCGCAGCAGTCGTCGCGTTGGAACGAACGAGCCGGATTCGATCGTCCTTCGCTGCCAGAGCACTGACGATAGGAGCCGTTCGATCTCCCGAACCGTTCTCGACGACGATCACCTCCCATGCGCGCACCGCCTGCGCCTGGATGCTCTCGAGTGTTTGCTCGATCCAGGGAGCGGCGTCGTGCGCGGGCACCACGACTGAGATCACGAGTCCGTCCCCGCTCGTTCAGCGACTCACGACTGCGTTGCGGCCGGCTGGTCCGTCTCGGTCGCCGATTCGTCCTCCTCGACCGTGACGGCGAGCGGAGCCTCGGCGTGAGCGTGTTCGGGGCGATCCAAGCCGAGCATCGCTTGGAAGACCCGTTCGGACGACCCACCGTCGCGAGTGTGGAAGGTTGCGGCCGTGCGGTCACGATAGCGACGCGGCGACTCCCAGTCGTTTGCGGCGGCTTCTCGAATCGAGGCGATGACCGCAGGCACGTCCCGAGCAATCGGTCCGAACCCGTCGCGCTCGTAGTCGAAGTATCCGCGTCGCCCGACATGCGTTCCGTCGAAGAACCGCTCTGAATCGAACTGGAAGTACGTCAAGGGCACGTCGACGAACGCAGCTTCGAAACCGAGCGAGGAGTAGTCGGTGACGAAGGCAGCTGCACGAGCGATCACGTCCTGTACGTTCTGGTCGGCGAAGCTGAACAGCTGGACGTGGGCCGGGAGCTCGAACTCGGAAAGGTACTGACGCACGTTGGGGTGCGGCATGAACGCGATTCGCTTTCCCGTCTCACGAGCCAGCTCGGCGAGTTCTTCCGAATTGAGGAGCGCTTCGTACATCTGCGCGTACTCGGTCGATCGGAAGTCGGGAATCCGCTTACGGTCGTTCGACGTGCCGATACGGTCCCCGAGGAGCCACTGCCGCCAGGTCGGCATGATGACGATCAGGTCGCGGACCGTGCTCTCCTCGCGCTTCTGCTGGAGCGCGTCGTGCCGGGGCAGGCCCGTGAGCACGACCTCATGCGACGAGAACGAGTACGGACCGTGTCCGGCGATCGCATCGAACTCAGCGCGCGTAGTTGTGACGAACCGATCGAACCCCTTCCAGCTCAGCCACCGAGACATGTCGTAGTTGATGACACCGTGCTGGAGGAACGTGAAGCGGAAGGCATGACGACCGTACCGGCGCCGATCGAGGGGATCGGTCACGTAGTGGTCCGCGTGGGACGACGCAAGGTGGTCAGCGTGGAGGAGCAGGAGCTTCCAACGCGTCGTGTTCGGCTCGACAAGTCGGAAGCCCTCGCGCTCGAGTCGGTCCCAGTCCGCCGAGTCCCGCCGGAGTACGAACCAGGCGTTGACCTCTGGGCGGTTCTTCCGCACCCACCGGTACAGGTGCTCGGCGTTGTCGTTCGCATCGGTGTCTCGATCCATGAACACCCAGGCGTGCTCGAACTGGCGGCGGATCTTCGGGCTCCGGACGAGCCACTGCATGGCCTCGTCGGTGATCCCTCTGTCAGACCACTTGTTGCGCAGGTCTCGAACGAGCTTGCCGGCTCGTGCCCGAGCATGAGCCTTCAGCCCCGTGGACGGAGAGAAGTCCGCGCGAACGCGGCGCCGGATGGCACGGATCTGCGGGTCGATGAGCGCCGGAGTCAGCGCGTCGGGGTGACCGTTCTGGTTCCACCGGGTGAAGTGCACCTTCTGCCCGTCGAGCCACATCTCCAAGCGCCGACCGCGCGGGAACCAGAGATGCCGTTCTCGCATGAGCACGCGGCCGAAGAACGTGTAGTCGCGCACCGTCTCGTGTATGGGCCCGGCGTCTTCGGCGTCGAGTTCGAACCGCTCTTCCGGCACAGGTCCCGTGAACCAGTACGAGACCTTCATCTGCTGTCGGCGCTCATCGACGTCCGACAGCTTGACCCAGTCGTGGCGCAACGGAACGTCGTCGTACCCGTACATCAGCGCATGACGCACGGCGAACTCCATGCCGGTGACGTCAAAGCTCCGCACGGCGTCGTCGGAGAGCAGGCTGAGTATGCGTTCGACGAGCTCGTGGAAGCGCGGGAGAGTCTCGGGTGGTGCGCTCGCGGTGGTCGAATGCACAGACTGCTCACCCTTGAAGTACCAGTGCAGGTCGTAGAGCACTGTGTTCTCGAGCCAGCGTGGAGCATGCCCGAGCTGCGCCGTGGCGCGCTCCAACAAATCTAAATAGCCGAACTCCACCTGGTTCGTGTACTTCTCGGGCTTGCTGAAGCCACCTTCGACGAGCGAGCTCCCGTCTCCCCGCAGGCGGTATCGGTACTTCGCTGAGGCCATGAGCCCGAGATGATGGCTCCCGGTCTCCAGGAGGTAGCGAGCAGTCAGGTGCCCGTCCTCGAACGTCGGTCGAACTCGCCCATCGAATTCGATGCCCTTCTCACGGAGGAGGTCAACGCGGATGAAGGACGAGTTGACGGAGAGCTGGATGATCGGCTCCACCGCCATGTCGACGATTCGCGATCCCAGCTTGAAACGCGTTCGCTGCGGGTGGTTGTCGACGATCTCACCAGCGGGCGTCAGTCGAAGCTGGTGCGCCGCGGCCAGGTTGACCGGGTGCAGTGCATCCGCACGCCCATGGAGGCGAAGGAACTTCTCGACTTCCTCGAAGTACTGGGGGTCGAGCTCGTCGTCCGGATCCGGGAACGTCACCCACTCTCCCTGTGCTGCGGCGAGACCCGTGTTCCGCGCACCAGAGAGTCCCTTGTTCTCCTGCTCGATGATGTTGACGTTCAGCGAACGCTGCGATGCCCACTCGCGGACGATGCTCGCGCTGTCGTCAGGCGAACCGTCGATGACGACAATGATCTCGACAGAAGCCATGTCGGATGTCTGGGCCTCGATCGAATCGAGGAAGGCGGGAAGGTAATCCGCGACGTTGTAGGTGGGGACCACAGCGCTGATCAACGGACGTCGGTTGGCGGGCACGTGCTCCCCTATCGAGATGGCGTTCGGGCGCTAGCACTCTACCCAAACCCGCGCATAGGTCGAGCCATCCTCGCGGTGCAGTGCGCGACCGACGGTGTCCGTCGGCCTCTAGGATCAACGAGGATCCGATCCGGTGACCTGCTGTCGTTCGCAGCGCCGTGCTGGGTCTCACCCCCTGAACGTTCCAGCGAAGGTGTTTCACAGCATGGTCGAGCCCTCCCCGCCGGCGATGACGCGACGTCGCGCACGCGAACCCAAAGCACCGCGCTTCGCGATGCTCGACGGGCTGCGCTTCGTCGCCGCGTTCACCGTGCTTGGTTTTCACTTCACCGCTCGGGAGACCGATGCTTGGCAAACGCCCGTGGCTTCCCGAGCACCAGAGGTCTTCGACATCACGAAGTACGGCGTGTTCGGTGTCGATTTGTTCTTCGTCATCAGCGGTTTCGTGATCCTCATGACCGCCTGGGGTCGTCCCCTGCACCAGTTCGTCGCATCTCGAGTCTCGCGCCTCTATCCGGCCTACTGGGCCTGTGTGCTCGTGACTGCGGGAGTCCTCGTCATCAACGGAGCGCACTGGATCTCGACGAGTGACGTCCTCATCAACCTGACGATGGCCCAGGAGGCCTTCGCTGTGCCGCACGTCGACGGGGTCTACTGGACCTTGTGGGTAGAGATGCGTTTCTACGCGCTGATGGCAGTCTTCATCCTCATCGGGATGACGGAGCGACGGCTCGTCGCCTTCGCCGTCCTATGGCCGGTCGTGGCAGCCATCGCGGAGAAGACCCACTTCGACTTCGTCGCGTACATCTTGGTCTGGCAGTACGCTGCACTGTTCGCCGGCGGAATGATGCTCTTCCTCATCGTCCGCAACGGCCACTCGACGCTCCGCTGGCTTGCCGTGGGCGCAGATCTCCTGATGGCCTTCGCCACCTCAGCGCCAGAAGCTGCGGAACGCATCCTCGGGACGACGGGCAGCGGCGTCCCGTCAATGGCCGCGCTCACGTGCGTGATGCTTTGTTTTGCAGCCGTAGCGGTAGTCACGATGAGTCCACTCCGGCGAGTGGGCTGGAGGTGGCTCTCGTTCCTCGGGGCATTGACGTACCCGCTCTACTTGCTTCATGAACAGATCGGTTGGGTGGTCATCGAGCACACGCAGCAGCTCGGCTGGATACCTGCGCTGTTCTTGGCAACAGCGGTGGCGCTCCTTCTGGCCTTTGGCGTCCACTTCCTCGTGGAGCGACGAGGCGGCCCTGCCCTTCGCCGCGTCCTGAGTCAGAGCCTCGCTCCGGATTCGTCCCATCCGGCTCGACTTGAACCGTCGGTCACGCGCTCGAGCGTCGAGACGAGCCAGTCGTGACACTCCGCGCGGTCGTGATGGGCGACATCGGCTGGCCCGACCTGTACCACGTCGGCGACGAAGCAATGACCGAGGCAGCCATCACGCAGCTCCGGCTCCGCGGAGTCGATGAGGTCACCTTGATCGCAGCTGACGCCGACGTTGCCTCCGCGCTTCACGGGACCTCAGCCGTCTCTCGGTTCCACTTCAAACTCCGCTGGCCGCGTGCTTGGCACGACAGTCACCTCGACAAGGTGCTCGCTCCCCTCGACGGATACGCCCGCGGCGAGGGCCCCGCGGACAGCGTCTACGACGCCGTACACGACAGTGATTTCGTGCTCATCGCGGGCGGCGGCAACCTCACGAGCACCTTCGTACATCAGCTCTACGAGCGACTCGCGCTCGTACGCGTCGCCAGACACTTCGGAAGGCCCGTTTTCGTCACGAGCCAGTCGCTCGGAGCCACCTACCGGCCGGCCGATGTCCCGGTGATCCGGGAGATCATCAATTCCTCTCGCCGCTTCGGAGTTCGGGAGCGAACGTCTCTCGAGACGGCACTGTCGTTGACGGAACACCCGGAGACTGTGGCGTACACGGGCGATGATGCCCTGCTGCTCGCCCGGGAGGATGCGCCGGCCGTCGTTCGGTCGTTGCTCCCCGATCGATACTTCGTCGCCAGCTTCGAGCGCCCCGGATGGATCGACGACGACAACGACATCGAGCGCTACTTCGACGAGGTGGCTTCTGCGCTCGATGCGGTGGCTGAGAGGACCGGATGCACTCCGGTCCTCGTCCCACATGCCGGGTCCTTCGACCCCAGGATCTCGAAGGACGATGTCGTCTCGCACAACTCGATCGCGGCCCGGTCCTCGCACGCCGTTGAACTCCCGCTGCTTCGGTCCGGCGCGGTGCTAGATGTCATGACCGCTTCGGCGTTCTCCCTGTCGACTCGCTATCACCCAATCGTGTTCTCCGGTCAGATCGGCCTCGTTCCGTTCGGTCTTGCGCACACTGCTTACACTTGGAATCGGATGCGTGGTGCAGCTCGCCAGTACGGGGCCGCTGACCTGATCCTTCCTGCCGCGCTCCTGTCGGACCCTGGCTTGCTTGCTGACTTCATCTCCACAACGATCGAGGCCGGTGCTCACCAACAAGCGGTGACGTCCGCGAGCGCTGAGCGGAAGACCAATCAAGTCTCTTGGTGGGACGGCATCGTCGGTGATGCCAAGGCACCGCCCCAGAGCGGGGTCGAACCCACGCGCTTCGTCGCGCTCGCTGACCCCGAGGGGCCGGGAGCGCCGGCGCCGTCGCGGTCTCTTTCGCACTTCATCGGAGACGAGGCGTCGGCAAGGGGACGAGTTGAAGAAGTTTTGCTCTGGCAGGAGGAATTGATTGAGTCGACTCACAGAGCGGCAGCGGAGTCGCTCCGGGAGGAACGTCAGCGGTTGACGGCAGCGAACGAGATCGTCGTCGAACGAGAGAGCGAGATCCGATCGGTTCGCGCAGAACTCGATTCGCGCCGCGAAGAGCTCCGGAGCGTGCAGGAGGTTTGTACTCAGTTGCAGAACCAGCTCGACGTTGCCGAACGCGAACGAAACGATTGGCGGACTGCCGCACGTCAGTTCCGCTCCGAAGTACAGCGGTACCGGGAGAGGCGCATCACGAAGATCGCCGATCGACTTTCGGCACTCAAGCGTCAACGGGATTGATCCTCTGATGGACAGACGGGTCCCAGCGGTCCGATAGCCTTCTGTGCATGGTTGCAGTCGGGGCGGGCAAGGCCCGCGGATGGCGTCGTCGGCAGTCGAACTCGGACAGTTTCTTCCGTGATCACGTACAAGCACTGCGGGACCTCCAGCGTCCCGTCATCGTGATCGCTGGCCAGCGCACCGTCGAGTCACTCGCCGAGTGGCGCACCGCCTTCCAGTTCCGCCTCCATGTCATCACCACCGGTGAGTCGATGCTGGACCTCGAAGGCGTCAACAGTGTCGAGGCCAGCACGAACGACGCGATGACCGAATACATCGCGTCGGTCGGTCCGGTAGCTGCCGTGATCGACGAGCAGGCTGAGACGCTCGCGGACCGCTTGCAGCGCTGGCAGCGCTTCTTCTTCCACATTGCCGAGGGCGGCTCGTTCATCTCCCCAGTTGTACCGGTCGAGACGGTGTGGGACGCCGCAGTCCAGTCGCTGACCTCACGTCGGATCGGCGCCGCTGAGATCGCGGAACTCCAAGCGTCCGTCGGTGTCACAAAGGACGCGAACGGGTACTCGGTCACGGAGAAGAACCGAGATCACCTCGTCAAGGTCAAGGACGAGGACGCGATGCGCATCCTCCCGACGCGCCTTGGTGCGAACAACGTTCGTCTGCTCGGCTCTCGCCCCGCGGGCACGGCCAAGAGCACACTCAGCGTGATGTCCCATGGCACCATGTCGGATCACCGGATCCCGTCGAAGGACATGCGGTACCCGGAACTGACGCTCCGCGAGTTCCGGGGAGCGACACAGATCAAGGACGCGATGCTCGCGATCAACGGCGCAACCGTCTTGCCGAGCTCCTTCAAGCACCCATGGCGCGCTTGGAACGATCGACTCAGGAACTTCAACGACCTCGTCGCCGCGCTCATCCCCGGGGACGAAGAGAGCGCACACCTCGAAGGGTCCTTCTACGACCTGACCAGCGCTGTCCCGGGCGACGCGGGCCACTTCATCACGGAGTCACTCGCGAAGCTCTGGGGATGGAAGGAAGCAAAGGAGCGCGACCCGTCCCTCCGCGCGCTCTACCGAACTCCAAGTGCCGGCTGGGACCCGTCGTTCGAGCGGACCGTCCTCGAGGCCTACGGGATCGCGCCCGAGGACATCCAATGGGAGCACCGCAACGTCACCGTCGACCGGTTCGTGAGCGCCTCCCAGGCATGGCAGAACGGCGGCCGCCACTACGTCCACCCCGTGAATCGAGACGTCTGGAAGCACCTCCGCGGTGCGCTCGTCACTCCGGACGGCAAGAACCGGCGGAAGGTGTTCGTGACTCGTCAGTCCACGCCGGAGACCCCCGGCCCGCGCAACCGCGAAGACGTCGAGCGCTACTTCGCCGACAACGGATTCGAGATCGTCGACGTGGACACGATGGCGGCCGACGAGAGGGCTCACGTTGTCGGTAACGCCGCTGTCGTCGCCGGCTTCGCCGGGGCCGGTATGTACGACATGATCTTCGCCGAGCACCTCGAGAAGGTCATCGTGCTTTCGCACGAGGCGAACACCGGACGGAACGAGCACCTGATCGCATCGCTCCTCGCGGACGAGATCCACTACTTCTGGTCCCGGCCGGACGTCGAGCATCCGGCCGGGAAGTTCTCATCCGAGGCCTTCAACTCCGCATGGGACTTCGACTTCGACGCAAACCGCACCGACCTCGATCAACTGCTCGCTTGATGCACATGAGCCCCGGTCCGTGAACGGGCCGGGGCTCATGTGCAGCAGTGCGGATGGATCAGACGGTCTTGTTGTACGCGTCAACGACGTCCTTGGTCTTGCCGATCATCTGGAGATCGCCACGGTTCAACCACGCGACCTCGTCGCACATGTCCTTGACGGTGCTCATGGAGTGCGACACGAGGATGACCGTGCGTCCCTCTGCCTTCATCTCCTTGAACTTCTCACGGCAGCGCTTCTGGAACGTGGCGTCACCGACGGCGAGTACCTCGTCCACAACGAGGATGTCCGGCGTGACGGCGACGGCGACGGAGAACCCGAGCCGCACGTACATGCCGGACGAGTAGTTCTTCACGGGCTGGTCGATGAAGTGGCCGACGCCGGAGAACGACACGATCTCGTCGAACTTCCGGGTGACCTCCTTCCGGCTCATGCCGAGGATGGACCCGTTCAGGAACACGTTCTCGCGCCCGGAGAGCTCCGGGTGGAAGCCCGACCCGACCTCGAGCAACGACGCCTGCTTGCCGCGGGCGGTGATGGAGCCCTGCTCCGGCCAGAGGATCTTCGCCAGACACTTCAGCAACGTGGACTTCCCGGACCCGTTCTTGCCGATCAGGCCGAAGGTCGTGCCGTGGGGCACCTCGAACGAGACGTCCTTGAGCGCCCAGAAGTCCTCGTGCACGGACTTCTTGCCGCGCATGACCATGCTCTTCAGCGAGTCGTTGCGCTCGCTGTACATACGGAATCGCTTCGACACGTGGTCGACGGTGACGGCAGCATCGCTCACAGCAGTTCAGCCAGCTTCTTCTCGTTGCGGGAGAACACGAAGTAGCCGAGCGCGAGCGAGAGGCATCCCGCCAGAGCGCACGCGACCAGATCGGTCCAGTTCGGCATCCGGTTGTCGTACATCAGGTTGCGGAACACGGTGGAGAACCGCTCGATGGGGTTGAGCTTGTAGACGTGGATGATCCACGAGTGCCCCGACTTGTTCGCGGCGTCCTCCACCAGCGAGAGCGGATAGATGATCGGCGACAGGTACATCCACATCTGCAGGCCGATCCCGACCAGGTGCTGCATGTCGCGGAAGTGCACGTTGATGATCGACAGCATCAGGCCGAGCCCGGCGGCGAACATCGCGAGGAACACCATCGTCAGCGCGATGAGCGGCAGGTACAGCCAGAAGTTCGAGCCGGCGATCGCCAGCACGATCAGGAGCACGCCCATCTCCACGAGCCACGTGAAGCCGAAGGACCCGACCGCCGCCAGGGGCAGCGTCATCCGCGGGAAGTAGACCTTCTTGATCAGCGACCCGTTGGAGACGATCGACGTCATCCCGGAGTTGATCACGTTGCGCGCGAAGATCCACGGCAGCAGACCGCACATCAGCCACAGCGGGTAGATGTTCAGCCCACTCGGGTCGCCCACCTCGAGCCGTGCCCGGAAGATGAACGAGTACACGATCGTGTAGATCAGCATCGTCGCGAGCGGGTTGATCAGGGACCACAGCTGACCGAAGACGGTACGGCGGTACTTTCCCTTGACCTCGCGCGCCGTGAGGTTCGCGAGGAGCTCGCGGGACGACACGAGTTCGTTGAGGTAGGACATGCTTTTCGGTTACAGCTCCTCCGGGGCGCGCCCTTGCGGCCCGATCAGATCAGGACGAGGCGGCCCGATCAGGATCAGGACGAGACATTCTCGCACACGTATGTCGAGCGCCTCGCGACCGTCTATGTATGCCACCCCGCACTTGGGGGTGGCTGGTTGGAGAACGATTGGGGAATCCTTTGTAGAGTAGTTGGGTGCTCGTCAGTTTCGCGAACCACTCCACAGCGCCCGTGAGTCTCGGCGGCGCTGAGCGGTCGCTCATCCGGTTCGTGGAGGACTGGCAGTCACTCGACCCCTCGATGACCCCGTCGTTCATCACGAAGGCACCCAGGGGCAAGTTCATCGAAGCCCTCGACGAGCGCGGCTGGCGCTACCAGGCGCTGCGGTTCCGCGGGTGGGCGCTCCCCAGTCCGCAGCCGGCTCCGGCGGCGGAACGAGCCGCGTTCGCGACGGTCGACTACGCCGCCGTCCGCGCGATCATCGCCGAGTACGAGCGGAACCGCCCCGACCTGGTCGTCACGAACACCCTCGTCGCACCGTGGGCGTCGTTCGCTGCCGCGGTCCTCGGCATCCCGCAGGCCTGGTTCGTCCGTGAGTACGGCGACCTCGACCACGGGCTGCACTTCCAGACCGGTCGCGCGGCGACGCTCGGCGACATCGGCCTCTTCTCCGGCGCCGTCATCACGAACTCCGAGGCGATGCGCGACCACCTCGCCGAGTACATCCCGGCCGAGAAGCTCTCCGTCGCCTACCCGATCGTCGACGCCGAACGGCTGCTGCGCACCCGTTCCGACACGCCGACGGTCACGCCGTTCCCGGAGAACGACCCGGGCCTCCGGATCACGGTCGTCGGTCGCGTGGAGGAGTCCAAGGGCCAGCACCGCGTCATCGACGCGCTCGGAGCGCTGCGCGAGCGCGGCGTCACGGCGAGCGTCTGCTTCGTCGGCGGCTGGAAGCACCCCGGCGAGGACCAGCGCCTCACCGACCGCGCACGCGCGCTCGGCGTCGCCGACCACGTCGTCTTCGCGGGTGAGCAGCGCGACACCGCGCCCTTCATCGACGCCGCCGACGTCTGCGTCACCCCCTCCACCATCGAGGCATTCGGCCGCACCACGGCCGAGTACATGACGCTCGGCCGCGCCGTCGTCGCCTCCCGCCAGGGCGGCAGCGCCGAGCTCGTCGAGCCCGGTGTCACCGGCGCCCTGTTCGACGCGGACGACACGGCTGGTCTCGCCGACGCTCTCGCCGCGTACGCGGCCGACCCCGATTCGGCCGGGAGGCACGGTGCGGCTGCTCCGGACCGTCTCGCCACCGTCGTCGGTGCGGGTCGCGACAACGCGGCCGCCATCGAACGTCTGGTCGCGTTGGTCGGCACGGAGGGCTACCGGCTCCCCCAGGTCGCGCGCTACTGGTTCGAGCTGCCCGGTGCCTACGCGTCGCTCGGTGCGACGAGCGCCCGTGCGGCGGTCGGCCTGCTGGCGAGCCGCGTCCGGTCGCGCTCCGGCCTGGTCGGTCGTGTCCTCGCACGTCCGGGCGTCGTGATGCGGAAGCTGGCACGTCGATGAGCGCTGACCGTCGACCGGTGACCATCGTCGTGCCGGTCTACGACGACCTGCCGGGGCTCGAACGCTGCGTCGAGGCCCTGCTCGAGACCGTCGACTTCTCCGTGGACCGGGTGCTCCTCGCGAACGACGTCGGACCGAACGTGGACACCATCGAGCGTCGGCTCCTCGAGCTCGTCGCCGACCACCCCGGCTTCGAGTACACCCGCAACGAGCGGAACCTCGGTTTCGTCGGCAACTGCAACCGTGCGGTCCTCGAACTCGACCGGACCGGCAACGACGTCCTGCTCCTGAACAGCGACACCGTCCCGCTGCCCGGGTTCCTCGACGAGATGACCGCGGTCCTCGCCGAGGACGACTCGATCGGCGTGGTCTGCGCGCGGAGCGACAACGCCACCATCGCGTCGTTCCCCTACGCCCGCCGGAACCCGCGCGCCAACCTCGCACCCCGGCGCACCCGTGAGCTGCACGGCCGCGTGAAGTACCTGCTCCCCCGCTTCTCACTGGCGCCGGTCGCGATGGGCTTCTGCTTCCTCATCCGCCGCGAGACGATCGACCGCTTCGGCCTGTTCGACGAGGTCTTCTCCCCCGGCTACGGCGAGGAGAACGACTTCTGCCTCCGCATCAACGAGCACGGCTACACCGCGGCGCTCGCGAACCACGCCCTCGTCCTGCACACCGGGTCGACGAGCTTCAGCGGTGACCGCGGCCCGACCCTCCGCCTCGAGCACGAGCGCATCCTGCTCGAGCGCTACCCGTTCTACGGCGGCGCGATCGCGCTGTTCCTCAGCCGCTACCGGGACGCCGTCGACGTGTTCGCGGACGCGTTCCTGCCGGACGACGACGCGGTCCGCGCGGCGCTGCACCTGCCGGCCGAGGTCGACGGTGCCGTCGTGACCCGCGTCCGTTCCGTCCTCGCCGCCGCGCCCGAGCACATGGTCATCACGCTCATCGTCGCGCGTTCGCAGCTCCGCGCAGCGCGTCAGGCGTTCCCCGGCGCGCTCATCGCCGTCGGCGGCCGTCCCCGCCAGATCTTCGACGTCGCCGTCGCGCTCGGCGCCCTGACCACCTTCGGCCAGCTGTCGATGCTGAACGCCAACGCCCCGCGGTGGGTCCTCGTCGACCCGATCCCGCAGGACGTCCGGTGGTCGCAGGCCGTCACGCACCACCGCGCGAACGCCATCGACCGGATCCTCCGGCGGTTCGAGAACGAGACCCTGCCCTGGCAGGACGGCAAGTCCCTCGTCGAGGCCATCGAGACGGCCGCGCGGACCGAGATCGACCCGACCGCCCTCCGCGCCCGCTGGCACGCGGTCACCGACATCGCAGAGGCGACCGGCCTCCTCGTGCACCGCGCCCAGGTCTCGATGCGCCGCCTCGCCGCCCTCACCTTCGGCGCACGGAACCCCCGGATCGTGGCGCGCATCCGCTCGATCACCGGACGCGGCTGACCGCTCCGCACCCCCTCCACGCGAGGCGATCAGTCGCTCAGGTTCACCGCGAACTCGAGCAGCTCAAGCTCGAACCAGTCCCCCGGCTGCAGCCGCTGGTACAGGTACGAGCTCGTCGCGCGCGCCTGCACGCAAGCGAGCGCCGTCGCAGCGTCGACGCCGGCCGTGTCCGCGAACCGGCGGATCCGGTCGCGGAACACCCGACCGAGGTCGGGAGCGTCACGGAGTCCCTCGCGCTTCCCCGCGACCACGGTGAACGCGTCGTAGGCAGCGCTGCCACGCCAGCCCTTCGGGTCGATCGCCAACCACGGTTCACGCTCCGCGCTGAGCACGTTCCCGAAGTGCAGGTCCCCGTGGAGCATCGTCGTGGTCGTGTCGCCCCCGAGCAGCCGGATGGTGCTCCTCGTCCGCTCGATCACCGCGGAGGACAGGACACCGGGCAGGAGTGCGACCTGCCGATCGAGCTCCGCTTCCCACCCTCCGGCCGTGTCCGCGAGCGCCGGTGTGGCCGGCCCTGCGGGAACCGCGAGGCGCCGAGCCAGGTACCCGGCCGTCTCGATCGCCTCCTCCGCCGTCCCGATCGACTCGAGCGTGTCGGGACCAGCACGTTCCATCAGGAGCGCGAACGAGTCGGCGTCGGCATCGAGGAGTCGGACGGCGCCGTTCCCTCCGAAGCTGCGTAGCGCGTCCGGCTCGCTGCGGTTGCCGGGGTGCGGGAACGACACCTTGAGCGCTGCGGCAGTCTCGCCCCGCCGCACCGGCAGGACGATCGCGACCTCACCGTGCATCGGGGCGCCGTCGAGCTCGCACCCCCACCGGTCGAGCAGGCCGCCGATGATCGCCGGCAGTTCCGCGAGCCACGCCGTACCGGCGGATCCTTCGCGGTTCGTCGTCGCGCGGACGAGTCCTTCGGGCACTTCGACGGCCGGCCCGGGCATCAGGTCGCTTCCGGGAGGATCGTTCCAGCGCTGATGGTCATCCGGCGTCGGCGTCGGCGTCGGCGTCGGCGGCCGCGGTGAGCATCTCGAGGATGCCCTCCGGGAAGACCGGTGTTTCCGTGTCGAGCGGAACCCACCGCACCGGACTGCCCTCGTCCAGGACGACGAGTTCCGCGCTGAGCGGGACACGGTCCAGTTCTTCCGACTGCACCGCGAAGACATGCGCGTACTCGTGCCCAGGGGAACCCTCGAACTCGAAGATGTTCTCGATGACGCCGAGGAGTGTCACGGTGGAGAGGGCCACGTCGAGTTCTTCCCGGAACTCACGCCGGAGCGCTTCGTCCGCGCGTTCGCCGAACTCGATGCCGCCACCCACGGCACGGTGGAACACGAGACCGCGGACGGTGTCCGTCGACTCGGAGAGCAGGACATGACTGCTCTTGACCGGCAACCCGACTGCGATGTTCCTGATCCCCGTCATCCGACCACCTTGTACAACCGACGGGCTGCGCACAAGAGCCTGTCCGCTCCCTAACCGACGGTGTGCAGCATCTCGACTCCCATGGAGCCGACCCGAGGGCGGTACCGCACCAGCGCGACCCGAGAGCCTTGGAGGTCGCCGAAGTCCCGCCGGCGCGATCGCTCCACGACGGCGACGGCTGCGTTTTCGGGCCCCGCCTGCCGGTGGACGCTGAGCGATATGTGCGCGGTGTCCCGGACGAACGCCATCGGGGGCGCAGTCCCACCGTGCAGATCGGCAGCCGCCTGCCGCATCCGCACGCGGATCGGAAGGAGGCTGTCGTCGTCGAACCCCTGGACGAACACACCGGCTGCCGAACCACCGAGGCCGAGCAGGCGACACCGGACGTCGAGCAGGTCGCGCGAACGATCGATCGCGTCGACGTAGTGCTGAACCGTCTCCGGCGCGATCCGATCCCGGTACGGCTCGAGGCTCGTGATCGTCATGTGCAGGTCCGCCACCCCGTAGAGGTGGTGTCCGCCCCGGTACGCGGCGTCCAGCTCGGACGTGACTCCGGCGAGGCGTCGCGCCGTCTCCTCGGCCGGGAGCAGGACGAGGCTGAGCCCCCATCGTGGGTCCCCATCCGTCGGCGTCCGGTCGGGTCGGAGATCGCCAAGGACCATGCGCGCTCGGCCCTCAGCCCACAGGGCGTCGTACTGGTCCTGGCTCGCCACGGGACCACGGTATCGGGTGCCCGGACTTCGGACGGGACGTCCGTGGTGGGCCCGCACCGAGCCTCCCGGTCGAGCGACTGGCCGACGACCGCCGAAAGTTCCGCGAACCCCCCTCGGTACTGTGTCGTCATGGCCCAAGCGACGCCACGAAGCGATCGCTCGTGCGTGAGCTGTTCGCTCGCATCGAGTCCGAGGCGGGGATCTCGCCGCAAAGCGTCGAGATCACGATCACGGAGACCCCGAAGGTGAACTGGGGCATCCGGGGCGTGAACGCCGAGGACCTGGTGCTGGACGACGAGATCGACGTCGAGTCGCCGATGGACCAGACCGGCCTGGTCGACCTCATCCGGGCGCGTCAGCGTGACCTGGGACACCCGCTCGTGGTGGGGATCTCCGGCTACTGCGGGTCCGGCAAGTCCACCCTGGCCAGGACCCTCGCGGCGGAGCTCGCAGGTGCGGTGCGGATCCGTGGTGACGACTTCTTGGACCCGGTGCGATCCCATCGGCGGTCGACGGACTGGGACGGTGTCGACCGACGACGACTGCTCGATACGGTCCTCGCACCACACCGGGCCGCGCAACCCGGCGTGTTCCACCGCTTCGACTGGACCACGAGGTCGCTCGGTCCCGCTGAGCCGCTCCCCAGCGCCGACATCCTGGTCGTGGACCTGATCGGGCTGTTCCATCCGGACACGCTCCCGAGCCTCGACGTGACGGGCTGGTGTGACGTCGAGCTCGACGTCGCCGCACAGCGGGGCATGGCGCGCGATGCGCGGCTCGGCAGGCGTCACGAGTCGCTCTGGCGAGACGTGTGGGTCCCGAACGAGCGCGACTTCGAAGAACGCTTCGCCCCGCAGCGGAGCGCGATGGCGCGCTACCGCCCTGCCTCGTAGCCCAGGTCCAAACGAGACGTGACCGGACACCGGACGGGAGGCCCGTGGCGGGCCCGCACCGGGCCTCCAGGCCGTCAGACCAGCGCGTCCACCACCGGACGGTGCGTCGCGACGCCGGTCGCGTCCCACGAGCCGAGCAGGTGCAGGGTGGCGATGCGGAACATGAGGGCGCGGACGAGCAGCTGGCGCCACTCGCCGATGCCGTCGCCGAGCGCGTCGAGCGCGCTGACCGGCACCCCGTGCCAGCACACGGCGTCGACGGCGGCGACCGCCGCGCCGAACCCGGCGGGACGCCAGTAGGGCGGCCAGTCGATGATCGCGGGCGGTTGGCCCTCGGCGAAGAGCACGTTGCCGAGCAGGTCGCCGTGGACGAGCTGGGCGGGTGACTCGACGGGGCGGAACGCCGCCGCGAGCCGGTCGAGCGTCGTGTCCGGCGGGAGCTCGGCCTCGCCCCAGGCCATCCGGTCGGCGTGACTCCAGGCGTTGTCCTTGCGGTCGAGGAAGGCAGGTCGGTCGAGGTGCGCGATCGCCCGGTGGAAGGCGGTGCCCGCGCGGATGACGTCGGCGACGCGGGTCTCGTCGGCGCGGCCGGGCAGCCACTCCCACGCTTCCCAGCGCCCCGACCGCCAGCTGCCATCGGTGGTGGCGACGGGCCGGGGCGTGCGGAACGCCGCCGTGTGCCCGAGCGTCGCGAGGACCTCGGCGCGCCAGTCGGTCTCCTCCGCGCCGTCGTGCGGCCGCAGGACCACGTCCCCGGCGCGCCACGTCAGGCCACGGCCGCCGGCGAGCCGTTCGGGCCGCGACCCCGCGACGCCGAACGCCGCCAGGGCAGCGGCGTCCGGCATCGTACGGTCGTCCATCGCGGGCGCTACACCAGGCAGCGCGGGCCGAGCAGGCTCTTCAGCTCACCGAACAGGTCGGGCGTCAGGTTCACCGGGAACGGCAGCTCGAACGTCCGGGCGACGTCGTCCTTGAGCAGCCGCAGCCGGACCTCGGTCTCCCCCGTGTGCCGGCCGAGCACCGCCGCCAGCTCGGTCACCGTCTCCGTCGTGGCCTGTCGTTCGGGCAGGGACAGCGTGAGCGGGCCGGAGCCCATCACGTCACCGAGCGCCGGCTGGAACATGCT
Organism: Curtobacterium sp. PhB136; assembly: GCF_004346855.1. Taxonomy (NCBI): domain Bacteria; kingdom Bacillati; phylum Actinomycetota; class Actinomycetes; order Micrococcales; family Microbacteriaceae; genus Curtobacterium; species Curtobacterium sp. PhB136. The sequence goes on from NZ_SMGH01000007.1 coordinate 251,926, forward strand.
CACCGCGTGCAGCGCCTTGCCGTCGTCGCGGACGTTCACGCGACCGCGGAGGACGACGATCGAGTCGGCCACCAGCGACGGCCCGAACTCCTGGTACGTCTTGCCGAGGAACATCACGCCGATCTGGCCGCCGAAGTCCTCGATGTCGACGATGCCGTACGGGTTGCCGCTCGTCTTGGCCACCCGGTGCTGCACGCTCGTCAACAGTCCGGCGACCGTGACGGTCTCCCCCTCGACCGAGTCGTCGGCCGCGATGAGGTCGGCGATGGTGATCGACTGGTGCTTCGCGAGCTCGATCTCGAGCCCCGCGAGCGGGTGGTCCGAGACGTAGAGACCGAGCATGTCGCGCTCGAACGCGAGCTTGTCGCGCTTGGACCACTCCGGACGCTCCGGCACCTGCGAGACGACCGCCAGCGACGGCTGTTCCTCGGCGACCTCGGCGAACAGGGAGTCGAAGTCGAAGCCGACGTTGCCGTGGACCTCGTCGCGCTTGACCTTCACCGCGGCTTCGACCGCGCCCTCGTGGATCTCCACGAGCGCACGGCGGCTGTCCCCGAACTCGTCGAAGGCACCCGCCTTGATGAGCGACTCCACGGTCCGCTTGTTGGCGGAGGAGATCGGGATCTTCCGGAGGAAGTCGTGGAAGGACTCGAACGCGCCCTTCTCCGTGCGGGCCTTCACGATGTCGTCGACGACGTTGAAGCCGACGTTGCGGATCGCGCCCATGCCGAATCGGATGTCCTCACCGACGGCGGCGAAGAAGCCGATCGACTCGTTGACGTCCGGCGGCATCACCTTGATGCCCATCCGGCGGCACTCGTTGAGGTACAGGGCGAGCTTGTCGCGGGCATCACCGACGGACGTCAGCAGCGCCGCCATGTACTCGGCCGGGTAGTGCGCCTTGAGGTAGGCGGTCCAGAAGGACACCACGCCGTACGCGGCGGAGTGCGCCTTGTTGAACGCGTAGTCGGAGAACGGCAGCAGGATGTCCCACAGCGTCTTGATCGCCGCGGCCGAGTAGCCGTTGTCGAGCATGCCCTTCTCGAAGCCGGCGTACTGCTTGTCCAGCTCGGACTTCTTCTTCTTGCCCATCGCGCGACGGAGGATGTCCGCCTGACCGAGCGAGAACCCGGCCACCTTCTGCGCGATGGCCATGACCTGCTCCTGGTAGATGATCAGGCCGTAGGTCGTGCCGATGATGTCTTTGAGGGGCTCGGCGAGCTCCGGGTGGATCGGCGTGATCGCCTGCTCGCCGTTCTTGCGGAGCGCGTAGTTCGTGTGCGAGTTCGCACCCATGGGGCCCGGACGGTACAGGGCGATGAGCGCGGAGATGTCCTCGAAGTTGTCGGGCTTCATCAGGCGCAGCAGGCCACGCATCGGGCCGCCGTCGAGCTGGAACACACCGAGGGTGTCACCGCGCTGCAGGAGCGCGTACGCCTCGGGGTCCTCAAGGCCCATGGTCTCGAGGTCGAGGTCGATCCCACGGTTGGTCTTGATGTTGTCGAGGGCGTCACTGATGATCGTGAGGTTCCGGAGCCCCAGGAAGTCCATCTTGATCAGGCCGAGCGACTCCGAAGCCGGGTAGTCGAACTGCGTGACGATCTGGCCGTCCTGCTCCCGCTTCATGATCGGGATGATGTCGATCAGCGGGTCGCTGGACATGATGACGCCCGCGGCGTGCACGCCCCACTGGCGCTTCAGCCCCTCGAGACCCAGCGCGGTGTCGAAGACCGTCTTCGCTTCGGGGTCGGTCTCGACCACGGTGCGGACGTCGACGGCTTCCTTGAAGCGCGGGTGGTCCTTGTCGAAGATCCCGGTGAGCGGGATGTCCTTGCCCATCACGGGCGGCGGCATCGCCTTCGTGAGCTTCTCGCCCATGCCGAACGGGAAGCCGAGGACGCGCGAGGAGTCCTTCAGCGCCTGCTTCGCCTTGATCGTGCCGTACGTGACGATCTGCGCGACGCGCTCCGACCCGTACTTCTCGGTGACGTACTTGATCGCCTCACCGCGGCGCCGGTCGTCGAAGTCGACGTCGAAGTCGGGCATCGAGACGCGGTCCGGGTTGAGGAAGCGCTCGAAGATCAGGCCGTGCCGGATCGGGTCGAGGTCGGTGATGCGCATCGCGTACGCCACCATCGAGCCGGCACCGGAACCACGACCGGGGCCGACGCGGATGCCGTGGTCCTTCGACCAGTTGATGAAGTCGGCGACCACGAGGAAGTAGCCCGGGAAGTTCATCTGGTTGATGATGCCGACCTCGTAGTCGGCGCGCGCCTGGACCTCGGGCGAGATGCCGCCGGGGTAGCGGTACTCGAGGCCCTTCGCCACCTCTTTCTCGAACCAGCTGTGCTCGGTTTCCCCCTCGGGCACCGGGAACTTCGGCATGTAGTTCGCCGCGGTGTCGAACTCGACGTTGCACCGCTCGGCGATGAGCAGCGTGTTGTCGCACGCTTCGAGGTTGTCCCGGAAGACGTGCCGCATCTGCTGCGGGGTCTTCAGGTAGAACTCGTCGGCGTCGAACTTGAAGCGGTTGGGGTCGTTCAGGGTGGAGCCGGACTGCACACAGAGCAGTGCCGCGTGCGACTTGGCGTCGTGGGAGTGCGTGTAGTGCAGGTCGTTCGTGCCGACGAGCGGCAGGCCGAGGTCCTTCGCGAGGCGGATCAGGTCCGTCATGATCCGGCGCTCGATCTCGAGGCCGTGGTCCATGATCTCGGCGAAGTAGTTCTCCTTGCCGAAGATGTCCCGGAAGTCCGCCGCGGCCTTGATCGCTTCGTCGTACTGGCCGAGGCGCAGGCGCGTCTGGACTTCACCGGAGGGGCAGCCCGTCGTGGCGATGATGCCGTCGTGGTACTCGCTGAGGAGTTCGCGGTCCATGCGGGGCTTGAAGTAGTAGCCCTCGAGCGAGGCCTTCGACGACAGCCGGAACAGGTTGTGCATGCCGGCGGTGTTCTCGGCGAACATCGTCATGTGCGTGTACGAACCCGCACCGGAGACGTCGTCCCCGCCGCCGTCACCCCAGCGCACACGGGTCTTGTCGGAGCGGTGGGTGCCCGGCGTGATGTACGCCTCTGTCCCGATGATCGGCTTGACGCCGCCGGCCTTGGCGGCCTTCCAGAACTCGAACGCGCCGAACATGTTGCCGTGGTCCGTCACCGCCACGGCCGGCATGCCCTGCGCGGCGGTCTCCGCCACGAGGTCGTTGAGCCTGGCCGCGCCGTCGAGCATCGAGTACTCGCTGTGCACGTGCAGGTGGACGAAGGAGTCGGAATCCGCCACGGAACCTCCGGTTCGTACGAGCTGCTGCGGGACTCGAACAGCCTAACCGCGACCGCGGACAGACACGCCGCGGCACTCCCTCACCGCGCCTCCGCATCGCTCCTTCAGCGCTTCCTCACCGCTTCCTCACCGCTTCCTCACCGCACGAGCGGCAGCCAGATGTCGTCGACGATCTCCAGCACGCGGGTGTCCGGGATCCGCTTCAGCGTCATCACGAGGTCGTGGCGCATCAGGTCGGACGGCAGCGTGGTGAGCCCGTCGGGCCAGTCGCGTGCGGGGATCTCCCCCCGCGCGGCCGCACGCTCCAGGAAGACCCGGCCGACGCTCGACCGGTCCCCGATCAGGCGTGCGCGGAGGTCGGCGGGGGTCAGCCCGGTGTCCGCGTTGATGCTCGACAGGTAGAGGCTGATCACGGTGATGAACCCGGACCGCGCGTCGTTGAAGTCCCGGAGCGCTGCGAGCATGTCGCCCCGCAGGGTCCCGGTGTCCGGCACGGTACGACGATCGAACAGCCCGGCGTGCTGGAGCGCGGCGAGGACGAGGTCCACCTTCGTGGGCCACCGCCGGTAGAGCACGGGCTTCGAGGTCTCCGCGCGGGCAGCGACCGCCTCGTACGTCAGGGACGCGTAACCGCTCCGTTCGAGCTCCTGCCACGCAGCGTCGAGCAGTGCCGCCTCGAGCTCCGCACCGCGCCGTCTCGTCTTCGCAAGATCCACTTGCGTATCTTAACGCGCGGCAGTACGGTGACGCCAACAAGAAACGGGAGCGTATCTCCATCATGGACAAGAACCTGACCAGACTGGCCGTCGCGCTGATCGTCGGCGCGATGGCACCGCTGTTCGACTCGACGATCGTCAGTGTCGCGCTGCACACCCTCAGCCGCGACCTGCACACGAGCGTCGAGACCATCCAGTGGGTGAGCACCGGCTACCTGCTCGCGATGGGCGTCACCGTCCCGATCGTCGGCTGGCTGCAGAACCGCATCGGCGGGCGGCGGCTCTGGATGAGCGCGCTCGTCGTGTTCTTGATCGGCAGCGTCCTGTGCTCGCTCGCCTGGGACGCCACGAGCCTGATCGGCTTCCGGATCGTCCAGGGCATCGGCGCCGGCGCGATGATGCCGCTGCTGACCACGCTCTTGATGCAGGCAGCGGGCGGGCGGAACATCGGCAAGCTGATGTCGATCGCCTCCCTGCCCACGGCACTCGGGCCGATCCTCGGACCGGTCATCGGCGGCCTGATACTCGGCGCGGCCGACTGGCAGTGGCTGTTCTGGGTGAACGTGCCGTTCGCGGTCGCCGGCCTCGTCCTCGCGTGGTTCTTCATGCCCGCCGACGGTCCGGTCGGCACCGCGCGGCTCGACGTCGTCGGCCTGGTGCTGCTCTCCCCCGCCGTCGTCGGGATCCTGTTCGGCCTGAGCAACGCCAGCCGGACGGACGGCTTCGCCCGGTTCGACGTCTGGGCACCCCTCGGCGCCGGGCTCGTCCTGCTCGTCGCGTTCGTGCTCTGGGCCACCCGCCGACGGAGCGCAGCCCTGGTGGACCTGGCACTGCTCCGGCACCGTCCGCTCGCCGCAGCCGCCACCCTGATGTTCCTGATGGGCGCCGCGCTCTACGGCGGCATGCTGCTCCTGCCGCTGTCGTTCCAGGAGCTCCGCGGGACCGACGCGCTCGGAGCCGGGCTGCTCCTCATCCCCCAGGGCGTCGGCTCGCTGCTCAGCCGATCGCTCGCCGGCCGCATGACCGACCGGATCGGCGCCCGGGTCGTCGCCGTCGTCGGGTTCGCCGTCGTGCTCGTGGCCACGATCCCGTTCGCCTTCGCGGACGGCAGCACGAACCAGTGGTGGATCGCCCTGGTCCTGGTGGTCCGCGGGCTCGGCCTCGGAGCCGTGATGATCCCGATCATGTCGGTCGGCTTCGTCGGGCTCGACCGCCCGGACATGCCGCACGCGAGCACGATCACCCGGCTCGCGCAGCAGCTCGGTGGGGCGTTCGGCACCGCGGTGCTCGCCGTGGTCCTCGCGGGTGCGGTCGCCGGCGGCGATGCTGCGGTGGCGTTCCAGCAGGCGTTCTGGTGGGCGATCGGCATCACCGCGTTCGCGACGGTGCTCGCGTTCCTGCTGCCCGGCCGTCAGCCGGCCGCGGCCGAACCGGCAGCGCCGATGCCGACGCCGGTGCCCGCGTCCACGTCCACGAGGTAGCCCCGATCGAGTGAGCAGGAGTGGCGCGCGAGCGCAGCCGACGCCGCGTCTTCTGCGCACTCGATCAGCCGGGGGCCGGGCCCTGCGCGGACCTGCCACCCTCACAGGGATCGAGTGCGCAGCAGATGCGGCCCGAGCGCGGCTGACGCGCACCTACTGCGCACTCGATGCCCACGGGGACGCCAGCCCCGGCCCGGGCCCGCCCACGCCCGGCCCGCCCCGGGCCGGCCCGGCCTCAGACCGACGCGCTCCGGATGCGGTCGAGCGCGACCTGCAGGTCCTCTGGGTACGACGCCTGGAACTCGACCCACTCCCCGGTCCGGGGATGCGCGAACCCGAGCCGCACCGCATCGAGCCACTGCCGCGTCAGCCCGAGCTCCGCGGCCAGCACCGGGTCGGCCCCGTACATCGTGTCCCCGACGAGCGGGTGCCGGGTGGCCGCCATGTGCACCCGGATCTGGTGGGTGCGCCCGGTCTCCAGGTGCACCTCGAGCAGGGTCGCGGACCGGAAGGCCTCGAGCGTCTCGTAGTGCGTCACGCTCGGCTTGCCGTCCGAGGTGACCGCGAACTTCCAGTCGCTCGAGGGGTGCCGTCCGATCGGTGCGTCGACGGTGCCGGAGGTCGGGTCCGGGTGCCCCTGCGCGAGCGCGTGGTAGACCTTCTCGACCGTGCGCTCCTTGAACGCCCGCTTCAGGCTCGTGTACGCCAGCTCGGTCTTCGCGACCACCATGAGTCCGGAGGTCCCGACATCGAGCCGGTGCACGATCCCCGCGCGTTCCGCGGCGCCGGAGGTCGCGATGGTGAACCCAGCAGCCGCGAGGCCCCCGGGCACGGTCGGGCCGTCCCACCCCGGCGAGGGGTGCGCGGCGACGCCGACGGGCTTGTCGACCACGACGATGTCGTCGTCGTCGTGCACGATCGTCATCCCGGGAACGTGCGCGGGCACGATCCGTGGGGCTTCCTTCGGGGTCCACTCGACCTCGAGCCAGGAGTCCGCGTGCAGACGGTCGGACTTGTCGACGACCACGCCGTCGACGCGCACGCCACCGGCGGCGACGACGTCGGCCGCGAACGACCGGCTGAACCCGAGGAGCTTCGCGATGGCGGCGTCGACACGCTCACCGGCGAGCCCGTCCGGGACGGGCAGGGAACGCGTCTCGCTCACGTCGCGTCGTGCCCCAGCGAGTCGCGCTGGTCACCATGAGGTCGACTGGAGGCTCGGGGTGCGTCCGCCGCGTCGGTGGACGCGACCGACGGGGTCGCCGTCGCCGCAGCGTCCGTGGCGGAGTCCCCACGGGCCTCCAGGCCGCCCTTGCCCTTGCGCTTGTCCGAGACCGTCCTGGTTCCGTCGAGGTTGACCCCGAAGATCACCAGCAGCACGAAGATCACCATGCTGACGCAGATGAACGAGTCCGCGATGTTGTAGATCGCCGGCATCATCCACGGCGTCGAGATGAAGTCGACGACGTGGCCCTGGCCGAAGCCGGGCTCACGGAAGAGGCGGTCGCTGAGGTTGCCGAGCGCGCCGCCGAGCAGCATGCCGAGGACGATCGCCCACCACATGGAGTGGATGCGCCGTGCGAAGACGATGATCGCGACGACGACCGCAGCGGAGACGATCGAGAACACCCACGTCATGTTGACCGCGAACGAGAACGCGGCACCGGGGTTCCGGACGTAGAGGAACTGCAGCGCGTTGCCGAGGACCGGCACGACCTGCCCGTACGGCAGGTTCGCGACGACCAGCGCCTTCACGATCTGGTCGGCCGCCACCACCACGACAGCGGCGAAGGCCAGTGCCGCGATCGCGCGGACACTGACCTTCGCTCGTTGGTCTTGCTGGGACAACGTCAGTTGCCGAAGCCCTGCGCCGAGGCCGGCGCGGGGGTGAGGCCGGACTGCTCGGTGCCCGACGAGGTGTCGAGCTCGTTGAGCTGACCCTGGATGTAGCTCTTCAGCTGGGCGCGGTAGTCGCGCTCGAACGTGCGGAGCTCGTCGATCTTGCCCTCGAGCTGGCGCTGCTCCTGCTCGAGCACCGCGACACGCTGACGGTTCGTGTTCTCGGTGTCGGCGATGATCTGGCGCTGCTTGCTCTCCGCTTCGGATACGAGGCGCGCTGCCTGGGCCTGGCCCTCGGCGATGAGCGCGTCACGCTTCTCGATGCCTTCGCGGACGTGCTCCTCGTGGAGACGACGCGCGAGCGTGAGGAGGTTCGTGGTGCCCTCGGTGTCCTCGTCCGCCGGGACCGTGGTGGTCGGGGCGGCGGCTGCGACCGGCGCGGGCTCGGGAGCTGCGGCGACGGGGGCCGGCTCCGGCTCGGGCTCGGGGGTCGGAGCGGGAGCGGCTTCTGCGGCAGCGGCCGGCTTGGGCGCCGATTCGGCGGCCTGCAGGCGCTGACGGAGCTCCTCGTTCTCCTGGGTCAGACGGCGCAGCTCGACCACGACCTCGTCGAGGAAGTCGTCGACCTCGTCCTGGTCGTAGCCCTCGCGGAACTTGGTCGGCTGGAACCGCTTGTTGACTACGTCTTCCGGCGTCAAAGCCATTGCCGTCACCTCAATAGAACTGCTGAACGTGTGGAACCGAAACGTTGGGCCCGAATGTACCAGGCCCGACTTCCGGTGCGGATGCACCGCCGGAGCGGGCATCGATCCCGACCACCGTACACCGACGCAGGGCACGATCCGTGATCGTGTCCGGGCGTGGCGCGTGTCGTGGCCAGCCGGATCGGGTGCGGGGACGTCAGACCGCGGCGGAGATGACCCGGACGATGCTCATCAGGATGATGACGACGAGCATCACGATCGACCAGCCGAAGTCGAGCGCCACGGCTCCCATGCGGAGCGGCGGGAGCGCACGGCGGACAGCGCGGATGGGCGGGTCGGTCGTCGAGTAGACGACCTCGGCGACGACGAGCATGCCGCCGCGGGGACGCCACGAGCGGTTGAACGCCTGCACCATGTCGAGCGCGAACCGCCCCCAGAGCACGAAGAAGTACAGCAGGAGGAGGAAGTACAGGATCGTGAAGATCGCGGACACGTGCGGCTCGCTCGTCTCGGGTGAACGGTGCCGTGTGACACCGCGCACGGGGCGGGTGGGCCTGGGCGGCGCACCGTGGTCGGGTTGACCACGGGACGCGTCGACTCAGGACTGGGCGAAGAAGGACGCCTCGATGTCGGACTCTACCTCGGGCGCCTCACCGCTCACTGCGACGTGCGCCGGGGAGAGCAGGAACACCTTGTTGGTGACGCGCTCGATCTTGCCGTAGAGGCCGAGGGACAGTCCGCTCGCGAAGTCGATCATGCGACGGGCGTCGGTCTCGGTCATCTGCGAGAGGTTGATGATGACGGGGATCCCGTCGCGGAAGCTCTCGGCGATGGACTGGGCGTCCTTGTACTCGCGCGGGTGGACGGTGAGGATCTCGTTCATTTCCTGGACCGGGGTCGCCTTCTGTGCGGTCGTGTGCGAGCGGCGGAGCGGGGTGACCTGGGCGCCGCGCTGGTGGGTGTGCGGGGCCTTGGCCTCGGGGGCTGGAGCCGCCGGGGCGGGCGTCGCGGCGGCCGGTGCGGGAGCCTCGTGCTGGCTCGCGGCGGACGAGGAGTGGTGCTGCTGCTGCGGCTGCTGGGCGCGTGCCTGCTGCTGCGGCTGCTCGTCCTCGTACTCGAGTTCCTCGTCGGCGAGGCCGAGGTAGACCATCGTCTTCTTCAACGGACCGGCCATGGTTCCTCCAGGGGTGTGCGTGCTCGTGGATGCCCTGCCACGAGGCTAGGGCGCACTCGGCCGGATTCCGGTGATTGCCGTCCCGATCCGCAGGTGTGTCGCGCCCTCGGCGATCGCCTCGGCGTAGTCGCCGCTCATCCCCGCGGAGATGTCGGTCGCGGTGGGCACGATCAGCCGCACCCGCTCGGAGATCCCGCGGAGCCGGGCGAACGCCGGACGGGGCTCCTCGTCCAGGGGCGCGACGGCCATCACGCCGCGGAGCGCGATCGTGCCCGTTGCCGCGATCCGCTCCACCATGGCGTCGATGTCGTCGGGGTGCACGCCACCGCGACCGGGGTCGTCGGTGAGGTTCACCTGCACGAACCCGTCGATCACGGGTGGTTCGGGTTCCTGCTCCGTCGGCGCGAACGCGTCCACGACGGAGTCGCGGTCGAGTGACTGCACGACGTGCGCGTACCGGCGCACCTGGCGGGCCTTCTTCGACTGCAGCTGCCCGACGAAGTGCCAGGTGAGCGCCAGGTCGGCGAGTTCGGTCGCCTTGGCCTGGGCCTCCTGGTGGCGGTTCTCCCCCACGTCCGTCACGCCGAGCGCGGCGAGGTCACGGACCAGGGATGCCGGGTGGTACTTCGTCACCACGACGAGCGTGAGCTCGTCGGGTGCGCGACCGGCTGCCCTGGCCGCGTCGGCGATGCCGTCGCGGACCGTGGACAGCCGGTCCTGGAGGCTCGTGCGAGCGTCCGACAAGAGCCCTACTTCAGGAAGTCGGGGACGTCGAGTTCGTCGTCGTCACCGTCGAATGCCGGGTCGGCAGCGCGCTGCGCCGGCGGCTCGTGCTCCGAGGAGGCCCAGGACGGCGAGGCGCTCGTGGAGTCCTCGATCGCGGAGGAACCGGCGCCGGACACCGGGACGGTCGCGCCGGCCTCGGGGTCGACCCAGCTCGCGCGACGCTCCTTGACCTGCGACGAGGGCTCGCCCCCGTCGAAGCCGGCGGCGATGACCGTGACACGGACCTCGTCGCCGAGGGTGTCGTCGATGACCGCACCGAAGATGATGTTCGCCTCGGGGTGGACGGCTTCCTGCACGAGGCGGGCCGCGTCGTTGATCTCGAAGATGCCGAGGTTCGAGCCACCCTGGATCGAGAGCAGCACGCCGTGCGCACCGTCGATCGAGGCCTCGAGCAGCGGCGACGCGACCGCGAGCTCCGCGGCCTTGATCGCCCGGTCGGCACCCCGCGAGGAGCCGATGCCCATGAGCGCCGAACCGGCACCCTGCATGACGGACTTGACGTCGGCGAAGTCGAGGTTGATGAGTCCAGGGGTCGTGATCAGGTCGGTGATGCCCTGGACGCCGGCGAGGAGGACCTGGTCGGCGGTCGCGAAGGCCTCGACCATGGAGATGCCACGGTCGGAGATCTCGAGCAGGCGGTCGTTCGGCACGACGATGAGCGTGTCGACCTCGTCCTTGAGCCCGGCGACGCCGTTCTCGGCCTGCGACTGGCGGCGCTTGCCCTCGAAGCTGAACGGCTTCGTGACGACACCGATGGTGAGCGCGCCGATCGACTTCGCGATGCGGGCGACCACGGGCGCACCACCCGTGCCGGTCCCACCGCCTTCACCGGCGGTGACGAAGACCATGTCGGCACCCGCGAGTGCCTCTTCGATCTCCTCGGCGTGGTCCTCGGCGGCACGACGGCCGACCTCGGGGTCCGCGCCGGCGCCGAGGCCGCGGGTGATCTCGCGGCCGACGTCGAGCTTGACGTCGGCGTCGCTGAGCAGCAGTGCCTGCGCGTCGGTGTTGATCGCGATGAACTCGACGCCACGGAGGCCCAGCTCGATCATGCGGTTGACGGCGTTCACGCCGCCGCCGCCGACACCGACGACCTTGATGACGGCGAGGTAGTTGTGGTTCGTGGTCACGTCAGTCCGGCCTCCGGTTGAACCCTCAACCTTTACTTGAAGTTCAGGGTCTTTGCTGCTAGGTGTGGTGCTTGCATCGACGCTACGGGGGTGCTCGCCGCGGTGTCGCCCCGCCACGCCGCGTGTCGCGAACCCGCCCCGCAATTCTCCCCCGCTCGGCGCAGGGTGCGTCGGGAGGAGGCGCGTCAGGACTGGGCGCGGATGATGCCGTTGTCCGGGGCGGAGACGTCGTACTCCACCGCGGTCTTCGGGTCGCGGGACGCGTGGTCCTTCACGAGGGCGTCGAGGAGCGCTGCCTTCGCGTCGGAGTCGTCCGGGCTCCCCCAGACGACCCGGGAGCCGTCCTTCATGGTGAGCGTCACGTCGTCCGCGGTCGACGCGGACACGCCCGACACCTGCGCCCGCACGGTGGAGGGCAGCGCCAGCACCACCTCGGTCATCGTCCGGAACACGGAGGACCCGAGCTTCGCCGACCCGATGTCGGCGAGCGGCATCGTGTCCGGCTGCTTCGGCGCGGACTGCACGACGATCCCCGCGGGGTCGACGAGGTCGAACGTCTTCCCGGTCTTCACGGCGACGACCGGCGTCCGCTCGGTGACGGTCACGACGAGCGTGTTCGGCGGCTCTTCCTCGGTCACGTAGCTCTCGATGAGCGGGAAGCCGGCGATGTCCTTCTTGATCGCACCGAAGTCGAGGCGCGCGAGCGGCGTCCCGATCTGCTCGGAGAGCGCCTGGCGGAGCGCGGCGTCGTCGACCCGGCTGGTGCCCTTGATCTCGATCGTCCGGAGCGCCATCAGCGGCGAGTACACCGCGACGAGGATCGACACGCCGAGCACGATGACCACACCACCGGCGGTCACCCACGCGGCGCGGCGGTGCCGGGAGCGGCGGGTGAACCGCCGGACCTCGGCACGCTCGAGGAGCTTGCGCCGCTTGCGGGCGACGCGGGCGTCGCGGGCGGTCTCCGCGGCGCGGACCCCGGCACCGATGGGCGCCTCGTGGTCGTCCGTCGCGTCCGCCGACTCGGCCGGCCTGGAGGCGGTGAGCAGGTCGACGACGTCGGTCGCGGCCGCGTCGTGGTCGGTCCCAGGGCCGTGGTCGGTCCGGACGGACCCGGTCTCGCTGACCTCGGGCAGGTCCGGCAGCCCACCCGCGGGACGGGACACGGGTGACGCGACCGGCCCTTGAGCCGCAGCCGGCGTCTCCGGGGCGACCCGTGCCTCCCGGCCGTCGTCCGCCCCGGCCCCGCGCCTGCGGGGCAACCGCGGGATCCGCGGTGCACGTCGCTCACGCGGTGCGCGCTCGCCCTCGACGCCGGCGGCCGGCTGCGCCGGTCGCTCGTCGAAGCCCTCGGGACGCTTCACCGGGACGTTGCCTCGTCGGTCTGCAGCGCGGCCAGCACCTGCGGGATGATCCGGTACACGTCGCCGCAGCTGAGGGTCATGATGATGTCGCCGTCACGCGCGACCGCTGCGGCACGAGCCGACGCATCGGCCCAGTCCGGCAGGTAGTCGACGTGCGACTGGTCGTGGAAGCGCTCCTGGACGAGGGCGCCGGTGACGCCGGGCTCCGGGTCCTCGCGTGCGCCGTAGACGTCGAGCACGACCGTGTGGTCGGCGAGGTCCTCGTAGACCTTGGCGAAGTCGCCGGCCATCATCCGGGTGCGGGAGTACAGGTGCGGCTGGTGGATCGCGATGATCCGGCCGTCGCCGACGACGTTGCGGGCTGCCTTGAGGGCCGCCGCGACCTCGGTCGGGTGGTGGGCGTAGTCGTCGTAGACCGACACGCCGCGCTCGACACCGTGCAGCTCGAAGCGGCGCTCGGTGCCGCCGAAGGCCTCGATGCCGCGGATCGCGTCGGCCGGTGCGACACCGAGTCCGGTGAGGACCGCGAACGCGCCGACCGCGTTGATCGCGTTGTGGCGGCCGGGGACGCGGAGCGTGATGTGGTGCGCCTCGCCCGCAGCGCGGAAGTCGACCTCGACGCCGGCGGACTCGACGATGCGCTCGATGCGGATGTCGGCGTCGACGGCCTCCCCGAACGTGACGATCTCGGGGGCGTGCTCGAGGGCTCGGACGCCCGCCGTCACGCGCTTGGCGCCGGCGTCGTCGCTCGAGACGACCACGCGCTCGCTCGCCTTCGCGGCGAACTCGACGAAGGCGTCGATGAAGGCGTCCTCGCTGCCGTAGTGGTCGAGGTGGTCGGCGTCGACGTTCGTGATGAGCGCGACGGCGACGTCGTAGAGCAGGAAGGAGCCGTCGGACTCGTCGGCCTCGACCACGAAGAGGTCGCTCTTCCCCGGGGCCGAGCTGGTGCCGAGCGACTGGATCACGCCGCCGTTGACGAAGCTCGGGTCGAGGCCGAGCTCGACCATCGCGGTGACGATCATGCCGGTCGAGGTGGTCTTGCCGTGCGCGCCGGCGACCGCGACGAGGCGGTGCTCGGCGATCAGCGCGGCCAGGGCCTGGGAGCGGTGCAGGACCGGCAGACCGCGGCGCTGGGCCTCGAGGAGTTCGGGGTTGTCCGGCCAGAGGGCGCTCGTGACGACGATCGTGTCCGCGGCGCCGACGTTGCTCGCGTCGTGGCCGATGTGCACCTCGGCACCGAGCTCGCGCATCCGGCCGGTCGTCGCGGTCTCGCGGGAGTCGCTGCCCGTGACGGTGTGACCGGCGGCGAGGAACATCCGGGCGATGCCGCTCATGCCGGAGCCGCCGATGCCGACGAAGTGGACCGTGCCGAGGTCGTCCGGGATCGGCTGGGTCAGGTCCGGCTTGATGGTCATGGTTCCTCCGTGGTGCCGGTGCTGCTGGTGCTGGTGCCGTTCGTTCCGCCGGTGTTGCCGGTGCTGGTGCCGTTCGTGCCGCCGGTGCTGCCGGTGCCGCGCTCACGCGCGGCGTCGAGGGCCAGGTCGGTCATCCGGTCGGCGCCGTCGCGGTGGCCGACGCTGCCGGAACGGACCGCCATGCTCGCGATGCGGGCCCGGTCCTGCAGGATGCCCAGCAGCTGGAACGTCACCCAGTCCTGGTCGAATTCCTGGTCCGCGACGAGGACCGCTCCCCCGGCGCCGACGACGTCGCGGGCGTTGTGCCGCTGCTCGCCGTTGCCGACAGGGTACGGCACCAGGACGCTCGGCAGCCCGACGGCGGTGAGCTCGCAGACCATGCCGGCGCCGGAGCGCGAGACGACGAAGTCCGAGGCCGCGTACGCCAGGTCCATCCGGTCGCAGTACGGCAGCACGGTGTAGCCGTCGAGGTCGCTCGGGCCGATCTCGGACTTGCCGCCCACGACGTGCAGGACCTGCCAGCCGGCACCGACGATGGTCGCCGCCGAGCGGTTGATCGTGGTGTTGATGCTCCGCGCACCGGACGACCCGCCCGTGACGAGCAGCACCGGGCGGGCGGGGTCGAGCCCGAACTCGGCGAGCCCCTCCGCGCGGCTGGCGCGGCGGTCGAGCGACTCGATCTCCCGGCGGAGCGGCATCCCGACGACGCGGGAGTGCCGTAGGCGAGTGTTCGAGAACGTCACGCCGACGTGGCTCGTCAGGAACGCGGCGAGCCGGTTCGCCAGACCCGGCTTGGCATTCTGCTCGTGCACGACGATCGGCGTGCCGGTGCGCTTCGCCGCGATGTAGGCGGGCGCGGACGCGTACCCGCCGACGCCGAGGACGACGTCGACGTCCCGCTCGCGGATGATCTGCTCGGTGCGCTTGACCGCACGCCAGAAGGCGCCGGGGAACCGCAGGGCTGCGGCGTTCGGCTTCCGCGGGAACGGCAGGCGCGGGATCGTCAGCAGCTCGTACCCGCGCATCGGGACGAGGCGGGACTCCAGGCCCTCTGCGGTGCCGAGGACGATGACGGTGTCCTCCGGGGAACGCTCGGTCAGCCGGTCGGCGACGGCGAGCAGGGGGTTGACGTGGCCGGCGGTGCCGCCGCCGGCGAAGAGGTAGGTGCTCACCGGAGCGCTCCGTTCGTTCGGGGCAGGTCGCGGTTCGAGAGCTCCGCCTTGCCGGGCAGTTCGCGGGCGAAGGACAGCACCACGCCGATCGCGACGAGGGTCATGATGAGCGCCGAACCACCTGCCGAGATGAGTGGGAGTGGGACGCCGAGCACCGGGAGCAGGCCGAGGACGACGCCGATGTTCACGAGCGCCTGGCCGATGATCCACGCCAGCACGCCGCCGGTGACCGTCCGGACGAACGCGTCGTCGGAGAGGCGGATGATCCGGACCATGCTGATCGCGAGCACGACGAACAGGGCGAGGACGACGACCGCGCCGATGAGGCCGAGCTCCTCGCCGATGATCGCGAAGATGTAGTCGTTGTCCGCCTCGGGCAGCCACGACCACTTCGCCTTCGAGTTGCCGAGCCCGACGCCGAACACGCCGCCGGATGCCAGCGCCCACATGCCGTGGACCGGCTGCCAGCAGAGGTCCTGGTACTGGCTGGTGTCCGTGCAGCCGGAGAGCCAGGCGCTGATGCGGGACGACCGGGAGCTCGAGGCCATCGTCACGAACGGCAGCAGCACGAGGACCGCGCCGACCACGATGCCGAGGTGCCGCAGACGGATGCCGCCGACGAACATCGCGCCGAAGACCAGGATCATCATCACCATCGCGGTGCCCTGGTCGCCACCGAACAGCACGAGGCCGATCGAGGCGGCCGTGACGAGGCCGATCGGGATGAGGATCTGCTTCCAGTCGTCGAGCTTGTTGCGCTTCTGGTAGACGATCGTGCCGATGCCGAGCACCAGCGCGAGCTTGAGGATCTCGGAGGGCTGCGCGGTGAACGTCCCGAGCTTGATCCAGTTCCGGTTGCCCTGGATCGAGTAGCCGAGCGGCGTCAGCACGACGAGCGCCTGGACGAGCAGGCCGATCACGATGATCCACCTGGCGTACTTCCGCCAGGTCGCGACCCGGAAGCGGCTCGCGATGAGCATCAGCGGGATGCCGATGATCGCGTACAGCCCCTGACGCGTGAACGCGCCGAAGAAGTCGTGCGTCGCCGCGTACTGCTCGACGCTCGACGACGAGAGCACCATCACGACGCCGAAGACGACGAGGAACAGCGTCACGCCGAGGATCGTGTAGAACGTGCTCGACTCGGCGACGAAGACGTTCTTCACCGCGACGACCGCACCGTTCGGCCGGCGCGCAGCCCCCTGGACGCGCGCGCTACGGGCGTTCGTCGGAAGGTCCGTCGGTGTCGTCGCCATCGGCGTTGCCTCCCAGGTGCTCGTGGACCGCCGCCGCGAAACGCTCGCCCCGGTCCGCGTAGGAGCCGAACTGGTCGAACGACGCGGCAGCGGGGGCGAGGAGGACCGTGTCGCCCGGTCTCGCGACCGAAGCGGCATGCCGGACCGCCTCGGGCATGACCTGATCAGTGTCCGATGCTTCGACCTGCAGCACCGGCACCGCGGGCGCGTGTCGTCCGAATGCCTCCAGGACGGGGGTCCGGTCGGTGCCGATCACGACGACGCCGCGGGCGGTCGGCCCGAAGCGCTCGACGAGGCCGTCGATGTCGACGCCCTTGAACTGGCCGCCGACGATCCACACGACGGACCCGAACGCGGACAGCGATGCCGTCGCCGCGTGCGGGTTCGTGGCCTTCGAGTCGTCCACCCAGGTGATGCCGTCGACGCCGGTCGCGACCAGTTCGGTGCGGTGGTGGTCGGCGCGGAAGGCCTGCACCGCGCTCTGGATCGAGCTCGGTCGGACGGCGCCGGCACGCGCGAGGGCGGCCGCGGCGAGCACGTTCATCGTCATGTGCGGGCTGGCGAGACCGGCCTGCTCGAGGTCGGCGTGCGTCGCGAGCTCGAGCGCCGAGTTCCGGCGGTCCTCGGTGAACGCGCGGTCGCAGAGGACGTCCTCGACGACCCCCACCTCGCCGGGGCCCGGGATGCCCGGGGTGAAGCCGACGGCGCGGCAGCCCTCGACGACGTCGGCGTCCTCGACCATGGCGCGGGTGACCTCGTCGGTGACGTTGTAGACGCACGCGAGCACGGTGCGCTCGTAGACCTTGGCCTTCGCGGCCCGGTACGCCGCGGCGGAGCCGTGCCACTCGAGGTGGTCGTCGGCGATGTTCAGGCACGCCGACGCGAGCGGCAGCACCGCCCCGTCGCCGGAGTCCGCCATGTAGTGGAGCTGGTGGCTGGAGAGCTCGACGACGAGGACGTCGAAGCCGTCCGGGTCGCGGACGACGTCGAGCACCGGCACGCCGATGTTGCCGCATGCCACGGCGCGGAGCCCCTCGGCCTCGTACATCGCGGTGGTGAGCTGCGTGGTGGTGGTCTTGCCGTTCGTGCCGGTGATCGTCACCCAGGGTGCGGCGACCGGGCCACGGACGACCTTGTCGCGCACGCGCCAGGCGAGCTCGATGTCGCCCCAGACGGTGCTGTTCGCCACGGACCACTGCACGGTCGCGTTGTGCGGCGGGAGCCCCGGCGACACGATGACGACGTCGGGCGCCTGCTCCTGCAGCGCCGCGGGGACGCTGTCGAGCGGGGTCTGCACGAACCGGGCGCCGATGACCTCGAGGAGCTCGACACTGTCCGCGGGGGCGTCCGTGGAGTACACGGTGACGCTGCTGCCGAGCTCGACGAGGGTGTCGGCGACGGAGAACCCGGTCGCACCGAGCCCGAGCACGGCGACGTCGAGGCCCTTCCAGCCGTCCGAGTACCAGCTGTCGAGGCCCTGCAGACGATCAGCCAACGCGCGCGATCCATTCGAGGTAGAAGAGTCCGACACCCGCTGCGACGCAGAGCCCGGCGATGATCCAGAACCGCACGACGACGGTGACCTCGGCCCAGCCCTTGAGCTCGAAGTGGTGGTGCAGCGGACTCATCCGGAAGATGCGCTTGCCGTGGGTGATCTTGAAGTACGCCCGCTGCAGGATGACCGAGCCGGTGACGATGAAGAACAGGCCGCCGATGAGGACGAGCAGCAGCTCGGTGCGGCTGAGGATCGCGAGACCCGCGAGCGCGCCGCCGAGGCCGAGCGAGCCGGTGTCACCGAGGAAGATCTGCGCCGGCGACGTGTTGTACCAGAGGAAGCCGATCAGACCACCGCACACCGCGGCCGCGACGACCGCCAGGTCGAGCGGGTTCGTCACCGTGTAGCAGGCGTGCTCGGTGCTGGCGTCGAGCCGGGCACCGCCGCAGATCTGGTTCGACTGCCAGAAGCCGATGATGACGTAGGAGCCGATCGCCAGGATGCTCGACCCGGTCGCGAGGCCGTCGAGGCCGTCCGCCACGTTCACGCCGTTCGACGTCGAGACCGTCAGCAGCACGATCCAGGCCAGGAACAGGATCGTCCCGATGACCGTGCCGAGCGCCATGAAGTCGAGCCACGGGATGTCCCGGATGGCGGAGATCATCGTGGACGCCGGGGGCTTGCCCGTCGAGGTCGGCACGACGAGGGCGATGGTCGCGAAGATCACGCCGACGATGACCTGGCCGAGGATCTTCGCCCACCCGCCGAGCCCGAGGCTCCGCTGGCGCCGCACCTTGAGGAAGTCGTCGACGAAGCCGACGAACCCGAGCCCGACCATCAGGAAGAGCACGAGCACACCGGACAGCGTGATGGAGTCCCCGCCGACGAGGTGCCCGACGAAGTAGCCGATCACCGTGCCGAGGATCAGGACGATGCCGCCCATGGTCGCGGTGCCGCGCTTGGTGTGGTGCGACTGCGGACCGTCGTCACGGATGAACTGTCCCCAGCCGAGCCGGTGGAACAGCCGGATGAACAACGGCGTGAGCAGCAGTGTGAACACCAGCGACACCGCGCCGGCGATGAGCAGGGCGATCATGCGGAGACACCTCCGAGGCGGTCGCCGAGGAATCGCAGCCCGGCCGACTTCGAGGACTTGACGAGGACGACGTCGCCGGGGCGGACCATCTCCTGCAGGGCGTGGACGGCGTCGTCGACGTCCTCGATGAACACGGACTCGCCGTCCCACGATCCCTCGAGGGTGGCGGCCTGGTGGATCGGCATCGCGCCGCGGCCGACGGCCACGAGCTGACCGACACCGAGACGGACGACGAGACGACCGATGCGGTCGTGCTCCTCGACGGAGAACTCCCCGAGCTCGGCCATCTCGCCGAGCACGGCGATGGTCCGCTCCCCCGGACGCACGATCTGCGCCAGGGTGCGGAGCGCGGCCGACATCGAGTCGGGCGAGGCGTTGTACGCGTCGTTGATGACGGTGACGCCCTCGGGGCCGCCCTGGAGCAGCTCCATGCGCCAGCGCTCGGCGCGCGTCATCGACGCGAGCGCGGCGGCGCCGTCCGCGAGCGGGACGCCCCAGCGGTGCGCGACGGCCAGCGCGGCCGTCGCGTTCATCGCGTGGTGCTCGCCGAGGATGGCGAGGCGGACGTCGACGGTCTCGGGTGCGCTTGCCGAGCCTCTCCCCACCGGCACGGCCGACTCGCCGCTGGCGCGTCGATCCGGAACCGGCGGCGTGGGCCCAGATCGGTCGCTTTCCGTCGGGTGGTCACCGACGGTCCGGACGGGAGGCGCGGTGAGGGTGAAACGGGTGCCGTCACGGTCCGTGGACACACCGGACAGGCGGTAGTCCGCCTGGTCGGACGTGCCGAAGCCGACGACCTCGGCGGCCGTCAGGTCGCGCATCGCCGCGACGCGGTCGTCGTCGACGTTGAGGAGGGCGGTCGCGGTGGCCGGCAGGTCGGTGACCATCTCGGACTTCGCGCGCTGCGTCGCCTCGATGCCGCCGAACTCGCCGGCGTGCGCGAGGCCCACCTTGAGGACGACGCCGGTGTCGGGCTCGGCGATGCGCACGAGCTTGGCGATGTGGCCGACGCCGCTCGCGCCCATCTCGACGACGAGGTAGCGGGTGTCGTGCGTGATCCGCAGCATCGAGATCGGGGCGCCGACGTGGTTGTTGAACGAGCCCTCCGGCGCGACGGTCTCGCCGTGCGCGGACAGGATCGTGCGGAGCATGTTCTTCGTGCTCGTCTTGCCGTTCGAGCCGGTGATGCCGACGACGCGGAGCGGTGCCGGGCTGCCGTCGGCCGCGGTGCGCTCGGCGCTGGAGGCACGGACGCGGGCGACGACCTCGTGGGCCAGGGCAGCGAGCGCCGCGTAGCCGTCCGCGACGACGATCTGCGCGGTGTCCCCCGAGATGTCCGTCTCGTGCTCGGTGATCACCAGCGCCGCACCGGACTCGGCCGCGGCCGGGACGAAGCGGTGCCCGTCGGTCTCCTCACCGAGGAGCGCGAAGAACACACTGCCGGGGCCGACCAGGCGGGAGTCGGTCTCGACGGAGCCGTCGACGACCGTCTCGGCGGCACCGCGGACGAGCTCGCCGTCGACCGCGGCGGCGATCTCGGCGAGGGAGAGGGCGATCATCGCGCTTCCTCCACCGGGCCGGCGTTCGGCTCCCAGCCGGCCTCGCGGAGTGCCGCACGGGCCTCGTCGCGGGCGGAGTACGGGGTCCGGACACCCTGGATGTCGCGGTAGTCCTGGTGGCCGGGGCCGGCCCAGAGGATCGAGTCGCCCTCGCCGACGAGTCCGACGGCGGTGCGGATCGCGGCCTCCGGCGGGGTGACCTCGTGGATCTCGTGCTCGGGGAAGGCGTCGCGCGCGGCGTCGACCAGGGTCTTCCGGATCGACGCGGCGTCCTCGAAGCGCGGGTGGTGGTCGGTGACGACGAGGATGTCGGACCCCTCGGCGGCCACGCGGGCCATGTCGCCGCGCTTGGTCTTGTCACGGTCGCCGTCGGCGCCGAACAGCATCACGACCTTGCCGGGGGTGAACTGGCGCACCGCGGCGAGGGTGTTGAGGAAGGCGTCGGGGCTGTGGCCGAAGTCGACGTAGACGCTCGGGCCACGATCGCCGGAGACGCGCTCGGTGCGGCCGGGGAGGTAGCACTCGATGGCGGAGACGGTCGCGCCGTCCTGCTCGTCGTTCCGCTCGTCGGGGTAGCGGCGGTGGTTGCTCTCGAGCGCGTGCGCGATGGCGCCGAGCTCGAAGCCGCCCTCCACCAGCATCACGATCGCCAGCGCGGCGTTCGCGGCCATGTGCCAGCCGATGAGCGGCACACGGGTTGTGAGCTCGCGACCCTCGGGGCCGGTGAGCCGGAACTCGGTGTACGCGGCGTGGGCCTCGACGATGTCGACGTGCCACTCCGCCTCGACGTCCGGGTGCACCGTGATGGTGGTCACCGGGATGCGGGAGTCCTCGACGACGCGGTGACCCCACTCGGAGTCGAGCGAGACGACGCCGCGGCGGCCGTGCTCCGGCTGGAACAGCGGCAGCTTCGCCTGGAAGTACTCCTCCATGTCGGCGTAGTCGTCGAGGTGGTCGTGGCTGAGGTTCGTGAACGCGACCACGTCGAAGACGATGCCGTCGACACGGTGGCGGCTGAGGGCCTGGGCGCTCACCTCGACGGCGACGGCGCGGACCTCGCTCTCGCGCATCCGGGCCAGGAGCGCGTGCATCTCGCTCGCTTCGGGCGTGGTCAGGCGGCTCGTGACGCTGAGCGAGCCGATGTGGCGCTCCGCGGTCGAGCTGAGGCCAGTGACCAGGCCGAGCTGCTTGAGGATGCCCTCGAGGATGTACGACGTGCTGGTCTTGCCGTTCGTGCCCGTCACCGCGAAGAGCTGCGGGAGGTCGGTCGCCTCGTCCGGGTGCGTCCGGTAGACCCATGCCGACACGTCGCCGAGCGCCGCGCGGGGGTCGTCGACGACGAGCACCGGCAGGCCGGACGGTTCGGCCAGCGCCACGCCGGCATCGTCGGTCAGCACCGCGACGGCACCGCGCTCGGCGGCGTCCGCGGCGAACTCCGCGCCGTGCCGGTTCGCACCGTGCACGCCGACGAAGACGTCACCCGGCGCGACCTCGGCCGCGCTCAGCGTGACGCCGGTCGTCTCGACGCCGTCGAGCGAACCGACGACCCGCAGACCGAAGGCGTTGGCCAGTTCGGCGAGGGCCCTCGGGGTCGGGTGTTCGGGCCGGAGGACCGGGGGGATCCGTGCGGACAAGTGCTCCTTCTTCCTCACCACGGGGACGGTCTGGTCTACCACGTCGACGGGTAGGTCTTCGCCTGGGTCGTGGAGGGGGCAACGCGGTACTTCTCGAGCACCTGGGACATGAGTGTGCGGAACGCCGGAGCCGCTCCGCTCGACCACTTGTTGGTCTGCGGCTTCGTGAACGTCACCGTGACAACATACTGGGGGTCCTCGGCGGGTGCCATTCCGGCCACCGAGGTGATGCGCTCCGAGCCGTAGCCCTTCGAGCCCTCCGCGACCTCGGCGGTACCCGTCTTCGCGGCGATGTTGTAGCCCGAGATCGGCTTCATGCCGACCAGCGTGCCGCCCGTGACGACGCTCTGGAGCATGTCGGTGACCTGCGTGGCGGCGCTGGCGGAGACCACGCGCTCACTCTGCACGTCGGGCGCGTCGATGGTCTTGCCGTCGGCCGTCGTGCAGCCCTTCACGAAGTGCAGCGGGATCCGGACCCCGTCGTTCGCGATGGTCTGGTAGATGCTCGCGACCTGCATCGCCGTCGTCGAGATGCCCTGCCCGAACATCGAGTTGATGTCCGTCTGCTGGTCCCAGTCCGGCGTGGAGCCGTACTGCATGCCCGGCTGCCCCGGGTAGTCGATCGCCGACTCCGGCTGGAACAGCCCGAACTTCTTCATCACGTCGTAGCGCTGCTGCTCGGTCAGGCGGGCGCCGAGCTCGGTGATGCCGACGTTCGAGGAGTCCCGCAGGATGCCGGTCAGCGTCAGGTTCTCGGTCGCGTGGAACTCCGAGTCGTGGATCGTGCCGCCCCAGGGGAACGTGCGCGAGTACGGCACGACGACGCCGGTGGTCGGGGTCGCCTTGCCCTGGTCGATCAACGCCGCCGCGATGGCCGCCTTGATCGTCGACCCGGGTTCGTACGTGTCGGCGAGCGCGCGGGAGCCGTACGCCCCCTTGTCCTTCGTCGCGTCGACGTCGTTCGGGTCCACCGTCGGGTAGTCCGCGACCGCGAGGACCTCGCCGGTCTTCACCTTCGTCACGGTCGCCGTGGCGGACACCGCACCGAGCTGCTGCGCGGCGTCGGCGATGTCCTGCTGGGCCATGTACTGCAGGTCGCTGTCGATCGTCGTCGTCAGCGTCCCGCCGTCCTTGGCCTCCTTCGTCGTCACGGTGCTGCCGGGCAGCTGGACGCCGTCCTCACCGCGCTCGTACGTCTCGGAGCCGTTCGTGCCGGCGAGGCACTGGTCGTACGCGTACTCCAGGCCCGCCTGGGCGCCGTCGGTGCCCATGAAGCCGGTCAGGTTGCCCGTGGTCGCCCCGGTCGGGTACGTCCGCGCGGACTGCTGCTGCGGGTAGAGCCACGGGACGTCGAGCGCCTTCACGGCCTCGTAGTGCTTCACGTCGAGGCCCTTGACCAGGTAGGCGAAGTCGGACTTCGGGTTCGCCTCGATGGCCTTCTGCATCGCTGCCGCGTCGCCGTCGGACGCCTTCGCGATCGCGGCGAGGGCGGTCTCGACGGTGACGTCCTTGACGCGGGTCCCGCCGAGCTTGCCCTCGAAGTCCTTCACCAGCCGCGGGGCGGTCGTGATGTTGTACCGGGTGACGCTGTCGGCCAGTTCGGTGCCGTTCCGGTCCACGATCGAGCCACGCGTGCCGTACAGCGTCACGGGGATGCTGCGCTTGGCGGTGGCCGCCTCGTTCAGCGTCGCGGCCTGCACGACCTGGATGTCGACCAGCCGGATCACGAAGACCGCCACGAGGGCGATCACGGCGATGATCACGACGCTGTACCTGAGCCGGCGGTTGCGGATCGTTCTCGTCACGCGGTGCGGTCCTTCCCGGGTGGTGCTGGGGGCAGTGCTGACCCGCAGGTCACCTGGTGGAGGGCGCCTGGAGCTGGTTCGGGTCGGACTCTACGGACGACTTCGACGAACCCGTGTCCGACGCGCTGGCCCCGCTCGTGTTCTCAGAGTCGTCCTTGGTGGACGTGCTCGAGTCCGTCGTGCTCTTGTCCGTGCTCGTCGTGCTCTTGTCCGTGCCCGTCGTGCCCGTCGTCGCGCCGTTCTCCTTGCTCGTGGTGGTGTCACCCTGCTTCGCGACCAGGGGGACGTCGTCGAGCAGCGAGTTCGGGACCTGGTTCGCGGTGTTGCCCGTCGCCTCGTCCGGGGTCGCCGGGGTGGGCGTGCCGTACACGCGGCCGGTCTTCGGGTCGAGGTACACCGGCGTCGAGTTCGCGATCATCCCGAGGGCCTGCGCGTTGCGGGCCAGGTTTTGCGGCGAGTCCAGGACGCGGAGGTCCTCGGACAGGGACTGCTGCGTGCGGCTGAGCTTCGTCTGCTCCGCGCTCAGGGAGTTCAGCTGGTACGCGCCCTGGCTGAGCACCATGCTGATCCCGAGCTGCGCCAGGAGCAGGAGGCCGAGCGCCGCGACCGCCACGATGGCGTACGCGATGCGGGGCCGTGCGCGGCGCTGTGCGCGGGTCGGGGTGACCTCGACGAGCTCCGGGCGGTTCCGGTCGCGCGACGGGCGGGGCGCGCGCGACGGGGCGACGGCGGGGTCGACGAGTGCGAGGTTCGTGCTCATGTCACTTCCGGATTCGCTCGGCCGCGCGGAGTCGCACGGGTGTTGCTCGGGGGTTCGCGGCGCGTTCGGCCTCGTCGGCCAGCTCGGCGCCCTTGACGACCAGGGAGAAGGTGGGGGCGTGCTCGGGCAGCTCCACCGGCAGGTCCGCCGGCGCGCTCGAGGTGGTCCGCTTCACCAGGGCCCGCTTCACGATGCGGTCCTCGAGCGACTGGTACGACTCGACGACGATCCGGCCGCCGACCGCGATGGCGTCGAGCGCCGCCGGGATCGCCCGCTCGAGGACGCTGAGCTCGGTGTTGACCTCGATGCGGAGCGCCTGGAACACCCGCTTGGCGGGGTGGCCCTGGCGCTGGATGGCCACCGGGGTCGCGTCGTGGAGCACCTGCACCAGGTCGCCGGACATCGTGAACGGGGTGGTCGCCCGACGCTCGACGATCGCCTTCGCGTAGCGGCCGGCGAGCTTCTCCTCGCCGTAGCGCTGGAAGATCCGCCGGAGCTCGCCCTCGTCGTACTCGGCGAGGACCTCGGCCGCGGTGATGCCCTGCGTCCGGTCCATCCGCATGTCGAGCGGGGCGTCCTGGCTGTAGGCGAAGCCGCGCTCGGCCCGGTCGAGCTGGAGCGACGAGACGCCGAGGTCGAACAGCACGCCGTCGACCTCGCTGAAGCCCAGACCCTCGATCGCGTCGACGATCTCGTCGTAGACCGTGTGCACCAGGTGCACGCGGTCACCGAAGCGGGCGAGCCGCTCCCCCGCGATGCCGAGCGCGTCGGTGTCGCGGTCGAGCCCGATGAGCGTCAGCTCCGGGAACCGCTCGAGCAGTCCCGCGGAGTGGCCGCCCATGCCGAGCGTCGCGTCGACCACGACCTTGCCCGGGCCCTCGAGCGTCGGCGTGAAGAGGTCCACGATCCGCTCGAGCATGACGGGGGTGTGCGGGAACCGCTCGGGTTCGCGCTGTTCGTTCTCTTCGTGGGGTTCGTTCTGTTCTGCCATGTGCAGCCCTCGATCTCCTGGGCCGCGGGTCCGGATCCCCATCCATACCGACCTGACACCGGGGAAGGTGCATCAGGGCGGACGGCTGGGAGTCCCGATCCGCGGATCAGAAGATGCCCGGGATCACCTCCTCGTCGTTCTCGGCGAATGCCTCTTCGGCTTCGGCGTAGTAGGCCTCCCACGCGGTGGTCGACCAGATCTCGGCACGGTCACCGCTGCCGATGACCGTGAGGTCCCGCTCGAGCCCCGCGTACTCACGGAGGTTCTGCGGGATCGTCACGCGGTTCTGCTTGTCGGGCTGCTCTGCGCTGGCCCCCGAGAGGAACAGGCGCATGTAGTCCCTGGTGCGCTTCGACGTCATCGGTGCCTGACGGATGCGCTCGTGGATCTCCTCGAACGTCCGGGCACTGAAGACGACCACGCACCGTTCCTGCCCGCGGGTCATCACGAGGCCCCCGGACAGTTCGTCCCGGAACTTGGCGGGGAGGATCACGCGACCCTTCTCGTCGAGCTTCGGGGCATGGGTACCGAGCAGCACGTCGGGGCCTCCCCTCAGCTCCACCGGTTGTCGATGAGCCCCACGGTACTCCACTTCCCTCCACCAGCCCAGCGTTCCGCACCCGAATTCGCCCCTGACACCCTTTTTGGGGCCGCGTCCCGCGCTCCCGACGGCGCCGCACACACAGAACAGCCCCGAATCCATGCGGATCCGGGGCCGGAGCGCTGCGGTGGAGCAAAGTGGAGGACTTTCGCAGCCGCGGGGGCCGCGGGGGCCGCGGCGCGCGGCTGCTGCGCGGCGGTGCGCGGCGGGGCGCGGCGGAACGACTCGGAACGACACCCACGCTGTCGTACGACGACGACTTCGTCGTCCCTTGCAGACGCAACAGGTGCAAGCGCCGCCCAGCGACAGAAGCGCTGTCGTACGACAGCGGCCTCGTCGCCCCTTGCAGACGCAACGAGCACACGCCGGTCGCAACCCCCACCCGGCCTGGAGGCTCGGCGCGACCCCGCCACGAGCCTCCAGTCCGGCGGTCGGTCGCGACCAGAGCCTCCGGCTCGCGCGTTCCTTCCCATCACACCCGCGCTGAGAAGACGATTCGCGCGTAGGAGGTGGAAACTTCCGACCCCCTACGCGCGAAACAGCTCACTACGCGCGAAACGACCGACGGGAACGCGAGCGGCGGGCGGCCGCGCGCCCGCGCGCGGCCGCGGCGCCGGCGCCGGCGCCGGCGCGGCGCGCCGCGCCGCGGCGCGGCGCGGCGGGCACGCGGAACGGGGCCGGCCCGCGTGGGCCGACCCCGTTCAGGAGTGGTGCGAGCTAGCTCGGGTCGTTCCGCTTGTCCCAGCGGTCGTTCATGCGGTCCATGAACGAGCCACCGGAGGAGGTCCCACGAGCCCCGCCGGGCGACGATGCCCGCGGTGCCTTGGCGGACTTCGGCGCGCGCATGCCCGGGCGGAGCGCGAACAGCACCCCGGCGAGCATGACCACGAAGCCGAGGACTCCGATCAGGGGCTGGCGGATGACCAGCCCGAGGATGACGACGGCGACTCCAGCGAGCGCGCCCAGAACCCCGAGCGTGATCGACGTGTACGTCGGACGCCCTTGTCGCCGGGTGACGCGCGCCACGAAGTCGGAGTCGTTCTGATAGAGGCTGCGCTCCATCTCTTCGAGAAGGCGCTGCTCTTGC
This sequence comes from Curtobacterium sp. PhB136, assembly GCF_004346855.1. Classification (NCBI taxonomy): domain Bacteria; kingdom Bacillati; phylum Actinomycetota; class Actinomycetes; order Micrococcales; family Microbacteriaceae; genus Curtobacterium; species Curtobacterium sp. PhB136. The sequence continues at coordinate 279,270 of NZ_SMGH01000007.1, forward strand.
TCCGAGAGTGGCATCTTGATTCCCTCTTGTCCCTGGGATCGACGCGTGGATTTGGTGGACCGATTCTATGTCTCGGCCACCCACTAGGGTAGGGATCGTGGCTGAGAGTACGCGATTAGTGGACCTCGTCTCGGCGCGGATCGATCGGGCGCTCGACGAGCAGCGCGATCGGCTCGCCGCGATCAGTCCGGACCTGGCTCCGTTCGACGAGTTCGCCCGAGACCTCCTGTCCGGCGGCAAGCGCTTCCGGGCCCTGTTCTGCTACTGGGGGTGGCAGTCCGTCGCGGGTCGTTCGGGCTCGTTCGACCCCCTCGCGGAAGGGTCGCGCCAGACCACGGCCGAAGCGGTCGTCACGGTGGCCGCGGCACTCGAGATCTTCCACGCGGCAGCCCTCGTGCACGACGACATCATGGACCGCTCGGACACCCGCCGCGGGCGTCCGGCAGCGCACCGCCGCTTCGAGTCCAAGCACCAGGAGTCCGGCTGGGTCGGTGACCGTGCCCTCTACGGGACCAACTCCGCACTGCTCCTCGGCGACGGGCTGCTCTCGCTGAGCGACGCGGTCTTCGACGAGGGCCTCGCGCTCCTCGACCCCGCCCGCGCGCGGATCGTCCGCCAGGAGTTCCACGCGATGCGCCTCGACGTCACCGCCGGTCAGTACCTCGACATCCACGAGGAGACGGCCTGGCCGACCGTGGACGAGAGCGAGCACCTGCTCCGCGCCCAGCGTGTCGTGGTCTTCAAGTCGGCGAAGTACTCGGTCGAAGCACCCCTGGTCATCGGTGCCCTCGTCGCCGGCGCGTCCGAGTCCCAGCTCGAGGGGCTCCGCGCGTTCGGCCTCCCCCTCGGCGTGGCCTACCAGCTGCGCGACGACATGCTCGGCGTGTTCGGCGACCCCGAGGTCACCGGCAAGCCCGCTGGTGACGACCTCCGCGAAGGCAAGCGCACCGTCCTCATCGCCACGGCCCGCAAGGCACTGCCCGGTGGTTCGCGGGCGCTCCTCGACGAGCTGCTCGGCGACCCGGACCTCGACGAGGCCCAGGTGCAGATGCTCCGGGCCACCCTCACCGAGTCCGGCGCGGTGACCGCGGTGGAGCGCTCGATCGACCGGCACGTGCAGCGCGCCAAGGCGGCGCTCGACGCCGCCCCGCTCACGCCGTCGGCGCGCGAGCAGCTCGCGTCGCTGGCCGAGACCGTCAGCCGTCGCGTGGCGTAGACGCAACCGCAGACCGACGGGAGGCCCGGTGCCAGCTGGCACCGGGCCTCCCGTCGGTCTCCGGCCGCGACCAGAGCGTCGGGCGGGACCGGCGAGAGCAGGGACCGGCCAGAGCAGGGACTGGGCCTAGAGCAGGGACTGGGCGATGCGGCGCACCTCGGCCTTGCGGCCGGCGCGCAGCGCGTTGATCGGCGAGTCGCCGATCACGTCGTCGACCGCGAGCATCCAGCGCACCGCTTCGTCGTCGGTGAAGCCGTTGTCGCCGAGCACGACGAGCGTGCCGCGCAGTTCGGGCAGCGGCTCGCCCTCGTCGAGGAACTCGCTCGGGACCCGCAGCACGCCACCGACGCGTGCGGGCAGCAGGGTGCGCTGCTCGAACAGGCGGTGGACGCGGCCGGGGCTCACGCCGAGGAGGTCGACGAGGTCCGGGACCGTCAGCCAGCGTTCGGAAAGGGACATGTCATCCGTGGGTGTGGCACTCACACGCCCATGTTGCCAGAGGGACGGCCGAACGGAATCCACACGCGAGTCACATTGGTCACACACATCACATCCGACTCTCTGGTTGACTTGCGATTCACGACATGCCAGCGTGGTGCCACCTGTGAGTGCGCGCCAGCGTGCGCACGGCTCACCCGGAGACAGGAGCACCACGTGGACACCGCCGCAGACGACCACGCTCGACGCCAACGATCGGCCCGCTTCGCGACCATGCCGATCGTCCTCGCGGGGACCATCGCCGTGACCGCCGGACTCACCGGCCCCGTCGCCCACGCCGAACCGCGCCACGAGGACGACGGCGCGAACAACAAGCGCCACGTCGACCAGGACCACAACGTCGGCCACCGCTCGGTGTTCGGCACCGCGGTCGCCCGGCCGGCGCAGACCACCGTCACCACCGTCGCCGCGGTCCGCAAGGCACCCACCACGTACACCGTGCAGCAGGGCGACACCGTGTCGGGCATCGCCGCCCGGTACGGACTGTCCGCGCAGGAGATCCTGGTGCGCAACGGCCTCGGCTGGAACACGATCATCCACCCCGGGCAGACGCTGCACCTGGCGTCGACGCCCGCGGTCACCACGGCCAGCGCGACGAGCTCCTCCACGTCGAGCTACCACGTGAAGTCGGGCGACACGATCTCGGGCATCGCGTCCCGGGTCGGCGTGTCGACGTCGGCGCTCCTCGGGGCGAACAAGCTCTCGCTCGCGAGCGTCATCTACCCGGGGCAGTCGCTGACGGTGCCGAAGGCCGGCTCGTCGTCCGCGGCGGCGCCCGCCGTCGCGACCACCAGCTCGTCCTCCTCCTCAGCTTCTTCTTCGTCGTCGTCGTCGGGGTCCGTCACCATCCGCAGCGGGCAGACCATCGCCACGATCGCCGCCGCGCACGGGGTGTCGGTCTCCGCGCTCCTCTCCGCGAACGGCCTGACGTACACGAGCACGATCTACGCGGGCAAGACCCTCGTCCTGCCGACCTCCGGACCGTCCCTGTCCGCCGAGCAGCGCCAGAACGCCGAGACCATCGTCAGTGTCGGCCGCTCGCTCGGCGTCCCGGACCGCGGGCTCGTCATCGCCCTGGCCGCGGCGATGCAGGAGTCGAGCCTCCGGAACCTGCCGCACGGCGACCGCGACTCGGTCGGCCTGTTCCAGCAGCGTCCGAGCCAGGGATGGGGCACCGCGGCGCAGCTGCAGGACCCGACCTACGCGGCGAAGCTCTTCTTCGGGGGCAGGTACAACCCGAACAAGGGGACGACGGCCGGGTTGCTCGACGTCCCGGGGTGGTCGACGAAGAGCGTGACCGATGCCGCACAGGCCGTCCAGCGCTCCGCGTACCCGAAGGCGTACGCCCAGTGGGAGAAGTCCGCGACCGCCTGGTTGGCGACGCTCTGAGCGCAGCGCGCACGCGTCCGCGTCGCGGGGTCGACCTCATCCCTGAGATCGAGATTGCATCACGACCGGTGCGCCGATGCGTCGTCGTGCAGTCCCGATTCGTAGAATGCCGCCGATGACCACGAACGCCGCCACGGATCCGATGATCGGTCGCATGATCGATCAGCGGTACCGCGTCCGCTCCCGCATCGCGCGTGGAGGCATGGCGACCGTGTACCTCGCGACCGACGTCAGACTCGAGCGCCGGGTCGCGATCAAGATCATGCACGGCCACCTCGCCGACGACGAGGCCTTCCGTGAGCGCTTCATCCAGGAGGCCCGCTCGGCCGCCCGGCTGTCCCACCCCAACCTGGTCGGCGTCTACGACCAGGGTGCCGAGGGCGACACCGCCTACATCGTCATGGAGTACATCCCGGGCATCACGCTGCGGGACCTCCTGCAGGAGCACCGCGCCCTGACGCCCGAGCAGGCGACGGACATCCTCCGCGCCGTGCTCGCCGGCCTGGCGTCGGCGCACCGTGCGGGCATCGTGCACCGCGACCTCAAGCCCGAGAACGTCCTGCTCGCCGACGACGGCCGCATCAAGCTCGGCGACTTCGGCCTGGCCCGCGCCTCGACGCAGAACACGGCGACCGGGGCGGCGCTCCTCGGCACGATCGCGTACCTCTCCCCCGAGCTCGTGACGCGCGGCGCCGCCGACTCCCGGAGCGACATCTACGCCGTCGGCATCATGCTCTACGAGATGCTCACCGGCGAGCAGCCCTACAAGGGCGAGCAGCCGATGCAGATCGCGTACCAGCACGCCAACGACACCGTGCCGATGCCGAGCGCAGCGACACCCGGCGTGCCGGCGGAGCTCGACGAGCTCGTCGCGTGGTCGACCGCCCGCGACCCCGACGACCGTCCGCGGGACGCCCGCGAGATGCTCGAGCACATCAACGGCAACCAGCAGCGGGCGACCGGCCAGTACCGGACCGCGGTGCTGCGGCCGGAGAACGCGACCGCGATCCTCCCCGCCGGCGCTCCAGGCCCGGACGCCACCGACGCCACCGCGGTGATCGGCGCCCGCACCGACGTCCCGGCGTCCGGAGCCGGCCCCGACGGCGGTCGTGGCACCGGCCCGACCGGCGGCCGCGGACGAAACGCCCCGGGTCCGCGACGCACCGGCCAGGCCCCGGGGGCGCTCTCCCCCGCGGCTCAGCGGCTCGCCGACAAGTCCACCAAGCGCCGGAAGCGCGGCTGGATCGCCCTCGTGGTGGTCGTCGTGCTCATCCTGGCCGGAGCCGGCTTCGGCTGGTACTTCGGCCCGGGGCCCGGCGGCAACGTCCGGATCCCCCAGGTCGCCGGCAAGTCGGTGTCCCAGGCCCGCCAGATGCTCGAGGCCGAGGGGCTCCAGGCAGCCGCGAAGACCCGGGCCCGGTTCGACGCCGTCGTCGCGAAGGGGCAGGTCTCCGCGACCGCCCCCGCCGCCGCGCGTGAGGTCCGCAAGGGGACCTCCGTGCAGATCCTCGTCTCCGACGGCCCGAAGATGATCACCCTGCCCGCGATCGTCGGGCAGTCGGTGTCCACCGCGCAAGCCGCCCTCGACGACGACTTCGACCTGCAGGACCCGCAGTACCAGTTCTCCTCCGAGGTCGCGAAGGACACCGTCATCGCAGCCACCGGGCGCGACACCGACGGCGAGACCGTGGACCTGACCAAGGTGAAGACCTACGGCGAACGCGGCCCGGTCACCCTGACCGTGTCACTCGGCGCCGTCCCGGACGTCACCGGCAAGACCGTGGCGGACGCCACCGCCGCACTCGAGGCCGTCGGGCTCACCGTCGGCGCCCAGGACGAGCAGTACAGCGAGGACGCTCCCGAGGGGCAGGTCATCTCCGCGAAGGCCGAGGCCGACCCCGCCGTGAAGGGCACCGCGATCGACCTGGTCGTGTCGAAGGGCCCGGCGCCGATCACGCTGCCGGACGTGCAGGGCAAGACGCTGAACCAGGCCACGTCGACGCTCGAGAACCTCGGGCTGAAGGTCTCCTACCCGGACTGCAAGAACGTGCTGTGCAGCTTCTACGACTGGAAGTCGACGCTGCCCGTCACGGCGACGGACCCGGGCGCGAACGCCACGGTCCACAAGGGCGACACCATCACGCTGCACTACGACCAGTAGGCGCGTGCGCGGGGGTGCGGCAGCGCCGGACGCGGGGGTGCGGCAGCGCCGGGCGCACTCGCGACGGATGCGACAGCGCGCAGGCGGATGCGCGGCGCAGACGGCCGCACACTGTCGCAATCGGCGCGTGCGGCGCCGGGCGCGACCACAGACGGACGGGAGGCCCGGTGCCAGCTGGCACCGGGCCTCCCGGCTGTGGCTGGTCGCGACCAGTGCGCGAAAGCGACAGTACGGCGCTGGCGCGCACACCACCACTGTCGCTCTGCCGGACCACTTGCGACCGACGCGACAGCGCGCAGGCGGATGCGCGGCGCAGACGGCCGCACGCTGTCGCTTCCGTCGCGCGGGGCGACGGAAGCGACAGCGTGCGGCGTGCCGCGCGGCTAGCGCGCGGTGTGCGGGTGTGCGCTCAGTTCCTCGGCAACGAGGAACGCGAGCTCGAGCGACTGCATGTGGTTCAGGCGGGGGTCGCACAGGGACTCGTAGCGGGTCGCGAGGGTGGCCTCGTCGATCTGCTCCGACCCGCCGAGGCACTCGGTCACGTCGTCACCGGTGAGCTCGACGTGCATGCCGCCCGGGTACGTGCCGGCTTCGCGGTGCACCTCGAAGAAGCCGAGGACCTCGTCCACGACGTCGTCGAACCGGCGGGTCTTGTAGCCCGTCGGGGTGGTGAGGCCGTTGCCGTGCATCGGGTCGGTCACCCACAGCGGGTTCGCGTCCATGCCCTTGATGGCCTCGAGGAGCTTCGGGAGCTCGTCGCGGATCTTGCCGGCGCCCATGCGGGTGATGAACGTCAGACGGCCGGGCTCGCGGTTCGGGTCGAGCTTCTCGATGAGGGCTTCCATGTCGGCGACCTTGGTGGTCGGGCCGAGCTTGACCCCGATCGGGTTCCGGACGCGCGAGAGGAAGTCCACGTGGGCGCCGTCCAGGTCGCGGGTGCGCTCCCCGATCCAGATGAAGTGCCCGGAGGTGTCGTACGCCTGGCCGGAGCGCGAGTCGATGCGGGTCATCGGGCGCTCGTAGTCCATGAGCAGCCCCTCGTGCGAGGCGTAGAACTCGACGTGCTTCAGCTCGTCGAAGTCCGCACCGCAGGCGTCCATGAAGCGGATCGCGCGGTCGATCTCCTTCGCGAGGTGCTCGTACCGGGCGTTCGCCGGGTTGGACGCGAAGCCCTTGTTCCACGAGTGCACCTGGCGGAGGTCCGCGAAGCCGCCCTGGGTGAAGGCCCGGACGAGGTTCAGCGTCGAGGCGGCCGTGTGGTAGCCCTGCACGAGGCGACGGGGGTCGGCGGCGCGGCTCTCCGGCGTGAAGTCGTAGCCGTTCACGATGTCGCCGCGGTAGGCGGGCAGCGTGACGTCGCCGCGGGTCTCGAAGTCGCTCGAGCGGGGCTTGGCGAACTGCCCGGCCATCCGGCCCATCTTGACGATCGGCATCGATGCGCCGTACGTCAGCACGACGGCCATCTGCAGGATCGTCTTGACGCGGTCGCGGATGGAGTCGGCGGTCGCACCGGCGAAGGTCTCGGCGCAGTCACCGCCCTGCAGCAGGAAGGCCTTGCCCTGCGCGGCCGCGGCGAGGCGGTCGCGGAGCTGGTCCACTTCCCCGGCGAAGACCAGCGGCGGGAGCGTCGCGATCTCGGCGGAGGCGGCTTCGGCAGCGGCCTGGTCGGGCCAGCTGGGCTGCTGCTTGATCGGGAGCGTCCGCCAGTAGTCGAGGCCCTCGATCACGTCCGGATCCTGCAGGGCGACGAAGTCGGTCGACTCGAACAAGGCTGTACCTCTTGGTTCTGCGATGGTGGCTGCCCCGGCGGGGTGCCGGGACCATCAGAGCCTAACGTGCAGGCGTGCTCTGGCGTTCCCGCATGACCTTCTCGCGTGCCGTGCTCGCACGTTCCTTGACACTCGTCGCGTAGACGTCCTCGTACTCCTGGCGGCTGAGGCCGGCGAGTGCGTGCATGACCTCGTCGGTGACGCTCCGGAGGATGAAGCGGTCGGTCTCGAAGCCCTGGAAGCGGGAGAAGTCGAGGGGCTTGCCGAAGACGACGCCGACGCGCTTGAACTTCGGGATGCGCTGCCCGATCTGCTGCACTTCCCGCGTGCCGACCATGGCGACCGGGACCACGACGACGCGGCCCTCGAGGATCATCCGCGCGATGCCGGTGCGACCGCGGTAGAGCTTGCCGTCCGGGCTGCGGGTGCCCTCGGGGTAGATGCCGAGCTGCTCGCCGCGCGCCAGGACCTGCAGGCCGGTGCGGAGCGACGCCTCCGAGGCCTTGCCACCGGAGCGGTCGATCGGCAGCTGCCCGATGGCGTTGAAGAACGTCTTCGTCGCCCAGCCCTTGAGCCCGCGTCCGGTGAAGTAGTCGCTCTTCGCCAGGAAGGACAGTCGGCGGTCGAGCACCGCGGGGAGGATCACCGAGTCGATGAACGACACGTGGTTCGACGCGAAGATGACCGGCCCCGAGGTCGGCACGTGCTCACGACCCACCACCCACGGCCGGAACAGCGTGAGGATGAGCGGGCCGAGCAGGAAGTTCTTCAGCAGCCAGTAGAGCATCGTCGACTCCGTATCGGGTGAGGCGTGGGGCGTGCGCGCCGGTCGTCAGGCGGTGCGGGCGTGGATCCGCGCGAGGTCCGCCGCGCCGACGACACCGGCGTCGTTGACGAGCTCGGCGATCACGAACTCCGGCTCCGGGTGGTACCCGCGGGCCGGGAGGTTGTTGAGGTACGCCTGACGGATCGGGTCGAGCAGGCGCTCCCCCGCGCTGGCGACGCCGCCGCCGAACACGAAGAGCTGCGGGTCGAGCACGGCGGACAGGGAGGCGCAGGCCTCACCGAGGTGCCGACCGAGCCGACGGAGCGCCGCGAGGGCACCGGGGTCGTCGGCGAGGATGAGGTCGCCGATGAGCCCGCCGTCCAGCTGGCCGCCGTTGTCGTCGCGGGCCTGGGCCAGGGCGACACCGATGCCGCCGGCGTCGGCGACGTCGTTCGCCATGCGCTGCAGGGCCCGGCCGGAGCCGTACTGCTCGATGCAGCCACGGGCGCCGCAGCCGCACGGCAGGCCGTTCGGGACGATGCGGAGGTGGCCGATCTCGCCGCCGGTGCCGAAGCCGCCGCGGAACAGGCGGTCCTCGGTGACGATCGCACCACCGACGCCGGTGCCGATCGTCAGCATGGTCATGTCCGAGACGAGCCGTCCGGCGCCGAAGCGGAACTCCGCCCAGCCGGCCGCGTTGGCGTCGTTGTCCACCGTGATGTGCAGGTCGCCGAGGCGCTCCTGCAGCTTCTGGCGGAGCGGTTCGTTCCGCCACCGGATGTTCGGCGTGTAGTAGACGATCGACTGCGACGCGTCGATGAACCCCGGCGCGGCGACGCCGACGGCGCCCACGTCGTGGCCGTCGCGGAGTCGCGAGACCATCGCGACGACGTCGTCCAGCATGGCGTTCGGGTCCGCAGCGTTCGTGGCGACGCGGTCCTCGGCGAGGATCTCGCCCAGTTCCGTGACGACCGCTCCCGCGATCTTGGTGCCCCCGATGTCGATTCCGATGGCGTGCACGAGGACCGAGCCTACCGGTTCGGTGCGTACTCATCGAACGCGCGACGTCGAGCCCTATGCTGGAAGCAGAGTCGTCAACGTGAGACGTACTCGTCATCGAATCGGTCGACAAGGGAGTTGCCGTGAACGATCAGCGACCCGCACCAACCAGCGAGTCCCAGCCAGCCACGACGCCGCCCGTCGCACCGGACCACGGCTCCGCCGCCCGGCTGCTCTCGGACCGCGCCCGCCTGACACCGGGCCGGCCGATCCTCAGCGAGCGGCACGGCGACACCTGGACGACGATCAGCGCCGCCGACGTCGAGCGCCGGGTGCGCGGGATCGCGAAGGGGTTCATCGCCGCCGGCCTCGAACCCGGTGCGCACGTCGCGATCCTCTCCAGGACCCGCCTGGAGTGGACCCTCGTCGACTTCGCGATCTGGACCGCCGGCCTGGTGTCCGTCCCGGTCTACGAGACCAGCTCCCCCGACCAGATCCGGCACATCCTCAGCGACTCCGAGTCGGTCGCGATCGTCGTCGAGCAAGAGGAGCACGCACGCCGCGTCGCCGGGATCGCTACCGACCTGCCGCACCTCGGGCAACACTGGACGATCGACGGTGGCGGTCTCGACGACCTGACCCGCCTCGGCGAGGACGTCACCGACGACGACCTCGACGCCCGCACCGCCGCGGTGCACGGCCACGACGACGCCACGATCATCTACACGTCGGGCACCACCGGCCGGCCGAAGGGCTGCGTGCTCCGGCACGACAACTTCACCGCAACCGTCGAGGGCTCCACCGAGGCGATGTCCGAGATCATCGCCGGGGACGCCTCGACCCTGCTCTTCATCCCGATGGCGCACGTGTTCGCGCGGTTCATCGCCGCGATGTCGATCTCCGCCGGCGTCCTGGTCGGGCACGAGCCGGACACGAAGGACCTCATGAAGGCCGTGTCCACGTTCAAGCCGAGCTTCCTGCTCGCGGTCCCCCGCGTGTTCGAGAAGATCTACAACTCCGCCGAGCAGAAGGCCGACCTCGGGGGCAAGGGCCGGGTCTTCCGCGCCGCCGCCACCACCGCGGTCGCGCACTCCGAGGCCGTCGCCGCCGGCAAGGTCCCGCTCGTCCTCGCCCTGAAGTACCGGCTGTTCGACAAGCTCGTCTACGCGAAGCTCCGGGACGCGATCGGTGGCCGGGTCCGCTACGCGATCAGCGGCTCAGCACCACTCTCCCCGCGGCTGTCGCACTTCTTCCGGTCGATCGGGGTCCTCATCCTCGAGGGCTACGGCCTCACCGAGACCACCGCACCCGCCACCGTGAACCGCGCCACCGAACTCCGCATCGGCTCGGTCGGCCGCGCACTCCCCGGCGTCGAGATCCGCATCGCCGAGGACGACGAGATCCTGATCCGCGGCGTCGACGTCTTCGACCGCTACTGGAACAACCCAGAGGCCACCGACAAGGCGTTCGCCGACGGCTGGTTCCGCACCGGCGACCTCGGGCGGCTCGACGGCGACGGGATCCTCACCGTCACCGGCCGCGCCAAGGAGCTCATCGTCACCGCGAGCGGCAAGAACGTCGCACCGGCACCGCTCGAGGACGGCGTCCGCGAGCACCCGCTCATCGGCCAGGTCGTCGTGGTCGGCGAGGGCAAGCCGTTCGTCGCCGCACTCGTCACGCTCGACCGCGAGATGCTGCCCGGCTGGTGCGAGTCGCGCGGGATCACGCCGGCGCTCTCCGCGCACGAGGCCGCCTACGACGAGCGCGTGCTGGCAGCCGTGCAAGAGGCCATCGACACCGCGAACGGCCGGGTCTCCCGTGCCGAGTCGGTGCGGTCGTTCACGATCCTCGACACCGAGCTCAGCGAGGCGTCCGGCCACCTGACGCCCAAGCTCACCATCAAGCGGTCCGTGATCCTGTCTGACTTCGCCGCGGACATCGCGCACATCTACGCGGGATCGAAGGTGCAGACCACGGCGACGCCGGTGGTGGAGGGACGCCGCCGGAAGTAGGCGGCCGGGTCCGGAGCGGACCAGACGGGAGGCCCGGTGCCGGTCCACGGGACCGGCACCGGGCCTCCCGTCGGTTGCGTTCGAGGCGTGCGGTGCGTCGCGGACGGTACCGCCTGCTGGTCAGACCGTGCGGTTGTCCGGCGCGTCCGTGGGCTCGAGGACCGCCGTCGACGACGTCGTCGTGGCGACCGGCTCGGGGCGGTGGTTGGTGCGGGTGCGGTGCGAGCTGAGCTCGTCGTTCTGGGGTGCCATCGTGCGTCCTGGAGGTGTGGGAAACCGTGTCGGTGGGAGGCCGACGGGATACGGTACCTCTTCGTCAGGACATGGCGACAATCCCACGTCCGGGTGTCACGTCGACGGGGGGTGTCACGACCCCCGCAGGTTCAGTGGAACCAGTCCTGCGAGCGGATGTCGCGGAGGGCCTGGCGGCGCGTCTCCGGGGCGAGCGTCATCACGTAGACGGTGCCGTCGAGGTGGTCCACCTCGTGCTGCAGGGCCTCGGCCATCAGACCGGTGCCCTCGACCACGACCTCGTTGCCGTCGACGTCCACGCCCCGGACCTTGGCGTACGGGTACCTGCTCGTCGGGTAGGCCAGGCCGGGCACGGAGAGGCAGCCCTCGTCCATGAGCTCGGGCTCGCCCGAGGTCTCGACGACCTCGGGGTTGAGGACGTACCCGACCTCGCCGTCGACGTTGTAGGAGAACGCACGCAGGCCGACACCGATCTGCGGGGCCGCGACCCCGGCGCGACCGGGCTCCTTGACGGTGTCGATGAGGTCCTGCACGAGGTCCCGGATGCCGGTCGACCCGAGTGCGGTGGGAGCGATCGGGTCGGCGGTGGAACGGAGGACGGGGTCGCCGAAGAGGCGGATCGGACGGACGGTCACGTTACTGCAGCACCACCAGGAGGTCTCCGGCGTCCACCTGCTGGGTCACCGGGATCGCGAGACGGCCGACGACACCCGCAGTGGGTGCCGTGATGGCCGCTTCCATCTTCATCGCCTCGATGCTCGCCACGGCCTGCCCGGCCTCGACGGCGTCACCGACGGCGACCTTGAGCGTCACCACGCCGGAGAACGGCGCCGCCACGTGCTTCGGGTCGGTCTTGTCCGCCTTCTCGGCGGCCTTGGTCTCGACCGTGATCGAGCGGTCGCGGACGTACACCGGACGGAGCTGCCCGTTGAGGGTCGCCATCACGGTGCGGATGCCGCGCTCGTCGGCTTCGCCGATCGCCTCGAGCCCGACGAGCAGGTTCACGCCCTTGCCGAGCGGCACGACGTGCTCTTCGCCCGGACGGAGGCCGTAGAGGTAGTCCACGGTCGACACGACCGAGAGGTCGCCGTACTCGTCGCGGACCTGCTGGAAGGCCTTGGTCGGTGCCTCGAACAGCAGTCGGTTGAGCGCCTGCTTGCGGGCGTCCCCCGGCGTCGCGAGTGCTGCACGCTCACTGTCCGGCACCGGGGTGATCGTCGGGACGATGTTCCGGCCCTCGAGCACCTTCGAGCGGAACGGCTCCGGCCAGCCGCCGGGGAGCTCCCCGAGCTCGCCGGCCATGAACCCGATCACCGAGTCCGGGATGTCGTACTTCTGCGGGTTCTGCTCGAAGTCCACCGGGTCGGCGTCGACCGCGGCGAGCTGCAGTGCGAGGTCGCCGACGACCTTCGACGACGGCGTGACCTTCGTCGGGCGGCCGAGGATGCGGTTCGCCTCGGCGTACCAGTCCTCGACCTGCTCGAAGCGGTCGCCGAGCCCCAGCGCGATGGCCTGCTGGCGGAGGTTCGAGAGCTGCCCGCCGGGGATCTCGTGCTTGTACACGCGGCCGGTCGGCCCGGCGAGGCCGGACTCGAACGGTGCGTAGGCACGGCGGACGGCTTCCCAGTACGGCTCGAGGTCGCCGACGGCGTCGAGGGAGATGCCGGTGTCGCGTTCGGTGTGCGCGAGGGCCGCGACGAGCGCGGACATGCTCGGCTGGCTGGTCGTGCCGGCCATCGGCGCGGCGGCGACGTCCACGGCGTCCGCACCGGCACGGGCGGCGGCGAGGAGGGTCGCGAGCTGTCCGCCGGCCGTGTCGTGGGTGTGCACGTGCACCGGCTGGTCGAAGCGCTCCCGGAGCGCCGTGACGAGCCGTTCGGCGGCACTGGCGCGGAGCAGGCCCGCCATGTCCTTGATGCCGATGACGTGCGCGCCGGCCTCGACCATCTGCTCCGCGAGGCGCAGGTAGTAGTCGAGCGTGTAGAGGTCCTCGGCGGGGTCGAGGAGGTCGCCGGAGTAGCAGATCGCGGCTTCGGCGACGGCGGTGCCCGTGGCGAGGACCGCTTCGAGCGCCGGGCGGAGCTGGCTGACGTCGTTCAGGGCGTCGAACACGCGGAACACGTCGACGCCCGTCGCGGCGCCCTCGGCGACGAAGGCGTCCGTGACCTCGGTCGGGTACGGCGTGTACCCGACGGTGTTGCGGCCGCGGAGGAGCATCTGGATCGGGATGTTCGGCATCGCTTCGCGCAGGGACGCCAGGCGCTCCCACGGGTCCTCGCCGAGGAAGCGGAGCGCGACGTCGTAGGTCGCACCACCCCAGGCCTCCATGCTCAGGAGCTCCGGGGTCAGCCGGGCGACGTACGGGGCGACCGCGACGAGGTCCTTGCTCCGGACGCGGGTGGCGAGGAGCGACTGGTGGGCGTCGCGCATCGTCGTCTCGGTGACGGCGAGGGCGGTCTGCTCGCGGAGGGCCTTCGCCCACGCGGCCGGGCCGAGCTCCAGCAGTCGCTGCCGCTGCCCCGCCGGCGCGGGCGTGTTGAGGTCGAGGCGCGGGAGCTTCAGCGCGGGGTCGACGATCTGCGCACCCGGCTCGCCGTTCGGCTTGTTCACCGTCACGTCGGCGAGCCAGTTCACGACCTTCGTGCCGCGGTCCTTCGAGACGTGGCCGCTGAACAGCTGCGGGCGTTCCTCGATGAAGGCGGTGGAGATGTCGCCGCGGGCGAAGTCCGGGTCCTCGAGCACCGCCTGGAGGAACGGGATGTTCGTGCTGACCCCACGGATGCGGAACTCGGCGAGGGCACGCTTGGCGCGGGCGACCGCCGCCGGGAAGTCCCGCCCACGGCACGTCATCTTCGCGAGCATCGAGTCGAAGTGCGGGCTGATCTGGGCGCCGGTCGCGACGGTGCCGCCGTCGAGCCGGACACCGGCGCCACCGGGGCTGCGGTACGTGGTGATGCGGCCGGTGTCCGGGCGGAAGCCCTGGGTCGGGTCCTCGGTCGTGATGCGCGTCTGGAGCGCGGCACCGTGCACGGCGACCGTGTCCTGGCTGAGGCCGAGGTCGGCGAGGGTCTCCCCCGCCGCGATCCGCATCTGCGACTGCACGAGGTCGACGTCCGTCACCTCTTCGGTGACGGTGTGCTCGACCTGGATGCGCGGGTTCATCTCGATGAAGACGTGCTGGCCGGCGCGCTCACCCACGGTGTCGAGGAGGAACTCCACGGTGCCGGCGTTCACGTAGCCGATCGACCGGGCGAACGCGACGGCGTCGCGGTGCAGCGCCGCGGCGACCGCGGGGTCGAGGTTCGGCGCCGGGGCGATCTCCACGACCTTCTGGTTGCGGCGCTGCACGGAGCAGTCCCGCTCGAAGAGGTGGATCGTGCCCGCGTCGGTGCCGGTGGCGTCCGCGAGGATCTGGACCTCGATGTGGCGCGGCCGGAGCACCGCCTGCTCGAGGAACATCGTCGGGTCGCCGAACGCACTGTCGGCTTCGCGCATGGCTTCTTCGAGCGCGGCACGCAGCTCGGCCTTCGTCTCGACGCGGCGCATCCCGCGGCCACCACCACCCGCGACGGCCTTCGCGAAGACCGGGAAGCCGACGGCGTCCGCACCCGCGATGAGCTCGTCGATGTCGCGGCTGGCCGGGGTGCTCGCGAGGACCGGGACGCCGGCCGCGATCGCGTGCTCCTTCGCGGTGACCTTGTTGCCCGCCATCTCCAGCACGTGCTCGCCGGGGCCGATGAACGTGATGCCGTTCGCGGCGGCCGCTGCGGCGAGGTCCGGGTTCTCGGACAGGAAGCCGTACCCGGGGTAGATCGCGTCGGCGCCGGACTCCAGCGCCACGCGGATGATCTCCGACACGTCGAGGTACGCGCGCACCGGGTGCCCACGCTCGCCGATCAGGTACGCCTCGTCCGCCTTGAGACGGTGCAGGGAGTTGCGGTCTTCGTAGGGGTAGACGGCGACGGTGCCCGCGCCGAGCTCGTACGCCGCGCGGAAGGCACGGATCGCGATCTCGCCACGGTTGGCGACCAGGATCTTGCGGAACACGCGGGCCCTTTCAGCGCTGGGTCAGGTGGGACAACCCTACTGGCGGTAACGTTGCTCAACGTGCATGTACTCAGCGTGAGCTCTCTCAAGGGCGGTGTCGGCAAGACGACGGTCACACTCGGTCTGACCTCGGCCGCGTTCGCCAAGGGCCTGCGAACGCTGGTCGTCGACCTCGACCCGCAGTCCGACGTCTCCACCGGCCTCGACATCAACATCGCCGGACACCTCAACGTGGCCGACGTGCTCGAGAACCCGAAGGAGAAGATCGTCCGCCAGGCCATCGCGCCGTCCGGCTGGACGAAGGGTTCCCAGGGCAAGATCGACGTCATGGTCGGGTCGCCCTCCGCGATCAACTTCGACGGGCCGCACCCCTCCATCCGGGACATCTGGAAGCTGGAAGAGGCCCTGGCCAACGTCGAGCAGGACTACGAGCTCGTGCTCATCGACTGCGCGCCGTCGCTGAACGCCCTCACCCGCACCGCCTGGGCAGCGTCCGACCGCGTGACCGTGGTCACCGAGCCGGGGCTGTTCTCCGTGGCCGCCGCCGACCGCGCCCTCCGCGCGATCGAGGAGATCCGCCGCGGACTCTCCCCCCGGCTCCAGCCGCTCGGCATCATCGTGAACCGTGCGCGCGTGCAGTCCCTCGAGCACCAGTTCCGCATCAAGGAACTCCGCGACATGTTCGGCCCGCTCGTGCTCTCCCCGCAGCTGCCCGAGCGCACGTCGCTGCAGCAGGCGCAGGGTGCGGCGAAGCCGCTGCACGTGTGGCCGGGCGAGTCCGCGCAGGAGATGGCGCGGAACTTCGACCAGCTGCTCGAGCGCATCATGCGCACGGGCAAGATCGGCCCCTACGCCGACGGCACCCCCGCGTAGCGCGGGCCGGCGGGCGCGCGTGCGCCCCGGCGCCCGGCGCCCGGCGCCCGGCGCTTGCTGAGATCGCACTTCGTGTCGCCCCGGTTCACCGGAAGCGACACGGAGTGCGATCTCACGTTGGGGGCGGCGCGGCGCCGTGCGCGGCGCCGTGCGTGGTGCGAGAGGCGTGGTGCGAGGCTCCACGACTCGCCGCTCAGGTTCGTCGAAGTGTCACGAATGCCCTGTGTTCGGGCTCGAGATGCGCGAACGACGGCATCTCGAAGGACACCGGCCGCGCGGGACGGACCGCCGGCAGCACCGGGCGCGGCCCGGGCGCGGGTCAGGAAGCGCGAGTGGCGCGGCGCGCCGCGAGCTCGTCGGCAGGGTCCGCCGCGGGCGTTGCGTCGAGCTCGACGAGGGAGGACTCGACCTCTCGCAGGACCTTGCCGACCGCGATGCCGAACACGCCCTGGCCGCGGGACACGAGGTCGATGACCTCGTCGTCGGAGGTGCACAGGTACACCGAGGCACCGTCGGACATCAGGGTGGTCTGGGCGAGGTCCGAGACGCCGGACTCCCGGAGCTGGTTCACCGCCGTGCGGATCTGCTGGAGCGAGATCCCGGTGTCGAGGAGGCGCTTCACGAGCTTGAGCACGAGGATGTCCCGGAAGCCGTAGAGCCGCTGCGACCCGGAGCCAGCGGCCCCGCGGATCGTGGGTTCGACGAGCTCGGTACGTGCCCAGTAGTCGAGCTGGCGGTAGCTGATGCCGGCTGCCTTCGCGGCGACGGTGCCGCGGTAGCCGTTCTGCTCGTCGTGTTCGGGCAGGCCGTCGGTGAAGAGCAACCCGAGGTCGTACCGCGTCATGTCTGACGGGGTACCGGGGGTTTCGTTCCCACTCATTGGACTGCCTTCCAGGACGATCGAGCCCCCACCCGAAGCTTCAACGACGGGTTGAGAGTTGTGCCGAGGTCCACGGTAGCGACTCCGACGGCTCCGACGCGGTACATCCGACTCGGCGCGTCCGGCGTGTCGAGGATACGCCCGCCCACCGACGAAACGACAGGCCCGGACGACAAGCGCATCGGCGGGACGACAGGCCCGGACGACGAGCCCACCGGCGGGACGACAGGCCCGGTGGAGACCGGGCTCACGCGTCCATCCGCCCGATCGCGGCCCGGATGAGGTTCGACCGGATGACCTCGAGGTGCCCGGCGATCTCCCGCGCGAGCTCGAGCGCCTTCGCCTTGGACGTGGCGTCACCGCGGCGGGACACCGGCATGAGCGCCGACTCGATGAGCCCGACTTCCCGCTCGGCGGTGCTGCGGAAGGTCCGGAGGTGCCGCGGCTCGATGCCGGACCGCTGCAGTTCGACGAGGGCCTTCAGCACGACGACGGAGTCCTCCGCGAAGGTGTCCGACGCCGGCAGGAGCGACGCGGTGACGGCGTCGGAGAGCAGCATCGGCGACGCCGCGGCAGCACGCACCAGGTCGTCGCGGGAGTACCGCTTCTCGCGCACGAGGATCGACGGCTTCGGCGCGTCCCCACCCCCGGGCAGCACCGGGTCACGCCCGGCGTCCACGTCGGCGAGGTACTCCTTGATGACCTTGAGCGGCAGGTAGTGGTCACGCTGCAGCCCGAGCACGACGCGGAGCCGCTCGAGGTCCGCGGGTGAGAACTTGCGGTACCCGCTGGCGGTCCGGACCGGTGTGACGAGCTCGCGCTCCTCGAGGAATCGCAGTTTCGAGCTCGACAGGTCCGGGAACTCCGGCTTCAGCCGCGCGAGGACCTGGCCGATGGTCAGCAGGTCCGCGGACGGCGAACCCGACCGCACCGCGGCCGAGCGAGCAGCCACTACGCGTTCGCCAGGCGCGCCAGGTCGACGCGGGACGCGTAGAACGTCAGGCGGAACTTGCCGACCTGCACCTCGGCGCCGTCGGTGAGCTGTGCTTCGTCGATGCGGTCACCGTCGAAGTACGTCCCGTTCAGGGAACCGAGGTCCTTCACGGTGAACGCCGTGCCCCTGCGCAGGAACTGCGCGTGCTTCCGCGACACCGTGACGTCGTCGAGGAAGATGTCGGCGTCGGGGTGCCGTCCTGCCGTCGTGACGTCGGAGTCGAGCAGGAACCGGGCGCCGACGTTGGGGCCGCGGCGGACGACGAGCAGCGCCGAGCCGGACGGCAGGGCGTTGATCGCTTCACGTTCTTCGGGTGAGACACCGGACTCGGGCGTCAGGGCCGCTCCGAGTTCCATGCTGAAGGTCAGCGTCGTGTCGACCAGCCGCTGCTCCGGGGCGCGCTGTCCCTCTGGCTGCGGGACCACTGGATCTGGCATCGGTGGACCTCCTCCTCTTGGCGTCCAAGCGTATCGGAAACGCGGGTGCCGTCGAGAGCCCCGTCCTCGGGTGACACGACCTGTCCGCGGCCAGCGGACAGGGACCGGGTGAACGGCGGACGGGAGGCGCGGTGCCAGCTGGCACCGCGCCTCCCGTCCGGTGGTGATCGCGACCAGTGCGCTCAGCTGCCGTCCTGCAGGATCTGCTTGATCTCGGAGTCCTTGAGCTTCACCCAGGGCGAGCCGTCGGGGTCGCTCGTGGAGGCCTCCGGGCTGTTGCCGGTGTTCCACCACTTCGCCTGGTAGGGGATCCCGTCGAAGAGGACCCGGTCGCCCGTGTCGTACGTCGCGGTGCCCGACCACGCGTCGTACGTGCCGGCCGGCAGGGTGACCTGCTTCACCGGCTTCTCGCCCGCGAGGACCGGTCCGACGAGCTGCCACGGCGTCTCGTAGGCGCTCAGCACCGGGTCGTCGGGCAGGTCGCCGGAGGTCCACCACTTCGCCTCGTAGACGTTCCGGTGCCAGACGATCTTCGTGCCCTCGAGGTAGGACGCGTCCGAGCTCCACACCGGGTAGGGGCTGGTCGACGGGTCGTCCGTCGGCTGCACGGTCGCCGAGGGCTCGGCGGTGGTGACGTCCGACGCGGCCGCGACGACCCCGCCGCTGAAGCCCTTGCCGAGCACGTCGGCGAAGAGCACGCCGTCCTGGTCGACACCGGAGCAGGAGTTCGAGACGGTCGAGAGGTTGACGTAGTTCGTCCCGCACGTCGTGTCGCGGTTCAGCGACCACATCGACATCCGGCCGAGGCCCCGCTGCGTCGCCCAGGTGTTGAGCTTCTTCGCGTCGGCCATCGTGAAGACCTCGTCCTGCACGTCGTTCTGGCCGATCATCGGCGTCGCGCCGATCTTGTGCCAGAGCGTGCCGTCGGTCAGCGGCGTGCCGGACCGCTCGTAGAGGACACCGAGCTGGCGGTGCACCTCCTGCAGCGTCTGCACCGAGGCGGAGTACATGCTCTGGCTCGCGCCCTTGCCGTCCCCGTAGTTCATCGTCATCGCGTTCACCCCGGCGAGGTCGACACCGGCCTTGAGGAACTGCGCGACCGCGGTGGTTCCGTCGCTCGTGAGTCCGGACGGTGCAGCGGGCAGCGTCAGCCACACGGCGAGCGGGTGCCCGGCGGCGCGGCGCTCCTCCTGGAGCTTCGCGACCGCCTTCGCGCGGCGCTCCCCCGCGGCGTGGTTCGTCAGGTCGTCACCCTCGACGTCGTAGTCGACCGTGCTGACGTCGTAGCGCTTGACGACGGTCGTGTAGGCATCCACCAGGTCGGCGCTGTTCGTGCAGGTGGTCGCGAGCTCGTCGTTGGACAGGCCGCCGAAGGACACGCCGACCTCGCCGTGCTGCTGCTGCAGGCGGGCGATGCGCCGGTCGAGGTCGAGCTGGTCCGACGCACCCTGGAGTGAGTAGAACGAGCCCCACGTCGGGGTGCAGGCGGCGTCGTTGTCCGCGACGACGAAGGACAGCATCACGTTGCGGCCCTTCGTGGACTTGACGTCCTCGAAGGCGAACGTCGGGGTGGCGGTCACGTCGGTGTACGCGGCGAACCAGGACTGCTGGGTCTCCGAGGCCTGCGCGGACTGCCAGCGGTCGAAGCCGGCGTAGCCGGCGGCGAGGAGGGCGACGGCCACGACGGCGGCGAGGCCGACGCGGAGCGGGGAGAGGCGTTTCGTGGTCGACATGGTCAGGCGGCCGTCTTCTCGTTCGTGTCGGTGGTCGTCGTGCCGGTGGTCGTCGTGCCGGTGTGGTCGGTCCCGGTCGTGCTGCCGCTGTGGTCCGTGCCGGCGCGGCCCGCGCCGACGACGTCGGCGTGGTGGCGCTTCGGCATGGTCTGGCCGCGGTCCCCGAAGTAGAGGACGGCGCGCCAGTCCTCGGTGACGGGTTCGAGCGTCGGCGTGCCCGTGCCCGTGCCCGTGCTCGCGCCGCGGCGCCCGGCCCGCGCCTGCTGCCGCGCCTGCTTGCGTGCCTGCTTCCGCGCCGCCCGGGCAGCCGGGTCGTAGAACATCCACCCGGTCGCCCAGATGAAGACGTCGACCACGGAGTTCCAGACCCCGATGTAGGCGACGATCGCGTACATCGCGAGCAGGGCGTTGAACGCGGCGAACACCGCGTTGCCCCAGTTGCCCGCGTGGAAGTCGCGCACGAACGTGAACACCGAGAAGACGACCATCGCGTACGGCGCGAGGACGTACAGCGCCGGGGAGGCGGTCCGGTCCCGGACCTTCGGCGTGCGGGCGAAGGGGATCTTCTTCGCGGTCAGTGCCTGCTGGATGCTCTTCAGCACGCCGGCCACGTTCACCGGCATCAGGATCAGGTTGAAGCCGTAGATGCGGAGCACGTCGGTGCGCTTGTACCCGCAGTACTTCAGGTCGCTGCTGAGCAGCCAGAAGTACGGCAGCGCGGCGAGGAGCACCATCGGGCTGAGCAGCCGCGAGTCGTACGGGTAGGCCAGCAGGAAGATCAGGCCGAACGACGCCCAGGCGATCGACGCCATGTAGTTGACGCGGAGGGACATCTCGACGATGCCGACCCGCTCGCCGCGGGCACGACGCTCCCGCACCTGGCGGAGGTACTTCGGCAGGATCAGGAGCCCGCCGTTCGCCCAGCGGCGCCGCTGCACGATCAGGGACCCGAAGTCCGGCGGGGTCGCGCTGTACGACAGACGCTCCGGGTAGTTCACGAGCGACCAGCCGTGCATGCCGAGGTCGACGCTCGACTCGGTGTCCTCGATGACGGTGCGGTCCTGCACGTAGCGCTTCACCTCGAAGCCGCCGACGGTCTCGACCTCCTCGATGTCACGGAGCGCCCGGGTGCGGATGACCGCGTTCGCGCCGACCCAGAAGGTCGCGTTGTGGCGCGACATGCCCTGGTGGAGGATGTGCTGGATGTCGGTCGTCGCGCCGGCGAGCCGCTCGATGCGGGTCGCAGCGCCGCGGAACGACGAGTACGGGGTCTGCGTGACGGCGACGCGGGCGTTCTCCGGCTGCTCGAGGAAGTACACCAGGCGCAGGCAGTAGTCGCGGAGCAGGACCGAGTCGGCGTCGAGCGTCAGGACGTAGTCGGACGCGGGCACGACGAGGTCGGCGGTCGCCGGGTCGGTGACCGTGCGGAGGATCGTGCCCGACGCGGTCTCGTCGAACGCGTACGCACCGCCGAGCAGGCCGATGTACGAGTTCAGGTTCATCGCCTTGTTCGCCTCGTCCGAGAGGTTCGCGAAGCGCTTCCGCTCGAACGTGGTGATCTCGGCGGTGAAGGTCCAGGCAAGGCGGCGCTGGAGTTCCACGACGCGGGACGAGGGGATCTCGGTGAGCAGGGCACCGTGCGCGCCGGCGTCAGCGCCGGCGTCGGCGTGCGCCCCGGCGTCCGCGCCGGGGTCACCGTGCGCGTCGGCGGCGGCGTCCAGCGCGTCCACGATCGCCGCTTCGAGTGCCTCGGACGTCAGCCGCAGCTCGTCCGCCAGGGCGACGAGGACCTGGTCGTGGAAGAAGTGGTCGACGTGGTCGACGACGTCGTGCTCCCGGGCGTGCCGGCGCAGCCAGGCGTCGGCCCAGCGGTGGTGCTCGACGAGGGTGCGGAGCGAGTCGACGGTCGCGACGGGGGTGTGCGACGCCTCCACCTCGGCGGAGAGCAGCGCCTCCTGGAACCGCTCGGCCGCGGGGGCGAGCTGGTTCTGGATGGTGGCGGCGACCGCGCGGGTGCGCTGCAGCTTGTCGAGCGTCTCGGGGTCGGTCGGGAACGGCGCGTCGTCGACGAGCAGCACCACCCGGAGCGACGGGTACTCCTGCAGTGCGGCGGACCAGAGCGTCGTCGCGATGACGTCCGGCTCCTCGGCGTAGCTCGGCACGAGGACCGTCAGCGGGGACTCGTGACCCTCGCCGAAGTGCCGGTCGAGCTCGGCGCGCGGCACGCGGACGTGGGTGGCGAAGCGCTCGAGCGCCCCCTGCCGTGCGACCAGGTGCATCAGCGCGGAGAACGTCAGGAAGGTGACCACGACCAGGTAGGACAGCGCCTCGGTGGTGAACCGGAAGCTCTCGGTGCCGTAGTTCAGGAACTGGCGGATCACCGTGTAGATCACGTAGGCGAGCCAGAACGCGATGGTCAGGATGATGGCGATGCGGCCGGAGACGAGCTTCCGGTCGGAGGGGCGGGCGTGCAGGGTGTCGAGCGGGTGGGTGCGCCGCTCGGAACCCCACTGCCGACGGCGCACGGGCGCGTCGTCGAGCTGTTCGGGCATGGGTGTCCTTCGTTCGACCGGACCAGCGCTCGCTCGGGTGGGGCACTGTCGGGAGTCCGGGGTCGTGTCCGACGTTAGGGGGACAACACGGGGGGCGTGGACACCCGGAAGGGGGGTTCTGAGCGTGCCGTGCGGAAAACCGCAATCCCGCGCGGATCCCCGTACCGGCGCGCCCGCAGGCGTGTCGCGTCACACCCGGCCGGGAGGCTCGGCGCGCCCCCGCCCCGCGCGTCACCCCGTCGCGCGCCGGTGTCGCCTCGGTCGCAGGTCACCCCCGGTGAGATCGCAGTCCGTGTCGCCTCGGTCGCAGGCACCCGACACGAAGTGCGATCTCAGTCCGTGTCGCCTCGGTCGCGGGCACCCCCGGTGAGATCGCAGTCCGTGTCGCCTCGGTCGCAGGCACCCGACACGAAGTGCGATCTCAGTCCGTGTCGCCTCGGTCGCGGGCACCCCCGGTGAGATCGCAGTCCGTGTCGCCTCGGTCGCGGGCACCCGACACGAAGTGCGATCTCAGCGGGCGGGCGCGGCGCGCGGCGGGCGCGGCGGGCGCGGCGCGCGGCGCGGGCGGGTCAGCGGCCTCGGGCCAGGAGCCAGAGGAGGTACGGGGCACCGACGACACCCGTCACGACGCCGACCGGCAGCGCGTTGCCCGGGATCGCGAACTGCGCGATGAGGTCGCTCGCGAGCACGATCACCGCGCCGACCGCCGCCGACACCCCGAGCGCGACCCGCCCCCCGCCGACGAGCCGCCGCGCGATCGGCGCCGCCATCAGCGCGACGAACGACACCGGTCCGGCGGTCGCGACGGCAGCGGCGGTGAGGAGCACCGCGGTGAGGAGCAGCAGCACCTTCGCCCGGTTCGGCCGCAGTCCGAGGGACGCCGCGACCTCGTCCCCGAGGGTCAGCACCGTGAGCCGCGGCGACTGCACCAGCGCCGCGACCATGAGCACGACGAACCCGACGCCGAGGAGCCCGACGACCCCACGGTCCACCGCGTTGAGGCTGCCGGAGAGCCACAGGAGCGCCGTCCCCGCCTGCTGCACGGTGCCGCTCGTGAGCATCCAACCGGTGACACTGAGCGACATCGCCGCGACGCCGATCCCGACGAGCACGACCCGGTTGCCGGTGATCCCGCGGCGCCACGCGAGCCCGCCGATCACCAGCGAGACCAGCACGGCGCCGATGAGCACGACGGTGAACAGCGACGCCCCCGATGCGCCGAAGAGCACGATCGCGGTGAGCCCGGACGCGCTCGCGCCCGACGTGATCCCGATGACGTCCGGGCTGGCGATCGGGTTCCGGACGACGCTCTGGACGATGCCCCCAGCGACGCCGAGGCTCGCGCCGACGAGCAGCGCGGCCAGGGTGCGGGGACCGCGGAGCTGGCCGATCACGAAGTCCGACACGGTGTCGCCGTGCCCGAAGAGCGCGGCGACGACCTGGCCCGGGGAGAGCGGGATCTCGCCGACACCGAGGCCGACGAGCACGAGCGCGACGAGCACGACGACGACGGCCCCGAGCACGACGAGTTCGCGTCGGAGCCCGCGGACGGCGGCGCGCACACGGACGACCACGGCGCTCACAGCCCCTTCACCGCCTTCGACCGGACGAGCCCGATGAACACCGGCGCGCCGATCAGCGCCGTGACGATGCCGACCTGCAGCTCCCCCGGGTACGCGACGACCCGGCCGATGACGTCGGCGACGAGGAGCAGCGCCGGTGCGACGATCGCCGACAGCAGGATCGTCCAGCGGTGGTCCGGTCCGCTCAGGCGCCGGACGGCGTGCGGCACGGCGAGCCCGATGAACGCGATGGGGCCGGCTGCGGCGACAGCGGAGCCGGCGAGCAGCACGGTCACGAGCCCGCCGACGGCGCGGACGAGCACGACGCGCTGCCCGAGGGAGGCGGCGAGCTCGTCGCCGAGCGCCAGGGTGTTCAGCGACCGACCGAGCGCGAACGCGATGACGAGCCCGACGAGCACCGGGATCGTGACGACGCCGGCGGTGCCGAGGTCCTTGCCCGCGAGCGCACCCACCTGCCAGAAGCGCAGCTGGTCGAGGAGGCTCTGGCTCGTCACGAGGACCGCGGTCGTGATGGACGCGAGCGCCGCGGCCACCACGGCGCCGGACAGCGCGAGGCCGACCGGGGTCAGTCCGCGCTTCGCGACGGCGGCGATGCCGTAGACGAGGAGCGCCGCCAGGGCGGCGCCGGCGAACGCGAACGGCAGGTACGCCGCGGTGCCGCTGATGCCGAACAGCGCGATGCCGGTGACGACGGCGAGGGCCGCGCCGGAGTTGATGCCGAGCACGCTCGGGTCGGCGAGCGGGTTGCGCGTGACGCCCTGCATGACGGCGCCGGCGACCCCGAGTGCCGCACCGGCGAGCAGTCCGACGACGGTCCGCGGGACCCGGTTGCCGAGCACGATGAGCCCGATCTCGTCGTTCCGGCCGGGGTGCGTGACCGCGTCGAACACCGTGGCCAGCGGGATCGGCCGCGACCCGAAGGCGATGCTGAGCGCCACGGCGACGGCGAGCACCACGACCGCGAGGACGGTCGCCCCGACGAGTCGGGGCACGGAGCTGGGCGCGGGAGGCGCGGGCGACGGGGAACGCATGAGAGGTGAGGCAACCCTAACGTGCGACCGTCCACGGCGATCGCCGAGCGAGTCATGAGCATGCACAGGGGTCGCTCATAGGTTCGTCATTGGGAACGGGCTTGTACTCGTATCCATCGACGCCCGACCGGGACGTCGAGAGCGACCGGAGAGCACCGATGAACGAGACCCCGAACCCCGAAGCCGAACCGGGCACGACGCCGATCGACGCACAGGACACCGCCCCCCGCTCGACGTGGGAGGCCCCGCACGCGGACGCTTCGACGCTCCGCCCGGCCTACGCGTTCGACGGCTCCGGTCCGTACCTCTACGCTCCCGACGGCTCCGGCCCCTACGCCTACGCCGCCGACGGCCGCGGCCCGTACCTCGTCGGCAGCCCGGCCCTCACCGGTGCCGCCAACGCCTGGACGCACGCCGCCCAGCACGGCGAGCAGACCGGTGCCCAGCACGGCGCCCCCTACGGCCAGCCGTACGGCGCAGCCGCCCCCGGGCACCAGGGCTGGACCGGCGCCTTCGGCACCCGCCCCGGCACCAAGAAGCGCAAGCTCGGGCTGATGATCGGCTCCGGCATCGCGGCGCTCGCCATCGTCGGCGCGGCCGGCGGCACGGCGCTCGGGCTCTCCTCGCAGAGCACCGAGACCACCTCGAGCCAGTCGCAGGGCACCACGACGACGCCGGACACCGGCAGCGGCACCGACGGCAGCGGCACGAACGGCTTCACCGTCCCGGGTGACGGCAGCGACAGCAGCGGCAGCAGCTCGGGCACGAGCACCGAGTCCGCCGCCACGGCCGCGACGACCGCCCAGAAGAAGGGCGTCGTCACGATCAACACCGTCCTGAACTACGACGAGTCCTCGCAGGCCGCCGGCACCGGCATGATCCTGACCTCCGACGGCACGATCCTCACGAACAACCACGTCATCCAGGGCGCGACGAGCATCACCGTCACCGACGAGACCACCGGCAAGGAGTACAAGGCCGACGTGGTCGGGGCCGACGCCACGAACGACGTCGCGGTCCTGAAGCTCGAGGACGCGTCCGGCCTCTCCACCGTGAAGCTCGACGACGACGGCGAGCCGAGCACCGGCGACACCGTCACCGACGTCGGCAACGCGGAGGGAACGGGCAACCTCGTCGCCGCGGAGGGCACCGTCACCGCGACCGACCAGGACATCCAGGTCCAGAGCGAGTCCGGCACCGGGACTGAGTCCCTCACCGGCCTCATCGAGGTCGCGGCGAACATCGTCTCGGGCGACTCCGGCGGCCCGGTGCTCGACTCCGAGGGCGAGGTCGTCGGCATGGCGACCGCGGCGTCCTCCGGCACGACGGACGTCACCGGCTACGCCATCCCGATCACCACGGCGAAGGCCATCGCGACGAAGATCCTGGCGGGCGAGTCCTCCTCGACCATCACGATCGGTCTGCCGGCGTTCCTCGGCGTGGAGATCAGCAGCACCGCGACGGGCACCACGAGCGGCGTCGCCGTCGCCGGCACGGTCGAGGGCTCGGGAGCCGCGACCGCCGGACTCGCCGCCGGTGACACGATCACCTCGATCGACGGCACCGCGATCACGACGTCCGACCAGCTGACGCAGGTCATCCAGTCGAAGTCGGTCGGCGACAAGGTCTCCGTCGGCTACACGAACAGCGCGGGCACGGCTGCGACCGTCACGGTCACGCTCACCGCGGGCCCCGCGCTCTAGGACAGTTCAGCGGGCAGGAACGCTCGCACCAAGGACCGGTACACGTTGGCCGGCGACTCCGCAGAGAACGCGGAGGCGCCGGCCTCCGTGCGTCCGACGCGCGCGAAGCCGATGCCGTCCGCGTGCACGATCGTGATCGGTCGCGGCTTGCCGGGGCGGCGCAGGTGCGACACGGTCCACGGTGCCGCCCAGAACCGGGCGAGCCGGGGATCGGCCTCCCCGATCGCCGCGGGCAGGTCGGGAGCGTCGTCCCCACCGGCCAACCGCCTTCCGAGCAGGTCGGCCCTGAGCGTCTCCGTGCGGAACGGGAAGGTCCATGCCGGACCGACACCGAGCCTCCCGGCCGCCACGGCGACCACGCGCTCGGCCGCCAGCCGCGTGACGACGGAGACGGTGTCGTCCGGTGCGTCGACCACCGTTCCGGACCAGGCCTGGAGGCGCGACACGCGCCCGTCGGGCAGGTGCTGTTCCAGCGTGGTCGGCTGGGCGTCGCCGCTCCACGGGTCGAGCAGTTCCTGCGTGGTCGCGGGGACCGTGCCGAAGCGGCTGACGAGGCCGGCCTCGACGAGCGCGCGACCGCCGGGGGTGCGGAGGAGCGTCGGGCTCCACCGCTTGCCGGCCATGCTCGTCAGGGTCGTGAGGGCCTCGTGGCCGAGGCGCGCGCCGGTGATCTCGGCGGGGGCTGCTGCGTCCGGGAGCGGTTCGAGCTCCCGCGGGGAGGTCGCGGAGACCGGGCCGACGGCGCGGACGGAGTCGAGGACGGCGAACACGACGTCGTCGGTGTCGTCGAGGCGGGCGAGGGGGCGCTCGATCGTGACGTCGACGCGGTGCCGCCCGGTCACGAAGAGCAGGTGCGCGCCGACGATGTCGCCGGGGCCGTCCGTGTCCTCGTGCCCGTCGTCGCGGCCGGCATCGGGTCGGACGTACTCGACGAGCCGTGCCGGTGCGCCGACCGTGCCCCAGACGTCGCAGCCGACGAGGAGCAGGCCGTCGACCGAGCCCGGGAGGCGGTCGAGCAGCGAGCCGTTCTCGTCGCCGATGGCCCGGTCGCTCGGGCGGGAGCGGACGGTGATGACGACGTCGTCGCCGGTGACGCGCAGGTCCGCCTGGGCGACGTCCTCGCGCTGCCACGAGTCGGGGCGGCGGAGGGTGACGCGGGCGGTGCGGTCCTCGGTGCCGAGTGGGACGGGGACGGGCATGGCCCGAGGCTACGACGGGGCGGGCGCTCGGGCGCTGGCGGCTCGCCGCGCGCGCCCGGCTTCGCCGCCTCGCACGGTGCGAGGTGGGCGCGGGCGAGGTCAGCGCGGGCGGGCTGCCGGGGGCGGCGGGACGCGCTTCGCGGCGACGACGTCGGCGAGGGCGACCCGGACCGGGCCGCGGCGGGTGTCGATTGTGACGGAGTCGGGCGTGCGTGCGGCGAGCTCGCCGAGGGCGTCCCGGGCGCCGTCGCCGTCGTGGGCCCGGACGACGACCCGCCCGCCGAGTGCGGCGTCGTGCAGGACCCCGAGCGCCAGGGCCCGGGCGACCCGCGCCTGCTCGCTGCCGTCCATGCTCCTGAGCGTACGTGTCCGGCGCGCGGCGGTCGAGCGGGCGAAATACCAGGCCTGGGCGGGCATGTGACCCGGGCATTTCGCCCGCTCGGCGTGCGCGGGCCGGCCCGCGGCGGTCGAGCGGGCGAAATACCAGGCTTGGGCGGGCATGTGACCCGGGCATTTCGCCCGCTCGGCGTGCGCGGGCGGGCGCGCCTAGGGTGGGGGCATGGACAAGGCCCGGGTGGACAGCTGGATCTGGGCGGTCCGGATCACGAAGACCCGGTCCGCCGCGACGACCGCGTGCAAGGCCGGGCACGTCAAGGTGAACGGCGAGCGCGCGAAGCCCTCGCAGCCGGTCGGCCCCGGGGACGAGGTCCGCGTGCGCCAGGCCGGCTTCGACCGGATCGTGGTCGTGAAGAGCCTCATCCTCAAGCGCGTCGGAGCGACCGAGGCCGCGAAGCACCTCGAGGACAAGACCCCACCGCGCCTGCCCAAGGAAGAGGCTGGGTTCGTCCCGATGCGCGACCGAGGTGCCGGGCGTCCGAGCAAGCGGGAGCGCCGGGACCTCGAGAAGCTCCGCGGCTACTGACCCCGGGCCGGGCCCGCGTCAGATGAAGCGGACCGTCTGCTGCAGTCGGTCGCGGATCTCGAACACGTCGACCGCACCCTCGGGCGACCAGACGCCGTTGAGCACCTGCCCGAGTGCACTCCGTCGGACAACGAGCGCGGTGGGCTTCCGCTGCGGCCCGACGACCTGCACGTCGTGGTCGACCGCGGAGTCCGGCACGACGAGCAGCCGGCCGGTGAACCGCACGCGCGTCTGCTTCTGCACCGCCCGCGCTGCCCGGACGAGCTCCTTCACGGGGCGCTCCCCCGGCTCGAGGGTCTCCCCCACGATCTCGCCGTGGTCGATGGTGACCGGGCCGCCCCAGTCGATCGACTCCAGGGCCCAGAGCCCGCTCGGCATGAGCACGACGTGGTCGAGCTTGCCCTCGGCTCCGGCGTCGAGGTCGTGCCAGACGGTCACGCCGATCCCCATGTCCGCGACGATCGATGCGGTGGCTTCTTCGGCGAGGGCCTCGCCGAGCAGCCGTCGGATGTACCGCGGGGCGGACCGGATGAGCCCCGGGTCGTACGGGTCCTCGATGGGGTCGCCGAGTCCGACCCACTCGCGCTCCGCCGCGAGGAACACCTCACGCGACCGACCGCCGGGGTGTCCGTGGGACCGGGCGCGGGGTCGGGAGTCGCGGCGCGCCGTGGGTGGTGCGTACTCGTCGCGACCGGACCCGGGCCTCCAGGCAGAGCTGCCCGACGGGGCGGACGTCGGGCGCGATCCGGAGTCGTAGGCGCGACGCGCGGCCGGCGTGCCGACGCGCTCCCACGCGATCTGCACGCGCCGGAACCGGACGGCGTCGCCGCCGAGGTCGGGGTGCGTCTCGCGGGCGGCACGTCGGTAGGCGCGACGGAGTTCCTCGTCGTCGGCGGTCGCGGCGACGCCGAGGACTTCGTACGGGGTGGCGTCGGCCGGGCTGTCGGTCATGGCCCTGGCACAGTACCCGACGGCGCGTATGCATCCGCCGCACGCGCGCTGGGCACTGTCTGGGCCCACGCCGCCGGTACCGACGCGACGCGCCAGCGGCGTGGCGGCCGTGCCGGTGGGGAGAGGTTGGGGTCGGGTCGCCGGGCCGGGCCGGGTGGTCAGGCGGGTGCGTCCAGGACCTCGATCACCAGGGGCAGGCCGAGGAACCGTGCGTGGTGGGCGGCCGCGGCCTCGAGCGCGCGGACCGCCGGCGCGGCCAGCGGCACGAACGGGGTCACCGTGGTGCGGACGTCCCGGGTGCGCTCGGCGCTCTTCCACGTGCCGACGACCTGTCCGCGGTGCACGGCCATCGGCAGGAACATGCCGTTGCCGCCGGGGACGACGCGGTCCGCGTGCACGGCGTCGAGGTGTCCGCTGCGGTCCGCGTACCCGAGGAGGTACTCGTCGAAGCCCGGCAGCAGCTGCCCGGTCGCGATGCCACCGGGCTCCGGCCGGTCGGCGAGGGCGAGGAGTCCGTCGCCGAGGTCCTCCACCGCGTCGCCGGCCGCGGCCCGGGCGCGACGGAGGTCCCCGAGCGGGAGCTTGGTCCAGTTCGCGGCGTCGACCTCGGTCGCCGGCCCGCGGCCGCGGAGGTATCCGACGAGCGTCCGCCGGAGCGCCTCGTCCCGGTCGGGCACGGGCTCCGTGGCGGGCGCCCACTCGTCGAGCAGCACGAGCTCCTGCCCGACGCGGCCGGTCGGCCCCCAGGCGACGAGTCCCTCCTGCGCCAGGTGGAGCAGCAGGTGGTACCCGCGGCCGCCGGCAGGGTCGATGCCGGCGTCGCGGTAGCGGCCGAGGATCCCGTCACGATCGAGCGACCGGCCGCCGCCGAGCGCCTCGACGGTGAGGTCACGGGCGCGGGCGACGAGCGCGTCGTCGATGCCGAGCTGGCCGGCGCGGCGGGTCAGCGTCGTGAACGTCCGCGATGCCGTCAGGGAGAGGAGCATCCGGAGGTCGTCGGGCCGCAGCACGTGCAGCGTGCCGCGCATCGGCCACGAGCGGACGAACTCCCCGCGGTCGAACGCGGCGCGGACGTCGGCCCGGGTGAGTCCGAGCGCGCGGGACCCGATCGCCCAGAGCGACTGCCCGAGGTCCTGCGCCTGGAGCGCCGTCATGTGCGTGACGACGTCGAGCGCCGACCCGCCGGACACCCCGACCCCCTGCGCGGCGAGGCGCATCGCCCGGAGGCGGGCGGGGGTGATCACGGCGAGCTCAGGCCACCGCGGCGGCGATGTCGTCGACGTGCTGCTCGATGTACGCCACGTCGGCGCGGTACAGCTCGGCGTGCCCGTGCGCGAGGTCGCTGATGAACTTCGGGTTGCCCGCCGAAGCTTCGGACTCGAGCGTCGTGACGAGCGCCACGATCGACGCCACCATCGTGTCCGCGAGCCGTGCCCGGGACGGTTCGTCGAGGCCGTAGGCACGGCAGAACTCCGCGGCCCGGGCGAGGCGCTGCTCGAGGGCGGGGGCCGTCGACCCCTCGACCTCCCCCGTGGTGAACGGGGCGAACCGGTAGACCGCGCTCGCCACGTCCCAGACGCGCGGCCCGGGGTGCGCGGTGTCGAAGTCGATGATCCCGACGGCGGCGATGCCGTCGTAGACGCAGTTGTACGGGGCGAAGTCACCGTGCACGACGGTCTCCACCGGCGCCCGGGCCGACTGGGACCAGACGTCGGTGTCCTCGTCGAGGGGGAAGGTCGCCGCGGCGTCGTGGTAGTGCCGGAGCATCCGGGCGCTCGTGACGAGGGCCGCTTCGCTCGCGATGTCCTCGGTCCACGGGTACTCCCCCGCGACCCCGGGCACGAACGACACGGTCTCGAGGGTGTGCCCGAGCTCGATCGGTTCCGGTGCGGCCACGAACCCCTGTTCGTGGAGGTGCCCGAGCAGGCGGTGGACGGTGGGCGTCCACGGCCCGGCAGGCCGGTGGACTCGGTCATCTGCCCTGGTGATGCGCTCCATGGGAGCCCTCCTGTCGCGGTCGTCTCCGTTGACGTGCTTCCGGCGTGTGGGAGAGCGTATCGGGCCGTGGCTGATGATGTCGCGATCCATTCGCACACATACGACGGGCGGAAGGGTGCTCCCATCCGTATGCACCGTTGCATGCAAGGCGTAGGATCGAGCCCGTGAACAGCAGCACGACCAGCGCCCAGGCCGCGTCGGACCGGGCCTACGACCACGTCAAGCGCGCGATCATCCGCGGCGACCTGCCCGGCGGCACCGCCATCAGCGAGAACGCCCTCTGCCAGGACCTCGGGGTCTCCCGGACGCCGGTGCACGAGGCGTTCCTGCGCCTGGCGGCCGAGGAACTCCTGACGCTCGAGTCCCGCAAGGGCGCCGTCGTGCGCCCGATGTCCCCGAACGAGGCGGCGGACGTGCTGGAGATGCGCGAGGCGATCGAGAGCACCGCGGCCAGCCGCGTCGTGACCGACGGCCGCGTGACGGACCTCGCCCCGAGCCTCCAGGCCATGCTGGCGGAACAGGCGACCGCCGTCGCCGACGGGGACGTCGACCGCTTCATCGAGGTGGACGCCGAGTTCCACGGCGCCGTGATCGGTGCGTCGCGGAACGCGATCGCCGTGCTGTTCGCGCGGACCCTGCGCGACCGGCAGCAGCGGCTCCGGCACCAGCTGATGCGGGTGCAGCCGTCCCAGCTGCAGTCCTCGCTCGACGACCACCGCGCGCTCGCCGCTGCACTCGAGGACGGGGACGCCGCCCGGTACGCGGCCGTGCTCCACGACCACGTCGCATCGCACCGGGGCGCCCTGTGAGCGCGACCGGATCGATCCCCACCACGGGCTCCGTCGCGCTGCCGCGCGCCCGGGTGATGCCGTGGGTCGCAGTCTGGGGTGCCGTGTTCGTGTGCTCGTGGGGCGGTAACCAGTTCAGCCCGCTGCTGCTCATGTACGAACAGCGTGCGCACTACTCGTCGGTGCTCGTCAACGTCTTCCTCGGCGTCTACGTGCTCGGGCTCGCGCCGGCACTGCTCATCGCCGGGTCCCTGTCCGACCGGCACGGCCGTCGCCCGCTCATGCTCGCCGGCATCGGGTCGGCGGTGCTCGGCAGCGGGTTGCTCGCGCTCGGGCCGCTCGGACCGGAGTTCCTCGCGATCGGGCGGCTGTTCTCCGGGGTGACGGTCGGCATCGCGATGGCGGTCGGGAACAGCTGGGTGAAGGAGCTCTCGCAGGGCCGCTTCGACCGGGCCGCGGACGCCGGGGCCGGAGCACGACGGGCATCGCTGGCGTTCACGCTCGGCTCGGCGTCCGGCGCGCTCGTCGCGGGGCTCATCGCGCAGTGGGGACCGATCCCCGAGGTGCTGCCCTTCCTCATCCACATCGCTGTCGCCCTGCCGTTCGCCGTCGTCGTGTGGCGGACGCCGGAGACGCAGACCTCTGGCGGCCTCCCCGGACCCTGGTGGCGCCAGCTCCGCGTCCCGAGCGCCGGACACCGCCGGTTCACCCGCGTGGTGCTCGTCGCCGCGCCGTGGATCTTCGGCTCGGCCGCGATCGGGTACGGGTACCTGCCGACCCGGCTCGAGGGGGCAACGGGTGCGTGGGGGCTCGTGTTCGCCACCGCCGCGACCGTCGTCGCACTCGGGGTGTCCAGCGCGGTCCAGCCGATCGCGAAGCGGGTGCACTCGATCACCTCAGCCAGGGGGCTCGCGTGGGCGGTGTTCCTGATGACGCTCGGGATCGCTGTCGTCGGCGTGGCGATCGTGCTGCAGTCGGTGTGGATCGGGCTCGCGGCGAACGTGGTCATCGGCGTCGGGATCGGCTTCGGGCTCGTGTCGTCGCTGCTCGAGGTGCAGCGGATCGCGGGGCCGCGGGACCTCGCCGGGTTGACCGGGGTGTTCTACGCGGCGGCGTACGCGGGGTTCCTGGCGCCGGCGGTCATCGCGGCGGTGGCGGGCGTCGTGGCGCTGCCGGTCGTCCTCGCCGTCATCGTGGCGCTCGGGCTCGTGTCGTGGGGCGGCGTGCTGGTGTCGTCGCGCCGGCACATCCCGGGCGCGTAGGCGCGGCGCCGGGCGCGGGCGCGCAGCGCGGCGCGCAGCGCGCTACAGCCGGTCGCGGAGCCAGCTCGGGCCGCGCGTGGATGCGTCGGCGCCGAGCGCCGACACCCGCTCCCGCAGCTCCCGGTCCGCCGTCACGACGACGACCGGCGCGTGCCCGGCGTCGAGTGCCGCTGCGGCAGCGGCGACGATCGCGTCGTCCCCGGACCCCGACGCGCGTTCCACCGAGACGAGGCCCTCGTCCCCGCCGGCAGCAGCGACCGCCGCGCCCTCGAGCACCACGGTCCACCGCGGCCACCACTGCGTGAACCCGAGCCCCAGCGCGTCGGCGGGCAGCCCCACCGCGGCGAGCGCCGTCACCTGCGACAGCAGCCGCCCGGCAGCCCCCGCCCGGTCCTTCCACCACCCGTCGGGCACGCTCCCGACGACGTTCGCCGCGTCGACGACGACGTGCGGCGTGGTGCCGATCGCGTCGCGGAGCGCGGGCCACGATGCTCCGAAGCCCGGGTGCAGCGGCAGCGTGTCGACCTCGGCGAGCGGGATCCAGGACAGCGCGAGGCTCTCCCGGTCGCTGATCACCGGTTCGAACGGCGTGCTCGCCCGTCCGACGACGGTCGTGTAGGTCCAGTACCCGAGGTCGAGCACGGACGTGTGCCGGAGGTCGACCCCGTCGAGCGGGACGCCGGCTTCCTCCGCTGATTCGCGGAGCGCGCCGGTGACCGCGTCCTCGTGCTGGTGGCGTGCGCCGCCCGGGATGCCCCAGGTGCCGCCGTGGTGGCTCCACTCGACGCGGTGCTGCAGGAGCACCCGTCCGTGGCCGTCGTCGACGAGGAGTCCGGCGGCGCCGAACACGCCCCACGCCTTGGTGCCGTCGGGTCCGTACGCCCAGGCGTCGCCGGGGTCGCGGGGGCCGGGCGGCGGACCGGGAGGCAGGGCATCGGGCACGCTCCCACCCTTCCACACGCGCCCGTGGGCGGGCCGTCATGTGACCGCGGGCGTCGTGTACGGTGCTGATCGAGACACGGGGTGCCGCATCCAGCGGCTGAGATCACACCCGTCGAACCTGCTCGAGCTCGTACTCGCGAAGGGATCGTCCATGGAAACCGCTGCGCCCGCACGGGCTGAACGCACCGCCGAACTCCTCGAGGCCGTCAGGGCCAGGAGTCCCCTGGTGCAGTGCATCACGAACACGGTGGTGCAGAACGTCACGGCGAACGTGCTGCTGGCGCTCGGCGCCTCGGCTGCGATGGTCGACGTGCCGACCGAGGCCGGTCCGTTCGCCCGGATCGCCGACGCGCTCCTGGTGAACACCGGCACCCCGCACGCCGAGCCGCGGACGGCGTCGCTCGAGGCGGCCGCGGCTGCCGCCGAGTCGGGGACCCCGTGGGTCCTCGACCCGGTCGCGGTCGGATCGCTGCCGGTGCGCACCGCACTGGCCCGCGACCTGCTGGCGCTCCGTCCGACCGTGCTGCGGGGCAACGCGTCGGAGGTCCTCGCCCTGCTCGGCTCCTCCGACGGTGGGCGCGGGGTGGACAGCACGGCCGGCACCGATGACGCGCGTGCGTCCGCCGTCGATGCGACCGCCGGGAGGCTCGTGGGCGCGGTGGCGGTGTCCGGTCCCGTCGACCTCGTGGTCGGGTCGAGTGCCCAGGGCGGCTCCGTCGCACCGGTCCAGGTCGCGAACGGCACGGAGCTCCTCACCCGGATCACCGGCGGCGGCTGCGCGCTCGGGGCGGTGATCGCCGCGTTCGCGTCGGTGAGTCCCGGCGACCCGGTCGCCGCCGCCGTCGCCGGGACCGCCGTGCACACGATCGCGGCCGAACTGGCTGCGCGGGACGCCGGGGGTCCGGGGACGTTCCAGCCGCTGTTCCTGGACCGGCTCGCGTCGCTGACCCCGGAGGACGTGGTCCGCGAGGCACGCATCAGCGAGGAGACGGCGGCATGAGGGACCTCGGCGTCTACCTCGTCACCGACCCCGTGCTCTGCGACCGGCACGGGCTCGGGGTGCTCGGCGTCGTCCGGGCGGCCGTGCACGCCGGGGTCCGGATCGTGCAGGTGCGGGACAAGCAGGCGAGTGCGCGGGACCTCCTCGCGCTGACCGGTGCGGTCGCGGATGCCGTCGGGGACCGGGCGGAGGTCGTCGTGGACGACCGGCTCGACGTCGCCCTGGCCGCTCGGCACGCCGGGCACCGGGTCGCCGGGGTGCACCTCGGGCAGTCCGACGTGCCGGTGTCGGCTGCGCGGGCGCTCCTCGGGCCGGACGCACACGTCGGTCTGACGGCGAACACCCCGGCGCACCTCGCTGCCCTCGAGCGGCTCCCCCGCGGCACGGTCGACCTGCTCGGTGTCGGGGTCGTGCACCCCACGTCGACGAAGCCGGACCACCCGCCGGCGCTCGGGTACGAGGGGATCGCGCGGCTCGCGGCGGCGACGGACCTGCCGTGCGTCGCGATCGGCGGAGTGGACCTCGACGACGTCGCACCCCTGCACGCGGTCGGTACGGCGGGCATCGCCGTGGTGTCCGGGATCTGCGCGGCGCCCGACCCGGGGTCGGCGGCCGCGGCGTACGTGGCGGCGTGGGCGGGCTCGGCACCCGGCCGTGTCGGCACCGCGACGGCACGTGACGGGCGCGTGGCGAGCCTCCAGACCGGGTCGACCGGAGCCGCGCGATGAGCGGGCCGGTGCGCGTGCTGAGCATCGCCGGGACCGACCCGACCGGCGGTGCCGGGCTGCAGGCCGACCTGAAGTCGATCGCGGCGCACGACGGGTACGGCATGGCGGTCGTGACGGCCGTCGTCGCGCAGAACACGCACGGCGTGCGGTCGGTGCACGTGCCGGACGTGCGCGTCCTGCGCGACCAGCTCGACGCCGTGTCCGACGACGTCGTCGTGGACGCGGTGAAGACCGGGATGCTCGCCACCGCAGCCGCCGTCCGTGAGGTGACCGCCTGGCTCCGCACGAACCGGCCGCCGGTCGTGGTCGTGGACCCGGTGATGGTGGCGACGAGTGGTGACCGGCTGCTCGACGCCGACGCCGAGGAGGCGATGACCGAGCTGCTGGTGTTGGCGGACCTCGTGACGCCGAACCGGGCCGAGCTCGCGGTGCTGGCGGGGCTGGCGGGGCCGTCTGGATCGGCGGGGTCGGCCGGGCTGGCCGGCGCGGCGGCCACGGATCCGCTCGATGCTGCTCGTGCGGTCGCAGCGCGCTGGGACGTCCTCGTGCTCGCGAAGGGCGGGCACGCTGCGGGGCCGACCTCGGACGACGTGCTCGTCGCGCCGGACGGCACCGCGCGGGTGTTCTCCGCACCGCGCGTCGACACCGCGAACACGCACGGCACCGGGTGCTCGCTCTCGAGCGCGATCGCAACCCTGGCGGCGCGGCACGGCGACTGGGAGATCGCGGTCGGCGTGGCGAAGGACTGGTTGACGGCGGCGCTCCGCGGGGCGGACGCACTCGAGGTCGGGAGCGGGAACGGGCCGGTCGACCACGGCGCGCAGCTCCGGGCGGCCCTGCCGGAGCCCCGGTACACGGACGTGTGGTGGGACGACGTGCGGGCGGTGCTCGACGAGACCATCCGGGCGCCCTTCCTCGTGCGGATGGCCGACGGCACGCTCGAGCCCGACGTGTTCGCGGGGTACCTGGCGCAGGACGTGCACTACCTGCGGGCGTACGAGGGGCAC
Source organism: Curtobacterium sp. PhB136 (assembly GCF_004346855.1). Lineage (NCBI taxonomy): Bacteria > Bacillati > Actinomycetota > Actinomycetes > Micrococcales > Microbacteriaceae > Curtobacterium > Curtobacterium sp. PhB136. The sequence goes on from NZ_SMGH01000007.1 coordinate 316,962, forward strand.
CTCGCCGCGGTCGGTCGTGCTGCAGCCGCAGGGTCCGAGGCCGCGGCGTTCTGGGCGGCGGCCGCTGCCGGCTGCGCCGACGAGGCGGCGAGCCTGCACCACCGGCGCCTCGCCGGCACGCACGCCGACGACCCCGTGCACCCCACGTGCGCCGGGTACCTCGCGCACCTGCGGGCGGCCGCGGACTCCGGCGAGGTCGCGGTCCTCGCCGCAGCGGTCCTGCCCTGCTTCCGGGTCTACGCCTGGGTCGGGTCGCAGCTCGGGGTCGCCCCGGTCGGGCACCCGTACGCGGACTGGATCACGGCGTACGGCGACCCTGGGTTCGGGGCGTCGAGCGCCGCGGCCACGGCGCACGTGGAGACGCTGGCGCGGGCGGCGGGTCCGGCGGTGCGGGGTGCGATGGCGCGGGCGTTCCGGGACTCCACGCGGTGGGAGCTGGCGTTCTTCCGGATGCCCTACGAGCTCGGGGGCGCGGTCGTCGGCGGCTCGGTGGTCGGCGCCGCCGTTCCCGGGGCCAGCCGGACCAGCGCGACGTCGAGTGCTCCGTCGGACACGGTGCAGCGCATCCAGGTGTAGTCGGGCTGACGCCGTCGGTCCGTCGGCGACCCCGGGTTGAGCAGTCGCAGCCCACCCGGGGCCGTCGTGTCCCACGGGATGTGCGAGTGCCCGAACACGAGCACGTCGACGTCCGGGTACTCCGCCGCCGCCCGCCGCTCACGGCCGGTCGCGGCGCCGGTCTCGTGCACGAGCGCGAAGCGGAGCCCCTCGACCTCGAAGCGGGCGACGAGGGGCAGGCGGTCGTCGAACTCCGGACCGTCGTTGTTCCCCCGGACGCCGACGAACGCCGCGCTCCTGGCCTCGATCGCGTCGAGCGTCGCCAGGTCCACCCAGTCCCCCGCGTGCACCACGAGGTCCGCGGCGTCGATGTCGGCCCAGAGCGCTGCCGGCAGGTCCTTCGCGCGCTTCGGCAGGTGCGTGTCCGAGAGCAGGACGAGCGAGGTGGTCACTCGGACCCGGGCTGGCGGTTCGCGGCGTTCGGCATCGGGAGTCCGGCCTCGTCCGAGGCGCCGAGCCGTTCGAGCAGCCCCGCGAGCAGTGCGATGTCGTCGTCCGACCAGCTCGCGATCCGCTCGTCGAGCGCGTCGCGGTGCAGCTGCACGGACCGTTCGAGCGCGGCGCACCCGGCTTCCGTCGCCGCGAGCGGCTTGGCGTTGCCGGTGCCGCCGTCGGTCGTGCGGATGAGCCCCGCCGCGAGGAGCCCGGACAGCTGCCGGGAGATCGTCGAACGGTTCAGGCGGAGGTAGCGGGCGATGTCGATCGCCATGCAGCCCTCGTGCTGGACGATGAAGTCGACGAGGGACTGGTCGACGACGCTGAGCACGGACTCGGTTCCGCGGGCGCGGATGCTCGCGCGGCGGGTGATGCGTGAGAGCTCGGTGTAGGCGCGTCCGATGTCAGCGTTGCGGACGTCGGACCTCGGGTGGTCCATCGTGCCTCCAGCCATTTCTGCCGCTCCCCCACGGGTCGACGGCGGTGTTGATCTGCCGGTCACCATACCGGCGGGGTCGCCGGACCGGCTACTCCCCGCGGATCGCGGCTTCCAGCGTGGGGATGTCGAGCTTCACCATGCGCATCATCGCGTCGAAGGCTCGCGCCCGGCCCTCCGGGTCACCGCCGGCGCTCATCAGCTCGCCCCAGTTCGCCGGGGTGACCTGCCATGACACCCCCCACGCGTCGGTGAGCCACCCGCACATCGACGGTGTGCCGCCCGCGTCGAGGAACGCGTCCCAGATCCGGTCCAGCTCGTCCTGGTCGTCGACGTCGATCTGGAACGAGATCGCATCCGAGTGCGGGTGGCCGGGGCCGGCGTTCATCGCGCGGTAGGGCTTCCCGCCGAGGACGAACTCGACGACCATCGTGGTGCCGTCGGGCAGCCGCTGCACGTTCTGCACGGACGAGTCGGGGATGACGGAGGTGTAGAAGGTGGCGGCTTCCTCGGCCTGCCCGTCGAACCAGATGAAGGGGACGATCTGTCGCACGGTGGTGCCTCCTCGGTGTCTCAGTCCGCGACGTTGCGGCTGAGCAGTGGTGCCTTCTCGGGGTGTTCGTCGAACCAGGTGCCGACGAACCAGCACATCGGGACGATGCGCTTGTCGTTCTTCGCCTCGACGTCGCCGACGGCGTACGCGACGAGTTCCGCGGCGTAGCCGTGCCCGCGGTGCTTCGGCACGGTGTAGGTGTGCGGGAACGCGACGGCGTCGACGTTCTCGCGGTAGTCGAGCACGCTCACGAGTTCACCGTCGACGTACATCGCGTACCGGCTCTGGTCGGCCTCGTCGCGGAACTCGTGTGCCATGTCGCCATCATGCCTCGGAATGCACCAAGCGGCACGGCGTTGTGTGGTGACCATGACAACTGAGGACATCACGACGATCGGCATCATCGGCGCAGGCAACATCGGATCGCAGCTCGCACGGCTCGCCGTCCGGAACGGCTACGACGTGGCGATCGCGAACTCCCGCGGTCCGGAGACCCTGCAGGACCTCGTGTCCGAGCTCGGCGAGCACGCGCGTGCCGTCACCCGTGACGAGGCCGCCGTAGCGGGTGACCTGGTCGTGGTCACCACGCCGCTCGCCGCGATCGAGACGATCCCCGTCGAGCCGCTCGTCGGCAAGGTCGTCATCGACACGAACAACTACTACCCGCAGCGCGACGGCCACATCGCCGCGCTCGACGACGAGACGACGACCACCGCGGAGCTGCTGCAGGACCACCTGCCCGGTGCGAAGGTGGTCAAGGCGTTCAACCACATCGCGGCGGCGGACCTCACCACGGCGGGCTCCCCGCGCGGCACCGAGGGACGCCGTGCACTCATCGTGGCGGGCGACGACGCCGACGCGAAGCGGACCGTCGCGGACCTCCTCGACGAGTTCGGCTTCGACGCGGTCGACATCGGCCCGCTCGCCGAGGGATGGCGCATCCAGCGGGACACCCCCGGCTACGTCAAGCCGTACGCGGCGCTCGACCTCGAGCTCGCCGTGGCGGACGCGAAGCGCTACCGCGACATGTGAGCCGAGCACCGGGCGTGCGACGGCACGCCCGGTCGCGCTCAGGCCTCGTCGAAGATGACCGTCATCTCGGCGAGGTCGTCCTCGCTCGGCACCCACGTGGTGCCGGCCTCGACGTTCTGCACGATCTGCTCGGGCTTCGTCGCCCCGGCGATCACGCTCGTCAGCCCCGGCTGCGCCAGGAGCCACGCGAACGTCGCCTGCAGCATCGTCACGTCGCGCTCGTCGCAGAACCGCTGGTACTCCTCGAGCGCGTCCCAGGGTGCGCTCTGGAGCAGCTCCGGCTTCAGCTTCGACAGGCGCCCGTCGGCCGGGCCGCCCTCGCGCGTGTACTTGCCGCTGAGGAGGCCGTTGTAGAGCGGGAAGAACGGCAGGAACCCGAGCGCGTACGCACGGACCGCCGGCAGCACCTCGGCCTCGACCCCACGGGACAGCGGGCTGTACTCGTTCTGCGCCGACACGAACGCCGTGGTGCCGGCGATCGACGCGGTCAGCTCGGCCTCGGCGACCTGCCACCCGGCGAAGTTCGAGTGCCCGATGTAGCGGATCTTGCCCTCGCGGACCAGGTCGTCGAGGACCGACAGGGTCTCCTCGATCGGCGTCACCGGGTCCGGGCGGTGCATCTGGTACAGGTCGATCCAGTCCGTCCCGAGGCGCTGCAGCGACGACTCCACGGCGAGCCGCACGTACCGGCGGGAGCCGCGGACGTCCCAGTCCGGCCCGTTGACGCCCTGCATGTCCATGCCGAACTTCGTCGCGAGGACGACCTCGTCACGACGGCCGGCGATCGCCTTCCCGAGCATCGACTCGGACTGGCCGGGGGTCCCGCCGTAGATGTCGGCGGTGTCGAGGAGGGTGACGCCGGCGTCGAGTGCGGCGTGCACGACGGCGTCGGTGCCCTCCTGCGTCTCGGTCGCCGTGCCGACCCGGCCGAAGTTGTTGCAGCCGAGGCCGACGGTGGAGACGACGAGCCCGGAGGGGCCGAGTGGACGGTGTTCGATGACTGCCATGCGTCGACCGTACCGATCACCCCGGAACTGGGGCTGCATCCGGTCGACGCGTTGCCGTTACAACTGACGATGGATCAGTACACGGAGGGAGCAGCGCACGTGGCGTCGCATCGCATGCACGATTCCGATCGACCCCGTCGGCCCGTTCCGGCGTGGGTCACGGCCCCCTTCGTCGACGGCGCGGTCGGCCCGGGCGACGGCGCGGCCGGCTCGGTCGACACGTCCGGCACCGGCCTGGAGGCTCGCCCCACGCCCGTCCCGTCCGCTCCCGCCCCGGAGACGATCGAGTCCAGGGCACCCCGGGTCACGCCCGGCAGCGTCCCGGCTCCGGGCAGCGCTCCCGGTCCGGCCGCGCAGCACGCACTCGACCCGGACGCCGTGGTCCCCGACTACCCGCCGACCGAGGCACTCCTTCCCCCGGCCCCGATGTCGCCCGTCGTGCACACGACCCCGTTCGACCGGGTCACCGGCGCCTCGGCTCCCGCACCGGTCTCCCCCGTCGACGCCCCGGCACTCGTCGCAGCGGCCGCGTCGGCACGCGCTCCCGTCCCCGCGCCGTCCGGCCCCGTGGTCCCCCGCGCCGGCCAGCCGCGGTTCTCGGTCCCCGGCCTCGAGCACGTCGTCGTCGAGGGCACCGAACCCGAGCCGACCGGACCCGTCGGCTACCGGACGCCCGCCCGGTTCGCACACCAGCAGGGTCTGGTGCCGCCCACGCCGACTCCGGCTGCGGCGCCGTCCTTCGACGCGGTGCTCGCCGCACCGCCCACCACCGCGACCCGGGCGCTCCCGACACAGCCCAAGGCGGACGCGACCGCTCCTGCCGGGGCCGACCCGAGCCTCTCCCCACCGGCACGGCCGGCCCGCCGCTGGCGCGTCGGTCCGGGACCGGCGGCGTGGGCCCAGACCGCTGCTCCCGCACCGTCTGCTCCCGCACGCCGCGCGCTCGGGGCGACCCCGGGATCCGTGCTCGGTGCGGTCGCGGCACTCGCGACGCTGGGTCTCGCGGCGTGGTGGTTCACCGCTCCCGGAACCGTGCACGCCGTCGGGCTCGCGCTCGGCGTGATCGCGCTCGTGTGCTCGTTCGCGACGCTGCGGAACCGCGCGGCGACGTGGCAGCGGCCGGTCGCGCTCCTCGGGGCGGTGCTCGGCACGGTCGGCACGCTGGTGCTGCTCTGGGCCGTCGCGAGCGCAGTGCTGCCGATGGCCGGCGTGACGCTCCCCGACCTCACCGGCGCCGGCGTCGTCCCCACGCTCGCGCCCTGACGCGCTGCGGGCCGGGCTCGCCGCCTGCCGGTCGCCCGCCGGCCCCCGGTCCGCCGGCCCCCCGCCCGCCGGTCGAGTGCGCAGACGTTGCTGCCGAAGCCGGATTCGCGCGCGACTGCTGCGCACTCGACTGCGGGGCCGACGCCGAGGCCGACGGCCACGGGCACGGCGCCGGCCACGGGCCACGGCGCCGGCCATGGCGGCGGCCTGTCGAGTGCGCAGACGTTGCTCCCGAAGCGGGATTCCGGCGCGACTACTGCGCACTCGATGCTGCGGAGACCGCACGCCCGACCACGCCCGACCGCGCCGCCGCGCGGCTCAGACCGCGCGGACGACCCCGCGGGACAGGATCGCGTTCGTCAGGGCGTCGATCGGTTCCCGCTGCACCGTCGGGTTCGCGATGAGGACGTAGTCGACGGCCGGCAGGTCCGGCAGCCCCAACCGCTGCGACACCTTCACCAGGTCGGCCGGGATCAGCGAGTGCGGGAACACCGCGACGCCGATGCCCGCCCGGACCGCCGCCAGCACCCCGTTCACGTCACGCGTGTTGCAGGTGATGCGCCAGGTGCGGCCGGCGGCCTCGAGCGCGTCGATCGCCATCTGCCGGCTGATGCTCGGCGCCTGGTACGCGATGAGCGGCACCGGTTCGTCACGCTCCACCGCGATGCCGTCCTGGGCCATCCACACCATCTGGTCCGTCGCCACGCGGGTGCCCTCGGCGGACTCCCCCGCCGTCTGCTTGATGAACACGAGGTCGAGCTGCCCCGCGTGCACCCGGCGCAGGAGCGGTGACGACTGGTTCACCGTCAGCTCGAGGTTGACCTGCGGGTGCAGCCGCCGGAAGTCCCGGAGGATCCGCGGCAGCTGGGTGATCGCGAGGTCGTCCGCCGCACCGAACCGGAGCCGGCCGCGCGTCGCCGATCCGGAGAAGTAGGCGTCGGCGGTGGCGTGCGCCGCGAGGATCGTCCGCGCGAACCCGGCCATCGCGTCGCCGTTGTCCGTCAGGGAGACCCCGCGGGTGTCCCGCGCGACGAGGGTCCGGGACACCGCGGTCTCGAGGCGCCTGACGTGCTGGGACACCGTCGGCTGGCTGATGCCGAGGCGGGCCCCGGCCTGTGTGAAGCTCTGCGTCTCGGCGACGGCGAGGAAGGTCTGGAGCAGCACGGGATCGAGCACGGGTCTCCTTCGACCGTCGTCCGGGCCCATTCGGGATCGCAATGGACTGATAGCCACCATAGGGGTATCGAATGGCTTCGCGCCAAGTAGTTTCGATGGGGTACCGATTCCGCCCTCGACCGCCGGAGAACCCCACCGTGAGCGCGTCATCGACGACCCTCTACCCGCCCACCGAACCGCTCCCGATCCAGGCCACCAGACCGCCGTGGCGACACACGCTCATCGCGCTGTCGGTCCCGAACTTCCGCCTGTTCACGGCGACGAACCTCGTCGCGATGACGGCCGGCTGGATGCAGCGCATCGCGCAGGACTGGCTCGTCCTGCAGCTCACCGGCTCGGTCGCGCAGGTCGGCATCACCGTCGCGTGCCAGTTCGCGCCGATGCTCTTCTTCGGGCTGTTCGGCGGCGTGATCGTCGACCGGTTCTCCAAGCGCGCGCTGATGATGATCACGCAGGGCGCCTTCGCGCTGCTCTCCGCGCTCCTCGCGGTGCTGACGCTGTCGGGGGTGGTCCAGGCGTGGCACATCTGGGCGATCGCCTTCGTGGTCGGCATGGTCACCGTCATCGACAACCCGGCACGCCAGGTGTTCGTCACCGAGATCGTCGGCCACGAGCACCTGCGGAACGCGATCAGCGTGAACTCGTCGGTGTTCCAGCTCGGCGGGATGATCGGCCCGGCACTCTCCGGGGCGCTGCTCGTCGCCGTCGGGGCGGGGTGGTCGTTCGGGGTGAACGCGATCGCCTGCGCCGCGGTGGTCGTGACGCTCGGGTTCCTGAAGGTCTCGGAGCTCCACCGGACACCCGCGACCCCACGCGGCAAGGGGCAGCTCGTCGAGGGGCTCCGCTACGCCGTCGGGAAGCCGACCATCATCGTGCCGGTCATCCTCGTGGCGTTCTTCTCGGTCTTCGCGCTGACGATGCCGGTGCTGCTCTCCGCGTTCGCCTCGCAGGTGTACGACGTCGGCGCGGGCGGCTACGGCCTGTTCAACTCCGCGGTCGCGGTCGGTGCCCTCGTCGGCGCCCTGCTGTCGACCCGACGGGCGGTGGTCCGGCTGCGGACGATCGTCGGCGGGGTGTTCTGGACCGGGATCCTGCTCGTGATCTCCGGCTCGATCCCGGTGATCGCCCCGTTCACCGTGATGCTCGTCGCGGTCGGGATGTCGCAGCTGCTGTTCCAGACGGCGTCCAACTCGCTCGTGCAGCTGTCCTCGAACACGGCGATCCGCGGCCGCGTGATGTCGCTCTACATCCTGGTGCTGCTCGGCGGACAGGCCATCGGCGGGCCGCTCATGGGCCAGGTCGTCGACCACTTCGGCGCGCACGTCGGGATGATGGTCGCCGGCGGCGTGCCGGCCGCGGCGGCGGCCGTCATCGGCCTGGTCCTCGCCCGCCGAGGCGGCTTCCACCTGGCGGTCCGGATGCGGCACCACATGCCGCTCCCGGCGATCGTCGGTCACCGCTGACGGACGGGAGGCTCGGTGCGGGCCCGCACCGAGCCTCCCGTCCGGCCGTGGTCGCGACCATCCTGTGGGTCGCTCCCGGTGATCGCTCGCACCCTGCGGCGCGGCGTGGTCCCGCACAACGGAAAGCACCCCGAACCACGGGAGTCCGCGGTTCGGGGTGCTTTCGGTTGTGCGAGGTGCGTCAGTACGCGACGCCGAAACGCGCGCGGTGGTGCGCCGGCGTCTCGATCTCGTCGACGAACGCGATCGCGAAGTCATCGCCGGAGATGTCCGAGTTGCCGTCGGCGTCGGTGAGCAGGACCTCGTCGGTGGTGCGGTACGTGCCGCGACGCTCGCCGGGGTTGTAGCTGCCGAAGGCGGCTGCGGGGCTGACGTAGAACCAGTCGACCTCGGTGTCGGCGGTGCGGAGCGCCTCGAGGATCTGCGCGTGGCTCTTCGCCTCGCCCTTGAACGCGTCCGGGAACTCGGCCGTGTCGAACAGGTGCGGACCGCCCTCGGCGACGAGCAGCGACCCGGCGCCACCGACGATGCCGAGGCGTGCACCGGCGGCCGCGGCGGCGTCGACGAACGGCTGGAACCGGTCCTTGAGCTCGCTGCCGTCGGCCTGGACCGCGTGCAGCGCGACGACGATGACGTCGGCGCCCGTCGTGACCTCGGCGACGAAGCCGGCGTCGAACGCGTCACCCTGCGCGGGCGTCAGACCCTCGGCGGCCTCGAGCTTCGAGGTGTCGCGGGCGACGGCGACGACCCGGTGGCCACGGGACAGGGCTTCGCGGGTGATGGCGGAGCCGGCGTACCCGGTGCCTCCGAAGACGACGATGGTGGACATGTGTGTTCCTTTCGTGGTGGTGCGTGCTTGCCTGACTCACCTTAAGGGCGTTACTCTCTTTCGGTAAGTAGGCACCTCGCGGTGCGTGACTCTCGGCTCCCGGAGGACCCATGACTGCGCTCGAGTACAGCCCCTACGCCGCGGACTGCCCGTCCCGACAGCTCCTCGACCGCATCGGCGACCGGTGGAGCGTCCTGACGATCGGCACGCTGGCGTCCGGTCCCCATCGGTACTCCGCGATCGCGGCCGCAGTGCGGGGCGTCTCCCAGAAGATGCTCACGCAGACGCTCCGGGCGCTGGAACGCGACGGCCTCGTCACGCGCACGGTGTTCCCCGAGATCCCGCCGCACGTCGAGTACGAGCTCACCGACGCCGGCCGGTCGCTCCGCCGCGTGCTGGAGCCGCTCGAGGACTGGGCCACCTCGCACATGGACGCGGTCGCCGTGTCACGCCAGGAGTACGACGCGGCACGCTGACCCGGCTCCGGGGTGCGCGTGGTTGCGTGGGGGGCATGCGATCGATCGTCTACTCCCAGCCCGGTGACTCGTCCGTCCTCTCCCTCGTCGACCGCGACGTGCAGGAACCCGGCACCGGCGAGGTCCGCGTCCGCGTCGTCGTGTCCGGCGTGAACCCCACCGACTGGAAGGCCCGCGCCGGCGGCACCTACGGCGACGGCCTGCCGTTCCCGGAGATCACCCCGAACCAGGACGGCGCCGGCGTGGTCGACGCCGTCGGGCCCGGCGTCGACGAGGTCGCCGTCGGGGACCGCGTGTGGCTGTTCATGTCCGCGGCGCAGCGTCCCACCGGGACCGCGCAGGAGTACACCGTCGTCCCGGCGTCCCGCGTCGTCCCGCTGCCCGACGGGATCTCGTTCGACGTCGGCGCCTCGCTCGGGGTCCCCGCGATGACCGCGCACCGGGCGCTGACCACGCACGAGGAGGGCCCGGCGCGCCTCGGACCCGGCGCACTCGACGGGATGACGGTCCTCGTCGCCGGTGGTGCCGGTGCCGTCGGCCACGCCGCGATCCAGCTCGCGCGGTGGGCCGGTGCGACGGTGATCTCCACGATCAGCTCCGACGAGAAGGCCGCGCTGGCCACCGCCGCCGGCGCCCACCACACCGTGAACTACCGCGCCGGGGACACCGCCGCGGCGATCCGGTCCATCGCCCCGGACGGCGTCGACATCGTCGTCGAGGTGTCCATCCCGCAGAACGCCGACCTCGTCGCCGAGGTGCTCGCGAACCACGGCGTCGTGTCGATCTACGCGAACAACGGGGGCGACTCGGCATCGCTGCCGATCCGGCCGAACATGAGCGTGAACGCGCGGTACCAGTTCCTGCTGCTCTACACGATCGGGGACGAGGCCCTCGCCGCCGCGGCCGAGGACATCACCGGGGCACTGCACGACGGGGTGCTGCCCGTGGGGGTGGACGCGGGGCTGCCGCTCACCCGGTTCGACCTGGCGGACACGGCGGCGGCGCACGACGCGGTCGAGGGGGACGCCGTGGGCAAGGTGCTGATCGACGTGCAGGCGGCGTAGGGGGCGGCGGTGGCGCGGCGCGGCCCGCGCGGCGCGCGGCGCGGCCCGGCGCGGCCCGCGCGGCGCGCGGCGCGCGGCGCGCGGCGCGCGGCGCTGCGGCGCTGCGCCCGCTCGGCGCGGGCGGTGCCGCTTGGTTCCGCACAACCAAAGTCGCGCCGAACCACGGAAATCGGTGGTTCGGTGCGCTTTCGGTTGTGCGGCGTCGCGGTCGCCGGTTGCGCCCCGCTGCAGATGTCGCGCCCCGTCACACCGAGGCGCGATGTTCGTACCGGGGCGCGATTCGCAGCCCCGGCGGACGCCACCGGCCGGACCCACCGGCCGGCCTGCGGCGGCGCCGCCGCAGCGGCGCAACGCTATGGCGGCGCTGCGGCGCACCGGCCCGCGGCGCAGCGGCGCACCGGCCCACGGCGCAGCGGCGCACCGGCCCACGGCCCGCGGCACAGCGGCATGGCGGCGCGGCGGCGCCGCCGGCGCGGCGGCGCCGCCGGGAGCGGCCCGCCTCAGCGCGCGCGGCGCGTGAGCCGCGCGCGGGCTGCACGGAGCGCCCGCTCGAGGTTCGCCGCGACGACGCGCGGGTCCTCGTAGTCGGCGTCGGAAGCGTCGGAAGCGTCCACGGCACCCGTCGCGAAGCCCCCACCGCCCGCAGACGCGCGACGCTCCACCACACGGATGGGAGCCCGGCCGAACAGCGGCGTCGTCGGGTGCACGCTCGTCATGCCGTCAGCGTACGACCGGCGTCCGACAGCCGTGACGAACGCGGTGCACCGACGCTCACACGGTCGCCGGCTCGCTCACGCTCCGGCGCCGTGCCGGGAACGTCAGCGTGCACGCCACGGCGACGTACTGCGCGACGACACCGACGTTCCGGACGTCGAGGTCCGTGAACGCCCCCGGCGTCGGGCAGTCCACCGTGAGCATGCCGAACGAGTAGCCCTCTCCCCGGATGACGACCGCGACGTAGGACCGGTACCGCGGGTCGAAGTCCGGCGCGTCGTCCACAGCGTCGACGTCGGACTCCCGGTCGCCGACCACGCGCGGCGCTCCGCCGTCCAGTACCCACTCGAGGTTCCGGTCACCGTACGGCGTGCCCGCGCGGAAGGTCCCGGCCGTGTCACCCGCTCCGCCGTGCCCGATCGGCTCGAGCGCGTCGAGCCGCTTCGAGAGCAGGTAGACGTTCGCCCGGACGTCGGGGACGTGCGGCAGCAGGTAGAAGGCCAGCGCCGCGGCGGCCCGGTCGGCGAACGCCCCGAGTTCGGTCCGTCGGACGGCGGGCTCGTGCGCCGCGAACCGGGTGAGCCGCGTGGCGATCTGGCCGAAGCCGTACTGCACCGCGACCTCGTACGCGGCGAGCGCAGTGGCCCCGGCTTCCTCGGCGGCAGCGCGCACCGTGGCGTTGCGTCGGGCCCGGGCCACCTGCCACACCACGACGACGACGAACACCACGAGCGCGGCGACGATGAGGGCGACCCGGGCGGTGGGTGCTCCGACGATGTTGGGCACCTGGAACGCGGCCGTGGGCACCGCGGCGGCCACGACGGGCAGCGCGATGTCCCGGTAGTGCGTGCGGCGTCCCCGCTCGTTCCCCTCGATCACACCCCGACGCTACGGCCGACCACCGACGACGCCATTGCCACAACGGGTGCGATGGGAGGACCATCGTCCAATGCGCATCAGTGACGATCCGCTCCACCCCGCCGCGACACCCCGCGCGATGCGCGGCGCGACGACCACCTCGACGAACACCGCGACTCGGGCTGCGACGCCCGCCGCGACACGGCTCGCCGCCCCCACCGCGGCACCATCCGCGCCGACGAAGACACCACGCGACTCGAGCGTGCACACCGTCGCGAAGACGCTGGCCATCCTCGAGGTCGTCGCCGAGCGCGGCAGCGCCACCGCCAAGGAGGTCTCCGAGGCCCTGGGCTTCCCCCTCCCGACCGCGTACCGGCTCCTGCACGCACTCGTCCACGCCGACTACCTGGTCCACGTCCGGGACGAACGCCGGTTCGAGCTCGGCCGGAAGCTCCACGCCCTCGGAGCGATGGCGTCGGCACCGACACCCCGCCCCGCTGCCGGCTGAGCACAGCACGCCCGACCGCGCTGGTAAGCATGGTGCATGACCCAACTCGCCACGCCCGCCGCCGGAACCCGAGCGATCGTCCTCGGAGGCGGCGGGGTCGCCGGCATCGCCTGGGAGCTGGGGGTCCTCGCCACCCTCGAGGAAGCGGGCGTCGACCTCGGCGCCGCGGACCTCGTGATCGGCACGAGCGCCGGCAGCGTCGTCGGGACCTTCGTCCGGCACGGTGGCGTGCGGGAGGCCTACGAGCAGCAGATCTCCCCGCTCGCGACGACCTACGAGGAACCTGTCGTCATCGACGCCGAGGCGATGCAGGAGCGGTTCGGCCAGGCACTCGTCGGCATGACCTCCGAGCAGGACGGCCGCGCCCGCCTCGGCCACGCGGCGCAGGCCGTGACCACCGGGCAGACCGACGACGAGCGCGTGGCGACGTTCACCGAGACCCTGCCGTCCACCGAGTGGCCGGCAGCGCCGCTGGCGATCACGACGGTCGACGCCACCGACGGCTCCTTCCGCGTGCTCACCGCGGCGGACGGCGTCCCGCTCCCCCGTGCGGTCGCGGCGAGCTGCTCCGTCCCCCTCGTCTGGTCGCCGGTCACCGTCGAGGGCCGCCCGTACATCGACGGCGGCGTCCGCTCCGGGACGAACTCCGACGTCGCTGCCGGGTACGAGCGGGTGCTCGTCATCGCCTGCGGTCCCGAGGCGCCGTCGCCGCTCGGGCCGTGGCTCGACCAGGCCGTCGAGTCACTCCGCGCAGGCGGTTCCTCGGTCGAGGTCGTCGTCGCCGACAGCGCGTCGCAGCAGGCCTTCGGCACGAACTCGCTCTCGCTCTCCACACAGCGCCCGTCAGCCGAGGCAGGTTCTGCACAGGCCTCGGCAATCGCCTCCCAGATCGTGGACTTCTGGGCATAGTGGAGGCATGACGACCCCGTTCTCGGACCTCGACCAGTACATCGCCCTCCCCCGTGTGGACGGGATCGCGCTGAGCCCGGACGGTGGTCGTGTCGCCCTGACGGTCAGCACGCTGGATCCGGACGCCACCGGGTACCGGCGCGCCGTCTGGTCCGTCCCGGCGACCGGCGACGGCGAGCCGGTGCGGCTCACCCGCTCGGCGAAGGGCGAGTCCGGCATCGCCTTCACCCGGCAGGGCGACCTGCTGTTCGTCTCGGGTCGCCCCGACGCGGACGCCGCCGACAGCGACGCCCCGCAGCTCTGGATCCTGCCTGCCGCTGGTGGTGAGGCACGTCCCGTCACCCGCCTGTCTGGAGGCACGGGTGGCGTCCTCGCGACGGCCAGCGCTGCTGACGTGGTCGCCGTCACCGCCGACCTCCTGCCCGCGGCGTCCGCCGGCGATCCCGACGGGGCGATCGCGCGCGATGCCGAGCTCCGGAAACAGCGCAAGGACAAGAAGGTGCAGGCGATCCTGCACGAGAGCTCCCCCGTGCGGTTCTGGGACCACGACCTCGGTCCCGACCAGACCCACGTGCTCGGCATCGACCTCACGGCGCTGTCCGACCCGACCGGGGCAGCGCCGAAGACCGACGACGACTCCTACCCCGCGCACCTGCCCGCGCCGACCGACCTCACGCCGGCGCCGGGGCGGACCCTCGACCACGTCGACGGCGCGCTCACCCCGGACGGCGCCACGCTCGTGCTGCAGGTCGGGGTCAAGGAGAGCCGGGGCCAGCGTTCCGCCATCGTGACCGTCGACGTCGCGACCGGTGCGCGGACGGTGCTCTTCGACGACGACGGCGTCGACCACGAGATGCCGGCCCTCAGCCACGACGGCCGCACGCTCGCCTGGGTCCGGACGGTTCGCTCGACCCCAGCGGGCGCGCACCAGCAAGAAGTCTGGACGGCGTCGATCGACGGCTCGGATGCGCACCGCATCGCCACCGACTGGGACCGCTGGCCGAGCGAACTCGTGTTCGCGGCGGACGACACCGCGGTCCTCGCGACCGCCGACCAGGACGGCCGCGCGCCGGTCTTCCGGATCCCCCTCGACGGCGCAGCCGTCGAGCAGCTGACGGACGACGACTGGGCGTACTCGAGCCTCCGCGTGTCGGCGGCGACGGGCGTGGTCGTGGCGCTCCGAGCCTCCTGGGCGGCGCCGCTGCACCCCGTCCGGATCGCGACGGACGGCACGGTGACCCCGCTCGCGACGCCGGCGCCCCTGCCGGAGGTGCCCGCCCACCTGGAAGAAGTCGAGACGGTCGCGGCCGACGGCGCGCGCATCCGCGGGTGGCTCGTGCTGCCGGAGGGCGACGGGCCGCACCCGTTCCTGCTCTGGATCCACGGCGGGCCGCTGAACTCCTGGAACCAGTGGTCGTGGCGGTGGAACCCGATGCTCGCGGCGGCGAAGGGGTACGCGGTCCTGCTGCCCGATCCGGCCCTCTCCACCGGCTACGGGCTCGACTTCGTGAACCGCGGGTGGAACGCGTGGGGGCAGGCGCCGTACACCGATCTCATGGCGATCACCGACGCCGTCGTCGCGCGGGACGACATCGACGAGACCCGGACGGGTGCGATGGGCGGCTCGTTCGGCGGCTACATGGCGAACTGGGTCGCCGGGCACACCGACCGGTTCCGGGCCGTCGTCACGCACGCCTCACTGTGGGCGCTCGAGCAGTTCAACGGCACCACGGACGCGCCGGAGTACTGGTCATCGATCTTCGACGCCGACGGCATGCGCGAGAACGACCCGCACCGTTTCGTGGCGGACATCGTCTCCCCGATGCTCGTCATCCACGGCGACAAGGACTACCGGGTACCCATCGGTGAAGGACTCCGGCTCTGGTCGGATCTGGCGGAGCACCATGCGGCGCCGGACGGCTCGATGCCGCACCGGTTCCTGTACTTCCCGGACGAGAACCACTGGGTGCTGAAGCCGCAGCACGCGGTGGTCTGGTACCAGACGGTGTTCGCGTTCCTCGGGCAGCACGTCCTCGGCGACGACTGGGAGCGTCCGACATTGCTCGGCTGAGGGCGGCTGGCCCGACCCCGAACGACAGCACCGCTGAGGGCGGCTGACCCGACCCGGAACGACAGCACCGCTGTCGTACGACGTCGACACCGTCGTTCCGGGTCGGGCCGCCGACTACACGAAGGCAGCCTGGCCCGTGATGGCGCGGCCGACGATGAGGGTGTTCACCTCGCGGGTGCCCTCGTAGGAGTAGATCGCCTCGGCGTCCGCGAAGAACCGGGCAACGCCCTTGTCGAGCACGATGCCGTTGCCGCCCTGCACCTCACGGCACCAGGCGACGGTCTCACGCATCTTCGCCGTTGCGAACGCCTTCGCCAGCGCGGAGTGCTCGTCCTCACCGGCGCCGGCGTCCTGCATCGCCGACGCCTGCGTGCAGAGGGCGATCGACGCGGTGATGTTCGCGAGCGACTTCACGAGGAGGTCCTGCACGAGCTGGTGCGCGGCGATCGGCTTGCCGAACTGGATCCGCTCCCTGGCGTAGGACAGTGCGGCCTCGTAGGCGCCGACCGCGATGCCGATGGCCTGCCAGGCCACCTCGGTGCGGGTCAGGCGGAGGACCTCGGCGGTCGCACGGAACGAGTTCGCCCGCTGGAGCCGGCGGGACTCGGGGACGCGCACGTCCGTCATCACGATGTCGGCGTTCTGCACGCCGCGGAGCGCGATCTTGTCCTCGATCTTCGTGGCGGTGAAGCCCGGGGTGTCGGTCGTGACGAGGAAGCCCTTGACCTGCCCGTCGGCGACGTCCTTCGCCCAGATCACCACGACGTCGGCGAACGTGGCGTTGCCGATCCAGCGCTTCTCGCCGTCGAGGACCCACTCGTCGCCCTCACGGCGCGCCGTGGTCCGGAGGCCCTTCGCGGAGTCGCTCCCGGAGTACGGCTCGGTGAGGCCGAACGCGCCGATGAGCTCACCCGCTGCCATGCGGGGCAGCCACTCGCGCTGTTGTTCCTCGCTGCCGGCGACCGCGATCGAGTTCATCGCGAGGCCGGACTGCACGCCGATGAAGGTGGCGACGCTGGCGTCGACCCGGCCGAGCTCGAGCGCCGCCCACCCGCGGTAGACGGCGGAGTTCTCGAACTGCCGCACGAGCGGGACACCCGGCCCGTACATGCCGAGCTCCGCGAGCGGCGCGATGACCTGCATCGGGAACTCCGCACGAGCCCAGTAGTCGTCGGCGATGGGCGCGACCTCGCGCTCGAGGTACTCCCGGAGTCGCCCGATCGACGCACGCTCCTGGTCGGAGAGCTGCAGCGCGAACCCGTAGAAGTCGGATTCGAGCAGGGTGGTCGTGGGCGTCGACGTTGACATGGGAACCACGATGCATCATTCTCGGAAACGTTGCAAGGGAGGAACGCGATGAGGACGTCGGATTCCGCTGTGCGCGCCTTCCAGGAGGCCCGCCACACCTTCATCGCCGGCGAACGGATCGACATGGGCGCGTTGGCCGCCTCGCTCGGCGTGGACCGCACGTCCCTGTTCCGGTGGGTGGGGAACCGTGACCGGCTGCTCTCCGAGATCCTCTGGTCCCTGGCGGTGCCGACGCTCGACGGCGCCGCCCGAGCTGCCGACGCCGCGGGATCCGTCGGAGCCGCACGCATCGTCGACGTGCTCGACCGGTTCACCGCGGACCTCATCGTGGCGCCGTACTTCCGCGCGTTCCTGACGCGGGAGCCCGCCCGGGCACTGCGGCTCCTCACCACCTCGTCGAGTGACGTGCAGAGCCGGCTCGTCAGCGTGGTGAGCACCATGGTCGAGGCCGAGCAGATGTCCGGCGAGTTCGACCCGGCGCCATTGTCCGCCGAGGAGCTCGCCCGGCTGCTCGTCCGGATCTCCGAGTCCTTCACGTACGCCGACCTGATCTCCGGCGAGACCCCCGACCCCGTCCGGGCCCGAGCCGCGTTCGAGTACCTCCTGCGCCCCACCACCCCATCGACCGGAGCACCATGACCATCGACGAGTACCCGTTCCGCCGCACCTACCCCACCCGGTGGAACGACAACGACATGTTCGGGCACGTGAACAACACGATCTACTACAGCGCGATGGACAACGCCGCGACGTACTGGTTCCGGGAGCAGGCCGGCCTCGACCCGTTCTCGTCCGAGTGGATCGCCGTCCTGGTGTCGTCGAGCTGCCGGTTCGTCGAGTCGGCCGTGTGGCCGGACGTCATCGACGTCGGGATGCGATCGAAGCACCTCGGGAACACGAGCCTCTCGTGGGAGTTCGGCCTCTTCCGGCAGTCCGACGGCGCCCTGCTCGCGACCGGCGAGTTCGCGCACGTCATCATCGACCGCGAGGGCGCCCGCCGCCCGATCCCCCTGCCGACCGACCTCCGCGCCCTCGTCGAGGGCACGATGGTCGCCGTCGACGCCTGACCCCTGCGACGTCGCGCCCCCGCACGGACATCGCACCTCGGTGTGGTGGGGCGCGATGTCCGTGGCGGGGCGCGAAGTGTCGTGCGGCGTCCGCCTAGCGGCTCAGCGCCGCGAACTCGAGGTTGATGTCGTCGGGGTCCTGCACGGACAGGATCGTCATGCCGGCCTGGCCGAGCTCCGTGACCTCGCCGTGCTCGACCCCGGCGGCGTCGAGTCGCGCGGCAGCTTCGTGCAGCTCGTCGACGGAGCCGACGACGAAGCTGACGTGGTCGAGCCCGACGGTGTCCGGGTCGAACCGCTGCCCGGCGGGAGCGACCGGCCGCAGCCCGAACACCTGGTCGCCGAGCTGGAACACGCAGCCGCCGTAGAAGCGCTCGCGGTCGTCACGGACGCCTGGCTCGTCCACCTGGTCGCTGAAGTCGATCACCGGATCGGCGCCGAGCAGCTGCTGGTAGAACGCCTTGCTCCGGGCGATGTCGGTCACGGTGACCCGCACGTGGGCGAGTGCGGTCGGGCGTGCGATCGGTTCGGTCATGGTGGTGTTCCTCCGTGGTCGGACGGACGCCGGACCCCGGCGCCCCAACCGACACAACGCGCACGACCTCGGAGGCACCCGACTCCGCGCGGAGACCGGACACACGGCACGCCGCACAACCGAAAGCAGCTCGCACCACGGGATCCCGTGGTGCGAGCTGACTTTGGTTGTGCGGGCCGCCGGCAGCCGCCGCGCACGCAGCCGCCGCGCAGCCGCCGCAGCGCGCTAGAGCAGCGCGTCCGTCAGGTGGTTCGGCGTGCCGAAGCGGTGCGCCGTGATCGACACCGCCTGCTCGCGGAGGAACGGGAGCATCTCGAGGCGCCCGGCCTCGGTCACCGGCTCCGCGTAGACCGCGACGTCGGGGCGCCCGTCCACGGCCGAGTACAGCGCCGATGCGGATCCGCCGATGAGCCGCACGCGGGTCGACGGCCCAGCGGCCACCCGGGCTCCGAACGCCTCGTCGGACTCCGACGACACGACCGACCGGACGTTCGGCAGCGCGGCGATCGCCGGCGGCACGGGACCGGCCGACGAGACGTCGATCGTCGTCCCAGCACGGAGCGCAGCCGCGACGACCCGGACGAGCGACTCGACCGACAACGACGCAGACGAAGACGCGGACACAGACGAAGCAGACGAGGACGCAGCCGCAGCCGCCAACCGCACGTGCACCCCCGGGTACGGCAGGTACCGCGCGATGTTCCGCTCCGCCGACAGCGCCGACACGTCGGTCGCCACGCCGAACAACGACGTCCACGCGAGCTCGTCGGACGCGATCGCCCGCGACAGCGACGCCGACGAGATCCCGGAGGCCCGGACGAACGACGACACCGGCGCGGAGACGGGAGCCCCGGCGGTCGCAGCAGCGGGAGCCCAGGACCCGAGCGCGAACAGGTAGTTCACGCCACCGGCCTTGGTGCCGGCCCCCACTGCGGACTTCTTCCACCCGCCGAACGGCTGCCGGCGGACGATCGCCCCGGTGATGCCGCGGTTCACGTAGAGGTTGCCGGCGTCGATGCGGGAGAGCCACGTGCCGATCTCGGACGGGTCGAGCGAGTGCAGCCCCGAGGTGAGGCCGTAGTCGACCTCGTTGACGATGTCGATCGCCTCGTCCAGCGACGACGCGGTCATGACGCCGAGGACCGGGCCGAAGTACTCCGTCTTGTGGAAGTCCGAACCACGCTGCACGCCGCCGCGGACACCGGGGCTCCAGAGCTTGCCGGACTCGTCGAGGCGACGGGGCTGCACGGCCCAGGTCTGGCCGGGCTCGAGCGTCGTCAGCCCGTCGAGCAGCTTGCCCGCAGCGGGTTCCACGACCGGCCCCATCTGTGACGTCGGGTCGGACGGGTACCCGACGGTCAGCGAGGACACCGCGTCGATCAGCTGCGAGTGGAACCGGCGCGACTTCGCGACGGACCCGACGAGCACCACGAGCGAGGCCGCGGAGCACTTCTGTCCGGCGTGGCCGAACGCCGACGCGACGACGTCCTTCACGGCGAGGTCGAGGTCCGACGACGGCGTGACGATGATCGCGTTCTTGCCGGAGGTCTCGGCGAGGAGCGGCAGGTCCTGACGGAAGGAGCGGAACAGCGCGGCGGTCTCGTACGCACCGGTGAGGATCACCCGGTCGACGAGCGGCGACGCGACGAGCGCGGTACCCAGGGTCGATTCCTCGACGTCGACGAACGCGAGCACGTCAGCGGGAGCGCCGAGGGCGTCGAACGCGGTCGACATGACCGACGCCAGCACCGCACCGCAGCGCGCGGCCGGCGGCGCGGGCTTCAGCACGACGGCGGACCCGGCGGCCAGCGCGGCGAGCGTCGACCCGGCCGGGATCGCGACGGGGAAGTTCCACGGCGGCGCGACGAGCGTCAGGCGGGCGGGCGAGAACGCCGCACCGTCGACGTCGTCGAGGGAGGCGGCGAGGTCACCGTAGAAGTGCGCGAAGTCGATCGCCTCGGACACCTCGGGGTCGGCCTGGTCGATCGTCTTCCCGGTCTCGGCGGCCATCACCTCGATGAGGGCGGCGCGGTTCGCCTCGAGTGCATCGCCGACGGCGTGCAGCACCGCGCCGCGCGCGGCACCGGACCAGGTCCCCCAGACCGCGCCGGCGCTCTGGACGCGTTCCAGGACGGACGTGAGCTGCGACTCGGACGAGAGGCGAGCCTCCCGGACGCCCGATTCGCCGAGCGTCGAGGACGCGACCCGGGCCGTGATCGCGGCACCCCACGACCGGACCGCCGCGACCGAGGGGTCGCTGTCCGGAGTGTTCTCGAAGTGGCCGGGCGTGGGCCGGCCGACGGCGGCGTAGCGGTCCGCGACGCGGTGCGACGCCGGAGCGTCGAGACCGCCGGGCTGCGCCAGCGGTGCGAGGGACGCGCGGAACCGGGACTCCTCGCGGGCGAAGAGCGGCGGCGAGGACTGCAGCGAGAACACCGCGGACATGAAGTTGTCCTGCGACGCCCCTTCTTCGAGCCGGCGGATCAGGTACGCGATCGCGACGTCGAACTCGCCCGGGTGCACGACCGGAGTGTAGAGCAGGAGCGACCCGACGGTCTTGCGGACGGCGGCCGCCTGGCCCTGCGCCATGCCGAGCAGCATCTCGAACTCGATGCCGTCGCGGACGCCGCGCTCCCCGGCGAGCAGCCACGCGTGCGCGACGTCGAACAGGTTGTGCCCGGCGACGCCGACTCGGACGTTGGCGACGCGGGAAGGGGTGAGCGCCCAGTCGAGCACCCGCTTGTAGTTCGTGTCCGAGTCCTGCTTGGTGTGCCAGGTGGCGAGCGGCCAGCCGTGCACGGACGCCTCGACCTGCTCCATCGGCAGGTTCGCGCCCTTCACGAGCCGGACCTTGATGCCGACGCCCCCGCGGGCACGGCGGCCGGCCGACCACTCCTGCAGGTGCTGCATCGCGGAGAGCGCGTCGGGCAGGTACGCCTGCAGGACGATGCCCGCCTCGAGCTCGAGGAACGCCGGCTCGTCGAGGAGCCGGGTGAAGACCGCGATGGTGAGGTCGAGGTCCTTGAACTCCTCCATGTCGAGGTTGATGAACTTCTTCGGCGACGAGTCCGCTGCACGCTGGAACAGCGGGCGGAGCTTGTCGACGATGTCGGTGACGGCGTGGTCGAACGCCCACGGCGAGTGCGGGTGCACCGTCGAGGAGACCTTGATCGACACGTAGTCGACGTCGTCCCGCGCCAGCAGCTTGTGGGTGCCCTCGAGCCGGCGGGCGGCCTCGCCCTCGCCGAGCACGGCCTCGCCGAGCAGGTTCACGTTGAGCCGGACGCCGTCCTGACGGATCTTCGCGATGGCCGGACCGAGCTTCGCGTCGGTCGCGTCGACGATGAGGTGGCCGACCATGTTCCGCAGCACGCGTCGGGCGATGGGGACGACGACCGACGGGAGGCTCGGTGCCAGTCCGCCACCGAGCCGCACCAGGCCGCGGAGCGCGCTGGGCAGGAACCCGGGAGCGTCCGGCGCGATGGCGCTCAGCTTGCGCGCGGCGACGCCGAGGTCCTCCGGACGGACGACGCCGTCGACGAAGCCGACCGCGAACGCCAGGCCCTTCGGGTCGGCCAGCACGCCGGCGAGCTGCTTCGCGGAGCCGTCGACGGGGTACGTCTCGGCCTCGGCCAGCCACTGGCGCACGAGGGCGACGGACGCGTCGGCGAGGTCGTCGTGGTCGGTCGAGGAGGCTGCGTCGGAGCGCGGCTGGACGTCGGTCATGGGATCAGTGTGTCGTCTGCGGTTTCGGTAGCGGAAGCGAATTGTTCTGACGCATACCGTGCAGTTGAACTACGCTTTCCCCATGCTCGACGTCCGCCGCCTGGTGCTCCTCCGCGAGCTCTCGATCCGGGGCACCGTGGCCGCCGTCGCCGAGGCCGCGAACCTCACCCCGTCGGCCGTCTCGCAGCAGCTCGCCGTGCTCGAGCGCGAGGCCGGCGTGCAGCTCCTCCGGAAGGCCGGGCGCCGTCTGCAGCTCACCCCGCAGGCCGAGGTGCTCGTGACCGCGGCCGGCGACGTGCTCGACACGCTCGACCGCGCACAGGCGTCCGTGGAGTCGACGCTCACCAGCGTGCAGGGGCGGATCCGGGTCGCGGTGTTCCAGTCGGCGGCGCTCGCACTGATGCCGACCGCGCTCCGGATCATGGCGACCGAGCACCCCGGCGTCCGCGTCGAGATGGTGCAGCGCGAGCCGGAGACCGCACTCAACGAGACCTGGGCGCGGGACTTCGACATGGTCGTCGCCGAGCAGTACCCCGCACACGCCGCACCGCGCTTCCCCGGGCTCGACCACCGCGACCTGACGACGGACCCGGTGCGGCTCGCGCTGCCGCCGGTCGACACCGCGCTCTGGCCGGTCGACTCGCTCGCGTCGGCCGCGGGGCTGCCGTGGGTGATGGAGCCGCGCGGGGCCGCGTCGCGCCACTTCGCCGAGCAGACCTGCCGCCGCGCGGGCTTCGAGCCCGACGTGCGGTACGAGACCGCCGACCTGCAGGCCCAGATCCGCCTGATCGAGTCCGGGAACGCGGTCGCGCTGATGCCGGACCTGGTGTGGGCCGGCCGCACCACCACGTGCCGGCTGCTGGAGCTGCCCGACCCCGCCCGACGGACGCTCTTCACGGCGCAGCGCCTGGCGAGTGCCGAGTCCCCGGCAGTGACGGCGTTCCGGGCTGCACTGGAGCAGGCGGCCTCGGCCTCCCGGTCCTGAGGTCGCACCCCCAACCCTGGTCACATTCCGGTCACGCGATCCCCGCGGGCGCGCGGGTATCAGTACGATCCGATCACGCCTGAGGATTCTCGGCGAACTCTTATGATCCGGTCCCGTGACCGGACCTGAACACCCTGGGGGAACCCGTGCACCGCAGCACATCCGGCGTCCGACGCGCCTGCGCCGTCGGCACCACCATCGCGCTCATCGGCCTGACGACCGGCTTCGGCGTCTTCTCCGCGACGGCGGCGTACGCCGTCGATCACGGCGCCGCGTCGTCCGTCTCCGCCAACCCCACCGACGCTGACGGCGGCGCGGCGGGCACCGGCGACGGCGCTCCCTCCGTCGACGACACCACGGACGGCCAGCCCGACGCCGGTGCCGGTGCCGGTGCCGGTGCCGACCAGACGAACACCGGGTCCGACCAGGCCGCTGGTGACTCGTCCGGCCAGGGCACCGACGGTTCCGACGCAGGCAACACCGCGGGCAACACCGAGGGGACCGGCGACACCGGCACGGGCACGGGCACCGGCACCGGCACCGGCACCGGCGACACGAGCACCGACGGCACGACCGGCTCGGGTACCGGCACCACCAACCCGTCCGACACAGACCCGTCCGACACCGACGGCGGCGGCGCCACCACCGCCGTGGCGCCCGCCCCCGTCGCCGCGACGATCAAGGGCGACGCGAAGGTCGGCACCGTCCTCGAGGCCAGCGCCGACGAGCTCGAGGGCCCCTACGCCTACGCGTGGTCCCTCGACGGCGGCCCGGTCGTCTCGACGAAGACCTCGTACACGATCACGAAGGCCGACATCGGCAAGACGATCACCGTCGTGATCACCGGCGCCGACGACGCCACCGCCACGGCCACCACGGCCGCGGTCACCCAGGACGTCGCCTACGACGGCGCGACGTCGTACGACGCCCCCCGCACCATCGAGGTCACCGCCGGCGACACCATCGAGGAGTCCTTCGCGGTCGCCGAGGGCAGCGGCGACGTGACGTACTCGATCGGCTACTCCGACCCGGAGAGCGCCGACCCGAGCGACCCGGACGACTCCCCCGAGTCGTACCTGCCGTACGAGAGCGTCTTCGACACCACGACGGGCACCCTGAGCGGCACGCTGACCACCGCGAGCGCCTACGACTTCACCGTCGTCGCGAGCAACGGCACCTCGACCGCGACCGAGTACGTCGAGGTCGTCGTCGACCCGGCCGCCGCCGTCGGCGTGCTGGCCCAGGCGATCAACACCTCGCCCGAGGACCTGTTCGAGAACGGCAAGCCCGCGACCGCCTGGATCATCAACTGGACCGGCGAGGTCGTCCAGATCGACATCCCCGCGGACATCGAGAACGACGACGTGACCATCACGCCGGGCGGCAAGCCCACCGTGAAGCAGGGCGGTTCGCTCTGGGTCGACGGCTCCCCGGTGGACCAGTACGGCAACCAGACCACCGATTGGGACGGCGAGGGCGAGTACCCGATGGCGACGGTCACGAGTGACCACGCCACCGACCAGGTCAGCGTGGACGAGGACACCTTCACGTCCAAGGTCACCTTCCCGCACGCGTCGACCCACGTCCTGACGGTGGCCGAGGACGGCCAGTCCGTCTCCTTCGCCGTCACGGTCGTGCCGACGGCGACCACCACCGTCGCCACGGTCACGCCGACCGCGACGTCCGGCGGCCAGACGCAGCAGCTCGCCTACACGGGTTCGGACGCCACCGGCGCCCTGCCCTGGGCGCTCGCGATGCTCGGCGCCGGTGCCGGCCTCGTCGGCCTCCGCGCGGTGCGTCGACGCACCCAGCGCTGACCGCGGGCCCTGACCGCCGGCAGTGACCGACGGCACTGACCGCAGGGAGGCTCGACTCGGCCCCGCCAGACCACGCACGTGGTCCGGCGGGGCCGTTTCGTTCCGCACCCGCGCCCGGCGGCGTCGGTAGCGTTGGCACCATGCCCACGCTGCTGCACGTCGACTCCTCCGCCGATCTCCGCCACTCCCGCTCGCGCGCCCTGACCGCCGCGTTCGCCGACGCCTGGCGCGCCCGGGGTCCGGAGTACACGGTCGTGGTCCGCGACCTGCACACGTCGCCGCTGCCGCACCTGGAGACCTCGGCGTTGCACTGGGCCGCCGGTGACCGCACCGCCGAGGAGTCGGTCGACCCCGCGGCGGAGGCCCTCCGCCAGGACGTCATCGACGAGCTGCTCGCTGCCGACGTCGTCGTGGTCGGCGCTCCGCTGTACAACTACACGGTGCCCTCGAGCCTCAAGGCCTGGATCGACCGGATCCACGTCCCCGGGGTGCTTGCGGGCGACGTGCAGCCGCTGGCCGGTCGCCCGGTCGTGACCGTCGTCAGCCGCGGTGCCACCTACGACGCCGGGACCCCGACCGAGCACTGGGACCACGGCTCCCCCGTCCTCGAGCTGATCCTCGGGACCGCGCTCGGGATGCGGCAGTACCCGGTCACCGTCAGTGCCACCCTGGCCGACCGGCTGCCGGAGCTGGCTCCGCTCGCCGACCACGCCGCCGCCGAGTTCGCCGACGCGAAGACCACCCTGGAGCGCCTCGCCACCACCCTCTGAACCCGCGGGTGGTAGGCCGTCCGTCAGGACGCGTGCGCGAGCTGATGGACGCGCTGCGGTGAGAGTCCGAGCACCGATGCGGTCTCGGCGTACGTGTACCCGTCGGCCCGCATGGCGCGAACGACCTCGCGCGCCAGGGTGGCGGCTTCCGCGGCCTCGGTCCGAGCCGCCTCGGCCTTCCGACGCGACACCTCCCACTTCGCCCGGGTGTCGTCTGGGATGTCGAAGTACACGTCGATCTCGACATCCGTCTCCGGGACGTCCAGCGTCAACGCGACGCATTCGCGCGCCATCCACGCCACGTCGGCCACGCGCCGCGCCTGCGTCGCTGCACCGGCAGCCGGGATGTCGATTGCCCACCAGCGGCCTTCTCGGTGCGCTCGTGCTTCGTAGACCGCCATGCTCACTCCGTTCATCGCCAGCTCCCCGGGTGTCCGGGAAACGCTGCACCACCTGCCGGACCACGCCGGGACTGATCTCTCTGTGTCGTGGCAGCACGAGCCGGCCGTCGCCGTGCGGTCCACACCACACCTCGTGGCTGCCCTTGATGCGATCGAGCCACCAGCCCTTCGCCCGGAGGAACGTGGTCACGTCCCGGTGCCGCACTGCTCGAGCCACGGTATCAATTCCCTCTTGTCGTTGCCATCAAGGAGCACTAGATGTGCGCCCGTCACGACAACGCTACGAAGACCGCCGAACGCGCGAGACCGACACCGATGACCGGTGGAGAAGTGCCGCTCCGCCAGCGGCTGTGGAGGAGTCAGGCGGGGCGGATCTCGCCGGCGCGGCCGAGCAGGTCCGCGTGGAACGCCGTCTGCGTCAGCGCGCTCGCGAGCAGGAAGCCCCGCATCGACTCGATCCCGCCGCTGAACGGCACGCGGGACGCCACCGCGAACAGCGTCGGTGTGTCGAGGGCGTCCAGGGCCTCGGCGACGTGCCGGCTCCGCTCCTCCCGGTGCCGCACGAGGATCCGCGCGCGCGACACCACGTCCGCGAACCGGTACTCGTGCCCCGGGCAGACCTCGAGCGCCGCGTACCCGTCGAGCCGCGCGAGCGACGCCAGGTAGTCGCCGAGCGGGTTCGACGCGGTGCGACCCCCGAGGCCGATCCCGGAGTTGATCCGCGGCAGGACGTGGTCACCGGTGAAGAGCAGCCCGTCGGGCTCGTCGAGGAAGCAGAGGTGCCCGGCGGTGTGCCCCGGCGTCCAGATCGCCCGGAGCGACCGGCCGGCCACGGGCAGCAGGTCGCCGTCGTCGAGGAACACGTCCGCGTACGGCGGCTCCGTCGCGCCGAGACCGATCCGACGACCGATCCCCCACGCGTCGCTCAGGCCGGACCGGAACTCGTGCGGCACACCCCACGTGGCGATGTCGGCCTCGTGCCGAGCGGCGTCGGCACGCTCGTCCTCGAGCGCGCGGACCTCGAGCCCGTGCATCGCGATCCGGGCGCCGGAGGCACGACGGACGGCGGCGGCCGCGCCGAGGTGGTCGGCGTGCAGGTGTGTGACGGCGACGAGCCCGACGTCGGACACCGACCTGCCGATCTGCCGGAGCCCCTCGGAGAGCGCGTCGAGCGAGCCGTCCTCGCTCCACCCGGGGTCGACCAGGGTGAGCACCCCGTCGGTGCCCTCGATCACGTAGACGAGCGTCGCGTCCGGGACGCCGAACCGGAACGGGACCGCGAGGGTCCAGATGCCCGGACGGACCTCCTCGACCGGCGGGAGCACCCCCTCGGCGAGCGCGCGTGCCTGGACGGGACTGATCGGCTCCGGGGCGGGGGCTGCGGGGGGCGTCGTCACCCGGCCACTGTAACGACGCGACCGGCGGGCGGCGGCCACCCGGGCGGTGCTGACCGGAGCCCCGACAACGCGACCCGCGGGGCGGAGCCGACCCGAGCCTCCCGGCCGGTGTCGACCGGAGCACCTGCGTGACCGCGTAGACAGGACGCATGGAGATCGCACCGATGCTCGCCAAGGCCGTCCCGGACGTCCCGGAACCCGACAGCGTGAAGGGCGGCCTGCGCTACGAGCCGAAGTGGGACGGGTTCCGCGGCATCGTGACCGTCGACGGTGACGACGTCGAGATCGGCAGCCGCGGCGCCAAGCCCCTCACCCGGTACTTCCCCGAGCTCGTCGCGGCGTTCCGCGCCCAGTTCGGCGGGCGGGACCACCCGGTCGTCCTCGACGGCGAGGTCGTGCTGCGCTCCGGCGAGCCCGGGAACGAGCGCCTGGACTGGGAGGCGCTGTCGCAGCGCATCCACCCCGCGGAGTCGCGGATCACGAAGCTCAGCGTGGAGACGCCGGCGCAGTTCGTGGCGTTCGACCTGCTCGCGGCGGACGGCGCCGAGCTGACGGACCTGCCGTTCGACGAGCGACGGGCACGGCTGGAGGCACTGGCGGCGGACCTCGAAGACCCGCTGTTCGTCACCCGGACCACGCTCGACGTCGACCTGGCCCGCGAGTGGCTGACGACGTTCGAGGGCGCCGGACTCGACGGGGTGGTCGCGAAGCCGCGGACCCGTCCGTACGAGCCGGGCAAGCGCTCGATGCTCAAGGTGAAGCACCACCGCACCGCCGACGTCGTCGCGATCGGGTACCGCATCCACAAGAGCGGCACCGGCGTCGGCTCGCTGCTCGTCGGCCTGTACGGGGACGACGGGGAGCTGCGGCAGGTGGGCGGTGTGTCCGCCTTCTCGGACAAGCGCCGGGTCCAGTTGGTCGACGAGCTCGAGTCCGTCGTGCTCCGAGATGCGGACGGGAGGCCCGTCACCGGTGACGGGGAACGGTCGCGGTTCTCGTCGGGTCGCGACACGTCCTTCGTCCGCCTGCAGCCGTCGGTGGTGCTGGAGGTCCGCTACGACCAGATGGAGGGCGCGCGGTTCCGGCACACGGTGCAGTTCGAGCGGTGGCGGCCGGACCGCGACGCGCGCTCGTGCGGGTTCGAGCAGCTCGAGGTCCCGGCGGCGTACGACCTGCGGGACGTGCTGGACTGAGCCGTGCTTGCCGGCTCGTCGGGCGGCTCGTCGGGCCGCTCGTCAGGCCGCTCGTCGGGCGCTCGTCGGGCCGCTCGTCGGGCCGCTCGTCGGGCCGCTCGTCAGGCCGCGATGCGGAAGCCGATGTGGCTCATCCCGGTGTCGATCTCCTGTCCCCGCCTGGCGGCCGGTCGGTAGCGGCGGCAGTAGCTGTCGGCGCAGAGGAACGAGCCGCCCTTGACCACGCGGCGCTCGACCCCGGCGTGCTCGTCGGTCTCGGGTGCGCAGCAGTCGTGCGCGGTGGCGTGCTCGACGTACGGGTCGCTGGTCCACTCCCACACGTTGCCCGCGGTGTCGTGCAGGCCGTACCCGTTCGGCGGGAACGACCCGACCGGCATCGTGCTGCCGTACCCGCGGTCTGCGCGCCAGGGGAACTCACCGTGCCAGTAGTTCGCACGCGGGCCGCCCTGGGGGCCCGCCGCACCCGGCCGCTCGGGGTCGTTCCCCCACGTGAACTCGGCCCCGTCGAGGCCGCCGCGCGCTGCGTACTCCCACTCGGCCTCCGTCGGCAGGCGACCGCCCGCCCAGTCGGCGTAGGCAGCGGCGTCCTCGTGCGCCACGTGCACGACCGGGTGGTCGGCACGGTCCGCGATGGTCGCGCCGGGGCCGAACGGCCGACGCCAGTTCGCGCCGGGGGTCCACGCCCACCACTGGCTGAGGTGCCGGAGGTCCACCGGTCCGCTCGTCCCGGTGAAGACCATGGAGCCGGCGTGCAGGTTCTCCGGCGGGGCGCCGGGGAACAGTGCGGGATCGAGCGGCCGCTCGGCCACCGTGCGGTACCCGGTCGCCCGGGTGAACGCCGCGAACTCCCGGTTCGTCACGGGCTCCGGGGCGATCGCGAAGGTGTCGACCGTGACCCGCCGAGCGGGGGCCTCCTCCGGGTAGTGCGCGTCGGAGCCCATCGTGAACGTCCCGCCGGCGATGCCGACCATCGCGATGGTGTGGCGGGTCACGGTCTTCGCCGGCATCCTCAGTCGCCCGCCAGGAACGACTGCAGCTTGTCGACCGCCTGGTCGATGCTGAACGTCGCCGCGCGCTGCCGGGGCGGGAACTCCTCGAACGTGTCGAGGAACTCCGTCACCAGCGCCGTCGCCGCGAGGAGCAGGTAGTCGTTCTCGAACAACCAGTCGAAGTACGTGTTCGAGGTGACGTCCGCGCGTTCGAACGGGTCCGTCCGCAGGTTGTAGAGCTTCGGGACGCGGAGCGTGACGAACGGGTCGAACCAGACCTGCAGGGTGCCGGCGACCCGCTGCTCCATGAAGACGGCCTTCCAGTTGTCGAACCGGAGCGCGAGGACGTCGCCGTCGTCGGAGAAGTACACCAGTCCCGGCCGCGGCCCCTTCTCCGCAGCACCGGTGAGGTACGGCAGGAAGTCGTACCCGTCGATGTGCACCTTGTAGGTGCGGTCGCCGATGGTCTTGCCGGCCTTGAGCTCGTCGACCGTCGTGGTGTCCCCGACCGCGGCGAGGAACGTCGGGAACCAGTCGTGGTGCTGGATGATCGCGTTCGAGATCGACCCGGCCTCGATGTGCCCGGGCCAGCGGATCATCTGCGGGACGCGGAAGGCGCCCTCCCAGTTCGTGTTCTTCTCGCTTCGGAACGGGGTCATGCCGGCGTCCGGCCAGGTGTTCATGTGCGGCCCGTTGTCCGTGGAGTAGATCACGATCGTGTCGTCCGCGATCCCGAGCTCGTCGAGCTGGTCGAGGAGCGACCCGACCACCCGGTCGTGGTCGATCATCGTGTCGTGGTAGGTCGACTGCCAGCGGCCCGCCTGCCCGATGCTCTCCGGCTTCGGGTGGGTCCGGAAGTGCATGTGGGTGGTGTTCATCCAGACGAAGAACGGCGTCTCGGACTCGGCCTGACGTCCGATGAAGTCCATCGCGGCGTCCGCGAACTCCTCGTCGATCCGCTCCATCCGCTTCTTGGTCAGCGGACCGGTGTCCTCGACGCGCTGCTTGCCCCGGCGGCCGTAGCGGCCGTCGACGGTGTCGTCGTCCTCGTCGGTGGCCCACGAGTGGATCACCCCGCGGGGACGGGCGCGGTCGTTGAACGCCGGGAACTCCTCGACCGACGGCCAGTTCGCGGACTCCGGCTCCTCCTCCGCGTTCAGGTGGTAGAGGTTCCCGTAGAACTCGTCGAAGCCGTGCGCCGTCGGCAGGAAGTCGTTCTTGTCGCCGAGGTGGTTCTTGCCGAACTGGCCGGTCGCGTACCCGTGGGGCTTCAGGACCTCGGCGATCGTCGGGTCCTCGAAGCGGAGCCCGAGGTCGGCACCGGGCATGCCGACCTTGCTCAGCCCGGTCCGGAACACACTCTGCCCGGTGATGAACGACGAGCGACCCGCCGTGCAGCTCTGCTCCCCGTACGAGTCGGTGAACCGCATCCCCTCGTCCGCGATCCGGTCGATGTTCGGCGTGCGGTACCCCATCAGCCCGTCGCTGTACGCGCTCAGGTTCGTGATCCCGATGTCATCGCCCCAGATCACCAGGATGTTCGGCTTGTCCTTCGGCATCGCGCCCTCCTCGGTTCGTGGCGAGCACGGCGTCGGCGCCAGCTCGCGGTCCTGTGGGGAGCCTGCTCGTCCGGCGCTCGGCACGGGCCACCCAGTGCGGGTGAGATCCCGATCCTCACCCGTTCGGGGTGGCGGCTCCCGGCCCGAACCGCAGCACGATGATCGGCACCACGGAGGTCGCACCACGCAAGGAACGAGGACCCATGGGCCGGAACCACGCACTGCGCTCGACGATCGCGGCCGTCACGGTCGCGCTCCTCGCCCTCGGCGCCGTCGCCACGACGGCAGTCCCCGCGATGGCCGCCGATCCGGCAGCCCTCGAGGTGAACAAGCTGGTGGACGGTGGGAAGAGCGCGACCGTCGGTCCCGGTGACGAGTTCACGTTCACCATCCGCCTCGGCTGCGACGACGCGGACTGCGTCAACGCACGGATCGACGACACGATCCCGGTGCAGCTCGCCGGGTTCCCGATCGTGGACCTCAGCGCGAGCCCGCCGAACCCGGCACCGCCGGCCGCTCCGGACTGGGTCGTCTCGCACACCGGCTGTGGCGGCACACCGCCCACCGTCGTCACCGCCGATCCGCCATGCGTCGGCACGCTCCAGTTCGTGCAGCCGCTCGCGGACGGGTCCCAGGGGCTCGCTGCCGGCCAGGCCTACACGCTCACGGCGACGCTCCGCGTCCCCGACGACCTCCCCCCGACCTGGGCGTACAACGGCACCCCGATCACGAACACCGGCACCGGCACCGCCGACAACGCGGCGACGACGTCGAGCGGCGCGACGATCACCGTGGACGTACCGACCACCGTCGACGTCGACACGACGAAGGGCTGGACACCCACGAGCGAGCGGTACTCACCCGGCGTCACGTCCACCGTCGACCTCTCCGCGACGAACACCTCGAACACGCCGGCGAGCTCCATCGTCGTCCAGGACCCGGCGGACGCCGCGGACGGCGCGACGGCACTCGCCGCCACGAACCCGTTCCGGTACGTCGACGTCGCCGGACCCGGTACCGTCACCCTGCCTGCGGGCGCCACCGCGGTGCAGGTCGACGCGTACGTCCTCGACCCCGCGACCGGCACGTACCACTGGGTGACCGGGACGCCAGGACCGGCGGGCTCGGCGGCGTTCCCCGCCGGGGTCGACCCCGGCGACGTCGCCGGCATCCGGTACACCTTCACCGGCGACGGCGGCGCCGTGCTCACGCCGGGAGCCCCGGCCGCGGCCGTGCACGTCGACGTCGCCCAGCGCGAGACCGAACGCGGCACCGATGCCCCGCTCGGCGCCGGGTGGACGCTCACCAACACCGCCGACGCCACCGTCGCCGTGCCCGGGCAGGACCCGGCGACCGAGAGCGCGTCCGCCGACCACACCGTCACCCCGACGACCCTGGCGGCGGACGTGACGAAGAGCATCACACCGGCACGTCTCCCCGCCGGCGCATCGGCGGCCGGGACCATCACCGCGACGAACACGTCGGACGGCCCCGTCGAGCAGCTGCGGATCAGCGACCTCGACTACTTCACCGAGGACGTCTCGTTCGCCGGGTTCACGAGCCCGCTGACCTACCCCGCGACCGCGTCGGGTGCCGACGTGGTCTGGCACTTCAGCGACGGCACGACGCGGACCGATCCGTTCGCCGACGGCGACACCCCCGCACCCGCAGCGCCGGCGGGGACCTTCGTCACCGGGTTCGAGCTCGTGTACGACGGTCCGGTCGACGCCGGCGCGACCACGACGGCACCGTTCGGGATCGACACCGCCGCCGACGCCGCCGACGCCGGGACACTCCGGACCACGAACGCCGCCCGCGCCGTCGTGACCAACGGCGACGCGACCGCGGACGACGCCGCGTCCGCACCCCTCGACGTGTTCGCTCCGGACATCGAGATCGCGCTGACGAAGGCCCTCAGCCCGCAGGAACCGATCGCACCAGGGGGCACGGTCGTGGCGCAGCTCCCGGCGACCACCAGCACGGACTCCGCGTTCGTCACCCCGACGACGATCACCGTCGAGGACGTCGCACCCACGCCGCACGACCAGAGCTCCTTCTGGAACGCGTTCGACCCGGTCGCGATCGCGCCGACGCAGGTCCCCGCCGGCACCACGCTGACCATCGAGTACACGACCGACGACGGCGACACGTGGCAGCCCCTGCCGATCGACGGCCTCCCGGCAACCGGCCCGACGAGCTTCTCCGGCACGATCCCCGCGGACCTGCAGGGCGAGGTCACCGGGCTCCGGTTCGAGTTCACCGACCCGGACGGCTTCCCCCAGGGCACGACCGTGCAACCCAACGTCGTCGCACAGGCACGGGCGGACCAGCGCTGGGGCGGCGACCCGACGAGCACCCCCGACGCCGGACCCACCACCTACACGAACCACGCCACCGCGCAGGGCGAGGGCAGCGTCGACGGCGGCACCACCATCGTCAGCGACCCCGCCGAGGCCGACGCCGACGCCGCGATCGAGTCGGTCACCGGCGACGGCAGCACCATCGCCGGGAAGCGGTGGACCGACACCGACTTCAGCACCGACCGTGCCACCGTCGACAGTCAGTCCGGTGCCCAGGTCGGGACGGTCCTGCAGTGGGGAGCCCGGACGACCGGCACCTCGGCGATCACCGTCACCGATCCGGCCGGCAACGCGGACGACCCCGCCGACACCGTGTTCCAGGCGTTCGACCTCCGCGCGATCGCCCCGGTGCCGACGAGCGTCGACCCGCTCTGGCGCTGGGACACCGTCGCGTCCGTCGAGCTGTTCAGCGACGGGACCTGGTCCACGGTCCCGGCACCGGCCACGGGCTGGGTCGACGGCAGCGGCTTCGTCGGGTACACGCTCTCCGCCGACCAGAGCGCCGTCACGACCGGCGTCCGGATCACCGTCGTCCCGAACGACGACGCCCGAGCGTCGAGCACCGATCCGACACGGCCGGTCCCGGGCTCCGGTATCGCCACCAGCACCACGCCGCGACCGTTCGACCTCACCTGGCAGCTGCGGAACGTCCTCCGGGTGCCGGGGGACGCCGGCGACCGCTGGGTGAACGGCACCACCGAGTACGACCTCAGCACCGCGGGGTCGATCCGGAACACCGTGCAGGTCAGCGCGACGACGGACGACGGCGTGGAGACCGCGTCCGCATCCGACGACCTCGTGATCCTCGACCGTCCGCCGCTCGTCGGCGTGACCAAGGCCTCCGAACACGACACCGTCACCATCCCGGCCCGCGGTGACGTCGACCCGGGCGACTACCCGACGAACGACGTCACGGTCACCGCCAGGAACGGCTCCGCGTCCCGCGCCTCGTACGTCCGCGTGACCGACCCGATGCCCTGCACGCCGGCGTCCCTCTCCGACTGCACGAGCGACCCGGATGCCTGGGCGGCGGACCCGTTCGCCGATGCCGGGTACACCACCAGCAACCCGTTCGAACGGTTCACACTGACCGGTCTCGACTTCGCCTTCGACGCGAGCGAGGTCGATGCCGACGCGTCGACGGTGACGCTGTTGCACCGCGCCGACGACGGGACGACCTCGACCAGCACCACGTCGATCTCGGGTGCCAGGGCTGCCACCGCCGCCCAGCTCGCCGACGTCGTCGGTGTCAGTGTCGTCTACCAGGGCACGGACCCCGCGGAGACCGGGGGGACGATCTCGTCCGGCGACGCGCTGACCATGACGATGCACACGCAGCTCCGCGCCACCCTCCGGAGCTTCCCCGCCGTCCCCGTCACGGTGACGACCGTCACGAACCGGGCCTTCGCGCAGTCCTACGACCCGGTCCTGGCTCCGTCCGGACAGACGAGCACCCCCACCGACTCGGCGGCTGCCGACGTCGCCCTCGTCCGCGGGGTGCTCGACGCCACCGCCACGAAGACGTTCGACCCGGACACCCTCCTCGAAGCCGACCGGGCGGACACGGTCGACGTGACGCTCACCGGTGCGCAGGGCCCCGACGCGACCGTCGCGCCGGACACCGTCACGGTCGAGGACACGGACACCGGCTTCTGGAACGACGTGCGCCTCGTGTCCTTCTCCCCCGACGACGTCACGTTCCCCGCCGGCGCCGACCGCGTCCGGGTCGACGTCCGCTCCGACGGCGGGTCCACATGGCAGCTCGGCACGGCCTCGGCGACGGCGACCCTGCCGACGTCCGACCTCGCGGCGATCACCGGCATCCGGTTCGTGTTCGACCGTGCCGACGGCGACGTCCTCTCCCACGCCCGCCCGCCGACACCCTGGACCGCCACCGCGGTGCTCCACGTCCGCGTGCTCGACACCGCCCGCGACGGCGACCCCGTCCCGTTCCCCGGGACGATCGACGACACGACCACGGTCACCGCGCACCGCACCGACGACACCCTGTTCCCGGACGCGACGGCGACCGGCACGGACGAGCTGACGCTCGACCCGGGAACGCGGACCCTGGACATCGTCAAGGCCCCGGCGAACGACCAGCACACCGTGGCGGTCGGCTCCCCCGTCCCGTGGACCATCACGATGCACAACACGGGGACCGGCATCATCACCCTGCCCTCGGTCCGCGACGAACTGCCGGACGCCCTGAGCTGGGACGGCACCGACCCGACGTTCAGCACCAGTGCCGGCGGGACCCTCGCCACCACCGTCACCACCGCCCGGGCCGACGACGGGGCCATCGTGTTCACCTGGCCGACCGACGGCGACCGGATGGCACCGGACGAGACCTTCACGATCACCATCCCGCTCGTCCTGCAGCCCGGACTCCACGAGGGCGAGCGCACGACGAACACCGTCGTCGCACGGACCGGCGCGGCGCTCGACGGCTGCACGAACGACTCCGGCAACGGCCAGGGCATCGTTCCCGACCTGCCCGCCGACCAGTGCGGCACGACGAACTACGTCCAACCGACGCCCGGGCCCGCCCTCCGCACCAGCAAGGCCGTCCGCGGGGACGTCGTCGATCCGCTGGTGTCGGGCGCATCGGACCCATCGGACCCCACCCGCTCCTGCACACCGGACGCTGACGGCTACTTCCTGCCGCCCTGCGTCGCCGAGACCCGGGTCGGTGGGACCGACCAGTGGCGTCTCGCCGCGACGAACACCGGCACGGTGGACCAGACCACCGTGACCTTCGTGGATCCGCTCCCGCAGCCCGGCGACGTCCTGCTCGCGACCGGCTCGGCGCGCGGCAGCACCTACCGGCCGGTCTTCGACGGCACCTTCGGGGTCGAGATCACGGCGCCGGCCGGATCGACCACGAGCTGGCAGGTCACCACCGACCCGACGGTCTGCTCGAGTGCCGGTGGGACCACGTGGACGTCGGATCCGACCTGTGCCGCGAACACCTGGACCGACAGCGCCGACTACTCCGGCGACTGGCACGCGGTCACCGGCATCCGCATCCTCGTCGACGCCGCCGCAGCCGGCGGGGTCGTCCCCGGTGGCTCGGTGTCCGCCGACTACCGCACCGTCGACGAACCCGCCTCCGCCGCGGACCCCGACGGTGTGCCGGCGACCGTCCCGCTCGCGGACGCGATCGCGTACGACCAGGTCGGCACCACCGTCACGCTCGCCGACGGCGGACTGCCGATCTCGCAGGCGCCCGTGAAGGTGGGAGTCGCGCCGACGGCCGGTGCGATCCTCGTCCGGAAGCACGTGACCGGCGCCGGCGCCGATCGTGCGCCGACCCGGTTCACGGCGGACGTCCGGTGTTCCGTGGCCGGCGTCGAGCTCGACCTGGGCGACGCGGCACAGCTGGAGCTCACGGCGGCGAACGGGTTGGAGGCACGGGTCGACGGCATCCCGGTGGGCGCCGACTGCGTCGTCACCGAACACGGCGCAGCAGGGGCGTCCGGCGAGGACTCCCGCACGGTCACGCCGGGCACGGTGCGGATCCTGGTCCGGTCGACGCCGGACGAGGCCGTTCCGGATCTGCAGGTGGTGACGATCACGAACACCTACGACTTCACGCCGACGCCACCCACGCCGCCGACGCCGCCGGCCCCGGCGCCGACGCCGTCGTCGGGCGGGACGGGCACCGGCGGGGGTGGCTCGTCGGGGACCGTGACCGGCTCGGGGAACCTGGCGTTCACGGGGATGGACGGTGCCGGCGCGATGTCGATGCTCGTCGTCGCAGCGCTCGCACTCGGCGCGGGACTCGTCCTGCGGCGTGCCGCACGCCGTCGCCGGTGATGCCACGAGCGGGCCGGAGCCCGGCCCGCTCTGTCCGATCTCCGTCAGTAGTTAGACGTCCTAGTAACTCCGTGGAATGATCGTTCTCAGCGGCACCCGGGACGGGTGCCGGACGGATCGGAGCGGATCGACATGAGCAACGCAACTCTCGTTCGACACTCGCAGCGCCACCCGTTCAGCGAGGTGCGCGAAGCGCGTCACCAGCGCGCGCTGCAGATCAGCGCGGTCATCAGCGGCATCGCCGGTGTGACCGCCACCGCACTGGCACTCGTCACGATGGGACTCGGCGCATGAACATCGACGGCATCAGCACCGCCCACCGCGGCACCTGGTCCAAGCTCAACCGGCTGCACACCGCCACGATCGTGCTCCCGATGCACACGAAGCACATCGACGACGCGGACCGCCGCCCGGACCGCCCCACGCGCTAGGCGGGCTTCTTCGCCCGCGACGGCTGCACGCGCGGCGGCTCCCCCGGCATCTTCGGGAAGTCCGGCGGGAACGGCAGCTCGCCGAGCCCGCTCTCCAGGTCCCGCTCCCACCACGCCAGGAGCGGTGCGATCGAGCCTGCCTCCTGCCCCATCGACTCCCACGGGTCACCCGTGGTCCGCAGGCGCTCGGGCATCGTCAGGATCGTGAACGTCGTCGGGTCCGCGTCGCGGAGCTCCTCCCACCGGATCGGCGCCGAGACCGAGGCGTGCGGGAGCGCCCGCGGGCTGTAGGCGCCGGCCATCGTGCGGTCGCGGTTCGCCTGGTTGAAGTCGACGAAGATCCGCTGCCCGCGCTCCTCCTTCCACCACGCCGTCGTCACCTGCTCCGGCATCCGACGCTCGAGCTCCCGCGCCGCCGCGATCACCGCGTGCCGCACGTCGAGGAACTCGTGCTCGGGCCGGATCGGCGCGAAGACGTGCAGCCCGCGGTTGCCGCTGGTCTTGATCCACGCCGTCAGGCCGACCTCCTCGAGGACCTTCCGCAGCTCCTCGGCCGCCGGCACCGCGTCGTGGAAGTCCGTCCCCGGCTGCGGGTCCAGGTCGATGCGGAGCTGGTCCGGGTGGTCGCTGTCCTCGGCGCGGGAGGCCCACGGGTGGAACACGACGGTGTTCATCTGCGCCGCCCACACCGCGACGGCCGGCTCGTCGAGCACGAGCTGCGGGTGCTTCCGGGCGCTCGGGTACGTCACCGTCACCGAACGGACGTAGTCGGGCGCGCCCTTCGGCGGGTTCTTCGAGAAGAACTGCTCACCGTCGACGCCGCCCGGGAACCGCTGCAGGGACACCGGACGGTCGCCGTTGGCGCGGACGAAGGCGTCGCCGACCTCGATGAGGTAGTTCGCGAGGTCGAGTTTCGTGATGCCGGCGTCCGGCCAGAGCACCCGCGACGGGCTCGACAGCCGGACCTCCCGGTCGCCGTCCGGGCCGGGTACGGTCAGCGTCGTCGCTTCGCTCGCCATGCAGCGGAACCTACTCCCGCGGCCGGGGTGTCGGGCGTGCGGGGCAGGATGGGCGGGTGAGCGCGTACCTCGGAGTGGACCTGGCGTGGGGGCTCGGGACCGCGACGCGGCGACCGAACGAGACCGGGCTCGCAGCGCTCGACACCGACGGGCGGGTGCTCGACGCGGGGTGGGCCCGCGGCGTCGACGACGTCACCGACTGGATCGCGCAGCACCTCGGCCCGCGCACGCTCATCGGCGTCGACGCGTCCCTGGTCGTGACGAACCCGACCGGCATCCGCGAAGCGGAGCGGCAGGTCGGACAGCGCTACGGCCGGTGGAAGGTCGCGGCGAACCCGACGAACCTCGCGTCCGCGGCGAGCGCCGGCGCCCGGCTGCTCGACCGGCTGACCGCGCTCGGCGTCGGGTACGTCAGCGACACCGCGGCGATGCGGGAGCGCCGGGGGCCGGAGGTCTTCGAGTGCTACCCGTACACGACCCTCGTGGGCGTCGAGGAGCTCGGCTACGACGACGAGCGTCCCCGCTACAAGCGCCTCGACACGAGCATCCCGGCGGCGACGGCCAGGGCTCGTCGCGCGGTGGCGTTCGACGACCTCGTCCGGCGTCTCCGGGAGACGCCGCTCGACCCGCCCCTCCACCTCGACGCGCACCCGCTGACCGCTGCGCTCCGAGATCCTTCGGTGCTGCACGGCCCCACGCACAAGCACCGGGAGGACCTGCTGGACGGCGTCCTGTGTGCCTGGACCGCCGCGTTCTGGGACCGGCACGGCGACGAGCGCGTGCAGATCCTGGGCGGTGATCCGAGCCTCCCGTCCGATCCGCTCGACGAGGCGGGCCGCACGCCCGTCGTCGTGACACCGGCCCGCGGGTCGCAGCGGCGGCCCCGCGGCTAGGGTTGAGCGTGTGACGAGGACCTCCGAACCCCTGCGCATCGGGCTGGTCTCGCTGCACACCTCCCCCGGCGACGAACCCGGTTCCGGTGAGGTCGGCGGCATGAACGTCGTCGTCCGGCACCAGGCCGAAGCACTCGCCGACCGCGGCCACCACGTCGAGATCATCACGCGACGGTCGTCGCCGACGCAGCCGGACTCGGTGTCCCTCGTCCCGGGCGTCTGCCTGCGGTTCCTGTCCGCCGGTCCCGCCGAGACGGTCCCCAAGGGCGAGCACGACGCGTTCATCGAACCGTTCCGGAACGAACTCGCGGCGCTCGGGCCGTTCGACGTCCTGCACTCGCACCACTGGTTCTCCGGCGCCGCGGCCCTGCCCGTCGCCCGGCAGCGCGGCATCCCGCACGTGCAGTCCTTCCACTCCATCGCCGCCGACTCCGCGTCGCCGCTGTCCGAGGGCGAGCGCCCCGAGTCGGCCGGCCGGATGGCGGGCGAGTCGACGCTCGCGCGCGACTCGGACGCGGTCGTCGTGGTCAGCGAGGCCGAGGCGGAGACCGTCCGCTCGCGCCTCGGCGGCGACCCGGCCCGCGTCTGGATCGTCCCGCCGGGGGTCGACGGGTCCGTCTTCCGCCCGGCGCCCCCGGACGCGCGTCGGGCCGACGTGCCCTACGTCGTCGCAGCGGCGCGCGTGCAGCCGTTGAAGGGGCTCGACCTGGCGATCGAGGCCATCGCCGGCATCTCCCGGGAGGCCCGCCCCACCCTCGTCATCGCCGGCGACTCCTCGAGCGAGGCCGGTGACTACGTCGCCGAACTGCGTCGGCTCGCCGCCGAGCACGGCGTGGCCGACCGTGTGACCTTCATCGGTCCGCAGTCGCGTGCGGACCTGGCGTTCCTGTTCCGTGGCGCGGCTGCGGTGCTCGTCCCGTCGCACTCGGAGACCTACGGGCTCGTCGCGCTGGAGGGCTCCGCTTCCGGGGTGCCCGTCGTGGCCGCCGCTGCCGGTGGCCTCCGGGAAGCGGTGCTCGACGGCGAGACCGGGGTCGTGCTCGAGTCCCGCGCGCCCGCGGTGTGGGCGGCGGAGATCGAGCGGATCCTCACGGAGCCGTCGTACGCCGCGGCGCTGTCGGCAGCGGGGCGGGAGCACGCCGAGCGGTTGAGCTGGGAGCGTTCGGCCGGCGGACTCGAGCAGGTGTACCGCCGGGTTCTCGGGCGCGCGTGATGGGTGCTGCGGCGCCGCTCTTGCCGCGAGACACCGCCGTCCGCTCGAGACGCCGCCCCCTTCCGCGGCGTCTCGCGGGCACGAGGGCGTTTCGCGGAGGCGGACGCGGAGGTGTGGCGTGACACCGCTCGACGCGTTCTGGGCGGCGCTCGATGCCGTCCCGGTCGCTGACGATGCGGAGGCGCTGTACGACCCGAGCACGGCGGAGGGGTCGCTGCGGCGGACGAACCTGTCGCGGTACCTCGACGCTGTCGGGCCGGGCGCGGACACGCTGCTCGTCGCCGAGGCTCCCGGGTGGCGCGGCATGACGAACACCGGGGTGCCGTTCACCAGCGTCCGCGAGCTCGGGTCGGAGTACCTCGTGCCGCCGGCGCCGACCGCGCCGTGGGAGGCCTCGTCGCGCATCGTGCACGCTGCGCTCGCGACCTGGTCGGGGCCGCTCCCCGTGGCGTGGGCGATCTTCCCGCACCACCCGTTCGTCGCCGGTGACCGGCTGACGAACCGGACGCCGCGGCCGTCGGAGGTCCGCGACGGGGCGCCGGTCGCGCTGGCGCTCGTGGCTGCGCTCGGGGTGTCCCGCGTGGTCGCGGTCGGGCGGAAGGCGCAGGGGGCGTTGGCGTCCGCGGGCATCGACGCGATCGCGGTGCGGCACCCGGCGCAGGGCGGGGCGCGGCAGTTCACGGAGCAGCTGGCGGCGCTGTCGCGCTGACGGCGCGCACGGGCGGCGGGCGTCAGGCGGACTGGGGCCAG
The DNA here is from genome assembly GCF_004346855.1 of Curtobacterium sp. PhB136. Taxonomy (NCBI): domain Bacteria; kingdom Bacillati; phylum Actinomycetota; class Actinomycetes; order Micrococcales; family Microbacteriaceae; genus Curtobacterium; species Curtobacterium sp. PhB136. The sequence continues at coordinate 358,603 of NZ_SMGH01000007.1, forward strand.
GCCGGGTCGGGCCGCGCCGCGCCGCGGGCCGCGGTGTCCGAGAGAGGTCCCGCAAAGCGACAGTGATCGGGCGCCTCCCCCGCGAGATCTGTCGCTTTCGCCGACCATTCCGCGCGGACGGGCGGCGGGCGTCAGGCGGACTGGATGTCGACGCCCTTCGCGGCGAGCGCCTCGGCCACGTGCGCGGGCAGGCGTGTGGCGACGTACACGGTGTGCAGCGCCGGCAGGTCGATCACATCGTCCCAGTTCTGCGGGTCGTAGCGGTCGTCCGAGCCCTCCCAGCCGGGGTGCACGTCCTGCAGGATCTCGAGCGCGGAGTCGACCGTGACCTCGGTGACGAGCGACAGATGCGACGGCAGGAGGTCGAGGTCGTCGTAGTACTCGCGGGCCCGGTCGTCCTGCCCTTCGACGTCGAGGTCCTCGTCGGTCTCGTCGGCGGAGTCCCCGTCGTACGGCTCGATCACGTCGAGGTCGTAGCAGAGCACGTCGAGGACGAGCAGCTTCGCGTTGAAGTCCGCGAACTCGACTGGTTCTTCGGTGGTGTTCGACTCGTCGTACATGCAGCGGATGCTATCCGTGCTGATCGCGGCGCGACCGGTTTCCGGCAGGACACGGACAGGTTGCGATCGACGGGGAGAACCCTGAGAAGCCGGACAGGGAAGCGTGCTTGGTGGAGGGTGGTGCATGACCACCACCAAGACCGATCGGCCGGACACGGAGCAGCCCGAGCTCCGCCGTGTCATCGGACCCAAGCTCCTGTTGCTCTTCATCGTCGGGGACATCCTCGGCACGGGCGTCTACGCCCTCACGGGTCAGGTCGCGGCCGAGGTCGGCGGAGCAGCGTGGCTCCCCTTCCTCATCGCCTTCGCGGTCGCCCTGCTCACGGCGTTCTCCTACCTGGAGCTCGTCACGAAGTACCCGCAGACCGCCGGTGCTGCGCTCTACGTGCACAAGGCGTTCGGGATCCACTTCGTCACGTTCATCGTCACCTTCATCGTGATGTGCTCCGGGATCACGTCGGCGTCGACGGCGTCCAGGGCCTTCGCCGCGAACCTCGGCGCCGGCTTCGGCCTCGAACTGCCGAACGCCGTCGTGATGCTCATCGCGATGGGCTTCATGCTCGCGGTGATGGCGATCAACTTCCGTGGTGTCAGCGAGAGCGTGAAGACGAACGTCGTGCTGACCCTCGTCGAGCTGAGCGGCCTGGTGATGGTGATCCTCATCGGCTTCTGGGCGATGGCCGGCGGCAACGCGGACTTCTCTCGTGTGGTGATGTTCGAGACCCCGGAGGAGAAGAGCCTGCTGCTCTCGGTGTCCACCGCGACGTCGCTGGCGTTCTTCGCGATGGTCGGCTTCGAGGACTCGGTGAACATGGCCGAGGAGACGAAGGACCCGTCCCGGATCTTCCCGAAGGTGATGCTGACGGGCCTCGGCATCACGGCCGTGATCTACGTGCTGGTGTCCATCTGCGCCGTCGCTGTCGTGCCGATCGGTGAGCTCGCCGGCAACGAGACGCCGCTGGTCACCGTGGTGCAGACCGCGGCGCCGGACTTCCCGATCGCCGACCTGCTGCCCTTCATCTCGATGTTCGCCGTCGCCAACACCGCCCTGATCAACATGATGATGGCGTCCCGGTTGCTGTACGGCATGAGCAAGCAGGGCGTCCTGCCCGGGTTCCTCGGCAAGGTGTCCCGCACCCGCCGCACCCCGTCCACCGCCATCGTCTTCACCACGCTCATCTCGCTCGCGCTGATCGGCTGGGTGTCGCTCAGCCCGGACTCCCCCATCGTGGTCGTCCTCGGCGGCACGACGTCGCTGCTGCTGCTGTCGGTGTTCGCGGTCGTGAACCTGGCCGTGCTGGTGCTCCGCCGGGACAAGGTCGACCACCGGCACTTCAAGGCCGGCGTGGTGATCCCGGTCATCGGCGTCGTCACCTGCCTGTGGCTGGTGCTGCCGTTCTCGTCCGGGCGGGACATCGAGCAGTACCAGATCGCCGGCGCGCTGCTGGCGCTCGGGATCCTGCTGTGGATCGTCACGTGGTTCACCCACGGCCGGAAGCAGACCGCCGAGAAGGCGCCGACCGGCCTGGTCACGGAACCGACGAAGGTGGTGCACGACGAGGAGCACAAGCGCTGATCCTGCCCGCCATGCCCCGGACTGGGGCATGGCGGGTGCTGCGCTTCCCAGCGACTCCTCGTACCCTCGTTCTGGCACCCCGGACGAGAGGACCCGTGCATGCACCGCGTCGGCATCACCCTGGCGTCCGTGTTCGGCGCCGGCATCGTGGCCGTCGGGATCGGCGTCGTGGTCCTGGTCGTCATCGCGGTGAACTCGCTCTCCGGGATCACCGGCTCGTCGTCCACGCCGAGGGCCGTGACGTGTCCATCGGCTGCATCGAAGACCGTCGGCGGGATCGTCGTCCCCGAGGGCCCGGTCGCCGGCTACTGCCAGGACCGCCTGGTGAACGCCGCGTCCGTGATCGAGGCCGCCGAGGCGCTCGGCATCGGCCCCCACACCCAGGCCGTCGGCGTGATGACGGCGATCGGTGAGTCCGGTCTGGTGAACCTCGACCACGGGGACGCCGCCGGCCCGGACAGCCGCGGGCTCTTCCAGCAGCGTGACAACGGCGCGTGGGGCACGTACGCGCAGCGGATGGACCCGTACACCGCGGCGTCGATGTTCTACGCGAAGCTCGTGAAGACCCCGGGGTGGAAGACGATGACCCCGACGCAGATGGCCCACGCCGTCCAGGTGAACGCCGACCCCGACCACTACGCGAAGTTCTGGCCCACGGCGAAGCAGGTCGTCGAGGGCCTGACCGGGGAGACGGTCCCCGACACGGCGCCACAGGGCTAGTCCGTACGGGGGTAGTCGGTACGGGGCTCGTCGGTACAGGGACAGCCGGTACGGGGACAGCACCTCACGCCACCGCCTCGGTGACATCGTCCTCGTCGAACTCGATCATCGCGGCACCCGCGTCGTGCACCACCACCTGACCGCGGAGCCGCACGTGGTGCTCGTCGAGGACGCACGCCATCGCGTCGACCCACTCCCAGTCGACCGGGTACAACGCCGTGGCGCCCGGTCGTTCCCAGGCGAGCACCACGTCGGCCGCGTCGACCTGTTCGACGACGTCGGCGACGAGCGCGCCGAAGTCCTCGACGTGGTCGTCGGGTTGGTAGGGCAGGTCCGCGATGGGGATCACGAGGCGGATCGGGATGGCGTCGGCGCCGAGGAACAGCACCCAGCACTGTCGTCGGAACGGACGTTCGATGAGTGCGACGACGAGGTCGACGACGTCGTCATCGGTACGGACTGCGGTCTGCTCGAGTCGGTCGAGCACGTCGGTGTCTGGCATGCCCCAACGCTCGCGGAACAGCTCCCCCGACACCGGCGACCATCACGATCCGTGCACAACGCGGTGCCGGGACCGCCCTGTGGAGGAACGGCCTAGATCCCGTGCGTGATGGCGCTGTCCACGAGCAGCAGCGCCGCGAAGAAGGCCGCCACCACGGCGACGAGCCCCACCGCCGCGATCGGCCACGCGACGTGCCGCCGCACGAGCCGGAGCACCGAGAACACGATCGTCAGCACCAGGACCAGCGCCACGACGATCGGCCCCGCGTAGACCACCGTGCCGCCGAGCGTCTCGTCGCACCGGTTCCCGGGAGCGATGCACGAGTGGAACCCGAGCGAGAGGAACACGATCCCCCACCCCGCGAGGACCGCAGCCGCCGTCGCCGTCGTGAGCAGGGCGATGGTGGCGACCATGTCCGCGACGCGACGGCCGCCGACCAGCGGGTGCCGAGCCTCCCGTCCGGGGACGGAGGATGCAGGGTCCGCCACCCGCGCGTCCATCAGGGACGCCGAGTGCCGCCGCGCGTGGACCACAGTGCGGCGGCGATGAGGAGGGGCTGCCCGAACAGCCGGGCGATGCGCTTCTCGTCGGAGTCGAGCCCGAAGGCGCTCCGGCGGTTCAGCCACTGCGAGACGTTGCCGGGGAAGACCGCCACGAAGAACAGTGCGGCGACCGTGCCGACGAACCGCCGACGCCGCGACGCGAACACCAGCGCCGACCCGAGGCCGATCTCCGCGACGCCGGATGCCAGCACCGTGGTGTCGGCGTCGAGCGGGACGAACTCCGGGACCTGGGCGCGGAAGTCCTGCCGCGCGAAGGAGAGGTGGCTCGTGCCGGCGAAGACCAGCGCGAGCCCGAGCAGGACACGGACGAACGAACGCATGCCACCAGCATGCCCGGACACGTCGACCTCGGTTCCGTGGTGCCCCTCGAACCGGCGTCTCCCGGACATCGCTGCGCCTCTGTAGGTTCGGATCATGGCAGTCCGGACGCGTGACCAGGAACCGCCGGCCGCTCCGGCGTTCGTGGCGGTCCTCCTCGGCTGCATCGCGCTGTACCTCGGGCTCGTGATCCCGTCGGAGTCGATGGTCCGGCACGTCGTCCTCGCCGTGGTGTTCGGCGTGGTCGGGCTGCTCAGCGGGTGGCGCGCGATAGCGATCTCCGGCCGACGACGGGCTCCGCGTGCGTGGGCGTGGGTCGGGATCGTGCTCGGCGGGATCGGCCTCGTGGCGCTGCTCTACCAGGTGCTCTTCATGGCGACCGGGGGTGCGCTGCCGGCGCCGTTCTGGTCGCCGTACGCGACGCACTGACGCACTGCGGACGCCCGGACGGCGTTCCGGCGGCGGGTTCGGGTTCGGGTTCGTCTGCATCGTTCGACACCGCGGGCGTCGATCGACTCGTGCGGTGTCGGAAGTTGCACACGCATCGTGTGCGTCTGCATCGTTCGACACCGCACGCGTCGATCGACTCGTGCGGTGTCGAAGAAGTGCTGCCGTGCGCACGCAGCGGGCGCCGCCGCGCAAGCAGCACGCAGCGCGCAGCGCCACGCAAGAGCCCCCGCGCGCGCGAGCCTCCCGAGGTGCAGAGTGGTCCGCATGGCAACGACGCCCCGAGCCACCCTGTTCCGCCGCAAGCCGATCGAGGAGATCGACGACGACACCGGCGGTGAGGACGGCCTCAAACGCCACCTCGGCCTCTGGCAGCTCACCGCGATCGGCATCGGCGGCATCATCGGCGCCGGCATCTTCACCCTCGCCGGCACGGTCGCCCACGGCGTCGCCGGCCCCGCCGTCCTCATCTCGTTCCTCGTCGCCGGGGTCGCCAGCGCCGCCGCTGCCCTGTCGTACGCCGAGTTCGCCGGTCTGATCCCCAAGGCCGGCAGCGCGTACACGTACGGCTACGCGGTGCTCGGCGAGATCGTCGGGTGGTTCATCGGCTGGGACCTGCTGCTCGAGTACACCGCGATCGTCGCGGTGGTCGCGATCGGCATCTCCGGCTACGTCGGGTTCCTGGTGGGCCAGTTCGGCATCGACCTGCCCGCGTGGATGCTCGGCGCGCCGGGCACCGGGGACGGCCACGTGCTCGACGTCTTCGCGATCATCCTGTGCCTCCTGACCGCGTTCGTCCTCACCCGCGGGATCCGGAGCGCCGCCCGCTTCGAGTTCGTCGCCGTCGGCATCAAGGTCACCCTCGTCGTGCTCATCGTGGTGCTCGGCGTGTTCCACATCAACAGCGCCAACTACGACCCGTACTTCCCGTTCGGCTTCGGCGGCGTGATGACGGGTGCCGCGACGGTGTTCTTCGCGGTGTTCGGCTACGACGCGATGTCCACCGCGGCCGAGGAGTCGATCGACGCCCGGAAGCACATGCCGAAGGCGATCCTGCTGTCCCTGGCGATCTCGATGTTGCTCTACGTCCTCGCGACGATCGTCCTGACGGGCATGCAGAAGTACACGGACATCGACCCGGCGTCGGGCTTCTCGTCCGCGTTCGCGTCGGTCGGGCTCGGCGGCGTCGCGAACATCATCGCCATCGGCGCGATCGTCGGCATCGTGACGGTGCTCGTCACGTTCATGCTCGGCGCCTCGCGCGTCTGGTTCTCGATGAGCCGTGACGGCCTGATGCCGAAGTGGTTCTCGAAGACCGACCCGAAGCGGCACGTGCCGACCCGGGTGACGTGGATCCTCGGCATCGCGTCGGCGGTCCTGGCGGGCGTGCTGCCGATCGGCGTCGTCGCGGAGCTGACGAACATCGGCATCCTGCTCGCGTTCGTGGTCGTCTGCACCGCGGTGATCGTGCTCCGCTACACGCAGCCGGACCTGCCGCGGCAGTTCAAGCTCCCGTTCATGCCGATCATCCCGATCATCGGCGTGATCGCGTCGCTCTGGCTCGTCACGTTCCTGCAGTGGGAGACGTGGGTGCGGTTCGCGGTGTGGTTCGCGATCGGCCTCGGCGTGTACTTCGGGTACTCCCGGAAGCACAGCAAGCTGGCCGCCGACGAGCAGCAGCGCTAGCGCCGGTGCTTGCCGCCCGACGCCGTCGGGTCCGCCAGCGGGTGGTTCCGGAACCAGCGGAGCAGCTCGCGGGAGCGGCTCCGGTCCGCGCTCTGGTCACCGGCGCCGAGGAACGTGCTGAAGCCCTCGGGCACGTCGGCGTTGTCCGATCGGTCGTACGCCATGGTCCAGTCCGGGAACCGCCGCGTGTGCAGTGACTCCTCGACGAGCAGGGCGACGTCCCCGTGCCGGTCGTCCTCGAGGATCCGCGAGTACGTCGCCATCACCCGGTCGTACGGTCCCTCGAGCAGCTGCATGAACCGCCCGGAGCGGTGCACGAGCATCCCGGTCAGGCCGTCCTCGGTGTTCCGCGTCCGGGCGTGGTCGAGCAGGCGCTCGAGGGCGTCGTCGTCGAACGGCTCGGTGGCGGAGCTCATGTAGACCAGTGACTGCAGCATGGTGCTCCCGAGCCTGACGGCTCGGGTCCGCGCGCGACAGCCCCCTGTCCGGGTGGCCCGGCTCCGCGGCGGCCCGGTCAGCGGCGGCCCGCTCCGCGGCGGCCCGGTCCGCGGAGGTCGGTGGGTGCTGGCACGATGGGCGTGTGCCTGCCGCCCCGATGATCGACGCCGTCGACGTCATCCGCTTCGTCGGGCCGCAGACCTTCGGCCGCGCACGGGACATCGTCCGCCGCGGCCTGGTCGAGGAAGCCACCTTCCACGACGACGGCACGATCACCGCCAGCGTCGCCGGCTCCGAGGACGACCCCTACGTCGTCTCCGTCGACACCACCGTCGCCCGCGGCGAGTTCGTCCGCCCGGTCCGGTCCCGCTGCTCCTGCCCCATCGGCGGCGAGTGCAAGCACGTCGCCGCGGCGCTCCTCACCATCAACGCGCGTGCCCTGGCCGCGCACGCCGGCCCACGTTCCGAGGAACCGGCTCCGCCGGCACCGGACTGGAGGCACGAGGTCGCCCGCCTCGCCGGTGACACCCCGCCACCGGTCGCGTCCTCGGGCGTCACACCCCTCGGTCTGCAGTTCGAGCTCCGCGACGCGGTCCCGGCCCGGATGGCCGCACGAGCGCGGGCCGCCGGCCGAGCGCTGCCCACGGCATCACGGTCGGTGCGGCTCGGGGTCCGCCCGGTCACTCGGAGCGGCGCGGGCAACTGGGTGCGCGGGCAGCTGACGTGGGGCACGCTCCCCTACTCGATGAACCGGCTCGGCCTCGGCGCGGAGCAGCACGCCTGGTTCCTGCAGTTCGCCGCGCTGCACCGTGCGGGTGCGCTCGCGGGGCTGCCCGGGGAGAGCGACTGGATCCACCTCGACGACTTCCAGAGCCCGCTGCTCTGGCCGCTGCTCCGCCAGGCCCCGACGCTCGGGATCGCGTTCGTCACCGGGAAGCGGGAGGGCGGTGTCGTGCTCGGCGACGAAGCCCGCGTGCTGCTCGACGTCGCCCGCTCCGAGCGTGGTCTCGTGATCGGCACCAGCGCCGTGCTCGACGGGCGCCGGGTCGTGGACGGAGCCGCTCGGCTCATCGGCGACCACGGCCTCTACGTCCCGCGGGAGTCCCCCGACTTCCGGGTCGAGCTCGCCCCGACGCCCGAGCCCGTGCCGGACGACCAGCGCCGCATGCTCGTCGAGGGCACCCGCATCCAGGTCCCGGGGAACGAGGTCGACGAGTTCCTCGCGGACTGGTCACCGCGGCTCCGCGGAGCGCTCGGACTCGTGAGCTCCGACGGCTCGATCGAGCTCCCGGAACGGACGCCGCCCGAACTCGTGCTCACGGTGACGTTCGAGCCGGCGCGGGCACCCCGCACCGACGACGTCGCACACCTGCAGTGGCGGTGGAACGTCGACGGGCGGAAGGACCCCGTTGCCATGCACGGGCCGCTCCCCGACCTGACGGGCGTGCGCGCGGCGGACGACGCGACCCCGTCGGAGCCGACGGCCGACGACGCGGGCCGAGCCGAGCCTCCCGTCGGTCCCGGGGGTGGACTGGACTGGTTCGTGGACGGCACCGTCGACGGCGCCGACGTCGCCGTCCTGGCGAACGAGCTGCTGCCGGCGCTGCCCGAGCACGGTGTCCGTGTCGTGGTGCAGGGCGAGCGGCTGGACTACGAGCGGCTGAGCGGCCGACCGCACATCCGCGTCACCACGATGCCGTCCGACAAGCACGACTGGTTCGGCCTCGGGATCATCGTCAGCGTCAACGGCAAGGAGATCCCGTTCACGCCGCTGCTCACCGCGCTCGCGAGCCGGCAGCGGCGGCTGAAGCTCGTCGACAACTCCTACCTGTCGCTCGGGGACCCCGCGTTCGACCGGCTCAAGGAGCTCATCGAGGAAGCCCGCGAGCAGAACGAGTGGGAACCGTCGCAGCCGATGACGGTCACACCGCTGCAGGCCGGGCTGTGGTCCGAGTTCGACCAGCTCGCCGACGAGACCGACCACGACGAGCGGTGGCAGGCGATGGCGGCGCGGCTGCTCGACGCGGCACCGCCGACGGACGTCGTGGTGCCGGGCACGGTGCACGCCGACCTGCGGCCGTACCAGCTCTCCGGGTACGCGTGGCTGTCGTTCCTGGTGACGCACGGGGTGGGCGGGGTGCTCGCCGACGACATGGGGCTCGGGAAGACCCTGCAGGCGCTCACGATGATCGCCGAGCAGCGTCAGGCCGCACCGGACGCACCGCCGTTCCTCGTCGTCGCGCCGACCTCCGTCGTCGGGAACTGGGCGCTCGAAGCTGCCCGCTTCGTGCCCTCGCTCCGGGTGGCCACCGTGACGACGACCTCGTTGAAGGACCCGGCACTCGTCGCCCGGCAGGCCGCGGCGGCGGACGTCGTCGTGACGTCCTACGCGCTGCTCCGGCTCGACGAGCAGGCGTACACCGACCTGTCGTGGTCGGCCGTGCTGCTCGACGAGGCGCAGTTCGTGAAGAACCCGCAGTCGCAGACGCACCGGGTGGCCGCGGAGCTCCGCGCGCCGGTGAAGATCGCGATCACCGGCACGCCGCTCGAGAACGGGCTGACCGACCTCTGGGCGCTGTTCTCGATCGTCGCGCCCGGGCTGCTGTCGTCGTGGACACGGTTCGGCGACGACTACGTGAAGCCGCTCGCGTCGCCGGACCTCCGTGGCGAAGCCCGCCGGGAACTCACCGCCCGGCTCCGTCGGCGGATCCGCCCGCTGATGCTCCGGCGGACGAAGGAGAGCGTCGCCGCGGACCTGCCCCCGAAGCAGGAACAGGTCGTCCGGGTGACGCTCGACCCCGCCCACCGCGAGGTCTACGAGCGCACCCTGAACCGGGAGCGCCTCAAGGTCCTCGACCTCATCGACGACCTCGACCGCAACCGGATGATCGTGTTCCGGTCGCTCACGCTGCTCCGGATGCTGGCGCTCTCGCCGGCGCTCGTCGCGGACCCGGCCGAGGGTGCGTCGGAGATCCCCTCGGCGAAGCTGGAGCTGCTGCTCGACGAGCTCGAACAGCTCGCCGCCGAGGGGCGCCGCGCGCTCGTGTTCAGCCAGTTCACGTCGTTCCTCAAGATGGTCGCCGACGCCCTCGACGCGCGCGGGATCGGGTACGACTACCTCGACGGGTCGACCCGGGGGCGCACGAAGGTCATCGAGCGCTTCCGCAGCGGCTCGACGCCCGCGTTCCTCATCTCGCTCAAGGCCGGCGGGTTCGGGCTCACCCTGACCGAGGCGGACACCGTGTTCGTGCTCGACCCGTGGTGGAACCCGGCGGCCGAGTCCCAGGCGGTCGACCGGACGCACCGCATCGGTCAGACCCGGTCAGTGAACGTGAACCGGCTCATCGCGGAGGACACCATCGAGGAGAAGGTGCTGGCACTCGCGGCGCGGAAGGCGCAGCTGTTCCAGGCGATGATCGACGACGACGCACTGTTCGCCGACGACCTCTCCCCCGAGGACATCCGCTCGCTCCTCAGCTGAGGGACGCGGTCCACCCGGCGGTCGTGGTGACCTCCGCCTGGCGCGGGAACACCTTCTCGAGCAGCACCCGGTGCACCTCGGGGTCGCCGTCCGAGCACGCGTCGGCGAGCACGGTCAGCCCGAAGTCCAGATCCGCCGCCTGCCGCAGCGTCGAGAGCACGACACCGCTCGTGGCGATGCCGGCGAGGACGAGGTCCCGGACCTCCAGCCCGCGGAGCAGCACCTCGAGGTCCGACCCGGCGAAGGCGCTGACGCGGAGCTTCGTCACGACGATGTCGTCGTCGCCGACCCCGAACGCGGAGTGGATCTGCGTGGATCCCGGCGTCTGGTAGGCGATCCGCTCCCGCATCCTGCCGAACATCTTGTTCGTCGGCGCGGCCTCGGGAGCACCCGGCCGGAACGCCACGCGGACGAACACGACCGGGATGCCCCGCTCCCGAGCGGCCGAGACGGCAGCGGTCGCCGCCGCGAGGACCTCCTCGGTCCCGAGCCGGTCGACGATGCTGTTCTGGTAGTCCATGACGAGGAGTGCAGTGCTCACCGCACGGACAGTACCGCTCCGGTACCGCCTCGGCCTGTGCGCGGGTCAGTGCCCGAGGGCGTCGATCCGGGTGACCTCGTCGTCGGAGAGCGTCACGGTCGCGCCGGCGGCGTTCGACCGGATGCGCTCCGGGTTCGAGGACTTCGGGATCACCACGAAGCCGTGCGCCACGTGCCACGCGACGATGACCTGGGCGGCGTCGACGTCGTGCGCCTCGGCGATGGACACCAGCGTCGGGTCGTCGAGGTTGCTCGCCTTGAAGGGGCTGTAGCCCTCGAGGACGACACCACGCTCGCGGAGTCCGTCGGCGAACGCCGCGTCGAACTCGACCGGGCTCCACTTGACCTGGTTCACGGCGGGCGTGACCCCGGTCGCCTCGATGAGCTCGTCGATCTGCGCGAGCGAGTAGTTGCTGACGCCGATCGCCTTCGTCAGGCCGTCCTGCTGCGCCTGCACGAGCTGCTGCCAGACGTCCGGTCGGGCCTCCCCGTTCGGCGGCCAGTGCACGAGCCACAGGTCGAGGTGGTCGAGCCCGAGCTGCTCCAGGCTCTCCTCGATGGTCTCCCGGACACGGTCGGCGTTGTCCGGCGGGAGCTTCGTCGTCACGAAGACGTCGTCGCGGTCGAGCCCGGAGGACGCGATCGCCTTCCCCACGCCGCGCTGGTTCGAGTACCCCGTGGCGGTGTCGATGTGGCGGTAGCCCGCCTCGAGTGCGGCGCCCACGGCTGCGGGTGCATCGGCGTCGTCGATCTGCCAGGTGCCGAACCCGAGGAGCGGCATCGCTCCCCCGGTCACCGGCACGGACGGTTCTGCGTAGTCGGTCATGCACTCGTGTCTACGCGGCGATGTCGGAGGAGTCCGCCAGGATCGGGTGGACCACCGAGCAACAGGAGCACCATCCCGCATGACGTCCCGCCGACGCCGCACCCGCATCACCCTGTCCTCCACCCTGATCCTCGTCGTGATCGCCGTGGCCGGCTACGCGCTGCACGGCACCACGACCACGACGGATGCCGACGCGCCGGAGCCGACGCGAGCCTCCAGTCCGGATGCCTCCGCGACGGCGACGACGGACGCAGCGCAGGCCCGTGCGCTGCTCGCCGCGCTGCCCGTCAAGGGGAGGGCGCCGGCGACCGGGTACGACCGCACCGGGGACTTCGGCAGCGCCTGGCTCGACGTCGACCGGAACGGTTGCGACACCCGGAACGACGTCCTGGCGCGGGACCTCACCGACCTCGTGCGGAGCGGCCCCTGCAGGGTGATGTCGGGTGAGCTCGTCTCGCCGTACACCGCGCAGACGATCGACTTCGTCCGCGGGAACACGACGTCCACCCTGGTGCAGATCGACCACGTCGTCGCGCTCGAGAACGCCTGGACGACGGGCGCGCAGCAGCTCAGCCAGGACGAACGCGAGGCCCTGGCGAACGACCCGGAGAACCTCTTCGCCGTCGACCAGCACTCGAACGCGCAGAAGCGATCCGGCGACGCCGCGACGTGGCTCCCCGCGAGCACGCCCTTCCGGTGCACCTACGTCGAGCACCAGGTCACGGTGAAGACGAAGTACCGCCTGTGGGTCGTGCCCGCGGAGCGCGACGCCATCGAGCGCATCCTCGCGGCCTGCTGACCAGACAACGCACCAAAACGACAGGTGTAGCCTAAAAACCATGTCTTCTTCCCGTTTCACCGACCGTGTCGTCCTCATCACCGGCGGCGGCTCCGGACTCGGCCGCGCCACGGCCGTCCGACTCGCCACCGAGGGCGCGAAGCTCTCCCTCGTCGACGTCTCCGAGCAGGGGCTCGAGGCGTCCGTCGCCGCCGTGCACGACGCTGCTCCCGACGCGGAGGTGCTCACCACCGTCGCCGACGTCTCCGACGAGGCCCAGGTCGACGCCTACGTCACCGCGACCACGGAGCGCTTCGGCCGCATCGACGGCTTCTTCAACAACGCCGGCATCGAGGGCAAGCAGAACCCGACGGAGTCCTTCACCGCCGCCGAGTTCGACAAGGTCGTGTCGATCAACCTCCGTGGCGTGTTCCTCGGCCTCGAGAAGGTCCTCAAGGTGATGCGCGAGCAGGGCTCCGGCATGGTCGTCAACACCGCCAGCGTCGGCGGCATCCGCGGCATCGGCAACCAGTCGGGCTACGCGGCCGCCAAGCACGGCGTCGTGGGCCTCACCCGCAACTCTGCGATCGAGTACGGCCGCCACGGCATCCGCATCAACGCCATCGCCCCCGGCGCGATCTGGACCCCGATGGTCGAGAACTCGATGAAGCAGCTCGACCCGGAGAACCCGCGCAAGGCCGCCGAGGAGTTCATCCAGGTGAACCCCGCGAAGCGCTACGGCGAGGCCCCCGAGATCGCCGCGGTGGTCGCGTTCCTGCTCTCCGACGACGCCAGCTACGTCAACGCGACGGTCGTCCCGATCGACGGCGGGCAGTCCGCCGCCTACTGAGACGGTCGGCTGGGCATCGGCCTGGAGGCTCGACCCGACTCCGCCCCGCGTGGAACGATTCGGACATGGCTGAGCTCACCGTCCCCCAGGCCTTCGCACTCCTCCTGACCGACGCCGACGGGCGCCGGGCAACGGACGCGCAGACGTTCGACCCCGGCCTCGCCGGCGCGGTCCTGGCGGACCTCGCCCTGCGCGGTGCCGTCTCGCTCGAGGGCAAGGACGTCCGCGTCGTCGACGGATCGACCACGGGCGACCCCGTACTCGACGGCGTCCTCGGCACGATCGCGGCGGCCGGAGCGCCCCGCAAGGCGAAGTGGTGGGTCTCGCGGCTCGGCAAGCGCCAGCTCCGCGACGACGTCTTCGCCTCGCTGGTCGCCGGCGGGCTCCTGAGCGAGGAGCAGCGGAAGACGCTCGGCATCTTCCCCTCGACCGCGTACCCGGAGCGGGACGGCGGCCCCGAGGCGCTGCTCCGGTCCTCGATCGCCGACGTCCTCGCGACTCGTTCCGCGCCGACGCCCTCCACCGCCGCGGTGATCGCGCTGCTCGATGCCACGAACACCCTGCGGAAGCAGTTCGGCAAGGTCGACAAGGCCCTGGTGCGTGAGATCACGTCCGGCAACTGGGCGTCGCCGGCGGTCAAGGCTGTCCTGGAGGAGATCCAGATGGCCGCCGTGATGGCCATCGTCGCCGCCACGACCGCGACGACGGCCTCGACGAGCTGAACACCCGGCGCCCGGCGCTGTTCGACGGTGGTGCGGGGGCCGCTGTCTGGAGCACGTTTTCCTTCTCCGGTGTGACGAATTCGGTTCCTTCATGCAGTGACCGGATTCGTCAGAACCCGTCGGAAGGACGAGTTCGTTCTGTGTTTTGGCCGATCCGGTACCCGCAACCCGGCTCCCGAGGACTGGATCGGCCATAGCGCTGAATTACTGCTGGATCGAGCTGACGGCCACCGCCCACCAGTACCCGAGCAGCGCTCCCGCCGGCACCGCCAGGATCGCGACCGCAACAGCCTTCCGCATGAACCGTCGCTGACGTGCGGCGGCGGTGATCTCCCGTTCGAGCCGTTCGAACCGCTGCACGTGTCGCAGCGTGTCGTTGATCACGACAGCGTCCACGTGCCACGTTCCCCGCTCTTCGGCAAGCATCGAGAGATACCGAACGGCCGCATCCGAGTGGACCCGCGGTTGCGAATTGACGTGCCGGGCGACCTCGTGCGGGCGAAGGACGGGGACTGCAGGCACCTTGTCGCCGAACTTCAGGCGCGCGGACTCGATGACCAGAAGCGGCTGGACCCGGATCGGACCGCCAGCGGCGGCGGAGAGGAGCTGACTTGCCTTCGCTCCCTCCTTCAGCGACTTCTGGACATGCGGGAGCTTTCGCCCGCTGATGACGAGCGTGTGTCCGCCGACCCAGACAGATCGGTCCGCATGGTTCTTGGTGTTGATCGAGAAGACCCCCGTCGGCCCCACGACGACGTGGTCGATGTCGCCATCACCTGCGCCGACCGGGACCGCGTGCAAGACCGTGTACTCCGAGCCCAGCATGTCCAACTGCGCGGCTACTTGCCGCTCGCCCTGCGCACCTTTGAACCAAGATTCCGCCTCGGGGCGGAGCGGATGCCGGCCCCAGAACCGCGCCCACCCGGATCGCGGCGGTCCGTCGGCCTGGATGACGAGGCATTGCTGCATCACCGCGTATCCGGGCCTCCGCGCACGGAGCGTCAGGGGCGTGCCACCGCGCGGACCGGTCGTCGTGTGCCGTTCCACGTCAGTCGTTGGCGCCGACGAGCGCCGCCAGCATGAACAGCGCGAAGATCGCGACCGGGATGCCGCAGAGCACGATCGCCGTGATGGCCTGGCCGCGACCTTTGTTCCCTCGGGACGGAGCTCGCCGAAGTCCGACGACGCCGAAGACGAGGCCGAGCACCGCCAAGGGTGCGGCGAGGAGCCACGTGAACAGGATGGTGAACGACGTGCCGGCGCCGACGATCCCGAGGACCATCCCGGCGACCGCGAGCCCGTTCGTGGGAGTCCGTGCCACAGCGACCAGAGGCACGAAGCCCCACGGCGTCTGGTGCATCGGGACGCCGTTGATCGAAACCATGTTCGGCGCTCCGTTGGGGCCGTTCACCGAGCCGGGTGCGCGGGCATCCAGCGACCCGTGGTGGTTCGTCGACGACGGCCAGTGCGGGCGCGATTCACCTGGCAGGGGTTCGGGAGAGGGCGCGTCCCATCCTTCGGTCGGTTCGGTCATTCGCTGCATTCCCCGGTGCTCAGAGGACGTGGTGTGCGATGAGCTTGCCGAGGTAGGTGATGTCGAACCGGCCCTTGAACTCGAGCTTCACCTTCCCGAGCCCGCTGAACCACAGCTCGAGTTCCGCGTCGAGATCGAACGTGCCTGCCGTCTCGACGGAGAAGGCCTGGATCTTGCCGTAGGGAAGCGACGTGAAGTCACGCTTCTTGCCGGTCATGCCCTGCACGTTCACCGCGATGATCCGCTTGTCGGTGAACACGACGAAGTCACGGATGGTCTTCGCGGCGAGGAGGATCTGTTCACCGTCGAGGAGCAGTGCTGAGACCTGCGGGGCGATCTCCCCGGGGTCGCACTGCGAGAGCTTGAAGACGGAGCCGTTGCTGAAATCGATCACAGCTCAAGATTATGAGTGTGGGCCTCAGACGACATGTCCCCGTCCGGGCGTCAGCGGGGCTCGACGAGCTCGATGAAGCGGGAGAGCAAGGCCAGGCCGGGGATCGACGGCGGCAGCGCCGTGGTGAGCGCCGGCGAGTGCACGAGGTACGCCGCCCACTTCGCCCGCGAGAGCGCCACGTTCAGGCGGTTCGGCATCAGGAGGAAGTCGAGTCCGCGCGGGATGTCCGCCGCCGAGGACGCTGCGAGCGAGACGATGGACACGACGGCCTCGCGCCCCTGGAACAGGTCCACCGTCCCGACCTGCGTGCCGGTCAGCCCGGCCCGGTCGAGTTCCTGCCGGATCACCGCACCCTGCGCGTTGTACGGCGCGACGACGATGACGTCCTCGTCCGTGAGCTGCCGCACGGTGTCGCCGTCCGTCCAGGTGCGCCCGACGATGTCCTGCGCGAGGACCACGACGCGCTGCGCTTCCTCGAGCGAGGAGGTCGTGTTGCCCGCGTGCACGACGGGCACCGGGTGCACGCCGGGCTCGACGCCCTCGAGGTGCCGCCCCGACGCCATGGACGTCAACTGCCCGTTGTAGGACAGCCCCGACACGGACGCCGTCAGCGCGGGCTCCATCCGCCGCGTGCGTGCGAGGAAGTACCCGAACTCCGGCGGCAGCACGTGCTCGCCGTCCGCCAGCCACCCGAGCGCGGACTCGTCCACGGGCTCCGGGTGCGACCCCTGCGACACCTGGGGCAGCTGCTGCGGGTCCCCGAGGAGCAGCAGCCGCGAGGCCGCGATCGACGAGGCGATCGTCGGCGCGAGCGAGAACTGCCCGGCCTCGTCCACGACGAGCAGGTCGAGGGACCGCCGCTCGATCGTGGACTCGTTCGCGAACGTCCACGCCGTCCCGCCGACGACGCCCCCGGTGCCGCTCTGCTCGCACGAGGCGAGGAACGCCGCGATCGCCGCACCGTTCTTCACGGGGGTCCACGCCGCTGCCTCGACCTCCTCGGGATCGGCGCCGGACTTCGGCTGCTTCACGACCCGGTCCGCGGGCACCCCGGCCGCGATGACCGCGTCGAGGAAGTTCTCCGACGTGGCATGCGACTGCCCGACGACACCGACCCGCCAGCCGTACTCCCGGACGAGCCGCGCGACGACGTTCGAGCCGACGTAGGTCTTGCCCGTGCCGGGAGGGCCCTGGATCGCCAGGTACGACCGGTCGAGCCCGAGCAGCGTCGTGACCACGGCGGTGACGGTGTCGTCGCCGACGACCGGAGTGAGCGTTCCCCGTGGCGGCACCCGCCGGAGCAGGTCGAGCGCGGGGTCCGGCAGCATCGACG
Source organism: Curtobacterium sp. PhB136 (assembly GCF_004346855.1). Lineage (NCBI taxonomy): Bacteria > Bacillati > Actinomycetota > Actinomycetes > Micrococcales > Microbacteriaceae > Curtobacterium > Curtobacterium sp. PhB136. The sequence goes on from NZ_SMGH01000007.1 coordinate 375,871, forward strand.
GCAGCGCGTCGAGGACGGACGCGCCCCACTCGGCGATGGCCTCGGGCTGCGGCTTCGCCCGCGGCGGGGACGACGGCGCGAGCGCGACCGGGAACTCGTGGTGGGGTTCCCCACCGACGGGCAGCCGTTCGAGGAGCAGGACCTCCGTCGCCTCCCCGTTGTCCCGCACGTCGATGATCTGAGCGCGATCCGTCGCGCCCTTCGACCCGGGGCCCGGAGAGCCGACCGATGGCGGAGGCGGGGTGTCGTAGACGAGGTGGGGCGAGCCTCCCGGCCGGAGACGACTGCCGGGCGCGAGCGTCCCCGACAACCGGAGTTCTCGGGACTGCGAACGGGCACGAGGCAGGGTGTCCCAGTCACGCTCAACGGACGCGCGCTCCACGACCAGCACGTCGCGGGTGTCCGCCCACTCGTCGAGGGGGTTGCGGAGGCGGTCGAAGTGGTCCTGCCAGAAGGTCTTGGCCTCGCGCCGGTGGTAGTCGATCGCGGCTGCGGCGAGCGCCAGCGCCGTCTCGTCGGGGGTGCGGTCGAGCGCGACCACGCCCTCGAGGTGCTCCGCGAGCGCGACGTACACCGGGTTCGGCTCGCGCTCGACGGGGATCGGCGGCAGGTCGAGCTCGGCCGGCGCGTCCGTCGACGGCGGGCGCAGCGAGCGGAGCCAGTCGCGGAGGCGCAGGGTCGAGCGGCAGTCGTAGGCGTTGTAGTCCGCGACCTGGTCGAGCATCCGCTGCCCTGCGGCGGGGTCACCGTTCCGGAGTTCCTCGATCGCCTCGACGTAGGCGGTGATGCTGTCCGCGGCGTTCGTGACATCGCTGAGGCGGAGGTCCTCGCCCATGTACAGCGGCTCGAGCTTCTTGATCGAGTAGCTGTGGCTGCCGACGACCAGCGCCTTGCGGACGATCGGGTACAGGTCGACCAGGACGCCCGCGCGGAGGAGGTCGTCGACCGCCTCTTCGCCGACCCCGTGGCGGGCGGCGAGCGAGAGCAGGTGCGTCCGCTCGTACGCCGCGTAGTGGTAGATGTGCATGCCCGGGTACTGCGCGCGACGCTCCGCGATGAACGCGAGGAAGTCCACGAGCGCCTGGCGTTCGTCGCGGATCGTGTGGGCCCAGAACGCCGTGAAGTCGGCCCGGTCGTCGACCAGACCGAAGAGGTAGTCGAGTCCCCAGTGCACGCCGTCCTCGGTGTGGAGCGGGTCGCCCTCGAAGTCGAAGAAGACGTCGCCTGCGTCCGGCACCGGGATCGCGTCCAGGGCTGACGGGTCCAGGACCTCGAAGCGCGGGCGGTGGTCACGCGCGTGCTCCGAGTCGATCTGGAGGCTCGCCTGACGAACGAGTCGGTCCAGCGTCGACTTCGCCATGGTGGGCACCGGTGCGGTGCGGACCGCCAGGTCGTCGATCGTCAGGACACCCTGCCGGATCAGCTTCGTACGCTGGTCGAGGCGCATCCCGGCGACGAGGACCAGGTCGCGGTGCTGCTCCACCTGCTGCTGGCAGGCGCTGCACCGGCCGCAACTGGCGTAGCGCGGGTCGCCCCAGGCGAGGGGTTCGTCTGCGCGCAGCCGTTCTTCGATCACCCTTCGCAGTTCCGTTCGCTGCGTGCGGTACACCGGCGCGATGTCGGCCAGGTCGTGCGTGGTCGTCGTGCGGTCGCCGAGGACCAGGTGGACCTGCTGCCCCGTCGGGATGCCGTGCGCCTGCATCTGCTCGGCGTAGGCGGCGAGCTGCAGGAGTGCGCTGATCTTGGCGTGGCGGGCGAGCTTGGTGTCGTAGACCTCGTACTCCCCCGCAGCGTTGCGGATGATGAAGTCCGCGAAGCCGATGAAGCCCGCGCTGTCCGGTGTCGGCGGTGCGAAGAACGTCGGCTGGTAGAGGACGTCCGCGCCGTTCCTCATGGCGTCCAGTGCTGCCGCTGCTGCCTCCGGGTACTGCGGGGGCGCCGGGCGGTCGAACTCCACGACGTCGTGGGTCGTCTTGAGGATCTCGAGGTAGTCGAGCTCGTGCTGGTCCCCGAGCTTCGCCGTGCGGTCGAGCATGTCGTCGTGCTCGTCCGGCAGGGCTGCTCCGCGGCCGAGCTTGGCGTCGAGGCGGCGCAGGAACGCCCACTCGCACGACGCCCACGTGGTGAGGTCGCTGGGGCTGAGGAGCGCCCGGCCCTCGGAGGTGATCTGCACGGCTTCACCCTAGGGGCGGGGGCCGACACCGCCGTCGGCCGTCGTACCCTCAGCCGGCCGTCGGTCGCTCCCACATGGTGACGGTGCTCTCGAGCTTGTCGTAGCGGTACGGCTTCGTCTCTCCGGTGGGCTCGTAGCCGAGGGTGGTCCAGAACGGCGCGGCCCAGTCGGCGTTGCGCTCGACGATGCCGAGGCGGATCCGGGAGGCGCCGGTCTCCTGTCGCACCCGGTCGAGTACCGCGTCGTGCAGTCGCCGGCCGAGGCCCTTGCCCTGGTGGGCGCCGTGCACGATCAGCAGCCCGATGTACGCGGTCTCCGGGTCGGGGTAGCCGAGCAGCACGTCTGCGAACGCGACCAGCTCCTCGTCGTCCCAGAGTCCGATGCTCCGCTTGCCCGCCGGGTCGAACCCGGGCGGCACGGAGATCAGCGCGGAGAGTGCATCGGCGGGGCCGGGCGGGTAGCCGGTGATCCGTTCGGCGTACGCCGGGAAGGACTCGAGCAGTTCCTGCAGGGCGTCGACGTCGTCCGGCTGCAGGTCACGAACCGAGTGCGTCATCTGAGCGACGCCACCGCCGGCGCGAACGCCAGGAGCGAGATCACGGCCGGCGAAACGGAGGTCATCGCTCGAACTTACGGGAGCGGGTTCGCTGCGGTTCGGCGGCGCGGCAGAGCACCCGTCCACCGGTAGCGTCGACGCAATGACCGACAGGGACTCGAGCACCGTGCTGCTCCGCAAGAACGCGACGTGCTTCATCAACGTCGCTGCGTACCGGCGCGTGGAGCTCGACGTCGAGGCGTTCGAGCCTCCCGGCGGGGTGGCGCGCGGCATGTTCGGCACTCGCGGCATGGAGGGCATCGGCGGTCGTCTGACCCTGACGTCGACAGCGCTGTGGTTCCACGCGCACCGGCTGAACTTCATCCGTGCCGAGTTCGGGATCCCGCTGGATCAGATCGTCGAGGTACGGAACGCTTCCCGGGGCCTGTCGCGGCAGATCGAGGTCGTGATGCGGTCCGGTGCCCGGCCGCGCTTCCTCGTCTGGGGCGTCCCGACGGTCATCGCGGCGATCGACGCCGCTCGGGGTCGGTCGCGCTGACGTCGGGTCCCGTCGGCACGAAGCGCGGGCCCTCGTACCCGTCGCGGGAGACGTGTGCGCTGAAGTCGGCGAGCGAGCGGACCCAGTGGCCGCGTTCGCCGTAGAGCGCCTGGTACACGACCACCTGTTCTTCGGTCTCGGTGTCGCGCGCGACGAGCAGCACCTCGTACTCGCCGCCCTTGAAGTGGCGGTACCGGCCGGGCGTCACGTCGCTGCTCACGCCTCGATGCTACGAGTTCCCGGATCGTCGGCCGACCGGAGCCACGGCTCGATCCGGATGATCGCACGCCAGTCGCCGCCGAGGACCGCGCTGATCGTCTGCTCGGGGACCCGGAGGAGTGTTCCGACGAACGCGTCCCACCCGAGCCCGGGCAACGCACCGACGCGCGTCTCGTACAGCAACCAGTCCTCGGGGACGCGCTCGAGCAGCGCGAAGGCCCTGTCGATGTCGCCGCTTGATGGCGGTGCATCGCGGAACTTCTTCGGTGTCGCCGGACTTAGTACTCGACGGACTCGTCCGATCTCTCCCTCGTCGGGCAGCTCAGACGGAACGTCCACTTCGACGCAGAACGGCAGATCGGACGGAACTGTCCCGAGGCTCACGTCCACCGTGGCCCACCACCGCGAGGGTGGACTCCCCTCGTACAACAGAGGGAGGCCGCCGGTCGGCTCCGCCACGAGGGCACCCCCGCGCCACACGAGAAAAGCTTCACAGGACATCACGGGCATCGCGTCACACCGCTACCCAGCGGTCCGGTGCGATCTGCCGCATCGGCTGGACGGAGCCAATCATCACGGATTGCTTCCTCGTGGTGTTCGTCGTCATCACCTGTACTGTTGATCAGTGCCTGACATTTCTGGTTTCACGGCCGTTGCGATCAGGAGACGAACAGTTCATGACGAGCGCGAGGCGAACCGTCCTCCCCGGTGACGAGTGAGAGCCCGGACGCACGGACGTGGTCGCAGGCCTTCGCCACCGCACCGCCGACCCCGACACCGCTTGGCCAGAGGAGCGAGCGCGATCCTCGGGTCTCAACTGTGCTCGGGCGACGTCCCCTCCGAGGTGGCCTCGGTCCTGATCGACGTCCTCGTCAGATCGGGCGTCGCTCGTGACGAACAGGTCGTCCTCGGCTGGTGGTCTGGGTACGGCGACACCGTTGCACCACCAAACGCCCACCTCGACTTCCTGCCACCCGACGACCGCGAGATGTGGCTCGTCCTCTCGCGACTCGGTGCGATCCCGAGGCTGACCAAGCAGGTCGGTCGCGGACCGACTCGGTGGCTTCCGATGAGCCGGAGTTGGAGTGTCGTCTCCGACTTCTACGACCGGTCGGTCATCGTCGCCGGGAGCACGCGTCTCGTTGACGCGGTCCTGCCGGCACCTGGACTGGAAGCCGTCTTCGTGACGGATCGAACGCGCCGCGCGGTGCTGTCCTGACGGGAATCCTCACTTGTCCCACGCCGACGTCGGCCCGAGGCCCCGCCGTGCACGCCCGGTGTTGAGGACCTCCTCGACGAGGTCGAGCTTGCCCGCGGTGTAGTCCCGTCCGTCGTCGAGGCCGGAGAGCGAGCGCTTCAGCTCGGCGTACCGCTGCCGAGCGACCGGGTCCCGCAGCAGTGCATCTCGGAAGAGCCGCTGGTTGCAGTGCTCCCACGCATCCGCGGCGAACACGTGCAGGATGTGGGTCCGCGCGCCTGACGAGCTCCGGACGTACACGCCGTGGTTCTTCGGCCCGTTCGAGTGCCGCACATACCCGACCCCCTCCAGGAGCGACCCGATGGCGAACGGGTCGACCCCGGCTGCGGCACGCGCGGCGAGGTCGATGACCGGCTTCGCGAGGAGTCCCGGGACGGCGGTGCTTCCGATGTGCTCGATCGCGGTGACGCCACTGCCCAGCGCACGTGTGACGCGAGCGGCCTCCGAGCGGAAGTCCTCCGCCCACTCGGCACGGTGTTCCACGAGCTCGACCATCGCCCGGAGCCTATCGCCAGCCGCGGCTGTGCCCGGCTCTACCGCCGCCGCACAACCGAAAACACTCCGCACCACGCAATGGCGCGGTTCGGAGTGCTTTCGGTTGTGCGAAACCACTCCGTCCCACCTCCGCTCCGCCCCGTCCCGCCGCGATGAGCAGCCGGATGAGCCAGCTCGCGATCGCCGCAGCGTTCGCGCGCGGCGGCAGACTCGTCTACGTCGGCGCCGGCACGCCGGGCCGACTGGGCGTCCTCGATGCCAGCGAGTGCCCGCCCACCTTCGGCACCGACCCGTCCCAGGTCGTCGGACTGATCGCCGGTGGCCAGGTCGCGTTGACGACCGCCGTCGAGGGTGCGGAGGACGACGAAGCAGCCGCGGTCCGCGACCTCGACGCGCTCGGCCTGACCCAGGACGACGTGGTCGTCGGGATCAGCGCGTCCGGCAGGACGCCCTACGTGATCGCCGCCATCCGGGAGGCCCGCCGCCGCTCCGCCTTGTCGGTCTCGGTCGCGTGCAACGCGGGTTCGGCCGCGGGGCGGCACGCCGACATCGCCATCGACGTCGTCGTCGGCCCGGAGTTCATCGCCGGGTCCACCCGCCTCAAGGCGGGGACCGCGCAGAAGCTCGTCCTCAACATGCTCACCACGCTCGCGATGGTGCGCAGCAACAAGACGTACGGCAACCGCATGGTCGACGTGCGTGCCACGAACGCCAAGCTCGTCGCCCGGGCGTTCACGCTCGTGCAGGACGTGACCGGGGCCTCTGATGCGTCGGTCTCCGCTGCCCTGGCGGAGAGCGACGGCGAGGTGAAGACCGCCATCGCGGTGATCCTCACCGGCGCCTCCGCGGACACCGTCCGCCAGCGTCTCGCCGATGCCTCCGGCTCCCTCCGAGCCGTCCTCTGAACCTGCACCACTCCGTTTCCTTCCCCCGAGGAGCACCATCAATGACCGATGCACAGCAACTCGCACAGCGGATCCTCGACACCGTCGGAGGCTCCGGCAACATCGCCGACGTCGAGAACTGCATGACCCGGCTGCGGGTCGAGGTCGTCTCGACCGACGCCGTCGCGCTCGACGAGCTCAAGTCCACCGACGGTGTGATGGCCGCCATCGCGGCCGGCTCGAACCTGCAGATCGTGCTCGGCCCGGGTCTCGTCGACCGCGTGGCCGTCGACCTGGAGGCTCTGCGCGCGTCCGTCCCGCCGGCTGCGGCTGGTGGGGCCTCGCCTGACGAGCTCGCTGCGCGCGGGGCGTCGATCAAAGCGACTGCGCGGTCCCGTGCCGATGGCCGCACCATGCGTGCCATCCGGAAGATCTCCGCGATCTTCATCCCGCTCATCCCCGCGCTGATCGCGTGCGGTCTGATCGCCGGGATCAACGGCATCCTGACGAACCTGGGGTGGCTGCCCGGTGTGACGCCGTTCCTCGGCGTGCTGTCGTCCGGGTTCCTGTCCCTGCTCGCCGTCTTCGTCGGGATGAACGCCGCGAAGGAGTTCGGCGGCACGCCCATCCTCGGTGGCGCCGTCGGTGCGATCGTCGTCGCGGCCGGGGTCGCCAACGTGACGGTGTTCGGGCAGACGCTCGCTCCCGGGCAGGGCGGTGTACTCGGCGCACTGGCCGGCGGCATCCTCGCCGCGCTGGTCGAGCGCTTCATGCGGCGGCACACGCCGGACGTCATCGCGCTCATCGTCGTGCCGACCGTCACGGTGCTCGTCGCGGGGTCGGTCACCCTGGGCATCCTGATGTCGGTCGCCGGGGTCGTCTCGGTCGCGATCGGTGCCGCTGCCACGTGGCTGCTCGCCAACGGGGGCGCATTCGCCGGGTTCGTCCTGGGCGGGTTCTTCCTGCCGCTCGTCATGACCGGCATGCACCAGGCCCTCACCCCGATCCACACCACCCTGATCGACCAGACCGGATGGACCGTGCTGCTGCCCGTGCTCGCGATGGGCGGTGCCGGGCAGATCGGCGCCGCGCTCGCGCTGTGGATGCGCTTCCGTCGCAACGAGGCGCTCTCGCGGACCATCCGTGGCGCACTGCCCGCCGGGCTCCTCGGCGTCGGCGAGCCCAGCATCTACGGTGTGACGCTCCCCCTCGGTCGGCCCTTCATCACGGCCTGCATCGGTGGGGCGTTCGGCGGCGGTGTCGTCGGGCTGTTCGATCAGCTCGGGCACTCCGTCGGGGCGATCGCCATCGGGGCCTCGGACCTGTCGCTCCTGCCGCTGCTGAACGGGTCGTCCGGGTACGGATGGGCGCTGCTCGGGTACGGATCGGGGCTCGTCGTGGCGTACGTCGTCGGCTTCGTGGCGACGCTGTTGTTCGGGGTGTCCGCGTCGGTCGAGGCTGACCTCGAAGAGCAGTCTGCTCCGGGTGCGCCGCTCGACCTGGTGTCGTCGGCCGTGCCTGCTGATGCAATCGATGCGCCTCCTGCAGCCGGTGCCGCGGGTGCTCCTGCGGCCGGTGCCGGTGCCGGCTCGGCTGCTGGTTCCGCTCGGGCGGGGGCTTCGCGCTGATGCGGTTGGGCGCGAGCGCGTACCTGGCGCACGCTTCGTTGGCGGGTCCGACCTTCTCGGCCGCGGCGGAGGCGGGTGCGACGCTCGCGTTCACCTCGTTGCACATCCCCGAGGACTCCGCCGATAAGGCTCGTGCCGCGGCGGCCGCGAACGTCTCGGCAGCCACTTCGTCGGGCCTGGCGGTCGTGGCCGACGTCTCCCCCAACTCCGCTCGGTTGCTCGGTGATTCGCCGTGGGGGTTCCTGCGGTCGATCGGGGTGGCGCGGGTTCGGATCGACTTCGGGTTCTCCGTCGCCGAGATCCGTTCGATCGCCGCGGTGCTGCCGATCGCGCTCAACGCGAGCACGCTGCAGGCCGCTGACCTCGAGCCGTACATCGCTCCGAGCGCCGGCAAGCTAACGGTCGGCATGCTCGGCGTTCAATGGATCGAGGCGTACAAGCCGACGGTGAAGGCGTCGCAGTTCCACTCGGAGGAGTCGTCCTGGCGGATACACGTCGAGCCGAAATGGGGTGACAGGCCCGTGGGATCGTTGGCGCACACCGAGATCCAGGGGTGGATTTCGGACCTCACTACGCGGTACAGCGCAAACCAGGTTCGACGCGTGCACGGCGTCCTCAAGAAGATCCTCGACGGGGCGGTCAAGGACCGTCGTCTCATGTTCAACCCGGCGCTCGAGATCCGACTTCCCAAGAAGCTCAAGGGCAAGCACGCATACCTCTCACACGAGCAGGTGGAGCAACTCGCATCGACGTCCAAGTACCCGGACCTCATCCGGTTCTTGGCTTACACCGGCCTGCGCTGGGGCGAGGCGACTGGTCTCCGAGTCAAACACGTCGATCGCGAGCTTCGACGGGTCCTCGTCGAAGAAAACGCCGTCAGCGTGAACGGGAAGATCGTGGTCGGCACCCCAAAGTCTCATGAGCGTCGCTCGGTCGCCTACCCTTCGTTCCTCGACGCAGCGTTCGAAGCTACTTGTGCGGGCAAGGCGTCCGACGACCTCGTGTGGGGCAACGGCTATGAGCACATGCGCCCGGGGGACTCCCGGCGCGGGTGGTTCGTCGGCGCAGTGAAGCGGATGCAGGCCACGAGCGCTGCGGCGGTATCCGAGGCCAAGCTTCGAGGGCAGAAGACGCCGCCTCTCTTCCCGTGGATTACGCCACACGACCTCCGGCATACAGCTGCGTCACTCGCGATCAGCGCCGGCGCGAACGTCAAGGCGCTGCAGCGCATGCTTGGGCACGCCTCGGCGGCCATGACTCTCGACACCTATACCGACCTGTTCGAGGATGACCTCGATGATGTTGCGGCAGCACTCGACGCTGCGCGAATGCGGCGGCTTGGGCAAGCAGTCGACGCCGCATGAGTCTGCGGAACTCCCATCGCGGAACTCTGAGCGAATTCCATCGAGCGAGGCCGAGCATCACTCGCTCTCGCTACGCTCGCGGCATGTTCCTCAACGCCCCGCGCGGCTTCCGCGATCCCGATCTCATCGCCTACCGCATGGCGATGCTCGCGACCGCCGAGCGCACGCTGCCCCCGGAGGCATGGACCCGAGATGTCGAGGACCGACGTCGCGCTCGGAAGCCCGACATCGTACTGCCGCACTTCGATCCGGCGGAGGCCGGCGTCAAGGCACGCGCGCTGCTGCTGCTCGACGCCCCTGGGCGGAAGACCGTCCTGGAGTGGGGCGGCTCAGGCTTCATCTCGCTCGACAACGAGGACCCAACGGCGAAGAACGCCTGGGAGACGCGGAACCAGGTGGGCCTTCACGACCACGTGCTCGCGTGAACATCGTGCCGTGGGTGCTCGGCCGAGCGTCGGTGAAGCCTTCGCCAGCCGATCTCGCGCAGGGCTCGATCGAGCTGCGGGGGCTGCTCGAGCTGCTGCCCGACCTTCGCGTGATCGTGCTCTCGGGCCAGAAGGCGCAGGAGGGCTGGGACGCCCACCTCGATCTGCACATCGGCGATCGCTACCGCGTGCTCCGCACTGTGCACCCGGCCGGGCAGTCGTTCGCGCAGGCCGGCGCGAGGGAGAAGTTCGTGGCGACGCTGGCGAAGGTCGCCGAGCTGGTCGCGTAGGTCACGAGCCAAGTCGCGATCCCCGGTCCGCGGGCAATCGGTCGTTCGATCCGGCAGTCTGTCTCTCTATCCCCGATTATCCCCGCCCAGGGGATAATCGTCGGCCGCATCAGTTCGACGGGCTGTCCCGTCATCTCATGCAGACCGGATGGGCGAGCAGGCCCTGTTCAACCAGGAATGCAGCGACCGGGACCCCGCAACGCGAGCAGATCCCCTCCCCCGGCTTCCGAGCCTGCGGAGCAGACGACGTCGATGGCGGCCCTGAGAATGACCTCCGGTACCCGCCTCCTGCACTGCTCCCAGGTCCTCGGCGGTAATCGGCGCCCTGAGTGCTCCGGCCGGCGGCTCGCTGGTCCCGCAGCGCTGCCTCGCGCTCCGAGGCCTGCCGCGTGATCTCCGCCTGCTGATCCGGCGTCAGCGGCTCGTGGACACTCCCTCTCGTGAACCAGAAGTGCTTCTTGCCGTAGCGCTTCTGCTCATGCCTCGACACCAGACTCGTCCGCTTCATCGCGTTCAACATCGCAATGACCGCCTCCCTCAAAGATCCCGGTACAGGCGTAGGAGTGACCGGCCCGACAGCGCTGCCGAAGCGTTCCACGAGGTTCGCGAGAACGTCGTCCGAACGGACGTTCTCATCGGCTGTCAATGGTCGGATCACCTCGAACCACAGGAACCATCGCCATCGCTCGCCGGACACACGGGCTCCTTTCGGATCCTCGCCGGTCAGCCACGCAGGCCACTCCCCGAGCACCGACAGCGCCGCGGCCCGCTCCGTGCCTGTCAACCACGCATCATGGTCGCGCTCACGTGCCGCCACGATCTGGTCTCGCCGGGCTTGACGGGCGGCCTCTTCGGCGGCGCGGCGCGCGGCCTCCGCTGCCTCCCAGGCCAGATGCTCAGCGGTGGCTTTCTTCAGAGCGACGAGCTCTCGTATGAGCATCCCCTCCGGCAGGAGGCGCCACTGCCTCAGCGGCACGACCCGGAGCTCGCCCTCGTCCTGCGCCAGGATCGTCCTAGCACCGTTCGACCAAGCTCTGCTCGTCGCCTAGGCGACCTGGTCCGTGAGCGGGTTGATCCACAGCACCGGCGCCCCGGACGCCGCGATCTCCCGCTGCGTCGCGTTGAGCCGCATGATCCCGTCGCGCCACCGGGACTGCTCGCCGGCATGACCGAAGAGCCACACGTCGACGGTGCCCTGTCGCCGGTACGACTCGTGGCGTTCCCGCCAGGCGTCGATGCTGAGGCCGGAGTACTGCACCTCGAGCGCGAACCGAGTGCCGTCCGCCAGCGTCACGAGCACATCGGCGATCCTCTCTCGCACGTCGTTCGAGGGATGCTCCTCGATCGCGACTGCCCCCGGCATCGCCCACCGCGCCCACCGCGCGAGCAGCCCCTTCGCGAGAACGTGATGCATCCGCTCGGCGCCGTGATCGACGCCCTTCGCCAAGTGCCGGTAGCCGTCTCGCCGGTCTGCCTTGCTACGGTCGACCGTGGTGAGTTCCGGCGTCGCGCAGCCGGTCACGGGGCACGTCAGCGCCCGCTTGGTCTCCGACCGCCTGCTCTGCGCCTCACCCTCGGGCAGCAGCACCAACCCCGGTGCGCCGTCCCGCCTCGCGGCGTAGATGAAGCGACGCTCGCCCTCGTGCACGAACTTTGCGTGCAGCCTGGCGTCCTCCTCCGACATCCCCACGAGCGAATCATAGATTGGGGCACTGACGCCCTGTCGCGGTGATCATGGCGTTCTTCGGAGCGATGATCTGCCTGTTCAACATCGGACCGCTGCTGCCGTTAGCTACAGCAGCCCGTCGCGAATGAGCGCGCTCAGCGCCCGCAGCCGCTCGAGGTGGTTGTCCAGTGCCTCGGACTCGTCGTCCGTCACAAGCTCGGAGCCGTCCTCGACCGAGGCGCGCTCCTCCGTCATCGCGACGTGCCGGCCGTCGGCTGCGAGCCAAATCACGAGCGACCAGACGTCGCTCGACGGCGGCCGCATCCACACGCCGCCCATGAGCTCCTCGTCGCACACCGCGTGGAGGAGGTCCTGCTGATTCATGCGTCCGTCGAGGTTGCCGCCGCCTCAATCTCTTCCTGAGACGGGGTCCGATGGACAACCTGGAGCACCTCGATCTCACCGGCCTCGACGACGAAGTAGTCACCGAGCGTAGTGGGGTCAGAGTCCTCTGCTGCGCCAGGCGCCCGGTATGTCGGCTGCGTGAGGACGATCGACCTGTGCGGGTGTGGATCGGGATCGTTGTCGAACGAGTACATCGTGCCCGTCACCCACGCGCCGCTCCTGAGCACGAGCGTCACTTCGACGATGACTTGTTCGTCCGGGTCGAGCAGCGACTTCCATGCAGACGTGTCGCGTGGGACCGCTGACTTCCAGAGCCACTTCAGGCCGTGGTCGTGCATCCACTTGGTGCCGAACAGGTAGCCGAGCACCGTGGCGGCAGCAGCCGCCAAGACCACGATCGCCACCGACGGCAACAGGTGGTCGCGTGCCCACGACAGGTCACCCGCGAACAGCTGATCCAGGTGCGACCGGACCCAGCCCGAGGAGCTGGCGACGAGGGCCAGGCCGAGCGCGACCACCGCGTCGCAGATCGCGCTGACGAACACGAGTGCCGCCGTCTCGCGGAGGACGGACCGCTTCGCGGCTGGCTGATGACCCTCTCGCGCGAAGATGAACGCGACGCCCGGGAACAGCGCGAACACATAGAACGCGACCCCCAGCACTGATGTAGGCAATTCACCCCTCCGCAAGCAATAATGCTGGAAGGAGGTGCGACATGGCGAACCAGAGCAGCGGTCGTTGGGTGAAGTCCGACAACATGAAGGGTCGGGTCATCGAGCACGGCATGCAGCCGGCTCAGATGCAGTTCCGCCCCGCGCCCCGTCCTGCCGCCACGCCCGTGAAGCCCGCGCCGGCAGCAAAGAAGTCGCGCTAAGCAGCTCGTCGACGCCTGGCGAAGCGAGGCTCGCCCGGTCATTGAGAATCTCGGTCGCGAAGATCTGCATCATCAGAGATGCCGTGTGCCAGCCCGACGCGATCAGCCCACCGAACGGCCCGCCGTCTGCCGCCTCCGGATCCGTGTGGATCGTCTGCGGATCGAACTCACGCGCGAACCGCAGCACGTCGCTCTCGAGCACCTGCTCGGCACCGTACGTGACATCGATGCCCGGCGTGTAGTCCTCGAAGTACCGGTCGGACACGGGACGCTCAAAGTCGCTCACACCCCAAGGGTGGCGCGCACCCAGTCGCGACGTTCTGCGCGATTCCCACAAAGCGTGTGTTGGCAGCTGAGGGTCCCCGATCGAGCGACGAGGTTCATGCGTCCGCGCGTGGCACTTTCGCTCGCACGTCGTCGGCCTGCTGCTCGTCGAGCACCCTGCGCTGATGTCTCGGGTGCTCCGGGTACCGCTCCCTGAGGTACTCCCGCACGACGAGTCCGGGCCTCGCCTCATCGGTGTAGCCGAGCTCACGGGCAAGGTCTCGCGGCGCGTAGATCGTCACAACGGCCGATTCAGTCGTTGCTGAGCATCTCGAGGCGGGCACCCTCGCCGAGCCACTCGAGCTCTTCCTCCGCGACCTGCTCGTCGTAGGCGTCCTTCGGCGACATGGCGCCTGGGTTCGTGTCCATGACGGAATCCTAGGCGGACGACGTCACGACACACTCGCGAAGACTTTTCGGTGCTCCTCGTTGCTGCTCGCGAAGACTTTTCGGTGCTCCTCGTTGCTGCTCGCCTAGAGTGCCCATATGGCCAGCCGACTCCGCAACAGCGCGAAAAGGTCGCGGACCGTTGCGCCGTCCGGCACCGTAGCGCAGCGTAAGCCCGCGGCGTCCGCAGCGATGGGTCGCGTCACGACGAAGTCAGCGATGCCCGTCACCGACGACGCCCGCTGGACGCGCAATCGCGAGCAGGCGCTCGAGGTGCTCGCTGCGTTGTCGAGTCCGGAACTGGCCGACCTCGTCGAAGAGGCACGCCGGGCCGGGCAGGCCGCCGATCTGTGAGGGCGGTCCTCAACACGAACGTCCTGCTTCGCGGCCTCACTCCCCCGGCCAAGTTCGATAACGGTGGAGGCGCGACATGGCCAACCAGAGAGGCGCCGACAGCCAAGGAGTCACGCTGACCTAACCTCTCCTGGGGTGCGAGAACTGAACTCGCGCTCTGCTCGTGGGCTCGACTCTTGCCTGGCCTGCTGAACGCCACCGGGCGCCGATCCGGCACACGCCCCAGGGCTTGACGGATCACTCGGAGGGATCTGGGTTCCCCGGATCGGGATCAATCTCGGCACTCACCTCCGGGGACAGCTCCGGATCGATCTCCACGTCCAATGCAGTGCTGGACAGCACGAACGGGCGCGGCGGGTGTGGGTTGTCTTCCAGCACGACCGACGCGACGTCGAGCTCGTCAGGCCCGTGTTCGGTGTCGATCTCGATGACTGCCTTCGCCCGGACTGAGGTCGACGTCTCGAAGTAGTGGTCGTTCAGCTCTCCGACGAGGAGCAGCTCATCGTCGTCCTCGCCGAAGAAGTCACCCTTGTAGGTGTTGCCGTCGATGGACAGGACGACGTCGGCGCGCGCCGTGACGATGTCGCCGTTCGGCTCGTCGAACTCGAAGTCGGACTCGAGGTCGATCGCGACGATCATCGCGGTCTCCATCGCAGACGGGAAGTCGAACTGCACGAAGTCCGGCCGTTGGTAGTCGCCGCCGTACCCGATCTCTTCGGTGATCTCCTTGTTGATCAGCGATTCGAGCGCATACGACGCGACACGCACGAGACCGGCCCGCCGCGCTGCGTTCGTCGCTCGAATCCTCGCCTCCGCAGCCGTGTGCAGGGCGAGCGTTGATGGTGTCGTGGCTGCTTCCTCTGCGGCCTTCTCAGCCGCCGCTTCGGTGACCGCCGTCTCGACGATCCCCACCACGTTTTCGAGGGTGTCGACGACCGCGACGCGGCTTGCATCGATACCGAGGTGATTGAGATCTTCGAGGAGATGCGGATGCAGGACCGCCTTGCCAGCGGATTTACCTGTGAACCCACGGTCTTTCGTGACGAAGTGGATCGAGTCATTAGACCCGTCCGCTTGCAAGTAGGCGAGGATCGTCTCCCAGATGACGGCGTCGCGGAAGCCGAACGACTTCTTCTTGTTGTCCTGCTCTGTCTCCAGGAACGGGCGACGTCGTGCGAGATCGCGCTTGACGAGGTTGCGTGCGATGCCGTTCGGGGCTGCAGCGGTGCTCAATCCCTTCCGCCCGACGAGAGCCGCGCGGCCGGCGGCGATCTCATTTACGCGCTTCTCGAACGCGGCCTCGATGACGCTCAAGTCGACGTCATCCGGGATGAGCTTCAGGCCGCTCACGGCCTTCTTGCGTGCTTCATCGACGGTGTCCGTGTACTGCCGCTCGAGCTCGTCGACGACGACCTCCGGCAGGAGCACAAGACACGCACCAGTCTCCGCGAGCGAGAGGAGCTTCTTGCCGGAGACCGAAGACATCCATCGAGCCCCGAAGAGGGCATTCGTGTCCGGGACGACGGTGATCATGACTCCATCCTGCTGGACTGTTCGCGCTCTCGGGGAACGGGTTTCTCATCGCCAGAGCGGGTGTCGAAGAGCGAGGGTTGGGGCCGCGCCATGGACACCGAGGTCCGGAAGATCCGGAGCGGGTTGATTAGGCATCGGGTTCGTCCTCCTCGCCGAATACGGTGCTTGGCGACGGATGACAGACTCAGACGCCGATGGTCCGGACGACGTTCAGGACTGAGGAGCCTATCTCCTCCCACCTCTGGGATCCGTCAAGAACCATTATGGGAACTGATGCGGCACGGGTAAGCGCAGCGCTGCCGCCTCTGTGCGGATGCGCTCGATGCACTCTCGGGCGGTGAGCTCGTCGCTCGAGATGGTCTCCGTCCAGCCGGACGTGCGCGCCATATCCTCTGGGCCGAGCCACATTGGGAGACCGAGGTCCTTGCGCCACCAGCGCTTGATGGCCGACTCGACCTGAAGGGCTTGGGCACCATTCTGGAACCGCTCGAGGTTCAGAATCGTCCAGCCCTCGATCTGGAACAGGTCGAGGCGCACGGTGCCCTCGTTGGTGATGCCGACCTTGAATGAACGCAGGCCGCGGTGCTCGAGGAAGTAAACGAAGCCCGGCTTTGACTGCTGGAAGCCTCGGTCGGCGCAGACGGGGCAGCCTTGCTCGTGCGACCGGTTGTTGACCGTCGACTTCCACTCGTGCCCCTTGGTGCACTCCCACCACACGATCCGGTTGGAGAACTGGGTGAGAACCGACGGTAGAAGCTCGCCGTTCTTGATGCGGTGCCATTCGGCGGCGACGTCGGGCCGGACGGTCGCGAGGTCGTTGAAGCCCGCGAGCGTCTTGTGCCCAGAGCAAATCGGGCAGCCAACCCCGCCACCGGTGCGGCTGGCGATCACCGACTCCCACTCGTGGCCGAACTCATCGAGCCACCATGCCTTGACGCCGGTCGACGAGGTGACGTCGGAAGGTGCCAGGTCGCCGTTCCGCGTGGGGTGCCACTGCGCCGCCACGTCGGGCCGACGCGAGGCGAGATCGTTGATGCCGACGTGGAGTCTGCGGCCGGAGCCAGAGCGCTTCTTGCCTGACTCGATCGCTGCCTGAGCGCCGCACTTCGGGCAGCCGAGCCCCATCGATGTGCGGGCATTGCCGGTCTGCTGCCACTCGTGACCCTCTTCGCAACGCCACCAGAGGCGGGCACCGGTCCCGGCGCTCGTCGTCGCCGGAGTTGAGGGTGCGTTCTTCGTCGGGTGGAACTCGAGCGCGAGGTCCGGGCGGATTGTTTCCATGTCGTTGATGCCCGGGAGGAGTCCCTGCGGTAGCTTCCCCGCCACCTTCTCGCGGTGCTTCACGGGCAGGCCGAGAGCGCGACGGGCGCGCTTGGCCGCGGCAAACTCCCCACCGCGCGGAACCTTGCACACCGGACAGCCGTTTCCGTAGAAGCGGTTGCCGATGTTCGCTTCCCACTCGTGCCCCTCGGGGCAGACCCACCACGCCTTCTTGTTCGACTTCGGCGAGATCGCCGCGGGGTTGATGACGTTCTTGGTCGGGTGCCACTGTGCGGCGAGGTCGGGGCGCTGGGAGGCGAGGTCGTTGAAGCCCGCGAGCACACGGGTGTTCGAGCAGAACGGGCAGTTGCTCCCGTTCGTGCGGTTGTTGATCGCGGCATCCCACTCGTGCCCGCACGGACCTAGCCACCAAAGCTTCCGGGCAGAGCCGGGCGTGAGCTTCGAGGGATCGATGTCACCGTTGAGCGTGGGATGAAGCTCGGCAATGAGGTCCTGACGGAGGTCGACGAGATAGCGCCGCGTTGTTCCGGTGGTGGTCATCCGCTCAGCGTAAGCAGCACAACAATCCGAGCGGCAGTCACCAATCCGGGGGCGCCCGGGACATGTCGACGTCGACGTCAGTTCGCCTAGCTGGCCGAGGTGGGGATCAGAGTGCGAGCCCCGGCAAGTGACGGGTCAGAGATCGCAGCGATCTCGGCGGCCTACATATAGTCGATGCCGACACGCCCGGACTGTCCAACTATCTTTGCTCATAAACGAGCGGATTCGAACCCGATTTCCAAACCGCCATGTGGTGGCCGATTTATCGGGCGAGGCTTGTCGTATGCGAAATCAAGACAGCGAGCCTAGCTCCGGGGAAGCATCCGCCCCCAGAAGAAACCTTACAACGGCATCTGAGACAGAACTTCTTGAAGCGATCGAGGATCTCGGTGGAGATGCCGGCTGGTTGAGAGCAGGCCTTGTCACCCTCATCCGGTCGCTGCCGCGAGTGATCCCGAGCACGCTCGTCGGCGCGCAGCGAGCTGCCGTTATAGGTTCCGGCGCGATCTCGGAATCGGCTCTCGCGGCGGCGGACGAGGACGTCGCCCGGGGCGGCGCAGCGCTCGGGCCGATGGAGACGTGGATTGCGGGCGCGTGGGAGACGCGATCCGTCCGCAGCGTTTCGACCTTCCTCCACATCGAACCCGCGGACGTTCGTGCGCTCATCAAGGCGGGCCGCCTCATCGGGGTCGAAATCGGCGGAGAGATGCGCATCCCCGCGTGGCAGTTCAATACCCGCCCGGTAGGTCGTACCTTGCCACATCTCGAGGAACTCATCCCAGCGCTGCTTCGAAGGTGGGCTCCGCTCCAGATCGGTTTCTTTTTCGAGACTCGCCAGGAAGACCTCTACGGGGAAGGGCGCAAGACGCCAGCGGCCTGGCTTGAGGACGGCGGCGACCCGGAGGCGGTCAGAAGGATTGCGAGCCGATGATCTTCGACCGCATCGCTTCTACGAATGGTTTCGCCAATTCGCAGGCGGCAGCCATTAAGGAATGACTCCCGCGAGGAAGCAACGGATTGACCGCACCCTCCCGGGTCGGTCGAATTCGAGGCGGTACTCGGCGAGGAAACGGCACGACTGATCGCGAATTCATACGCCAATCGGCCGGGCAGTCAGGTCAAGCCCTGGGCCGAACGAAACGAATCAGTCGAGGCCGTGCTCGTCGTTCGGTACGCACTCGCGCATGCATGGCCACGCGCAGTCGCAAGAACGAGACGACCGCGGAACTGAACACCGCCGCTCTCCAAGCACCCTCTCAATGACAACAGATTGGAAACAACGTGAACATCACCACGCTGACTCGACTGACGCGAATGCCGGAACGCAGAGCTCGTGAGCTTCTCGAGGCGAACGAGCTGTCGATGACTCCGACCGGAGACCAGGCGCGGCTGGAAGGCGCAATCTTCGATCGTTTCCCTTCGCTCGCCTTCGGCCATACGCCCGGCAGCGTCGAACGCGCCATCGAGTACGTCGAGCCCTACGAACGACTCCTCGTCATCCACCCGGGCCCAGATCTCAACATTCGGCAACTCGCATGGCGCATCAACCCGTCGTTCGAAGGCGGCTGCTGGGCCAACGGGATCCCGGCGCTACGACACGGTCCCAGCAACCGGGGCGTCGTGCTCTTCCAAGAGGGCATCGACGCCACTGTGGTCCTGGCAGGAGTGTCCGATCGCGACTGGTCTGAGACCATCACGAGTTTCGCAAACCCAGACGACGACCTCGTGTTTCTGACGGGCGGCCCCGTGACGCCAGAGGAAGCTGCGTCCATCGCCACGGATCGGAGTCACGAAACGCCATACGGCAGCATCCTCGCGCGCCGGATCGGCGCCCTGTACAGCCTTCCCCACTTGGGCATCAATATCTACAACCGGACACCAGGCCGTGTGCTCGAGATCACCCAGCAGAGCCGCGACAACACCGCCCGGCGCCACTTCATCCGCACGATGGAAGAAGCCGGCCTCGAGCTGGTCGAAGAGGAGTCCAACGACGACCACCTCACGTTCTTGCCCAGCTTGCCGGCTAAAGGATGGCCACGCGGCAGAGCGAGACGCACCGGCCGCGTCCGCACGAAGGGGGACGCGCCCCTGCTGGTCCGGCTCGCGCCCAACCCTGTTTCATTCCCCGACGTGCGGGCCGGTTCGGTCACGACGGAGAATGACGCCCGCACACAACTCGCGTCGTGAAGCCTGATCGACACGCGAAGGTCGACGACCGCATCGGACTCCTCGGCGACCCGCACGCAGACTTCCAGTGGACGAAACTCGCCATCCGAAATCTGTCTCGAGCCGGCATCCGACAGGTTCACGCACTCGGCGACTTTGGCTTCCTCTCCAACGGCAACCCCTACGAGCGCGAGCGAATCAGGCAACTCAACAACGCACTCCTCGCCCGCGACCAGTACATGTTCGTCACCGGCGGGAACCACGAGGGCTATCCGACGCTCTACAAGTGGCGCCAACCCGACAAGTACGGCTACCGACGCCTCGAACGTCGCATCATCTGGCTCCCCCGAGGCTGGCGCGGCAGAACAGCTGCCGGAACTGTGATCGCCAGCCTCGGCGGTGCGAACAGCATCAGCCGCGGCAGCCGCGAGTCCATCGGCGGTCACATCGGCCAATGGCACGCGGAAGAGCAGATCACGGAAGAGGATCTATGCGCTCTCGGGACCGAAACCGTCGACGTGCTCCTCGGTCATGACGCTCCGGTCACAGCTGCACTCGATCGACACATCGCGAAGAATCGGCACTTCTGGACAAAGAAGGGTTCCGCATACGCGCGTGCGGGACAGGTCATGTTTCACCGCGGCGTCGAACAAGTGCGACCGAAGCTCGTCGTGTCGGGGCACTATCACCGACACCTAGACACCAAGGTTTTGCTGCAACCTGCCGACCAGGAGCCGTTCGAGATCCGGAGCGTACTTCTCGATCGCAACCGCACGGCCCGAAGCGTCGCGATCCTTCATGTCGACTCGCTCACCCTTGACGTGCCGGAGGAACTCAGCCCCGGACTGCGACGGGAGCGCGACGCAGCGCGACGGAAGCGGCGGCGGCGCTAGCTGCATGAGCTCACCGAGGGCGAAACAGGGCGCCGAATACACGACCGTGCACAAACTCGTCGCGAAGTTCTTGCACTGAGCCCGAAGCGTCGTTGGCCCGAGATTGCAACGATGCGGGCCGACGGCCGCTTGGAATTCGTGCACAACCTCGCGACGTCAACACAAGACTTCCATACGACCGCGCGCGGGTTGCCTGCTGCCGCTGACCTCATGAACACACTTTCCTGCACATTCAGCATGAGGCATGGGGGCCTGCCCAAGGTGTCATCGTTGCGGAAAACGCCACCTTCGCGGTACATCCGGTACGCCCAAAGTCGAACACAAGCACTCGACGGATCTGTTGACCCGTTTGCGACATCGGCGGCACGATCAAGGCCGCTAAACCTGGTTGCCCGCGTCGACGTGATTCGCGATCCTGGTGGACACAATCATCCTCGGGCCTGATCACCCCGTACCTGGTGTCGGGCGCTCGACCGCGCAATCGCCGGACCGAGGTCGGCTGGGCTGCGGCGCACACGGGTCGCGGGAGAAAGGCACGCACGACCGCGCGTTGCAGCGCGAACGCGGAGGGCTCTCCCGCTGAGCGTTGCTCGCTAACGCTCAGCGCGGCGTGCGGGGTTCCTCGAAGACATCCTCTAGTGTCCGAACCATGCCCGCCGAAGCCGTCCAAGAGCAGGGCCGACGCGGTGTCCAGATGGTCAAGCGCTGGCTCGAGGCAACAACTTTCATTGAGCTCCAGTGGAACGTCTACGAGAACACGCGATACTGCACCATCCCGCTGCTCAACGGCTCCAGGAAGCGGTGGGATCTCGCCGGCTACTTCCTCACCGGAGATCGGCAGGCGGTTTTTGTGGAGAACAAGGATTACAGCTCGGCGGGCGACCAGCCCAACCAGTTCCGGGAGTTCCTGGTCAACTGCTACAGCGCAACCGCGCGAGGGATTCGGGACGTGGGCGAAGAGAACGCCGAATTCCTTTGGGTCACGACGCACCCCTTCGGTTCCATGACGCAGTGGTCGAAGCTTGCTACCCGCGAGACCGTCGTTTCTGCCCTCGAGGCTGCTTTGGAGGAGGATGGAGATTTTCTTGGCGGCGCTCCGATCGACCCTGACCTCGCCGCCGTCGTCGCAGAGCGAACGTGGGTATTGGTGTTCAACAGGAAACAGGCGCGGCTATCTCTCGAGCGGCACGAGCTCGACCTGGCCCTCGCAGCCCTCAAGCGTAAGGAATCGACACTGTGACGCTTGCTGATCTCCTCGCATCCGCCGAGGACACCCCAGACCCCCGTGCTTACATCAGTCGCGTCAAGACCGTCATGGCCGAGTTCGAGCGTCTCGACGCAACGGCCAGGATCGAAGACACCCACTACTTCAATCACAGTGCCATTCCTGACTTCGTCGTGACCTGGGAGGGTGAACGGGCCAAGCGAGAGGTATTCCTCCGCCACTCCTATGAGTCCGTCGATGACGCCGACGACGAGCAATACCTCGCGGACGCCGATGCGATGGTCGTAGCGCTCCGGCCCGCAAACGAGGAGCCCGAAGCTCGAGAGTCATCGTTCACCGTCGGATCGCGCCTTCTGGTTACGGACACCGCTGCCGTCGACGTCATCGGATCCCACGAGTCGGCCCAAGCCCGTCCGCTCACCACGCTTGTGCAGGCGAACTTCTTGCGAGGCGCTCGAGGCCATGTAGGGCCCGCCAGAGCCGAACAGCTGCTCCAGATGGATGAGGCGCTCACCCCCGCAGCCGGAGAGCAGACCCAGTCGCTCATCGCGGAGAGCTTCGCCGAGGACGCCGCAGCTCGAATCACACGTACAGCGGAGCTCATCGCTCTTGCACTCGACCGGGAGCAGCAGGCCGCCCCGACGGTCAGGGGCCAGCTCTCCCTGGCAGAGCTCCGCAGCTTGCTGCCTTGGTTGCTGCGGCAGGAGAACGCCCGATCGAATGCCGCCTTCTGGCGCTATGCGGGCACGCTGTTTACATTTGAGGACCTCGAGGGCATCCGACACGATCTCGCCGGTCTGGACGTCTCCCCGCTCGTACACGCCAACGCGGGCCAGTGGCATGCAAAGCGTGCTTACGTCGTCCTTCTCGTTTCCTC
This sequence comes from Curtobacterium sp. PhB136, assembly GCF_004346855.1. NCBI lineage: Bacteria > Bacillati > Actinomycetota > Actinomycetes > Micrococcales > Microbacteriaceae > Curtobacterium > Curtobacterium sp. PhB136. The sequence goes on from NZ_SMGH01000007.1 coordinate 398,226, forward strand.
TGACGAACCGGAAAAACCGCGGGATGGTCAGTGGTCCTTTGAGAACGGGGCGCTGGGGGTGGACATCGGCAGCCACCGTCTCTACCTCGCACACCGCGGAACGATGTTGAAGAAGCGACCAGGAAGCGTCTCTCCGGCGTGGGCCCGCGTGCAGCCCACGCTCGATGGACAAAGGATTGGGAGTATCGAGCTCAAAGGAATCCGCCGCTCCGTTCGGCTGACTGCGGAGGAGAGTCCTGACATCCGCGCCGACGTCGAGGAGGTGACCCAGTCATTGGACGACGCTTACTTCGTCGACCGAGTAACAGTCCGGGCCCCCGCGCCCGGTAATCAAGAGGGCTTGACCAATCTCGAAATTCGTTACGACGAGGGCCTGGTCGTCGCGGATACCGGTGCTACCTTGACGGACTTAAGCTCAGCGGCTCTGAACGTGTTGGAGCTCGGACGAGATCTCGCTCCTGGCGCTGTGGACTCCCTTCTCGGCATCGCAACCCCTGGGGCCCCGCCGCGCGAAATCGAGGCCTAGGAAACTCGGTCGACCCGGTTCGCTCCGGCCACGCGTGCCATCGGCTGAGCGTGTCGGTGACGGGCCTGCGGCGGGAAGCCGGCTCAACGGCGCGACGGAGGCGTCGACGGCGCTAGCCGCACGAGGTCGACGGAGCCTCGAAACGGTTCGGAATACCCGACGAGATCAGTCTTCGTCGACGGCCGCTGTCCCTTCGAGCGCCGTCGCCACGGCTTCGAACTCCGCGAGAGCTGCGGCGAGGTCCTCAATGATCTCGCGGGCGATAGCATCGGGCGCCGGCAGGCTTTCGAGATCATCAAGCGAGTCGTCGCGTAGCCAGGTTATGTCGAGGTTGACCTTGTCGCGTGCGATCAGTTCCTCGTACGTGAACGACTTCCAACGGCCACCCTCGGCCGCCTCGAGGCGCTCGCTCCGGGATGCGCCGGGTAGGAACGATGCGACGAACTCATCGAGGTGCGCACGGCGGAGCGGGTTCTGCTTGAGCGTGAAGTGCATGTTTGTGCGCAGGTCGTAGACCCAGAGCTTGCGCGTCCACGGTGTCTCGCTGGCTGGCTTCTTGTCGAAGAACAGCACGTTGGCCTTTACGCCCTGGGCGTAGAAGATGCCGGTGGGCAGTCGGAGCATCGTGTGCAGGTCGAAGTCGTCGAGCAGCTTGTGGCGCAGCACCTCGCCTGCGCCGCCCTCGAAGAGCACGTTGTCGGGCAGCACGACGGCCGCGCGGCCGTTGATGTCGAGTACGGTCATGATGTGTTGCACGAAGTTGAGTTGCTTGTTCGAAGTCGTCGCAACGAAGTCGGCGCGCTCAATTTCGGTGTCCTCGCGCGCCTCGCGCCCGTCCGCGCCGACCATGGTCAGCGACGACTTCCTGCCAAACGGCGGGTTGGACAGCACGACCGAGTACCGCTCGCCCGTATCAGCGATCAGCGCATCGCGTACGTCGATCAGCGACTCGCCCTGTGGCGTACCGATGCCGTGCAACAGCAGGTTCATCGCGGCGAGGCGCGCTGTACCGTCTACCAGTTCCGTCCCGTGCGCGAACCCGTCGCGCAGATGATCCCGCTGGGTCGGCGTGAGGTGCTCGGCCGCGCGCGAGGCGTAGTCGTGAGCGACGAGCAGGAATCCGGCGGTACCGCAGGCTGGGTCGAGCACCGTGTCATCCGGCGAGGGCTGGATCACGTCGACGATAGCCTGGATCAGGTCACGCGGCGTGAAGTACTGGCCGGCGCCGGACCCCTTGTCGGACGCCCCCTTAGCCAGCAGCTGCTCGTAGGCATCGCCTTTGAGGTCGGTGCCCGATGCGGACCACTGCTCGCGGTCGATCAGGTCGACGATGAGTCGTTTGAGCTTCGCGGGGTCCTGAATGCGGTTTTGTGCCTTCCGGAAGATCACGCCGAGTGTGCCGGGCTGCTGCGCGAGGCCGACGAGGATCCGTGTGTACTCGAACTCGAGCTGCGCACCTTCGGCGTCGAGCAGCCGCTGCCACGAATACTCGTCGGGCACGATCTGCCGGGGGCGGAGCTTCCGCGTGCCACGCTCATGCGCCATCTTCAAGAACAGCAAGTACGTGAGCTGCTCGATGTAGTCGAGCACTCCGACGCCGTCATCACGGAGAAGGTTGCGGAACGAATCGAGCTTGTCAACCAGACGGCGTGCGTCAGTCATTGAGACCTCCTCGATCAGGACGGATTGTCGAATTAGTGAGTTCGCCGGCGAACGCAGCATTCAGGAGCGAGTTACGGAGCGCAGCCGATCGGCGTCGCTGGATGCGGAGCTGATCAATCGCGGCGCCAGCTGCCGCGTCGATCTTGATGAGACGACCAATAGCCTCGCGCTGGCGGGCCGCATCTGGGAAAGGCACCATCGTTTCGGCGACAGCGCGCTGATCGATCTTGGGCATCGAGCCCGCCAGCCCCTTTGCGCGCGCGCGAAGTGCGCGGTGTACTCGCTCAGCACGAAGGGCAGCAACCAGATAGCGTCCGTCGACGAGCGATTCGTCTGGGCGCACCCTGATCAGTAGGTCCGGGAAGATTGCCCAGTTCCGGGGGCCGTCAAAGCGCGCCGCCGTCCCGACCAGCTCGGGCGTATTCGCCCGCTGCACGAAGATGTCGCCGGGCTCGAGCCATAGCCCCTGAGCGACCGATGCAGGCGTGACCGTCTCCTTGGTGAACTGGTCCGTGAAGCTGTTCTGCGTGACTGCGGTGAGGGTCAACGTTCGAGTGCCACCCGCGGCGCCTTCGGCTGCCCGGTCCGAGCGCCCGTTCCGCATCGGCTCGCGGAGCATGCGTCCGACGGCCATCATCGGCGGGTCACCATGCCAGAGTTCCTGGGCGCTGGCGGCGGACTGCCATGCCGCGACTCGGCGCTCAGCGGCGCTGAGATAGGCGTCTGCGGCGTCGATCCTGGACAGGTGATCCTCAAGCATGGAGACAATGCTGAGCTGCTCCTCAAGTGGCGGGACCGGCACCGGGAGCTGCACGAAACGGTCATGAGTCAGATTGAGGCCGCTGTCGGAGATTCCGGTTTTCATGTCGTCGATACGTTCTTGCGCGAACGGGCTCAACAGATACATTTCGAGAAAACGGGCGTCGATGCGATCCTTGGGACGGAGGCGATACATTTTCCCGGACATCATCAGGCGCTCGCGCGTGTGCCGAACTAGCGCCGGAATCCCGCAGCGCGCGCGAGGGCCAGCGCAGGTGATCAGCAGATCGCCGACTTTAACCTCGATGTTCGATCTCGGGTCGAGCGTATCTGGCAGCGCCTTGTTGTGCTCAGGCTCGAACTTTCCTGGCTGGATGGCGGTGGTCTTCAGCACGCCCCACTCCTCAGGCGCCGCCGGATGCGCATGGCACTTAGGGCTCCAGCCCTGCTGGATGACGCGCTTGTTCGACTGTCGCTGCAGGAGGTCGCCGATAGGGTGTCGCTCCCAACTCACGCGGTCAGCTCCCGATTCAAGTCTTCCAGGACGTCGCCTGCCGCGTCGCCGAGGTCGCGGAGCGCGCCGTCAACGCCGCCTCGTTCGTCGAAAGGTGCGTTGTCGAGATCGTCGGCGGTGATGCCAGCCGACGCCGCAATAATCTGCATCATCTTGTCCAGCCACCAACGCTGACTCTCACCGAACGAGGCTCCCGACTGCTCTTGGCGGGCGAGCCAGTTCGCGTAGCGCGACTCCACAACGTCGGCGTAGGGGACCAAGGCGTCATCCATGCCAGTCTCGTAGCGGAGAAGCGAGATCAGGTCGGTCGATGTGTGCCGATCGCGCGTCTCAGCGCTACCGCGATACTCGACGCCCAGTGAAAGGTACGCGCTCCAAATGTAGCCGACCGTCCAATTGTGCGGCGGGCGCTTGATGCGCTCGGCGAGCTCCTTCACGTCGCCGAAGGCAATGCCGCGTCCCTTGGCATCGAACATCAGCTGGATGGCGCTGATCTCGTCACGGTGTTCGGCGAGATAGGCCTTCCACGACTCGATAGTCACTCGAGCCGCCTCCGGGTCGATGACACCGAACGCGTCAACGAGCGAGTCGCGGCTGACCTCGTCGATCACCTGATCGTGTGCGCGGCGCAACTCGATGATGCGCGTGCGCAGCTCGGGGTTCGCGGCGAGCGGCTCGATCGCCGCATCGAGCAGATATTGGATGACTTCAGTCGGCTCTCGTGTCGGCTCAGCTGCCATCGCCGCGGCCTGCGTGTCGGGGTTGACAGCATCGACGAGAGCCCGGACAACGGCGCGGAGCGACTGCCCTGCCACGGCATCCAGTTCGGCGCGTTCGGCCGGAGTCACCTGCTGCTCGAGCGCTGCAAGTCGAGCCGCCAGCGTCGCGGTCTCGTCCTCCGTGAGGTTGAGCGTCGCGGCCTTGTCGAGCAGCTTCTTGAGGCTCGAGGATCGGTCGCGATTGAGCGGCGGCTCGACGAAGTCGTGCTCGGTGACGCCGATAGCATCCACCAGTACGAAGCGGGTCTTCGCCGCGGCGTCGTCGGTGACGGCTCGGAAAGTTGCCGGGTCGAGCGTACGCGCGCCGCGACCCTTCATCTGCTCGAAGTACTGGGCCGAGCGCACGTCTCGCATGAAGAGCACGCACTCGAGCGGCTTCACATCGGTGCCCGTAGCGATCATGTCTACGGTGACAGCGATGCGCAGGCTGGGGCTTGTGCGGAACGCCTTCAGGTGGCCCTTGGGATCCTTCGCGCTGTAGGTGACCTTCGCGGCGAAGTCGTTACCCTTGCCGAACACCTCGCGCACCGTCTGCACGATCTCTTCAGCGTGGTTGTCGTCCTTCGCGAAGATTAGGGTCTTCGGCACCGTGCGACGGCCGGGGAAGATCTCTGTGAAGAGCCGATCACGGAAGGTCTCGAGCACGAGCCGGATCTGGTGCTTCGCCGTCACCGCACGGTCGAGCTGGCTCTTCGTGTAGTCGAGGTCGGCGTCGAGCTTCTCGATCTTCACCGCCCGCGTATCGCGGTTGACCTTTGGCACGAACGTGCCCGCCTCGATCGTCGAGCCGTTCTCGGTGATCTCGGTCTTGATTCGGTAGATGTCGAAATCCACGTTGACGCCATCTGCCACAGACTCTGCGTAGGTGTACTCGGACACGAGGTTCTGCTGGAAGAAGCCGAACGTCTGCTTGCCGGGCGTCGCGGTGAGACCGATGACGTGGGCATCGAAGTACTCGAGCGCACCGCGCCACACGCCGTAGATGCTCCGATGAGCCTCATCGACGATCACGAGATCGAAGGCCTCCGGCGGGAGGTCCGGGTTGTACGCGACATCGACCGGCGTCTCGGGAGTGAAATCATCGAGGCCCGGGTCATCACCCTCAGGTACATCCTCGTTTTTGATCGCCCTGAAAACCCGCTGGATGGTCGAGATCGCTACCTTCGTCGAGTCGGGCATCTCGCCGCGCGTGAGCTTGGCCACGTTGTATAGCTCGGTGAATCGGCGACCGTCGTCAGGCGTGCGGTAGTTCTGGAACTCGCCGAGGGTCTGATCCGCGAGGTTGTTGCGGTCGACCAGGAACAGCACCCGACTGAACCCGCCCCACTTCAGCAGCCGATACGCCTCGGTCACCGCCGCGTACGTCTTGCCGGCGCCGGTCGCCATCTGTACGAGGGATCGACCGAAACGCTGTTCGCGCAGGCTGCGCTCGACACCTTTGACCGCGTCGATCTGCGCGGGGCGCAGGTATGTCTCGTCAAGTACAGGCAGACTGTTTACCCGGCCGCGCCAGGTGGGTGCTTCGTCGGGATGGTCGCTAGCCGCGCGGATCGTGCGACCGAGAGTTTCGGGCATCGGGAAGTGGAAGACGCGCCGTGCGCGCGGGGCCGGGTCGAAGCCGTTGGTGAAGTGCGTCTCGGTGCCGGACGCCTCGAAGACGAACGGCAGCCGTCCTTCCGGATCGAGAGCCCGCTTGCGTACGTCATCGGGAAGTCCGACCGCGTACATCGCGGACTGCCACTCGACGCCGGCGAGAGGCGTGCCGACCGGCTTTGCTTCGATAACGCCAACGACCGCCTTGTCGACGTACAGGAGGTAGTCGACCCGGCCGTGTCCAGGCTTCATGATGACCTCGCGAACAGCGATACCGGTCGCCGCGAACAGGTTGAGCGCCTTGCGGTCCTGCACCTTCCAGCCCGCGGCTTCCAGCTGGCGGTCGATCAGCACGCGGGCCCGCTGCTCCGCCGCCAGGCGCTCGTCTTCATTCGGGGACATCACCTGAATCCTATCCGGGGAGGATCGCGTTCCGGTGGCGCGCTACACCAAGTACGCGGTCGTGTCCCAACTCTCATCTGGGCTGCGACGTGAGAGGCGGTGTTGGTTGTGCTGAAAGCCGGTGAGCAGCGTGACGTATGGTCGCGCCCGTGGTCTGCTCCTTCCCGGGAGGACCGGGTCCGCGCCCCCGATCAGGCGCGTCGTGAATTGCCAGATCGGGACCCGACGCTCGCCTCCGATTCGACAATGAGGAACTCGCCTCGCTCCGCCACGTCGAAAGTCACCGTTCCCTCTGTTGTGTTGAAGTTGGACCGCTCGCGGAAGGACGGGCGGCATGCTCTAGATCAGCGCCGTGAGGCCGCGCACGACGTCGTCGCCTTCGGCTCTCAGAGCGCAAAGGGCAAGTACGGCTATTCGTGCCGCGCAGGTCCGCGCAGGTGCTCCGTTACCGCTTGGTTACTGGAGAACGCTCGCTGACCAAAGAGAAGAGCCCCAGATCCCTACATAGACGGGGACCCGGGGCTCTTCATCGTGGCGGTACCGGTGGGATTTGAACCCATCGCTATGACGCTCAACTCTTCGGTGCCGAGCGAAGCCGTGGCTACGTCGGAGCTCGTACCTCCCGCGTGTCGAATCGGTCTCGGACATGCGTGCGGCACAGGCTCCCGTCAGGTGTTGAGCGGCCGATGAAGGACTGCACTACGTGGGATGCGAGTGAGCAGGTTGCGCAGGTGAGCGCTGTCGCTGTTCAACTCCAGAGCTGCGCGCCGGACGACTGGTCCGTCCATCACCTCGACCACACCGCTGTCACGCTCGCCAGCTGCGTACACAAGCCACCCCTCCCCCAACCCGAACCGCCGGCAGTACGCCGCCATCTGGTAGAGATCAGCGTTCGGGTACTGCCCGTACTTCTCGACCTTGTACTTCACGTCGATGCACGCCCGTACGGCCCCGTCAACAATCCACACAAGGTCCGGCGCGATCTTCACCGTCCCCTCGACGTCGAGGGTCGAGGCGTACTGCGACACAAGCACTCCCCCGTACGGGTTGAACGCCTCTCGGAGAGCGGCCGACACGAAGTCCTCGAACACCGACCACATGTCGACGAGGAACCCCGACGCCACGACCGACCCCGCGCGCTGCTCGACCGACGATCCCGAGAGCACGAGTGATGCCAGCGCCAGCGCCGACGAGTACCGCGCGTTCCGGCGATCCTGTCGGACCACGGGTATCGGAGCCCCGACCGGTATCACCGACACCCCGTCGAGTACCCGCACGAGCCGCCGCAACGCGCCGAGCACGTCCGCAGGCACTCCCGGTAGACGCAACAACCGCGTCGCAGCCGTCAGCAGCACCTGGTTCTCCGCGATGTCCTCGACGTAGTCGTCGAACGACACCTCGACCGGCAGCGGCTGCCCACCCCGCCGCGTCAGCTGGTCGCCGATCCGCCACCGTCCGCGCACGAGCGGCAATGCGTCCTCGCGCGTGACGTACCCGCGGAGCGGCCCTCCGGCGAGCGCCCGCGAGGCCTGCCGCACGAACGCGTGCGCCAGCGCCGGCAGGAGCTCTTCGTTTTCCTCGAACCCGAAGTCGTCCTCGGTCCAGATCGCACTGCCGGCGCGCGCGTACCCGAGCATCGCGAATAGCCGCCGTACCGGCGTCTTCGGCTTGAGCCACACCGTGTGCCCCGCGATCCGCACGACGCCGACCTTCCGGACACCGCTCACGCGGTACTCGTCTGCACCGAGCGTCGGCGCGACAGTCGCGATGTTCTCCGACGCAAGCCCCACTGCCACCGCACGCGGCAGACGGTGCACGACCGGCTGGTCCGCTTCCCGCAGCTCAATCGTCGGCGGAAGCACCTTGGGCTCCGTCCGCAGCAGAAGGCGTCGCCTGGCGACGTAGAGCCGCCAGACCGTACCGAGCCTCCAGGTCGACTCCTTCGCCGTAGTGGTGCTCCGCCAGGAGGGGCAGGATCTCGTACCGCCACACGTCGCGCAGACCGCTCTCGTCGAGATCCTTCATCAGGAACGACGGGCCCACCTTGGCATCGTGGTCCTGGATCTGCGTGTTGAGTCGCGTCAGCAAATCGGCACGATCGTCCTGGAGGCCCTTGGTGGCCGCCCAGTGCGTCAGCACGTTCTGCACGGGGTCCCGTTCCGGGTGCAGTTCGATGAACGCGAACCGGCGCCGCATCGCGGCATCCAGCATCGCGATCGAGCGATCGGCGGTGTTCATCGTCCCGATGACGAAGATGTTGCTCGGCAGGGTGAACGGCTCGTCGCTGTAGAGCAGGGAGATCTCGCTGTCGCGGTACTCGAGCAGGAAGTAAAGCTCACCGAAGACCTTGGCGATGTAGCCGCGGTTGATCTCGTCGATGACCAGGAAGTAGTTCGCCTCCGGGTTGGCTGCTGCGGCGTCAGCGAGGCGGCGAAGTGGGCCTTTCCGGAGCGTGAACGCGAGGTTGCCGCTGTCGTCGTTGGCGACGGGCCGGAAACCCTCGAAGAAGTCCTCGTACGAGTAGGTCGGGTGGAACTGGACGATGGTCGTCTCACCGTCGGTGCCGTCTGTGACGTGCTTCGAGAGCGCCTGGGCGAGGAAAGTCTTCCCGGTGCCGGGAGGGCCGTAAAGGATGACCTGCTTGCGGCGCTCGATGAGGTCGAGGGTGTCCTGCAGCCACGGGAGCGGCATGTGAAGGGAGTCGGCGAGCGGTTGGCCCGCAGCAGGAAACCCGTCCCGTGGTGCTGGCGGTTCCGGGGACAGCGCTCGCTCATCCTCCTGTGGCTTCAGCTGAGCTTGCTGCTTCTGCCATCGCGGAGCGAGCGGCTCGACGTAGTACAACGCTGGCCCCCTCGCCTTCTGCTGCAGGGCGATCGTGATCTGCTGGAAGGCAGCGTCCGGGTCGTCCTCCATCTGGCCTTCGACCTCGCCGGCGAACGCGGCACGGATTGCGTCGCGGTTGTCGCTCGACACGACCTCCCCGAAGAATCCCGGGTGCACGAGGAACATCAGTTCGTTGCGCTGGATGGGGAGCGACGTCCCCGGAAGCCCAGCGACGATGTCTCGCCAAGCGGCGGGATCCACGAGTGCCTGCACGCGAGCGTCCTCGGACAGCGCCAACCAGGTGTCTACGCACTCGATGACCATCGACGTAGCCTCGAACATGTGCCCCGAGATGCCCTGCCCCGGGTTGAACGACCACGACCGGAAGGCCTGGTCGATCTCGGCGGGGATCGTGACCGGGTGCTCCATTCGGTCGAGAAGGAATGTCACGCGCTCGCGCTTCTTCCGCTCACCCGGTTGCTCGAGCGGGAGGACCTGCCAGCAGAGGAGCTCGGCCATCAGGAGCTTCGCGTCGTCGCTCGCCCCGTCGAACTGTGTTGCGAGCTTCTCGAGGAACACCGCGCCGTCGACTTCGGGCCGATTGACGAATCGCTGGCGCAGCTCTGCGGTGACGTCAGCCCGCCAGACCGCGCGGCCAGGAGCGAACACGGAGTCGAGGCTGCGAAGCCCGCGCCCGACGAAGATGCTGCTCGCTGTCCGGATCAGCTCGGCGCGCGCATCAGGCGGAACGATCTCCGTCTCGAGCCGAAGTTCGAGGTCCTCCCGCTTTGCGCGCTCGAATTCACGCTGACGGTCGTTCAACGCGGTGCCGAACTCGTCAAGCGTGATCTCGGGGCTGAGGTACTCACGGCCGAGATCGGTCACGTGCCACTCGCCCCGCTTCGGCTTCTCGAGGAAGCCGGCGTTCACGAGCGTTGCCGAGCCCCAGAAGAAGTCGGAGTCGCCGAGCGGCTTCCCCTTCGAGTTCGGCTGGAGTTCCTCGCCTTGGAGCGGAACTTCGGCCCGGACGGCGTCCCACACGTCCAAGCGTTTGGCCGCGCCGCCCTGTTGGTCCAGGTATCGCAGCGCACCACGAAGCCGTTCGAGTCGGTTCTCTGCACGCGTCACGCTTGTCCACCTCGTTGTTGATGCGGCTCGTGTGTGGCAGCCGCGACGCTGCTCAGTCTGCCCGATGGCGAGCCAATGGTGGAGATGCCACCGAGCGAGCTCCGCCGTCATGACCCTTGGGATCTCCGTCGCGGTGAGGACGATTCGCCGAGATTAGAGAGCCCGCACGCCGCCGGTCGATTCCTGGTTTTGGCACGTGGCACGAAGCACTCTCGAGAGACCGTCAATATCTTCTAGAGTGAGGCTCGACCCGGCGGCGATCGCAGGTCGGCGGGCAGACAGAACGGAGTTCGCGTGTCGGACAAGTTGACCTTGTTGTTCCTGCACGGTGTCGGGGACGGTGACCGCGACGACCTCTGGCGACTCACGCTCGAGGGGTCACTCCGCGCATTGAGGTACCCGAGCCTGGACGCGGTGCAGGTCATATCGCCGAAGTACGCACACGCGCTCACGGGCTGGGATGAGAAGTTGCCCGTGCCGGCACTCACCATCAAGCAGCCGACGCGCGACACCGCTCGGGAAAACCGCCGCGAGTTCGAGCGCCGGACTGGAGCGATCGAACTCAGGCTTGGCCGGCATGACAGAGGCCCTGGCGTTCCTGGTGTCCACGCCTTGATGGGGTTGGCGGTGGCTCTCCCGACCTTCGAACAGGCGAAGAACTACCTCCGGGACCCGCAAGTCCGCGCGCAGGTCCTGAGTTTCATCCTGAGCAAGCTGCCGGAGACAGGCCGACTCGTGATCGTCGGGCACAGTCTCGGCTCGGTCATCGCGGCCGACCTCGTGCGCCGCTTACCGATCGGGCTCCACGTCGCAGGCATGGTCACGATCGGAAGCCCGTTAGCGAGCGCTGCGTTCGATGTGGATAATCTCCGCGACAGCCTGGCGGATCCTCCGACGAATCTCGAATGGTGGGTGAACTTCTGGAACCCCGCTGATCCCGTCGCGGTGCGACGAGGCCTATCGTCGGTGATCCCGTGGTTGGTCGATCTCCGCGTCGACACGGGTTCGCTCATGATCGATGCGCACGCCGCGGTCGATTACTTGGGCGACCACACTGTGGCTGAGGCGATCGGCTATGCAGTCTTCGGCTCGAGGTCACAGGAGTTGGCGAAAGTCGAGTCTGGAGTCGACGTTCCACTCGACGCCGGCGAACTCTACGCTGTCCTGGCGCTCCGTTACGCGCACCTCATGAAGCACCAGCTCAAGGGCGACGTGCAACGGAGGTTTGCAGGGGCGCTTCGGCGAGTGCAGGCCACGGCGGTCGATGACATCAGGTCGCGCAACAAACGAGAAGGCCGACCGATGCCGTCGGCAGTAGCTCACCTCGCCTTCGACTTCTCTGACCCGAGTGCGCCGCTGCCCGAGCCCGCTCCGGTCTCGAGCCTCACCAGAGAGGACGCCGTCGTACCGTTGACGGTCCTGGCCAGCGAGAACGTCGTTCGACCATTCGAGATCGCGCTCCCGCGGGACAAGTGGCGAAACGCGATGCGCGACATGACTGCCGAGATGGGGCTCGGCAGCCAATTCGGCTCGGACGTCTTCGAGGTCGCCAAGATCGCCGAGGCCGCTCTGAGCAACGGCCCGAACTGGATCAAGATCGGTGCGCTGGGTATCGGCGCGGCCGCGATCATCTTCGCCACGGGAGGACTCGTGCTTGCAGCGGGCGCCGGCCTCGCGGGTGCGGCAGCGGTCACCTCCGCGCTCGCGAGCTTCGGTCCTGGCGGCATGATCGGCGGACTTCTGAGCGCCGGCACGCTCGTCGGTGCTGGCGGGGGCGGTATCGCGCTCGGCTTGGCGAGTTCAGGAACCAATGCCGCGACCCTCGAAGCTGTCGTCGAACGACGCCTCGGCGCCGAGCTCCTCCGTCAACGGCAGCAGCTGGACGTGGACCCGACCGTCTGGACCACACTCGCGGAGACCGAGATCGAAGTGCGGCGAGAGCACGAGCGCCTCGACGAGTTCTCCGACGACGGCGCTACGACGATCAAGGAGCTGAAGCGCAAGATCGTAATCCTGGAGCGCGCGCTCAAGTTCTTGAAGGACAAAGGCCTCGAGCCCGGCGATCCAGCCGGCGCGCGAATCGACTAGGTACGTTCCGCTGTGCGGTCGATCTTGCTTCAGCGCGGAAGGAGCATCCTGCAATCGCAACAGCGCCTCATCGATGATTCGATTGCACGGACAAGCCTGGCAGCGACGCCCCGACGATGCTGGCAGGCCGCCGATAAGCTGCCCGCCCGCCTCAAGGCCGCTGCGCTACTCCGGGCGCGCCTCCCCGGAACGAGCTGCACTCGCGAGCGCGCGAAGGTGGTCGCGAACCTCGTACGGAAGCGCCGCACGCGTGCCGTTCCGACCGCCGGGGGTGCGATAGGTGTCAACGACGTGCGCTGCGTACTCGAGCACGTGGGCAGCAATGGCGCCGACGTCCACCATGCCGTCGACCGCGAGGAACTTGGGGCCGAACTCCGGGTCAGGAACGACTCTCGCTGACTCCTGAAGCTCGCTGACGAGGATGTCGGTGATGTTCACAACTCGGCTCTCTGTCTTTGTGGGCCCACGAACGGGTGATGGTCGTCCCGTCGAGTAGTCGACAGACTAACGGGAGGGATGCTCATGCCACGGAGCGTCCACGGTTCAGAGGAAGAGGGCAGCTCGTGCTTCGCAGGGTCGAGAACGTGTCGATGGTGCATCGGGTGAACTTGTTCACCCGTCGAGGACGAGTGCAACTCACGCTCGGTAGGAAGACCTACTTCGTCGGCGGGAAGATCCGCAAGGACGAGCTGCGAGACGTCCTCGCGCAGTCGAATGACCGGCCAGCGCGGATCGGCCGAGTGAAGGAACGGCAGTACTGGTGGTTCCGCAACCGATGGTTCTGGGACAACGACGGTCTGACCGCTGAGCAGGTGTTCGCTCTCCTCGAGACACGTGATCGGCGCCAGGCCGCTACCATGGCGCGCGCCCACACGCTCGCGTTCACGCCGAACGAGCCGGTCGCCTACCGACGCGGCGCGATCAGAGCTGAGGTCAAGAACTTCGTCTGGGCTCGAGACGGCGGACGGTGCACCACGTGTGGATCAACGAACGAGCTGCAGTACGACCACGTCATCCCCCTCTCCCGCGGTGGGAGCGGCGAGCCCGAAAACCTCCAGATCCTCTGCGGCCCGTGCAACCGGCGAAAGGGTGCGTCGGTCAGCTGATCACCTTGCTCGCGTGTCGTGATCCGCGGTGTCGGTAGGGTCCGGAACGGCGGCACGCAAGCTGACTCGATGCCGGTCGTCCGGTCACCCCTCACGCGCAACGCGATACCACCGCGGCTGCAGCCAGCGGGGCGCACCGTTCAGGAGGACGAGGATGCCGAGGACCGTCGCCATGACGGCGACCAGTCCGAAGACCAGGGCAAGGACCCCCACGACGTTCGCCAATGCACCCGAGACCCCGATCGCCAAGGCGGCGAGGCCGAACCAGAACAGTCCCAGGATCACGCTGTTCGACGTGTTGCGCGCCCAAGAACGCCACAACCCGCCGTAGGCGGCGCCACCGAGCGCCACGAAGACACCCCCGAACACGATCATGAACAGCGGGATCACCCGAACACCTTCTTCCACGTCCTCTCGCTGATCTGCAAGGCTCAGCAGGCCGACAGGTCTGCGAACACGGCGAGGACCGAACGCAGCACGGTGCCCGACGGGATCGGCTCCAAGCGGACCCGCCCGTCCTCCAGGCTGTCGCGCCGGAACCATCCTGCGCCGCCCGCCGCCACGACGTCGAGTCCGAACGGCGTCCGGTCTCCCCACACCCGGAGCCGAACCCACACGGGCTCCCGCCACAGGCGATCCGCGACGAACCCGGCGATCGGCGACGGTTCGCTCGGCGTCCCCGGTCGTTCGATCCGGGCGTCGATGGTCTCGGCGGGGAGCACGATCTCCTCGTCGCTCCAGAGCGCCCACGCGGGCGACACCCGTGCCCACGCGAGCAGGCGTCCGACCGCTCGCCCGGCCGGGACGTGGTCGTATTCTGCGACCTCCTCGGCGCGGATTCGGTCGTCGACCAGGTCGGCGACGTTGCCCTTCGCACGGACGAGCGCAGACCCACCCTTCAGCCACATGCTCCAATCGGCTGAGCGGCCACCGTGTTGTGCTGAGGCCCCGTAGCGCGAGCCAGGTCGTTCCAGGAACCCGGCGATCCGCTGACCGTCGTCGGCCAGCGCGCCGAACGCGCCGGTCAGCCCTGCTTCGTGGAGTTCGACCCCGGCTGGCGACCGACGTCGAGCGCGCGAGACCATCCCCCGCTCACGGATCGACCACAGGTGCTGGAGGGCGTCGTCGCTCAGCAGCCATCGGCCGGCTGGTCGTGGCTGCGCGAGCGCGAGTCCGTCGAGGGCCTCGAGCGCCTTGCCGGTCCGCTCCGATGCGCCGACGTCGATCGGGGCGGACGTCGCCTCGTCATCCGCGACATGCCCACATGCGGGAGCGACGGTCGACGGAGCGGCATCGTCGGCGGTGATGGACGCCGCGGCCAGGACGCTTCGGAACAGCGGGACGAAGTCCTCGAAGTCCTCGACGGCGCACCTGCCGGTGACGTGCACCTCGTGTCGGCCGATCACGGCGATCCACTGGCGCACCAGCACCGTGGCGCGGTCGGCCTCGTACCCCCACTCGATCGTGCGAGACGGCACCCCGAGGACCTCGGCGAGGTCGTCCGGTTCGACGCCGAACACCTGTGCGCCTGGCTGCGAGGCAGGGACCGACGTGGCCGCCCGCGCCGCCACGACGTGGAGCGGGCCGTGTGCAGGCCGAGTCGTCAGGACGATGTCCGGTCGGAGGTGCTCGTCCTCGCGCGCCGGCGCTGCCATGACGACGACGTCGTCGGATGAGTCGATCCGGAGCCATTGCGGCGGCACTGGCAGCGTGACAGGACCGATGTCGGTCGGAGCAGTCATCGCTCGCGCGCCACTCGGTACCACCGCGGCTGCAGCCAGCGCGGGACACCCATCACGACGCTCCAGACCCCGAGCGCTCCGGTGACCGCCGCCGTGAACGCGAACACGAGGGACACCCCGAAGACCGGCGTCCGGACGAAGCTCGCCGCGAGTCCCATCGACAGCAGGGCCAGCCCCAACCAGAACCATCCGAAGACTAAGTTCTCGTGCACCCGACCGAGCCACGACCGCCACCGCCCGGCGTAGGCCAGCGCTCCGAGTCCACCGAAGACCACACTCATGGCGAAGAGGGTGGCGATGATGCCCAACGCAGTCACCCGACCACCGTACTTCCCCGGGTCGCGCGCCCATCGCCGGGGTCACCCTACGATCACACCATGCACATCCGCCTCCTCCAGGTGATGCCGTTCCCCGACGACGGCACCGACGAGGTGCAGTGCATCGTGCGCTTATCCCGTTCGTGGCAGTCACTGACGGAATTGCCAGGCGGCCGCCACCTCACCCGCGTCCCGGGCACCCTCCGCTGGTCGCACGGCGGCGGGCTCTTCGTCGAGGAGCGCTCGGGCAGCCGGTTCACCGTGCAGTCTCTGTGGCCGATCGTCGACGAACCGGACTTCTGGCCGGACGGCCAAGACCCGGACAGCAAGCCAGACGGAGATGACGACCAGGACAGCGGCTTCACGTGGAAGGTCGGACACGTCCGGGTCGACCCGGACGCCGAGATGCTCGGAGCTGCACTCGACCACGCCGAACGCCGGAAGGCAGCGAGAGCTCGCCGCCGCCCCAGGGCGGACCCAGCCGAGCGGATCACCGTTCGTCTGATGCTCGAGTACGGCGTGGACTGGCCGCTCTGGGGTCCGGAGGGCCCGCTCGAGCCGTGGGAACTCGCGCTCTCCCCCGAGCTCACCGAGAGCCTCCGGCAGTGGCAGGCGTTGTGGGACCGGAGCCACGACTGGGAGGACGGCTGGACGAACGCCGACGACCGGGCCGAGCACGAGCGCGAACGCCCGGGGATCGCGGAACAGCTCCGGCAGGAGATCGGGGCGATCGCCGATGTCGAGGTGTTCGGAGCGGAAGAACAAGAGGAACAGGACTGAGCACGCCATCCTCCGATCGGAGGATGGGACCACACCCCCTCCGCCGATCCGCCAGCAGCGCAGACCGGCGACGCTGGTCTCATGCCCGCCACCCCAGCCATCGAGGTCCAGCACCTCACGAAGCAGTACCCCACCGGCAAGCGCGCCGTCGACGACATCTCCTTCACGATCGAGGCCGGCGAGACCTTCGCCCTCCTCGGCCCCAACGGCGCCGGCAAGTCGACGACGGTCGAGATCCTCGAGGGCTACCGCTCCCGGACGAGCGGGGACGTGCAGGTCCTCGGCCACGACCCCGCCCGCACGAGCCGCAGCCACAACGCCCGGATCGGCATCGTGCTGCAGAGCACCGCCGAGTCCCCCAACGTCACGGTCGCGGAGCAGCTCGACCACTTCGCGAAGCTCTACCCGAAGCACCGGGACGTCGACGAAACGTTGCAAGCAACAGGCCTCGCGGAGCAACGCAACACCCGTATCGCAAGACTGTCCGGCGGGCAGCGCAGGCGCGTCGACGTCGCCCTGGGCATCATCGGCCGCCCCGAGGTCCTCTTCCTCGACGAACCCACGACCGGCTTCGACCCGGAGGCCCGCCGCCAGTTCTGGGACCTCCTCAAGCAGGTCCAGCGCGAGGGCACGACGATCCTCCTGACCACGCACTACCTCGACGAGGCCGCACACCTGGCCGACCGGGCCGCGGTCATCGCCGACGGCAAGCTGCTCGACATCGCGCCGATCGACGAGCTCGGCGGCACCGAGGCACGCACACCGCGCGTGACCTGGACGAGCAAGAACGACACGAACGACAGCGACACGAACACCAACGACACGAGCACGACCAAGCACGACGAACGCACCACCGACCCCGCAGCACTGATCAGGTCCATCACGGACCCGATGCGAGACCTCGAAGTCATCCGCCCGTCCCTCGAGGACGTCTACCTGGAAATGGTCGGCAACGCATGAGCGCCGCAGCAGTGAACACCGCCCGCATCACCTACGAGATCCGCTCGTACTTCCGCGCCCCCGACGCGGTGTTCTTCACGTTCCTCTTCCCGATCATCATGCTGGCGCTCTTCTCCGTCGCATTCAGCAGCGCACCCGACATCAGAGCGGGAACCGCGAGCGTCGACTACGCGACGTACTACCTGCCCGGGTTGGTCGCGACGGGGTTCCTCCTCTCCGGCACACAGTCGCTCGGCGTGGACATCGCCACGGAACGCAGCGACGGCACGCTGAAACGCCTCGGCGGAACACCGCTGCCGGTGCTGAGCTACTTCATCGGCAAGATCGGCATGGTCCTCGTCACGACGATCATCCAGACCGCATTGCTGATCGGCATCGCGAGCATCGTCTTCGGCGTGGATCTTCCGACTGACCCGGTGAAGTGGGCGCGTTTCGCAGGCATCATGCTCCTCGGCATCGCGACGGCGTGTGTCCTCGGCATCGCGATCTCCGCACTCCCCCGCGAGGGTCGCCGCGCCACGGCGACGATCGTCCCCGTGGTCCTGGTGCTGCAGTTCATCTCCGGCGTCTACCTCCCCTTCACCCAACTCCCGACCTGGCTGCAGAACGTCGCGTCGGTCTTCCCCCTCCGCTGGATGGCGTCGGGAATGCGGTCGGTGTTCCTCCCCGACGCATTCGCGTCCGCCGAGCCGGGAGGCACGTGGCAACTCGGCCTCGGAACCCTCGTCCTGGTCGCATGGCTGGTCCTGGGCACGGTGGCCTGCATGCTGACGTTCCGGTGGAACCGCAAGGACTCCTGATGCCGGGAAACGCGGGAACGGCACAGCAAAGGTGGAATGCTGACCGCATGACCGGCGAGACCTGGGTGCGCAACCGGTGGCTGCACGCCTTCTTCGCCGCGACGATGGCACTGACCGCCGTCATCACGGCCGCCGGCTGGTCCCCGTGGGACACCCGCTGGCCCGCGTACGCCACGATCGCCGTCCTGGTCGTCGCGTACATCGGGTTCGGGCACCGCGGCTACGACGAGCCCCGCGCAGCCGCAGCGTTCCTGCCGCTGCTCGTCGCCGCCGCGCTGGTCCTGCCGGCGGTGGCTCCGAGCACCGCGTTCGTCCAGTGCATCCTGTTCCCGCTGGTCTGGGTCCAGTCCGAGCGCATCCGGAGCGCGGTCCTGCTCTCCATCGCGATCGGCATCGCGAGCGGCATCGGTCTGCAGGTCTCCAGCGGCTCCGAGGCGCTCGTCGGCACCCTGCTCATCGAGGGGATCAGTGTCATCGGCGCCTGTGCGATGGGCATCTGGATCTCGAGCATCGCCGACCTGTCCGAGTCCCGGCGCGAACTCCTCGACGAACTCCGCGCGACGCAGACGTCCCTCGCCGAGGCGAACCGCACCGCCGGCGTCGCCAGCGAGCGGGAACGCCTGGCCCGCGAGATCCACGACACGGTGGCGCAGAACCTCGCCGGCATCGTGATGCTCACGGAGCGTGCGCAGAGCGACCTCGCGAGCGACCGCACCGACGCGCTCGAGGAACGCCTCACCATCCTCGAGGAATCGGCCCGCGCCGCGCTCGAGGAGTCGCGCACCCTCATCGCCGCCGGCGCCGCTGGGGTCACCCGCGACAGCCTCGGCGGCGCGCTGCACCGCCTCGGCGAGCGCCACACCCGCGAGACCGGCACGCCCGTCACCGTGGATGCGCCCGACTGCGCACTGGATCGCGACGCGCAGGTGGTGCTGCTCCGCGTTGCCCAGGAGGCTCTGGGCAACGTCCGCACGCACGCGCGCGCCGCCGCGGTGCGCGTCGCACTGCTCCCCTCGCCCGAGCAGACCGTCCTGCGGATCGAGGACGACGGGGTCGGCTTCGACGCGTCGGACCCGTCCGCGGGTCACGGGCTCCGCGGCCTCCGCGAGCGCCTCGCCCTGGCGGGCGGGTCCTGCCGGATCACGAGCGGCCCCGGACGCGGCACCGTCGTCGAGGCGACGCTGCCCACCGGAGCCGCGCCGAGCCTCCCGGCCGCCCTGCCCGTGACCGGCACCGCGGCGGAGGTGACCCGGTGATCCGCGTCGTCGTGGCGGACGACCACCCCATCGTCCGCGCGGGCATCGTCGCGCTCCTGCAGGACGCCGACGACGTCGAGGTCGTGGGCCAGGCGGCGGACGGCGAGTCCGCGGTGGCGACGGTCCTCGCCGAGCGGCCCGACGTGGTGCTCATGGACCTCCGGATGCCGGGCATCGACGGGGACGCCGCGACCGCGCGGATCCTCGGTGCCGAGCCGGGCATCCGCGTGCTGATCCTCACGACGTACGAGTCCGACGACCAGATCCTCGCCGCGATCGAGGCCGGCGCCACGGGCTACCTGCTGAAGGCCGCGCCGGAGTCCGAGATCCTCGCGGGGGTGCGGGCGACGGCGCGGGGTGAGACCGCGCTGGCTCCCTCGGCGGCCGCGGCCCTGGTGCGCCGGGCCACGGGCACGCTGCCGATCGGCCCGTCGCTGACGCCCCGGGAGCTCGACGTGCTGCGCCTCGTCGCCCAGGGCAACAGCAACCCGGCGATCGGCCGCGCCCTGTTCCTCAGCGAGACCACGGTGAAGACGCACCTCGGCCACGTGTTCGAGAAGCTCGGCGTCAACGACCGCACCCGGGCGGTCACGCGGGCGATGGAGCTCCACATCCTCTGACCCCGGGGTGATGGGCGAGCGGCGGTCAGCGGCGCGCGTCTACAGTCGTACGAATGCCCGCTCCGCACCCCCGGTCCACCCCGTCCACCGCTGCCGACGGCATGATCCGCGTCCGCGGTGCCCGCGAGAACAACCTCCGCGACGTCGACGTGGACGTGCCCCGCGACCGGATCGTGGCGTTCACCGGCATCTCCGGCTCGGGGAAGTCGTCCCTGGCGTTCGGGACGATCTTCGCGGAGGCGCAGCGTCGCTTCCTGGAGTCGGTGGCCCCGTACGCGCGGCGGCTCATCGCGCAGGGGTCGACGCCGCACGTGGAGTCCATCACCGGGCTCCCGCCGGCCGTCGCACTGCAGCAGCGCCGCGGTGCCCCGAGCTCCCGGTCGACGGTGGGGACCCTGACGACCCTGTCGAACTCGACCCGCATGCTGTACTCCCGCGCCGGCACGTACCCGGCCGGTGCCGAGCGGCTCGAGTCCGACTCCTTCTCCCCGAACACCGTCGCCGGCGCGTGCCCCCGGTGTCACGGGCTCGGCACCGCGCACGAGGTCACCGAGGCCTCCGCCGTGCACGACCCGTCGCTGAGCATCCGGGACGGCGCGATCACCGCGTGGCCCGGTGCGTGGCAGGGCAAGAACCTCCGCGACGTCACGGCGGCCCTCGGGTACGACATCGACCGCCCGTGGCGCGAGCTGTCCCGGGAGGACCGGGACTGGCTCCTGTTCACCGAGGAGCAGCCCGTCGTCGAGGTCCACCCGAAGCGGGACCGCGTCGCGAAGCCGTACAAGGGGCGGTTCTGGAGCGCGCGGCAGTTCGTGCTGCACACCCTGGCCGACTCGCAGAGCGAGACGCAGCGCACGAAGGTGCTGCAGTTCGTCGAGTCCGGGCCGTGCGGGCTCTGCGGCGGGACGGGACTGACGCGGGCGGCGCTCGCCGTGACCTTCAGCGGCAAGACGATCGCGGAGCTCAACGCGCTGCCCCTCACCGTGCTCGCCGAGGTCCTGCGCCCCGTCGCCGCGCTCACGGATGCCGGGGCAGCGACGTCCCGCGCGTCGTCAGGCGAGCACACCGAGGTGGCGGTCGCGATCTCGCGGGACCTGCTGACCCGCGTCGAGGTCCTCACCGGGCTGGGGCTCGGGTACCTCAGCCTCGACCGGGCGACGCCGACGCTCTCCCCCGGCGAGATGCAGCGACTCCGCATCGCCACGCAGCTGCGGTCGGGGCTGTTCGGCGTCGTCTACGTGCTCGACGAGCCGAGCGCCGGCCTGCACCCGGCGGACGTCGAACCGCTCGTCGAGGTGCTCGACGGACTCCGCGCCGGCGGCAACAGCGTCTTCGTCGTGGAGCACGACATGAGCATCGTGCGGCAGGCCGACTGGATCGTCGACGTCGGCCCCGGTGCCGGGGCGTCGGGCGGGACGGTGCTGTACAGCGGGCCGGTGCCCGGGCTCGCCGAGGTCGAGGCATCGGTCACCCGCCGGTACCTGCAGCCTCGACAGCCCGGCGTCGAGCGCGCCCCGCGGACGCCGACCGGCACGCTGGAGCTCCGGGACGTCACTCGGCACAACCTCCGCGGACTCGACGTCGACCTGCCGCTCGGTGTCCTCACCGCGATCACGGGCGTGTCCGGGTCGGGCAAGTCGTCGCTCGTCGGCGGTGTCCTGCCCACGCTCGCCCTGACGCACCCGGGCATCGACCGGGTCGTCGAGGTCGACCAGAAGGCGATCGGCCGGACACCGCGGTCGAACCTCGCCACGTACACGGGGCTCTTCGACGCCGTGCGTGCCGCGTTCGCCGCCACCGAGGACGCCAAGGCCCGCGGGTGGACCGCTGGCCGGTTCTCGTTCAACGTCGTCGGCGGCCGGTGCGAGGTGTGCCAGGGCGAGGGGTCGGTGTCCGTGGAGCTGCTGTTCCTGCCGGGCAGCTGGGCGCCGTGCCCGGAGTGCCACGGGTCGCGGTACACGGCGGAGACGCTCGAGGTCCGGTGGCACGACGCGACGATCGCGGACGTGCTCGGGATGACCGTCGAGGAGGCGGCGCCGTTCCTCGCGGAGCTCCCCGCTGCGGCGCGCGCGCTGGAGACCCTGCGGCAGGTGGGGCTCGGGTACCTGCGGCTCGGACAGCCCGCGCCGGAGCTCTCGGGCGGTGAGGCGCAGCGCATCAAGCTCGCGACCGAGCTGCAGCGGGCGCGGTCCGGCCACACCCTCTACCTGCTCGACGAGCCGACCACCGGGCTGCACCCCGCGGATGTCGAACTCCTCACGTCGCAACTCTCGCGCCTCGTGGACGCCGGCAACACGGTCGTCGTGGTCGAGCACGCGATGGCCGTCGTCGCCGCAGCGGACCACGTCATCGACATGGGGCCCTCCGGCGGCGACGACGGCGGGCAGGTCGTCGCTGCCGGAACCTCGGCCGAGGTCGCGGTGTCCCCGGCGAGCCGCACGGCACGCTGGCTCCGCGCCGAGCTCGGCCTCTGACCCCGGCGGCGTCCATCCCGGCGGCGTCCATCCCCGGGGACGTTCATCTCGGAGACGGACGGCGGCGACGCGTGCGAGCTGTCCCGCACCGACGGCCACGTTCGGATTCGGAGATGACCGATCCGGTTCACGAACGCCGGGGATCGTGAACCTGATCGGTCAAAGGCCGGAACGAAAACGTCCCCCGGTCGCCCGGTCGACGCTCATGGGGTGCGGGTGTAGCGTCAGGTCGTCAGCATGCTGAAGACCTTGGAGACCACCCCGTGAGCACATCCGCCGCCGCACCCGGCACCACCGCTGCCGATCCCCGTCGCTGGCTCGGCCTCGTGGTCATCAGCCTCGCCGTGGCGCTCATCATCGTCGACTCGACGATCGTGAACGTCGCGATCCCGAGCATCGTCGCCGACCTCGACATCGGCTCGACGCTCGTGCAGTGGGTGCAGGAGAGCTACACCCTGGTGTTCGCGGCGCTGCTCCTGGTGTTCGGCGCCCTCGCGGACCGTTACGGCCGACGGCGCCTGCTGACCACGGGTGTGATCGTGTTCGCGCTGGCCTCGGTGCTCGCGGCGCTCTCCCCCACCGGCGACCTGCTCGTGGCCTCCCGGGTGGTCCAGGGCATCGGCGGCGCGATGGTCCTGCCGACGACGCTCTCGATCCTCAACGCCACGTTCACCGGCCGCGAGCGCGGGATCGCCTTCGCCGTCTGGGGCTCCACGATCGGCGGCATGGTGGCGGTCGGGCCGCTCCTCGGCGGCTGGCTGACGACGGACTTCTCGTGGCGCTGGGCCTTCGGGATCAACGTGCCGATCGTGGTGCTCATCGTGATCGGCCTCGGGCTCGCCGTCCGCGAGTCCCGCGACACCGCACACGCCGGCCGCATCGACGTCGTCGGCGCGGTGCTGTCGGTGGTGGCGAGCGCTTCGCTGGTGTTCGGCCTCATCGAGGGACGCACCTACGGCTGGTGGGCCCCGTCGTCGACGCCACTGACGATCGGCGACTGGTCGTGGTCCTCCGGGATCAGCCCGATCCCGATCGCGTTCCTCATCGCGGTGCTCGCGGGATTCGGCTTCGTGCGGTGGTCCCTCCGACGGCAGCGGACGGGACGCTCGGCGCTCATCGCGCTCGACCTCTTCCGCATCGGCTCGTTCCGGAACGGCTCGATCGCGGCGCTCATCGTGTCGCTCGGCGAGTTCGGCATCATCCTGTCGCTGCCCCTCTGGCTGCAGAACGTCCTCGGCTACTCCGCGCTGCAGACCGGCTTCGTGCTGCTCGCCCTGGCGATCGGCTCGTTCGTCGCGAGCGGGTTCGCCGCGACCGTCGGGCAGCGGATCGGGGCGCTGCCGATCGTGCGGATGGGCATCGGCGCGGAGATCGTCGGCGTCGCCGCGATCGGCTTCGTGGTCTCCGCGACGACCGAGTGGTGGGCGATCGTCCCGTGCCTGTTCGTCTACGGCTTCGGCGTCGGACTCGCGACGGCGCAGCTCACCGGTGTGGTGCTGCAGGACGTCCCGGTCGAGCGGAGCGGCGAGGCCTCCGGCGCGCAGAGCACCGCGCGACAGATCGGCTCGGCGCTCGGGATCGCGGTCCTCGGCACGGTGCTCTTCACCTCGACGGGCAGCATCCTCGAGCACCGCCTGGAGGACGCCGGCTCCTCGGTCTCCGCAGCGACGAGCATCGCGGACTCGGTCGTGCAGTCCTCCGGCGGGGCGATCGCCGCCCTCACCGGCCCGACCGCGACCGCCGCCGCCGAGGCGTTCTCCGACGGCACCCGCGCAGCAGCCTGGTCCGCCGCCGGCTTCCTGGTCATCGGCCTCGCCGCGACCCTGCGCCTGCGCGCCCCACGCGCCGAGCGCGCAGCCGCCGACGACGAGCACGCACCGGCCACGACGAGCGGCGACTGACGGTCGCACCGCGACCCCACACCGGACGGGAGGCTCGGTGCCTGCCCGCACCGTGCCTCCCGTCCGTCCTCGACGCGCGCCGCTGCCATCGGCGCCCGTCCGCTCAGTCCCCGGCCGCTCCGTCGGTTCCGGGGCGGATGCGGAGCACCCGCGCCGTCGGCGCCGTGTCCCCGCTGGTGAGGTGCAGGGTCCCGTCCGCCTGGTCCCAGGACGGCACCCACGGTGCCGGTTCGAGCGGGAACAGCGGCTCGACCGACACGGCCTGCCCGGTGAACTCCGGCAGCGGCAACGTCACCGAGTCGCCCGCCCCGGGAAGTGACCACACCGACAGGTACAGGTCACCGGACGGGGCGCGGAGGCCGAGGGCGACCCACGTGTCCTCCCACGCGGGCAGCCCGAGCGGCCACACCGGGACCGCGTCCGAGACCACCGTCAGGACCTCCCGGTGTGCCGCGATCGCGGACGCCACGAGGGCGCGCTGCGCGTCGGACATCTCGTTGAGGTACCCGGACAGGTACATCCGGCCGAGCACCCCGTTGACGAGCGACAGCACGAACAGCTCGTCGGACATCGCGACTGCCGGGTACGCCCAGTTCCCGGCCTGCTCGGGGAGCATCGCCGCGGGTGCAGCGGCCGCGATCGAGGCGTACAGCACGGGGTCCTGCTGGTCCGAGGTGGACTGCATGTGCAGCCGCGAGAGCATCGCCCCGTCGGCACGCATCGCTCCCGACGCGCAGTTCTCGATGAGGAGCTCCGGGTACCGGGCCTGCACGTCGTCGAGCCAGTCCAGGAGCGCCCGCTGGTGCTCGAGCATCCCCGGGAACGGACCCGTCATCGTGTTGTCGTCCATCTTGAAGAACGTCACGCCGAGCTGCCCGACCAGCCGGTCGACGACCTCGTCGAGGTGCGCCCGCGCGGCCGGCGAGCGCAGGTCGAGCAGGTGCCGCCCGTGCTCCGCGACCCGCACCCCGTGGTGCTGCACGAAGGCGTCGGCCGGCAGCGTGGACGCCAGCGGGGAGTTGATGCCGACGACCTCGGGCTCGAGCCAGAGCCCGGCCTGCATCCCTCGTGACCGGATGTGGTCGATGACCTCGGCCAGCCCGCCCGGGAACCGGGAGGCCGCCGGCAGCCACTCGCCCACCGTGTCCCACCAGTGCCCCTCGGCGTACCAGCCGGCATCGATGCAGAACAGGTCCGCTCCCGCATCGGCCGCGGCGTCGACGAGCGGCAGCAGCTTCGCCGTGGTGGGGTCGCCCATGAGCGTGTTCATGTAGTCGTTGAAGACCAGCGGGAGCGCCAGGTCCGCCGGTCGCACGTGCCGGATCGCCCGGCGCTGCGCGGTCAGCACCCCGAAGGCCCCGTCGAGCGACGTCGCGATCCCCACGGACACGGGCACGCTCGTGAACGGACGCCCCGGCGCGACGGTCGCCGTCCACTGGTGCTCCTGGTCGGTCGGCCCGCTCAGCACGACGTACGCGTGCCGGCGGGTCTCGCCGAGCTCGTACAGCCACGGCCCGTTGTGCTCGATCTGCCAGACGAGCGAGTACTGCTCGGCCTGCAGGAGTCCGATCGGCAGCGCTTCCCCGGTCGACCACGAGCCGCGGTTCTGCACCACGGCGCGGCTGCGGGGTGGGTGGTGCTGGGCCTCGCGGTCGATGCGGGCGAGGCCGATGTCCCGCAGGGGATCCGTGCGCCACCGGTTCTCCGCAGCCCAGTCGTTGTCGGCGTGCGTCAGCGTCAGGTCGTCCACGCGCGCGCCGGAGTCCGTCAGGAACGCCCCGGTCGCGAAGGACGAGACGAAGTCGACGACGTGCTCGACGTGCTCGACGTGCTCGACGTCGCCGTCGGTCTCGCCGTCGGTCTCGCCCGTCGACACCTCGGTCCACGTCCGGAACGCCGGGACGCCGTCGCGGGCCCGGAACACCGACTCAACCCGGAGGCCCGTGGCCGCGTCCGCCTGTCGGATCCGGAACTCGACGTCGGACCCGTCGCCGTCTCCGTCCCCGGGCTCGTGGCGCGTCCCCCCGTCCGGCACCGGCCGGAGCCGCGCGCCGATCGTGGAGTCCACGTGCCGGAAGCCGCCAGGGAACCGGCCGTGCCCGATCGTGGTGAGCTCGACGAGCGGCTGCGGGTCGTCGGGCCCGTCGGCGAGCGCCGCTCCGGCGGGCACGAACGACACCAGCGCGACCGGCTGGTCCGCAGCGACCCGGAAGCGCGCCGAGAACCCGGACGTGACCCAGTCGACGAAGGGCGTGGCGCTCACCGGGCTCCGACCGGTGCCGGCGTGCTCGACACCCACGCGCCGACGGTGTGGTCGTAGCACGTGGTGTTGTCGATCTTCGAGCGGTCGAGCGCCGGCCCCGCGGTGACCCGGCGTTCCCCGCGCTCGGGGTCGGGCGCCGCCTCGGCCAGCAGCCGCGTGTAGTCGTGGTGCGGGTCGAGGATGACCGCGTCCGAGGGGCCTCGTTCGACGACCCGGCCGCGGTAGAGCACCAGGATCTCGTCGGAGAAGTGCCGCGCGGTCGTCAGGTCGTGCGTGATGTAGAGCACGGCGAGGTGGTCCTCGCGCTGCAGCCGCCCGAGCAGGTTGAGCACGCTGAGCCGGATCGACACGTCGAGCATCGACACGGGTTCGTCGGCGATGAGCACTTGCGCGCCCGGTGCCAGCGCGCGGGCGATTGCGACGCGCTGCCGCTGCCCGCCGGAGAGCTCGTGCGGCCGACGGGACGCGAAGTCCTCGTCGAGGTTCACGCGGCCGAGCAGCTCCCGGACCTTCGCCGACGTCTCCTCGGAGCCACGGGCCCGGTTGTGCAGCTGCAGCGGCCGGGCGATGTGGTGCTCGATCGAGTGGAACGGGTTGAGCGAGGCGAAGGGGTCCTGGAACACCATCTGCACGTGCCGGCGGTACATGCTGCCGAGCACCGGGGTGCCGTCCTCGAGCCGGACGTCGATCGAGCCGTGCGTGAGCGTCTCGAGCTTCGCGAGCATCCGGGCGATCGTGGACTTGCCCGAGCCGGACTCCCCGACGAGCGCGACGGTGCGTCCGGGCAGCAGCTCGAACGACACGTCGTCGACGGCGTGCAGGGTGGTGCGCTTCAGGCCCTTGCGGGTGTGGAAGTCCTTGCCGAGGTGGCTGACGGTCACGCTGGTCATGCGAGTTCCTCCTGGGCGGTGACGGCGTCCTCGAGTGCGGCGTCCTCGACGCCCGAGCGGATGAAGGACCCGCGTGCGCCGGACAGGCTCGGGAACGACTGCAGCAGCCGCCGGGTGTAGGGGTGCTTGGCGTCGTGCTGGATCACGGCTGCCGGTTCGCACTCGACGACCTCGCCGCGGAGCATCACGGCGATCCGGTCGCTGATCTCCAGGAGCAGCGGCAGGTCGTGCGTGATGAAGACCACCGCGAAGCCGAGCTCGTCGCGGAGCCGGACGATCTCGCGGAGGATCTCCCGCTGCACGACGACGTCGAGCGCCGTGGTGGGCTCGTCCATGATCATGATCTGCGGCTCGAGCAGCATCGCCATCGCGATCATCACGCGCTGCCGCATGCCGCCGGAGAGCTCGTGCGGGTACGCCGTGATGCGGGACGGGTCGACGCCGACGCGGCTGAGGGCGTCCTCGGCGATCGCGCGCCGCTCCTTGCGGGAGAGCCCCTTCCGGTGCTCGACGAGTGCGTCGTCGAGCTGCGCGCGGATGGTGGTCACGGGGTTGAGCGCGTTCATCGCGCCCTGGAACACCATCGACAGCTTCGACCAGCGCACCGCGCGGAGCTGTTCGTGCTCCAGCCCGAGCAGGTCGATGTCGGTGCCGTCGCGGTCGTGGAACGTGATGCTCCCCGAGGTCACCTTCGCCGGCGGCCGGTGCAGCCGGGTGATCGCGTACGCCAGCGTGGTCTTCCCGCAGCCGGACTCCCCCGCGAGCCCGAGGATCTCCCCGGGGGCGAGCGTCAGTGACACGTCCTTGACGGCGTGCACGGGGTGTTCGGTCTCGTAGACGACGTCGAGGTGCTCGATCGTCAGGACGGCGTTCATCGTTGCGTTCCCTTCAGGCGGCGGAGGCGACGCTCGCGCCGACGCTGCGCACGGACGTTGGCGAGCCGGGGGTTGATGACCTCGTCGATGGAGAAGTTCACCAGGGACAGGCCCATGCCGAGCAGGGCGATGAGGAGCCCCGGCGGCACGAACCACCACCAGGCGCCGTTCGCCAGCGCGAAGCCGTTCTGGGCGTAGAAGAGCATCGTGCCGAGCGTCGAGGAGTTCGACGCTCCGAGCCCGAGGAAGGACAGACCGGCCTCCCCGAGGATCGCCGCGATCACCGCGAACACGAACTGCGACGCGAGGACGGGCAGCAGGTTCGGCAGGATCTCGACCGCGATCACCCGCCAGGGCTTCTCGCCGGCGACCCGGGCAGCCGAGACGTAGTCCCGGTTGCGGATCGACATCGTCTGCGCGCGGAGCACTCGGGCGGACCCGGCCCACGACGTGATCGCGAGGACCACGGCGATCGTCCAGAGCCCGCGAGCCTCACGCGGCACCAGGCCGGAGATGACGATGACGAGCGGCAGGCCGGGGATCACGAGGAAGACGTTCGAGAAGAGCGAGAACGCCTCGTCCATGAAGCCGCCGAGGTAGGCGCCGAGGATGCCGAAGAACGCGGACAGCACCGTTGCCAGGAGCCCAACGATGAGCCCGATCTGCAGGCTCCCGCGGGTGGCGTACGCCAGCTGCGCCAGGACGTCCTGCCCGGTCTGCGTGGTGCCGAGCAGGTTCGCTGCGCTCGGTCCCTGCAGGCCGGAGTCGCGGATGGTGGTCGGGTCGCCGACGAGCAGCGGCCCGATGACCCCGAACAGCGTGACGCCGAGGACCAGCACGATGCCGGTGATCAGCCACGGGGTGGGGGTCGGGAGGAAGCGGCGGAGACCGCCCTTCGTCGCCTTGCGGGTGGCGATCGACGTGGTGCTGTCGGCCTCCTCCGCGAGTGCGCCGATGGTGGGTTCGGTCTCCTGCTGGATGTTCGTCATGGTCTGCGCGCTCCCTAGGCCCGTGCCCGCGTGCGGGGGTCGATGATCCCGTAGAGCAGGTCGACGACGAGGTTCGCGCCGAGGACCGCCAGGGTGATGAACAGGAAGATGCCCTGCATGAGCGCGTAGTCGTTGTTCGTCACCGCGGAGAGGAGCTTCGACCCGATGCCCGGGTAGGAGAACACCTGCTCGGTGACGACGGAGCCGGACACGATGAACCCGAGGGAGATCGCGAAGCCGGCCACGGAGGGCAGCACGGCGTTCCTCGCGGCGTAGTTCCTCAGGATCTTGCCGTCGGAGAGGCCCTTCGCCTGCGCGGTGGTGATGTAGTCCTCGGACAGCGTCGAGACCATCATGTTGCGCATCCCGAGCAGCCAGCCGCCGAGGGACGCGAGCACGATCGTCACCGCCGGCAGCACCCCGTACTTGATCGCCGAGGCGATGAAGTCCCAGTTGAACCCGGGGTTCAGCACGACGTCGTAGCCGCCCTGCGCCGGGAACAGGTGGAGTCCGGTGGCGAAGAAGTACACCAGGATCAGCGCGAGCCAGAAGTACGGCACCGCGGCGAGCAGGGTGGTGGCCGGGACGAACGAGTCGAGCCAGGTGCCGGGACGCCACCCGACGAAGGCGCCGAGGCCGACGCCGATGATCGCGGCGAGGATCGTCGCGATCCCGACGAGGGCGATGGTCCACGGCAGCGAGCTCGCGATGACCTCGGTGACGGGGGCCGGGAAGTAGCTGACGGACACGCCGAGGTCACCGCGGAACACGTTGGCGAGGTAGCGGCCGTACTGGACGATGAGCGGTTCCGAGGAATCGCCACCGAGGAGCAGCTCGTACGCCTGCCGGGTCGCCGGGGTCACCTGTCCGCCGCGCTGCTGGAGCTTGGCGAGCAGGATGTCCACCGGGTTCCCGGGCAGGAGCCTGGGGATGATGAAGTTCAGCGTCAGTGCCGCCCAGAGTGCGACGACGTAGAAGCCGATCTTGCGCAGGAAGTAGGTCATCGTCGAGTGCCCCTCGGTCGCGATCCCATCGTGATCAGCCCTTCGCCGGCTTCAGCGCCTTGAAGATCTCGGCGTTGTCCGGGCTCGCCCAGACGGCCGGGAAGGCGAAGAGGTCCTTCTCGGTGGGCCAGCCGGTGAACTTCGCCGAGTGGAACTCACTCGTCGTGCCGCCGGTCATCACCGGGATGTAGGGCATGTCCTCGACGATGTGCTGCTGGATGGTGTCGAACTCCGGCTGCGTCGCCGCGGTGTCGGTCGGGTTGATCGTCGCGAGCTTCGCGAGCGCCGCGTCGACGTCCGGGTTGCTGTAGCGGGCGATGTTCATCGGGGCGGCTTCGCCGACCTTCGCGGTGTTCGCCGTCGAGTAGTAGTTGTTGTAGAGGTAGTACGGGTTCGATGCCGGGCCCTGGCCGAGCGAGTCGATCGCGAGCTGGAAGTTGCCCTTGGTCTTCTTGTCGGTCCACTCGTTCCACGACGACTGCTGCGCCTTGAGCTCGATGCCGGCGGCCTTGAGCTGCTGGGTCATCGTGTCGATGGCGGTGATGTAGTCGGTCCAGCCGGTGACGACCTCGACGGTCAGGGACAGCTTCTTGCCGTCCTTGGCGTAGATGCCGTCGGCGCCCTTGGCGTAGCCGGCACCCTTCAGCGCTGCGTCGGCTGCGGCGGTGTCGGCGGAGGACGGCATCACGGCCGGGTCGACGTCCTTCGAGATAGTGGCCTTCTGCGTGCCGGTGAGGGCGAAGGTCGGCGAGATCTCGCTCGCGGTGTTCTCGAAGGCCAGCGAGTTGAGCTGCTTGCGGTTGATCGCGTCGGCGATCGCGTGCCGCACGGCCGGGTCGGTCTGCGGGCCGGTGCAGCCGAGCGCGGTGGACGAGCAGGTGAGCAGCGCCATCTGGTTCTGCGGGATGGTGATGCCGTCGTAGCCGGGGTACTTGGCGGCGATGTCGTCCATGTTCGGCACCGGGCCGGTCTGCCAGTCGATCGAGCCCTGTGCGAGCGCGTCGGCGCCGGCGGTGTTGCCGGACAGCGAGAGGTAGCGGACCGTCTTCACGGCGGGGGCGCCGCCCCAGTACTTCTTGTTGGCCTCGAGCGTGAACGCCTGCGCCTTGAAGGTACCGAGCGTGTACGGGCCGGTGCCGACGGGCTTCCGGACGACGTCCGTGGTCGGGTCGATGTCCTTCCAGAGGTGCTCGGGGACGATCCAGGTCTTGCCGAGCAGGTTCGGGCCGAGGACGAACGACGGCTTGTCGAACGAGACCACGACCTTGTCGTCGCCGTCGGCCTTCGCGGTGCCGTCGTAGCCGATCGAGTTCAGCGCCTTCTGCTTCTTGAGCATGTCGAGCGTGAAGACGACGTCCTTCGAGGTGAAGGGCTTGCCGTCGCTCCAGGTCGCGCCGTCGCGGAGCGTGATGGTCAGCTGCGTGCCGTCGCCGTTCCACTCGTAGGACTTGCCGAGGAGCGGCTTCGGGTCGTTGTTGTTCACGTTGGTGATGAAGAACAGCGACTCGTAGATCGTGCCGACGCCACCGATGTTCGACGGCGACCACGGGTTGAAGTTGATCTGGTAGTCGCCGGACTGGCCGGTGTACGCGATGAGGGTCGAGGCGGCGTCGTCGGTGGTGCTGGCGCTGCCGCTCGAGCTGCAGCCGGTGAGCGCGAGGCTCCCGGCGAGGAGCACGGCCGCGCCGATGGCGAGCCGCGAACGGGTTGTCTTGAACATCGTTGTCCTCTCGGTCTGCGTCGTCGCAGGTCCACGTTGTGAGCGTGATTGTTACACGCATAAACTAAGTCGGTCAAGAGGCGGCGACGACGCGGCCCGACGAGCACTGGAGACGCGATGGAGCGGACGACACTGGACGGCACGTGGACCCTCGAGGCGGTGCACGGCCCGGCCGAGGCACCGACCGCCCCGATCGCGGCGGTGGTCCCCGGCTGCGCACACACGGACCTGCTCCGCGCCGGCCTGATCCCCGACCCGTTCGACGGTGACAACGAGGCCGCGACGCAGTGGATCGGCGACACCGTCTGGCGGTACCGGCGCACCTTCGACTGGGCGGCACCCGACGCCGAGCGGCACGACCTGGTCGCCGAGGGCCTGGACACCCTCGCCACGATCGAGGTGAACGGCATCGTCGTCGCCACGACCGCGAACCAGCACCGCTCGTACCGCTTCCCGGTCGGGCACCTGCTCCGCCCCGGCACGAACGAGCTCGTGGTCACCTTCGACGCACCCGTACCCGCGGCCGAACGGTTGTCCGAGCTGCACGGCGGCGAGCTCCCGCACGTCAACCACCACCCGTACAACGCGCTCCGCAAGAACGCGTCGAACTTCGGGTGGGACTGGGGCATCGACGTCGCCACGAGCGGCATCTGGCGCTCGATCGGCATCGAGTCCTGGAGCGGCGCCCGGATCGCCGCCGTCCGCCCGCTCGTCGACGTCGACGGCACCACCGGTGTCCTGACGGCGCACGTCGACGTCGAGTCCGCCGGCGGCGCCGGCGTGTTCCGCCAGGCCATCGGAGCCGCACCGGTCGCGTCTGCGGACGCTGCGTCTGCAGCCGGTACCGTCACACCCGGCCTGGAGGCTCGGATCACCGTGGCCCCGCACCGCGCGTCCACAGCGTCACCCGGTGCCGACACCGAGCCTCCCGTCCGGATCACCGGCGTGCGCCGCGTCGAAGGCGGGTCCGCGACGCTCCGTCTGGAGGTGCCGGACGTGGCGGTGTGGTGGCCGCGCGGCGAGGGCGACCAGCCCCTGTACGACGTGACCGTCGAGGTCGGCGACGACGTCTGGACCGGCCGCGTCGGGTTCCGCACCGTGACGCTCGACACCGCCGCCGACGAGGGCGGGGCACCGTTCCTCCTCCGCGTGAACGACCGGCCGGTGCTCGTCCGCGGGGCGAACTGGATCCCGGACCACGCGTTCCTGACCGAGATGACGCCGGAGCGCTACCACGAGCGGATCGAGGACGCGATCGCCGCCAACATGAACCTGCTCCGGGTGTGGGGCGGCGGGATCTACGAGTCCCGCGAGTTCTACGACCGCTGCGACGAGCTCGGGGTCCTGGTCTGGCAGGACTTCCTGTTCGCCTGCGCCGCCTACGCCGAGGAGCCCTGGCTCGCCGACGAGGTCGAGCCCGAGGTCCGCGAGGCCGTCACCCGCCTCAGCCGGCACCCGTCGCTCGTGGTGTGGAACGGCAACAACGAGAACCTCGTCGCGTACGCCGAGTGGGGCTGGCGGCGCGCACTCGTCGGCCGGACCTGGGGCAACGGGTACTACCGGTCGCTGCTGCCCGCCGTCGTCGCGGAACTCGACCCGACCCGGCCGTACACGCCGGGCAGCCCGTTCTCGTTCGACGAGTACCTGACGCCGAACGACGACCGCAACGGCACGGTGCACATCTGGGACGTCTGGAACCGGCTCGACTACCGGCACTACGCCGACTGGGAGCCGCGCTTCGTCGCGGAGTTCGGGTTCCAGGGGCCGCCCGCGTGGTCGACCCTGACCGCCGTCGTGCACGACGAGCCGCTCGACCCGGACGGGCACGAGATGCTCGTGCACCAGAAGGCGGACCAGGGCAACCGGAAGCTCGCGGACGGGATGCGTGGGCACCTGCCCTCGCCCGCGTCCATCGAGGACTGGCACTGGGCGGCGCAACTGAACCAGGCGCACGCGATCCGGTTCGGGATGGAGTGGTTCCGCTCCCGGACGCCGGACAACACCGGGATGATCGTGTGGCAGCTCAACGACGACTGGCCCGTGGTGTCCTGGGCGCTCGTCGACCACGCGGGGATCCGGAAGCCCGTCTGGTACGCGGTGCGTCAGGCGTACCAGCCGGTGCTCGTCACGGTGCAGCCGGGCGCTGCCGGTGTTGGCCTGGACGTGGTCGTGGTGAACGGGTCGGGGGCCGCGGTGTCCGGCGAGGTCCACGTCGCGCGGGTCCGCTTCGACGGGACCCCGCTCGCGGCCGAGTCCTTCCCGGTGTCCGTCGACGTCGCCGATGCCGCGCGGGTGTCGCTGCCGTCGTCGCTCGCGGAAGCTGGGGATCCGGCGTCCGAGGTGCTCGTCGTCACCGGGCCGCTCGGCCGCACGGTGTTCGACTTCGCCGAGGTCGTCGACCAGGCGCTGCCCGCGTCCCCGTTCACCACCGCGGTGTCCCCGACGCCGGACGGCGCCCGGGTCACCGTGACGGCCACGGCCTACGCGCGGGACGTCGCGCTCTTCCCGGACCGGGTGGACGCGGCGGCCCGGGTGGACGACGGCCTGGTGTCACTGCTGCCCGGCGAGTCCGTGACGTTCACGGTGACGGGCGCTCCCGGCATCGACACGGCGGCGCTGCTCACTCGTGAGGTCCTCCGGCACGCCGGCTCGCTGCGCTGACGACGATCGGGCGATGTGCCCGGGTGCGGTCCTCGACCCACCCGGGCACATCGCCCGCTCGACCGCGCGTCAGTCGAGCGCGGTGAACTCGAGCACGATCGCGGTGCCCGGCGCGAGCATCGGCAGCCGGGCCCCGACGTCCTCGAACACGGCACCGGAGAGCTCCAGGTACCCGCGCCCGAGCCACGGCGGCGGCACCATGTCGAGCCCGTGCGGCACGCCGAGCCCCGCGGCCGGGGCCATCCGGTAGCGCCGCGCCCGGTCGAGCCCGCGCACACGCAGCGGCACCGCGAGGGACTGCGGCCCGGTCACGGTCCGGGCGACGCGCACGAGCGCACTCCCCCGGTCGACCGACACCACCGACGTGGTCGCGAGCCCCGGGTCCCCGAGGTCGAGGTGCCGCAGCCGCCCGGTGTGCAGCAGCCCGCGCACCCGCTTGTACAGCGTCGTCCAGGCCCGCAGCCGGTCGAGCTCCTCGGCGGTCAGCCGCGTGACGTCGGTCTCGAGTCCGGCCGAGCCGAACAGCGACACCGCCATCCGGAAGTCCAGGTCGAGGTGGCGCCCGGTGGTGTGCGAGACCTCGGGGCCGACGTGCGCGCCGATGAGCTCCAGCGGCAGCAGCGCCTCGGTCCACCGCTGGATCGCGAGGCGTTCCATCGCGTCGTTGGTGTCCGACGGCCAGACCCGGTCGGTGCGCTCGAGCACCCCGAGGTCGACCCGGCCGCCCCCGCTCGCACACGCCTCGATCTCCAGCCAGGGGTGCCGCGCGCGCAGGCTGTCCATCAGCGCGTAGACCCCGCGGGTGTGCGCGTCGACGCCCGCGCGTCCGGCGTGCACGGCGTGCACGATGTCCCGGTTCATGTCCCACTTCACGAAGTCGACGTGGTGCTCGCCGATCACGGCCGACATGCTCTCCAGGACGAACGCCCGCGCGAGCGGGTTCGCCATGTCGAGCACGTACTGGTTCCGCCACGTGCGGACGTCGTCGTCGGGGCGTTGCAGCAGCCACTCCGGGTGCGCGACGGCGAGCTCGGAGACCGGGCTCACCATCTCCGGTTCGAACCACAGCCCGAACTCCATGCCGAGGTCGCGGACCCGGTCGACCAGCGGGCGGAGACCGTCCGGCCACACCGACGGGTCCACCCGCCAGTCCCCGAGCGAGGTGTCGTCCGAGCGCCGGCCGAGGAACCAGCCGTCGTCGAGCACGAACCGTTCGACCCCGATGTCCGCGGCCGTCTCGGCGAGTGCGACGAGCGGCGCCAGCTCCTGCCGGTAGTAGACCGCCTCCCAGGTGTTGAGCACGACGGGCCGCGGGCGGCTCGGGTGCCCGGGGCGTGCGCGCAGCGAGTCGTGCAGGCGCGCGGACATCCCGTCGAGCCCCTCGTCGCTCCACACGAACACCGCGTCGGGCGCCGTGAAGTCCTCGCCGGCGCCGAGTACGACCTCGCCGGCACGCAGCAGTTCCCCCGCACCGAGGACCGGTCGGGCCTCGGCGAGCACGTCGTGGCGGTGCACGGAGTCCGCGCTCCACGCCAGGTGCACGGCCCAGACCTCACCGGAGGCGTCGTCGAACCCGGGCGTCCCGAGCACGAGCAACGTCGGCGCGTCGTGTCCCGTCCGGCCGCGGCGGCTCTCCCGGGCGTGACTGCCCTGGGGCAGCGCGCGACGCTGTGGCGTGCGCTCCCGGGTCCAGCGGCCCGCGAGGTCGAACACCTCCGAGACCCGCTCCCCGACGGGCAGCACGGCCTCGAGCGCCTGCAGGTGCACGGCCCGGACGCCGCGGTTCGTGACGGTGTGGCGCACCCGGAGCACGCCGGCGTCGTCGAGGGCGAACACGCTGCGGAGTGCGAGCTCCTCGGAGTCCGCGGTGACCACGGCCTCGCGCGGCGTCGAGGTCACCTCGACGTCGCGCCACCGCGGCACGAGCGGCAGCCCCTCGACGTGCCCGGCGATCGCGGGGCGCCCCTCCCAGCCGTCCCGTTCGGTGGGCAGCACGGTGAGCGGCCACGGCGCGTCGAACGCGCTCGGCGAGATCGGCCGACCGAGCGCGAGCAGCAGTTCGTCGGTGTCGGCGACGTCGACGGGTCCGACGTCGCGGCCCCAGTGCAGCACCTCGGGCAGGCCGTCGGCGGCGGTCACGAGGACGAGCGACACCCCTGCCGCGCGGAGCACGTGGACCCGTCGGGCCGGGAGTGCCGGCACCGCGGCCGCGGTCGTGTCCCGCTCGACGATGCTCACGAGACCGGCTCCTCGCGGAGCACGCGGACGCGGCCCGCGGGCACGACGGTCTCCGGCCCGTGGCCGGAGCCGTCGAGCAGGTCCGTCCCGGACGCGAGCACCGTGACGGGGTCCGCACGGTGGTTGACGAGGGACAGGAACGCGGAACCGTCGCGTCCGACGCGACGCACCGCCTCCAGGCCGGGAGGCCCGGTGACGGTCCGCGGGACCGCTCGCTCCTCGACGATCCGGTCCACGAGCCGTTGGATGCTGTCGTCCGCGAGGGCCGCTGCGACGTACCAGGCGCCGCCGCCGGCGGCGCGGCGCGTGACCGCTGCCCGGCCGGCCAGCGGACCGTCGGTGTACGCGAGGACGACCTCGGCGTCCTCGACGACGACCGCCTCGGCCCAGTCGGTGACGGTCTCGCCGTCGTCGAGCGACCAGCGCTCCCCGCGCTGCAGCGGGGTGAACTCCTCGGACCACGCGCCCAGGACGTCGCGGAAGGCGCCCGGGTACCCGCCGGTGCGGATGCGGGCATGCTCGTCGGCGACGCCGGACAGGTACGTGACGACGAGGGTGGCCCCGCGGTCGACCACGGCGGCGAGCCGGGCGGCAGCGGTGTCGTCGACGATCAGCAGCGTCGGGAGCACCACCACGTCGTAGCCGTCGAGGTCCGCGTCGAGTGGCACCACGTCGGTGAGGACCTGGCGGTCGAAGAACGCGCGGTGCCAGGCACGGAGTTCCCGGGCGTAGCGGAGCGCCCGGTGCGGCTTGAGGCCCGTCTGCATCGCCCAGCCGGACGCTTCGTCGACGACGATCGCCACCCGCGCCGGCTCGACCGTGCTGCCCTGCACCGGAGCGAGTGCCTGCATCGCGCGGCCGAGCGCGGTGACCTCGCGCCAGACCCGGGTGCGGGTGCCGGCCTGCGGCAGCATCGCGGAGTGGAACTGCTCGGCGCCGGCCGTCGAGGCGCGCCACTGGAAGAACAGCGCACCGTCGGACCCGCGGGCCACGTGCGCGAGCGAGTTCCGGAGGATCTCCCCCGGTTCCTTCGCCCGGTTGCGCTCCTGCCAACTCGGTCCGCCGGTCGAGTGCTCCATGAGGAGCCACGGCCGGCGCCCGGCGGTGATGCCGCGCATCCGGTCGGCCGCCGCGGCGAGGTCCTGCTCGCGTCGGGCGTCGTCGACGATCGTGTAGTGGTCGTTCGCGGGGATCGCCACGTGCTTCGCCCAGTCCGCGTAGTCGACGACCTGGGAGGCCGCGCCGACCATGAAGTTCGTCGTCACAGGGACGTCGGAGTGCACCTCGATCGCGGCCTTCTCGAGCTGGTAGTGGGCCAGGAGCGAGTCCGAGGAGAACCGTTCGGCGTCGAGGAAGAGCCCCGGGTTCGGTGCGCCGTTCCGCGGGCCGCGCGGGAGCGACACCTCGTCGAAGTCGGTGAAGGTGTGCCCCCAGAAGGCCGTGCCCCAGGCGGCGTTGACGGCGTCGATCGTGCCGTACCGCTGCCGGAGCCAGACCCGGAACGCCGCGACGGAGGCGTCGCAGGCGCAGCGGGCGTTCCCGCCGCCGAGCTCGTTGCTGACGTGCCAGAGCCGCACGGCGGGGTGCTTGCCGTACCGCTCGGCCACGGCGTCGACGATGCGGCGCGCGTGCTCCCGGAACACCGGCGAGTCCGGACACCAGCCGAGGCGACCACCTGGGTGCTGGCGGGTGCCGTCCCGGTCGACCGGCAGGACCTCGGGGTGTGCCCTCAGGAGCCAGCTCGGCGGCGCCGCGGTCGGCGTCGCGAGGTCGACGGCGATGCCGTTCGCGTGCAGCAGGTCGAGGACGTCGTCGAGCCAGCCCCACGTGTACTCGCCCGGCGACCGCTCGAGCAGCCCCCAGGAGAACACCCCGACGGTGACCAGGTTCACCCCGGCTTCGCGCATCAGTCGGACGTCCTCGTCCCAGACCTCGCGGGGCCACTGCTCGGGGCTGTAGTCGCCGCCGAACGACAGGCCATCGGTGGGCCACGAGACGGTTGGTGCTGCGTTCACGCGCACCAGCCTCCCGTCTCACGGGAGGTTTGTCAACGGGTGTAACTAAGTCCCTACACGCCCAGCAGCTGGCGGATCGCGAGTACCGCGCCGGCCCGCGCCCACTCGGAGAACTCGAACGGCTGCACCTCGACCGTGACCGGGTCCGTGTACGGCGCCATCGCACCCCGGAGCGCCTCGTCCACGCTCGACCGCGCGATGTCGTACACCGGCAGCCCGTCACCCGTGAGGACGATCGCCGCCGGGTCCGCGACGAGCACCACCGTGGACAGGACCACGCCGAGCGCACGGCCGGCGTCCTCGAACGCCCGGAGCGCCGCGGCGTCACCGGTCCGGGCCAGCTCGACGACCTCGTCGTAGGTGGCACCGACGTGGCCCGAGTTCCGCACGATCACCGGGCTCGGCAGGTAGCTCGAGGCGCACCCGGCGTGCCCGACACCGCAGTCCGGACCGCCGCCGAGCACCGGGACGTGCCCGATCCGCCCGAGGCGCCCATGCTCCCCCGTCGACACCTCGCCGTTGGCGATCAGCCCCAGCCCGACACCCTCACCCACCGTGACGAGGACCATCGAGCGGCGCCCGGCACCGGCACCGAACCAGTGCTCCTTCGCCGTGAGCGCGTGCACGTCGTTCGCCGTGAAGGCGGCCAGACCCGTGCGCTCGGTGAGCATCCGCGCGAACGGCACGTCCGTCCAGCCGAGGAACGGGGAGGACGACACCACGGCCTCTCCTCCACGGGTCAGCACGTCACCGGGCAGGGAGACCCCGATCGCGCACACCGCCGGGTGCACCCCGCGGAGTCGCTCGTGCACGGCCGTGATCTGGTCGGCGACGTCCTCTGCCGTGGTGGACGGCATCCCCTCCTCGTGGAGGGCGAGCACGCGGCCGCCGAGGTCCGTCACGGCGGCGTACAGCCGGTCCTTCGTGAGCTTGATGCCGAGGAACTCCCACGTGCCGGAACTCGCCTGCAGGAGCTCCGAGGGCCGGCCCGTGGCACCGCGGACGTCCGTGCCGATCTCGGACACCATGCCGTGTCCGACGAGCACCCGCATCGCCCGCGTCAGGCTCGCACGCGACAACCCGAGCGACCGCGCGATCTCCGCACGCGAGAGCGTCCCGTGGATCAGGATCTCGCGCAGCGCCAGGCGAGAACCTTCCGGCAGCGGTGGCCAGGTGTGGGTCATCGTTCCTCCGTCCTCGGCTGATCCTAAACGCAGAAAACCCCCGACCAGTACTGGTCGGGGGTTCCCTGTTCTTGCAACGTTGAGTCCGGCGGCGTCCTACTCTCCCACAAGGTCCCCCTTGCAGTACCATCGGCGCTGAGAGGCTTAGCTTCCGGGTTCGGAATGTGACCG